>CAXXKI010000029.1:0-863157 GCA_963667855.2 Phycisphaerae bacterium | reverse complement strand
ACGTCACCATTTACGCGAACGCGATTATTCTGGGCGGAGACACCGTACTCGGACAGGGGTGCGTTATCGGTGGTTCCGTTTTCCTGACCAAGAGTGTAGCCTCCGGCGCAACCGTGGCCATCACTCCGCCGACCCTGAGAGTAAAGGACAAAAAATAAAGGGGGGCGGGCGAGACGCCCGCCTTGTATTTAAACAACGAATTTCGCTGGCCCGACTGTCGCTCATTACCCTAAAAACACCATCCGTTAAGAAATTCCACTCTCTACTTTCTATTCTCAACTCTCTCGGCGAAGCCGCGGGCAGAAGTAATGCTTGTAAGATACCCGGATCGGAAGGGTGTTATTGGGATAAACAAAATAACGCAAGTGTTATTGTCCTCTTTCTAAGACGATTATCTCCTCCTTGGCGGCTTGCTTGTGTCCAACGTAAGTTGACTCGTACAGGGGTTAATTATTCACATCTCTTACTATCAAAATAGACATCGACGACTTACCTGCTATCGGACCTTGCCCGGCGATTTACTCCATTATTCCTATAAAAATAGGGGCCAGTTGCCCCAGAAAGAGCCTGATAGCCTGTGCGAATCTCTGCCGGATTCTACTTACAATCAACGCCTTTTCTTTCGATAGATGGATGAGGGCTATCGAGCGTGTTTTGTGAAGAGGCTTTGGGTTTGTGGTTATTTTACGCCGGCTGGGCCGGCTGAAAAAGTCTCTTGTGCTTTTTGTGAAAATATTGGTGTCGGAGTTAATCGATAATTTTAAGCGGAGCGGGTGAAACTTCGCAATTCGGATTGCGGCATAAGGGTGATGCCGCAGAAACTTTCGACTGATCAGTCAGTATTGTGGTGTTAACGATTGATTACAGAGAACGGGCCGAAATCGGCTGAATACCAGGAGTGAAATTGATGTTTAAAAACATGACGATCGGCAAGAAGGTCGGGTGGGGGTTTGGAGTTATCGTAATCCTGCTCGTCGTGGTAGCGACATTGTCCTATACCGGCATTCAGGGGATAGTGACCAGTGCCGGTGAGGTAATAGAGGGAAACAAGCTGCGCGGATCAATGGCTCAGGCGGAAGTTGATCATCTCAACTGGACCAATAAACTCAACGCGTTTCTTACCGACGATTCGGTGACTGAGCTGGCGGTTCAGACCGATCCGCACCAGTGTAATTTCGGTAAATGGTATTACAGCGAGGATCGCAAACAGGCGGAAGTTCTGGTACCGCAATTGAAGGAAGTGTTCGCCCAGTTGGAAAAACCTCACCAGTGTCTGCACGATTCAGCTCTGGAAATCAAAAAGGTCTACCGGCATCCGCACTCGGGCCTGGGGCAGCAACTTACCGATTTCTGGACCGATCAGATGAAATGGGCGGGAGAATGCAGTCATAACCTCGCTCTTGAAGGAAATCTCTATGCCTATCAGAACCGGGTGCAGGGAATCGTGCAGCAGTGTGTATCCGTTGTCGAGGCCTGTGATAAGGATGTAACTATCGGCGACACGACCGCTCGTCAAAAACGGGCTATGGAAATAATCAAGACGATGCGCTATGGCCCGGAAAACACGGATTATGTCTGGATCAATGACATGCATCCGAACATGGTCATGCATCCCTTTAAACCCCAGTTGGACGGAACTTCGATTGCTGAAGTGGCGGATCCGGACGGTAAAAAACTATTCGTTGAATTCGTAAACAAGTGCAAAGCCGAGGGGGCCGGATTTGTAACCTATAAATGGCCTATGCCCGGTAGTGATAAACCAGTTCCCAAGATTTCATATGTTGCTCTGTATAAACCGTGGAACTGGGTGGTTGGTACCGGCGTTTTCGTGACCGATGACGATGAGAAATTCCTGGCCCGCCTGGAGCAGTTTGCTTCCGGCAAGCCGTTTACTTTCGGTATGGAAACCGATCCGGCCAAGTGTAGTTTCGGTAAATTCCTGGCCAGCGAGAAGACAGCGGAACTTTGTGCTGGATTTCCCGAGTTAAGTCGCTCCCTGAATGCCTGCCGGGCGCCTTACGAGAAGCTCTACGAGTTGGCTAAGGTGATGGCCGATTCCGTCACTGACGGGCATATGGAGCAGGCGCTTTATTGCTACAAAAACGATCTTCAGCCTACGATGAATCAGTTCAAAACTCATCTTGATGAAGCCATTAAGGCTGAAGCTTTTCTCCAGGCTGGAGCCGACAGAGCTGACAAAATCTATTCGACGAATACTCAGCCGGCCCTCAACGAAGTACGCAATCTGCTCAGTGAAGCGGGCCGTATTACCAATGAGCAGATCAGCACCGATACCGCCATGCTGGCGGCTGCTGAAAAAACCAAGAGGAATGTCACTGTTGTAGGAGCGGTGGCCGTCATCCTCGGCGTGGTTCTGACTCTCGTTATAAGCAGGGGGATAACCCGTACGCTAATCAGGATTATCACCGGTTTGAGTGAAGGTGCCGAGCAGGTGAACGATGCGGCCGGTCAGGTCTCCAGCGCCTCTCAGCAATCGGCCCAGGGCGCCAGTGAGCAGGCGTCGTCTCTTGAAGAAACCAGTGCGGCCCTCGAGGAAATGTCCTCCATGACCCGCACCAACGCCGAGCATGCCAAGCAGGCGAACGAACTCAGTGAGCAGGCGCGAAAGGCCGCCGAAAGCGGAAACCTCACCATGGATCAGCTCAATCAGGCGATGGCTGACATTAACGAGTCCTCCAGCCAGATCAGCAAGATCATCAAGGTGATTGAGGAAATCGCTTTTCAGACCAATCTTCTGGCTCTGAACGCGGCCGTTGAAGCCGCAAGGGCCGGCGAACACGGTAAGGGGTTTGCCGTGGTGGCTGAAGAAGTGAGAAACCTCGCCCAGAGGTCTGCTCAGGCGGCCCAGGAAACCACTTCACTGATTGAGGATTCCGTTGCTAAAGCCCAGGCGGGTACTTCCGTGGCTGACGAAGTGGGTACGTCTCTTGGAACTATCGTCAGTGACGTCACCAAGGTGACGGATCTGGTGACCGGCATCGCTTCTGCCAGCGAGGAGCAGGCACAGGGTGTCGAGCAGGTAAATACGGCCGTTTCGCAGATGGATAGGATAACTCAACAGAACGCCGCCAGTGCGGAGGAGTCCGCGTCGGCTTCTGAGGAACTCGCCGCCCAAGCGGAAGCGGTTAAGAGTATGGTCGACGAACTGTCCGCCCTGGTTGGTGGGTCCATCGGGACGAAGGAAAGAAAGAATAATGGAAAAGACGTTCCAGCCTTTGCTGGTACCTGCGGAGTTGGAGCAAACCGTGATCCGGTATCGCAATTACGACCGTCTAATGATGAATTCCAGTTTTTGGATAATAGTCCGGAAATAAAGGAGTTTTAATATATATGTTACTACGGGAAAGATGCCGGTATATGGTCCGGTATCTTTTCCGGCTGTTGTGCCAACCAAACCATTGGAAGTAAACGAGGTGATCAAATGGCAGTAGCTGAAACGAATGTTCAAGAGATTAATGCTAAGCTGGACAAAACAGCCGATAGCTGCGGACGTTACCTGACGTTCAAACTTGGTCGCGAGGAATACGGACTGGAGATCCTCAAGGTTCGCGAGATAATCGGCCTGATGAACATTACAACTGTACCGCGGGTTCCCAGTTTCATGAAGGGGATTATCAATCTGCGCGGCTCTGTTGTACCGGTGATCGACCTGCGTTTGAAATTCGGTTTGGAGGAATTGGAGTATAACGACGAAACCTGCATCATCGTACTCGATGTCGGTCAGTGCTTTGGTATTATCGTTGATACGGTTTCCGAAGTTGTCGATATTTCCGCGGACAATGTGGAAAAACCACCGTCACTTGGCAGCCAGGTTGATACGTCGTGTATCATGGGAATGGGAAAAGTCGACGATTCGGTCAAGATCCTCCTGGATATCGACAAGGTGCTGTCGCTTGAGGAAATCGCCGACGTTCAGGCTGTCGTCGAAGGTGATTCCGAATAAATTTCTGTAACCATAAACAGTCCATCCTTACCGGGGTTCGGCATTTCTAATTGGTAAATGTCGAACCCTCTTTATTTGCTTAGACATTGCAGGAATTTCAAAGCCTATAAAACCAGTAGAACGCAGATTCGTAGAATGCAAAGAATAGCCTGTAGCCAAAGATTTGTAGGTCGGGTCATCGACCCGACGGAATGCTAATTTGAGATTTCAAATTTCAGATCCATAATGCCTTAACCGTCCAACATTATCGATAGAGACGCGAAACTCAGAAATCCGGGAGAAATCAAAACCAACAAAAATGTGGTTCATCCGACTAAAGCGTACATGGACTAGCAAAAAGGCGGACATGATGTTCTCATCTGAGGTTATCAAAGACTTCAGATACAGGAGACGCCATCATGTCCACCAGCTTACTATATCACGGATTCGGGGTTCGTGGCTATATTTACGAACGAACAGAATACAAGCACGGCCAGGTCTTTTTCTCGCTCAGCCAGCCACGAAACACCCTGCGGTGTTCAGCCTGTGGTTCAAAGAATGTTGCTCCCCGTGGCCACACTGAGCGGAGTTTCAAATCGGTACCAATCGGTGGCAAGGCAGTGAAAATCGTTCTTCCTATCCCTCGCGTTGAGTGTTTAGACTGCAAGGTCATCCGGCAGGTAGAGATTGGATTTGCCGATCGCCGCCGGAGTTACACCCGGTCGTTTGAACGATATGCGTTGGATCTCTTGCGTCATATGACGATTAAGGATGTGGCCGAACACCTGCAGGTTAGTTGGGATGTTATTAAGAAGATACATAAACAGGATCTGCTTAAGCGGTTTGTCCGTCCAAAGCTCAAGCATTTACGCCAAATAGCTATCGACGAAATCTCGATCGGCAAAGGTCACCGCTACTTGACCGTAGTACTCGATTTAGAGCGTGGTGCGGTGGTGTATGTGGGCGATGGCAAGGGAAAAGAAGCTCTCAAACCGTTCTGGAACCGATTGCGAAAATCCCGAGCGAAAGTCAAAGCGGTAGCCACTGACATGTCTCCGGCCTACATTGATGCGGTCTCGAGTAATCTGCCAAACGCTGCACTGGTTTTCGACCGCTTTCACGTAATGAAACTGTTCAACGATAAATTGTCGGAGTTGCGAAGAGATCTGTACCGTGAAGCCAAGGATCAGTTGCACAAGAATGTGCTCAAGGGGACGCGATGGTTGCTGCTGATGAACCCCGAAAACCTGAACTCTGATAGCAGTGGACTAAAGCGTCTTGAAAAAGCGTTACACCTCAATCAACCTCTGGCCACGGCCTACTACATGAGGGAGGAACTACGCGAAGTCTGGGAACAGGAAGACGGCGAGGCTGCCCAGGCCCATCTGATGGATTGGATATTTCAAGCGGAGGCCAGCGGAGTCAGGATGCTCAAAAAGTTTGCCCAAACACTCCGCCTTCATGCGTTTGGTATATTAGCGTATTATGATTATCCAATATCAACCGGTCCTCTCGAAGGAACAAACAATAAGATCAAGACCATGAAACGCCAGGCCTATGGATTTAGAGATAAGGAATTCTTCAAACTGAAAATCCTCGCCATTCACGAAACAAAGTACGCTTTAGTCGGATGAACCAAAAATGTTTACAGCAGTGGTCAACAGCCCCGACAAAATACAAAGAATAACCTTCCATCCAGGCGATCCCGCGTGCGTTCCGGCTGTACAATTACCGCCTGAGTAAATTATCAAACCCGTCGTTCAAAGTTGATTGAAGCACCATGGTAGAGAGGGCGACATACAGGTTTGAGCGGTTCGGGTTGAATTCGCTGCTCCTGTGTTTATCCAACTATTTCTGGTTACAATACGCTCGCCGGAGGATGTGTCCATGTTCAGATACCAGACGTTTGCGCTTATAATTCTTGTGGTATTCTCTATCCTCATTGCTGTTCCCGCTTGTCAGAATCCAGGCGGCGATACCACTCCAACGCCGACTCCCATTCCGCAACCGCCCACCGGTGACGCTGTCGCTCGGGCGAACCTTACGGTGGTCAAGTTGAACGTTTCGGCCTCAACCGCTCGCGGACCGGCCGTCGGTAATGGCATGCTGGCTTTTGACGCCGATAACGGGCAGTCGCTTGCCTGGCTGAAGGTTGGTGAAACCACTGCGTCAGAGGTACCGATTCCTTATGGGATGACCCACGATTCGCAAGCGTTTGCGTTTACCGGTGATTACCTGGTGTGCCGAGACAGATCAAGCGGCGGATTGTTTTTCTACGATACGCTCGCGAATCAATCGGTGGCGATTTCTGCCGCCTCAATAGACATGGGTGGAGTCGGAGCCGCAAACCTCTGGGCGGTGGATGATAGCTACATCGCCACCTGCAACGCCACCACTACCACGGAAAACGGAGCCGGCAGGCAGATCAAGCTGATCAGGATCAATAATGTCGAGTCGTTGGCTATAACACCATTTGCGTTCGCTCCCACCGATTCGCCTGATGCTATAGACCTGGATATGGAAAACCAGATGATAGCGATCAGGGGCGGTGAAAGGTTTTATGTTTACGATACGACCGAGCCCAACACCGCTCCCGCCCAGCATTACAGGCCCGCTTCTTCCGGGGGAACAGGATCATCAGCTATACACCTTCGCGGTGGTTTGCTGACCTTCTTCGATGACAATGATTACTTTACCGTTCTCGACGTGACAAACGGTACATTTACACAGCCCGCGCGTAACCCCGGTCGTTCAGATTTACCAACAGCCTTGGGAAGTGGAAATATCGCCTTCTTCGTAGCCGAAAACACGGACGATTCAATAATAGATACAAGCCATTACCGTGCTCTGGCGGGCGATGCAGAATCCCTGAATGAACTGCTGGACCCACAAGGTTCCTACCTCAACGGTGTGGATGAAACCGCGGGCAGGGTTGGTTTTGGCCGGTCACTGGGGATATCGGACGACGGGAAATACGTTTTCGTTGCCGGTGATTCTGCTGACGGAGTCGGCGATGATGAAAGGCTTTACGTAAGCACAAGTGGCGGAGTCTTTACTGCCGTGGCCGACTCCGCCGATTCGCTCAATGCTCAACAGGCGGCGGGAATAACCGTTGGGGATTCCCTTGCCGCCTTCCTGATCCCTGCGGACTCTAACGGAGTAAGTGTAGGCTATATAGAACTCGATGGGCAATAACCGGGCGTTTGCCTGAGCAGGATTTATTAGGGTATATCCAACAACTCGATTTCAAATACCAGAGTTGCGTTGGGGGGAATGACCGGCGGTGCGCCGTCAGGGCCATAGCCTAGATCGGGCGGTATTATCAGAAACCGTTTCCCTCCGGGTTTCATGGTGCATACTCCGGTCGTCCAGCCGGGAATAACCGCGTCCAGGGGAAATACAATAGACTGTCCTCTGTCTACGGACGAATCGAATTTTGTACCATCGCTCAACCAGCCGCTGTAATGTACTTCCACTTCGTCGGTTTTGGCCGGCGACTTACCGGTACCTTCCAACACGTCGACATACCATAACCCCGAACCGTCCATTTTCCCTCGCGAGATATCCACGTTTCTGGACTCCAGGAATGATTTGGCTTTTTTGATCGCTTCCATGTTTCCTGCTCCCATGTATTCCTGCTTCCTGTGTTTCTTACCCGTCTGATTTTGTCCAAAGCTCGGGAAGCATACAGCATAATTCGAGTTTGTACAGGGCGAAATCCGGTCCGGACAGTGAAAGTGAAAACGTCACGAATGGAGGTTTCGCTCAATCCAGTGATTTTCGGGCGTCCGGTATAACCGTGTCAGCAGTATTGATTGACCGTATTTTGGGCTTAATGCCTATTAAACTATTTCTGTCAGGTTGTTCGGGTAAATAATAATTTCTACTAAACTTCTGATCCGTTGTTACGGAGGTTGGAGTGGAAAACTCTAACCTTCCTCCACGAGTCGCGGGCAACTCCGCCCGGCAGTTAGGTCCCGGATCTTGCCGGAAAAAGCGTCCGCGTTTTCCTCTGGTATAAGGTATTCAATCTTGACATCAGAGCCATATTCCGGTTCCTTGACGACGCAGGCGTATTCATCAAGCAGGATTCGTACCTTCTCGAACAGGGAGTAGGGGATTTCCATAGTAAACGCCAGTCGCGTTACTTTTTCCTCTGTCTCCAGTGCGGAAAACGCCTGTTGCGCCGCCTGCGTGTAAGCGGCGACCAGTCCACCGGTACCCAGCTTGGTTCCCCCGAAGTAGCGGGTTATCACCAGGACCACGTCACCGACGCCCGAGCCGCGAACCACCGCCAGGGCGGGAGGTCCGGATGTGCCTGATGGTTCTCCATCATCGCTCAGCCCTTCCGATACGCTTGCTCCGTAGCCGATCTTGAACGCGTAAACGTGATGCGTGGCGTCGGGCATCTCTTCGCGGATTCGTTTGATGAAATCGTGCGCCGCCTTGGTGCTGCTGGCCGGTCCGATCGTGGTGATGAAACGGGAATTACTCACCTTGAGTTCCACCCGGTATGTATTTTTGGGGACAAGGTATCTGCTCATCGTTATAGTTTCCCCAATCCAGAGTGCTTGTGGTGATTATAAAAAACGGTTCCGCCCGTAATGAGCGGAACCGTTATTATAAAACCAAAACGTAAAAACCTGAAATCTAACCCATGTGCTTGATGACCGCGTCCGCGAATTCCGAGCACTTGAGTAAAGTGGCACTGTTGCCTTCCGCTTCCATGAGTCGGTGGAAGTCGTAAGTGACCGTGCGGGCGGCTATTGCCTTCTCCAGTCCGTTTACCACCAGGTCCGCCGCTTCCTTCCAGCCCATGTAACGCAGCATCATTTCGCCGCTCAAGGTTACCGAGCCGGGATTGACCTTGTCCTGATCGGTGTACTTGGGGGCCGTACCATGGGTGGCCTCGAAAATCGCGTGACCGGTGTCATAATTGATGTTTCCACCGGGAGCGATACCGATTCCACCAACCTGGGCGGCCAGTGCGTCGGAAAGGTAGTCGCCGTTGAGGTTCATCGTGGCTATTACGTCAAACTCCGGCGCTCTGGTCAGCACCTGCTGCAAAGCTATATCCGCGATAGCGTCCTTTATGGTGATCTCTTCGCCCGTGTTCGGATTCTTGATCACCTGCCACGGACCGCCGTCGATCTCCTTGCCGCCGAACTCTTCCCTGGCCAACTCGTAACCCCAGTCACGGAAACCGCCTTCCGTAAACTTCATGATGTTACCTTTGTGTACAATGGTGACCGACTTGCGATTGTTCTCGATAGCGTAGTTGATCGCCGCTCGAATCAGCCGCTTGGTTCCCTCTTTGCTGATGGGCTTGATACCTATTCCCGAAGTCTCCGGAAAGCGGATTTTCGTTACGCCCATGGTGGACTGAAGCCACTCGATAACCTTCTTGACCTCGTCAGTACCGGCCTGCCATTCGATACCGGCGTAGATGTCTTCCGAATTCTCCCGGAAGATGACCATGTCCACCAGTTCCGGGCGCTTGACCGGCGAGGGAACACCTTCGAAATACTTTACTGGGCGAAGGCAGACATAGAGATCCAACTGCTGACGGAGAGCGACGTTCAGAGAACGAATACCGCCACCAATCGGTGTCGTCAGCGGGCCTTTTATGCCCACCAGATACTCACGGAACGCGGCGAGAGTGTCATCCGGTAGCCAGGTGTTGTACTTGTCGAACGACTTTTGGCCTGCGTAGACCTCGAACCACTCGATTTTTCGCTTGCCGCCGTAGGCTTTCTCTACCGCGGCGTCCATGATCCTTACACTGGCCCGCCAGATATCCGGTCCCGTACCATCACCCTCAATAAAGGGGATGATCGGGTTGTCTGGTACACAAAGCCCCTCACTCGTCATCGTGATCGGGGTACCGGAAGTCGGTGGGGTCAGGTCTTGGAACGGTGCAGTCATCGGGTATTTCCTTTGCTTGCGGTGTCACGCTCCGGCACATACCGGAGCAAACTGGTCGTCGCGCTGTTTGCGCGTGAAGGATCATAAAATATGGTCCTTGATAATAGTGTCAACGCGGGAAAACCAGAAAAGATGGGTTTTTATACCCACTTTTTGCCAACGAAAACTTTTCCCCCGTATTCATAGTATAGGGATGAAAGAAAAAGTGGCCGATTAATGTCCGGACTATTATCTATTTCTCCGGAAATCTTCGGTATTTTTTACTGAGGGGTCAGCTTTTTGCTCACCGGTAGCCCGTTAACGTCCAATCCGACCCGTCCTGTTTTCTCAAACCGGTAGAACAGTCTGCGAGCTGAATCGAACAGGTCCGTTGCTCGCTCGATCGACAGGACGAGAACATCGTACAATCGAGGATCGGTAAGCAATTTGCCAAGCGTTCCCTTCCCCTGGCGAAGATCGTTGGTGATCGCTTCCATATTGGTGGCCGTTTTGGAGGTGGCATCGAGGATGGGCATCGCCGCCTCCGCGATCGTATCGACCTTCTCTGTTATATTCTCGATGGAGTGCTCGAGTTTGTCCGCGATTCTCGACGCGTCAGCCTTGAGGTTGGCACCGGTATCCCGGAAATCCTGGAAAGTGGCTTTGCCGTCAATGCTCATGGCTACTATATTGTCTATAGCTTCTTTAACGCCGCTTTTAAACTCCGGATCACCGAAGACGTCGTCAATATTCTTGAGGACGCGGTCCAGTCTTTGAACGACGGTGTACATGTTGGCTTGTACCGGTTGGGGACCGCCAGCCGATGAATCTACCATTGTCAGCGGAGTTATCTTCAGAATTTCGTGCAGATCGGTAGCTACCGGGGTCAGCTTTTCAGCGAAATCGCCGATCTTGATCGTGGTACTCTCCAACGATCCAAGCATGGTTTCCGGTATAATATCCTGCAGGGCGTTGACCATGTGGCCGTGGATGACTCCGCCTGGTTCGATTGGCTTCATACCCCCGCCTTCGGCGAATATGTCTACTCGCCCTCGTCCCAATCCCAACGCGGGAGCGACCAGCTCGGCGCGAGACCCGATAGGTACGGAGAATTCTTTCTTGATCTTGGCCAGGACCACGACACCCTTTTCCGGGGCCTGCACATTGACGAATGTCAGTTCGGTTACACGCCCGATCTTGATTCCGTTGAGATAGACCGGTGTTCCGTCGTCGATGCCTGCAATATCTTTGACGCCTATTTTCAGTTCGTATTCGGCCCCTCCCAGCCAACTGGGTGCTTCACCGAACATGATCATGAGAGAACCTAATGCTCCCAGTCCACCGACCATGAATAAACCGACGAGGATGTCTCGGCGTGCTTCGCTCATGACTTCCCTTTCGAGTTTAGATTTTCAAGTAGATCCTCACCTGCTCGCCCTTCGACGAATCGCTGTACGAGGAGGTTGTCAGTTTTTTCCATTTCTTCCGGAGTACCATCGAAGATGAATTTACCCTGATGAAGCATGAGTACCCGACCGCCGACCTTACGCACACTGGCCATGTCGTGAGTTACCACGATACTCGTACCGCCCAGTTCCCGCTGAAGCTTTACGATCAACTCGTTGATAACATCGGAGCGGATTGGGTCCAGTCCGGTTGTGGGTTCGTCATAAAGAATGATTTCCGGATCGAGGGCGATTGCCCGGGCGAGAGCGACTCGCTTACGCTGTCCACCCGACAGTTGAGCGGGTTTTTTCTCCTGCAGACCGTCCAGACCCACCATACTCAGTTTGTGGGCAACGGTTTTTTTTATATCTGCCGCTTTGCGCCTCGTGTGTTCGGTGATCGGGAAGGCTACGTTTTCGGCCACTGTCAACGAATCGAAGAGTGCTCCCAACTGGAAGAGAAAACCAAAACGCATTCGTATATCGACCAGTTTCCGCTCGGCCAGGTTGTCTATGCGCCTGCCGTGGAAATGCACCTCTCCGCTGTCAGGGCGAAGCAGCCGGACTATGTGCTTTAAGACAACGCTCTTGCCTGCTCCCGATTCGCCGATGACCACTGTAGTCTGGCCCGGATGGATCTGGAGATCTACATTCTGCAGGACCCCCAGGTTTCCGAAGTATTTGGTTACTCCCTGAAACTCAATGACCGGCTTGCCGTTTGCTGCTGAAGATTGTGGTGCTGTATCTGTCATTGGCTTTGGTGTCCGGATTGTGTTTTATACCAGGGATTTAAATCCCCAAATCGCTCGATAGAGCCCCATGGTAAAGGTCGCCAGGAAGAAGTCGACGATCAAAATAGCGATGAAGCTGGCCACGAAAGCCTCCGTACACGCTCTGCCGACACCTTCAGCTCCCGCTCGACAGTGAAAACCCTTATAGCAGGCTATTAAACCGATAATACCTCCGAACGCTATGCTCTTTATAAAGCCAACAAACATATCCCACATCTGCATGGCGTCCTGAGTGTAGAAGCTGTACGGCTCGTACGGCACGCCCTTCAGGCTTACCGCTATCCAGGTTCCCGACAGCGAACCGCAGACATCGGCAAACAGCGTCAATATCGGGCATAGCAGCAGGCACGCCAGGAACCGGGGCACTACCAGATACCTGATTGGGTCTGAACCCATTACCCGCAAAGCGTCGATCTGTTCGGTGACATTCATCGTGCCCAGTTCGGCCGTAAGGGCGCCACCCACTCTGCCCGCGAGCATGACCGCGGCAAGTACCGGACCCAGTTCCTGTACCAGGGTCATGTTGAGCAGAACCCCCATACGTTCGGAGAAGCCGGCCGCATCCAGCTGGTCGTACGCCTGAACCGCCAGCACCAGTCCCACGAACGTACCGGTTATCATAATCACCGGCAGTGAGCGGTTACCCACTTCGTAGAATTGGGGCATTACCAGTTTCCAGCTGCGCAGCCGGAACACGCCAGTCGCCAGCCAGCGGAAGGTGTGGAAACAGAACATCCAGAAACGACCGAACGCTTCTGCTGATGTGACTGTCTTTGACCCGATGGTGCTGATTATCATGATCTACTTTCTACCGTTTCGATCAACCTTGGGATCGTAGGAAACCACCTGGCGCCGGTTCGGAAGGTTTTATATCCGCGCTATATCCTCCGGCACAATGTTTGTAACCACGGTAAACGCAAGTGTCAATGTAAACCTTGTTGGAACATTGGTCTGTTTGTGTGCTGATATGTCACAGGATGTGGAAACGATCATCGTGATTGTGCCTCTGTTTTCGATTCGCGTTGAAGTTGGATTAAATGAACCTGTGCAATACGCATGCCACCAGGACCGGCGAGAGGAGATAACATGGCTACCTGGTTATGCTTTTCCTGTAGGTCGGGTCAATGACCCGACCTGCAAGTTTGCGATGGTTTAATGGCATGACCTGCAAGCTGTGAGTTTTTGGATTATTTAAAAAGAGCAAAGAGGGCGATCATTGCCGCTCTTTGCTCTGGGGTTTGTTTGAAACGCCGGACGATACCGGTGTGTTTGCTTACGTGGCGTCGGCTACGTCGTTACCGTTGCCAGCTCCGGCTCCCACAGCTTCGCCTTTCTCCGGTTCAGTCGTAACGCCTTCAAATACCAGCATGGGAAGGTCGTCGTCAGTGGCCGGAGGCTTGACGGAGACGATAACCCGGTTTTTGTTGTCGTACTTGTTGCGCAGCATGTCTTCCGACAGCGGGTCTTCGACGTATTGTTCGATCGCTCGACGCAGGGGACGGGCACCGAATTTTTCGTCCGATCCACGATCGATCAGGAAATCTATGGTGTCCTGGGTGAGTTCCAGCTCCAGACCCTTTTCCCGCAACCGGGCTGCGAGCTTGGCTACTTCCAGGTCCACGATGCGGACCAGGTCCTTGTGGGTCAGTTTGTGGAAGACCAGAATCTCGTCCAGACGGTTGATGAATTCCGGACGGAAGTGGTTTTCCAATTCCGACTGCAGGGTCTGTTTCATCTTGTCGTAGCTCAGATCCTCGTCACGCGACTGGAAGCCGAAGGGGCTTTCGTTGGTGATCTTGCTGGCTCCGACGTTACTGGTCATAATGATGATCGTGTTCTTGAAGTCCACATGCCGTCCGAAGGAGTCGGTTAACCGGCCTTCCTCCATGATCTGCAGCAACATGTTAAACAGATCGGGATGGGCTTTTTCGATTTCATCGAAGAGCACGATCGAATACGGTCTTCTGCGGATGCGCTCGGTGAGCTGTCCGCCTTCTTCATAGCCAACGTATCCCGGAGGGGCACCGACCAGTCTGGATACGGTGTGTTTCTCCATGTATTCGGACATGTCCAGGACCATGAGTGAGTCCGGATCGCCGAAGAGGAATTCCGCGAGGCATTTCGCCAGGTAGGTTTTTCCTACACCGGAAGGACCGACAAAGATAAAGCTGCCCATCGGGCGATTGGGATCTTTCAATCCGCTGCGTGAGCGGCGGACGGCTCGGCCTATGGCTTTTACCGCCTCGGTCTGGCTGACCACCTTCTTGTGCAGTTCGCCTTCCAGGCTCAGCAGCCGTTCGGCTTCATCCTTACTCATACGCGTGAGCGGAATACCGGTCATCGAGGCGATCACTTCGGAGATGATCTCTTCGTCCACAATACCGTCGATCTCCTTGGTCTTGTCGTGCCACTGCTTTTTCAGTTCCACGCGTTTGATCTTGAGTGATTCCGATTTATCCCGCAGTTCGGCCGCTCGTTCGTAATCCGCGTTGCGGACCGCCTCGTCTTTTTCCGCATTCAGCTTTGATACGTCTTTTTCCAATGCGGAAAGATCGGCCGGCTTGGTCATTGTTTTAAGCCGCACGCGTGAACCGGCCTCGTCGATCACGTCGATGGACTTGTCCGGCTGGACCCGGCCGGTGATGTAGCGGCCGGAAAGCTCCACCGCGCTGATCAGCGACTCGTCGGTGAACTGCACCCGGTGGTGCGCTTCGTAACGGTCGCGAAGTCCCTTGAGGATTTCCACTGTTTCCTCTTCGGTCGGCGGATCGACGATAATCTGCTGGAACCTTCGCTCCAGAGCGGCGTCCTTTTCGATGTACTTGCGGTATTCGTCAAGCGTGGTGGCGCCGATGCACTGGATTTCCCCACGCGAGAGGGCGGGCTTGAGCACGTTCGACGCGTCAATCGCGCCTTCAGCGCCACCGGCACCGACCAGGGTATGCAACTCGTCGATGAAGAGGATGACGTTACGGGCACGTTTCACCTCGTTCATTACCGACTTGATTCGTTCTTCAAACTGGCCGCGGTACTTGGTCCCGGCGACCATCATGGCCAGGTCGAGGACCACGATGCGGCGTTCGGCCAGCAGTTCGGGAATGTCGTTTTCCACTATCTTGGTGGCCAACCCTTCCACGATTGCGGTTTTACCAACACCGGCTTCGCCCAGGAGTACGGGGTTGTTCTTCTGCCGGCGACAGAGGATCTGCACGATACGCTCGATCTCCGCAACCCGCCCGATTACCGGATCGAGTTTTCCCTGCCGGGCCAACTCCGTCAGGTCGCGACCGAAGGAATCGAGTGCCGGAGTCTGGCTCTTCTTGGCTTTCATGCTTTCGCCGCCCATGACTCCCGCCGGTCCGCCTTCGTCGATGTCGGTACCCGCGCCGAGCAGGTTCAGAACCTCTTCGCGAACCTCGTCGAGTTTGAGGTTCAGGTTCATAAGGACCTGGGCGGCCACTCCGTCCTGTTCGCGGAGCAAGCCGAGGAGCAGGTGCTCGGTTCCGACGTAGTTATGGTTGAGGTTTCGCGCCTCTTCGATGGCGTACTCAATTACTTTTTTCGCCCGCGGAGTTTGTGGCAGTCGGCCCATGGTTACCATGTCCGGACCGCTCTTGACCAGTTTCTCAACTTCGAGACGTACTTTCCGCAGATCCACATCGAGATTCTTCAGCACGTTCGCTCCGACACCGGAGCCTTCTTTGACCAAGCCCAAGAGGACGTGCTCCGTGCCGATGTACTCGTGGTTGAATCGCTGGGCTTCCTGGTTGGCGAGGGCCATAACCTTCCTTGCCCGATCTGTGAAGCGCTCAAACATGTCTACTCATTCTCCTCTAAGGGATGATCAGGCTGACATAAACCGGATGATGAATACATTTCAAACCTGCCTGCCAGCCTCATTGGTTACGCCCCAACGGCACCGATGGTTCGCTGAGGGGTCCCGATCGGAAGGAACTAGTCTTAACTACTTTCAATCGCCGGAGTTACGTCACACTAGCGAGTTCCTTGCGCCAGGGGACATAAAATTCTAGCGATCTCCGATGCACCGTCTAGACCTCGTGCAACTATACGTTGTATCGGCATTGTAGGGGCGGTCAATTGATCATCGGATTTAATAGTCAGCGGAGTAGGCACAAAAAGTGTTCAATTAAATAGAATAACCGGGACAGTCCCGGTTTTCAGGTGTGTTGCCTGATGATTGTTGTGTTGAAGGCCTCAAAAAGGCGGCGTCCGCCCTGGTCGAGCTGGACCAGGATGGCGGCGGTTGGGTCGATGTCTACCAAGTGCCCGGAATACTCCACCGATTGATGCTCCAGGCAGATTCTGCTGCCCAACCCGACGGCTCGAGCCTTCCACTGTTGGCAGATATCTTCCGCCCGCCAATCCTCCGGAGCTTTTAACCGCTTATCGAGTTCGGAGAGGATGGCGGTTAATACGATTCTTCTGCTTATTGGGTGCCTGCTTTCGATATCGAGCGAGGTGGCCTGCTCGCGCAACTCCGGCGGGAAGTGGTTGCGGTGCTGGAGGCAGTTGATCCCGAAACCGATGGCATAACCCACTGCGCCGTCGGATAGAACCCGGCTTTCGATTAGAATGCCTCCCAGTTTTTTGGATCGTACAACCAGATCGTTGGGCCACTTAATTTCGCAGGGCACATCGGTAGTTGCTCGCAAACCTTCGTAGACCGCGATGGGAACCACCAGCGAAAGCAGGGCGCTGTTTATCGCTTTTTCGTAATCGCAGAGGGCCACGGTACACAGGATCCCCGCGCCTGTCGGGCAATGCCAGGTTCGACCCATCCGCCCGGCACCGGCCAACTGGTGTTCCGCGAGAACTACCAGCCCGTCGATACTGCCTGTCGCAAACTTATCCAGCACGTAGCGGTTGGTCCCCGAGGTTTCCGCCAGGATCTCGATCTCCCGCCCGATTCGGCTGGTGTACAGGTGCGACTGCAGATAGTTTTTCTTCAACGGTCCAGGATCCATGGTTGTGAGATTACGATATGACCCCAAACTTCGTCAATATTCCGGTTTAGGATATGACTGCAAACTTCGCCGACGTTCCGGTTGCAGCTTGTTTATACCCCGCTTACGATTGCTTCCGTGAAATCACCAAAGAATAAAACCGATCAGGATCAGGTGCCGCAGTTGAGCGAATCGAATTCCTGGGACCGCCGCGATTTCGGCGTAATAGGAGTGGCGATCATCGTACTGGTCGTCTTTCGCTTCGCCGCGTTTGCCGCACCTCTGGAAATAGACGAGTGTAACTACGCTTATTTCGGTCAGCAGTTGCTGGCCGGTGACCAGTTGTATGTTGACCTGTGGGACCATCAGCCGCCGGGCATGTTCATGTTGACGACGGTATTAGCGGCCACCTTCGGTACGGGGCCCATGGCGTGTCGCTGGCTGGCGACGGTTGCCGCCGCTGCAACTATGGTTTTTCTCTATGCGGCATGCAGGAGGCATCTCAATCGTGGATCCTGTTGGCTGGTGGCGGCTCTGTATGCTGTCGTCTCCAGCGACCCGGGAGTGGCCGGTGAAGGGTGTAACCGGGAAATATACATGAACCTGCTGGCCGTCGCGGCGTTTTACTTTCTGCTTAAAAGCCAGACGTGGAAGTATCTGCTGGGGGCCGGATTGCTTTTGGGGATATCGTCACTGGTTAAGACGGTGGTGGCCGCCCAGTGGCTGGCAATTGCCCTGGCGGTGGCGGTTATTGGTTTTAAGCAATCACCGCTGGTGGCTGTCCGCCGCGTTCTTCTGTTCGGGGCCGGACCGGCGATTGTCTGGGCAGCGACTTTTATATATTTCCACAGTCAGAACAGGTTGGGCGAATTCATCGACGCTGCTTTTATCTACAATCTGGATTATGGAAAAATAGAGATGTCGCTCTGGGAGAAGTTCGCCGGATTCTTCGGGGCCAACTCCTGGACGGTTTTTCGTTCGGCCATCTTTTTATGGCTGGCGGGTGGTGTCGGTTTGATATTGCTGCCCTGGCGCAGGAGCCAGGCGTTTGCCGCGGTCACTGCTGCGCTGGCGGTCGGCAGTTTTGTGACTGTCTGCCTGCCCGGCAAGTTCTGGCATCACTATTACATGCTCATGCTTCCGGTACTGGTTGTCGGGGCGGTGACTATTCTTGACCGCCTGGCGTGTCTCGACAGCAGGGGGGGCAGGGAAAGTACGATTCGGCAGCGGGTTTATTCCATCGCTCTGGTGGTAATGGTTTTTGCCTTACAGTTCGTATTCTACCTTTCCCAGGAGCCGGACGATATAGCCCGGCACCGCTACGGAGGCAGGATGGCCTGGGCGAGAGACCACGGTTTCAGAGTGGCCAGTGTGACCGATCCAGACGATTATATTTACGTTTGCGGCATTGATTCGGGGATTTACTATTACGGCCAGCGCCGGTGCGCAGCGAGATATCCCCTGGCTACCATGCTGACCGCCAAGGATGAAAAAGCCGCCGAGCGTCGAAAGAAATTTCTAGAGGATCTGAAGAAGAACAAACCAAGACTGATCCTGATAGTAAAGGGAACGGACTTCATTCCCGAACTGAACCAGTTCATTACCGAAGAGAAATACCAACTGGCAGGCCAGGACCCCGGGCGTATGGATGTTTTGTGTAGTCCCAACCGCCCGGTACAGCGGATTGACTGGGATCATAAGAAAACATTAGCCGACGGTAACTAAGCTGAGACTGCTGCGTGCCCGTTTCGAATTCAGAGTATCTGTTCTGGTATTCAGGCGACGGTTTGAGTTGATAATTTGTGTTTATGCGTTTTCTGGCAGTCATGGCGTGCGAAACGGGGACGTAGCTAGTTATTGAGAAAAAACTATTAGATGATTAGCTGCGTGTGCGTTTTCAGTTTGCTGATTATCTGAATCGTTAAAAAGCTGAAGATAGCATGAAGTATCACATATCCAGAAAACATGTAGTATTGTTGCTTGCGGCACTCTTTGTTGTCTTTATGGTCTTCTGGAGCCGAACCAGCGTGGATGAAGCGGGTGCGCCTGATATGCAGGTTACATACGGCTTTGCCCGGGAGACTCCCTGGTGGAATCTTGATCTGTGGATAAACGATCAACCTGCTCTTCATATGGAAGATAACTCCGCTGGGTTGTGGATGATAACGGAGTTTGTCGTTGATGGCAGGAATACAGTTCGAATCTCCGCCCATAGAAACCCGAATATGGTTTTTGGTACAGATGATCGTGGTGAATGCAGCCTCAAACTTATAAAGGAAAAACACACCAGGGATTTTACCAGCTATGATGGTTTTTATCACATGCACGAGCCCGACGGTTCGGAAAAGCAGTTGCTGCAAGATGAATTCGGTTTCGATGCTTCGGTTCCGATCAGGTGGCGCTGGCAGGATGCAGATGATATTGATAACCTCAGCGAACAGGACCGTACAGACATTCTTGGCATGTTCAGGCGTCTGGTGACGGCATATAAGTCTTATGATAAGGACGTGATTATTCCATTGTTTTCGCCGTGGTGGTATAGCAGGCCGACGCTTGCAGGCAATGATTTGCCACCTGGTGATATTCACGAATACTGTAAAACAGCTACTGATCTAGTAAAGGGGTATGAGCTTTTTATTGCGCCGGAAGAAGAGATTGTACTGGTAGCAGGGACGAAGATAGTGATGATGTATCGTCCGGGAACTGAATTGCAGTTTTCCGGTCATCACCGCCGGGCGCTTATAAGCGTTGACAGGGAGTTTCCCGTGGCCACCAATCAACCAGAAGGCACGCGTTGGGAGGTACACAGGGAGGCTATATTTGATGTACTCTATTTCATCAAAACCAATGGGCAGTGGGAAATGATGTTACCGGATTGGCGTTTATAGGGGATTTATGGGATTCTCGCGAGAAACGGGGAAGTAGCTATTTTACGAAAAAACAATTACAGGACGATTAGCGTATTCATTTTTGTTTTTAATTGCGATAATGCTTATTACTCTTCGCTGAGCGAAAAGACGTACTTGATTCCAATGTTGCCAATGACTAACTTCGATAGAAACGAATCATGATCGCTTCCCGATTGTTCAAGGAATTGCTGCTCTTGAAGGATATTAAGAAGCAGCGCGTTGTCTACATGGCAGCGTTAAAAAGGAGTGCGCGGTGGAACCGCTGGGGAGTTTTGATGGGAATGGGGATGTCCTTGTGTATATTGGTGAGCATTGGATTACCCATAGTGTTTTTTCGAACAATGGGGAGTCGATGGGGTTTAACAGAGAGCTCGGTTAATATTATCGTTGTATTTTTCTGCACGTTTTTATCCCTAACATTAATGAGCGGTTGGTGTTGGTTGCTATACCCGATGATCGCCAGAAAAAAAGTTCGTGCTGCACTATGGTATGAATTGAATCGGCATGGGTGCGAGTTATGCACAACTTGTGGATATGATTTGCGGGTCAATAGTTCGGGCAAGTGTTCAGAATGTGGAAGTTCAGTAATAAAACCGTGCTTGAAGGAAGAAGACGGACGGTTCAGGTCGGTAACGCTACCGCCTGTCAGCCAGTGTTTTTCGTTTATGACCGCTTTACTGATTCTTCTATGGGGTAATGTGATTTACCTAATCGTATTTCGCATAAAGCCAACGAGTTATGAGGGCGTTTCAAATGCTTGTTTGATAAAGTTGTGCTCCTGGGGACTCGGATTGGGGCTTATTTACGTAACGATCCGGTTAATACAACAATTCCATCAAGGTCGAGAATTCGGCTCCGTTGGATTTCTGAGGTTATTTTGGTACGTGTCAACTGCGATAGTGGCCATCGGTACTATAGCAGGAGTTATAATCGGGATTCTACCGATTTAAGCTGGGACTATGTATTGGGCTGGGCATATTAATACCAGGGGAAATCTTGGAGTAAAACGCATTGGTGGCAGGGTGATCATCGATCGAGTGTATCGATATTGTTGATGGCTATTGGCTTGTGAACAGCCAGGCGGACAAGATGTCCGCCCCTCAGAAAAAAGCGGATTGCGGTTTTGTTATTGATTTCAAAGGTATTGTTCACGCATGATCGTAAGGTCCGTTTAATATTAAATAATCGAGCCAAGGCGCTTCAAGTTGATAAGGCTATAATTGATAACGAAGAGACGGTGAAGTTATTGGGAACATTCGCGAGTGGCAGTAAGCAAGTTATTACCAAAGGTCAGTAAAATGGAAAAACAACCAGTTTGCAGTTTATGTTCGGGGAAATTGGTCAAGGAACGCAATGTTACAATTCAGGCCGGTGGTTCAAATGTTTTGAGTTACACCATGGCCTGGGTTTGTACTAATTGCTCAGCAGCTTTTCCGATCGCCATTGGTAAAGGTGGTGTACTACGTAAACCAGTTCCTTTGTTTGAAAACGACTGAAACGATTAGTGGTCTTCCTGATCTGGGAAGGTTGGCTATCTGTTTTTACGCGACACTTTTTGAGGTGATTTTTAGTTCGCCTTTCTCGTCTCAACAGGTGGTACGGTAGAGCTATTCTATGGCAGCTTTATTGTAGCTGTAACCGGGAAGTGATCAGACGGATATCGTCCGTTGCGTTTTGTCCGAATGATCATCGCGTCGACTGTTTGTACGGACTTGCTGGAAAAAACGTAATCTATTTTTCCCGACCTGGGTAGTGTGCCAAACCCATTGAAGGTATGGACGTTTTCCGCTTTCGGATAGTGGTTTCGAAAAGTGTCCACCAGTTTGTCGCTCGGAATGCAGGACGTTCGCGGTTGTTTTCCGATTGGTTCAGCTTTCAGCTGTTTAATGGCCTGGTTATCTTCTGCGGCGTTGAAATCCCCGGTTACTACAACCGGGATATCCATCTCTCTTTGGCGGATTCGTTTAGCCAGTAGTTCAACGGATCGCTCGCGGGACGCTTGTGATTGATGGTCGAGATGGACGTTATACGCATAAAGCGACTGCCCGGACGTGTTGTCTACAAAACGTCCCCAGGTGCAGATTCGCGGAATTTGGTTGCCCCAGCTTTTCGATCCGGGAATTTCCGGTGTGTCTGAGAACCAGAACGTACCCTGGTCGGCCACGGTGAAGCGGCTCTTATCGTAGAGAATGGCGGCGTACTCGCCTGCGGTTTTACCGTCATCGCGGCCTGTGCCAATCTCTTCATACTCGGGTAGAACCGCTCTGATCTCATCGATTTGAAAACGCAACGCTTCCTGAAGACCCAATATGGCCGGCTGGTGTTCCTTTATGACTTCGAAAACCAAACCTTTTCGATTCCTCCAGTGGTTTTCGCCATCGTTGGCTGTTCCATAACGGATGTTGAATGACATCACCTTGACGTAGACCGGTTTATAACTCGCGGAGCTGTCCACTTTCTGGGCCGATTGGCAGGCTCCTATGGATAAAAGCAAACACAACGCTGATACAATACTGGATATTTTCATGAGCAGCTCCCTAGGGTTAAATAATCTCAAGGGAAACATTACACGATATGAACGTGCGGGAAAAGAGGGTTGAAAATTATTCGTATTGGGGTTGCAGGTGGTCAAGGAGAGTGGTAGGGATTGATGGCAAGTTTTTTAGCTGGTAGATCGTCAGGGATGATGATCTACACTGCTGTGGCGGGCAATCCCATTGTTTCTCGTTTTCTCAAGCTCGCTTACTCCGCCTCCCAGGGACATGGACCATCCAGTTTTTTTATAAATGCCTTCATGTTCTCCTGATCAACCGGGCCATTTGACCGCCAGAAATAAGGCTGGCCAAACTCGGTGAACAACGCTTTACCTTCTGTTTGGACTGGGTATTTTCTACCCTCCGCATGCCCGTCAAGAAAGGCGATTCCCGTTCGCCCGGTCGGATTGGCTTTAGCGGAATCTCTAGCCGGCATGTGCCGGGTGGCCAGCTTGTCCAGGCCGTTGAAGTTTCCTTCAGGCCAGGTCGTGTTCATGTGAAAGTTGGGATGTTCCTCAAACATGGTCATAAAGTTCGCCGGTGCAATTGCCACTTTTTGCCCTGCGTGAAAGGATCGAGTGTGTTCACCATCCGGCAGTGGATTGTCCAGTGAATCGGCCACGTATGTGAAACTCTGCAGGCTTTCCGGCGACTTGTAACCTATGTACGCGTTGAGCGAATAACTCAGCCGGCCATTCCCGCCGCCGCCGGTGGGAGTATTCGTGGCCGGCCCCGGTTTATCCGCCGGACAAACGTAGACGGAGGCATCCTTTAAATAGGGGAAAACAGTACCCTTGCCCGGAACGTGGTCGACGAATTCCTGGTCGAGGTGGTGGGGTTGCGTATAGGCTGGAGTATAGTCCAGGCCGTCCATCCGGTCGCGGGCTCCGTCCCAGGTAACTCCGGAAGGGCGGCTCCACGCGCCGCCGAATAGAGCCTGCATGTAAAACAGGCTATGCGTTCCCGGTAGAACACCATGGTCGGCCACATAATAGTGCATGCCGTTCATAAGCTGCTTCAAGTTCGACCGACACGAAACACTGCTCACCGCATGGCGAGCCCGGGATAGAGAAGGGATAAGAATCGCAACCAGCAACCCGATAATAGAAATAACCACCAACAACTCGACCAGGGTGAATCCGGTTTTACCCGGAACCGGTTTGTTGGGATTCGAGTCTGGTGTTATATGAGTGTGTGTATCCAATCCGGTTTCCTTATCGTGTGCGCGACGTACGGGAGAGTTCACGGGCTGCCGGTATACTCGCCGATCAGCTCGTCGACGCCCCAATACAAGACGTTAAACCGCCGGAAAAAGACGACAAGAAAATAAATTATAAATAAACCGGTCGATTATCAGTCAATACCGACTTCACAAACCGATGATAACGGGGGGCATGCCTACGCTCGCGTGACCGTGCCGCTAAACTTGAGGCATGTAAGTCGGGTCATCGACCGAACGGAAGACTGGAATCGCAATATGGAAGAGATAAATCCAAGCCCGATCATCTCAACCAATACTTCCGGCATGTTATGCCCGGAGTGTGGGTACGACCTGCGCGGCCTGACTCGCAAACAATGCCCGGAATGTGGGTGCGCTTTTTCCTTGCGAGAGATCGGTATTGCCAAATACCAACATTCGCCTGTTATTCAAGCGTGGCAACGAGTTGATGATTACTTGCGCACCTGGCCGCGGTTGATAGAGCTTTTGTTTGTGCTATCGTTCATTCTTCTTTTAGCAGTGTTCTCGACGCCAAACTGTGCACATTGACCGAGGTGGCATGCTCACGCGAGCGTGGACCATACCACCCATCGGTTAGATGCGCACGTGGGCGTTATATAGGATGTAGACGTGCGAATGTGTATGTCGGGTCATCGACCCGACGGAATGCGTATATACACCCTTCAGGTCAATGACCCGACCCACGGATTGGGAAATCATGGAATCGGTTAGATACCGGAGTTCGCTATACCTATTCTCACCCGGCTACCAGCTTTGCCACCTCGTCGGCATCCTTGGGAATTGACGAAGTCAGGTTCTCCGGCTCGGATCGGGTTACGTGAATGTCATCCTCGATCCTAATTCCGCCGAATCTATCTCGAAGCAGGGCGTCGACTTTTCCTCTGTTGATTACATCCGCAAACGGCTCCAGCAGGTCGTCCCTTTCCCAGAAAGTGGGGATGAGGTAAATGCCAGGTTCAATGGTGACCACCATTCCCGGCTCCAGGTCGCGATCGAGCCGAAGGAATCGGTCTCCGAACCTGGTTGGCCTTTCCCTGCCCGGCGCGTAACCGGCCAGGTCGCCGAACTCCTCCATATCGTGTACGCCGAGCCCCAGGAGATGCCCAACCCCATGGGGGAAGAATAAGGCATATGCACCGCGTCGAGCGAGCTCTTCCGGATCACCTTTGAGTAGTTCGGCCTGTACCAGCCCTTCGCAGATAGCCAGAGCCGCGATTTCGTGTATTTCCCGATAACGTCTACCGGGGCGACACGCATCGATTGCCTTTGTATTGGCGGTTAGAACTGTGTTGTACAGATGGAGTTGGATTTCCGACCATTTGCCTCCAACAGGATATGACCGGGTGATATCGCTGGTGTAACCGGTTGGTTCCTCCGCGCCGGCGTCGGCGATTATCATATTCCCGGCCGCCAGGGTTCTACCGGCCGACGCTCCGTGGAGCACCTCTCCCCGGATGGTTATAATTGGCGAAAACGAAGGCACGCAACCGTTGGCCGTAAGCCGGGAAACAAACGCCGCCTCAACGTCGAACTCCGTATTACCCGCCTGAGCCGCGTGCATGGCCGCTCCATGTGCTTCGACCGCAATCTGGGCGGCGCTGCGCATCGCTGCCAGTTCGTATTCATCCTTAATCAGCCGAAGATCGATAATGGCCAACAGCTCTTCGTCGGATGGTTTTTCCAACTTCGCCGCCTGAGCCGCTGCTATGGTATCGGGGAAAGGGGCGATAACGGCGCCGGCAGGCCGACCGGTCAGCAACTCAGGAAGCATCGTTGTGTCCTTAATCCGCTCCTGGTTTATACCGATAGCCGCTGCAATTTCCGAATCTGACGGTGTGGGCCCCAGCCACAAGGATTCATCCGGACCAGGTGGCAGCCGTAAAAACGTGCTTCCCGAATCGCCGTCGCTACCCGGCTCGATCAGCCAGGCACTGTTCTCCAGATGCGGTCCTCCGAAGTAGAGAAAAGAACAAGCCGGGCGAAAACGATGCGGGTTCGATGCGTAACTCCGCGCCGGAGCATGTCCCGCGAAAATAACCAGCGGGCGATGCAGCTTGTCGGCCAGGGCGGCACGGCGTTTTCTGTAAATCTCCGGCGTCGTTGTCAGTTGCGGCTTGTTGCTGATCATCTGTTTGCTCCGTGAAACTCCGGCTGAAATAAACTCTTTCGCGCACCGTCGAGTGCTGCTTGTCTAATTCTCCGCCTATGGTGAGGGGTTTGAATATCGATTGCAAGGAATTGTTGCACTTGTTTATAGCTTATCCTGCAGGTAGCCTGTCAAGCGACGATTGGTTTAGTGCTTGAATCGGGGGTTTGGTGGTGGCAAACGAAATATCCAGTAACGCGGTGACTAGCCGACCTGCTCGGGTTGAGTCGATAGATGTCTTTCGAGGACTTACGATTTTAACCATGATCTTCGTCAACGAAGTGGCCGGTGTCAGTGAGATCCCGGCTTGGTTGAAACACGTTCCGCCCAATGAGGACGGAATGACCTTCGTTGACCTGGTGTTTCCCGCATTCCTGTTTATCGTAGGAATGGCGATTCCCCTGGCCATCGGCCGACGACTCGATCGAGGTGAAGCGAAGCTGCCTATCATCTCCCACATTGTCACGCGTACGCTAAGCTTGCTTATCGTTGGCGTGTTCATGGTCAACATAGGGCGAATCAACCCGGAAGCCAGCGGAATAAGCAAAAACGGCTGGGTATTTCTACTCTTTATCGCGGTGATATTGATCTGGAATCAATATCCAAAACTCTCCGGCGGACTCCGGTGGCTATTTTCCGGATTGCGTCTGTTGGGAATAACCATATTACTGTTTCTTGCATACATCTATCGAAGCGGTTCGGCAGAAAATCCCACGTGGATGAGTACGAGCTGGTGGGGTATAATAGGTTTGATCGGCTGGGCATACCTGACCGCGTGTGTTGTTTTTCTCTTCTTCCGGCGGCAGATGGGCGGACTAGTGGGCATGATCGCTCTACTTATACTGCTGTTTATTGGTGATAAATCCGGAGCAATTGATTTTCTGTCTCCCATCAGCAAGTACCTGAATATCGGAGCGCATATCGGAGGTCATGGAGCGATCACGGTGGCCGGTGTAGTGCTGGCCCTGCTGGTGTTGGACGGAGCTTCGTCCAGAAGCCCCTGGCAGCAGGCGTTGAGAATAATATCGTTTGGCATCTTACTGGCGGCGGCCGGCTACCTGTTGCGGCCGTTGTACGGTATTTCCAAGAACGAGGCCACACCCACCTGGTGCCTTTACAGTTGCAGCATATGCTGTTTCGTTTACGCAGGCCTGTATTGGGTTATTGACGTCAGGCAATGGAAGAGGTGGTCTGCTGTACTTTCACCTGTGGGGGCTAACCCGCTGCTCGCGTATATTCTTCCGTTTTTATTATGGTCGGCCATGGGATTAATCGGCGTCGACTATTTCCACAACCATCTTAACACCGGTGTTGTAGGTGTGATCCGGTCTATTATTTTCTCCTTTTTAATGATTGCTGTAACACTGGGGCTATCCCGCCTGCGAATTAGCCTGCGATTATAATTGCACTTTGCGGACACCTGGACGAATGTAGAATAGAGGCGAAATCAATTTCGCGGAACCATGTATGCCCGGGCGGTTCCTTTTTCGGTTGGTTGAATACCCGGGTTCTGTTGAACAATCCATATTGGAGGAGCTTATTGATATGAACGAGCGGCTGGTAAGTTTCGCTACGGCGGCGGCGATTGTAGTAGTGGCCGTCGGTCTCACCGGGTGCGTGTGGGACCTGGTTGGTGGTAACTGTACTTATAAAAGCGTTACGGGAACAGCGGTAATAGTATCGGTTGAAGACGCTCCCACCAATGGTTTTAACTGCAATGATGATTCGGTAGTGGTTGTCTTCGATTTCACGCCCGACGATCAGGCCGATGCGGGCGCGAACGACGACGGCCAGGAGTTGACCATAGGCAGCGGCATGAATCCGCCGCGATCCTGGGTAAACAGCAACGGTCTGACCGTTGGTTCTTCCCACAATTGCACGCGTAAGAATATTCAAACGGGAACCTGCACGCCGCTGCTCTTCGAGCTTACCGATCTGAATTACGAAGACGCCCAGGCGGTCTGCAATTGATAATAACCAATCCGAATGGGACAGGTTCGTTTACGGTAACGCTCAAGCGTAGTACATCCGAATTCATCCAGGCACCGCCGGCCTGTTAGACCGTAGAAAAACGGACCTGTCCCGTTGCAAATACATTCCGCTTTCGAATAACCCAAACAACCAACAGGTGCGGCTTCCTCTGCGGGTGCCTCACCCTCGCGCACTTTGCGAGAGATGGGGGAGAGAACGAAATCCTCGAATCTCTAACAGGCAAACCTGGAATCAGCTTATCTGGCCACGCTCTGAACATACGGATCGTGAATACCACAGTTATTCGCGAAGTAGTACTTGAAAGCGAACTGAGAAAACTGTCTCCCGAACTCCGGTAGAGAGAGTATCTCACACGCGGATTCGTGCAGGGGTGGAAAAAACGGGATCTCTTCTAAAAAACTCGTCGAAATATCGTTCATAATAATGGACGATAAGGTGGTTTGTGATCAGTATCATGTGCGTGCTGGATGCCCGATAATCACTATGTCTCAAGATCAGCCTTGTGTTAACGTCAAGAATAATGTACGATAAAAAGTGTAAGGGGCATAATAATGGACGCAATAACGAATAAAAACAAACTCAGCGGTAGCCTGCCACTGCCGGTAAGACGGGCACTGCATAAACTGGGGCAGGATATACGCGATGCACGGCTGCGGCGGCGAATTGCCACCTCTATCATGGCCGAACGCGCGTCCATTAGCCGCACGACGCTGAACAAAATCGAGAAGGGAGACCCCGGCGTTTCCCTGGGCAACTACGCGGCGGTGTTGTTTGTCCTGGGACTCTCCGACCGACTCGCCACGTTTGTTGATGTGAGAAGCGACTTAGTTGGTCTAGAGCTTGATGAGGAGAACCTGCCGAAGCGAATTCGCCGACGAACGAAAGGAAGACGTTTTTCGCCTGACGGAAGGAAGGAATAGGTGATGGACGCAGGTGTTCTGGTCTATGTGGAGCTGGGCGGCGAGACGAAGCTTGCCGGGCGGTTGTGGGTTCGCACGCGAAAGGGGCGTGAGAGCGCTAGCTTCGAGTACGACGATGCGTGGCTCGAGCATCCGGAACGGTTTGCGCTAGAGCCCGGTTTGCAACTTGGACCCGGCTCGTTTCATACTTCCGCAGATAAGGTAATGTTTGGCGCTCTCGGTGATTCGGCGCCGGATCGATGGGGACGTGTGTTGATGCGGCGTGCTGAGCGCCGTCGCGCGGAACGGGCGGGCACAACGCCTCGCTCATTGCGCGAGATTGATTACCTCCTCATGGTTAACGACGAGGCACGCCAGGGCGCCTTGCGATTTGCACTAGAGCCGAACGGACCGTTTCTCGCATCGGGTGACGAAACCCCTATTCCTCAGCTCGTTGATTTGCCGCGGTTGTTGTCGGCCGCTGAGCATATGGACACGGAATCAGCCAGCGACGAAGACTTTCGTTTATTGTTGGCCCCCGGCTCGTCGCTGGGCGGAGCACGACCAAAGGCGTCTGTCAGGGACAATGACGGGCAACTAGCGATTTCCAAATTCCCCAGTAAAGACGACGACTATGACTCGGTACGATGGGAGGCGGTGGCCCTGGGGCTTGCGGCAAAGGCGGGTATTTCCGTACCGGAATGGCGCGTTGAGACTGTCGGTGATAAACCGGTTTTGTTGTTGCGACGGTTTGATCGTTCCAGTAACGCGCGGATTCCATTCTTGTCCGCGATGAGCATGCTCGGGGCAACTGATCGGGAAACCCGAAGCTACCTGGAGTTCGCCGACGCACTTCGGCAGCACGGAGCGTCACCCAGGAAAGATATGCAGGCAATCTGGCGGCGCATCGTATTCAACGTGTTAATTTCGAACACGGACGACCATCTTCGGAACCATGGTTTTCTCTATAAAGGACAAGAGGGCTGGCGGTTGTCTCCCGCATATGATCTGAACCCCGTACCCGTTGATATCAAGCCGCGGGTTTTGGCAACCGCCATCGATACGGACGACACCACGGCCTCGGTGGAACTGGCTCTGAGCGTGGCGACATACTTCGAGCTGGAGGAAACTGAGGCTCGTACAATTGCCGTTGAAGTTGGACTGGCCGTTCAAGGTTGGCGAGAAGAGGCCTCGCGGATTGGTCTCACCGAAAATCAGACCAAACGCATGGCGTCCGCGTTTGAACACAAGGACCTACGCGCGGCGGTCAAAATGGCGTAGCGCTGTTGAATGTGTCGGATTTGGGTTTAGCTATATCCTGCGTTCGCAGCGTCGATGCCGAACATGGGTTAGGAAAAACCGAATTTAAAGTGCCGTTTTCGTCTGGACACCGGCTTGCTAATTGACGTCCCCAAAACTTTCTGCAGTATTCGTCTCTGAGATCCTTCTGGATATTTCATTAATTACGATATCGTCTTTACCGCGGTTTCGGTCTGACTACTACTACTAAACCAACCAAGACTAAGAGCGAAAAAGTAGCCGGCTCAGGCGTTAACAGAATGTGTTCGAATAGCTGACCTTCTCTATTATCCTCAGCCCCGACCTGGAGACCAGCGCCCGAAGTCAACTCCACGTCGAAATACTCTTCCGAACCTATGACTTCCGGATAGGTGATCAGAATACGTAAATCATCGCATGTATTGGCAAACGGAGCTAAGGCGGAGAATGTGATCGTCCTGCTGCTTCTGTCCAGTGAGAAGGTATCTTCGCTCCTGGGATTAGCACCACTTACGTCATATGCCCAGAAGCCGACAGAGTCGTAATCCATACCTACGCCGAAGATATCCCTGGCCGATGCAAGCTGGCTATGAGGAGATCCCTGGTTAGGTCTCGCCCCCCAGATGTAGTTGGAGCTGCCTTCAAGGTCAGTCACGATGCCCAGGATGGACACACCTTCCGAGAACGATATTGTACCAGTCTGATCCTCTCCAGATTCGCTCACGCGCACCAGCAACGACTGCACTCTTTGGGTAGCTGCTGAGCCCATTGGCGGCGATGCGGGGGCGAATTGATCCACCGGACCTGCGCTATCGAGCATTCCCAGACCACTTATATCCACATTCTCGAAGTACTGCTCACGTACAACGATCAACGACGAACTTAAAGAGACAGAATCGCTTCCATCAACTATGGGAATCGCCGCCGAGGCGAATTGTGTCACCATACCTGCAATGAAAATACTGGCAATTGCTTTATCGCCCATTCTTTCCACCTCCTCACAATGCTAATTTATGTCACATCGGCCCAAGATAGCCCCGCCCGCTCCATATGCTATGGCACCTATTAGGCAAAGCCATATTAGAATATATGTAAATCTATAACCAATCTATTGTCAAGACGAAAAAGGTATTTCTCCAAACATCTATTCGGTATTACACAATTAATAAATCAAACATGTCGGAGCAGGGTGGCAGCCCTTTATATTTTACCAAAATACTCTTTTTCCCCTCCTGACGCTAAACTGGGAGGTGAAAGCTTTTTGTTTTTATGCTCCCTAAATTCCTGAATTTTATTTAACCAGTTTGTTCAAGGATAACAATATAGAGCGGGTTCCAATGGAGTGTGGTGCCTGGGTCCGCTCCTCTAAGTACATCATTGCCGATTCGAAGTCGCAGGTCGCAGTAAACCTATATAGCACTAATATATAGGACGTACTTCCTATAATTCCGGCTCCAGTGTCATTAAATTGGCACACGACGGTAAAATTATGGAAAATGGCATTTCGCACCAACGCATTTCTTCAGTAACTATAGACACTTACCGAAATCTACTAGTAAACGACAGGTTGAATAGCGTCTGACGCCAACCGGTCGGAATAACCTCTGGGTTCCGAGAGTGCCATCGATCGCACAGGTTCTTGTCTCGGACGAGCCCAACCCCCTCGCCCGAACTGTTTGGAGTAACCAATATGAAACTACAGACTAAACTCCTTACGTCGAAGATTTGCCTTGCCACTATCCCCGTCGTACTCGTCTCCGTCATTGTGCTTTGGCAGGCGAACTCCGGCTTCGAGGCGACAGTCGGGGAAGCACGAACGGGCCTGACGGCCAACAACGAGTTCGGGCGTGATGCCGTGGTGGATCAGAGTATGGCCGTCCTTACGAACGTCGCGCAGGACGTATACACCATGTGCCAGGCTCAGCAGGAGCTGTTGCAGGAAAAGACCAATTACGATTTAAACGTTGCTCGCAGCGTACTCGATCGCTATGGTCCGGTGACCTTTGCCGAAGATCGTCAGGCATGGACGGCCGTCAACCAATACACCTCTGAACGGCAGACCGTGGAACTCCCCAAAATGCTGGTCGGTCAAACATGGTTGGGGCAAAACTCAGATCCGGCGGTAACCTCTCCTCTGGTGGACGATGTGGAAAATCTCGTCGGTTCCACCTGCACCGTATTCCAAAGAATGAACGATGCCGGTGACATGCTGCGTGTCTCGACGAACGTGAAGAAGCTCGACAATACACGGGCGATCGGAACATTCATTCCCGCGGTAAACCCGAATGGTAATCCCAATCCGGTTGTGTCGACGGTATTGAAGGGCGAGACGTTCCTCGGCAGAGCCTATGTTGTCAATGCGTGGTACATAACCGCGTACGAACCCATTCTTGACTCTTCCGGTAACGTAACCGGCGTTCTTTACGTCGGTGTACCGGAACAGCAGAATTCGTCGCTCCGTCACGCTATTATGGACCGCAAGATCGGAGATAGCGGATACGTGTTCGTACTCAATGCCAGGGGAAATACCAAAGGCCACTATGTTATCTCCAAAAACGGGCTTCGAGATAATGAAGACCTCTGGGACGTGAGGGACAAAGATGGCAAGCCGTTTATTCAGGAAATGTGCGCAGTCGCAGCAAACCTCAAGCCGTTCGAGATTGGCGAAACACGTTACGCGTGGCAGAACGAGGATGAACAAACCCCACGCGACAAGATTGTCAGAATCGCATACTTCGAGCCATGGGATTGGCTCATTGGAGTCAGTGTATATGAAGACGAGCTTCTCCGGCCGGTGATCGAAATGGAGCAGCAGATGACCAGCCGCAGCGAGAAGGTGCTGGCTTCGATCGTCGCCACAGGAGACCGGGCCACGGCAACTGTCGGCAACTGGTGCCTGGGGATAGGCGGAACTACGCTGGTTATTGCGGTTTTCCTGGCCATCTTCATCTCGCGAAGCATCACCAGGCCTATCAATAAGGTAATCACCGAAGTCAACGAGGGTGCTGATCAGGTCAATGAAGCATCGAAGCAGGTTTCAGTCGCGTCACAACAGCTTGCCCACGGAGCCAGCGAACAGGCCGCATCTCTTGAGGAGACTTCAAGCGCGTTAGCAAGCATGGCCGAAATGACCCGCTGCAACGCTCATAACGCCCAGGAGGCCAACAGCCTCAGCGATCAGGCACGGAATGCTGCTGAAAGCGGTAACGAAACGATGGCCGAACTGAACAAGGCGATGACCGGCATTAACGAGGCTTCGGGGCAGATAAGCAACATCATCAAGGTGATTGAGGAAATCGCATTTCAGACCAACCTGCTTGCTCTCAACGCCGCTGTTGAGGCCGCTCGCGCGGGCGAACATGGTAAGGGATTCGCCGTAGTTGCGGAAGAGGTCCGGAATCTCGCTCAGAGGGCGGGACAAGCCGCACGCGAAACGACAGTACTCATCGAAGACTCCGTAACCAGAGCTCGTGAAGGCGCGGAGGTGGCCTGCCTGGTCAACGATGCCCTTGGAGCGATCGTCGACAACGTGACTCAAGCGACAGATTTGGTAAACCAGATTGCGACCGCAAGCAGCGAGCAGGCCAACGGCGTGGAACAGGTCAACAAAGCCGTCAGCCAGATGGATAGCGTAACCCAGCAGAATGCCGCAAACGCCGAAGAGTCGGCCTCGGCCGCCGAACACCTCTCCGCCCAATCGGAGACGGTCAAGACAATGGTGCAAAACCTATCCGTAATGATTAGTGGAAAATAGTAATAGACATAAAATGCCCCCGTAATAAACAAACGTCGGCTCCCGGCTGTTCAGCCGTGAGCCGACGTTGTGTTACAAATAAGGTAACTGCTCGTGAAATCCGCAAATGGCGGAATATAAGATAGCCGCTGATGTAATCCGCCGCGGGCGGAACATAAGGTAGCCGCTGGTGAAATCCGCCGACAGCGGATGTAACCGGCGGTCACAAGGACCGCCAACTTTTCAAAAGCCCACCGAAAGTGGCCGACATAGAGAAAACCAAGCGAACCACGAAATCCATACGAATCGAGTACGGAGTTTTCTTGACTCTCAATTATTACGCCGGCAATTAAACAAGTGTATCACGCAACCGCAAATCACTGTTTAAGACGGCATATAAAGTTGTCTGAACTGATAACTCATTTCCCGCATTCGTGCATTTAATTGCCGGCGTAATAAATAATCGCGGAGCAGTTTATTTAAGAGTTCGCCGAACGTCCGCTTGAGTTGTTCACCGCCGGTGGTTAGGATAAGGTTCATGCTACGAATCGCCGGCGTTGCACTCGCCTCTGGCGGGTTTTCGGAGTCTGACGGATCAAGCTCCACGGGTTTTTCGAACGTCTATAGATTACGACGTGCCACTGCTCTGTGAGCAGTGGTTATTAATGGTTCATCCGACTAAAGCGTACTTTGTTTCGTGAATGGCGGCGTTCGAAACGGGGACGTAGATAGTTTAAACCACAAGGACGATTGAACCATGCGGCATATCACTGATAAACGTTTACGCCCCTGGCTGCTATGCATAGTCGTAACACTGGCCGCCGTCGCCCTCGGTTACCTGATGCGTAATTCGCCGGGCCCCGTAAACGAAGGGGTTGGTTTCTGCACAATACCGCTCGTGATTTTCCTCCAATCGTCGCTGATCGGATGTATTGGTGCGTATTACCGTAATTGGCCGATCACGTTGGCCGGCACCGTTTGCATGGCCGCCGCTCAGTGTTTTATTCAAGCGATATTACCGGATAGCACAATAAATCCCGACCCAACCGGTACGGCCGTGGTCTCGGGCTTTGCTCTTTTACCCGCAGTTACGGTTCACGGAGTGTGGCATGCCGTAGCTATCGACCTGGGTAACCGGCGTAAGAGACCGAGAAAATGCACCACCTGTGGATACAACCTGACCGGCAACAAATCCGGCACCTGCCCGGAGTGCGGTGAGAACATCCAATCAACAATAACGCGGGGGGAGTAAAGGATAGGCCACGTAGCTGAATCACCGACGATATTGGAATAAACAAAAAACTGGAATTTAGTTGCCCATTTACTCGACTCGATCTATCCGAACGTCGTTAGAATAGAGCATGGATATTTGTTGACTGTGAATTAAGTGAACTGTCCTCAGAACTTCATAGTGAGTCAAGGGGACTGGTTCGGTTTTGCCTGCCCCGCAAGCCAACCAGCCTTCGTGATCAATGACCATTTATCCAAGATAAATCCCTGCCCGTAAACAGGCAAAACCGTACCTGTCCCCCTTCGATGACCATTACCCTGGAAAAACATAAGTCGAGTCCGTCTGCGAGTTCGGGCGTCGAGTTCGTGGGAGTTCAGGGGACGCGTTACTTAATTCGACCGTAGTTCCGAATCGTATGGAGTTAAGGAAGGAGTCCCCGAAACTTGCGCCGGTTACACTCGCCTCTGGCGGGTTTGCGGAATCTGGCGGATCAAGCTCCACCGGTTATTCGAACGTCTAAAGACTACTACGTGCCACTGCTCTGTGAGCAGTGGTTATCAATAAACCAATATACGGTTTGAGTGTAGATTGAGTGTGAATTAAGTGCAAGGTGACAGAATCGGTTTATTGATACGTGGTGATAGTATTTATGGGCACTTTTATCCTCGGCGATTTATGCAAACAGGTTTACTGTGGAAATCGGTAAAGGTGTAATCACTGCTCACAGAGCAGTGGCACGCTTTAGAAATCGGTAGGTGTGTAATCACTGCTCACAGAGCAGTGGCACGCCGTGGAAATCGGTAAATGTGTAATCACTGCTCACAGAGCAGTGGCACTTCTTTTTTGCCGTGCGATATAAAAAAGGGCGGAATCACCATTTATAGTGATTCCGTCCTGTGGGTGTTTTTCTTTATGCCGGCTAATTGCGTTTATTGAGCTGGCACAGTACGTCCCGGCCCCGTTCGGTTTCCGGGGCTATTTCGCACAGAGCCTGCCAGGTGGCTGTCGCTCTGTCGATCAGGCCCATATTCTGCAGGCTTAAAGCCAGATTCGCCCGGAAATCCACATTTAATGGATCGTGTTTTACCGCATACTCAAACTGCTCGATGGCCAGAGAGAACTGCTCCCGGTCCGCGAATATCAGACCGAGTTCGTAGTGAAGCTGAACATCATGCGGATCGACGGATATGGCGTTTTTGAAAGTGTCGATAGCGATACTTTCCAGCCCCTTCTCCTTGTAGGCCAGCCCCAGCTTGATAATGGCTTTGACGTAATTGGGATTAATCGATAGCGCGTGCTGAAAAGAATCTATGGCCTCTTCCAGCCGGCCGCGATGTTTCAATAGTACTCCCAGCCGGTAGTGCAGATCGGCGTAATGCGGGTGGTTTCTGGCGGCCGTTTTGTGCCGCTTAATCTGCTCGTCGATCAGGTCATCGGTTTCACCTGCTACAGGTGCAGAGTCTTCGGTTGCGGTGACAGCCATTGGCGAAAGGTATTTTTCGCTCTGCCGGCCTACCGAGGCTTTCAGCTGCAGCCTGGCCATTTCACTGAACAATACCGTACTGTTCGGCTCCACGCCGGAGGCCATATCCATGGTCGCCGCCGCCTGCTCCGGCTGATTGGCGTCCAGTTGGGCAACGCTTAGCCCCACGTATGCGCTTAGCAGCCGATCATTCAATTCAATGGCTTTGTTGAAAGACTGGGCCGCGTTCTCGTAGTTGCTTTCCCGGATATTGAGCGTGCCGAGTTTTACATGCGCCTCCAGGTAATCCGGGTTGATTTTTATGGCATCGGTGTAGGCCTGCAGTGCCTTTTCGGTTTCACCAACCCTGACATAAAGGTCGCCAAGCCTAAGATAATTGTCGGGGAATTCCGGTTGATCCTCGATCACCAGCCGCAGCTGTTCGATGGCCTCTCCGTATTGGCCCGCCTCCTCGTAAGCGGCGGCTAAATCGGAGCCCGCCTCCCAGTTATCGGGATCCATTGTCAGGGCATATTGGTATCTCTGAATCGCGTCATAAGGGCGGTTGGCCTTGAGCAGCAGGTTGGCCAGGGTAAGCGACAAGTCAATATCGCCCGGCTCATACCAGCAGAGCTGGTCGTAATGCTCGATTGCTTTAGTGAGTTTATTCTCCCGGAAGTATAACGCAGCCAGTCTTTCGTGGGCGTTTCTCAGCCGGGGAGCGTATTCCACCGCCTTTGTATAATGCTCTTTTGCCAGATCCGCGTTTCCGGACTTTTCGTAACAGAACCCCATGGCGAATTGCACCGCCGGATCTTCCGGTTTGGCCGTTAAAGCGGTTTTTACCGCGGCCGTCGCTTCCGAAAGCAGGCCGCAATTGTCATACGCACAAGCTTTTCCCAATACGGCGGCCACTTCGGTCGGGTCCAGTTGCAGCGATCTCTCGAACGATTCCAGGGCATCCGTGGGCCTGTGCGTGTTCAATAGTCGCACGCCCAGGCGAAGATGGTGTAAATGCTTATCGGGAAATTGACTTACCAGCCGCTTTAGTCCATCCGTTGGTATATCGGTGTTGTCGATAAGCACACCTCTGAAGGCTGCAGCCAGCTCCGCCAGCAAACCCCGACCTAGTATTTCAAGTAAGTGTGACATATAACCCCGTTTGCATTCAACGTAATCTAGGCGGCGAGCGATTCAAGCGCTTCTTGTGCTTTTACGTAATTGCTGTTTATGCTTAAAGCGTGTTCGTAAGCCCGGCGCGCTTTCTGCAGCTTGCCGGTGTCCCGATAAAGATTTCCCAGCATGTAGTATGTGTCAGCGTATTCCGCCCCAAGTCGCGTTGTTTCTTCCAGCCTGGCTGTCGCTTCCACGAAGCGGTTGGTCTGTTGATAGAGTTTTGCCAGTTGGATAATCGCTACGATGTACTTCGGATTGATTCTTGTTGCCTGCTCCAGGGCTTCGATCGCTTCATGAACCTGACCCAGCCGGGCCAATGCCTGGCCCCGCAGGTAGTAAAGGTTTTCCCGATGAGGATTGCGTTCAATTGCCATCTTCAACGTCGCGGAAAGCAGGGCAAACGCGGAGCGGTCCAGTTCCTTGTCGTCCACCAGCAGAAACGCCTCGGCGAATTCCGGCTCGCTTTCTATCAGGCGACTGAGTTCACTGACCGTGTCATTATTGGATTCATATTCATCTTCGGGCATATCCGCGCGAACGGTTACTTCTTCCCCGAGATCCTGGCAGGCCTTGGCCGCACAGGACAGCAGCAGGGCGATTCTCGCGTTTCCCGGATCGTTGTGCTGAGCGGTTGATAAATGCCTTACCGCTCCCACTACATCCTGTCGACTGCCCAGGCACATGGCCAGGCTGACCTGGGCTTCGGTGTGGTTCCTGTCGATTACGATTGCCTGGGTAAAGCGGAGTTCGGCCTCTTCGTTCTCGTCGAGACCGGCCAGCAATGTTCCCAGCTGGAAGTGCAGTTCGGCGTTATTCGGATACCGCGTGACAGCGCTGCGAAGGGTGTCTATTGCCGATTGTGGTTTACCCGACTTCCATTGCACTAAAGCCAGTCTGATGATGCTGTCCACATCGTCCGGATGATGTTCGATGTTCTTTTCGAATTCAGCCGCCGCATCCTGGTAACGGCCCGAACCAAGCAGCGCTTTGACCAGATAGGACGAAAGGTCTTTCGTATTGCACCCCGCAGTCGACGCCCTGGTCAACTCGTCGGTGGCCAACTCGTATTGACCGGCGTTAAGCAGACAGATCCCTTTACGTAAATGATTACGCGATTGGAAGTATGCCTGCAGCAAACCCATTGTCCGGTTCTTGACCTGCTCCATTGGCGCGACATCCGTGGATTTCGATTCCATAGGTTCCATTTCGTGGCTCCTTCAACTCCGTTTGGAGAAGACAGCGTTTTCAAAATGTTCTATCGGAATCGAACGAGGGGATAGTTACCCAATGCCGCTCAAATGGCCGTTTCGGGAGAGATGTTTGCGATTTTTGCCGTAATTGGCTGGTTATCGGTCGTTACCGGCGCAATAGAAAAGCGTGCGGGATTCGTTTCCGTAAAATCTCACCCGCGGTGATATGGTATATTTCGATTTACGCTTTTTCGTCAGGGGACGATGAATGCGTCCGGTTGAACGCGACGAACGGCTTCCAGCCTGCGGTTTGCCTGAAGGTACGAGGTAAACCGCCCGACCCTGATTACGAACCGCTTTCGTCCGTTATCGTCGAATTCCGGATAAGCGATGGCGTCCACACCTTCCTGGCGGAGTCTGCTAGCTTCCTGGTTGGCCGAATCCAGAGTGGAGAACGAACCGCATTGGATGGCGTAATGGTCTCTATCCCAACTGTACTTCCGCTGCGCGTCGGGAGCGCATTGGGAAGATGGAAAATCAGTAAACACCCGACGGAGAATCTCCCGGGCGTTGGCGAATTGCTTGGTTCTTTGCAGTGCCACCCCGTATTGATACAGCACGCGGTCGGCCGGTGGTCTGTGTGGCATATATTTTGCCGCGTCACGGTAATGAATGCACGCTTGACCGTAGTTGCCATCGTCGTAAGCCATATTGCCCAACTGGGCATCAATCCACGAACGGAATTTCCGATCCCTGGTCAAGTGACGAGCGGTAGTGAAATCCATTTGAGCCTGGTCGCGTTGTGCTTTACGCAATCGGCATTGACCGCGCATGTAATACGCCGGGGCGATCCCCTCGCTGTGGCCGTAAGAGGTGATTATCGGGTTCAGCATCTGCTCGCAGCCGTTGTAATCCTTCGCATCGAGCTCTTGAAACGCCTGTTCCATCTGCTCCATTACCGACTGCGGTATCTGGTTACACCCCGCAGCACCGAAGAATGCCGAAACGCTTGCGATCATACACGCCACTTTGATTGAATTTCGCCTAATCATGCCGCTTCACTTACCTGGTCAGTTTTTCATCTCTATCGTTAATCCACCCGGTTAGTTTGCCGCAGGTGACCCGCTAACCCGAGTATTGAGTTAGATAATGCACGTGGACAAAGCTATACGCAAGGACTATTCTCGCTTTTAGTTTCTGCGGTGGTGATAACGAGTTCGGCTCAGGAGGATTACCTTTATGCTGATGGACCTGCTTGTAGAAGCGGCCCGATGCCGGGGAAAGAAGGTAGCGGTTTCCGATGAGCGTGTAACCCTGACTTATAAGCAATTACTCTCCTTTGCTCAGGCGATTCAAAGAATCGTCAGCGAAAAAACGGCGGCAACCAATGTCGGGGTGATGCTTCCTGCGGGCAGTGCTTTTGCCGGTATGCTTTTTGGCACCCTGTGGGCAAAACGCACGGCAGTCCCTTTGAATTTCCTGCTTCCACCGGCCGAACTGTCCAAGATAGTTGCTGATGCCGAACTGGACACCATCTTCACCATTCGTTATTTCGCCGACCTGGTCAAGGAGCTTCCCGTCCGCGTAGTTTTTCTCGAGAATCTTCCACTCAAGAAAGCAATTGCCCTGAGCGTTTTCCGTCGCAAGCCTCCTTTGCCTGTGGTGGATCAGGATGATACGGCGATTGTGCTTTACACATCGGGAACATCGGGCGAGCCGAAGGGGGTCGAGCTCAGTTACAAAAACCTTTATAGCAATACTGTTAATTGCATTGAGACGGCGAAGCTTGCTCCTGATCATCGTTTCCTGAACTGCCTGCCGCCGTTTCATGCTTTCGGGCTTACCGCGAACGTATTGATTCCTATCGCATTGGGGGCTTCGGTTTATTGCATCCCCCGGTTTTCGGCAGTTGCGGTAGCGGAGGCGATACGCAAGCATCGAATAAGTGTATTCCTGGCCATCCCCAGTATGTTTGGGGGCCTGCTGCGATTGAAATCCGCGGAATCCGATTTGTTGAAGGACGCCTACCTGCTACTCAGCGGCGGCGAGCCGTTACCGGAATCGATTGCCAATGGTTTCCGCCAGCGCTTTGGCGTTGAGTTGCACCAGGGATACGGATTAACTGAGACCTCTCCTGTTTGTACCCTCGATCTTCCCGGTACAACCCGTCTGGGAACGATAGGCCGGGCGGTAAACAACGTGTCGGTCAAAATAGTCGACGATTCCGGAGGGAGCCTTCCACCCAACAAAGATGGGGAAATATGGATCAAAGGTCCCAACGTAATGAAAGGATATCGAGGTTTGCCACAGGAGACGGCCAGCGTAATCACTCCAGATGGATGGTTAAAAACCGGAGATTGTGGTCAGATCGACGGCGACGGCTACGTGAAGATCACCGGTCGATTCAAGGATATGATGATAATCGGCGGGGAGAACGTGTTTCCGCGGGAGATAGAGGCCGTCATTGAAACCCACGATGCCGTCGACGAGGTAGCGGTTATCGGCGTTCCCGACGATAGCCGGGGTGAGGTTCCCGTGGCCTTCGTAACCACACTCGACGGGAAAAATGTGACGGAACTGGAGCTGCGAGATCACGTGCGGAAGCAGTTGGCCGGCTACAAAGTTCCCAAACGGATCGAGATTTGTGAGAGCCTTCCTCGTGGCGTTACCGGAAAAATTCTCAAACGACAATTGGCCGAACTGTTGTAACTATATTATTTGCAGGTAATTACGGGTATATTGAGCCGTTTTCAAGAAATCGGTAGCCTTATCTGTTCGAAACCTGGTACGGTTCGTTGGTGCCTTGTCAAACGATAATTTCTGCAGTAGACTACGGCGCTTCGCTGTTGATTCTACATGTGGAATGTGAATGAAGAGCGGGGACAAAAGGATATGATGACCCAAAAGCTCAAACCAGAGTTGGCGGACATCTTGGTTTGTCCGGAGTCACGGGCGGCTGTTGTGCAGATTGGCGATTGGTTGTACTCGATCGATCCGCAGACGCGACGACGGTATCCGATTCGTGATGGTATTCCCATCATGTTGATTGACGAATCGGAGGTTGTGGAGCAAGAAGAGTTTGACCGCCTCATGGCGGAATATGCCGGTAAATAACTCCGGCGTTCATTACAGGTCAATAACTGGATAGTTTGTCACTAGGCGACTAAGAAAATGCAGCAGAAGAACAACAATAACAATAATAACAACAATAAGAAGCGCAACTTTCACACAACATGCCGGTTCCCAAAGCGTGGGGGCAAGGACTGGATTGGCGATATCGTCGATTACAAAGAGGTTGAGCTTTTAAGAAAGTTTGTAACCAGCAGCAGCAAAATGCAGTCACGCAAGCGTGCCGGCACCTCTGCCCAGGAGCAGAAGTCGCTGAAGAACGCCATCAAGCAGGCTCGCTTCATGGCTCTTATTCCTTACAGCAGCGTATAATAGCCAGGCTGTAGAGGTACAGGTGGCCAACCGGCTTTGGTTTCTGCCGTAGTTGTTCTACCATGCGGGAAGTTGATGATTCTTTTCCTGCGGGTTCTGCCATGCTGACCATATCCCATTCATTGGGGCAAAGGATATTAATCTGTTTTCACTCAACGCTTCCCCATAGGGGAAGCGTTTTTCTTTTACCGGTCGATCATTCTAACTCAAAGCGAATTATAAAAAGTTGGAAATGTACAATAGCGAGATAGCCTTCTCCATCGGTTCGCGTATTTCCCGCTAATTCTATTCTCGATCAACCTATTCTCGTTATTGTCTGGCCACATCGTATCTGCAGCGATCAATAGATATTCACCAATCGAATAGGTGGGAATGTGCGGTAAGAGAACTTTGGTTAATGCTACCAGGGGAGAGGCCCGTCAATATCTTTAACTTTTCGTAAACAGGGAAGTGAAAAAGTGGCTCCTTGAGAAAATACGGAGCCGCAGAAAAAGGGCGATATGGGCACCAAGGAAATCGTGAATGTTTTGAAATATCCAGTGAGACACAATGATGGTAACGCAAAATGCGATGTCCGAAACAGTTGGTTCAAACGATACTCAACTGATCATTTACTGGGATGTGCACTCTTTACGATTTCTTTGCCGACTAAGTTACATGTTATTCTTCATGATGATTAACCAGTACATCCTGTTTGTGATCTACATGATCAAAACGGCCCAATATTAGCGAATATCTACAGTTAGGTTTTTCGTGATATCTATACCCTACCCCTACCTCCTACCCCTACTTTTCAGGTGCAATGGCTATAATGTGTTGAATAAGTCGGGTAGGCCGCGATATAATGCAGCAAGTGCATATTGAGATAGGCAATACATGTAATACTCAACAGGAGGTGATACGATGGAGTCAATCACAAGTGACACACGGTGGTCTGAAATCTGCGAAAAGGGTGAGGGATTCGTGTTTAACGATTTTGCAGGTAAGGGTATCAGTGGCATACAGGAAAACGTGTTGCATCGTGCGGATTGCTATCACCTAAAACGGGCTTCCACTGTCGTGGAAAAGTCCTTTTCGCTTGATCTTGACGAGATGATTGAATGGCTCGATATGTTCCGCAAGGGTAACTGGAAATCCTGTGGATCATGTTGTCGGAACATACAGCTCACAGTTGGGCAACATAACACTAATTGAGAAGCCCAATATGGATCCGAACACTAATGATCTTCTATTACATCTTCGTGAGATCGCTCGAAAACGTGGAACAACAACGTATGGCAAAATCGCACCACTTGTTGGTCTGGATATGGAATCTGCGCACGATCGTGCATTCATTGGACAAATTCTTGGCGAAATTTCCGAATCTGAGCACCAAGAGGGAAGACCGTTGATCTCGGCTTTGGTTGTATCAAACGACAAAATGATTCCAGGTCAAGGGTTCTTTAATCTTGCCAAACGTATTGGACTTCATAGTACTGAAGACAACGATGCTTTTTATTTTGGAGAATTGCGGCGAGTCCACGATTACTGGTCGAATCGTCAATCAGAGTCACAGAACGCTCAGGGATCTTAACGGAGCAGAAGGAGGACGGGAACCATGGGCTTTCGGATTGGGTGGTGGGGCAAATGGGGAGGTATCACCTGGGGACGACGCGGTTTCCGATTCTATGGTTACGGAGGCGGTGGGAAAAAGAGCGGATGCTTGATCCCATTCGTTGCCCTTATCGGTTCTGGCCTATTACTACTAGTGATGTCTGTATTGTTTGTGAGTAGCCTCTTGTACACATGATCTGTGGTGTATGTTGTCATACCAACTTCGATTGTTGTGTTTATTGATATTAGATGGAGCGAATACTGATGTCCATATCTGAATCAAAAATCGTGAAGCGACTGATCGATGTGGGAAAAACTATTGGCGAAAAAGAGTTGCTGTTCACCGACGATCCTTTGGTCGGACCACTTGCCAAGGATGATCCATTCGCTTTCCTTTTGGCAGCCTCGGTGGATCGCGGAATGGCTGCAGAAAAGGCATGGCGATTACCGTTAAAGATCAAGTCCACCCTGGGCCATCTTGACCCAACGAAAATCGCGGTGATGACGTCCGACGAAATGCTCGCGGTGTTGAGGCGAATCGACGGCAAGCCACGTTATCTCACGGATGCTGCTAAAACACTTGTTGATGTTGCAGACCACGTAGTAAATCGGTACGAAGGCGATGCACGTAACCTCTGGAAAAACCAACGTGCCCAAACGATCAAACAACGCATGCAAGCACTATACGGCGTTGGGCCAGGTATTGCTTCAATGGTAGTTATACTGCTGGACGAAGCAAAGGAAATCCTGCTTGATGCGTCCGATTATGCTGGTATGGACCCGAAACCCGACGTTAATGTCCAACGAGTCTTTGCACGGCTTGGCCTATGTGGCCGAAACCCATCCGAAGGTGAAGTGATAAGGACCGCCCGACGCGTTCATCCTGAATATCCCGGCATACTTGACGGGCCTGCTTGGCACATTGGAAGATCTTGGTGTCACAGTGAGTCTCCTTCGTGCTCAGATTGTCCAATGGCGGATGTTTGCTCAAAAGTCTTCTGGTAGTGAATTGGGCAATACCACGTCAATGCGCTTGGTCGCTAGCTGCAAGTATCGCAACTATATATCCATGATAGGACGTCTACTCCTGCGAGTTCCGAATTCCAAGAGATAGTACGTACATACCAGAACCGAAATACCGCGTGAAAAACGGCCCTTTCGCGGTTAAACGGTAAATATCCGCGATTTATCAACTCCACGTCGAACGTTTATTAACCCACTCCTGGCGGTGAATATTGCCGATATTCGCCGTAAGAACCGCGTCGAATAATCGCCCGCTCTGCGAATAGACCATGTCACCGCAGGATGTGCGGTGAAATGGTGTTTATACATGAGTGACCGGTCTAGCCACGATTCACATGGAACAGCGAATTCCTTGCGACAGCATTAGCGGCGCTGCGCTACAAACAAGGCAAACACCTGGGACGAACGGAAGCCTTGGGATTCAACCTACGTGTCGAGGCAAACCTCACAAGCTTGACAGGCGAGGTGATCTTGATATCACGAACTGGCTGGCATGGTTCCTGGTCTGTCTCGATCAGACAATCGGACGTGTCGACAAGTCTCTCTCATTCATATTCTATAAAGCCAGGCTCTGGCAACGAATCAATTTCCGCCCGGTTAATGACCGACAGCGAAAGATAATCAACCGTATGCTCGACGATTTCCAAGGACATCTAAGCACGTCTAAGCACGTCGAAATATGCCGAACTGGCCAAGTGCTCAACGGATACAGCGTTTCGCGATATTCGCGAGCTGCTGGACCGGCACATAATCGTAAAGAACCCAGGCGGCGGAAGAAGTACTAGTTATCGATTAGCGAACAAGGAAGAAACCTTGGAGATTCAATGAAAGCAACTCCTTCGTTCAGGCTGCAGCAACGACAGTGCGTCGCAAACTCGGCGCAGAAGGCCGCAGTTTTGCGTAGCGCGGTGCCGCACCAGAAAACGGCGCAGGTTTGTAAATGGCTATCGTGTAAAGAGATGCGCAAAGATACGGCCCCGTGCGAAAACACGGAGCTGCTTCTAATGGGCGATAAAGGACTCGAACTAAATTACGTAACACCCTGTAATGATAAGAAATTACAGGATTTACTAGAATCGGGTGGTGCAAAATCTGGTGCATCGACCTTAATCGAAGCCGATCTTCAGCAATTGGTTGAGGCTTGGTCATCACTTCCTAAGAACATTAGATCTGCAATAGTCGCTATTGTTCAGAATGGTGCGGACTGAATACACCGAATTCGCCAAACAGTTTTAAACCGTCAATACACGCTCAATCCTTTGGTTTCATCCTAATCCTAACTAGGCAAACCATATTTCGATACACTTTTTCCTTTCACTCTTCTACCTATCGACGACAACCGAACGCAGGTTTGCTGCAGGGGCATTCGTTTACGTGTCCCTGCAAATCCCCTGCTACAAAAGTAAGGAAAGACCGGAAGCGAAATTTCAAGTAACGCTACGACAATCGATATGAGTGTTTACAGATGCTGAAATGGCCCGGAATTGAAGTAAAGTTGCAATCGTGGTAACCTTTGCTATCCCTCGACGGCTGGCAATGTGGCACAATCGTGTGGGTCAGGAAGAAGGGGGGACTTGTGGATCTACCTCGCCGCGATCCGGGCGACATTTTTTTACAACCTGGTGCCTTTCAAAAGGCAACCGAGAAGCTGCGTAATTGCCATCAAGCTCACGCTTGGAACATAGTCATTGTCTATGCGTTTGATTTCAGGACACGAATGCTGCCGTTCTGGTATGCGGACAAGCGGATGGCGCCTTGCTCCGTCCGCACCCTGGCCGACGTACTAGATTGTTCCGGATTTAAAAATATTCGTGTAGTGCTTCAGCAATGGAATCCGAATTTCAAACCGAGTAGAGCAGAACTAGGTGGAAAACCTATCGACATTCTAATGACCTCGGCGATGCAGGTTCACGCGGAGCCGTCGTGGGATCTGATTCGCGACGCTCACACTCTTGGTGAACATCGTCCACTGATTCTCTCGGGCGGTCCGAAAGCGATTTACGAACCTACCGATTACTTTGAACTCGGCCCCGAACCGGGCGTGGGAGCAGACTGTGTAGTGACCGGGGAGGTCTACATCCTCCTACGGCTGTTGCAGGCGATCATCGACCATTGCCGAGATGGCGACTCGCCACTAACTGCGTTCGAGCGAGCCAGGTCCTCTCGCGGACTTGATGATGTAGCAGGTTTGGTCTACCTGTCACCCGCATCTCCTTCTGGTAAACCATATGCTGTAAACACCGGTGTACAGCAACTGCTTCAGAACCTTGATGAATTGCCCATACCGGATGCCGGGTATCGAGTTTTGGAACCTCCCCATCGAAAAGAGACTTTATCGCCCGACCCTTGCCCTGCCCAACGAGTAGGCAAGCTTTCCATAATATCTTCCATCATCGCTACCCAGGGTTGCAAGTTCAATTGCTCCTTCTGTCCCATACCCGCATTCAATCAGCGTTCGTGGCGACATAAAAGTGCCAACCGGATGGCGGCCGAAATCAAACACATTTATGAAAAGTTTGGTATCCGTGAATTCTTTGGTACCGATGACAACTTCTTCAACAAGCGAAAAACGGTCGTAGATTTCATGACCGCTATGGTAAATACCCAAACCCCGAAAGGAACGCCTCTGGGGAAGGAAATTAGCTTTTATACCGAAGGCACTCAAAGCGATGTCTTCAATAACCGGGATCTTTTGCCGCTTTGCAGAGATGGAGGTATGAAGGCTATCTGGTTCGGCATAGAGGATATAACGGGCAAGCTGGTGAACAAGGGGCAGAATGAAAGCAAAACAGAAGAGTTAATTGCCCTGCTCAATAAGCTCGAGATAGAAACGAGCGTAATGATGATTCACAGTGATGATCAGCCGCTGCGTTCCAGCCCGGGAGACCTTTCGGGTTTAATAAACCAGGCGCAATACGTCTTCGATAAGGGGGCCACCTCCTACCAAGTGACCTATCTCGGTCCGGCGGTCGGCAGTAGCGACATCGACGTCGCTGCCCAGGACCGCATCATGTTCGAAAAGGTTGGTGGACAACTCGTTCCCCAGACACACCGGGATGGAAACTACGTCATGGCTTCTCGGCATCCCCAACCATGGAAAAAGCAAACAAACCTGATCAGGGGTTATGCGGCTTTTTACAACCCGTTCAATATCCTTAAAATCCTGCTCCGCTACCGCCGGGACAAGTTGGCAGGTAAACGGTTGATGTTTCAAGCGATAGGTCACATAGGCCTGCTTCTGACCGCGCCAAGGATGTACCTCTGGGCACGCAAGCTTAAACGAGGTCCTATCAAGACCTGGGAAGGGATGCAAAAAAGGCGTATTCCCATGGTGGATATCGCCGACGGCTGCCAATCCGACTGGGCGATTAGACATCTTCCCGTCGACTACCTACCAGTCCGTACAGCGCCCGCGGCGGACATCAAGGGATAATCCAACTCAGGTGACATTCCCCAGGATTGGGTTTATGTGGATATGGGAGTTATCATAGAATTTGGGATAGTGAGGTCGTTGAAATCAAGTAGCAAGCCTTTTGTGCCTTCCGTTTATTCCGAACCGTTACTTCATAAAGGTTTCCAAAAAGGCGTAAGAACTGCTTTAATCCGCCTGTTGACGATTTTGTCAATGCATTACAGACATAACATCACTTAGTTTTGCGGTTGCCAAACATATGTGTGTGTCGGCTGCCCCATAGTACATCCATAACTCGTCACCACGTAGGAGCAACCCGGTTGGGAACACGACGTTGGGTACGAGTCCCGCAACTTCGTACGGTGCCTCTGCTTGAAAAATCCAATTAGACGAGCGGGCAATAAGTTTATGCGGTGTGTCTTTATCCAGAAGGGCAACGCCGACTCTATAGACAAGGTGTCCGCCGTATTCCTTGACGCCATGGTAGATGAGCAGCCAACCGTCTTCGGTAAGAATTGGTGGTGGTCCAGCGCCAACCTTCACTGCGTCCCATGCGGCACCTCCTCCTTCCGGGAGTACACAATGTGGTTCTCCCCAATGAATCAGGTCGGATGAGTATGCTGACCAGATGTGTTCGATACCACCTGCGTCAGGTCTATGCAGCACCGCCCATCGGTCCGAAAACTTCGCAGGTAATAAAACCGCGTCTTTGTTGTTTGGGGAGAAAATCAGTCCAACGCGATGGGCTCGAATCAAGTCGTCTGAATGGGCAATGGCAACAGCCGCTCCTACGGGGGAGTAAGCAGTATAGGTTATATACCACCGCTTTTCGTGTTTAAGATACGTAACCCGCGCATCCTCGCACCCCCACTTCTCGTAGCGCCACTGGCTCTGCCCGTATCTCAGGATAGGTTCGGTACTAATAGACCAGTTTGCTATACCATCCCTACTTCTCGCGATATAGATACTTGAATAACCGGCGAGATCCTCAACCCGTAGTAGAAGAACAACTTCTCCATTCTGTTGGGTAGCCCCGGGATTGAGTACCGCGGCAGCAGGAACTGGCAAATCCGCTGTCGTCAGGATGGGGTTCACGGGGGAACGTTTAAATATTTCTGTCATCGCAGACACCTGTGTTTAAGAGAAAGAAAGGCACCGCAGTACAAGACAATATTGAGAATCATCAATGCCCGGGAAACATTCCCGCAGTTGATTTAGAAATTGCTTTTAGAGCTCCAAAATGATCAGGTCAAGTCATAGTCATTCCCTTTACTCTTTTCCGAATCTTTTTCGTTCTCGATTTCAAGCATTTCTGCGCGAATGCGATCCAGACTCAACTTAATTCTATCCAGGAAGCAGTCTATCTGGCCTTCCGCTCCCGGAGGTGGTACTGACCATTCCGCCAGCAAGTCAGCCAAATCAAGAACAACTCCCAGAAACCATTCCGCGTCGTAAGTACGAACTTTCTGGATCGCCCGCGAATATGTCGCTTCCGCTTCGCGAAACTCCTGACTTGTGTCCGGAACCGTACATGCCACTCGGTGAAAGTCACAAACTGCGGCAGCAAGCGTCTCGATCTCACTAGTTATTGCCCGCTCTCGTTTGAGGAGGCTCTTCGTTGTAAGTTTGTGTTCGCGGCGATCATCGGCAGCGCGGGCTGCGTCGCGACGAACACCCTCCAATCCGGACTCATCGAGTAGATGCGGATAGGCCACATGGATCGCTGTCAGTCGACACATCGATTGTACCAGTCCCTGCTCATTTCCTTCGCGAGACGCTGAAACGGCCCGCTCTGTCAACGTCGCAATCTCGTCAGTGAGTTTACCAATGTGATTTCGTAATTTCTCAATTTGTTGTTCGTATTTCCCGACTAAGGTGGCTGGAATAACTTCCGGACTTTGCTCTTGGAGGGTTATCATTTTTTTAAAGGCAATGCGAGTTTCTTTAACGTTGCCTCGCTCCAACGATACGTAGAGAGCCCTGGCCAGTTCATTGAAAGCCTCCCGCACCTGCTTCGGTGACACTGCGGGAATCGCCTCCGGTAGCGATGACGGCTCGTTAGCCGGTGCCCCTGAAGAAGCGTTCCGGGATTGTTCAGTCTGCAATTCCAGCTCGAGTTCGCACCGGCGTTTCTGGAGATCTGCCTGAATCATGCTCCGAAGTGTTGAATCATCCCGCACATCGTTGTCGGCCAAAGCACGTGTGCTAATCCGTTCCAGCGAAACTAGATCGCGAGTTTCGCGTCTAATCGCACCACTCCAACGTTGGTAAACCACATTACGTTGCTTGGTATTCATGCTATACTCCATTGGCGACAATTATATCTCGGGTGAGAACCGTTGCCGAGGCGGTCACCATTAAGAAAGTGGCTTTCCCGATCGTTTGCTATCAAAAGTCGTGGATCCGTTTTGTGACGGGTTGAGTTCTGGCGAACACGACTTTGGCCATCCCGAGGTGACAGGGATATACATCGAACCGGTTAGTCAACCCTCTTCTTCCTTCTCATGGACGAAGGAATGCTGGGGCAACTCCCAATCCTCTCGCCCGTTTATACTGAAATGCTTAAGGTAGCACTTAAGTTCTGCACACAGTTCTGCCAATGCGGCCGCATCACTTGGTGACGCATTCTCCATACCAAATACGACATGATCAAAGTTGGCTTGAAGTTCATCGCGCACATCAGCCAACGCTCTGACCTTGCCAACCAGTTGTGGATGGGTATCAGTGACCCGGTGCATGTTGCCGCCAGAGTTCGTGGAAATCTGCCTAGGGGACGGTTCGTCGCTCTCTTCCGTTAATCCATGAAGATACCGGAGTAACTCATTGTCGGTGGAAAACACAAGACGAGTGCCAGTACCCAATGCTTTCTTGTAAGTCTCGAGATGCCGGATAAACCCATAGAACTCAGGAGACTTCCCGTAAGCCTCGGCTGCGATCCGAATCACTTCCGCCTTTGCCCGCCCGCGGATTTCGGCTGCCCGCTGCTGTTGTTCTCCTTTGATTCCGTCGAGTTCCTTTGAGGTCAATCCCAAAATACGGTTCTTCTCCTCCTCAGCCTCGGATTCGAATAGCTTGGCAATCCTTATGCGTTCCGATTTCATCCGGTCGTACACTGTCGTACGGACCGACTCGATGTAGTTCACTCTCTTGATGTGAACAACGCTTATTTCCATGCCGTATTGTTCCTTGAGACCGACGCTGGCAACGGTAAGTATCTCAGCTTCCATCTTGGCGCGGCCGACGGTGATACGATCCTGGCTGGAAGCGGCATCGCGTGCAAGTTCATCGCTTTCATAGAGCAACTCACGGTTACTGCTCCGCACCACCTCAATCAGGTTGTTGCGTGCCACCACGTCACGGACAGCCGAGTCAATAAGGTCGTCAAGAATCCTATAGCCACGGTTTTCCGTACGAACAGCCTGAAAGAACTTCATAGGATCCACGATCCGCCATCGGGCCCACACGTCAATGAAGATCCGCTTCTTGTCTAGCGTCTGCATATTCTCGGGATCGCCATCCCACGGCAGTAAACGTTTCTCCAGACGATGGATTTCTTGGATAAATGGTGGCTTGAAGAAAAGCCCCGCCTCGGTTCGAATGCGAACCGGGTTTCCGAATTGCGTAATAACCGCCTGCCATCCTTCTGGTACCGTATAAACCGATGCTGGAATAACCACAACTACGATTAGGAACACGATCACTGGAATGCCAAAGGCTTTCATAGTCCACCCTCTTTCTGGCCTTTGGCCGATGTATCGACGAAATCCAGGTTCAACATCGGGAGCAACCCCCGAACCGACTCGTCGATCACGGTGATGCTATCCACTTGGGCCAGCGTCTCCTCCATTGCTTCAAGATAGAGGCGCGTCCGAGTGACCTCTGGCGCTTTCTGGTATTCGGTCAACTGGGCGAGAAAAGCATTTGCTCGCCCAGTCATCTCAGGTACCACGCGTTCCCGGTATCCCTCCGCTTCCGAGATCATACGATCACGTTGTCCCCGAGCGGCCGGAATAACCCGGTTACGTTCCCCGCGTGCCTCGTTGATTACCCGTTCCTTGTTTTGCCCGGGCGCGATTGACTGCGTCGAACGCATCTTTTACCGCTTCAGGCGGCGTGGCTGACTGCAACTTAACTGTTACCACCTCTACGCCAGCCTCAAAGTTGTCCACCATCTCCTGAATTTCCCGTTTGGCTTCGCTGGCAATCTCTTCGCGCCCGCGAGTAATGACTTCGTCAACGCTCCGATCGCCAACCAGCTTCCGCAGGACTGCTTCGGCGGCGTTCCGGATTGTGTTTTCCACTGCAACCTTGTTACTGCTGTGACCTCCGATCCTGAACAAATAGTGTTGCGCGTCCTTGATGCGGTACTGGACAATCCATTCCACGTGAGCCAAAATTCAGATCGCCAGTTAGCATGCGGGCCATCGTCTCGTGTTCCTGTGTTTGCGCGGCGTATCGGGTAACCTGCCCGGCGGCAATCGTTCCAAACCCAAACTCCAGCGTCTGAATCTGCTGTACCGGGACAACCATCACTGTATCGATTGGCCAGGGTAACTTAGCGTGTAATCCCGGAAGCGTTGTTTTGTAGTACTCTCCGAAGCGAAGGACCACACCTTCGCTGTCGGCTTCAACCGTGTAAAACACGCTGACTCCGCCCCACACCGTTAATAGTAAAACCAAGGCTAAACCAATCCTTCCCCAACGAAGTTTCGAGTAATGCAGTATGACCGCATCGTCTGGACTCGGTGTTTTTGCCATCTCTAGATCCTTATGCAATGCTGCGGGACTCCCCCGATCACGGGGCGCACTTACTAATGGTCGATCCGCGTTTTGTTCAACGTCTAACCGAACGCGGTAAATTGCGAACTCGCTAGATCGGACCTTATCCTCTCGCTGCCCGCGAACGCTCAGCAATAGCAGTCCATTGCAGAGCCAGAAACAAACCAGCAGCACCAACGAGGATGTAAACCAATCGACTTAGCAACGTCGCATTACCTAGTAGGGCTGCCACAAGATCAAACTTGAATAAACCTACAAGTCCCCAATTCAGTGCGCTAACGATGACCAAAACTACGGACCAAAAATCAATAAACTTCATGTTATTACTCCTTTTATATAATCCAGATCGAGTCTTAATACGCGAAAACTCGTCCACCAACGTCAATCGAGTTCATCAATAGTTCATTCGTTTCCCCAAAGGTATCCGCCCATCTGAAACATTTTATTAAATATCCTGTTTTCCTAATGGCTAACGACATACTTCGGTCGCGTCTGTCTCATGAAGGGCTCTGTGATCTCGCTTTCGACGATCCGTCAGCCTAAGAAACTTTCGGTTCCAACATCCGCGTCAGATTCTGGTTCGCTGTCACTCGTAAGAGAAAAGGAGGCATCCTGGTCATCGGACAGAGAGACTTCTGTCCCCCCATTCTGCATAACATCGAGTTTCAATGGCTCGGTTATACACTTATTACTTTCACGTCGCTGACGTTTTAGCTCGGCGTTTTCGCGTTTCGTTCGCTCGCGTTCATTCTTTCTGAAGGAGCAATTACGCTGAGGACTGAGCTTTCTTGGTTTCGACATATGGATCCGTCCTTTTCTTTGGAATAGTCGTATCATCCGCAATACATGCCGTACAGGATTGAGAACCGATATGATCGTGTATAGCCGCGGAGGCGGTGTTGAGATTTGGTATTGACCAGTGGTGGCATCGTAACAGTACTCCGTAACGAATGTCTGGCGCTATTTCCTTCCTGGCTTGAGGACGGCTTGCTCGCCGTTGAGTCTTTGTCGCATGCTAAAACGCTCGCGTGATCGGCAAGCCGCATTTCCGCTAAGGCCACTAGATACGCCAGTGTCGATTCAGACCCTTGATTGGCATTTACCTGATTTGGACACAGCCCGTCATAGCAGGCTCCCGTTCGGAGGTCGCATAGCGGCAACCCCAGATCATTGCGGCCCAGGAACCATTCGAACGCGCATTTTGCTTCCTGCTGCCAATTCAAGTTCCCTGTTATTCGCAGGGCTGTCAGGCAAGCAGACACCGAGACGCAGGCCTCAATAGGTTGTTGGTCGAAACAAGCGCGTGTATCGCCTCGCGTGTAGAACCCGTTTGAGCCGATAGGTACAAAATGCCCTGCCGCTGCGTGCTGCTCGTTCATCAACCAGCGAAGCGTTGCCAAACCGATTTCTATGGTTTGGTTTTCGCCCAAGTATTCGCCTGCAACGAGCAGCGCGTGCGGTAGACATGCCGTTAGCGTAGGTCAAAGAGTCTTCAAACCAGATCCACCCATCCTTGCGCTTCTTGAGGTAAAGGGCTACAAGTCGGCTGGTGAGCAGTTGGCTAGTTTCTTTCTGCGGCACGGTCGCCCGGGGTAGCCAAAGCAGGCAATCGTGTATTCCGAGTAAAGTTGAAGCTACAGCACGCGGTGATTTTAGCTCTAACGCAGCGGGTAACGCGGCGCTAAACAAGTCAACGGCCGCGCCTCGCAATCCAGCTCGGTTTGTCCTCCGCACCAAGGCACCCAATCCCCGCAGGGCGCGTCCGTGACAGTCTTCCGAGCCGATTTGTTCAAGCCAGCGTGATGGACCGTATAACAAAAAGTTTCGAAAACGCCCTGTATCCGGTGCAAAGGCGTAGTCCAGGAAAGCCAGATAGCGTGTGGTCAGATCCTCGATCTCGTCAGGGGGGAGTTCGCCCCAATTGCTCCAGGAGAGCCGTTTAGGAGTAACGCCCTGGCGTTATCGTCGGTGGTATGCCCCTCGCGATAATTGGGAACCGCGAAGCGGGCGTGCTGTAGAACCCCAGTGCCATCCGTTAGCCGTTTTAGATGCTGCAACCGTGTTTCTGGCAGCACGTCACCGATAAGCGGTTGCGGGGGCAAATGCACGGATCGCATGGAAGTGGTTCGCACTTTGCTCACGGGCACGCGCAAAAGAGTCCATGTAGGTACGAGCAACATTGGACCAAATCATGTCGCGCCCAAACAAATACGCCCGTTTTCGCATATTGTTTCTCTCCTCGTCGTTTCCCAATAGACGAATTACCGCATTTGCAATGGCGTCAGAATCTTTAAAGGGGACAAGTACGCCACGTTTTCCCGCCAGAAGTTCCTGGGCATACCAGTAAGGCGTAGAAACCACGGCTTTGCCCGCGCCGACCGCCCACGCAAGGGTCCCGGACGTAATCTGGGCTTCATGCTCATAGGGGGAGATGTAGATATCAGCGGCGCCCAGGAACTCCATTAATTCTTGGTGGTCAACAAAACGATCGTGGAAAACAACGTGTTTTTCGACACCCAGTTTCCGGGCCCAGCTGGAGAAGACCCATACGATAAATGTCACCGTCGTTGACGCAGTACATGGGGATGCGTAGCACCTACAATAAAGTACACTACATTTGGAAAACGCGAAGTAATTTCGGGTAACGCTCGAATAACGCTCTCCAGGCCTTTACCCGGAGCAAGCAGGCCAAAAAGTCATTAACACTAATCTACCTGACACTCCGAATTGCCCCTTGTAAAAGCTTGGATCGACGAAAGAGAAGTCCGGTACGCCATGTGGAATAAAATCAATCTTCTCTTTCGGAATACCGTATATATCCTGGAGGAACTTAACACCTCGGCGGGCTCATCACTATCACCCGGTCGGATAGGCCGGCCACTCGTTCAAGTACTTCGTGTTGTTCGTTCGTTGGCTCGCGCAGCACCGTGTGCAAAGTTGTTACGACGCGAGCGCGCAGTTCGGACAGGAGTTTTAAAATGTAGCTGCCGGCCGGACCTCCGTAAATACCGTATTCATGCTGAAGGCTGATGGTATCGGCATGGTAGTTGAGAAACTGTGCGGCTCGGCGATAACAAGCCAAGTCATTCTGCTCCACGGTGAATCGTACCGGGGATGGATAATCGTATCGCTCAGGACAATCGTTCATCGCAACCGCCAGACACTCGATCCCATTACCGCCTAAAGCGGTACATAGATCCGTTGTGAAGGTGGCGATGCCGCAACGTCGCGGTTCATAATTGCCGACGAAAGCTATTCGGTTGCGGGTACGGTTACCGTCGTTCCCAGTAAAACCCGTTCCAGCTTGTTCCGGACTTCTGGCCAAATCGTTCATGTACAGTACTCCATGCAATAATCGTGGTCGTGCTCCAATGTCAGACTTGAGTCACAGCATCACTCGGCTTCTATACCTATTTGACCTTAATGTCCTCATCATGCGGACGCATATGGCCACTGGTTTACGTCGTAGAGCGTGCTCATGACTGCTAATCTGAACATTGTGCTCCCCGTACGGTCCGAACCAGTTCGCGTATCATTTGATGTTTAGCCAATTGGCCGACACCGAAGCGCATCAGATTGCCCTCGAATTCCTCAAGGTGCCCCGGCAGTAGTCCAGAAGAAGCTTTTCTGAGAACGCCAAGCATGCGAGGAGTAGCGAATATGACCAGGTTATCGATCTCGTGCGTCTTGACCTTCTCCTGCAGCCGCTCCACGATTTTCCCCGCGAAACGTCGCTCCCTCTCCTCAACATCATGGGTCATGCCATCCCCGGTCTGCGGTCGTAGTCGTTCGCGTTCAGGAAAGGTGTTGCCAATCGCGTCATACTCGTCAACGTATGGAGTGTCCTGCAAAGTTAATCGGCAACATAATAGCCGACAATGCTCTGCGTCAGCCAGGGCAAGCCATATTGGGTTTCGTCGTTCGTCTGTATCCATCAGTGTACTCCTTTTCAGTTAACCATCTTTGAGCCTTACGCACGGCCCGGCGAAACCATGGCGGTGACGTTGAGGTGACACTCGACACTATTGAGATCTCCAACAAGGAACCGTATAAGGTTTTCCCTTAATGGAATAAATTAAAGAATCCCCTTTTTTACGATTGATCGCCATGTTTAGTTCCGCTCCAGGTGTCCATAGGCACGCTATCAGCGAGCAGGTATACCTGTACTGTAGTACCGGTCGCAAATACTCCTACTGCCGTACCGGTAGCCCACTCGACTTCCTCGGTCGCCTCGCATACCTCCACGCCTGTAATCCTCTTGATCTCCTGCCGTATTGACCTGGATGCGTTGGCGAACAACTGTCGGTGAAAGTCTCGCACTTGGTCAGCACCTTCGGGGGTTTTCGCCAATACCTTTTCAGCCTCAGACAAGGTCCCGTGCAGCGTTATCACCAGCGTGACGTCGCTCAGGATGACAGTAACCGACTTAGGTGTAATGCCAGTCATCTGTTGCTCGAAAAGACTGGCAGCTTCGGCAATCTGACGCGCCATTGTTGAATGGGGTTTATCCATAGAGTTCCTGCTTGCCTGCCGTAGTTGGCCCCACTGGCACAAACAAAAAAAGCCGATGCAGTCAAGCACCTTTAGGTGTTTAACTGCATCGGCTTACTCTTCAACGAGCCTTCCGGCAGAGCCGGGTTGCTCTTCATTAAGTCATCCGAAAACTTTGCTCAAGGTTATGATAAAACAAACGATTACCCCGAGCATTGCATCTATTATACGACATCTGCACGCCGATGTTTGCAGAATTCTCTAATAATCAGTATATTTTTTAATTGGCGATCGAAACCTCGCTCAGCGTTTCGCCTGAATCACTGGATTCCAGTCTTTACCGAGTAGTCGGCTCACCTGTGCCAATCTCTAACCGCTACGCGGGGAAGGTCGTAGGTCACGATGAAAAACAACCTGGAGAAATAGAGGCCGCATTATGTGACGGCATCGGGCGATTTGAGCAGGAATTCATGGGCCGGGGCCCCTCTGGTATTAGTTGCCGTTTGATTGGCGACCTCGTCTTAATCCGTTTGCAGGGCGTTCTAACCGCAGCTGAACAGCATCTCGTCCAATCGCAACCTACTGATAAGGGTAGAAACTTACTCAAACAAGTGAGAATCCAGTTGATCGAGGCGGCCCGCCCGGTATTGGAATCGACGGTCCTGAAAGTTACGGGCGTCGAAGTAGTAAGTCTGCACCACGACATCAGCACCGCTACCGGCGAGGAGATTGTAATCTTTACCTTGGCCCAGTCGCCTCCGGTTCGCCAGAAGAAAAAACCATAGCCGCTTGATGCCAATCCTGCTTTTTCCGACGTCCTTGCTACATAAGGACTTACGAATTTCGCCATCTCCTGCCTGACAAGCTGTCATATCACAATTGAGGATCAAAATGGAGGGTTGCCATGGGCGTTTTACGGGCGATATCTCTGTTCTTTCGTGCGTTGGTTACGAGTCGCGCCAGCCTTGCCGCCGAGAATCTTGCTCTACGTCAACAAACTGGCAATTCCTGCCTCGTTATCATCCAACCCGAAACAGTCGTTCGTTGGCACAAGCAAGGCTTCAAATTCTACTGGCGATGGAAGTCGCGACCTGGCAAGGTTGGCCGCCCAAAGATCGATGCCGAGATCCGCAGGCTTATCCGCCAAATGTCTCGGGAAAATCCACTATGGGGAACACCACGAATTCAATCGGAACTCCGACTGCTTGGCTACGAAGTATCGCAACCTACAATCGACAAGTACAAGTATCGCCATCACAAACCCCCGTCACAAACGTGGCGAACGTTTCTGGACAACCACGTTGGCGACATCGTAGCGATCGATTTCTTCACTGTACCAACTGCCACGTTTCGTATTCTGTATTGCTTTATCATACTCCGTCCTGAATGTCGCAAAGTCGCCCACTTTAACGTCACGTCGAACCCGACAGCCCAATGGACAGCACAGCAAATCGCTGAAGCATTTCCCTATGACGAAGCACCCAGGTTCTTACTTCGAGATCGCGACTCGATCTACGGCAACGAATTCCGCCAACGCGTGAAAAACATGGGTATCGAAGAAGTCAAAACTGCATCGCGATCACCTTGGCAAAATCCATACGCAGAACGCGTAATTGGTACAATACGCCGAGAGTGCCTTGATCACGTCATCATACTCAACGAAAAACACCTGCATCGAATCCTGTGAAGCTACTTCAAATATTATCACGAATCCCGTTGCCACTTGTCCCTTGATCGCAACGCTCCTGTATCACACGTCGCGTCGAGCATCCATCCAAAGGCAAGGTGGTTGCTATTCCCCAAGTTGGCGGGTTACATCATCGATATTGCCGCCCTGCTCGAGGGTTTGGAGAGATTCGTTGAGCCTGGTTATAGTTGATGTCTGCGCGGACTCTTGGATATTAAAGATTTTCTGACCTTATTACTCGAGTCGTGTGTTCTCCGGTGGCGGTTGCCTGTACCTGCTGATGACCCCCATCGGTTTTGTTGTTGCCGTTTCTCGTCTGGATATAAGTTTGGAATGTATAGGTTAGAACCGCCCACTGACATCAATCAAAACGGCGTTCAAAGCCCATTACTGATCGAACATTCGGGCTGAGTGGCTGTTGAGTAGCGTTGACACGTACCGGTAGCCCGCCGAGAATGTTTACATGTCGGGCTTCTGGTTAATTCCTCTGGTGGTAAACCTCGTCCTAGCATCCTTCGCCATTGTCTCGGTCCTGCGGCACCGTAAAGATCCTGCGGCGATGTTGTGTTGGATCATGGCAATCCTGCTGCTGCCCTATTTCGGCTTGATCCTCTACGGGCTGCTCGGGTCACACTGGGTCGTACGGCAAACGCAGCGCCGACGGCAGCGGGTGGCACACCTGACTGCGAAGTTGGCCGCTTGGTCTAGTCAGCAAGCCGACGGCACGGCGGAAGAAACGGATTTTCCCGAGGACCTGCGGATGATCGCCGGGCTTGGGCGACACTTAGTCGACATGCCCGCCACGCGAGACAATGCGGTGGAGATCTACCAGGATTCCGAGGTGACCTTCGCCGCCCTCGAAGAAGCGATTCGTGCGGCCAAGCACCACATCCACGCTGAATACTACATCTGGCGACCAGACGATACCGGGTATAGCTTTCGCAAACTGCTGATTGAGAAAGCCCGGGCTGGAGTCGAATGCCGCCTGCTATTGGACTCGGTTGGGTGTTTCTGGATCGGCCGTCAATTCACACGTCCGTTTACCGAAGCCGGTGGTCACGTCGCGTTTTTTCTGCCGCTCCGACCGTTTGGAAAGCAGCTCAGCCCGCAGATGCGAAACCACCGCAAGATAATGGTGGTGGATGGCGAAGTCGGTTTCATGGGCAGCCAGAACATCGGCGACGAGTACCGCGGCCGACTGAAAAAGCTAAGTCCCTGGTATGATACGCACATGCGTTTAGCCGGCCCCGCGGTGTCCTACTTGCAACGTACGTTTTGCGAAGACTGGCTGTTTGCCACGCGGCAAGACCTAGCGGGTAAAGATTATTTTCCGGAACCGCAGCGGTCCGGGCAGGCCATCGTGCAGATTCTGCCGACCGACCCGGAACAAAACATCAACCCGCTGGAACAGATTCTGTTCGCCGCCGTTTCCTCTGCCCGTAACAAGATCCGCATCGGCACACCCTATTTCGTGCCGAGCCCGGCATTGCGCATGGCGTTCACGTATGCGCGCAGCCGCGGCGTGGAGATCGAACTGGTGCTACCAACCCGCAGCGACTCCATGATTGCGCTGTGGGCCGGGCGCAGCTTCTACCAGGAACTGTTGGAGCGCGGTGTCCGAATCTACGAATATGCGGGTGGAGTGCTCCACTCCAAACTCGTCACGGTGGACGACCGCTGGTGCATGCTCGGCTCGGCAAACATGGACGTCCGTAGTTTCCGATTGAACTTCGAGATTACCTCGCTGATTTACGATCAGGGGGTAACGCGCGAACTGGCTGCCTCACTTCAGCGTTTTTGCCACCAGGCGCACGAAATCAGCTTGCGCGAATTGCGCAAGCGTCCAATGCACCAGGATATCTTGGAGGGAACCGCTCGCCTGCTAACCCCGCTGCTGTGAATCACCGGGAGACACATTGTCCCCATTGCAAAATCAGGTCACCTGGCTGGGTTAGAAGTCACGGCCATCGCCGCTTCGCTGCCCGTGATGTGTATCGAACCGGCAGATATCAATCAGTTGGCCTTTAGAAAGAGGTTTTATAAGTACTGATTTGCGCCTCAACAATCCCGCGTCTTCAGTCGCCCCAGCCAGCCGTGGGCACAAAAAGCCAGCGGCTGCAATTCCCAACCGCCGATTACTCTGATAAACTGAAACGATCAACGGGCTTTTCAGCGCAGTCGAGACAAAAACCCAGAGCCTTTTGGGGTGACCCAATTCAAGCTCTGCGGGCTTCGAAGGAGTAGTAGCCATGCGCCTATATTTGATCAATCCCGGTAACCCGCTCGTCAGCCTGACGCGTGTCAAAGAGAGCTGCTGGAACCACTATCGTGTCTGGAAGCCACTCGGTCTGCTGGTCCTAGCCGCACTGACTCCGAAGGAGTGGAAAATTTCCGTTTTCGACGAGAACATCCGCGTGCCGGATTACGGTAGGCTGCCGCGCCCCGACCTAGTGGGCGTAACCGCGTTTACGTCGCAGGCAAACCGTGCGTATGAAGTGGCGGCCGAGTTTCGTAGTCGAGGCGTGCCCGTGGTCATGGGCGGTATTCATGCCTCTATGCGTCCTGAGGAAGCCTCAGCGCGGGTGGACGCGTTGGTCACGGGGGAAGCCGAGCCGATTTGGACCGATGTCCTGGCCGATGTTCAGCGAGGAGCGTTGAAACCCCGCTACGCCGGCGAGCACGCAGACATGAACGAGATTCCGCCGGCGCGGCATGACCTGCTGACCGGCGATTACGCTTGTGGTGCGATTCAGACCACGCGCGGTTGCCCGCTCAGTTGTAGCTTTTGCAGCGTGACCGCCTTTAACGGTCATCGCTATCGGCAACGGTCCATTAACAACGTCGTGCAAGAATTCGGCGCGATCCAGGAAAAACACGTTCTGATCGTGGATGACAACCTTATCGGCTCGAGTCCCGAGCATATCGCCCGAGCAAAGGACCTGTTTCGCGCCATGATTCACGCGAAACTGGACAAGCAGTGGATCGCGCAAGCGACGATCAATATGGCCGATGACGAGGAGCTTCTTACACTGGCGGCTCAGGCAGGCTGTGCTGGTGTGTTCATTGGCTTCGAATCGCTAACCAGTGCCGGACTCCGCACGCTGGGCGGAAAACGCCACATTCTAGAGGGCCGTGACTTAGCGGACTCTGTCCGCCGCATCCAGCGGCACAAGATCCTAGTAGCCGGTTCGTTTATCATGGGGTTGGACACCGACGAGCCGGGGATCGGCCAGCGGATCGCGGAGACGGCGATCCGCTACGGTGTTGATGTCCTCAACACTTTGTTTCTCACGCCGCTGCCCGGAACACGGCTTTGGGACGAAATGGAATCGAAGGGCGACATCGCGGCCAATAAGTTTCCAGAAGACTGGAAGTACTACACACTGACGTTCCCAGTCGCGCGTTACCGACACTTCGCGTGCGAGGACATCGCCCGAGAGATGGAGACATGCGATGGGATTTTCTACTCGCGACGGAACATCCTGCGCCGTGTGTGGTGCAGTTTCTGGCAACGGCGTAAGCCCTTCACTACGTTGGTGAGCAATCTCTCGTATAGAGGGAATCTGCTTCTGAGTTGCCAAACCTGGCGAAACTATCTTTCGTCACGCACGCCAAGTCAAACAGCCTGACGCTACCGACTGTTGTGGTTCCCGTTTATTCTGACGTCATTGCGACATAAGAATTTACGCGTTTCGCCATCCCCAAGTATACAGGCTATCATATCGCCTTGGAAATCCCAATGCAGGTGTGCAATTTGTGTTCTGAGTGCGTATTGTTATTCATACGCGTGTTCGTGGCCAGCCGTACCAAACCTCTCCGCAGAGAACCTCGCTCTCCGCCAGCAGCTGGCGATCCTCAAGCAAAAATCTATACGTTCTCGACTACGGAATCGCGATCGTATCTTCTGGGTTTCGCTATCCCGGTTCTGGACGCCCTGGCGAGGTGCACTCCATATCGTCCAGCCGGAAACGGTAGTCCGTTGGCATAAACAAGGCTTCAAGCTCTACTGGCGATGGAAGTCGCGACCTGGCGAAGTTGGCCGCCCCAAAATCGATGCCGAAATCCGCAAGATGATTCGCCAGATGTCTCGGGAAAATCCACTATGGGGAACACCACGAATTCAATCGGAACTCCGACTGCTTGGCTACGAAGTATCGCAACCTACAATCGACAAGTACAAGTATCGCCATCACAACCCCCCGTCACAAACGTGGCGAACGTTTCTGGACAACCACGTTGGCGACATCGTAGCGATCGATTTCTTCACTGTACCAACTGCCACCTTCCGTGTCTTATATTGCTTCATCATGCTTCGACACGATCGTCGCAAAGTCGCACACTTCAACGTCACCGCCCATCCGACAGCCCAATGGACGGCGCAGCAGATCGTTGAGGCGTTTCCCCTTTGATGAAGCGTCTCGGTTTCTGCTCCGAGATCGCGACTCGATCTACGGCAACGATCTCCGTGAACGCGTGAAAAACATGGGCATCGAAGAAGTCGTCACTGCGCCACGATCTCCCTGGCAAAATCCTTACGCCTAGAGAATAATCGGGACAATACGCCGCGAATGTCTCAACCACGTCATCGTACTCAACGAGCGACACCTACGCCGAATCCTGAATGAATATTTCGAATATTATCATAATTCCCGTTGCCATCTTTCGTTGGATCGTAACGCCCCGATACCCCGCCGAGTAGAGCATCCATCCGAAGGCAAGGTGGTTGCGATTCCCCAAGTCGGCGGGCTGCATCATCGGTATTGTCGGGCGGCTTGAGAGCTTGGATCGGTTTGTTGATGACCATCGTTCTTGGTTGAGGTATGCGCAGGCTCTAAGAACCCTAGGATTTTCTCCTTTCAACAATCAGATTTTGTTCTCAACTGCTCTGATTACTGGCGACTCCATGTAACGATCATCCGTCGGAAAACCTGTTTCAGGCTCGGATATAATATTTTGGAACGACAGGGTTGACTGTTAATGGTAGATTGGGCGAATATGCGGTAGACTCGACTTCTTAATTCCATTTCGGCTGATGAACTTACGGAAGGCTGACAGGATGACAGGCAAGAGGAAAGCCAAGAATAGCAACGCTCCGAAATTCCGAACCAAGAAGCAATCCACTCGCATGAAGAAGACAGGTGCGAAAAAGGCCGTGCCAACGACTGCAGGATCAGCCAAAAAGACCACGCCAAAGAAGACGAGACAGGTGACCCAAAAGGAAGGTACTGGGGGCCGTTCCACATCAAAATGCAAGAAGATGAAACGTCCATCGCCAAAACGATCAGCTAAGCAGAAGACAAACCCATTCGGAGTGTTTTCGCCCTCTAGTTTTCCAATTGTTGGTATTGGCGCTTCCGCCGGCGGATTGCAGGCATTTGAGGAATTCTTTCAACATTTACCTGCGGATACTGGCATGGCTTTTGTCTTGGTTTCTCACCTTGATCCAGACCACGCGTCGATTTTGCATGAATTGCTTCGCAAATCCTCAGCTTTACCGGTCCAGCAGATTGTAGATGGAACGGTGGTCAAAATGAACCATGTATACGTCGGTCCACCAGGCAAAGAAGTCGCTATCTTAAATGGCACCCTTCAGCTGATGAAACCGACGAAACCGCACGGGATGCGTTTACCTATCGACTACTGGTTCCGCTCGTTAGCTGCGGATCAGGGCAATCGATCTATCGGCATTATTCTTTCCGGTAATGGATCAGACGGCACGCTCGGCGCCGAAGCTATCAAAGGTGCGTCGGGTATGATGATGGCTCAGGATCCTAGATCAGCCAAGTTCTCTGGAATGCCTTGCAATGCTATTGCTACCGGCTTAGTAGATTATGTACTCCCTGTCAGTAAGATTTCAGAAAGATTATTAACTTACGTACGAGGCGCCAGCTATAAGGAACTGGAAGAAGACCTGGATATTGCGGCCCCGCTTCCGACGGCGATGCAGAAAATATTCGTAATGCTCCGAAGTCGAACTGGACACGATTTTTCTTTTTACAAATCGTCCACGCTTCGTCGGCGGATCATAAGGCGGATGAACATCCATGAAATAAAAGACCATAAGCACTATGTCCGCTATCTAGAGGAAAACCCACAGGAAGTCGACCTGCTATTTAAAGAACTTCTTATCGGGGTTACCAGCTTCTTTAGGGATCAAGAGGCATTTAAAGTACTTAACGAAAAGGTTATCAACAAACTTTTAGCGTCAAAAACGGACGACATGACGATCCGCGTGTGGGTACCTGGCTGCTCAACAGGAGAAGAAGCTTATTCCATTGCTATTTTATTACGAGAGTCAATGGAATCTCTCAAGCAACCCTGCAACCTACAGATCTTCGCCACTGATCTGGACGCTCAAGCTATCGAAACGGCACGTGCTGGTTTATACCCAGAAGGAATCCGAGCGGACGTAAACCCTGAACGATTGCGAAAATTCTTCGTCAGGGATAATGACCGTTACAGGATAAAAAAAGAAATCCGTGAAGCGGTTATCTTTGCCGAGCAGAATCTCATCAAGGATCCCCCCTTTACCAAGTTGGACATTATATCGTGTCGCAACCTCCTTATTTACCTTCGCACCGAATTGCAGAAGAGATTGCTGCCACTGTTCCATCACGCACTTAAGCCCGATGGCTTCCTTTTCCTGGGAACTTCCGAAACCGTAGGGGCTGATTCCGAGCTTTTTCTTGTTATCGATAAAAAATGGAAACTTTTTGCCCGCAAAGCGGGGTCGATTGCAGTGAACATGGCTTCTGAGTATCGAAAGAGAGTAACCGAGTATGAAGCTGGTGATTCGACAGAGCACATCTCCTCTACTATCTTAAAACCATCCAACGTTGCTGAAATGTCGTCGAAATTACTCTCCGAACTATATGCCCCACCAAGTGTAATCGTGAACGAACGAGGCGACTTGATATACGTTCACGGTCAGACCGGACTTTATCTGCAACCTGCATCCGGTCCGCCAAATCACAATATATTTTCAATGGCTCGCGAAGGATTACGTTTCGAACTGTCTGCGGCGCTGCGCAAGGCGACTCGGATCGAGGGAGAGGTTTTACACAAAGGGATTCAAGTCAAGTCAAACGGCGGATTCACACGTGTTGATCTCAAAGTCAATAAGATCACATCTCCGGAGACCATGCGCGGTCTTCTGCTGGTTACGTTCGCTGCCGCATCTGAGATGGCACCGGCGCAGCAGTTAGAGCCACCCAAGAAGCTCGCAACAGAAAAGAAAAAAGTCGACCGTGAGGCGGCTTTAGAGCGCGAACTTCAATACGTCAGGGAGAGTCTACAGAGTACTATTGAAGAACTGGAAACCACTAACGAAGAACTTCAATCCACCAATGAGGAAATACAGAGTACTAACGAGGAGTTGGAAACCTCCAAGGAGGAAATGCAGTCACTCAACGAAGAACTCCAGACGGTTAATTCCGAACTACAAGGGAAAATAGACGAGTTGTCACATGCAAACGATGACATGAGCAACCTGCTCAACGCAACCGATATTGCAACTATATTTGTGGATAACAATCTACGTATAAAGCGATTTACGCTACAAGCGACGGAGGTGATCCGGTTGATCACATCCGATGTAGGCCGTCCCATCTCCGATCTCGTATCTAAAATCGATTACAACTCATTGGAACAAGATGCCACGGAAGTGCTGCGGACATTGTCATTCAAGGAGGCAGAAGTGAAATCCGATGACGATACGTGGTTCCTTATGAGGATATTGCCATACCGAACGTCGGAGAACGTAATCGATGGTGTTGTTATCACCTTTGTTGATATTAGCAGGGTTAAAATAGCGGAAGAAGGGTTGGCACAGGCAAAGCGTCGACTGGAGGAAGCGTCGGCCATTAAACGTCTGGCTACAGTTGTACAAGATTCCAACGACGCGGTAACCGTTCAAGATTTGCAGGGGAATATCACAGCGTGGAACCGTGCAGCAGAACGGATGTACGGTCTGAGCGAGGAAGAGGCGTTGGGCACAAACATAAATCGAATAATCCCCGTAGAGGTTAGAGAATCAGCATTTAAAATGCTCCAGTCGGTGGTTGCCGGTAAACGCATCGAGTCATTACGTGCAACGCGGACAACCAAGGATGGGAACCAAGTCAATGTCGAACTTACCCTGACGGCACTACGAGATGAGGCAGGAAACGTATGCAGCGTATGTACAACTGAACGTTACATCGACGAAGAGTTTTAGAGAGAGGATTTTGCACGGTCAATACGTGGAGTCGGATTTCTACACAGGTTTACCGTGACGTCCAACTCGCGATTCGGTATAATACTTTCTACGGAAGTTCGATCCGCGATCCGACGGGCAAGGATAGAACTGTCCGATGAGCTTCGGCTTAAGGCGGCGAAACATTTTTCACCAGTTGTAGCGAAATCTCGGCCATGTCCACTATTGAGTTCGAAAGTCAACTTGATGAGCGTACGATCATACTCACAAAATCCTTCTCGTTAAGGGATGCGGGGATGCTGATCGCACTTTTGTTGGAAAATGAGCCAACTAACGGAACTTAGTACTATCAGATGTCGGCTATACCGATATATGCGTAGTTGCACTGACTGACAATTCGAAGAGGACACCTGGAGTCGGGCCGATGGACGAAAAGTTAGGAAAACTAAAGCCGGAGGATGACCTTCGAAGACGGGCGAAGGAGCGATTGTTTAAAAACTACGATGGATCCGCCACCATGCCCGTCGTGGAAGCTAAGGAATTGGTTCACGAGCTTGAGGTTCACCAAATCGAGTTGGAAATGCAGAACGAGGAACTTCGTCGAGCCCAACTAGAGCTAGAGGAATCACGGGATAATTACGCTGATCTGTACGACTTTTCCCCGGTTGCTTACCTGACCTACGATTCCAATGGAGTGATCCTCGAAGCGAACCTTACGGCAGCCAAGCTACTCAATATCGACCGAAAAGACCTGATCAATAACGAGCTACATAGGTTTATCCTTTCATCAGATAAGGATACATTGTACCACCATAATGAGAGGGTATTTTCGGTCAAAGGCAAGCATAATTGTGAATTACAGCTTAAGACATCCAAAGACACGCGGGTGGATATACTGCTTGAGTCAGTTGTGATCTATAAGGAGGGTGATACAACTGAAAAATGCCGATCTGTTTTGTTCGATATTACACAACGTAAATCGAGCGAAGAGCAGTCGCAACGTCTGCGTACTATACTTAGTAATGTTATAAACTCCATGCCGTCGGTTTTAGTGTGCGTAGACTCGCAAATCGGGGTAACTCACTGGAATCGTGAAGCGGAATGTATTACGGGAATAGTTGCGTCCGATGCTGAGGGGCAACTCCTTGTTGATGTCTTCCCTCGAATGGCAGATTGGATAGAGGTCGTGTTGGAGGCGATTCGTAGTCGACAGGTCCAGCGGGTAGCCAAGCTCGCCCTTGATATCGATGAGCGGACCGTGTTATTCGATCTGATAGTTTATCCATTGACAAACACGGACATAGGAGGTGCCGTGATCCGCATGGATGATATTACCGAACGAATTCGTTTGGAGAACATACTAATTCAATCGGAGAAAATGCGTTCAGTAGGTACGTTGGCCGCTGGTATGGCTCACGAAATTAACAACCCCTTGAGTGGTATTATGCAGTGTACCCAAACCATCGAGCGAAGATTATCTTCTGATTTGGCCCAAAATGAGGCCGTAGCTCAGCATTGTGGTATAAGCCTGAAGTCTATTCAAGCATATATGGATCAACGTGGGATAGTTCAGTCGTTGCAGGGTATCCGAGAATCTAGTTCAAGAGCCGCGATAATCGTGCAAAACATGCTGCAATTTACTCGCAACAAAAACGCCCTGGTCAACAGGTACCCGGTCGCCGATTTGATCGAACATTCTTTAATGTTAGCTGCTCAGGAGTTTAGTCTGGAGACCCACTACGACTTCCGTAAAATAAAAATTGTTCAGGAGCTTGAACCAAACCTTCCGGAAGTTCTAGTGGTTAATACGGAGATCGAACAAGTACTCCTTAATATTCTGCAAAACGGTGCGTACGCGATGCAGAACAATCCTCGAACGAAACCTCAGAAGTTTACTTTGCGTGCGAGGTCAGACGGACAAATGATACGGATCGAGGTGGAAGACAATGGCCCTGGAATTCCAAAGGAAATCTGCTCACGTATTTTTGAACCGTTTTTCACTACAAAGGAAGTGGGTTCTGGAACGGGATTGGGGCTTTCTGTTTCCCATATGATCATTACCCAAAACCATTCCGGGGAAATAAGTGTAGAATCCATTCCCGATGTGGCTACCAAGTTTATCATTAAGTTACCTGTTGCCCCTGTCCCTGTTGTGTCGCGGTAGGAACCCGGGTTACCCCTGTTGTCCTTCCAAAAAATTCCGACGTCGGAATCTTTTTTGGGGACAGACAGTAGACTGATAGCCGATGTTGATTAATGCGTTGATTTATTCGCAACGACGCCAAAGCGATAAGAAGTGAGAATATGGTATACGCCTTCGAGCAATTTGGGCGAACGTTTCGGTGGGTTGATGTGGTGGACATTGCTTTTGTTTCGCTTTTTATCTACACGTTCTTTCAATGGTTTAAATCGACCGCATCCCGGCAGGTATTAGTCGGTGTGGGCGTGCTTGTCGTCGTATACTTGTTGACGCGGCTGCTAGATTTATATATGACGGCAGCTATATTTCAGGCTAGCTTGGCATTTACGGCTATAGCTGCTATTGTGGTATTCCAGGAGGATTTAAGAAGGTCTTTTTCTCGTCTTGCGAATCTGGGCAGGCTCCATAGATCCAGAGATGATGACATTGAAGAATACTTAGATATTTTAGTTGAGATAGTTTTCGAGCTGGCCAAGAAGAAGGTTGGTGCGCTTCTCGTTATATGTGGCGAGGAAAGCATTGAGCGGCATCTCCGTGGAGGTGTGGACGTCGATGCACGTATTAGTAAAACGTTACTGGATAGCATATTCGACCCACATTCCATGGGGCATGATGGAGCAGTGATCATAGATCATGATCGTATTTCGAAATTCGCAGTACGTTTACCGTTATCTGAAAATAGTATAGAAATAGGAACCAGGGGGACTCGGCATACAGCGGCTCTGGGTTTGAGTGAACTTTCTGATGCTATGGTAGTGGCTGTTTCCGAAGAACGTGGAGAGGTCAGTTTGGCGGAAGGTGGTAAACTCAAGAAAGTTGAAACTCCTGGTAATCTTAAACATAGGTTGGAGCGTTCGGTACACCTTGTACAACCTCGGAAGGGGCTGGTTTTTCGCAACCGCTTCCTTTTCGACAATCCTGGGCTAAAGGTGGCAGCGGTTTTGTTAGCATGTGCTGCTTGGTTTCTTGCTAATTTAGAAGCTAATACGGTGCGGAAGACTTTTCTTGTGCCTATTGAATATCATGGCTTGCCGGAAAGGTTTGATATCGATGACGAAGTTCCGACTGAAGCTCGCTTGACTCTAACTGGTTTTGAGCGTGCGTTCAACCTGCTAAACCCGAGCACACTCAAGGTGTCGCTCGACCTAAGCAAAGTGGAAGAGGGGGTGACGCAGATTTCCATAGACGATAGAAATATAAACCTCCCCTCAAATTAGTTGTTTTTTTCATCAGAACCTCAAGTTGTATCGCTCGGTGTACATGCTTGGGAGAATGCAAGCGTTGCCGTCGATTTGAGAATGGTAGGACGTCTTCCACGAGGTTTAAGGCAGAGGGAAATCCGAATAATACCTGATACAATACAAGTATTAGTGTGGCGAGCAATGAACAAATCTTCGATGAGAATCTCCACAGAACCAGTCGATCTTGGCCGTATTTCCGCAGATTCCGAGTTGAAGGTTGAGTTCGTTGTACCAGAGTATATGCAGCTTGAGAACGACCAGCCGACAGAGGTTAGGGTGAAGTTGGATCCGATTGATGAAACAAGTTGCGGGACACCGTTGTCCTTCCAAAATATCCCGACGTCGCTGCTACATAAGGTCTTACGTATTTCGCTATCTCGAGCTGACGGGCTATCATTTCGCGCTTGAGAAGCCAAATGGAGGCTTGCAATGGGCGTTTCGATGGCCATATTTCCATTCTTTCGTGGCTTAATAACGATTCGCGCCTGTCTCGCTGCAGAAACCCTAGCTTTCCGCCAGTGGCTGGCGATCCTCAAGCTGTATCCAAACGGCCACGGCTCCCCAATTGCGATCGCTTCTTCTGGGTTTAGTTACTCCCTCACTTTTGGCGAAGATGTAAATAGACTGGGCTGAGCGGTAACCTGTGTAGCGTGTGGGGCCAAAATTGAACCTGAAAACTCGGAACGGAGTATGCTCAAATCGGAAAATCACATCTACCACAGCCCTGCGCATTCGGTCGTCATTGCGGCGAAGCACTACTTGCAGGTTACCGATGAGCATTTCGAACGTGCGACTCAAGCTGTTGAGGCGGTGCAGAATCCGGTGCAGTACACTGCCGAAAGGACCCGAACCGTTACGAACCAGGAAAGCAAAAATCCTCACTCACGGTATCGTGAGCGAGGATTTTCGGCTGCTTGCGAGATGGGGGCAAAACCCGAAATGGGCGATATAGGACTCGAACCTACGACCTCACGGGTGTGATCCGTGCGCTCTAGCCAGCTGAGCTAATCGCCCGTACGTTTCGGCTATTATCGTTCTAACGGTGATGCGGTCAAGTGGTTGTAATTCCGGCGGAGACTGCGTTTTTTGTTGCTGCCGAGCGGGTGAAGAGCTCGCATTGCCGGCGTTCGCTTGGTCAAAAACGTTTATTGGCTACGATTTCCAGCGAAATGGACCCATATTTTCGTTTACGGGCATTGAGGACTCGACAAAAACGGATCAGTTTGGTAAATACTCTCTGCCTGGAATGATTGGCGGCGTAGCTCAGCTGGTTAGAGCGGCGGATTCATAGCCCGCAGGTCACTGGTTCGAGTCCAGTCGCCGCTATTCATAAGAATTACAAAGGCCAACCTTAACCGGTTGGCCTTTGTCTTGCGCGTTATACACAGTCACTGCTTATAAGTCCGACATCCTAAAGCGAAAGAACCCGGAGCAAGTTTTCCGGCGATTGTATCCAACCAACGCTTGGGTAAAAAAACTGGAGGCGGTTTTAGCCTCCAGTCGCGGTTTCACTCGTTAGTCGGCCCTGAAAAAGGCGACTATCCGGCAGCAGGATAAACGGCTCGATTTTTTTGAACTTCGAAGACCAGGAATCTTAGCCATGAAATAACGGCAAAAAATGATCGCCTTGCTTTCTGACGGAGTAAGCCGAGTAGTTTTCTCAAGTTCGATCCGGCTCCAGCAAGCACGGCGTTGATCGCGTCGCCGGTTAAACCGGCCAGGAAGCACCGGCCCATACGATGATCACTTTTCAGGTGTCCGATCTTGGGTTCCACCGCCGCTCGGCGTTTTCTCCGCTTGCGCTCTCGACGTGAAACGTCCTTCTTGCCTTTTCCCGCGATGTGTACTTCGGCATCGCCGGTATAATCATGTCCTTGATATCCCTTATCGACGTAGGCCTTGCTCACCGAAACACCTGTAATCTCCTCGACATCAGAAATGGCGGCGTCCAAGGTGTGCCCGTCGTATGGATTACCTTCCATCAGTTTACACCCGACTATCCAATTACCACCATTGGTGGTTGTTACGGAGATCTTCTGCCCAAACTCGTATCGAGTGCGAGCTTTACCTTTGCTGATGCACTTAACTTCAGGCTCGTGCAGGCTGTAAATCTTATTCTTGTCCTTTGGTTGCTGATTACGAATTTGATCCGCAACTTTCAATAGGTCAGACAACTCATCATCCGGGTTGGGAAATTTACGACCAATATCACGTATCAATCGGCCGACGTATGTGCCGAGCTTGCGGATCTTGCGCCTCATACGTTTGAACTGCTTGGCATGAGCATAGCGAGATGCCTTCAGTGATGCCGACTTGCCTACTCGAATATACGACTGACGCAATTTGATACCACGCGCCTTGGCCGCTTCAGCAAGTTTGCAGATAGCTTTTAACAACAGCTTGGAATCGGTGGGGAAAGTCACGTTTTTCTCTTGGACAGTTGTATCAACGTTGACACACTCAAGATCCTTTTTCGTCAAGTGCTTTCCTTCGAGGGCCACCCGAATTGTTTCCTTGATCAGATCTTCAAGCCGTTTATCGCCAATCCGGTTACGCCATTTGGTCATACTTGTCGGGTGGATAGGGAATTTGTGTTGCATGTGAGTGTAACCGCAGAAGTACTGCCAATACGGATTCTCTACCCAGCGGGCTACGAGCAACTCGTCCGACTCATTGTAGGCGTATTTGAGGTAATTCAAGCCAACCATAAGCCTGGTCGGCTTGGCCGGAGCTCCCAGTTTTTCGTGAAAACATTCGCCAAACGCGGCATCAAACCGAGACCAATCGATCTTGCCCGCCAACTGTATCAACTCATGCTCAGGGTTAAGAAGCTGGTCAAAATGAGCTTGAAATAGCTCGAATTCGTCTCGTCGATGGGATTGGGGTTTCATAAAAGCGTCCCGAAATTGCAAGGTTTTGGAGATAGAACGTCCATTACTCTGCAAATTTTACCATCGCAAAATCAAAAAACAGCCTTTATTTATTGTGTTTTTTGAGTTTTTCAGGGACGACTCGTTAACCTCTCGTCGGTATTAACTGATTTAAGGCAGCCTTACTTACCCTTTAGGCCATACTACTTCTTATCCGGTTTCAGGATTTTGGCCGCACCCAGTTTTTCGATACTTTGCAGATCGGTCCAGAACGTACCGTCACCGGCGAAGAACAGGTTTATCGCCTTGGGATGGAAATTCTCCGCAAAGGTATAGAGGTTAAACGCCTGGCCACTGCCGAAGGCGTCTACGAGAAGGCGGTACCCATCTGCTTCGGCCTGCTTTTTAAACTTTTGCACATCGGCTTTGGCCTGGCCGAGAATCTCGGTCCGCTGGGCATCGAGCCGGGCAATCTCTTCCTGCACTGTAGCGACCTTCAAGGAGGTCTGGGCATCGATTTCGGCTGATTGTTTTTCCGCATCGGCCAACACGTTTGCGACCATTACCCGGCTTTCGGCCTGTATCTGCTCGCGGGCGATGTCCACCTTTCGTTCAGCTTCCTCGAGTTCGGCGCGGACGACAGCGGCCTCTCGTTGCTTCTCTTTGGTGATCTGCTTTTCGATCGCGATATAGCTTTGCTGGATGGTCCGCTTCAAATCCTCTTCGACCTCTTCGTCGCCAAGATCAGCATTGGGAGTGTGAACCTCGATTTCTCTGACCAGGGCGAGTAATACCTCAATCTTTTTGGCCTGACAGACCTCCTGTAATTTGTTGGTCAGGTCACGCTGGAACATTTCCCGTTTTTCCCCATGGATAAAATCGCGGGCATCGTACGTCGATCCAATATTCCTGCAGATGGAAGGAAGCTGCGAACCGATGACTATTTCGAGAACCTGATCGATATTTCCAACCTCGTTTATGATCTGGGCAGCGTTTTCAGGGTCGATGCCCCAGACAATGGTTACGCCTACACGAATATCGTAACCGGTATCCGAGGGGAAGGAGATACGGTTATTCTCAACCTCGCTGACCTTTACCTGGGAGTATTCGTTGAAACCAATTTCGATCAAGGTGATCTTCTGCAACTTGGGATTAATGAAGTATACTCCAGGTTGAAGAACGTCTTTTATTGTTCCGCGCTCTCCCCGTTCCGCCAGCGTACGTTTTCCGTTACCGGTTTTGATGTCCGGCAAGCTGGTTTCGTCAGCAGGTGTCTTTGCTTTGTCGACGTTTGTCTCGGCCGGTCCAAACAGGTTGGTTACTACGCCGACAAAACCAGCAGGGATAACCACTGCCGGGTATTTCTTTACCTCGTAAACATAAGGATTGATTTTATAGGACCCCGGAGTGAGTACCTCGCGGAGGATGCCGGTGTACTCTGAATCGCGGGTAACCGGAGCCGCAGAAGGGGCCTTCTTGCCTACCCTCCTTACGAGTACGCCGACTTCGGGAAACTCTCCCTTGAAACTGAATTTTCCAGCTCGAATCTGGTCCCGCTGGGACTGATTCAAGGAATGCACCCATTCCCACGTCTTGGGATTACCGGAAGAGATTTCGACCAGGTCGTGCAGTTCGTAACCCCAGAAAAGCGGATTATAAAAATACCGCCCTGGTCCCAGGGGGACCATCTGGACGCCGCGTTCATCATCGTTGCGGGCAACCTTCTCGCCTTCCGGAAGGGTTTTTCCCGACTTATGAATCAAAACGGCACACTTGTTTTCCGGAACGTAAATACGGAAGGAAAACCACCCGATTACGATTACCGCCGCAATCACTAGCAGTACAAAACCGCTGAATAGAGCTAACAGTTTCTTCATCATTGGGCACCTCCCTGACTCCCGGTCGATACGGGATTGCCTTTAACCTGTTGAAACGATTCGAAGATTTTTGCAAACGGGCCGTCCGTATTGGAGAGTATTGATTCGATCGACGGGGCTATTTTCTGCAGATAAAAGTGTTGAGCATAAGTCGTTCCGTCGCCGAAAGCGTTGACCGCGTTTTTAAGCGGTTCAGCGCGTGCCTTGTATTCGAACAGGATAACATTCGCATCAGCCTGACCGCGGGAAACGATAGCGGCCGCTTCTTTTGTCGCCGCCTGCAGGTCGAGCTTGGCCACTTCGAGCTGCCGATTCGCCTGCGTAACCTCAATTACCTGCCGCTGCTCGGCTTCCTTTACCATGGCGACTGTTTTGCGTCGGGCTTCGCCCAGGGCAGCGTTTCTACTCTGCATCTCCCGCTGCTCGACCAGGCGAGCTTCAGCTTCAGCTTCGGCTATCTGGTTGCGGCTACGTTCTATTTCCTGATCCGCCTGCTCACGTTGACTGATCAACCGGGCAATCTCCGGAGGTGGCAGAATCTCTCGAACCAGGGCTGAGTGAATCTCGACGCCGCGTTTTTCGCATTCTTCCTGTAACTGCTCAAGCAACCTTTTCTGAAAGCCAAGCCTGGTTTTACCGCTGATGAAATCGCGGGCCTGGAGCTTGGAGCCCTCAATGCGGGAAATACTCCGGGCGTAGGGAAGAATAATCTTGTTGATGATGTCCTCTTCGTCACCGAAGGCGACGGTGATTTCCGCTACGCGATCGGCATCGATAGACCACTCTATCGTGCCTTCGATGGTAATCGTGAAACTATCGTTGGAGGGAAAATGAATGGCATCTTTCCCCAGCATGTGATAGGTGCGGTTACGAATATCGACAATATCGATTTTTTCCAGATACGGATTATAGTATTCATATCCGGAAACAAGAGTTTTTCTCTGAACCCCCTTTTCTTCAGGATTTACGGTATAGGTGTTGGACTCCCGGGGTTCATTGCCACTGAGAAGAGTTACCACGCCGACATGTCCGGGCGGGATATAGACCCGCGGAAAAACCTGCACATCGTAAGCAAGGAGGTTCACCGGGTAGCGTCCCGGTTTTAAAACCTCCGCTACCGGACCACGTTCATCAGGCTCTGTTGCAACGGTCTTGGGAAACGGCAACGGCTTACCATACTTACGAATCAAAACACCCACTTCGTTCTGATCGATAATGGTCATGGGCATTTTGATGCGTTTGTAGGAATACGGATTGGGGAAGTATCGGCCAGCCTGTTTGTATTCGTACTGAATACCTTTGTACTTTGTCCGGATTTTTTCCTCGGTCAAACCTGTTTTCGCTGCTAGGGTTTTTACCAGCTCCGGATAAAGGACGACCTGATCCTGGAACTCATCGCTGAGATCGCCGGGGATGGTCCGCCCGGTCTTGTTTACCAGAACCAGGATTTCATCCGCTTCCACTTCCACCCGTACCACGAACCAGAGTACGAATAGAAACGCTGCCAGGGAGATTACTCCCAGGCCTATAAGCGTTCCCACAAGCGTAGCTCTGGATTTTCGCAGCTTGGGAGGGGACGAGTCATATTCAAGTTTGCTCATCGAACTGCTCTCCTTTTCTTGAGCCTGTTCCGATAATCCCGCACGCGAGGCAATCGGATAACGGTAAGGAAAAGAACCTTATTGGATACAATCCCCTGGACAAACCGGGGAGCTATCGCGGTTACTGCAGCGGTTTACCGCAATGGCCGCAAAACTTTGCGTGAGTAGGATAGACGTGGTTGCAATGGCGGCAGGTTGTTTTGGTACCCAGCTTAAGATCTTTCCGGTTCTCCTTACGTGAATCTGAAGAACCAAACGCCCGGATAAGCACCACCAAGCCCACGAAAACAGCGAGGATGAGTACCAACACAACGATAAATGTCATAGGTGCAAGAATCATTTTTCATCCTTTTCCGGCAGACGCGCCGCCTGCCACGATTCACTGTTATTACTGATAATATACCCCACGCTTTCAGAAGTGACAGCTATAAACCTTTGTCACGTTTGGAATCTGGTATGGGCATGAAAGACCGGCAAGGTTAAAAACGTATTAACAAGGTGCGATAACGGGTACGTAAGTAGTTGTTATTGCTAAAATTCCGGGCGGCCGGGTTGATTGTTCAACATGCTGGTGGTAAAGTTGTGGCACACGGAAGCGGTACATGCCTGGTTATGGCTGACCGGATACCGCCGGTCAGTTAAATCCGCCGGAAACAGGGAAGATTCACCCAAGGGGGCAAGGTTCTTAAGTCGCCCGGTGGTCTCCTTGATTATCCGCTCAAAACCGCAGCCGGGGCCGGAATACGGTCGAACTATAACGACCTGTAAAGATAACGTTAAAAGCGTGCGAGGAATGTATGTCGTGAAACCCGCTTGCACGCTTGATTGTAAAGTAAAGGGATTCACCTTAGTTGTTGAGCAAGCAGTAATGGAACGGTTAAGTAACGTCAGGAATATTGGCATTTCCGCACATATCGATTCAGGTAAAACAACCCTGACTGAGAGAATGCTGTTCTATGCAGGAAAAATCCATCGTATCCAGGAGATTAAGGGTAAAGATGGTGGCGCTACCATGGACCATATGGAACTGGAGAGGGAGCGTGGTATCACGATTACCTCTGCGGCTACCACCATCAATTGGAATGATCGGGAAATCAACATTATCGATACGCCGGGGCACGTGGATTTTACCATTGAAGTGGAAAGGTCTCTCCGTGTGCTGGACGGCGCGGTTATGGTCCTGTGCTCGGTTGGTGGCGTGCAATCGCAATCGATTACGGTCGATCGACAGATGAAACGGTACCGCGTACCCCGGATTGCGTTCATCAACAAGATGGACCGGGTGGGAGCGGATCCGGCTCATGTTATCGCCGAGTTGGAATCCAAGCTCGGTCTGGTGCCGATACCGTTGCAAATACCCATGGGTGCCGGCGATAATTTCGAAGGTGCTATTGACCTAATCGCCATGAAAGCCCTCTTTTTCGAAGGCGATAACGGCGAACGGGTAGTCACTAAGGATGTCCCCGAAGAGTACGTTGAAGAGGCCAACCGCGCTCGTCACGGAATGCTCGACACTCTCAGCCTGTATGATGACGAGTTGATGGAGGTCATGCTGGAAGAAGAGGATCCAACGGAAGATGCCATTCACGTTGCTATCCGGCGAGCTACCCTGGAGAGGGAAATCGTTCCGGTCATGCTCGGTACAGCCTTCCAGAATAAGGGCGTGCAGCCGCTGCTTGACGCCGTAACCCGTTACCTTCCCAGTCCTCTGGATCGGGTGGCGTATGCTACTGATAACCATAACGACGGGGCGGAAATCGCGGTTACCGCTGATCCGGACGGACCGCTGGTAGCGATGGGGTTCAAAATCTGCGACGAGCCTTTCGGGCAGGTGACCTATACCCGGATTTATCAGGGTACGATGAAAAAAGGTGAGAAATACACTAATACTCGAACAGGTAAAACCCAAAGGATAAGTCGTATCCTGCGTATGCATGCCGACCAGCGGGAAGATCTCAATGAAGCCCGAACAGGGGATATCATTGCCATAATGGGTATGGATTGTGCGTCGGGTGACACTTACTGCGGCCAGTCGATCAACCTTTCTTTGGAATCCATACATGCCATGGAGCCGGTCATCTCCCTGGCGATCAGGCCCAGGAAAAACGCTGATCGCGACAAGATGTCCAAAGCCATTAACCGCTTCTGTAAGGAAGATCCGACTTTCCACAGCCGCCACGACGAGGAAACCGGGGATACTGTAATTTCCGGCATGGGTGAATTGCACCTGGAAGTGTACGTCGAGCGTATGAAGCGTGAATACAAGTGCGAGTTGGAAGTCGACCGGCCCAAAGTCAGCTATCGAGAAGCCTGTACCAGGGAAGTTGAGTTTAACTACAAGCATAAAAAGCAGACCGGTGGATCAGGGCAGTACGCCCACGTCGTCGGTCGTATGTTGCCACTGGCTGACGATGCTGGTGAAGAGTATCTTTTCGAAAACCGGGTCACCGGAGGGAAAATCCCTACGGAATATATTCCTTCAGTGGACAAGGGTTTCCAGATGGCTCGAGCGAAAGGGCCTTTGGCTGGCTTTGAAATTGTCAAAGTCCACATGGTACTGGAGGAAGGAAGCTCGCACGCGGTGGATTCCTCGGATCTTGCGTTCCAGGTTTGTGCTCGCGATGCTTTTCGTGAGACATTCATGAAAGCCAAGCCGGTACTGCTTGAACCGATCATGAAGGTGGAGATAGAAACTCCGAAGGAATTCCAGGGTTCAGTCTCCGGTGATATTGCCTCTCGCAGGGGATTGATTACGGGAACGGAATTGAAGTCTCAGCAGACTATCATTACCGCCGAAGTCCCTCTTTCGAGTATGTTTGGGTATTCCACGGATGTCAGATCGATGACCCAGGGGCAGGCGTCCTTCAGCATGGAGTTCCTCACTTACCGGCAGGTACCGGGCGGTGTTCAGGAAGAAATCCTCAGCAATCTGCGTAAGGCGGAAGCGGGAAAATAAATCCTAATAGACAAAGTGATTCCAATATGACGGGCTGTCCTGACAGGGCAGCCCGTTTTATTGTGGTTACCCGTTTCCCGGTATTTAACCTGAGCACGTTCACGGAATTCAAAGAGTTGTTCAACTTCTGACGAGTGTACTTCTTTTCTGGTTGTGCCTGGTTGAAAAACTGTTTTGTTCATCACTGCAGCACGATTAACCACCGCTTGTTTAATTGCCGAAAATTAAATCGATGTAGCCAGTGAAGGAGTAGGTGTTGAATAGAATCTTTCTACCCATACCGGGTTTGGAGAACTCATGGCCAGTTCTGTGTATACAAAGCTTAAAAACACCGGGCGTTTGCCTTCTCCGACCGGTGTAGCTCTGCAGATTCTCAAGCTGGCGGAAAGCCCGAACACCAGTGCCGGGGAACTCGCAGAGGTGATTGAAACCGATCCGGCCACTTCGGCTCGTTTGCTCAAATTGGCTAATTCGCCATTAGCTGGTATACCTCGGCAGATATCATCGGTGAGCAGGGCGATAGTTACCCTGGGCATCAGAACGGTCAAGGTTGTGGCCTTGGGTTTTTCATTGCTTTCCAACTATCGCCAGGGTGACTGCGCTGGTTTTGATTATCAATCGTTCTGGTCGGAATCTCTTGCCCGGGCAGTGGTGATGCGCCATTTGGCCACCTTAAGCAGCCAGGTCAACTCTGATGAAGCTTTTGCCGTAGGCCTGCTGAGCCAGATCGGCAGGTTGGCGATGGCTACCGCTTTTCCTGATCGTTACAGTTCAATTGCACCTCGTCTAAAAACCTGTAGCGTGGAGGAAAGGGCCGCGGTGGAACAGGAGGCGTTTGATATTCACCCCGACGTGCTTTCGGCAGAGATGATGTCCGATTGGGGCATCCCGCAGCATGTATGCGACTCTGTGGCCATGCAAACCCTGTCGGATAAATACCTGCTTGATAAGGATCCCGAAAAACTTGACCTGGAGCAGTTACTCCGGGTGTCCATTCTGCTTTCCCATACCATGGCCTACACGGATCGGGATACTGAACCGATTAACGTGCTGGCTCACGCCGTCCAGCACCTGAGGATAGACAGGGGAACAATGATTTCCATGTTTGAAATCATTGTGCAGGAATGGGTGGATGCCGGAGAGATATTCGATATTCAGATTGATGCTTTGCCACCATTGGATCGTATATACTCTGAAGCTGCACAAATTAAGGAAAAACTATCCGATTTTGAAGGTGTTCTATCTTCGATCAACGATATGAACGGTAAATGATTGTCGTACTCCTTCCCGTCATTAGATTGGTTATTTACTTACCCTGAAATACCTTAGACCGCCGACAGCAGGCCGGTCGGTTTATTACCCCGACGAAATGTTAAATGGAGAACCCTAATGGCGGAAAATCTCCGCAGCGAGCGTTGCGTACGAAAGCGGCCATCATTTCCTTATCTTTAGAGGCCGGGCTGCTTTCCACGCCGGAAGACACGTCCACCGCCCAGGGGGAGACCTGGTTAACCGCAGTGGTGACGTTATCCGGGTTTAATCCGCCGGCCAGCATAAGCCGGGGCCAATCCTTCATCACACCGGTGTCAGCCGCCGCCTTTATGGATGCCCAGTCTGCTGTTTTACCCGTGCCGCCTTTCAGTTTTTTGTGAAAAGCATCAAGCAGAAGGATCTCCGGACGACTTTTACCTAAACTGTTCAACAGGTCGTTCACGTTGCCCGGGAAGGTGTCGGGATCTACCTGGCAAACGATTATCGATTTGAACCCATTGGCGGTAAGTCTATCCAGATCCTTAGCTGTGGGCTTTCCATACAGCTGCAGAAACTCCAGCCCGAACTGTTTAAACAGGTTTTGCATTTCGCTGTTGGCTAGAAAGTCGGCAACTTCGACCAAGGCAACCGGCGAAACCGGAGGAGTTACGGCCTGTAATATTTCTTCGGCTTTTGTGATGTCAATTCTGCGCAAACCGCCGACGAAGTTCAGACCGATAGCATCCACACCGACAGCTATGGCAGCCTGGGCGTCTTGTTTCGTTGAAATTCCGCAGATTTTTGTGCGAATCACTTTATGTTTTCTCTTTCGATATTGGCCTGGAACCGAGTTTTAATTCTATACTTTCGACTGATTGCTTACGACTGCCGGATCGTAAACCTATCACATTCGGGGGTCAATTTCGGGAACCACTAACCATAGGGTTTCTTATGTGTCTGATGGTTTGGCGGTTCAGCTTAAATGAAAGGCGTTAATGTGGGTTGTTTGGGCGATTGAGGAGTGTCGCATTTGGCTTGACCCATTGATCCTAAACCCTAAACTAATTCATCGGGCGACTGGGGCCTTGCTGCATTGAGAGGGATTCCCGCATTGAGGAAGGTAGCTGGAAAGTGACTAAGAATCTGATCGTAGCTATATCTATAACTCTTTGTCTGACAATGTTTTGCGGTTGTCAGAAAAGAGGGGCCGCCGAAAAGTTCGGCAAAACCTTCTATCTCGACGGTGCTGGCAACTGGGGATTCGGTTCGGCCGATGTACCTCAGGGGCTGCAGCAGGCCGGGTATTGCGGCGATGTTGAGCTGTACGTCTGGACCATGTCTCTGAATCCCCTGGTTGATCAACTGAACATACCCGGAGCAAAACTCCGAGCGGTTGTCCTTGCCCGAAAGATCGAAGAGTATCACAATAAGTTTCCTGACAACCGAATCAACATAATCGCCTTGTCGGCCGGGACCGGAGTCGCCACCTGGGCGATCGAAAACTTGCGGCACGGAACCAAAATAAACAACCTCGTTCTGCTTGGTTCTTCTCTATCTCATGACTACGACATGCGTAAAGCGCTGAAAAACATGCAAGGGGATATCTACGCCTACCATTCTCCTCATGATAGCGTTTTGGAAACCGTAAAGATCGTGGGCACCATCGATGGAAAGCGGGGAACTGATTCGATTGGCCTGGTTGGGCTCGAAGCGCCTCGTGGAATGGAAGACCGGGTCAACAATATAGCCTGGAATAGAAGTTGGCTCAGGTTGGGGTGGGCAGGATCACATACCGATTGTACGAACCGCAAATTCGTACGTTATGAAATCGCCAAACACATAGTCAGCCAAAAGGCGGCAGTTGGTCAACACAGGCAGATAGCCGCCGCAGCGCAACCTTTGGATAAACAGCAACCGCTCGGTAACTGATACGGTCGTTCATCGATAATCATTAATCGTTTATAGACGTTCAAGTAGCTGGGTAAATCGTCTCTACGCGTTGAGACGCCCACGATTATTCCGCGCCTATTCAAAGAGTACGTATCGCTTGTGCTGCTCGGCAAAACCTTTGAACTCCTCGTTGACGAAATCGTATTTCCCGTTATCCCAGTTATCTCCGAAGTGGTAGAGGTAAGTTTTCTTTTTTACATCTTCAGGCATGGTTTGCAGTTCTTCGAGCAGGGCGTGAACGGCATCTTCGCCTGTTTTCCCTTCGAGCTGCACGTCGTGGAAATTGATTTTTGAATCCTGCATCATCCGCGAATAGGCCTGATAGTCGAATTTCGTATCACTTGAGAAAAATACCGACTCTCCGGTCTTGCGGTCTGTTATGTATGTACCGACGCTGGGCCAATCATAAGGGTGCTGGATACGCAGGTGGTCGGTGGGGAACAATTCGAACTCGTATCGTTTCTGCAACTGGAATCGGCCACGCTCTTTGGCTCCCGTATGCAGAGAGAGTATGAAAAAGTAATCCTGCAACAGTGCCACGCGCTCTGGAATAGCGCTCAAGCCGCCTTTTAATGAATTGTCCCAGAGGTTCAGCAAAATGGCGTCGCTGCTGATGAGCTGAGGCTTGAAGTGTTTGCTGTCGGGACCGTTGCCGAAGACAAACATATTCATAAGGGCCAGCTCTTCCAGACCGCCGATATGGTCGGAGTGCTGGTGAGTAACCAGAATTCTGCGGATCGAAGGATAGTTGATCCGGTCATTGTCGTTTAAGTATTCGAAACCCGGTTGGCGCATCAGTTGATACAAAGCCAGCGGACCGGTAGAACCAAAATCGATCAAAAGTGTATCGTCAGGTGTATCCTGTTTCTCCGGGCCTGTTGACCACGCCTCAATCAGAGCATTGGACTGGAAGTTGCGTTTTGCAAACGCGCCGCCTACACCAAGAAAAGTAAGAGTGAGCATGATAGCCTATCTCCCTGCGTTCCGTTCTCCTCGGTTCGCGCAGTTTTCTATAACGATAAAAACGCCGATTATTTTCGTTGCGTCATTATCATGATCCACAAGACAAGATTGTAACGAAAATAATGACAGATGCTCGCAGTTTTGAGACGTCAAACTCGAAAAAAGCTGGTTGGGGAGAGAAAAACCGGCTTATCTGATCTGTATTAACAAAAATAATATTATCCAGGTTCGCGTTTTATTCTCCGGCTATGTTTGGATGTAGAGATTTTTGGTAGACGATTGCGGTTATCTGGGAAGTAAATCCGAATTCACAGGTTTAACAGCAAATCGTAAAATCCACTTTGACATATTAGTTGTCATTTGTTGCTGATATCTGGTGTATACTTAAACATAGAAGCCGATAGCAGTTTGAGTTGTGGCGGGGAGATTTGCATATCAGGTCGGATTTGTGGTGTATTAACTGAAGGATCGGGCATCGTTCAACCATTGGCCGTACTGGTTAAGTCCAATTAGGGAGTTACGCCATGATACGGATTCTGATCGTGGAAGAGCAGAGGTTGTCGGAAGAGGGGATGAGGCTGCTGATAGATCGTGAGCCGGATATGAAAGTGGTTGGTGAGGCTTCCAATGCGGTTGATGCTCTCGCCCGGACCCGGGAGTTATATCCGGATCTTTTGCTTGTGGATATCGACATGGCCGGCGTCGATTGTTTCGAGCTTATCCGGAGTGTACGTTCAGTGCGTCCCGGAATTAAAACAGTGATCATGTCCAGCCATTGCCGTGATGATGAGTTGCGTCGGGCGCTGGAGGAGCATGTGCTCGGCTTTACTCTTAAGGAAGAGGGGTTTAGCGAAATCCGGGCAGCTATTCGAGAAACCAGATTGGGGGTATATCATTATTCCCGAAAAGTTCAGGACCGAATGACAACCGGGGCGGTGGCAGGTGGAAAGCCGAATCTCACCCGGCTCGAGTCATTGACTCCCAGGGAAAGACAACTGCTGCCTTTGCTGGCTTCCGGAATGAGTCTGAAAGAGGCTTGCCGTACCATGAATGTCAGTTATAAGACTGCGGATAAACACAAGGTCAACCTGATGAAGAAGCTGGATATACACGACAGGGTCGAACTCACCCGTTACGCAATTCGCGAGAAAATCATTGAACCGTAGCTGCAAAACAACATATAAAAAAAGCCGGCCACGCGGTTGGGCGTAGCCGGCATGTTTGGGGTTAATTCGAGGTCTACTCGTTCGTGACCTTGTTATCCTTCTGGGGGACGGCGCCCGCTACCTGGATCGGAGATTGTTCGAGCAGGTGCAGCCGCATTACCAGCTTGGCGGTTTCCAATTGTGGGTCGCGGTCTGGCCGTTCGTTGGGATCAGGATCCTCTTCTTCTTCTTCGGTTTTATCCTTATCCTCGTCCGCGTCTTTCTTTTTTTCGGCGTTTTCGTTATCGGCAGTATCGCCCTGGTCGTCATTTTCCGGGCCAAGAGGTTCATCCATCTCCTCTTCGGAAGAGGTTTTAACCGCACCGATGACGTCCGCGTCGCGGCGCATGAAGAGTATTTTGTTTTCCTCTTTGGGAACCAGTGATACGGTGATTTCCGGTTCGACGCCCCATTTGGTTGATCCCTCTTCACGATGCAGGGATTTACCGCTGGGCAGGTAGTAGCGAGCGGTGGTCAGCTTAAGATGCGCTTCGCTGTGCATCAGCTGGATGAGATTCTGCACGCTGAATTTTCCAAAAGATCTTTCGCCGATTATCAAACCCCGATGATGGTCCTTGATCGCGCCGGATACGATTTCAGAAGCGCTGGCCGACGAATCATTAACCAAAACGATCAACGGCAGATCTTTGAACGCGCCGTTTTTAGTGGCGTTTGCCGCCCATTCCTGGCTGCGCAGGCCCTTGGTGCTTACGATTCGATCACCACTTTTCAAAAACAGTTCGGCCATCTCCACTGCGGATTTCAGCAAACCACCCGGATTGTAACGGAGATCCAGAACCAATCCCTGCATTCCCTGGGCTTTGGCTTCGTTAAGAGCCTGCTCAAGCTGTTCTACCGTGTTCTCCTGGAACGACAGTATGCGAATGTAGCTTATGCCCATATCCTTATCGAGCATGAAATCCCAATGTTCTTCGTTGTTCGGAAGTCTCTTTACCCCTTTGACTGAATGGATATTGATTTGCTCCCGCTTCAGAGCGAATTGGATTTCTTCTTCCTGTCCGCCGTCACGAGCGGGTCGACGAACAGTCAGGTTCACCGTTGAGCCTCGCGGTCCGGTGATCATGTCCACTGCCTTGGTGACTCGAATACCGGTCAATGACTTGCCGTTTACCTTGGTGATTACGTCTTCTGCCTGGATACCAGCTCTATAAGCCGGTGAGCCTTCCAGTGGGGAGACAACGAGTATTTCGGTTTCCTTCAAATCGGTGTTGTACTTGTTCCGGATCTGGATACCCACGCCGATGAAATCACCCCGCGTGTGTTTTTCAAACTCGCGGTATTCATAAGGCCAGATCATTGAGGAGAATTCGTCCAACTCGCCCAGAGCCGCATTGGTGTATTCCTTGACAATAATACCTTCAGGCAACTGAGCCGTCTGCCGGTTGATCGTCAGTGCTCGGCGGAAGTGTTGCAGCGCTTCCCGGTAGGTCAGAGAGCCCTGGCTTCTCACCTGCTCCAAACGGCGTTTGATGCGGGCGACGAATGATTTCCCCCTTTCACCGGTCAGACCGTCGAATTTCGCCTGCAGGGTCGGGGATTCTGCGATCAGGAGCAGTTCCTCGAAACCGGAGATAGTGAGTTTTCGGAAATCGGCCTGTACTACGTGTTTCTGGTCGGTTCGCCATAGAGCTTCTTCGACCATATTCGGATCGATTCCCTCCAGGGTTTCCTCCCAGTTGTTGTCGTCCTTGTACAACTCGTCCAGCCGGGCGTGCTCCAGGCACTCTTCGCGGCGTTTATCTACCTGCTTGTCATCCTCGAATATGAGGCTTAAAGCGTAGTAGATTGCGTGTGCGTCGCGCCACTCGTGTTCTTTGAACAGCTTGTCACTTTCTGAAAGAGCTTTTGCCTTGATTTCCAATACCCACGGTTGAGTTAGAAAACCCTTCTCATCAACCGTGTTGAGCATGGCCCAGTAGGTCCACTTGAGTGCCCGGTTTATGTTGTCTTTGCCGAACCACTTTTTGGCTCGTTTTACATAATCCTGCTCATCCGCCTGGGTGAGTTCCTGACGCTCTTTTTCCTGCTGCAGCCATTCCTGAATCCAGGCGGAAGCCTTCGATGGCTGGGGAGTCTGTTTGGCTAATTTCTGGAACAGGCTGTTCGCTTCCGCGTACTTGCCGTGCTGGAGGTAATCGACGCCCTCTGCCCAACTGTCCACGCAGGAGAAGGTCTGGCTTGGACAATTGTCTACAGAGGTTCCCAACGCCGGAGCTATCCAGGCGATGGTCAGGATGATAGCGCTACAGAGTATCTTTCGAGTGGTATGCTTTTGGAAAAGACTCATAACAACTCCTGTTAGTTTTCGTTTCGTTCCCCCCGCAATACCGGGTAAGGTCGAAGGCTATTTATGCTTTGAGCCGGTGTGAATCGCGGCCCCTGTAAACTGCCCGGTTTCCGGGCTGAAGCCATGCGGCATCGATCCAAACCGGCCCATTCACTCCAGTATATGATTGCAAAAAAAGGACGTCCAATTCTGTTTGTAACCAGTTCTTATCTAGGAGAATCAAGGCCCGGACAATACTATGCCCGAACCGTAACTCAGGTCGTTTATGACCTGAATATTGGCTACATATCCCCATAAGTCGGATCGGTTTCCTTTTCCTCTGCATTTAGGTCGGTTGTGGTTTCGTTGGAGATACAATGCGGCATAACGGCCGATAAAGGCGATTTCTTACCTTTTACCTTGGCTCCTGTCCCCCTTATGATGTCTGCAGCGATCTTTTGATAGAAAGTTGATTACCGCCGGTTACTATCTGTATTGGAGTATCGCTCGCAGCGGCAGGCGCAAAGAAAGGATTGGGAACAGAACGGTTGACGGCACCCAGGTCATACAAGTTCATACAAGTTCGAGGGGCTCGGCAGCACAATCTGCGCAATGTAGACGTTGATATCCCGCGCGAATTGATGACGGTTATTACCGGCCCATCCGGGAGCGGAAAGAGTAGCCTGGCATTCGATACGGTTTTTGCCGAGGGGCAGAGAAAGTATGTCGAATCGCTCTCAGTACACGCTCGTCAGTTTCTTGATCAGATGCCTAAACCGGATGTTGATCGAATCGACGGGCTTACTCCGACAATCGCTATTGAGCAACGCGTTACCACCAGTAGCCCTCGAAGTACAGTGGCTACGATCACTGAAATATATGATTTTCTCCGATTGCTTTTTGCTCGAGCCGGAACGCCGACCTGTTGGGAGTGTGGCCGGGAAATATCGCGGCAATCCACCGCTGAAATAACCGACGCAATACTGGCGCTGCCGCAGGGGCGGAGATTCATGGTCCTGGCGCCGCTGGTGCATAAAGAGCGGGGGGATCATTTGCCGCTGTTGACTCAGATTGCCCGGCAGGGTTTCGTGCGGGCACGTATCAACGGAAAAGTCCACCACCTGGAAGATGTGCTGGAGCTTGAGAAAAACAAAGCGCATACGATAGACGTAATTATTGATCGTCTGAGTGTTAAGGAAGGTATTACTCAAAGGGTTGCGGACAGCGTGGAATTGGCTCTTTCCGTATCTGATGGCCGGATTATCGTCGCCGTCGAAAGCGAAAACCGGGAATTCGAGGATCGTCTGTACAGTTCCCGTTTCGCCTGCCCGGATCATCCGCAGGTGAGCCTGCCGGAGTTATCGCCGCGGATTTTCAGTTTTAATTCTCCGCATGGTGCGTGTGAAGAGTGTCATGGGCTTGGCACTTATCTGGAGTTCGATCCGGATCTGGTGGTTACTGACACTTCCTTGCCGTTATCCGGCACCTTTAAAGCTATGTCGGCTGTTAGCAGGGGGGCGTCTTCAGTTGCCGGCCTGGTTAAAAAATTCTGCGAATCGTTCGGCGTAGCCCCGGATATTCCCTATAAGAATCTCCCCCGGAAACTGATGGCTATATTGCTGCATGGGACATCAAAAAGTGATATTGCCGAATACGGGGATGAGTTCCCCGGCGTGATTCCCCACTTGCGAAGCAGGTGGAAGAAAACTGATTCCGAATCCCTGAAGGAAAAACTTCACGGTTTCATGTCCGAGCTGCCGTGCCGGGCATGTAATGGCGAGCGGTTGAACAAAAGGGCAATCGCGGTCAAGGTGGCCGGTGTCAGTATCGGGCAGATTTGCCAAAAGAGCATTGCGGATGCCCGGGAGTTTTTTGAACAGCTGACGTTTGACGAACACCTGTTGGAAATAACCGATCCGATTGTAAGTGAAGTTCGCTCCCGTTTGCGGTTCATGTGTGACGTAGGGGTGGATTACCTGACTCTCGACCGGGCGGGTTCGACTCTTTCGGGGGGGGAAGCTCAACGCATCAGACTTGCTACCCAGATCGGCAGCAGGCTTGTTGGCGTGTGTTATGTTCTGGACGAGCCCACTATAGGTCTGCACCAGCGCGACAGCCGGCAGTTGGTGGCTACCTTGAAACGTCTGGTGCATCAGGGAAATACAGTAGTAGTTGTGGAGCATGATGAAACGGCAATATCCTCCGCGGATCACGTGATCGACATGGGACCGGGGGCTGGTCTGCATGGCGGCGAGGTGGTTGCCCAGGGTTCCCTTGATGAAATTCTCAATTGCCCGGAATCGGTAAGCGCCCAGTACTTTACCGGTGTGCGATCTATTGATTCGCCCGACGGGCGGCGAGAGTTCGATTCCAGGAAGGTTGTTCAAATTCATCAGGCTACGGCGAATAATCTCAAGTCTGTCGATGCTTGTTTTCCATTAGGATGTTTCGTCTGTGTGACCGGCGTATCCGGTAGCGGAAAGAGTACTCTTGTCTCCGATATATTGAGAAGAGCTCTATGGCGATTGATAAACGGTACGGGAGACAAACCCGGACCCTGCAAACGCATATCCGGCGGTCACCTGGTTGATCGGGTTATCGAAATCGATCAGACGCCGATAGGCAGGAGCCCGCGAAGTAATCCGGGTACCTATGTCGGCGTGTTCGATCTTGTTCGTCAGCTCTATGCCAAAACCCGCGAAGCAAAGTTGAGAGGCTATTCCGCCGCCCGTTTCAGCTTCAACGTCAAGGGCGGACGCTGTGAGGAATGCCAGGGGCAGGGAACCCGCCGGATCGAAATGCACTTTCTCCCCGACGTCTTTGTCGAATGTTCCGCCTGTAAGGGGTCGAGGTACAACAGAGAGACTCTGGAAATCCGTTACAGGGGTAAAACCATAGCCGATATACTCGATATGCGAGTGGAAGAGGCATACGTTTTCTTTGAAAACTTCCCCAAAATCAGGCAGTTGTTAAAAGCACTGATCGATGTGGGCTTGGGCTATGTACTGCTGGGGCAATCTTCCACTACGCTGTCGGGGGGAGAGGCGCAGCGGGTGAAACTTGCCGCCGAGCTTGGTAAAACACCTGTTGGGCACACCATGTATATAATGGATGAGCCGACCACCGGTCTGCACATGGTAGATGTTCACAACCTGGTGAACGTTATGAATCGACTGGTGTCCCTGGGGCATACGGTCGTGGTTATCGAGCACAATCTCGATGTGATCAAGATGGCCGATTGGGTTATCGATCTGGGGCCGGAAGGCGGCGACGCCGGTGGCGAAATCGTTATTGCAGGTACCCCGGAAGAAGTGGCTGATTGTCCAAGAAGCTACACGGGAAGATACTTGAAACCCAGGCTTGCCGGAATGCCGGTTATTGGGAAACCTTCTTAACCGGAGACGCTGACTTGAGGAATGCGACGAACTCACTGGCTGGCACGTAGCCGTCTTTTTGAGCCAGCTTCCTTCCGCTGTAGTCGGTTACCACGTAGGTTGGTAATCCCTGTACGTCGTATCTTGCGGCAACCGCCTCGTTTTTCCAGGCGTCGATCTTTACCGGGATGTACCTCTCTATTTCCGCCAGTACCTCTTTCTGCGGGATAACCTCGACCTCCATCTGCCGGCAGTATGTACAACCCGGTGACGAAAAGCTTATCAATATTGGTTTACCATTATCAAAGGCAGTATTCTGTGCCTCTGTCAGATCGCTTTCCCATGCCACCGCGCTCTGTACCGGAACCATCTGCCGCCACATCATTACTATCATGATCAGGAACAATACGAGCAGGAAAACGGTGTGGCTTGCAGGTCTTTTATTCGTTTCGGTGTCGTTGTTGGTATATTCCGTATCCATGGCCGGTTCCATATTCTGTGACATCTCAATCTACATGGATATTATCGGCTGTTATTGTGTATTGGCACGAAAAACCTGTTCGGTTACGAAGGATCTACCGCGTGGCTGCGATCAACTCGTCCACGTATTGGCCAATACTGTCCACTAGTTCGTCGCTGGTTTGACCGGCCACTACGCTTTCGGTCATCCGGCGGATTATGGCACTGCCTACGATTGCTCCGTCCGCTTCTTCACACACCTTGGCTACGTGTTCCGGTGTGTTGATACCAAATCCCACAATCAGCGGCAGGGTGGTTTGGGCTCGCATTTTGGCAACATTGCTGGCCAGGTCATCAGCTACGCTCGTTCGTTCGCCGGTTATGCCCTTGGAGGCGATTACGTAAATGAATCCACTGCCCTTGGCCGCTATTTCCGCACATCGCGCGTCAGATGTTGTTGGAGCCACCATTAGAACATTGCACAAACCTGCTTCAGATGCGATAGCCGCCAGGGAGTCGCATTCATCTACCGGTACATCAGGGACAATCAATCCGTCGAATCCGGCTTCCGCAGCCTTGCGGGCGAAATCCTCAATACCCCATCTGCGAACGATGGACATTGACACCATGGCCAGCAAACCGGCCGATACTTTGCTGCGTATCGAGGCTATTGTTTTAAACAGGTCATCAACCTGGAATCCGTTTTCCAACGCTCGGTAGAAGGAATCCTGGATAACGGGTCCGTCGGCAATCGAATCGGAGAAGGGAAAGCCCACCTCTATTCCCTGGCAACCGGCGTGGTCGAGGCGCTGCAGTAGTTTCGCTGTAGTATCCAGATCGGGGTAACCAGCGGTAATATAGGGCATTAGGCAGCCGTGGTTGTTCTTTTTCGCGTTTTCAAACTGTTCAATAAGTCGGTTCTGTGCCATGGGCTAACTTTCTTTCTTCTTCAATTGCACGTACGAACAAGTACAAAGTATACCCGCTTAACGGTTCTGCGGACACTCGCCGGAAGTTGAAAATGCTTTCACGAGATTAGGTCCTAAGCGTTCTTGTCTTAACTTCAATCTCTACAATATGTTAACTGTACGGATGGTTATTGGGGCGATTATACCTGGTTTATCGGCGATTGTCGTTTCCGCTTGCTCGGTCGATTATTGCTTTCAACAGGCGGTTTTCACCCCGATTTTTCGAATATGAAAGTTTTGTAAGAGGCTTTGTTTGAGATTGCGCCGATGTTATAGTTTAGTTGGAACGTCCATCGGTTTGGCTGCTATGCTCGACAGAGGGGCACTGTTTGTCGAGCCGTTATGCGAACCCATGGGAGTCACTTACCGCAGGCTTGAGGGCAAGCCCGCATGACGGGAAGTCCAGGCCGGGAAGGGCTACCCACCGTATTTTTCCGGGTTCGTCAAACCGTTTCTCATCGGCATATGCGGTTACCGAGTGGACGCCTTATTTAGCTCATCGCTTTTGCGGTGAGCTTTTTTTTGCCCGTTTCCATTCCGCGATCATTCAGAGTTTGCTTTCATGCTCTGGCGCGGTTGCTATACTGTGCGTATGGCACAGTTAATACTATTCGAAGACGCGAAGGTAGAGAACTTTCTTCCCCTGGTTTACTGGAGAGGTCTTTGCGAACTTCGCTGTGGGCGCAAGACTCTCATCGATAACACGGCCTGGGAACTGGCGAAACCCGTTACAGGTTTATGGACCCGTGACTGGATTTCAAAGCTTTCGGCCGTCCGTTGTCAGACGCCGGTAAACAAGCGGGCTGTGGATGGTACTCTTCTGGTTAACGCGCGTTGGCTGGTGAAAGAAGGCGTGCAGTTTAATCCGGCTCCTTTTGTGGCTACCTGTAATGGTTCCATAGTATATATTGCCTGTGGTGGGGAATTGACTGATGCGGTTACTCCGGAAGTGCTGCTTGATCCCGTAGCCAGCCAGAAGTTGATTGAAAACCACCCCTCCGGGGAAGTTGAGGCTGATTTGCTCGAGTATCCCTGGGATTTGGTGAAACGCAATGAAGAGATGCTGAATCACCATTGGAATTACGATGACCGGGCGATTGACGGATATGTCAGCCATTCGGCTTTCATGATAAATACCGATTACATTCATGTCAGCGAACGCACAGAGATCAGACCTACCGCGGTGATTAACGCCGAAAAAGGACCGGTCTACATAAGTAATGATGTTCTTGTGGATGTGCATACCTATATCGAAGGTCCGGCTTACATCGGGCCCGGGTGCGTGGTCAAGCCGCATTCCACTGTGCGTGACGGAGCGACCCTTGGCTCGCTGTGCCTGGTTGGTGGGGAAATTAACAACTGTATTTTAGCCGGCTACGCGAATAAGGGACATGAGGGTTTTCTAGGGCAGGCATACGTGGGCAGCTGGGTGAATCTCGGCGCGGGAACCACTAACTCGACCGTCAAGACCACCTACGGATCGATCAATATTCAGCTTGGTAAAAAGCTTGTGGAAACTGAAGAGCAGTTTTTCGGTTCGGTTATCGGTGATTTCGCTCGGTTGGGTATAGGCCAACTGCTGCCCACCGGCTCCGTGGTCGGATTCGGGGCGATGGTAGCCAACGGGGGAATGGCGCCCAAGTACACACCGTCGTTCGAATGGCTGACCGCCGACTGTGAGGAAAAAACTGATTCTTCACGGCTGCTGCAGACCTTTGAAAGGGTGATGGCTCGCCGGCGAGTGGAAATGATCCCCCAGGAACGGGAACTGTTCGGCCGCTTACCCGAAATAGCCGAACGATACGGGGTTTAGGGTTTGTCAGTTTCTGGTATTCGCCGATTTATAACTTGATCTATTCGCTCAAAAGCTTGTTTAAGAGTTAAAGACTTGTCGTTAAAGGTTTCGAACACGTGAATCACTCTAGCAAAAGATACATCGTCAAGTTTGGCGATTACTCTACGTCGCTCACCTGCGCCGGGTACGTATTTGAATACTAGTCCATTGCCGTACGGAAAATACAAAGTACCCGTATATGTTTGCCCGGGGTGATATGTTGTGTACCCTGTTGCGTTGCCGTACGCGTAGTTTCCGCTGCGATAGGCCGAGCCGTTTACATTGGTTGTTGCATATCCCGGTGTCGTGTAAACGAAAGGGCGTTTTTCGATACCGGTTCGAAAAACCATTACGACATCACCACCTTCTTTGGCCGCTCTTTTGCAGAAGGCTGCCTTAAGAGTCTCGAGTGTCGCTCTTGCATTACCGTTCCCGTAAACCTCGCCGATTAAAATATAATCTTCTCCCCCGAGTTGTTGGGTAAGCTTGGATAATCCCCGATTTCGCAATTCGTACTTCTCTCGTGGCGAATAATGAGGTAATGATGATTTTTCAAACAGTGCTTTCGCTTCCTCGAATGTACCGTTTACCACCGTAGCTCGGGTTGTTGGTTCGATTTCATTTTTAACAAAGGAAGTATATTTGACATGATGTGGCGAGCAGCCAGATATGCAAAAAATACCGCCTACTGCAATTATTAGTATTGGATATTTTTTCATCGGATTGAATTCCTTTTTCACAATAGCCCTCGATAGCTAATATATTGGATTCTGCTTAGCGAGTAAACAAGAATAAAAAAAGATACGGAACATTGATGGCCAGGATTATTCTTGATTTTAAGTGATGTTGAATTCAAAAAAAGGCTTTAAGGAGAGAATAGTAAGTGTATTCGGAAGACACCTTACTTTAAATTCGATTCTTGCCTTTTGTGGTTCGTTTGTCCGACGAGTACTATCGCCGTTTAGAGTATTTTGCGATTAAGGGAAAATCTTTAACGTAAGTTATTGGCCTGCCTTTGATTCACACCAAATCCGCTGATGGCGACAGGCCTTAGCGAGGGGCGCAAGCTCCGGGCTTCAATGGCGTTGTCAGTCAAAGTCCCGCGAAGTGACCGACAGGAAGAGTTCGGAATGAAGGGAGCTATTCCAGGGGGTTTCTGGAAGTGAGCTTTCACGAAAGTGTGCGGGTGCTCCACGCCTTTTAAAAAACGCGATGGATGGGTAATTCTCCCGTGCGCCTTAGTTGAAAGGGCCTTCTTTCAGGAGTCTTTCGTAATCCTCCCGTGTATCGATGTCGACCATCGAAATGGCGGAGTCGACCTCGACACGACTTACCTTTTCGGCATGAATGGTTAACAGTTGCTTCAGTCCTGTTCCGTGCAATTGGGGCAGTTCATCCTTCAAGCCTAGTGGTACGACTATCGGATGTCCCGGCCTACCCTCGTGAGAGGCGACCACTATTCCACCTTTTTGGCGGTATTTCTGGATACATGATCGAACGGCGTTTCCGCTTACCTTTGCCACGTCTCCCGGGCAGACCATAAACGCGTCGTTAACATCCGGATCGCAGTTTTCGCAGATTGTCTCCACTCCCAGGATAATGGAATCGATCATTTCCGTTTTTTCTTCCGGCAGAATCGCGATCCGGCAGTAAGTGTTTTCCGGCAGGTCCAACTTTTTATGAATATGTGAGTTTGTAACAACCACTATCGCGTCCGGCTCTCCGGTATGGACTGACTCAATGACCGTTTCCAGGATAGTGGAATTGCCAAACGGCAGGAGCTGCTTCGGTGTGCCCATGCGGATCGATTTGCCCGCGGCGGGAATCACGCAGAATACTTTGGGTTTATGCGTATCAGTCATTTGTCGGCTATTTCGAAATCAGAAAGGGGCCTTCAACGGTTTGGTGTTTTTCCTTACGGCGCATGGCGATCAATTCCCCGGCAATGCTCACCGCTATCTCCGGGACGGTTACCGCGTTGATGTCCAGCCCGATCGGAGCGTGTACTCTCTCGATCTTTTCCGTCGTTACGCCGGCGGTTTTAAGGTTATCGTAAATGAATTTAATCTTGCGCTTGCTTCCGATCATCCCCAGGTATTTCGCCTTGGAATCAATAACCGCCGCAAGCGCCTTCTCGTCGTGCTTGTGCCCCCGGGTGACTATTACGACGTAAGTGTTGCCGTCTATGGGATAACTGCGCAATGTATCCGCAATATCGCCGGCGACAGGGCGTATTGGTTTCGGCAACCTTTCCGGATTGGCGAATTCCTTGCGGTCATCGATAACCGTCACATCGAATTCCAGGTTGACGCACATCAGTGCCAGTTCTGTTCCCACGTGGCCTGCCCCTGCGATCACCAGCTTCGGTTCCGCTTCGACCAGAACGCGGTATTCCTGCAATCCGTCGTCACACCTGGTACGCACGGCCACCTGGGCTGGTCGACCTGCGTTTACGTCGTCGATTACCCTCTGGAACTCCTTGATACCAGCTTCCGGGAAAATAGTGTTGACCGCGATGGTCATGCCCCCGCCGCAGACTAATCCGTCATCCCAGCCATAATTCTGATCGAGACTGAAGTCCAGTTCCTCCGATTCGCCGCCTTTAAGCAGTTCAAACGCCCGCTTTTTCACCTCCGCTTCTATGCACCCGCCGCCAAGAGTGCCGACAGCGTTCCCGCTTTCGTCGACCATCATCATCGCTCCGGGGGATTGGGGAGCCGATCCCCTGGTTTTAACCACCGCACACAAAGCAATTCGCCTGTTGTCGGACAATTGCTTTACGGCGTTCTCAAACAATGGTAAATGCAGCAGCATATTGATTCCCTTCGCTATTCAGCGGTTTCCGGTGAAGAATATTGTGATGATATACCTCGTTACGGTTTCCGTTTCCAACCCTATTCAGAAAGGTGCCAGGATGATTTTTGGGAGCTGGGTTAAAAACAACGGTTTTCAATGCACTTGTCTGGCTGTAGCATCAATATTCTGAAAGGAGGCCAGCGTGACTGAAAAGGGGAGTGGACGTATTGAACTTATCTGCGGACCCATGTTCGCCGGAAAGACCACAATTCTGCTCAAACGGTTGGCCGCCGCTCAGAACCGCGGACTGGAAGTCGTGGGGATCAAACCGGCCGCCGAAAACCGCTACAGCGATGATGAAATAGTCACCCATACTGGAGAAGCCATCTCCGCTACTACTATCACTACCGGGGACTCGCTGGTCCAGGCCGCGGGGCAGGCGGAGGTGGTGGGTATCGATGAAGCGCATTTCTTTGACGTTGCACTGGCCGACGGATGCCGCATACTCGCCAAGCGCGGAGTGAGAGTCATAGTCGCCGGCGTTGACCTGGACCACCATGGAAAGCCGTTTGAGGTTATGGTCCGCTTGCAGCAGATGGCTGTTGGGGTTATGCCGCTGACCGCCAGGTGTGCCATATGCAATAAGCCCGCTCGTTACACTCAACGGCTTATAGCCAAGGACGATAGGATTATCGTTGGCGGGGCGGGCGAATACGAGCCTCGCTGTGGGAATTGCTTTAACCCCTTTGCCTGATCGGAGCTTCCCTGTGATTCTGCAAAGATTGACCGGTGTAGCAGGGTTGGCCGTCCTCATTGGAATTGCCCTGCTGTTGTCAAGCAATCGCGAGAAGATTAAGTGGCGAATCGTTCTGGGGGGAATTGGCATGCAGTTTCTCCTGGCTCTGCTGGTTTTGAAGGTTTCCTTTGCCCGTTGCGTTCTTGATTTTCTTGCGGCGGTGGCTACGAAAATTCTCAGTTTCACCGACGCGGGCGCTGAATTCGTATTCGGTAAAAGCCTGTACGCCGACAAGGCCGTCGGTTTCATCTTCGCCTTTCACGTGTTGCCCACGATTATCTTTTTCGCGTCGTTTATGGCCGTGCTCTATCACCTGGGACTTATGCAGCGAATCGTTCGCGGTATGGCGTATATCATGAGCAGGGTAATGGGTGTCAGCGGTGCCGAATCGCTGGCGATGGCCGCTAACGTCTTCGTCGGTCAGACCGAAGCCCCGCTGGTCGTCAAGCCATATGTGGAAAAGATGACCCGCTCGGAGCTGATGACCCTCATGGTTGGTGGATTCGCAACTATTGCCGGTGGTGTTTTTGCCGCTTATGTAGCCATGCTCGGCGGGGACGATCCGCAGCAGAGGCTGGAATTCGCCAAGCACCTGCTCACTGCTTCAGTTATGTCCGCGCCGGCCGCCTTCGTTATGGCTAAAATCATTGTCCCCGAAACCGAAGTAACTCAAACTGGGTTAACCGCCCGGGCCGATTTCGAGATAAAAACCATCAACGTACTAGACGCGGCCACCTCCGGCGCGTCGGATGGATTGCGGTTGGCCGCTAATGTCGGGGCCATGCTCCTCGCTCTCATTGCCCTTATCGCCGGGGTGGATTACGTCTTGAATCTCTACGGGCAGGGGCTCTCCTGCCAACTCGTTCAGGATTTCCTGGGGCTCGATAAACCTCTGCTCCATTACTTTGGAATGGAACAGTTGAACCTGAAAAACATCCTGGGCATGTTGTTCTCGCCCCTGGCTCGGCTCATGGGGGTGGCCGGTGAAGACTCGCAGGCTTTCGGGAGCCTCCTCGGTGAAAAACTGGTCCTGACCGAATTCATTGCCTACGATTCCCTGGCGAAAATCTCCGCTTCGGCAACCCCGATGCAGCATCGCAGCACGATCATCGCCACCTACGCTCTTTGTGGTTTTGCCAATTTTGGCAGCATAGCTATTCAACTGGGGGGTATTGGCGGAATCGCTCCATCGAGGCGAAAGGATCTGGCTCAGCTGGGCCTGAAAGCCATGATCGCCGGGGCGATGGCCAGCTTCATGACCGCCACTATCGCCGGCATTCTCCTTTAGCGAACAAGGGAAGTCTTTTCGGTCGGTTCTCTATGTGTAGCCGGGATCGTTGCTGACGATTCATCGGTAAACGGATTGCATTAAACCGTATATGACGTGTAAGAGGTGTACCCCAGTTTCAACTACCGGGTGGCCGAGGCTCACTCGGGCGACAGGAAACGATGCAGGAAGGAGTGTTGTCTATAGAAAAACCGCATTCGGGGCAGCGGGTGGTTTCTGTATCCAACCCCTTCAACCAGTATCCGCACTTTAAGCAGACGTCGTAACCGTGTTGTCGTAAACAGAAGTGTACGCATGGTGCAAAGCGGTATCTCTGTAATAATACTCCACCGGTAAGAAAGCAGACGATGAAGATTACCAGCGGACTTGCCGCTCTTACGCATTTGTTAGCGAATCCGGAAATGCCAATTGAAAAAGCCATCTTGCCGCCCCAATCCGCTGCGAAAAGCACCAGGAGAATGTATATCGCGGGAACGAGCAGGTAGATGAGGATATTCCGTTTGTTCGCCCACCACAACTTCCAGGCCTCCTTGTGTATGGCTTTTCGCTCCTGCGTGTCCAGTTGCAGTTCGGGATTGATATATTCGGGCCAGATCCAGCTCATTTACCTTTTTCTCCGGCGGTTAAATCCAGTATCCAATCCTTGATTTTTCCCATAGCCTTTGGTGAGAGCGTTTCTTCCAGCTTGCCGTATTCAACGGGAGAGCCTGTTTCGCAGGTCTGGAGAAAATGGTTGAGGTTCGGAAGAATCTCCACTGCAGAAGCGGGATTATTGCTTTTGGCTAAAATCCTGCGCATGGCCTCCGCATTGCCGGCCGGCGGAACCTGGACATCCTTTTCCCCGAATAGTGCCAGGACCGGGCAGTTGATCTTTTCCAAAGCTTGTGCCGGATTGTATTGCAATGAGAACCTGAACCAGGGCGAGCTGAATCGCTTTACTCCCGCTTCAATCCGTTCGGCCGGCATACCGGGGTTCTTGTCCTTCAACAGCTTCCTCAGTTTCTGTTCGAGTAATGAAATGTCCGTTTCCTGCTCGATCAGCGAAATAACCTTTTCCTGCAATTCACGTTTGGACTCGATAATCTTCGGGGGCAGCCCCAGACTTTTGCCTGTCGACTCTTCGTATTGAATTTGGTATTCCCTGCCGGGCAGCCCCGGTGATCCCAGCATGATTATGAACGCAACGTCAGGTGATTTCGCCGCGGTCAGGGTGGCGATCATTCCACCCTCGCTGTGCCCGATCAAGCCGATCTTTTGGGCGTCGATTCGAACTTGGCTTTTAAGATATTCGACTCCTGCAAGGGCGTCTTTTGCATAGTCCTCGCTGGTGGCTTGCGAACGATTCCCTTTTGATTTGCCCGCTCCGCGATCATCCACACGTAATACGGCGATACCGTTGCGGGTAAGGTAGTCCGCTAAAACCCAAAACGGCTTATGCCGGAGAATCGTAGCGTCCCGATCCTGCGCTCCGCCTCCTGAGATCAACAGTACTGCGGGATAGGGGCCTGCACCTTGGGGCGAAGTAAGAGTGCCGGCCAGGTGGGCCGAATCATTGCTGAAAACTACTTCAGATACGTCATAGGAAAAAGGGGGTTGAGGCGTTTGCGGGCGAACCGGTTGTGTTATCTGTGTGACGCGTTTGAATACTAAATCGTGTGTTCGACCGTTCTGGCTCCACTTGCCGGTAATTTCCCGGCAGCTCGCATCGAACCGGCCGTCAAAAGAACCATTGATATTGTGAAATGCCAATCGAAGATCACTGTTCTTCAAGTTTACCTCGTCAGCCGGATGCTTTTTGTCCGACTGGTCAGGTAAAACCATAGTACAGATCAACTCTCCATCATCTGCCTGGGAAATCTCGATAACCAGCCGAACCTCCAGTCCGGGAAACTGGAGCTTGCTCTGCCATAATCCCAATTCGGTATTTTTATCGGTTTTAGCGCAGGACAAAACGCTGGTTAGCGATAAGAAAGCTCCGAAAAATAACAAGGTAATGCGGCCGCTATACATTAGATTCCTTCCTTAATGCCAAGTTGTCCCGGTCATTCTCTGTAAATCTTTGGAGAATCCGTCAGGCTATGCTTTGTCGTTTCCAGTATAAGAAAAAACACGAATCAGCTGCCCAATGCGCCCCAGATGATAATCGTCGTGTTCGCAGATAAAGTAAACGTGGTCGACAAGGCGCATTGGCTTTTGTAGCCTGGGGTGGAATGCCGATCTTGCCCAGTATTCTTCATCGATCCCATCTATTTTGCTCACCAGCTCCATACGTTTATCCCGAAAGGTCGCCAACAAGTTTTCTATGTTCGCATTGTCATGGTCGGTGGCTTTGGTTTTGCTTCCGCGCATGTCGGCCGCTGAGAGTACCGTAGCTCCAATGAGAAACTCACTTGTGCGGATAGAGAAAAGGCAGTCCGTATCCAGAAGGTGACCCGCGTTCTCTTGAATAGTCCAGCCATTTCCGTCGGTTCGGGTAAGTAACTCATGGTTGATGCTGCGTAATCTTTCCTCCAAACGAGCCGGTGTCCCCCGCATACGCTCCATCAGATCCGGAAACTTGGATGGTGAAAAATTAAAATTAAACTCTCTGTCAATCCAAGACCATCGTAACATGAGATACCTTTCGCACTTTCGAAACCGAACCTGTCCCGGTTATTCAGTCTCGCTGAAAACAATAATCTACTCAGTCTTTCTCGCGTGCCCATTAGAAAATCGTGGATATTGTCGCATCCGTGCGAGACATGTTACGTAACGCCCAGCTCAACCGAGTAGATGTGAGAATTGAATGCGCCGATTTTCTTCAATCCCACGATACGGAGTCAAACTGCTCATGCAGAAAAGGTACCCGGTGTCTCGGAGAACTGTTTTTACGAAACGAACCCATTATGTGCCTGGGTGTGCGTAATGTGTTGGCGGGTAATAGAATATGAACAAGGATAGGGGGGCTCCATGACTTTGTTGCGCATTGTTATCCGCAGGTGTAAGTAGTCAGCTTTACGGTACACACCTCAGAGTAGCTCCCCCGCCCACTCTCGCGATTAATCAATCGGAGTATCTTTTGAGATTGATGCTACCGAAGAGAGATCACGCGATATGGCGACAAATGAACATATCAGTACAAACAGAATGCTTCTGTTTCCTTCAAGACGAATCTAAAGGGGTTGTAGTTTCCCTATATTCAAATAAAGCGATTTGCTACAGGTTAGCTAACATTACAAATCCGCGTTGGTAACCTCTACGTGTCTCGCCCTGTTGCGAATCCTGACTAACGAAGAAGCCCTTGATAAGCCGATAAGTTTGCGACTGAACGGTTTACAAATCCTGCAGCGTAGGTTTGCATGTAATGTTTGGAACTACAAGTCCAATCGGGCAGGGCAAGAATGCTTTAAAAAAGGTTGTATTGTTTTCCTGTTTTGCCGTGGCTTTAGCGGTGGTAGTTATTGCAGGGGGGAGTTGCACAACTCCATTTGGGCCTGCCGATCCATGTGACACCGTGGTTATCGACGATAACGATCCGTGCACGGCTGACAGTTGTGCTGTCGGATCCAACGGAGAGCCCGTGGTTGCGCATACACCTATAGAGTGTCCGGCAGGGCAGGTTTGTGACGACGGCATGTGTATTGCTATGCCGGAATGTATCGCCGATGAAGATTGCGACGACGATGATATCTGCACTGATGACATCTGCGATTCCAACGGCAAATGCGAGAATATCAATAACAACGCATCCTGCGACGATGGCGATCTGTGCACGGAAAACGATGTCTGTAGCAATGGTATCTGCATAGGTACGGAGATCGAATGTCCGGCCGGAAAGGTTTGTGAAAACGGCATTTGCAAAGACATTATTCCAGAGTGCACGGTTGCGGCCGATTGCGACGACGGATTGTACTGCAACGGAATGGAAACCTGTGTTGCGGGTACGTGTATTAATGGTGAAAGTCCCTGTAGTGCCAACGAAGCATGCGACGAAGCGGCCGACAGCTGTAATGCTTTACCAGAATGCGATAGTAATTCAGACTGCGACGACGGACTATACTGCAGCGGCGCAGAAACATGCAGCAGAGAAGGAACATGCGTATCCGGAACAAACCCATGCGCTCCCGGTCAGACGTGTATCGAAGAAACAGACACCTGTTCGGCTACGGTCAGCCATACCGTTATTCTGACTACTGCCACTGACAACCTGACGGGGACCAGTGGAGACGATATATTCGATGGCGCCCGCTACCCGGTTGGCGTTGGTACCTGGATGCAGACTTTGAATAACGCGGATAACCTCGACGGTGGCGCTGGAACCGATACGCTTACGGCGCAACTGCTCGGCGGTGGTACGACGACGCCTGCGGGTTTGACCAGTATCGAGGTCTTTAATCTGGAGATTACCGATGCCAACGATACCACTTTGAATCTGCAAAACGCGGGTTCCGCGACTACAATCAACGATACGTACTCAGGGGCCAACCTGACGGTTAACAATGTTCGGACTGTTCCGACAAACGTGGGGCTGGTTACCTGCAATAATGATTTTACCGTAACGGTTGATAGTGCTGTTTTAACCGGAAACACTGATTCGGTGACATTGGCGGTCAGCGGTGTAACGGATAGTGGTACCGAGCCGGCGATTACTCTCCAGCCGTCGGCGGCCGGTAACGGTTTTGAAACGATATCCCTCGTTTCTTCCGGCTCCAGTGCCAACAGTATCGATGATCTGCAGGACGGTGTTGGGAATACCTTTAAGGCATTAAACATTTCCGGAACGCAGGACATAACCATCGGAGATCAGTTGAATGATACGGTCACTACAATAAACGCCGGCGGTGCGACTGGAGACGTGTCTGTGTTCGTAGGTACGAATACGGCAGTGGTTACAGGTGGCTCGGGCGACGATACGTTTGATTTTTCCCAGGCGGCGGGGGATCTGACCGCCCTGGATACAGTTAACGGTGGTAGCGGTACGGATACTCTTCGCGTGCAGGACAACGATGTTATTGGGACTGCCGCGAACCAGACTCACGTGATCAGCGTGGAAACGATTTTCTGCGATACCACTCTTATGGGTAATCTAAACATATCCCACTTCGGTGCAACCAACGTCAAGCTGGCCGGCATTGATGGTATGCCCAGGACGGTCACCTTACCCAGTGGCGGTTCTCTGGAATTGATCGCCGACGCGGGGGCGGCAAACCATATCATAAGCGTATCCCTGGACACTGCCAGTGACAGCTTAAGTGTAATTCTTGATGATGCCGACTTCGGAGCTAATGTCGATTTATCGACATTTGAAAATGTAAGTATCTTATCCAAGACTGCTCCTAATACGATTACCGGGACATTTAAGTTGAATAACGCGGGTGGTACCCAGACGATTACCGTTACCGGTTCCCAGAACCTGACCTTCGGTGGTGTGATTACTGCGGATACTCTGAATGCCAGTGCATTTACAGGTGTACTGGATACGGATAATGCGGTGGCCGCACTGGCTATGACCATCATCGGGGGCGGTGACGCTGATCATCTCGGTGGCAGTAATCTGGCCGATTCGATCACAGGTGGTGCGGGTGCGGATACCATTAACGGCTTGAATGGCCTGGATACCCTCACGGGCGGCGATGGTGCGGATACATTCCTTTTCAAGAGCCCCGCGGCTGCTAATGGGAATACCATTACTGACTTTACTGCCGGTGCCAGCGGTGATGTTCTGATGTTTGACATCAGTGATCTGGGACTGGCCGGCGGCACTGAGCATGTTGGTGCAATTGCCGACCTGGCCGCTGACAGTTCGGACGAAATAGTCATTTTAACCGGTGCGGGGTATGCTTCCGTCGACGCGGCGGAGGACGCAATCGCAGCTAAAGTGACCGCAGGTGGTGCGCTCGATATAGTTGTGGTGTTTTTCAACACCACCAACAATCGCACTGAAATAATGCATGACGCCGATCAGAACACGGACGATGCGAACGGTACGGCCACCCTGATAGGCGTTCTGAGTAACATTACGACCTTAACGGCACATGACACGCTTGTTGACGCTAATATCAACTCGCAGCCATAGTCGTCGAATGCTTGCAGTTATAAAATCAGAAGAACCCGGTAGCGAGAAGTTATCGGGTTCTTTTTGTTTTGCCATATTCAGCGGTTATAGGTCCGTGTCGCGGGTGCAGCCAATAAATACAAACCGTATTTCGACCAGGCCGCTATTTTCGTTAGCGTTGGGAATTCATTAAACAATTCGTATGCTCCGGTCGATCTGATTCACGTACACATTCCGATTAATCAGTCTTAAGAGAACTGAATAGGTTTGAGTTTGAGGGGGCGTATTGCGTCGCATGGTGTTACGCGGTGAATACGTCAGCCGGTGTCCATGTACCGAGTCATAAGCGGGTAAAGAGTAGGTGTTATCCGTCATGGCTTACGGTCTTCATGCGCCCTTGAACAGGTTGTGAAGCTACCCGGCGCAGGGGATTGTTTAATTACAATGAACTGGTTTACCCTAAAAGTTTTTTTTGCAAATTCGCCTTGCCTCGGCAAAACGTATTGTAGCTTGTAGCTCGGAGGCGGAAGCGAAAGCCTGGCCCTTCGATAAGGATGCCAGGGAGAGAAAGTTATTTCAGGCTGAGAACGACAGCGAAGGATTGGTTTCCTTAAAAAGGGGGACAGCGATGTTTGGTGAATGGAAAAAAATGTTAATTGGTGTGGCGCTCGCTTCCGCCTTGACGACGACCGCCGCAATGGCCCAGTACACCTTGGAGACTGAGGTTTCTCCTGTTGATTCCGGTACCGTGGGATTATACCCAATGGGAACGGAATTCGATGAAGGCGTGCTGGTTACGTTAACCGCTACTCCGGCGGAAGGATATGAATTCGTCGGCTGGCAGGGTGACATCGCCGCATCGGAAAGCACGATGACGATTGTCATGTCGGCGGATACGCGGTTGACCGCGGTTTTCCAGGAAACGGCTGCTGAAACCGGGTATACCCTGACCGCCTACATTGATCCGTCTGGTGCCGGAACGCTGGTTAGAGATCCGGCGGAACTGACCTACGAGGATGGTGATGTAGTAACCGTTACCGCGTATGCGGCCGAAGGGTTTCTGTTTACCGGCTGGTCAGGAGACGTTCCCGAGGGCGCGGATAGAAGTAATCCGGAGTTGGTTTTAACCATAACCGACGATATGGCGGTGGAAGCGAATTTCGCCGCTGCGTCGACCATAGCCGGTGAAACGGGTATTTTCCCCTGCGGAGCGGCCGGTACGGTCAGCCTGGGATTCCTGTTCTCCATGCTGCTTATGATGAAATTTGGAAGTTCCAGACGTTAATGAACGGAATCGTTTACATATGAGTAGTTAGCCTTGCCCCAATGTGGAATAAGGTCCGATGCTTTCGTGGGGGGAGCGTCGGACCTTTCCGCATTTTTACATATCGATTTCAAATTTCCATCAAACCTGTTTCGTTACTTGTCCGCAACTGTCGGTCGGGTTATTGCCCTGACGCGTGTACTGAGATCGTTTTCCAGTATTCGAACTGTGTTTTGGGGAGGTACGAATCTAAATCCATGTCGGGCGGTTGCGAATTGGATTCAGGAAAAACAGGTTCGTCGCCTCGAAATACGTATCCCAAAGTTTGTTTTTGTTGTTTGTATATTCGAATAAGTCGTCTGCGTATACGACTATCCGTTTCTTTTATGGATCCTATATGCGAACCGTTTACATAAGTGTCTTCTCCTAGAAATTCCACATTTGGTCCGCTGCCAATGTGGCCGTAAAAGGCGCGGATTTGTTTTCCGGTTTCGATATCCCAAAGCCGAATGGGACCATACCAGGATCCCACTGCAATATGCCGGCCGTCAGGTGAGAAGGAAATGGAGGTAATTGAATCGTCTAGAGACTCGGTTTCCTCTAAAATTTTCGTTTTCTCCCCGGTAGCGAGATCGTAGAGTATGGCACAATGGATCAGGTGATCATGTTTTTCCAGGGTTGATCCGATAATTAAGTGAACGCCGTCGGGGGATATGGCGGTCGCACCAATGCCGTACTCGAAATCGAATTGGTGGATAATCTCTCCCGTGGCTGCATTGATGTAGTAAGCTGTTTTAAAGGATCGGGCCAGTAGCCGTTCCCCATCCGGTGAAAAGTCGATTGACATTACGTTGTCATGTATGGAAAAATCCAGTTGTTTCCTGCCGGAAGCTTTGTTCCAGATGGCGATGTAACCGCATCCGGATCCTGTAACCACTTGTTCACCGGAAGGTGAAAAAGCCGCTGCTTTAACGGCTGTACCGAATTTCCGAATAACGGTTCCCGTTATTGTATTCCATAAGATAGCCGGTCCATCCAGGCATGCAGTTAAGACGTTCTCTCCGTTTGGTGAGAACTGGGATTCAACACCACCAACGTAATGAGTGTTGTGTTCTCCCACATAACGCTGAATTTCAATAGTAGTATCCGTATTCCAAATCCACGCCATGTGGGGGGCGGAACCAGTACTTTTCCGTGAACCTGCAAGAACGAACTGTCCGCTCGGCGAGAAAGAGACCGATTCGTATTGGCTTGAATGATTGCTGGCTTCATAGCGTCTGAGTTCCTCGCCGCTTTTTGCATCCCAGAGACGGATTGTGTTGTCGGTCGGAGACGAACCCGCTGAGAGCAGATACTTGCCGTCTTTGGAAAACGCCAGTGAACTGACGCTGCCCCAGAAGCCACCCCAGTTCTGGCGATAAAATACCCCTCCGGGTGCCGGAGGTCGTTTCCCTTTGGTTAAACATATTCTTTGTTCGGGGATTACTGTAATCGAGGATTGGTTGGGGTTGCCCATCGCCTCTTGAACAGCGAATGGGAAAATCGGCCATACGAGAAAGAGCGGCATCAGCGAGGATCGCATATTGGATCATTCCTCCTGCTTAAGAAGAAAGTGGTCGAACTAAAATCGCTCTATATTGGGTATCGATTCTATAGGGATTTCAGGTTATTGGGAAGAGAAAAATGGTATTGTCGGTTTTGACGCGTGTACTTGCAATACTGAGCGATATGCGGATCTGAATATTGGTAATTGTCTTGATGGAATATGGGTGAATCGTAAAAATACCATAGGCAGAATCCGCGGATTCTGCCTATGGGATACTTTGGGCGAAAAACTTACTTCTGTACGATTAGCGTCTGCGTGTTATGGTCACGACTAGGCCGAGAGCGAGAATCGCCAGGCTGGCCGGTTCGGGGACGATACTTACGTTGTCGATTACGGTCATCGCGGGATTAGTTGCCGGGCCGGTGGACTGGCCGAATGAGATCATGACCCCTGCTTTTTCCCAGTTGAGGTCGCTGCCTGCGGTCTGATCCGCCCACGCTGCCCAGTTGTCCATGCCGTATACCGAGTCATTCTGTGAAAGGGCGGTTCCGGTGAGGGTGTCAGGGAACTCGGTAAAAGGACCGTCGGTGATGGTCAGATTCTTAATTTCGTCCCAGTTGGCGGCGTACCAGCCGGTAGCGGAGGTACCGGACCAGCCTGCTTCGGCTTCAAATACGCAGAACGGTTTCTGGGCCCCGTCGTCTGAGGCGTCGGTATCCCAGCCGGGGGTGGTAGCGGAGTTATGTCCTGGGGCGAGGATGGCTTTTTTGCCGTTAGCGTCTTCCACCATTACGTTGAAATATGCGTTGCCCCAATAACCGGAAGTGACGGTCCAGCTCATGCTTGTGATTGAGCTGACGGGCATGCCATTGAAATCGCTCGTCCCGTAAAAGACTTTCTGGCCTGTGCGCGTATCCCAGTTACTTTTATTCCAATGATACTCAGGGTTTTGTCCGGCGGTATTACCGGTTACCGCAGTAATCTGGTCACCGGATACGGAGATAGTGCCACCGTGGACGCCAAACGCGTTGAATGATACTGCGCTGGCAGAGGTCGCGATTAATAACAGTGCTGCAATCGAGCAAATAGTTCCAATCAACTTCATAATAAAAGTTCCTTTACCCCAAGAGGGATGTTTTGTTTGCATGTGCCGGGTACTTACCCTGCACACCCAATCCTATAGCCAGGCGACCGATAAAAACCGGGCGCAACTCATACGTTTAAAATCTCTCTCAGGGGGATACAACGGGATGATAGCAGACACCTGTTTTTTTGTATATAGGAAAAACATCAATAGTATGGAATTGGGTATAAAGCAAGGGGATGAAAGTTTTGCTGTGCTATTATCGGAACTTTCCCCTTTGCGCATAAAGGATGTGCCGAATTCGGAACGGAGTTGGAATGGCTTTGGTTATGCTTGTTGTTTCCCGGTGTATTTTGCGAGATCAAACGGCATGGATCTCCCGGGGCGAGATCAGATCTACGAGTTTTTTCAAACCCATAGATCCTGTTGAGTGCAGAATAGACTTACAGATTTAGCGTTTCTAAGCTGTCCGCGTTTTGGTTTGTTATTATTTCCGGACGTGGAATGGGCGAAACGCGGGCTACCGTTTTCCAGGTTCCACTTTGAAATACACGTGTTTTACTTTTTCGTCCGAGAAAAATCCTTTTAAAAGCGAATAGTAGCGGGAGCTGTAAAACCTCCTTTGACTTTGCCCGTTGGCGGGGGAATAAAGATGTAGAGAAGCGAGAGAATTGTCTCCGACTGGCCTTCGCCGTGGACAGTCAAAAGGGAGGGACGAGAAGCATGCAGTTAATCAGCAACGGTAGTGTATTTAGTTTTTTACGAACCATGACTTTTGCCGCACTGGCTGCGGTCTCCGGTTCGCTTTTTGTCGGTTGCGGCGCGGTCGATCAATTGACCGGTGTCAGCAGCAAGTCAGATCTGCAGGCCATTGATACCGATACCTGCGATTCAGCTCCAAATGTGGAAGACGCCTATACGCTGGTTGTCCTCGATTGGGATGGCGGTTCCAATCCCATGGTGCAGGACGAACTTCCGCCATTCGCTATTGAAGAACTCACTATCTCCGATTACAGCGGCAGCCTGGCCGATTTGGAAACGGCATACAGAGCGGCCGTCCTCGGGCGGGTCCGGGAAATGCTGTGTATTCTCGATCCAATGGATATTACGGTGATCGAGGGTGATGGTGACGATTATCCCGGTGCGACGGTTGTTAACATTACCAGCGACAGACCGCGAGCGGGGGGAATGCATATTGGTCAGTCCACTTTCGATATGTGCAACGAAAGACCTGACGATTCAGCCATCATATGGGTAGGAGTGATGGTCGAGAACGTCAGTCAGAGTACTTTTGCCGAATGGGTTAACATAGTGGCCAACACCACTACTCACGAGATAGGTCATACGATCGGTTTCGCTCATCCCTCAGCCCAAAACGTGGATGGTAGAATGCTACCGGTTCCGGACGAGGAAGTGATGAGGATCAACGTTACCGTAGCTCAACTGCGAAGAGAACAGAATTTCGTGATCGAGCAGAACACCTGTCCCAGTAATGAAGAGTATGCATATCGCCTGATCGGCGATTAGAACAATATTCCTATTTCCTTCGAAGCTTAGCCAGCCGTATCCAACCGGTCCCCGTTGAACCTTACCAACGGGGACCGGTTGATTTTTTTTCGCTCAGGTTGCTAGAAATCTGAACCTTGCTAGATTCATGGCTCCGTAGGTACTCCGTTCGCACTGACCGCCCCGACTATTATTGGGGCCTGGGAGTTAGGGGATTCATGGCTGCAAATAGTGATGTTATCTGGCAGGTAGCGGTTCAAGCCAAAAGCGCCGCAAGTGATGCGCATGGGCTTGGAGTGCTGTCAGCCTTGAAAAGGGCGGGTTTTGAAGAGGTTAAGTCCCTTCGAGCCCGAAGACTGTATCAAATCCGCGGGCGTCTGGATCAGCAGGCCGTTGAAAAGTTGGCCGGCTCCCTGTTCTGCGATCCGGTTATCGAAAACTGGGAGTGCTGCGAGCAGATCAGTTGGCCTGCTAGCGACCACGTACTCGTGGAAGTTCATTTGCAGCCGGGAGTTATGGATCCTGTCGCGCTAAGTTCGACTGCGGCCGCCCAGGATCTGCTGGCCGATTCCGATGACTGTGAGGTTCACGAGGTTCGCAGTGGATGGCGGTACGAACTACTTGGTGTCGATTCGCTCGAACGGGTGGAAGCGCTATCCCGGCAGGTGTTGGCCAACGCCTGCATAGAGAGCGTGTTCATCTCCGGGCTGGGACGCTGTGACGAATTACCTCAGCACTTTCCGGTTTCTCCGGTACACCCGTTCAAACGTCAAACGGTTAAGCTGTCTGGTTTGACCGACGAGGAGTTGGCCACTCTATCCCGGCAGGGGCACCTCTTCCTCTCGGTTGAGGAGATGAAGACTGTCGCCGCCCATTTTGAATCGGTAGGCCGGGATCCGACCGATCTGGAGCTGGAAACACTCGCCCAAACCTGGTCGGAGCATTGTGTTCACAAAACGCTTAAAAGCGCGGTGGAATATCAAGGTCGCGGGTTCGGTAAAGACTCTGAGTCGGACAAAGAGGTTTCAAAATCTTACGATAACCTGATCAAGGAAACGGTATTCAAAGCCACCAAGGATCTCAACAAAGAGTGGTGCTGGTCGGTATTCGAGGATAATGCGGGGATTATCGAGCTCGACGAGAACCAGGGTGTGGCATTCAAGGTGGAAACGCATAACCACCCCTCGGCGATCGAGCCGTACGGCGGGTCGGCAACCGGGTCGGGCGGCTGCATTCGCGATATCCTCGGCGTGGGGCTTGGGGCAAAACCAATAGCCAATACCGATATATTCTGTGTGGCTGATCCCGGCTTTGAACGCGATCGCCTGCCGCAGGGAGTGCTTCAACCGCAGCGTATCTTAAGGGGAATCGTATCCGGTGTGCGCGATTACGGTAACCGGATGGGAATTCCCACCGTGGCCGGTGCGTTGCACTTCGATAACCGCTACCTGGCCAACCCGCTGGTCTTCTGCGGGTGTCTTGGGATTATTCCAAGGGATAAGATTCATAAAAAGCCCCAGCCGGGCGATAAGGTGGTGGTGGCCGGCGGGCGAACAGGCCGAGACGGGATCGGCGGGGCAACCTTTTCATCCGCGGAATTGACCGATACCCATGCCGACGAATTCGCTCACGCGGTTCAGATCGGTAACGCCATTGAAGAGAAAAAAGTTCTCGACGCACTCCTGCGGGCACGCGATCACGAAAAAGGATGCCTGTATACCGCGGTAAACGATTGCGGTGCTGGTGGTTTAAGCAGCGCAGTGGGGAGATGGCCGAGGAAATCGGCGCGGTTATCGATCTGGACAAGGTGCCGCTCAAATACAGCGGTCTGCGCTACAACGAAATCTGGCTGTCGGAAGCCCAGGAGCGTATGGTATTTTCCGTTCCGGCGGAAAACCTGGACCTTCTCTGCAGAATATTCGCCGAGGAAGGCGTGGAAGCCTCTGTGATCGGCGACTTCTCCTCTGACGGTATTCTCGAATTGCGTTACGACGGAACGGAAGTGGGCAGGCTGGATGTCGAATTCCTCTTTGGTGGATTACCCAAGAGAAAACGAGTCGCCCGCTGGACAGAGTCCAAGCCCAACCTCATGCCGGTTAAGGATGGCGGCAAATCCGGTACGGTTGAAGAAACCCTGCTTGGCAAGCTCGGCTCGCTGAACACCTGCTCGAGGGAAGAGGTTTTCCGGCAGTACGATCAGGAAGTTCAGGGAGCTACTGTAATAAAGGCGCTGGTGGGCAAAGGTGAAGGACCGTCCGATGCGGCCGTTATTCGACCGCTGGCGGATGGGAAAACCGGCGTGGCTATCGGTTGTGGACTTTGCCCGCAGGAAGCCGATCGGGATCCGTACTGGATGGCGGTTAAAGCCGTTGACGAAGCGGTGCGTAACGTGGTAAGCGTTGGAGCTGATCCTGCTCGCGTAGCCATTCTGGATAACTTCTGCTGGAGCAGTTGCGAGGACGAGGAGCAGCTTGGATCGCTGGTCCGGGCCTGCCAGGGTTGCTACGACGCTGCCATCGCTTACGAAACTCCGTTTGTTTCCGGCAAGGATTCTTTGAATAACCAGTTTTCCCTGTCAGACGATGATGCTCGCCAGTTGGGTTTGCCTTCATTGATAAGTATCCCCTCCACTTTGCTGATCAGCGCCATGGGTATTGTGCGGGATGTCAGTAAATGCGTTACTTCAGACTTCAAACGCCCGGGTAATCGTGTTGTGTGGGTTTCCGCGGATGTTCGCAAGGATGGTCCCGAAGTTTGTGCGGCGATGCACCGGGCAGTGGCGAACCTTATCGGCGAGTCTGCGGTGGCTGCGTGTCACGACGTCAGTGATGGTGGATTAGCCGTATGCCTGGCGGAAATGTGCATTGGTGGTAACGCCGGAGCGAGCGTAACCGTTGACAACGGGCAGGTTCTTTTCGATGAGTCGCGAAGTGGATATGTCCTGGAGTTGAATAATGCGGCGGATCTGAAGGCGTTAAGTAATTGCGGTTCGCTGGTAGAACTCGGGACGGTGGAGAGTGATGCCCGGTTGCGGATTGTAAGCGGGGAAGAGTCGATGGTCGATCTGAGTGTTAAACAGTTGGAATCCACCTGGCGGGCACCGTTGGGATTGAGTGAAGGAGCGTAACAGGTGAGTAAGCCCAGGGTTATAATTTTACGTGCGCCGGGGATAAACTGCGATCAGGAAACGTGCCGGGCATGGGAACTGGCCGGTGCCGATTACGATCTCGTCCATCTGGATCGGCTTATAGAAAATCCCAATCAGCTCGACCGGTATGATATATTGACCTTGCCCGGCGGTTTCAGCTTCGGCGATGACGTGTCGGCCGGGAAGATATTCGCTAACCGGATGCTCCATTACCTCGCTGACCAGTTACGCGAATTCGTCTCCCGTGACCGGCTGGTTCTGGGTATCTGCAACGGGTTCCAGATATTGGTAAAAACCGGTCTGCTCGCGGCGAACTCACAGGGCGATCCCTGCACGCTCACTCTGAACGATTGTGGTCAGTTCGTCTGTCGCTGGATTACTGTAGGCGCTCAAAACGATAATTGCCTGTTCCTGGAGAAGGGCAGAAAGTATTTTCTACCCATCGCTCATGCCGAGGGAAAATTCATGGTGAGCGATCCCGCTCGGTTTGAGAATAATCGTATTGCCCTGCAGTATTGCGATGATACCAGGCGAGTGGGCGCGGATAATCCTAACGGCAGTTTTCTTGATATCGCAGCTCTTACCGACGCGACGGGGCGCGTGTTGGGTATGATGCCTCACCCTGAAAGATTCGTTGATCGTCTGCAGCATCCGTTCTGGACTGCCTGCGATTCTGATTTGAAAGTCGATGGTCTGGAGATTTTTCGTGCCGCTGTGGCACAGTTCAGTTAAGATATTCTCCGTCGCGTGATCCAATGTGTGCGGTAGCTTCCCGGCTGCCGAAGATCATCAGTTGATTGGAGGAGTTTCTTGAGCAGGCAAACCATCCTTGAGCGAGTTTTTCACAAGTACTTTTTTCCCCTCTCCTGTGTTTTTCTGATCCTGGTTATTGCGAGTCAGGCTTTCGGGGTCGAACCGAGCGGTCCGGCTGTAGAAGCACAGGGGGCGGTCAGTAATACACTTGCTCCGGAATCTTATGGTGGCTGGGTACTTCTTCCCGCTCTGGTGGCTATTGTCTGCGCTATTCTTACCCGCCAGGTTATTCCTTCGCTGCTTTTTGGCGTGTTGGTGGGGGCGTTCATGCTTCTTCGCCTGGATGCCTCCGCGCCGACCGGAGCAGGGGGAATGTTCATCGGCACGGTGGTGTCGGCCATAGAAAAATATATCATCGGGGCGCTGGTTGATTCCGATCGAATGAAGATTGTTGTGTTTACCCTTACCATCGGCGGTATGGTCGGCGTGGTGGGCGCAACCGGTGGTACCCGGGCTCTCGTGGCTTTGGTTGCACGCCGCGCGTCAAACCGCAAACGCGGGCAGGCTACAGCCTGGCTTGCCGGGCTAGTGGTGTTTTTCGACGATTACGCAAATACCATGATCGTGGGACCGACCATGCAGCCGATATGTGATCGGCTGAAAATATCACGGGCGAAACTCGCCTACATCGTAGATTCCACCGCGGCGCCCGTTGCGTCAATCGCGCTCGTCGGTACCTGGGTGGGTACGGAACTCGGTTACATTGGCGATGGTTTGAAAGATGTTGCGGCTAACGGAACTCCTTCTTTTCTGGCTGGTGTCGATGCCTGGAACGCTTTTTTGAACAGCATTCCTCACAGGTATTACGCCATCCTGGCAATTGTTATGGTAATCCTGGTGGCATTTACCGGGCGGGATTTCGGGGCCATGCATCGACATGAGCAATCGTCGGCCGAAAGTGAAACCGTTACAGAAACAGAGGCCGCCGGTAATGCTCGATGGTTATGGTTGTTGGCCGGTTTGCCGATCCTGATCCTTGTTGCCGTTACCGGGATTGTTCTGCTCTATCCCGGCTGGCAGGTGATTTCCCAAGCCAGGCTCGCCGGACAGGAGTGGACTTTCAAGATGCTGTTTGAGGGTGCCGATTCCTACAATGCCATTCTGTACGGGGCGTTAGCCAGCGTTACGGCCGCAATCGCTCTCGGGATTTTCTCGCGACAGGCGACCTTTAAAACCACCATGGATGCCATGATGGAGGGAATGGGCAGAATGTTCCCCGCCATAGTCGTGCTGGTGTTGGCCTGGGCTCTCTCTTCAGCGGCTCAGGATCTTCACGTTGGCGAGGTGGTCAGTACCTGGCTGAATCAAAAGGGTTTTTCCATATACTGGTTACCTTTGGCTGTTTTTGTCAGTGCTGCCGGCGTTTCCTTTGCTACCGGAACTTCATGGGGGACTATGGGAATTCTCTGCCCGATGGTTGTGCGTATAGCGGCCGAACTCGGCGGGGCGGCACCCGCTGACGAGGCCTTGAACTTATTCTACGCCAGTGTGGGCAGCGTGCTGGCGGGAGCCATCTTCGGCGATCACTGCTCGCCTATCAGCGATACGACTGTGCTCTCGTCCATCGCGTCCGGATGCTCGCTGGAAGACCACGTTTGGACGCAGATACCGTACGCGCTGGTTGTTGCGGTGGTGTCCATGCTCACCGGTAATATCCTCTGTTCCTGGGCGGGGTTGTCTCCCTGGCTGGGGCTGGCGATTGGGATTATCGTGATCTGGATAATCCTGCGATTGATAGGCAGCCACCCGCGACCAGAGTTGGCCGCTACCTGATGTTCATTGGTAAATACCGGATAATCGGTTCGCGACCTACCGAAACCATTCAACGAGATCGGCAGTGAACTTCTCCTGCTCCGATCCGAATTCGAGCGTATGTCGCGAATTGGGATAGGTTATAACCTTACAATCGGGCCAGTTGAGACTGTCCGCCCACTTTCTGGTTTTCTCATTATCGATTATCCGCTCATCGCCGGCCAGGAATACGCGAATCGGCACAGGTGACGCGTTGTTTATTTTTATCCACACCTTATCCATCCGTCGCGATGCCAGGAAGAAACCCGCGGATGCCTGGTGGATCTGGTATTCGTCGTTAATCAGGTATTCGATCCGTTCCGGGTTGTCGGTAAACAACTCCGGATCATTGAGCGGGATGTTGTACAGCTTCGTCGGGTCGGCCACCATCGACCAGCCGATGCGGAACTTCTCGCTGGCCGATACGTCAACAATCGGATAAAGACCGGGCGCGACAAGACTCAGGCCGGCTGCAAGTGATGGGTCGGTTGCATGGATAGCCGCGGCCAGTTTTCCGCCCCAACTGACGCCTATGATGTGAACCCGGCTGGTTCCGGTCAGTTCCATCAGCTTACGGGCGCAAGTTATGCCGTCGTTTATCAATTGCCCGTGCGAATCGGCGTGGCCCCGGTCCTTCTTGTTCCGCCCGGATCCTCGCCGATCGGGCTGAAGAACGGCGAATCCTGCCTGATTGATCGAACGGGCGGTTTCGGTGTACCATCCACAGTGAGATTGGATACCATGCAGATAGAGGACGGCCGCTCGGCAGTTCTCCGCCGGCCAATACCGGCTGTAGGCTTCGTAACCGTCATCGAGAGTTATTGTTAGATCTTTAAAGGAACACATGCTCTCATTTTAATGGCAATTTGGTAGACTGGCACGTGGAAACAATGACAAGCGACGGACAACCGAAAATCTCGAGCAGAATTCTGAAACAGTTCCTCTGTAGCGATCAGTTCTTTGGCCTGCGGCAGGTTCCCGTCTCTCTAAAATCAATTACAGAGGCGTTGGCCGCTCGTGGAGCGACGCAATCTGGAGGGGGAGTTACGGGGTGTTCAGCCTCTTTGGCGTCAACAGGGGGCAAGGCCGCACGCCTGGAGGCGTTAAATAAGGACCATGTCCAGAACTGTCAGCAGTGTCGTTTGTGCGAAGGAAGAAATAACACGGTCTTCGGAGCGGGCAGTCCCGATGCCCGGCTGGTTTTCGTCGGAGAAGGGCCCGGATTCCATGAAGATCGCCAGGGTTTGCCTTTCGTGGGCAAGTCAGGAGATCTGCTCACCCGCATGATTGGGGCGATGGGCTTGAGTCGGGAAGAGGTCTTCATCTGCAATATCGTCAAGTGCCGCCCACCGAACAATCGCGATCCGCAGGCGGACGAGGTAGTAGCTTGCAGCCCGTATCTTTACGAACAACTTCGCATAATAGACCCCGAGGTGATAGTTACCCTGGGCGCGCCGGCGGCGAAAACCTTGCTCGAAACAAGTGACGGGATAGGCCGGCTTCGAGGACAGTTCCACGAGTTCACTCTCAGCTTTCCCGACGGGACGAGCAAAACCATCGATCTTCTCCCCACGTACCACCCGGCATACCTGCTGCGCAGTCCGCAGGATAAGGGAAAAGCCTGGACCGACCTGCAGATGGTCATGAAGCGAATGGGTTTGCCTTTACCCGACCAGTCTAAATGAAAAGAGGGTAAAACCCGCAGGTTGGGGCATTGACCCGACGGAATGCTTAGGGAGAGGCGTGATATGATCGAAACCCTTGAAGAGTTTCTTACTTTGTGGAATAGATTTGAACCGGATGATCGGCAGCGATTACGCCACGATCCGCTGGAGAAGGATCTCTGGGATATTGTTCTTACCAAGTACCCGGAATGTAAGGAAGCTATTGCTCTCCACAAGGCGGCGCCATGTGACACCTTGCATAAATTAGCCACTGATCCGGACAGCAGGGTTCGCTGGTTTGTCGCTATTCGCCGGAAACTAAGAAGAGATACGTTTGAGCTTCTAGCGAAGGACAAAGATGAATCGGTAAGAATCAGAGTTGCTTACAACCCGAAAGTTCCAATGGATATTCTGGAGTCGTTGGCGAGCGAAGACGATTATGTTGGTGAAACTGCTCGTGAAGTTATTGCGGGAAAGAAAAGCTAAACCATTGTGTATATGGTCGAACCCGTAGGTTGGGTCTGTTGACTCGACCTACAAAAAGAGTTGGCACCGCTGAGAAAGCGGGTGCCAACCCGTTTGTTTTTATCCTATTGCTGACTGTCGATTATCTATTGCCTTTTCAGTTTAAACGTGGCTACCACCGGATTGTGGTCGGAGCCGCCCGAAGCCACCGAGCCGTAGAGAATTTCATAACTGCCTTTGACGTACATGTCGGCCATAGCTGGTGACACGAGTAAAAAGTCAATCATCGAACGGTATGGTTCCTTGTTGTAGGTGATTCTTTCCGCTTCGGGTATATCACCAAACAGGTTTTTCAACGCCATGGGGCCTGTGCCGACAATCTGCTGCAGGGGTTTGCTGTCGTACGTATCGTTGAAGTCGCCGCAAACGACAAAAGCCTTATTGCGATCACTCTTCAGCAGGTCGTCGAATATGGTGCGGGCTGCTGTCGCTTCTCCCAATCTCGTTGGTAAGGTTTGGGCCTCGCCGCCTCCCTTGCTTTTCAGATGCACGACGAAAACATCGAAATCCGTGAAGCCTTTCGGACGGACGTTTACCTGCAGAAGATCGCGACGGAAGCGCATCGGCTTGCCGTTGCCATCAACAAAATCAAGGTGTCGATAGCTGGTTGTTTTGCCAAGAGGGTAACGCGAGATCAGACCCACATCGATTCCCCGTTTATTGTTTCCTTCAAACAGCACTACATCGCGATAGCCCATTTCCGGAAGGTACTTGTTGACTAACTCTTCCAGAATCTGGCGGTTTTCCACTTCCTGGACCGCGACGATGTCGGCGTTGGCCTTGCGGATACGGTCGGCCAGCAACTTGATTTCCTTCGTATCCTTGCCCGGCAGGGGTTCCTCGTTGTTGTACGGATCATCCACGTTGTCGAAAAGGTTGAAGAGGTTGAAAGTGGCGATGCGGATAGTCCCGTCGGCCGACGGCTTCCAGGTGGAAACCGGTTTCGCCGGTTGCCTTTTCTCAACTGCCGGTGAAGTTGTTTTTTGGGTTTCCGCTTCTACCGGAACGCCTTTCGCCGGATCCGGGTTATCTACAATCTGGATTTCATCAGGGGACTTGATGACGATTTCCGGCTTGCCTTTGAATTCGATCACTTCGCCAACCACTCGAACGTGCTTACCCGCGTAGAGTGAATCGGGTTTTTCCGGGAACCTGTCGTAATTCTTGCTTTCGATTACTACAGTGAAATTGGTACGGAAGTCCTTGTGGAAATTCAGGAAGCAGCGGCTTCCGATATCCTTGGCGGCTACGACCGTGCCGTATACTATGCACTCTTGCCCATAGTATTTGTGAGCGACGTCCCAGGATATCTTCTGGATACTCTCGTCGAACGCTCCGCCGGCAAATGCGAACGTGGTTGAGGTCAAAAGGACCAATAATGTTGCGATGGTTTTGTTTTTCATATTTAAGCTCCGATATTAAAGGTTCCACGCCGCATAATAACGAGGTTGAATGGAAAAGTCATTCCATGCTTTGGGACGTAAAAAGGTCTGTTTAAGGCGAATCCGGGCGGATCTCAAGGCCATGATGCTAATGACCGATCCAAACGTAGTCGTGTAGATTGAAAAGCGATGTTTCCGAAGGGCAGGGTGCAGTGACAACGGAAGAGGGACGAGTAAACCTGGATACATTGCTCAGACGGGCCAAAGCTAAATCCGCCGCGCGCGGGGCAAGTGAAGCCAAACTCGATTCGCTTCTGGAACAACACACGCGTAAACTGCGGGAAGAAGAGCTCAAAAAAGAGAACAACTCCCCGAAATCCGATCCCATGGAGAACATCCGGGATCTCTTTGAAACAGAGCTCATGCCCGCTTTTGACGATCTGCGGGAGAAATATCGGAAAAACGATATTTCCCTTGAGCTTGATGCCCTGAAGCTTCTTCAGGGTGGCAGGGAAATAGTTATCGATATCGAATACGGCGGGGTTGGAATGCGGTTCGACGGTACGGTCATGACGAACGTGATCGCGTTCCAGTTGACTCGCTATTCCACTCGGGACCCGGCCGGCATCACCGCCAGCGGACCAACTCTGCGAGTTCGCGGTTTAACCGCCGATAAGTTTCGCGATTTCATTTGCCAGAGAATCGCCGCACTAATCCAGGCGGTTATGCAACGTACTTAGCTCATGCCTAAACGGGCTCAGCATTCCATATCCTTGCCCAGCGATATAAGCTTTGCCGGCTATTTTGCCTTGTACGGTTTATTCCGATTTCTTTTCTCCAACGGAGATTTCCGGATCAAACCGCTCCAGGTTCTTTATGACCTCGTCAGGATTTTCCCGATATTTATCCATGTTCGGGGGGAATCGGCATGACCTTGTCCGGGTCAAATGGCGGTTTGAATGCCTGACACTGTTTTTCCACTTGCGGATACGCGCTATCGTAGATTGCCTGTCTGGTTGGCAAATCGAGCGATAACCATACTCTGTTTTTTTGCAGCGGTGAATTGTACGGGAAAGTCATGAAACGCAGAGCGATGTCACGGCGTATAGTCCCGATCGGTTCAAGATTGCGTCGCGCGTTGCGGTCATTGTCAATATCCTTCATGTAGTGTTGCCACCACTTTTTGGCTACTTGGAACCGGGCAACGCTTTCTTCCGTATTACCGTTGGCCGCCTCGGTTAACGATCTTTCCAGTGATTGCGAGATAAGGGTTGTGGCCTGACCGTAGGTTTCCAGAGCCTCGAAAATGTTGGAATAAACGAATTCGTCAAAAGAGACTTTGTATTGAGGTTTTATTCCCCCCTTTTCGTCACGATCGAATTTACGCAGGTAGAAATAATACTCTTTCGCCTCTTCTATCCGGTCTTTTTCGCCGGTGAGATACAACTGGCGAATTCCCTCAAGCAGAAAATTGCGATGTCCGGACAGGTAATTCGGGCCGGATGTTCCGGGGATGAATTTCGGGTCGTCGCCGAACTGCTCCTTGCCGAATTTCAAATACGCTTCGTGCATCGGGCGGATGAACCGAACGTCCGGGAGCATCTGGATGAATGACTTATTGGGTTTGTCGTAATCAGGCTCGAGGATGATATCGCCCATGCGGGCCATGTTGTTCAGGGCGAAAAAGATGAACCGCACCGCATTCATGGAATCGGCCGGGTCGATGTTTAAACTTCCCTTGGTGACCATGTCCCCGTAGGTTGCCCAGTACATACTGTGGGCGAACGGGCTGCGCCAGTCGATTGGCCCGTAATCCTTCATCAACTCAACCATCCAGTCGGGCTGCATGTTCAGCTTTTCGGTCAATACCTTTCGGCGAATCGCGGCCAGCAATGTTTTGTACTCAGGGATTGATTGAAGTTCGCCCACCGCTTTCTGCTGTTTTTCGACCAGGGTTCCCACCGCATCAATCTCATCCTGACTTTTTTGTAAAAGTGGCGTGAAATCGGAATACTTCATCATGTGCCTGGCAACAAACACCAACAACTTGAAATCCGGTTCCAGACCCACTTCGCGGAGTTTAGCCACTACTGCGGATGCCTCCTGATCGTTTTTGATCCACTCTTCAAGATCTTCGGGAGCGTCGCGGATTTCGCTCATCGCTTTGATGGCTTCCTCCGTGGTTTGCCCCAGTGGTGGTTCACCCAGGATTATCTGCATCTGGACCGCCAACTCGCGTTTGTAAGCCATATGCGAATCGTCGAGTCGGTCACCTATCTTATGATGGAAGATCCAGGCCAGTTCCTTGTACAGCGTTATATTCTTAGGGTTATAAACAAGTCCCAGGTTTCGCAGATTGGTTATGCCGTTGTACACCCAGCGCCAACGGGCTTCGTTGGTGTATTCGCAAACGGAGATGTTGTAGGCCATATTCCACGCTGAATACGACCATACCGCGGGCGATCGCGGTATCATTTTGCACAGAGTGTCTGAGAGTTGCTTCAATTCGGTGAAACGGTTTTCCTGTTTAAGTTTTTCCAGGCGGGTAAATGCTACGTTTATTGCCAGACCTCTCAATGTCCCCAGCTTGGTAAATAAAGTAACGTCCGGTGGGAGTCCCTTTATTTTCTGCTTATCGAAGGTCATCTGGCACTCTCTGCGGATTTTGTTTACCGGGCGGGCTATTCTACCCGCACCGATTACCAGCACGACGGCCAGCAGGACCGATACGATCTGGATCAGCAGTTCCTTTCGACGTGATGCCTCACGAGCCGACAGGTGTTCTTCCATTTGGGTTGGTGCTGTTTTCGACATATTCTTCTTCTCTCGCCGTTAGTCGAGATCTGTTTTTTGAGCCCGGACCGCAGCTAGACGGAAATCTCCGATACCTGTCGACGTTGGAACAGCAGGCAGGCGATAAGCATCAGTATTGCCGTCTTGATGAATACGAGATTGCCGAATCCCTGAATTACCCACATCAAGGGTACGTTGCGTCCGTCCACCAGGTTTTCCAGTCCATTGAACTTGGAAAAATCGGGAATAACGAAGTAAAGCGCCTGCAGGAAGATTTCTATAGCAGCCTGAACAAACCTGGGGAATCCTTCATCCACCAACCAGTCCGTTGAACCGATAATAAAACCTCGTGAAGCTGCAATAATATAAACAACCAAAGCGACTAACACGGCTACCGGGAAGGAGAATATTGTAGCTGCGGCAATCGCAATTGCTGCCAGGAAAGTCAATCGGCACATCACCAGGCTGAGGGCTCTTACCAGGTTGGAGCCGAACGTGCTTACCGAAAACAGAACCTGGACCGAATCGTTACCCTCGAAGACAGCAGTAGCCGGATGCTGGGCGTAACCTTCAGGTACGGTGTAATCCACGTTGAAGAATCCGACTTTTAAAGTTCCGTCATCTCCTACCGCTTTAGCGGGGATTGATACCGTGTGTTTACGATCGACCACGTCCGCGCGGGGGATAATCGTATCGCCCGCCACCCAGTAGCATCTTAAAACCTCATCCGCCGGATAGTTATAAACCCGGGCCTGATACTGGATTTGTATTGTGTTACCTTCGCTGCGGTCACATCGCACATCTTCAAAGACGAATTCGCGGGATTCGGTAGGCCAGATTGTACGCCATCGTTTTTCGAACTCCGTACGCAAACGTTCTTTTTCCACCTCCTCATCGAAGTCGATCGAGTCTGCGTATAACCCTTGTTCTAATGATTCCTCGTACTTGATATTAGCCTCGCGTGTGAAATCGGGAATCTTGAAATAAGCGGAATGCCGGGCTTTGAGGACCTGGTTGCTCAACCGTTCTTCATCGAACTTGTCTCGCGGTTTACCATTGGCCAGATAATGAGTCATGCCGTAAATGACCAGTCCCGAAAGACTCAACAACAAAGCGTTAAAAAGTACTATTCCAAACCATTTACCCAGCACGTATTGCCAGCGGGAGAGCGGTTTGGTCATAAGCATTAGAATGTGTTTACCGGTCAGATCCGATGAGAGCGATTTGACCATGAAGATAGTCAGGCAGGAGAGTAGAAAAGACGTGGCGGTCACCGAATAGGATAAAAACGACTGCACCGCTCCACTTAACGTCGCATCACCTTCAGAGGTGAAAGGAAGACCAAGCAGCAATACCGCCAGCAGAATGATGAAGAACAGGGCTACCTTCATCCTGATACTCTCTGCTATCGTGTATCGTGCGACTGCCCAGATGTTACCCATTACCCCGTTCCTTACTTTCACTGTCGACGCTGTTGCCTAGTAAACCATCTATTACATTTCGGTCGGCTTCGATCGGTCCTGACGGTGGTGCTGATTCCGTTTGCTGTGATTCCTGCGGTTGGGCTTCGGCCGTTTCTTCCCTCTCTTTGGTGTTACCCAGAAGCTGGTTGACGATCATATCGGAAGCCGAGGGTTCCTGTGGTAGAGCTTTCGCTATTTCAATTGGCTCAGTAGCGGCTGGTTTTTCCGTTGCTTGTAACAGGGATTGAATAATCTCGTCGCCGGTACTGGTGGCCGTTCCGAGAAACTCGGGTATGGCTCCGGCCGCTCCTACACCTGAAGTGGCAACCTTGGCGGTTTGAGCATCGCGTACAATACGGAGAAACAGGTTTTCGAGGCGGCCGCGAGGCGTGGTGACGTCAATGGTTTTCGATTCACGCTCCTGAATCAACTTGCGGACTTCCGCCACCGTTTCCGGAGATAGAGTTTCCGAGGTTATCTGCGTCCGGTCTTTTTCGCTGAGCAGTTCGGATATCGAGCCTTCCGCACGTTGCTGGCCTCCGTACAGGATGCATACCCGGTCGCAGACGTCCTCGACGTCTGCCAGCAGGTGGCTGGAAAGGAGAATGGTTTTTCCCATATCTCCCAGTTTGCGGATTACGTCTTTTATCTGTCGGGTACCTATCGGATCGAGACCGGAAGTCGGTTCATCGAGTATCAGAAACTCAGGATCGTTTATCAGTGCCTGGGCGAGTCCGATCCGTCTGGCCATACCTTTGGAGTATTCACCAATCCGCCTTTTGGCTTCGTGTTGCAGTCCCACCATGTCCAGAAGCATTTCGATGCGGTCCCGGCGAATCCGCGGGTGCAGGCGAAACAGTCGGCCGTAAAAATCCAGGGTCTCCCGGGCGTTCAGGAAGGGGTACAGGTAGGACTCTTCGGGAAGATATCCGATACGATGCTTAATCTGCACGTCGGTAGTAGGTCTGCCGAAAACCGAGATACGCCCCTGGGAGGGGTGCAGCAAACCCAACAGCAGCTTGATTGTGGTACTCTTTCCCGATCCGTTTGGTCCAAGCAACCCGAATACCTCGCCGGGCTGGATGTCCATGGTCAGCTTTTTGACTGCGTGGACTCGGGGTCTGTGCCAGAAATCCTTGAATGTTTTTCCCAAACCGACTGTTTGTACAACAGGAAGCGTTTGTTTTTTCATATCCGCGTCCGTTCAAGGTGATCCGTACAAGTATGCCGATAGCCGGGGAGCCGGTCGGCAACTCTACCCCTAACTGTTTAGATTATTGCGACTACTGCGCGATCTTGTAATGCCGTTTGTCTTTACTTCTGAACTCGAAATCCTCGGCTTCCATCTGCAGCTTGATACGTTCATCAATCAATCGCTGCTGAGGATCGGTTCCGATTTTAATTCTGATTTCATCCGCCATAGGGGAAATAAAGTGCTTGGTTACCTCGTTGGACGCCAAAACCCTTTCCCGAGTCTTTTCCCACATGCGGTGTATGAACAGCACGGGCGATTGCAGGTATTCATCGAGACTGGCCTCGAACTCGTCCACATCACCTTTGACTCCCTGAACCACCTCGGTGTAAAAGCCCATTGCTTCGCGAATAGCCCGACCAGCCGCTCCTGCAGCTCTGGTTTCGAGGTGATTGTCGATTTTGAGGTTTATCGCTGCGATTTTCTCTTTGTTTTCCTCGGCTTCAGCCAGTTCCAGTTCGTCGATCAGTTGAACCAGCTCTTTGTAGTTCTCACCGGCCGCCGCGTTCAGAATCTCGCTCTCCGTCTGTTCGGCCGCGCGGATATCCTTCTCCTTCTGGTTTTCCGCATTAGTTACCGCATCGAACGCTGCTATTGTCTGACCGGGAACGGAGGATTTAGGTATATCCAGGGACACTAACCTTACACCGGCTTCCAGCTCGCCAAGCTGTTCATTGACCATGTGCTTTACCGCTGCCGCGATATCCGCGGTTTTCCCTCTGGTTACGCTCTCTGCTGTATATTGGGAGACAAGAGTGATGGCTGCGTTTTCGGTTAAAGTGGCCAGCAGATTCTCTATTTTACTCGTGTTGCTTATATTCGCGTCCGCTACGTTCAGGACGTATTTTCGCAAATCCTCAACCCTGTACTGGAGGTCCCATTGGATATGGACCAAGCCTTTATCGGCGGTGATTAACGACCCGTCTTTTGTGGGATCAAGTCCTCCCCAGGATCGTGATTCGCTCAACGACAAATGCTGTTTGTCCTTGGCGATTTTGGGCCAATGACTCATACACTTGTAAGAGATGTTCTTTTTTGTTGGAAAAACCAGTGTGTTGTCTATTGGGTAGGGGAATGCGTAGGACAAGCCTGGAGGCTTGATCTCCGGTAATATCTTGCCGAAGCGCAGGATAACCGCCTCCTGGTTTTCTTCGATGCACTTGAAACCGCTGAAGCAGAATGCGATCACCAGTACAAACATGATAAACTTGAGTATGTTGAAACTCGCGCGAAGAGCGTCAGCCAGAGATTGATTCGCCGCATCCAGCGGTGCTTCGTTCGTCAGCTGCGATTCTTGATGATGATGGTGCGTATTCGCCATCAGACGCTTGCCCCTTAATGTCGTTTACGGTTTCCAGTCGCAGTACTTTACTTCCGGAATCCTTGAGGTTACTTCCAATCAGAAAACCAATCCCGCCACCTGCAGATTATTCGGGCTTGGATAGTTTTTCCCGAACTTCTTCATCAAACAAATCTGTCGGCTGCGTGCTTTCATCCAGGAAAATTTCCGTTCTATTACTCAGGATGATTTCCAATGACCGTAACTTATCCAGGAATATTCTGAGTTCTTCGTGCTCGCGGAACTGGCTGTAGATTTTACCAACTTCGGCCAAACCCTTGCTCTCCATCTTCGCCACTTTACGATCGACTACCGCACGGATTCTTTCCGCTTTTGCTTCCGCGGTGGCGACAATTCGATTCGCTTCCGCTTTACCCTCTGATTTATAGCGCTGGGCGGTGGTTTCCTTGTCGGTTTTCATTGTCGCAAAAACCGCCTCAGTGACCGACGTGGGCAGGCTCAGTTGCTTGATGCCGAACATTTTTATGTCGATACCGAACTGCTCGCGAGCGTCGGCTTCGATAGCCTGCATCATTTCCTGTTCTATTTCCTGGAGTTTGCGGTCCTTCTTCTGTGTGGAGACGAAGTCCGAAAAAGCGTGCTTGCCTATTATCGCTTTCTTGACCGTGCGAACCCTGCTGCGCAGCGCGTCTTCACCCGCTTCCACCGTCTGGTAACTGGTGTGGAACTTGTACGGATCGCCGATCGACCAGGCAGTAAAGGTGGTGAGAATGATCTGCTTGTTGTCTATTGTCGGGGTTTCTTCTATTCGATCATTCAGTAGCCGAATACGGGTATCGTAGTTCTCGGCACTTTGGATAGGCCAAGGCCATTTGAAGTGCAAGCCGGCGAAAAGCCTGTTATCCGATTCGTCTATACGAATCGGTTTCTCGCTTGCTTCACCGAAGGTCTTTACGATCGCCACTTCCGTCGAACGTACCTGGTACGTACACATATAAGCGGCCAGAACGGCTACCAATATCACTGCAGCGATAAACGATGGTAAGCTTTTAATCATGACATTTCTTCTCCGCGAAAAATCCCTGTTTTGGGAAAATCGCTACTTCTTGGGCGCTTCGCCAATATCGATTGTACTTTTTTCTTCCTTCTCGTATTCAATAATCACGTGCTTGGCTGGATCGGCTACGACAACGTACTTGCGTACGTTTACCAGCGATCTTTCCAGCATACTGAGATACTTGCGAATCTTGTAAAGCCGGGGAGCGGCCTGGTAAGCGGTCAGCTCCGCATTGAACAGCGTCAGGCTTCGTTCGGCCTCGGTCAGGCTTGCCCGAACTTTTGCGCGAACTTCCGAAAGCCGGGATGCCGCCTCGCCGCCTATGGCGAGAAGCTTGCCATCGGTTGATCCCAGAAGAAGATCGTTTACCGACTGATTGGCTTTTGTTTTTTCCTCTTCCGTGGCGTTCGGATCCTGGGCCAGCCTGTCCCTTGCGTCGATCGCATCGTACAGGTTTTCCGCCCGGTACTTGCTGCCCGCTATTTCCGTCAGGCGCTCTTCAGCCTCGCCTTTGGCTTTGGCGATCAGTCTGCCTTTTTCCTGTTCAGCTTTGACAACTTCTTGAAACGCTTTGGAGACATCATCCGTCGGGTGAGCTTCCTGTACGCCTACGAACAGAATCTCAACTCCCAGTTCCTGTTCGTCGGTACGGGCCTGCAATATCTCGTGCAGCTTTTTGTCGATTTCTTCTCTACCCGGTCCGATGAACTGGTCCACGTCCACGCTGGCCGCATAATCGGTCAGGGTGTGATAAGCTATCGCTTCCACCATCTCTTCTGGATTAATGTAATTGTAAAGATAGCTGTGGATGTTGTTTATCCGGTACTGGATGTCTACAGAGACCATCAAAAGACCTACCGCGATCGATTTACCATCTTCACCTTTGGATTCATCGATGGTCGTTACCTCAGCCGTTGGTTCTTCCACGATTTTCGTGCGGTTCTTACTCGCCACGACCAGCATGAGTTCGGTGTTGAAGCTGTGCTTGTCTCCCCACAGGATAGGCTTGAGGCGCTTCTCACCATCATCGGTTGTCTCGTACTCTTGTGCATCCTTCGGAGTGTTACCGACTCTCAGCATGTGTACCTGTTGTACTCGAGAGCGATAGGCGACATCCATAGGCCAGGGAGCTGTGAAATGCAATCCCGGCTTTAGCGGTTCGTTTTCTTTTTGCAGCTTTTTGCCGAACCGTTCTACTACCGCCTGTTCGTCTGAATCGATGATCAGTACCGAGGACAAAGCTATTAACGCGATAACTCCAAACGCCAGCATGGGCAGAGCTGCGCGTTTGAGCAGTTGGTAGAACCAGGTTGTACTTACTTCGAAACCGAACTGGTAGTTGATCGCGTCAGCTATTGACCGAGCTATTCCGCCTGGTTCGGTGATCAGCGCCAGCAGGCGACTGTCGAACGCCGGACGACTTTCTTGCCCCGCAGAGCGTGGCCGGTAGAAGTCCAAGACGAAGTTGGCGACAAACTCAATTCCCAGAACCAGGATTACCAACCGTATTATGTATGCCGCAATGCCTTCCGGGTTGGGCAGATCCCGACCTTGCAGTCCAATCGCGATTAATACGATCAAGCACGCCAGGGCGTTGCCAGCCAGGTAGCTCGCACCGGAGCGGAGCAGCCGCCACCCTGCGACTCGGGCCATCCCTGCCGTGTAGCGGGAGAAGAGAAATGCCAGGAAGCCTGTTCCGCCAACAAACGCCATCGTGCGACCGGCATCGGTTGTCAGGTTCCAACTGGAATCAGTTATTGATATACCGATTTTCCAGTTGAACAGGAGAAAGAATGCACAAAGGTGATAAGCGGCCAGTGCAATCGCGGCTCCCGGCACCAACCAACGGATAAGCCACGCCAATCGGCGTTTTTCCGTTAAGTAGGCCTCATCTTCGCTGTCGAAGATAGCCGTTGCGCCTTCGGCTTGCTGGGAACGTTTGAGTGCTTCCGTTTCCAGCTTTTCCTGTGCCGTTCGTCGCCTTTGGGCATAAACCATCGCGATCACCGGCCAAATCAATACTCCGCCTAACATCCAATAAGCTAGAGCCTTGATAACGTCCGATTCGTAGACAATCCCTACAGTCAGCAGAGTGCCGAAGAAGATGAATTGAAAAACGAATCCAACGGTGGCGGCCAGTTGCGCGCGCCGATCTTTAGAAGTCGATGAATCGATCATGGGTTACGGTCGTCATTCACGCAGAAAGAAAATCGAACAAACATCGTTACCCAGGCGTTATACCTGTGGTGGTACTTGCCAGAGAAGGGACGAAGCTTACAATAATTCTCTGATGTTGCCAAGGGTTCACAATCTCATTTGTACACTTGATTTAGGTTAACCAAACAATCCTGAGGTTCGACAGTTGCTCACCAAATTTCTTGCCTTAGCTGCCAACACCTTCGTTGAAACCATTCGCCAGCCGATATTCGGCGTTGTAGTGGTCGCCACGTTGATTCTTATGCCCTTAAACGTGGGCTTGGCGGCCTATACACTGAAGGACGATGACAAGTTACTTGTCGAACTAGGGTTATCTACGTTACTGCTTAGTGGTTTGTTCTTGTCTTCTTTCAGTGCAACCTCAGTTTTAACTCGCGAGATCGAAAACAAGACCGTTTTGACCGTGGTCAGCAAGCCGGTCAGTAGATCGCTTTTTCTTGCCGGCAAATACATGGGGCTTTTTTGGGCTCTGGCGCTGGCTTTTTACATTTGTTTCCTTGGGTTTATTTTTTCCATTCAGCACAAAGTGTTGCAGACTAGTGCGGACGAGTGGCATGCGCCGGTTCTCGTGTTTGGTTTCGGTGGAGTTATAGTGCCTCTCTTAATCGCTGCCTTCCGTAACTTCTTGAATGGAAAGGATGTTACGACAACCGCTGTGTTAATCGGCACGCCCATGCTCACCATCGGAGCCATCCTCACTTGTTTCCTGGGACGCAATTGGGAACTGCAGCCCTTTAGTGAAGGTGCGCCAGGTGATGCCGTCATTATGGCTGGATTTCTCGTTTTCTGTGCGGTAATGGTTCTTGCCGCTATCGCGCTAGCGGTTTCTACCCGACTGGGCCAGGTTATGACCCTGCTCACCTGTCTCGCGGTATTACTTGTGGGGTTAATTACCGATTATTTGCTGGCTGACGCCGCAGCGAAATCCACGGTCGCTGATATAGCCTATAACCATATTCCGAATTTCAGCTTCTTTTGGGTTATTGAAGCAGTAAACGATGGCCGGGGTATTCCTGTTGCTTACTTTGCCTATACCTCCCTTTATGCGTTACTTATCGTGGTCGCGGCTTTGCTGATGGGGACCGCACTCTTCCAGCGTCGAGAGGTGGGCTAATAGGTACAGGTTTTTCGTACCGGTTGAGTATCCGCCTTATTTGATATGTGGCTGGATGGTCATGAACAGACGGTTTGTCTTGTTCATCGGGATTGACCGATATAAATCGACAAGTCCCTTGGTAGGCTGTTTTCCGCCTGTTGCGATTTTCAATATAAACATATGGGCAACCTGCTTGCCGCAGGCTGCCCATTGCTGAGCTCTCACTCTACAGTGATATAGAAGGAGTATTGGAAATCCCGCCTAAGCGGCCAGGTAATTCACCTCCAGTGCGTGTTTGATTTTCTTAAGTGCCTTATTCTGTATCTGGCGGACCCGTTCTTTGGTTACGCCGATAGTTTCTCCGACCTGGGCCAGGGTCTTGGGGATCGCAGCTTCGTTTACACCGGGTTCGATGGCGAACCGTTGCCTGATCACCGTTTCCTCTACCGCCGTCAGGTCAGCAATGTTTTTGGTCAGAATATCCTTCAGATCGCTAACGCAGTCAGCTTGTTCGTTTTCACGTTTGCGTTCCATGTGGTCGCTTTTTTCGATCGAAGGATCGAATTCGACCGGGAAAGTCCCGCGATAGCGACTGGTTCTCAGGGCTACTCTGGAGAAGCTCTTCAGGATCGCCCGGCAGGAATAAGTACTGAACTTGAAACCCTTGCCGCAATCGAACTTGTCCACGCTTCGCAGCAAAGCCATATTCCCTTCGCTGATCATCTCGTTGAAGTCCACGCCCACCAGCCTGGTTCGTTTGGCCATTGCCAGTACGAGCGGGATGTTCTTTTCCACTATCTGGGCACGGGTTGTCGTTTCCCAATGATACCAGGCGATAAGTACGCGTGCCGTTTTCAGCGATATCGGTTTGTCGGTATGTGCTGAAAGCAGTTTGGAAATCCTCATGCGGATGTAGTTCAGCCGCTGGAAGTAATTCTGTTCCTGTTCCGTCGACAGGGAGGGCATTCGGCCGGCGGTTTTTGGTTTTGGCAATTCGATAGCTGTCGGTTCGGGGAAACGGCAACTGTCTGGTGGAACAAGTTGAGCCTCGACTCCGAACAGAAGCTTATCCGCGTCTCGCTTGTGTAATACCGTATGGTCAACGTAATCTGTCTGTTCGCACAGTAACCGCTCCAGGCTGCATCGGTCCTCGTAACTCAACTTGCCATTAACATTGGGAGACAATTCGTACTGGACCTTGGGGTCACTGGCTCCTTGCGTCTGTTCGACTGTGGTTGTCTGGCTGGCCATTGTTCTTTCTCCCGTCTATGGCGCTCGGGAAAACAGTAATCCGCAAGCGCGAGCCACCAAAGTTGACATATCGACCGTCGGTTAACATCGCCGGGGCAACATCGACCGAGACATGCCACCAGGGTGCAAAAAACGCAATAATTATTGGATGCCTCACTCGCCGGAATATTATGGGCTTATTGAGTGCGGCAATTATCAGTGGGGGGAGCGAACTACACTTTCAGTATACGACAGAAAACGTGTCCCGGCAAATTGACTTGCTTCTCGGACCGTTTTTTTGTTGTTTTCCGGTAAAAAGTAGGGAAATTGCCTAGAAAATGCGTTTTGTGTCTGAAGTGTGTCGTGAAAAGTGCGGTGTTGAATACGGGTATTTCGAAAAAAAATACCGGATTTTTCTCAGGAATTTTTTCTGCAAGCAGTTTCATTCCAACAGTGGGCGGAAACTGCAACAGCTTTTGCCGTATTTACTTCGATTGCCGGGTTTACCACTGGCGGTCGATGTCTTACGGGAGTTTCATTGTGTTATTCGTAACGCAGCGCTTCTATCGGGTCCAATTGCGCAGCTTTGATTGCGGGCCAGAGTCCGAAGAATATTCCGGTCATTACAGACAGGCCGAAACTTATCAGGATCGCCCACGGTTGCACAATTGCGTCTCCCCACCCGGCATATTGGGAAATTATCTTAGAACCCAGGTAACCCAGGAGTATTCCGAATAATCCCCCGGTAGTGGAAAGAACAATCGTCTCCACCAGAAACTGCATGGTTATGTGAATCTGTCTCGCTCCAAGAGCCCGGCGTATGCCGATTTCGCGCGTACGTTCGGTTACCGTGGCCAGCATGATGTTCATTATGCCGATTCCTCCAACCAGGAGCGAAATGCCGGCTATGAATCCCAGCAGTAATTGCGAATTGCGTTTTTTCCTTTCGGCCAGTTGCAGGCTGCGCAGTGGTACGCGTATATCAAAATCCTGTTTTTTGTGGTTGTGGGTAAACACGCGTGAAACCATTTCCGAAACAGGAAGTACATGTTCCAGTTCGTCAACGGACACGTAAACTCCTGAAAGTTCGGTTTTTGATACTTCTTCTGACCCGGAAGTTCTCAGTACGTTGATATCTCCGTAGCGGGTGGTGGCCGTTTTGTAGGGTATGTATATCTCGGAATTGATATTACGCTCCACTACTCCGCGCCTGGGTGCACCGGCTGTTTCAACCGGCTTGAGGATACCTACTACGGTAAACGCGGTGGTTCCTTCGCGACGCTGAACGAATATGCTTTGTCCAATCGGGTCCTCAAAAGTGAACAATTCCCGGCGAATCGTGTCCCCGATTACACAGACTGACTTTATTTCCTCGTCGTCACTGGCCCCTAAAAGGCGCCCCCGTAGAACCTCCACGTTTACCGCTTGAAAATACTCCGGTGTGGTACCAATCGTTTTGGCGTCTATCTGTCGGTCGTGGCGGCGAACGCGATGAGCAATGGTTTTGAGCGGTACAAGGTAACGAATATTAGGAATCGTATCCGCTATCAGTTCCCGGTCGGCATAGGTAATGCCATAGGTAAGCATGGTGCTGTTTCCTTCAGCTACCTGGCGGGTTACCGGAGGTTTGACTGAGGTTACGATGATGTTTCGAGTACCCAGCTGCTGAATCATCCTTAATTCGTCGGCCGTAACCCCTTCACTTACGGAGAGCATGCAGATGACGGCCGCCACACCGAATATGATTCCCAGGCTGGTAAGCAGAGATCGCAGTTTGTGCAGTCTCAGGTTATTGATTCCAAGCCAGATAGTTTCGACGCTAAACGCGTTCATGGAGCACCGATCTTACTTAAAATGAATGCTTCGATCGTTCCTTCGCCGATTCGTTTCCGCGATCCGTAAGAGTTTTGCACTCGCAGTATAGCGACTCAAACTCAACCTACCCGGTTGGAACTGTCAGAAGTTGCATGGACCACCGGTGAAGCCCGCCTGGTTGGGGTGGGATAGGTGTTTTATGTATGATTTTGCACCTCATGGTGTGAATACGTCTAAAACGCTCTCTGGCAACGATTTGTCGTGTATACTTCATCTGGTGGGAGTGTAAAACACGATTATGTATGTTCTTCAAGTGGCTGTGCTTGAGGGTTGATAAGGCACCGATACTTCTTGGAGGAAAATCATGGCTGACGAGATTCTGCCAAACACTTTTGTTACTTTACACAGATTGCCGACTTCTCCCGGTTTGAAGTTGTTTGCATCTCGCTCCGGTAGAATTTTAAGAAACGTGATTATTGTTTTGATGTTTGCGGTAGTCGTGTACTCCGCGATATACACGGTTGCGGCTTACCGCGATATTCAAACCAGTATTGGCCTGATCGATAATGCGTTGCGACTGGGGTGATGAGGGATAAACGGCCAATCGGAGATTATTTTTCAGTTTGTTCAGAGTTTGAAGACCGTTTGGAAGCGGACCTGCTTTTTGAACGACGGCTTGATCTGCTGCGGGACGAAGAACTGGAGCTTGCCTTGTTCTGAACGTATCCATCCTCGATATCGATTCCAATATTGGCTTGGCACGCAGGGCAGAGATGACATACTTCGGCCGGCTCTTCAGGAACTTCGGTTGGTTCCAGATTGCCCATCCATAATACTTTAACCCAGCCACTTTTCATTGCTTCTTTTGCTTTGACCGATGCATTGCAGTCTTTGCAGGCAAAAAGACTTTCTTCATTCTCAACCCCCGCTTTGGAGGCCAGTTCCCAATAGAGCCACCGTTGAGTTTGCTTACATTTCCATTTTTGCATTGAAACCATCCTTGGAAACCGCCGTTCGAGTTTCTTCCACACCGCGACTGCAGGCGATGCCCCATCGGGGTGTACTCTAACTGTCTTCGAGCCGGTTGAATAGTACCAGGCGATACTTGAGCCACCTTAATTTCGGCTTTTAATGCTTTTCTGTTCGTGAGGTACTTATTCCTTTATTGGCATTCGATTGAACTGCTCAAGTAGATCGGATCGCTGTCTGAGTTTTCTGGCGATGACAGAAGTCCGGGGGTTGATTGTTCCCCAGAGAGTCATGATTGACCAGTCGGTAAGATCCTCGATGCTGTATTTCCCCGTGTCTCCTTCTTTCAGGTTCGATACGTAGAAGGGAGAACTGATCAGCGTGGCCTCCACGTGATCCTCGCAGCACTTATCTACCTCGAACCACATGTGTTCCCTGTTGGAATAGTCGCCGGTGTCGGTCACGATTCCGATCTTGACAAGTTTCGGGAATGGTGTTTTTTCGAATTCACCCACAAGGCTGCGAAATACGTGATATGTTTTTCGGGCTCTTTCCGCCATTAATTCCGTGGCGGATGTGGAAAAGTGAAACATGATATTATCACCGATCTCACCTGAGAGGAGATTGGCCGGTTTGATCTGTTTCGACCAGCGACCGAAGAATCCTTTTCCGGGTTCACATAACACGGAGCGATTATTGTTATGCCCTTCCTCTGCACCATACCTCAATTCCCGGTATTCCGGTAAGGCGTATTTCTGGAAATCGCAGGCTTTTACCAATCGCATTGGGTGTTTGGGGGAGGATAATGAGAATCTGGACGTGGCAGGCGAAAGTTGCTCTTCGACTATACCGAAAGCGATTGATCGCAGTATATCCGCTTTGTTCATAAACAGGTCTGTAGATGGCTTGATAATATCAAAATCGAAAAAACCGATTTCCGCCAGCCCGTGCGAATGGAGCCAGACGAATTCCTGCCCATCGTAACACTCGGGAGAGGTAAACCGGTCGTCGGCGGTAACCGCGTGCATTGTGTAGATGCCGGTAACATCCAGGTCCGCGTCGTGGGCTAATTCATCCTTCAGTGTTTCCCGGGACCATGTTGATTGGGAAACCAGGTCAATCGCGGCGATTCCACTGTCTCCCATTATCGCGTTCATGAACCTCAGGGCATTCTTTCTGTCTTTAAGAACATCCTGTTTCTTGCCGTCTAGCGAAAACCACAGGCACGTTCCGGCTGTAAGTATGCTGGTTCGTTCTTCGTCAGTAAGTCGGAAGTCCTGTTCGATCATTATTCGGGGAGGTTCCAGGTCACGGAATGCGGCTAACTTGGCTTCTCCCCATTGAGGATGATACAACTCCATCATCCAGTGTACGTTTCGCGGCGATGGCTGAATGCGGGTACTTATTCCGTAGTTGGATAATTCTTCAAACTCCTCCGCTCGCGGTGGAAGAGTTCCCCTGAACAGTATACTACCCGTGCAGGTAACCTCGTTTTTCAGCCAATCGAACATCAATGTGGTTTCCTCCTGCTGTGTGGTCAGATTTGCATAATCTATCAGACTTCGTTAGACCTGATACTGGTACTATAATACTAGCCTTTCGGATTGTGCAACAAAAAACAATTACTTGCGGCAGGAGCAGGTTTCGAGTTAGTTTGAGGAAGTTGAATAGATCGGGATAGCCAATTGATTTGGGGATAGGTACTGTTTTCAGGGAACCGAAATGGCGAATCATTGTTTGAAATAAACATCGCTCTTTGCTTTATTCAACCAATGATTGATTTCCTGCCGATGTATTATCGGGCTTAGCAAGTGTGCGCGTGCGAACTGATCGCGTCCGGCTTTTTTGGGGAGCTTGTAGCATGAGCAAAGATTACTTTGTGCACGAGACGTCGATTGTTGATTCTCCGTGCGAGATTGGAGCGGGAACGAAAATCTGGCATTTCAGTCACGTGATGGCCGGTGCCAGGATTGGCGAGAAATGTGTATTGGGGCAAAACGTGTTTGTCGCCTCTGATTGCACTCTTGGCAACAACGTTCACCTGCAGAACAATGTTTCGATATACGATGGTGTTCACTTGCGGGATAATGTCTTCTGCGGTCCCAGTATGGTCTTTACCAATGTTACCAATCCTCGTTGCGGTTTTCCCCGGCGAGGTGAATACCGGCAGACCGTAGTCAACGAGGGAGCCAGTATCGGTGCCAATGCCACCATTGTCTGTGGGCATAATCTGGGTCGCTATTGCTTTATTGGAGCGGGTGCGGTGGTTACGAAGGATGTACCGGATTTCGCTCTTATTCTCGGCGCTCCTGGTAAAATCGCCGGTTGGATGAGTCGTTACGGTGAACGACTGCAATTCGACAGTGATAACATTGCCAGATGTCCCGTAACTGGAGATGTATATCGTAAGGTGGACGAGATGACCGTTGAGTTATTGGAAACCAATACTGACGCTGTGGATTGCGGCACATGTCGGTGTGCGTCAGTTGCCGGCTCCAGATAGCGTAATTTTCATATGACTTAAAGCCGGTGGGAATCAAAAAGATTTCCACCGGCTTTTACAATTCGGTAACGGGTTGCTTCGCGGAGGGTTACACCACTGCCGCCAATTCCACGCCTGAAGTTTCTTTAACCGCTTCGATTAGCTGCTGTGCGATATACGTTTGGACTTCTTCAGTTAGTTCAGGATAAATCGGCAGTGCCAGAACCTCTGCAGCCGCTTGCTCGGAAACCGGCAGATCACCTTGCTTATATCCCAAGTAGGCCAAACAGGGCTGTAAATGCAGGGGTTCCGGATAATACACTTCGGTGGGAACACCGGCTTTCTGTAGTCGGTTTCTGACCTGGTCGCGGTTTTTGACACGTACAACGTATTGGTGGAAAACTGTTTCATTGTAATCTGCTATTTGGGGCACTTGAACATCGGTACCGGCGAACAGTTCGTTGTATATTTCGGCGTTTCGGCAGCGGGCGCTGTTCCACTCTTTCAGGTAGGGCAATTTCGCGTTTAATATTGCCGCCTGCATCGCATCCAGGCGGAAGTTGCCGCCTAGAACGGGATGATGATATTTGGGGCTTGATCCATGCTGACGAATCAGGCGGCACTTTTCACCAAGCTCCCGGTTACGGGAAACTATCATTCCTCCGTCACCGCAAGCTCCCAGGTTTTTACTGGGGAAAAACGAGAAGCAACCCACATCTCCGAGGCTGCCCGCCAGCTGTTCCTTGTATTTGGAGCAGAGTGATTGGGCGGCGTCTTCCACCACGATCAGGCCGTGCCTGGCGGCGATTTCATTAATAGGATCCATATCGGCGCATTGGCCAAACAGGTGGACTACCACTATCGCCTTGGTTTTCTCCGTGATCGCGTCGGCGATAGCCTGCGGATCTACGTTGTAGGTAACGGGATCGATATCCACGAAGACAGGCGTTGCAAACATCCTGACGATGCAGCCGGCCGTGGCGAAGAAGGAAAACGAGGTAACGATTACTTCATCACCGGGTTCGATATCGGCGGCCATCAGAGAGCAAAGCAAGGCGTCTGAGCCGGAGGAAACGCCAATAGCGGAGCGAGTTTCGGTGATATTGGCAATGCTTTCTTCAAGTTTTTCGACTTCAGGCCCCATAATAAATCGCTGGCTGTTCAATACGCGATCTATCGCCGCTCGTATGTCCGGCTCAATCTTTTCAAACTGACTTTTAAGAGCCAGAAAAGGGATTTTCATCTTCTGGGTTCTCCATAATTACCTTGTGGAACAATGGTTAGTTAAACCTGTACTACTGTCGGCGCTGCTGCAGGTGTTACTGTCGGCATGCTTGGCGCGACATCGACCGGTATCCCTCCGTTGAGGAGTGACTTTTCGCCTGCTTCAAGGATTCGCACGACATTCAATCCATCGCGCCCGTCACTATATAGAGGTTCGTTATCGAGTACCGCGTTGACGAAACGACGACATTCACGTCCCAGTGGTTCCGTCAGATCGATTTTGGGAATAAGGATATCTCCGGTTCGGATCTGGATAGCTTCCGCAAACGTTGTGAAAGTTTGAGGTAACCGGACTCCCTTGTCGTAGATCCGCAGTTTTTCCGTGGCTTCCATGTCGTCGAAGTCGGCCATCTTTTCCGTACCAACGATAGTCATCTTTCGCGTTTTATGCGGATCGAGCCAACTCACATGGATATGAGCTATCCTTCCATCTCCGTAATGAAGAGTGGCAAAAACCACATCCTCGACGCCTTTGTTGATGAAACACTGTCCGGTGGCCGAAACTTTTTCCGGAACGGCGTCGAACAGGTAACAGGCAACGGAAATGTCGTGTGGTGCCAGTGACCACCATGCGTTTTCGTGAGATCGGACTATACCCAGATTCACTCGCTGTGAATACATGTACCTGGTGTCGCCGAATTCTCCGGCATCCATAAGCCGTTTGATGTATTCGACCACGCCGTTGTGCCGCATAAGATGTCCGACCATAAGTTTCAACTGGCGATGATCGGCCATCGCTACCAGTTTGGCTGCCTGACGCGAGTTGGTGGTTAACGGTTTTTCCACGAAAACGTGCTTGCCTGCGTCCAGTGCCTTAAACGCACACTTATAGTGGGATTCGACCGGAGTGGCGACTACTACAGCCTGGACCTCTTCGTTGAAAAGCGCATCCTCCATGCGGGTTGTCGTAAGGAGACCTGGATAGGTTTTCAGGTGCTTTTTAAGTGTGTTCTCATTTTGATCGCACACCCATCGCAGATCGACCCGCTCGTTGCAGCTAAGATTCCTCAGTAGGTTTGAACCCCAATTGCCAGCTCCGACGATTGCTGTAGTAAGTTTTATGGGCATTCGGGCTCCCCGCTCACACAGAAACAAAGTCACACCTGCGCGAACTCTCAGTACTATGTCGCCGAAACAGATGATCGTTTGTGCTATCGGCAAATGAGCAGGTCCGGTAAAAATAAGACGGGAGATGTGATTAGGGCAGAAACTGACGTTTGAGATTTTCACTATGGATTAACTGGTGCCTGGAAATAGAAAAGGGCAGACGGCGGTAATTGCCGTCTGCCCGGATTTTATTCAAGAGATTAAAACCTCAATATGTGAGTTTTATCTCTGTAAACCGATTGTTTCAGAAAGCTCGTTTAACGGCTGTGTCTGAACCTGTAGCGAAGCGTTCGCTTCGGCCTGGTTGTTCATGGGTGTAACTGGAGCGAAGAACTTCTCCTGCGGATAGTCGGGGGCTTCGACGTCGGCTCTGACACTTCCATCTTCAGTTCCCATACCCACCAGGGTGGTTCCGGCCAAAGCCACGTTACCCGTGGTTTCAAATGATAAACGCGTTAAACCCAAACCAAGCAAGCTCAGCGGTTCGCTTTCCTCTCCGCAGACCACTGTACTGGCTACTCCGTTGATGCGGGCTTTGCCCTTATCGGTATGCAGATTGTGGACAAGGAAGTTGTTGGCCAGCGGATCCATCTGACCCAGCAGAGTGTCATTCCAGAAGCTGACGCAATACTCCGTGCCGGAGAACTTGAACTCGTTCATGTTCCAGATGGTCATCATGGCTTTGGTGACCGGTGGATTCTCATGCTCCTGTCTTACGTCGACTTTGAGCGGCAATAAGGTTAAACCAGTATCCGCTATGATTTCCTGATCGGGCGTGGAAAGAGCGTCTGTGCCGGGAGCGAAGAAATCCAGAAGTAGAGTGCCAAACCCGGTATCATATTGGAACCCATCCATGATAAGCTCACCGGCAATGGGTTCGACCGTGCAGCAGGTGCCGTTCTCGTCGAACATGGTGCAATCCAGCGGTTGTTCGCCGATGTCATTGCATCTGGCGTCGAAAGTCATGGCGTTGTATTGCCAGGCCGACCCTCGGCCGTAATCGATAATGGTTGCGTTTCCAGACAGATGATTCCAGGTGATTTCTTCATCAAACTCATTGACCGCCCAGAGGACAATGTAACCACGCATGACCCGTTCGCCGGAACCATCCATCACCGGTCTGCCCAGGGGGATAGTCGGGTCCAACATGGCGAAGGGAGATGTTCCGGCGGGCATGCCTGTGGCCACTGACCAGTATTGGGGCTGATTGTGAGTCAGGTTAAAGTCGTTGTCGATCCAGTTCCAACCGAGGTGTTCTCTTTCGCCGGTAATCGTATCTTCGGCCGTGGGAGGATCACCTTGAACCATGTAGGCTTTCACCATGACGCCCTGGGGGTAATCATTGGTTAACTGAATGATGGTGTCGCCGATCAGGTTGCCCGCGTCGTCCCAGCGTAGTTCTACTTTAGGGAATATTAGAACGCTGCCCTTACTCGTGGATGATACTCTGGATTTTGGTTCGATGGTGATGGTCGCCGAGCAGGTATCGGTGTTACCGCAATCATCAGTCGCGGTCCAGGTTACGGTTGTGGTGCTGTCATAGGGGAAACCGCAGGCGAAGCCGTTGGAGGCGGAATCGTCCACTATGTCCACATCCATATCGCAGTTGTCGGTTGCTGTTGCGCTGTCCAGCCAATCCTGTACATCCGAACCGCACAACTTGTCGCCCCTTTCCAGCGTGATGTCTTCAGGGCAGGTTATTTCCGGAGGGATGCGGTCATATATTTCCGCAGTAAGTACGATCTGTTCCGCGTTGTTTTCGCAGCAGTCGGCTCCGTTGATGGTGACTGTTACAATCGCCGGACAACTGGTCAGCTCGGAAACCAGAAATTCGCCATTGATGGCAACTTCTGTTCCAATTGTCTCTATTATTTCTATATCCTGCCGACTCAATGTGGCATTACCGGTGGTTAATTCCACGAGTACTGTCACGTCTTCATCTTCGATGCAGCAGTTGTCGGTAACCGTTGCTGAAAACTCAACCAGGAACTCGCAGTTTTCGTCGACTTCGCCTTCGGTAATCGACGTATTTCCGATAGTCGGCACGGTTGTATCAACAACTTCGATTATCTGGTCGCAGGTGGAGGTCAGTCCGTTAGTATCAGTAGCCGACCAAGTTCGCGTGATTGTTTCCTTGGGCGGACAACCACCCGGTGTTACCTGATCCGTATAACTTACTTCCAATTCGGTTTGCCCGCAATCGTTCGTTGCTGTCGCGTAACCTGTGTTCGATGGATCGGTCGATTCGTCGCATTCAATTACCGTATCTGCCGGACAGGAGATATGAGGGTAATCAAGTATAGTCATTGCATAGGAATTGCAGTTGTCACTACCGGCTCCGTACACTCTGATCCGGTATGCGTCACCGGCTGTGGCTGCAAACTCTATGCTTTCATTGTCATCAATTGATACGCTACACTTTGAACTGGAGAATGAATCACCGTAATAGACGCAAACATCAATATCTCCGTCAGCGTGGGTGAAGGTTACATCCACTTGCATGTCGACCGTTTCACAGGCGGTAAACTGGAACCAGTCCTCCTCCTCCAGATCGTGGATGGTAAGCTGAGTATCTTCAAAAGAACCACGGCTGCCAAGATCGGTTGGGTTATCCTTGCTGTTGCCGGCTAGATGATCAGGCGCAGGACAACCCTGGTCTGTGTACATCATGTACATGGTTTGCACGTCCGTAACGCTGAAATGGGTCCGTTGGCCGATGACACTGGCGAATGCCTCATACCCCGGCCTCATGGCAATGGTTACACCACCATCTGTATCGTCCGGACACGTCGGATCGGTAGTGGCCGGGCAACCGGCACAAACCGAAAACGCGCACGCCCTATAGTGCATGACCGAATCAAAATCGTAAGGACCGTATATCATGGCACTCGGCGCCTTGTCGAAATTATGATCGCACGGGTTACCGCTACATGCCGTCTGGCTGATATTGGCGTAGATAATCTCCACGTACGTATCCCGGTCATTCCTCGATTGTTCGTGAAGCATTCCCAGGCAGTGACCCAACTCGTGAGCGATGATGTATTCAAAGTTCCAGTTGTAAATCCGGATTCTCTGCATGCCAGTAACCATTCCGACGGCCGAGGAGTTACCGTCGTCATCCTGGATATGTACATAATCTGACTCTCCATTACGTTCGACGAATTGTACGTTGGCTTCAGCCTCCCAATCGTCCATGGCCTCGCGCATTGCATCGCGCATAGCCTGGTCTGTATTACCGTCGAATTCGTATGGTACTACTCCCCCAGGCCAGAAATTAGTCTTATAGACGCCGCGTTGTCCGACCTGCTCGTAGTAGTTTTCGGGGACAATCATGTCACCTTCAACGAGCATGAACCCTTCGGGAATGTTCATTGAGGATTCATCATTGATTTCGATCGGAGGTCGCGCGGCAACCTCTGGAGATAATGGCGCTTTCGATATTTGCTTTACCGGCTCAACTTTTACCAGGCCGGTGTCTAATTCCGCAGGGTCATATCTTGCTTCCGGTTCCGCATTGACGGTGGGGGCAGGTTTCTCTGCTGACGCAGGCGAGGTGATCCACCACGTTGTTATAGCGGTTATTGCTACCAGTAATATTGTTCGCATATTGCTCATGTTTCCATCCTTATATTTTGCCCGCATTCCGGTGCGGTGTTTGTTCCGCGCCCGTTCCCAATTGGTCGAGCCGATGCAATGGGGCAAGGTATGAACCTCGACCGTGCCCGGTTCCTGTTTCTTTTGTTCGCGATTTCAAAACCAGTTTTCAGATACGGCGCAAGATACGGTAGTCAATCGGACGTATTCGGCACCTGTTGGAGCAGTTTTTTTCGTTTGGGTTTTGGGAAAGCAGCCACACCCATTAATGAAGCAATATCCAACTGCGCACAATTACAAATACCACTGGAACATCCGCTCAAGTGAACTTGTATATGATCTGTTTTTCTGATCGTGCCATCGCTCGGTAGCGATATCGATCACACTTTGCCCGATACTCAATCTGCCAATATAGGATAATGGATTTTATGATTCAATAAAAAACAGAGGAAATCGCAGGTTTAATTGATTGCTGCCTATTTTAACGGAAGTGTCGGAGGAACTACCCTTAGCATATGCGTGGTTAGTTTGTGCAACTGTCTTTTTTTCGCTAAGAGCCAGTTTGCAGACTTGCGCCTTGTTTGTCGAGCATGTTGGCCAGCTTTCTGTCGGTTACCCATTGGATATATCCGTTGTTTTCGACCAGATACCTGCCGCCGGATTCTGAGGGGAATCTTTCATAAAGTATTATGTGAAGATCGCCAGCGGGATTGTTCTGGTTCGGCGCGGATACGTAAACATAGTCGTCGACGAAGTTATACGATCTGGGCCAGGCGTTTTCCATAATTTGCTCGTTAAAGGTGTGTATAGCAATGGCGGTCAACACGCAGGCGGTGGCTATTGAATAACCCAATCGCAATTTCCTGGTATTCAGTATCGCCAGCAGTAGCGTATACAATAGCAGTGGTATTGTCATAGCCGGCCGCAAGGCTTGGGAAACGCTTAAGAAGAGGAAAGGTATTTTATCGTTCCAGACGCTGTACGCCGGCGGAAAATTGATCTCCACTGTGGATTTTTTTAAATCAGCGGTGTTCGTTCCTTCGAGTACTTGCAGCCTCCAGGCGGCGAAGCAGGTTCTGATATTCGCCTTGCGCGTCTCGTGCGTGTTGTCTTCCTCAACGGAATCGATCGAGCCGGGAATGATTATGCTGTAGATCATCAGATAAAAGAGGATGGCCGCGGTGGCCAACATGGTACGTTTGCGTGGTTGAGTGGTAATCGGTTTGCCGAAACCATCAGCTCCGGTTGGGGGTGACACGTAAAAGGTATTCGGGTCATCCGGGTTGAACTCGGTTCCGCAATCCGGACATGCCGTACCCTGGTGTCCACTTAAGTCGCGTTTACAATCTCGACAAAACATCAATCAGATTGCCCCGACCAGCGGAGTTGCTCCCCAAGCGCATCTCCGGGTTTCGTTGTTACAGTTATTAGCCACACACGCCCCTGGTAAGTAGTCCAGTTCCTGACAGTATAGACCGCGTTACCTTGACTTAAAAATTATAGTTAAGTTCTCTCGGATTTCTGTCCAGCTCGTTTCCTAAGCATAGCATCGATGAATTCCGAAAGTTCACCGTCGAGTACGGCGTCCACATCACCCTCTTTGTGCATCGTTCGCTCGTCTTTGACCTGTCGGTAGGGCTGGAGAGTGTAGGTTCTGATTCGATACCCCCATCCTATCTGCCCCTTATCACAGTAAACCTTGGAGAGTTCGGCGTCCCTCTTGGCCTGCTCCATCTGGTAGAGCTTGGCCACGAGCATTTTTCGGGCTGATGCCCGGTTTTTATGTTGTGAGCGTTCATTTTGGCACTGAACAACGGCGTTGGAGTTCAGATGGGTGAGCCGAATGGCCGACGAGGTTTTGTTTACGTGCTGACCACCGGCGCCGCTGGCTCGGTATGTATCTTCGCGAACATCCTTGTCCCAATCGATGTCGATGTCTATTTCATCCACTTCCGGCTGGACATCGACCGAAGCGAAACTGGTCTGTCTTTTGCCTTGTGCGTTGAACGGGCTGATCCGTTCCATTCGGTGTACGCCCATTTCGCAACTGAGCAGGCCATACGCAAACGGGCCTCTGACGTGGAAGTTGACCGACTGGATGCCGGCCTCCTCTCCTTCCTTCATGGATAGCTGCTCGACGTCGAACCCACTTCTCTCGAAGAAGCGGAGGTACATTCGCATCATCATTTCCGCCCAGTCTTGAGCGTCTGCGCCGCCGGTGCCTGCCTGGATGGCGAAATAGCAATTACTGGCGTCATGTTCCCTGGACAGCAGGGTGATGCGTTCGACTTTGTCCACGTCTTGAGCGAGTTGGGTTAGTTCCTCGTCCAATTCGGTTCTGGACTGGGGGTCTTCTTCTTCGGCAAGCATTTCCAGCATGGTGCCCGCATCTTCAGATCGTTGTATCAGGTCTTTGAGCGGCTCGATGGTTGCTTTAAGCTGCTTTAATTGCCCGACTATGGTCTGGGCAGACTCCGGGTTGTCCCAGAAATCCGGGGCGGCCATCTGGTCGTTGATTTTTTTCAGTTCGGTTTCTCTGGCGGGTAAGTCAAAGAGAGTCCCGGATAGCAATGATCCGGGCGGAAAGAGACTTAAGATATCCGGGCATGTCTTCGCGCATAGCCAGTTATTCCTCGTAAGTACCAATGCGGGGGCGAGTTATCGAAATCTCGCCCGGATTCATACCGATACCCGTAAACGCTCCGATTGACAAGTGGGTCAAATCCGGAGATTCACGATAATCAATCCTGCCGACGGATGGTTTCCATGACCACGTCGTCAACCGGCACATCGGTCATGCTCGTACCGGAATCCGTATGTACATCAACTGCGGCTATGTCGTCCACCACGTCCATTCCGCTTACAACTTGAGCCCAGACGGTGAACGGCGGTGTGCCGTTATCCAGGCTGCTGTTGTCGTCCAGGTTGATGAAGAACTGGTTGGAGCCTGAATCGGCATCTTCACCTTTGAGGGCCATGGCTATGAAGCCCCTGGTGTTGCTATAGCCGTTGTTGGCTTCGCTGGCTACCGGATCGCGGGCACCGTCGCGCATGATCATTTCGCCGTCAACTCGTTCAAAAGCTCCACCTTGAATGACGAACCCGCTTACTACGCGATGCCAGATGATGTCGTCGAAGAAACCATCATCCACGTAACGAAGGAAGTTGGCACACGTATTTGGAGCAGCCTCGGTGAACAGTTCGATTACTATTTCACCTCTGACGTCGCCAGTGTTGGTTATTACCACTCTAGGTGTGGCGTTTGGAATACCAACAATGTAGACATCTTCGGTAGATTTCGCCGTCCAGCTATCACCGGCGGCGGTTACGGTCACTTCCAGATGCGCGGTTTCTGAACTGTTGATAGTTACGTCGGTCCGTTCCGCACTGGGGTTGGCTATGGTTGCGTCGCCGGAAACTACTCTCCAGGCGAAAGATGGTGTACCCGGTAAGTCATCCTCTTCGTAGCTGACGCGAACCGTTGTTGATTCACCGACTATTACCAGCGGATCGTCGGATTCGGCGGTCAGATCGACAATTGTCGGTCTGCGGATGGAGGAGACCAGAATGTCCTCTGTGGGGACGTTGGTGAAACCACCTTCGGTATCGACCGCAAGGGCTCCGATCTGATCGATAATATTCATACCCGAAGTGACCTTGGCGAATACCGTATGAGCCGGGTTTGAATCGAAATCGGTGTTGTCGGCCAGGTTAACGAAGAACTGGCTGGTGGCTGAATCCGGACCTATGCCGTCCAGGGCCATGGCTACGGTTGCCCGGCTGTTGGGGACGCTGGTGTCGGATTCTCCGTCGATTTCGTCACGTTTGCCGCTTTTCTCGGTAATTTCGCCGGCGCTGCGTTCGTAACCGCCGGTCTGGACCGAAACGTCACTGACAACTCTGTGCCAGAGCAGACCGTCGTAAAACTCGTCGTCAACGTAGCGGAGGAAATTGGCGCAGGTTTCCGGGGCCTCATCCGTGAGGAGTTCGAGTATTACTTCGCCGGCGATCTGGCCTGGTCCTGTGTTACGGGAGACCACTTCGATGATGACCTCGGCCGTGTCCTCCTCGGGAATACCTACGATGTATACGTCTGCATCGCCGGTATATTTGGTTTCATCGTCTTCAGCTTCAAAACTCACCGAGACCTGTATGGTTTCGGCCTTGTTGATAGTGATAGTGGGATTGGCAATCTTACTGTCGTCAAGTTCGGCGTCGCCGGAATCGATTGTCCATTTATAGGTGCGATCGTCGGGAACCTCTTCATCGAGCAATTCTTCAAAGACGATACTCAGTTCGGCCGTCTCGCTGACCTTGGCTATCGCCTTGGTGGATTCCGCTTTAATTTCGATAGTTTCCTCGGTCAGTTCCGTATCTCCGTCGGCGTCAACTGTTATGTAGGATCTGGCCACCGAACCTCGGCTATCGGTTACGTGAACGCGGAAGATGTAGTCTCCCTCGACAGAGAGCGGCTCTATTTCCAACGTCGCGTTGGTATTGGCGTCGGTTGGAATGCTATAGTCGGCCGAGTCGGGTTGATCTTCAATCGTCCAACGGTACAAGTAGGGAGGTTGACCGCCGGTAGCAGTTGCGGTGAGAGTAATGGCGGTGTCGGCCGGAGCGTTTGTATCTTCGCCGGCGTCGGCGACCAGCGGCAGGATCGGTGGGGGGAACAATTGGTCACACGAGGTGATTGTGAGAAATAGACCGATCGATAAGCTGAGTGTAATCCAGAGTTTCATTGTGTCTGTCCCAAAGGGCAATGCGATTATGTACCTTCGCCGCGCACGGCGTAAGAGTCAGCCAACGGAGCAAGCGTCTGTTATAAGGGCGCTATGCAAGAATGTTATCGTCCGTTGGCGGAAATCTGTTGAATCTTCTACCGGTCGATGCGAGTCTTAACTACCGCATTCGGCTGGCTTTACGGTGATGGAACCCCGCTAGTGGGGGTAACGACAGCCATCATTGGCATCCTAGCAGCGATGTAGTGTCGCGTCGAGACGGGAGTGGTCCAGGACCAGGGAGAATCGGTGTTATGAAGGGTGAAAACGAGCTTTTTGAGTCGCCGTTGGTGACTCGGAACGCGTCAGAAGAGATGAGCCGGATCTTCGGGGCTCAGTATCGGATCGAGACCTGGCGGCGGTTGTGGATTGCGCTGGCCGAGGCTCAGCGGGAGCTGGGGCTGCCGATCTCGGCCGGTCAGATTGCTCAGCTCAAGCGCGGGCTTAAGAAGATCGACTTTGCCCAGGCGGCAAAGTATGAGGCCAGGACCCGCCACGATGTGATGGCTCACCTGCATGCATTTGGGGATGTGGCTCCCAAGGCTCGGGGGATACTCCACCTGGGGGCGACCAGCGCGTTTGTGGTGGATAACGGCGATTTGATCATCATGCGGGACGCTTTGCAGAGGGTGGCCGACTGGCTGGCGGCCTGTATCGACCAGTTGGGGAAATTCGCCCGGAAGTATCGTAAGCTGCCCACTTTGGGGTTTACTCATTACCAGCCGGCTCAGCTTACCACGGTGGGTAAGCGGGCGAGTTTATGGTGTTGGGATTTTCTGCGCGATCTGGAGGAGGTGGAGACGCGGATTGAGCGGTTGCGCTTCCGGGGAGTGAAGGGGACTACCGGTACGCAGGCGAGTTTTCTGGAGCTTTTTGCGGGTAATCACAATAAGGTCAAGCGGCTGGAGAAGCTGGTGGCCAAGTCATTCGGGTTCGACAAGTGCGATCCGGTTACCGGGCAGACATTCAGTCGGAAGGTGGACGCTCAGTGTGTTTCGGCACTGGCCGGCATTGCTCAGAGCGTGCATAAATACGCCAACGATATGCGTTTGCTGTGTAACCTGAAGGAGATAGAGGAGCCGTTTGAGAAAACGCAAGTGGGCTCATCGGCCATGGCGTACAAGCGGAACCCTATGCGGATGGAGCGGGCTACCGGTCTGGCGCGGTTTGTGTTATCGCTGTCGACGAGTCCGCAGTTTACGGCGGCGGAGCAGTGGTTCGAGCGGACGCTGGATGATTCGGCCAACCGGCGGCTTAGCGTACCCGAATGCTTTTTGGCTACCGATGGGATGCTAAAGCTGGTTCATAATGTAGCGGGGGGGATGGTTGTTTATCCCAAGGTGATCGACGCCCGGGTTCGTAGCGAGCTGCCCTTTATCGCTACGGAAAATATCATGATGGCCGCGGCTAAAGCCGGTGGCGATCGCCAGGAGTTGCACGAGCGTATACGGAAGTATTCGCACCAGGCGTCGGCGGAGATCAAGCTGGAAGGGAAACCCAATCGGCTGGTGGAGATGTTAAAAGCTGATGAGGCGTTTGCCGGGGTCGATTTCAAGACGGTGCTGGATTCCAAGGCTTATGTGGGCAGGTCGGTTGAGCAGGTCGAGGAGTTTTTGAGCGAGTTCGTTGTTCCGGTTCGCAGGCGCTATCGCAAGGCGCTTAAAAAAGATTCCAAGTTGCATGTGTGACGTGCGGTTAATGCCGTTTCGTTGAAATTTTAGATTAGTTGTGCGGGAGTGCCGCACTTTGGATTTTCCTTAAACGGAAGCAGATCATGACAAGAGATCAGTTTATCGCCAGGGTGAAAGAGACGGCTTATCTTACGGGGACCTTTACCCTCCGCTCGGGCAAGACGAGTAACTATTACCTGGATAAATACCGTTTCGAGACGCAGCCGGATATTCTGGAATACCTGGGTAAGGCTTTTGCCGAGTACAAGACGGACGCCACGACGCTGATCGGCGGACCGGAACTGGGCGGGGTTGCTCTGGCGGCGGCCGCTTCCATGGCTTCGGGGATTCCCTTTGTGATTATCCGTAACTCCAAGAAGGATTACGGCACGAGCAAGATCTTTGAAGGGATCCTGAACGAAGGGGACAAGGTGCTTCTGGTTGAGGATATCGCCACGACCGGCGGGCAGGTGCTGGAGGCGGCCAAGGATATCACTAAGGCTGGTGCTGAGGTCGAGCGGATCGTGGCGGTTATCGATCGGCTGGAAGGTGCCCGGGAGAATATCGAAGGGGCCGGTTTCAAGTTCGACTCGATTATAACTTCAGAGGATCTGGGGATTCCCCGTGGCTGATTCCTGCGATATTAAACTTATCTGCGTGGATCTGGACGGGACTGTTCTGGATTTTGACGATCTGCACTGCTGGTTTGCTGACGATTTTGTCGAGGTTTTGAATATTCTGGGCGAAAGGGGAGTACGCTGGTGTACCAACTCCGGGCGGAACCATCAGAACCAGTTGGGTTTAATCCAGGCGTGCAGGCCGATGCGGAATATGCCGGTGGCTATCGGTGCTGGTGAGCGGTTTATCTACTGGTTTGAGCCTCTGTATCACGCTCACGAGCCGTTCAATACGGACATGCGAAACATGCTGGATGAGTTGAATCCCAAGGTACACGCTGCGCTGGATCCGCACCGGGAGCGGCTACGCAGGGAGTTCTCCTTTATTGAGGAGTTCGACCGGGATAAGATTGTGGGCTGGAAGCTGAGCGATGAAGCGCAGGCCCCGGCTTTAGTGGAAGAGTATGAGCGGATTCTGGCGGATGTTCCCGACGCGCAGGTGTTGCGGAATCACGAATGGGTTATTGCCAATCACGTTCGGGCGGGTAAAGGGATCCTGCTGGAGGAGATCGCGGGGAAATTGGGAATACCGCAAGAGCGGATTCTGGCTGTCGGTGACCAGGATAACGACCGGGACATGCTGACAGGCCGGGCGGCGAAGTATGTTGGTTGTCCAAACGACGCTGGCGAGGAGATCAAAGCGGCCGTCCTCGCCGCCGGCGGAATAGTAAGCAAAAAAGAGCACACGGCCGGCACGGTGGATATTATCAAGCAGCTTTTTGACCTTTGAGTTTGCCGTGTGATTGCGGTTTTGTGAGCCGCGGTTTTGTGCGATGCAGTGCGGCAAAAAGCGGTTTTGCAAGATAACGATAGCTCGCCGTTCGGGGGATTGGATTCTCCGGGCGGCGAGTTTTTTGTTTGGTGCATTGGCTGGTCTGTTGGCTGTGTGTGCTTGGCGGTAGAGGGAAAGGTCCGCACAGCGGCCCCTACGTTCTTGGCGTAACCTGTTTTTCGGCAGAGGGTTACAAGTGGAATCGCGAAGTTTGGGTTCGTTTTGTAATAACGGTTTGTGGGGGATGTTGCGGGGATTATAGTTGGCTTCAGCCTGGTTCCAATGGGTTGGATGTATTGAGATGGATTACGAAAACCGGCACTCTCTAATTGATGTAACCTTAATTTCGCCAGCAAGTTATGAGCGATTTTTTGACAGTTGGGTTCGTTTCGTAATATCAATTTTTCCGTGATTGCGGTCATATCTTCATCTGTTCATTAGTTGTTTGAAACCTTGTTTATTCTCCGCGCATAAAATCATGAATCACCGGTTTTGGGCCTAGTGATGAGTCGTTGACTTCTGCGAGCCCTTCTCGTGCCGCGAAGAGGTAGCTTGAGCTTTCATGTTTCTCGTTTTTGTTATTCGATTGAATTCACCAGGCAGATCCCTCCTTTTGAACAAGTCAGCCCGCCCCTTGATTGTATTCTATAGGAAGTTTCGACGGAGGTCAAGATGGAATTTGGGAGATGTTAGGGAGAGATTAGCTAGTGGATCTCGTTTTGGTTGTAATTGGTGGTACGGTATCCCGGAACTCCCTAGGCGTTCGTCGAACTACCTGTATCCTGCTTGGTCAAAAAACAGTTTCCACCCCCAATTCCAAGCTTCAGCACCGTTTATAATTGGAAAACACATCCCATTTGTGCGACAGTAGGTTTAACGCTAGGTGTATCATTGCGTCTTGGAATGGATGATCGATGGCAGGATTCTTTAAAAAGCTTTTCAGTCCCCCTCCGTGGGAGAAGGAAGCGGAAGTTACGCTATCCGGATTACGCGTTCGTGCGGACAATGAAACGAAAAAGATAATTCCATGGCACCAGCTTAAAGGGCCTCGGGATACTAGCGGATCCAGCTACACAATGCGGATTGTTGATAACAAGGGCCAAGATGTGCAAAAGGATGGCAAGCCACAAACTCTTCGAATTAAAGGTGGCCGAGAAGCTCGTCTGTGCAGACGGGCGTATATTCGAGGGCTGAAAAGGGCTATGCAGAGTTCCGATTTAGTGTTTGAAGTTTTCCACAGGAAAACTAGAGATTTTCTGGTTATATCAATACTACTTATGATTGGGGCTGCGTTTTTCCTGTATCACGGTGGTTATGCCTTTCCTGGAAAGATGCTTTACGTATTAAGATCAACCAACGAACCGGGCAACCTGCATTCTCCGGAACTGATTATCGTCACAAATATCATTGTAGTACTTGCCATTCTGCTTTTCGCATCCGTTGCTCTATTCCTGGCGTGGGTTTGGTACGTATTTGCCGTGCAGTTCTATCGCACAAAAAAGATGACGTCCGATGTTCATACTTTACAATTTAGTTCGCAAGGTTTAACCTGCATACAAGAAAAAGGGTTAACCACATTCCACAGCTGGAATCTCCTAATAACCAAAAAAACAATGCTGGGCCGGTTCCGGTTCGTCGATGGCTTTGTCGTATATCTCCCGACCGACTGCAGAACACTTGACCTGGCGAGAGCCGTCTATAACCTCCACAGTCAACCGGCTAAGAGCTCGTTTAGAAAAAGCAGTTTAGCTCTAAGCATAATGTTCTGGACGTTTTTTCTGCTAGCTATATACGGTGGTCTGGACTATTTTTTCAAAGCAGTTGATGTTGACAATGTTGGTTTAAGTAACGTACCCAAATGGCCAATCATGGTCGTGTCAATTACGTTAATATCCGGGGCGTTATCAGTTTCCTTGTTAGAAACTAAACATCCGGCGATTAAACGTATCAGTCGCCGGTTCCAAAGGTGGACTGAACGTGCGAAAAGAAAGCCGGAATGCCGTCGCCAATCGGAGTAGTTTCAGTGTAGTATTGCCCCCCTCCCGGAGTTCGGCGGACATTAATGAGCAAGCTGTTGTCACGACGACCTTGGCATACGGTTGAGGAGTAAGTTATGAACTAATCGCTTTTCGGCATAAGCGAAAGCCGATATTCGGGCTGGAAGTACCGATGTACTCTTTATTATATTTCCTCGTGGCGTACGCCATGCGGAATGATACTGTGCATGCATCGGGACAATCGCCCCAGGAGCCACCTCGAAGTACTTTGGATTTACCCACCTGTGGTCCGGATGGATTTTCTCGGGGGCTCTCGGCGAAATATTCAGCATCGTACCAATCCAAAGTCCACTCCCAAACACCTCCACAAACGGCGTACAAACCATAACCATTGGCTGGATATGTTTTTGACGGTAATATCGAGATATCTCTGAAACGATCACAGTCTGCTCGTCCATCAACGGGCTCATCGCCCCAGGCGTATTTTTTTCCAAAAAGACCGCCGCGAGCAGCTTTTTCCCACTGAGCTTCAGATGGTAAAGCGAATTGAAATTCATCGTTGGATATTCTCTCACCAATTGTCGCCGCTGCCTGCCAGTTGACTGCAACAACAGGCTTTTTCCCGTAGGTATACGGAGCATTCACGTTCTTACGTGGTGGAGGCGGAAAGTGGCTGGATAGTTTTTCATCGCACTCCGTTGGAGGAATGTGACAATGCCAGTCCCGAGCCTGGATAGTCTCATCCTCGCAGTATTGCAGGCATATTTTCGTACCGAACAGCTGGCCCGGCGATTTATTTAACGGATCATTCCTGGCCAATTCGTAATCTATATCAGGAGGTATACCGTAACCGAGCATATTGCACAGCGTTTCCCAGCTTATTGGCGTTGAGGAAATCCAATAAGGAGATAGAAAAACAGGATGTACTGGACCTTCATCAGGCTCCCGGTTATCGGAGCCCATTGCGAACGTGCCGGCCGGAATATAGCGAAACTCTATTCCGTTCTCGTATACCGCGAGCTGGTCGAGAATCCGGTTGCGCAAGTCAGAGATTTCGCAATTTAAAGGTTCAATACAATAGGAGTTCGAGGGACGCTTGGAGTTCGAGGGACGCTTTACTTAATACGGTCGCCATTGGCTAAACGGCGTGATTCACTACTCGATGAGTTGAGGAAATTGGCAGAGATCAACTCCGAAAACCACGCCGTTCAGGAACCGTTGGCCAAGGGGCTTTTCAACACGATCAATCTTGCGAAGGACGAGAACGATCTCAAACGGCGTGATTCACTACTCGATGAGTTGAGGAAATTGGCAGAGAATAATCGGGACAATGCAACTATAAGAGAACTTCTTGCAGAAATCGAGAGTAACGATTGAGGCAACCGACTTTACAAAACGCTTCAAACAGACCTTCCGGTTTTCCGTTTTTCTTCCTCGAGGCGCAGCTAACGATATGCGGCGAAAACTCCTAGCGACAAAGGGGTTTTCGCCTTTTGCCATTTCAAAACGCTTTGCCATTTCATTTTGCAGATCTGGCCATTTTGCCATTTCTAAAATGTCGCGGAAAATCGCCGTTTTTTTTCATAACTCGTTATAATTGGGCTAGTTAGCTGGGTTTGGAAAATGTCGCAATTATTGCCGTTTTTATGTTTATTTATCACTTTGATCAAGTCAGCCCTTTTCTTGGCGGTATTTTATATGATGTTTCGAGGTGTGTCAAGATGAGTTTTGGATAATGTTCGGGAAAGGTGTGCTCGTAGACTGCTGTTGATAGCGTTTTGGTTGTAAGTGGGGGGCTGTTAGTGAACTTTTGTTTTCTTTGGTCTGCCTATTGGCACGGGACAGAGTCGCTTATTTGACTTCGCTTCCAGCTGGCTTATCCATCGATCAGTTGCCAGGGGTTGCCCTGTCCGAAGGCATTTTCGTATATCTCGTGAGACCTCAACATCTTCCGGGTTGCGGAGTTCTTCTTTCCATGCGGACCACTTGCCTGGTCCCCACTCCTTTTTCCACCAATTCAGATCCAGTAGGTCGAATTGGTCTTTACCGCTAACGTGGGCCGCGGCACTTGACCATTCGTATTGCCAGGCATCGGTGACTATTTGGGCTCTGACGGGATTCCTTTCGACGTAACACATTGTTCGCCAGAAATGCAGCTCATCGAGAGCGCAGGAGTAGAATCGATTTTGCCACAAGTGCCCGCTTCGGCCGAGCAGGCGATTGATGTATTGGGTATACAGGAAATTCGCCCGTCCTATTGCCCGGGCGAGGGAGTCGGCCGACCGGGGGATGGCCACAATGTGGACGTGGTTCGTCATTAGGCAATAGCCAAGAATCGTCAAGCCGTAAGTTTCACTGCGGTCCTTGAGAAAAGCAAGATACTGCAAGCGGTCATCGTCGGTGAAGAATACGTCCTGGCGATTGTTTCCGCGTTGAGTGATATGGTGCGGCACGTTCTCGATCACGATTCGGGCAGCTCGCGGCATTCGCGAAACGTAAATCGATCTCTGTCATCAGTCAATTTATCGAGGGCAGTCAGGAAAAATAACAATCGCCTATCTCCTGTTTTATCAGCAAGAGGTAGGCGATTGCGTGGTTAGGGCGTATAGGCAAGAATAATAAGTGGCTGTCCCTCAGCCCCAATAAGTGGCTGTCCCTCAGCCCCCCAGCCCCATCGACTCCGCAGGGTCGGTGTGCAGCTCGCGTTTAACGCTGCACATCGTATGGCCTTCCCCATCAGTCAACAAGGTCGGCACCCCGGACTGGTGATTTCGGAGCTCAATGGCTGGCCTGCGTTTACCCCTGTCCAACGCTTCAGCAGCATCCTTACGGACACCGCCGCATGGCTCGGGGCCACAGTGGGTCGCTAATCCTTCTGTGTAGGGCTCTTTCATCCCCAACTCCATGCCGGTTTATCCCGGCGCTTTCTAACTGTCCCTATTATCCCCTATTATCCTAGTATCGGCGACGAATAGCGAGCAAGCTACCGAGAGCTAGTAGCGATAGGCCAGCGGGTTCGGGAACCATCCAGGTACGAAAGGCCAAATCGTCGGCGCCGACTCCACCAATTTTCCACCCGTCAACTGGTGTCCATTCCCACAAACTTCCATCGGCGTAGGAATTATTATCCCAACTGATTGAACAGCCCAAATGCTCGTCCCCACTAAACGTGTCGTCGTTTAAGAGAACGAAACCGTACAGCGTCCCTGGTGTTAACTCAATAGCCTGAGTCGCGTAATTAAGCGAATACCACCCGAGAGACGAGGCAGTAAAGTTCACCGAGCCCAAAACGGCGCCGCTTGGAACTCCGGAAACGGTCTCTACAATCTGAGCGGTGGTTGGGTACCTGGGAGATGCCGACAGAAACGTGTCGACCTTGAAGTCAACCTGGTCAAGTAAACCACCAATAGATGGAGTAAACGTCTGCCCAAAGTATCTACCAGCAGAAACATATCCCCCACCATCACTCTCTTCTTGCACCTGGTCGAGGGTTGCCGCCTCGGCACAGAAACAGGAACAAAGGACAATAGCGACGCCAAGAATTCCCGGCCTCCCCGTTCGTGAGGTCACCGCCAGTATTTTTGTACATACGCTTGTATAGAACTCATTCATTGTACTCTCTCCACTAAACGAGTGTCCCTTAACAAACAGGGGGCCACTGTTAGCCGTAGAACCTACCCGTGTTTTCTTGTCACATCTTCAGCGGAATCTGTGTTAAGTGGCGACGACAGCCTCCTAGGCAGTCCCCGCTCCTGTCTACAGGGGAAACAGGAAACTCACCTTTCACAGAGCCCGCTCACGTGGTCATTGGGAAGGGGTGCTCTCTCTCCTCTACCTTGACCTATAACTGTATGCTAGCGAGCGACAGCTCCCAATGCAAGTTAGAAATCACACACGGTTATCCAACACGGTCTAACGACTGAGTTCGGGGACATCTATGAGCAAGCCGTTGTCAAGACGAAAACGGTTTGCTCATCGGTGAATCAGGGAAATTATTCGCTAATGCTCTCCAATGGCTTTCGCGATTTATTTTAGTATTTTTTGGGACAGCGGGGCTGTTGAAAAACATAGCTTTTTCAACAGCCCCGCTGTCCCTAAGGCCGCCATTATTCTGTGTAGGGCTATTTCATCCCCAACTCCATGCCGGTTTATCCCGGCGCTTTCAGCCTGTCCCTAAGCCCGTAAGCCCACAATAGAGTATATGGCTGTCGCTCTACCTCCTACCTATTTCAAATAAGAAACACATCCAAGATAACGGAGGTCGACCGGTCCACTCCGCGGTGTTGGGAGACATTGATCATGCTTAAAATTGTACAATAACACTAAAGTATTACAATTCGCAGGCAACGCTTCGTGGCGGGAGTTCGAGGGACGCTTTACTTAATACGGTCGCCATTGGCTTGGCTAATGAGTTTGTTCCGGGCGGGTTGGGTTGAGTTTTTGGTATCTCCATTGTCTTGAACCGGGCTGGTTTTGTGGTGGCGATGTTTTCTTGGGCAGGGTCTTTTTCAAATCAGCCCTATATTTATCGCGTTCAAGTTTTCCGTGATGGGCATGGTTGAATCGGTGAGGCATATAACCGCGCCGGGGCCTGTGGGCATGTTTAGCTTTTTTAATGATGCGAACTGACGGATGTCGCTTTTATTTGTTGACGACGATTTCTTGATCTCTACGGGGAAAACCTGACCGTCCTGGATGATCAAGAGGTCGATCTCTCTTTGGTCTGCGTCGCGATAGAAATAAATGGGAGCTGTTTTCCCATTATGCCAGTAGCTTTTGATGATTTCGTTAATCGCCCAGGTTTCGAAGAACGCGCCGTTGGCGGCTCCGGCCTCGAGCGTTTCGGGGCTCGACCATTGGGTCAGGTAGGCGGCCAACCCTGTATCGAGGAAATACAGTTTCGGCGCTTTGACCATGCGTTTGGATACGTTGGTGAAATACGGCTCCAGGAGATAAACCAATCCTGAGGTTTGTAAGACGCTTAGCCATTTCTTTGCGGTATTGGGGGCGATGTCCGCATCGCGGGCCAGGGCGGCCACGTTGAGCAATTGGGCGGTTCTGGCGGCCGTCGCGCGAAGGAATTTCATGAAGGCCATTTCGTCGCCGACGTTGACCAGTGATTTAACGTCCCGCTGGAGGTAGGTCTGGACGTAGGAACCGTAGAACAGGTCACGATCCATCTTCCGATCAAGAGCGATTGCGGGTAAGCAGCCTCGCCAGATGCGTTGGTATAGTTTCATCAGGTCTATTGGTTGTGATTTACCTGATTCGGTGCGTGCAGGCAGGAATGGTTTGACCTCTGCTCCTCGGTTGTCGATTTCCCGGGAGGAGAATCCCAGCAACTGTAAAACGCCAACTCTTCCGGCGAGTGATTCGGACACGCCCTCCATCAGGTGGAACTGTTGTGATCCGGTCAGCCAGTAGTCACCTTTGGCGGCTCCGGCGTCGACGGCCAACTTGATCAGCGGGAGAAGTTGCGGTGCGTATTGAATCTCGTCAATCAGTAGGGGAGCGGGGAATCGCTGCAGAAATAGTTTCGGTTCGGTTATGGCGAGTTCGCGGGCGGTTGGATCGTCGAGGGATACGTAAGTGCGGCTGGCCCGGGCGGCATGACGCAGGCAGGTCGTTTTTCCGACCTGGCGCGGTCCTGTAATCAACAGGACGGGGAACTGTTTGCTAGTTCGCCTCAGGGCGTCGGTTATTGTTCTGTATACGTACATGGCGGGCTCCGTGTAATGTGCAGTTACGTTGCATTATATACGATAATCGACCGAATTGGGATAGGAATGTCGTATAAAATGCAGTTGTAGTGCATTTTATACGGCCTTATGGGGCTTTGTGACGCTGATTTTAGGGGTAATGGGATCAAATCGCTTTCATGCAGTCCGGCCGGCGGAAGGGGTTGGGTTTTGAATATACGCGATACGGATGTGGGTATTTGCTTGTCAGGAGTTTCGGGGGTTTTATCCGTCCTCCATCCCTCGCAAAAGACGCGAGGGGTGGGGCACCCGGCAGTCCGGCGGGGGTAAGGAACGGGTTTAAGATTCGGGGGTTACGGGCGTGAGCTGATTTGTGTTTGTTCGTGATAAGCCAATGTTGTGTATATTCGAAAGTTGGTTATATGCGGTGAGCTTATACCGGCCGCCTTCGGCGGGCTTGAGATAAAACTTACGTTCTCTCGACCGCCGGTTCCATCTGCCCGCTCCGCCTTTGGCGGACGGGGCTGATTCCACCAGCGGCTACCTTATGTCGGCCACCTTCGGTGGGCTCTTCAGCGGCGGTTAAGGTTCAGCATTGGTGGGTTAACGGATGTGGGTATTGCTTATCAGGAGTTTCGGGGGTTTTATCCGTCCCCCATCCCTCGCAAAAGACGCGAGGGGTGGGGCACCCGCAAGGGAGGGCATTCGGGCGTCTGGCGAATATTCGAGCATTTACTGATTACTTGTATCAATGGTGATGGTGGTTTTCTGTTTATGAACGGCCAAGCGGACGGGATATCCGCCCCCCAATGGTGTTTTGCCGGTACGCCTGTTCGTTGGTTGCTCCGGCCGGTTGAACTTTTTGGGATAGTCCTTGCCTGTTTCTGGAGTTGCGGGCTATAGTATTGCAGTATGGAAAACGGCAAGGCGGATTATCGCGGGGAGGTCCTTGGTTCGGAGGAGGTTTTGGCGCCACTTCCTGCGGATGTGTTTTGTGTTGGCTGTGGGTACAACCTGTATGGAGCTGTGGGGCGGAATTGCCCCGAATGCGGGTACGGGTTGGAGCATCTGCGATCGGTGGATTGCCGAATACCCTGGGCTAGCAGTGACAGGAAGGGGTATTTTTTGCCTTTCTGGAGAACAGTGGGCAAGGTACTTGCCCGCAGAAGGTATTCGCACTTCTGGGAAGAGGTTGCCGGGGACGTTTCTCTCGCACATGCCAGCAGTTTTCGCTGGGTAGTAGTTTTTCACCTCCTGGTTGTTTCGGTGCTGGCTGTCGTTTTGTTGTATTCCGTGTTTCCGGCTGAGGAGTTACCGGAGGTTTCCGTATTAGATGCGGTTGTGAATGGTGGGACTTTGGCATTGCCGACGTTCTGGGAGAGGGCGTATGGAGAGGTCTGGCCGGGTGGGTTTGCTTGTTCTCTGTTTTGGTGTATTCTTGATCCTGGCTACCGGTATACCGAGTTACTTTTTTCATCCTCGTGCTTTCTCAATATCCCGGCAGAATGCGGCGGTTGCGCTCAGCTATTATACGTGTGCTCCGCTTGCGATATTGGCAGTGGTGGTAGCGGCGCTTGGTTGTATGGTAATGTTTACCGTCCCGCCGTCTTCCGGTGAAGTGGGGCTGGTCCTGTCAGCGGTGGTAGTGGCGGGATTTTCATTCTGGTGGTTAAAAATCATACATGCAGCGCGGAGGATTTTACCCCGGAGTTCCCGGGCGGGTTGCGGTAATTGCGATTTCAATCCCGGTTCTCTGGACCGTATTGTTTATTCTGGCGATGGTGGTTTTACCGTCGATTATCCTGTCATTAGTTGTGGTTATCGCCAGCCTGGTTTGACTGACTTGATTGGACGGCCTGACGGGCTTTTCGGTATTTCTCACCTGCCGTTTAGGTTAAAAATTAAATCCCAATTCTTTCCGTTTTTCGTCCGGTTCTTGTTGAATTTGTCTATGCCACCATCGTCATCGCCGTCTGGGCCCAGGCTGTAGATTATGGGGTTGCTAACGTCTGGCAGGTATTTTATTGTCTCTTCACCAGGCGCGAACGGGTCGAGCGGTATGTAGGGTATAAATTCGGGAACGAGATCCTGGAGTTTCCGGGGGCGGGTTTGGTGTTCGTTTTCAAATAGCAGTATGGCCAATCCGGTAGCGGTTAACCTTCTTTCGGCGAGATGGGCGAAAAACAGCTTCATTTGCTGTTGGGCTGTTTCATTGGGCTGGGTGTAGGGGGTATCGGTAATAGGATGAGTCAGCGAGTGAAGCAATGAACGGGTTTCTTCCTTATGGGGTAATACCAACTGGGCTTCGGACCATGTTTGGCAGTTGAGGGCCTTGGACAGTTTTTCATTTAGAGTCATGTACTCCGTGACGTCTCGAGTACCACGGCCGGTTTGCGGAGAAAACAGGCCGCTCTCTATCCCACCAGGCCGGCGACATTGAACCAGTGATTCCATAATTATCGACGTTTTCGAGCAGGAGGAGGAAAGCGGCCCGTTCACCTTGCAGGGCGTATATCGCCGCGTTTCTGGTATCCGTTTCATTCAGCAGGATCGTGATAAGGTTTTTAATCTGGCTGGTGTTTAAGTTTGCGTTCACCTTGTCGGATCGCAGGTCGGCGATGAGATCCTCGATGAGGACGGAAGTGAGACTATAGAATGCTTGGCTAGAAAGGGTCGATATGACGAATGGCTGTCTTTCAATGGCCTGACATAGATCGAGGAGATCGGTAATAGTTTCGATTGAGGCGTTGTAGTTGCGGTTGGTTAGCTCAAAACCGCCGGCGAAGTATAGCAGCTTGGCCAGTGCCCTCTGGTGTGAACCTAAATTAACCGGTTGTCCTGACATGGCGTTTTTTCAATCTCGAACTCCAGGCTACTTGCGGTTTCAGGCGAGCCTGGCGGATGATATCCAGAGCGATTTTGTTGGCCTCGTACAGCTCGGCGGCGTCATCGGCTTTTTCCTGGAAGAGCTTTCGATTTACGACGAAGTCGCTGTAATAGGTGCCGGACGCGGCGGTTCCCACCGTTTTGGTCATGGCCGTTTCCAGTGGTATGGCCTTATTGTTTTCGGCAGGGATGCTGTCGAGAAGCTGATCGAATTCTTTGGCGAACACGGGTTGACCCAGGTCGTGGTAATGCTGGATTTTCTGTTGTAATCTGCGATTGGCTTCGCAGCCCCAGACGATTCGGAGGATGACCAGGACGGCGAGAAATTACCAGTGCCGATTTAATGAGCCGTTTCAGCCAGCGGTATCTGGTTGGGACAGGGGGGCTTTGAGGGTTCGGATCGATGGCGGTTTGGCATTCGTTGTTTGGCATTATTGGTATCGTTTGGCTAAATATACAAATCAAAGACGCGGAATTACCTGTTTATAGCTGGATCGGGTAATAACCGTTCCGTATCGTATGTATCGTAACATGGCGATGTGGTGAAATCCAGTCTATGTATGGAGGTAGAGCGAACCAGCCTCGTCAAGCTTTCCTTACTGGCTTAACGAGCATTGAATGATTCTATTGTAGGGAGCTTCTGCAATTTCCGCGTTCTCTTGCACTTGTAAGTACTTCGATGGCAGCGCAGGCATCGACGTTATCGCTTACGGTTTTTCGAATTTTCCCATCACCATACGGATCGGTACCGGCCGTATTAAATACCAGTAAGTCTGTATCAGATACTTGTGCCGCTAATACTTTCATCTATGGGGAGTAGTGTATTTCTCATCATTCTGTCGGGTCTGTTGACCCGACCTACGGGTTTTTCTGATCGATCGGTCGGGCGGTTTTTGTTTGCGTAGCGGGACAGGTTCGGTCTTTTCACGGTTTCTGCGGAGCTTTTATCACTATTGTCGCGAGGTTCCTTGGGTTTTAAAGGTTTAACGAACCAGTCCCTCAGTCTGTGGTGCTTTCGTATACGAGTGGGACAGGTTCGGTTTGCGGATGTTTTGGTGTTGATTCATCTCCTAATTGTACGAACGGTTATGGGGGTATTAGTGGTTTAACGAACCAGTCCCTTTAGCATTTGCCACATTCTTTCCGGGTTTACCGGGAGGGTGGCGGGGTTTTTGCCTGTGGCGTTGTTTATGGCGCTTAAGACTGCGGGGACCGCTCCTATCAATGGGGGTTCTCCCACTCCCCTGGCTCCGAACGGTCCGCCGGGGTCGTCTCTTTCCACTATTACCGGCTCGATCTCCGGCAAATCCTTTATGGTGGGGATAATGTAATCGGTTAAACCCGGATTCTTGATTTTGCCCTTATCGTAGACGATTTCCTCCATGAGGGCCATGCCTATGCCCATGGCCACTCCGCCGCAGATCTGGCCTTCCACTGATTTGGGATTTATGGCCTTACCCACGTCGTGGGCGGCTATGTGCCGTTCTACCTTGATCTCTCCCGTCTCGATATCGACCAGGACCTGGGATACGTGAGCGCCGAAGAGGTAAGTAACGAACGCCTGCGGGCTTTGCCCGGTTTCCCTTATTTCGGATATGGTTCTTGGCTTATACAGGGCGGATGCTTTCAGGGGATAGCCTCGAGAAATACCCTCTTTATACAGTTGGGCCACGCTTACCCGTTTTTTCTGGTTACCGGTATCAAACGCCCAGCCATGTCGCAGGGAGAGGTCGTGGGGGTGAAGTCCCAGGTAAGCGCCGGCGATGTCCAGAAGCTGTTCGCGAAGTTCGCTGGCGGCGAGTCTTACGGCGTTACCGGTGAAGTATGTCTGGCGGGTGGCGCTGGACGGGCCTGCCTCGTCGGTTCGGCCGGTGTCGGCGGCCACTATGCGCATTTTCTCCAGGGGGAGTCCCAGCTCCTCACCGGCGATCTGGGTCATGGCATTGAGTAATCCCTGCCCGAATTCAACCGCGCCGGTGTAGACGGTGGCGGTTCCGTCCTCGTCCAGTTCGACGCGGGCCCGGCTGGCACCGGGGAAACCATCACCATAGCCGAGTCCGAAACAGATAGCACTCATACCCCATCCACGCCGGAGATTGGGCGGCAAGTCCTGGTTGCCGGGATACGGGCGATCATTGAATTTATCGATAGCGGCGTTCAGGCAGTCGACGGCCGACGCGTTGGGCAGACGCTGGCCGGTAGTGACCGGGTCACCCGGGCGGATGAGGTTCATACGGCGAAACTCAACCGGGTCCATTTGCAACGCCTTGGCCAACCGATCCATCATGCCTTCGTAAGCGACCGCCACCTGGGAAGCGCCGAATCCGCGCATCGCCCCGGTGGGGTTGTTGTTGGTATGGACTCCGTATACGTCGACCTCCACGTTGGGGACGAGGTATGGGCCTGTGGAGTGGCTGGACGCTTTACGCATTACCGCGATTCCGGTTGACGCGTAGGCTCCCTCGTCGCTGAAAACGATGATCCGGGCGCCGGTGAGCTTGCCGTTTTTGTCTGCGCCCATGGTGTAAATAAGTTTGAGTGCGTGGCGTTTGTGCCGGGCACGCATGGACTCGTCGCGAGTGTAGCGCAGGCCAACGGTTTTCCCCGGATGCTGCAGAGCGGCCAACCCCAGGTAAATCTGGATACTGATGTCTTCCCGGCCGCCGAACGCGCCGCCGGTAGCCGGCAGAATGATGCGTACCTTTTCTACAGGTAAACCCAAGGCCAGGGCGATGAAGCGGGCTTCTTCATGTACCCATTGTCCGGATACGCGGAGGGTTAGGGTTGTGCCGTCCCAATGTCCGGTACCGGCCTCCAGGTCGAGAAAAGCGTGATCGACGGTCTGGGTGCGGAAAACCTCTGAAACCACCACGTGGGATTCGGCCAGTGCCTTGTCCGCGTTTCCCTTGCGGATTCGTTTATCTCCCATGATGTTGCCGCCGGGGTAGATTTCGGCCGCCCCCTCTTCCAGGGCTTCTTCGATACTGCCAATTACGGGAAGCGGTTTGTACTCCACCTTGACCAGGTCGCGGGCTTTAATCGCGGCGTCTTCCGAGTTGGCCACCACTACGGCTATTGCATCGCCGCGATAGCGGACTTTTTCATCTGCGACGGCCGGATGGTCGCGTCTGATCAGGCCGTGGCGGTTCGTGCCTTTGACATCCTCGTGGGTGTGAATTCCCACTACTCCGGGTACGGCCTGCGCTTCGGTCTTGTCGATGGAGATGATCTCCGCGTGAGCGTGCTCACTGCGGACGACCTTGGCGAAGAGGTCGGCCGTCTCCGGGAAGAGGTCGGCTCCGTACAAGGCGGTGCCGGTGACCTTCTGCCTTCCATCTATTCTTTTGCAGGATTTTCCCACCAGGTGATCCGCTGCGGGGATATTCATATCAGCCGATTTGCCGTTGTCTGAATTCACCGTGGTCATGAGCATAACTCCTGGCGAGCTTTTTCGACCGCTTCGACGATAGCCGCGTATCCCGTGCAGCGGCAGATGTTGCCTTCCAGGGCGGTCAGCATCTCCTCGCGGGTCATATTCGGGTTATTTTCCAGTAGGGCCTTGGCGCTCATAATCAAGCCGGGTGTGCAGTAGCCGCACTGGGCGGCACCGGTCTCCAGAAATTTCTCCTGGATGACATTGAGAGGTTCATCCTCGCCGGTTACGCCTTCTATAGTGGAAACGTGGCGGCCGTTAGCCTGTGCGGCGAGCATCAGGCAACTGTTGACCGGTGTGCCGTCGACCAGAACCGTGCAGCTTCCGCATTCGCCTTCCAGGCAGGCACCCTTTGTTCCGGTTAAACCAAGATGGTCGCGGAGAAAGGTGAGCAGGGTGGTGTTGAGTGGTACTTCGCCCGCCACCTGTTCGCCGTTAACCATGCACTCGACTTTCATGGTTGGCGTTTTACAGGAAGGATTATCGCAGTTCTTTTTATGCATGACCGTTACCTCCTTCGCTGCCGGCGGCGATGTCGTTTAGAACCCGCAGGGCAATGACCTTGCACATTTGCCTGCGGTATTCGGCGCTTGCCCGATGGTCGTCGATGGGGTTCACTTCGGTTAGAATCGTTTCAGCCGCTTGGTCGATAAGTTCCGCGGTCAACTCGCTGCCGCTGAGCAGGGCTTCGGCCTTGGGGGCTGTTTGCGGGAAAGGGCCTACGCAGCCGAACGCGATTCCCATGCTTTTTTCGGGGCGTCGAGCAGCGGCACAGCAGACCATGCTGATATTCACCGCGCCTCTTTTGCCCAGCTTGTACCAGCCGCTGGTTGTTTCCGAGGGGATTCGCAGGCGGGTGAGCAGTTCATCTTCGGCTAGAGCGGTCTGGCGATAGCCTTTGAAATAGTCCTGGAGTTTTATCCAGCGACTTCCGCGTGCGGCGCTGGTTAACTCCAACTCCGCACCGAGTGCCAGGAGAGCGACACACACATCCGCAGCCGGTGAAGCGGAGGCGATATTCCCTCCAACGGTGCCCATATTTCGGATGGAAGGTCCGCCGATCGACAGCGCCGCCAGACTTAAAGCCTTTACCGGCAACTTGCCGAGTTCGGCGTGGGTAGCGCCCGCTCCGATGAGGATGGAATCGCCTTCCCGGTCGATATTTCGCAGTTCTTTCACTTGAGAAATATCCAGGACCTGTTCCGGTTGCAGTTCGTTACGGTTCATTAAGACCACAACGTCCGTTCCGCCGTTGATCACCGTTGCCTTCGAAGCCAGTTCGCTACGCAAGTGTAGAGCCTGTTCGAGGTTGTGTGGTTGATGAAACATGACCAAACTTTCGTTAACTTGTGCCCGTCTGCAAAACCAACTCGCTGTTTTGGGAAACCTTCTTTCCCTGAGGAGTTGCCGTTTTATCGCTCCGATATTTTATTACACCGATAAGCGAGATAATAGTAATAAGCAGGATTACGGCCACCAGGATCCCCGTGGGAAAACGCTTGGGTTCTTCCATATACGAGGATCCTTTCGACCCGGAAACACTTTGCATGGCCAGCCGCAGATCCTTCAGGGCCGGGTCTTCCGATCCGTTTCCGTTCGTGGGCAATCCCGGTTTTTCAAATCCGATGTTCTGATCCGCACCGCACTCGGAGCAGGTCGCCCATTCGGGACTTATACCTACCTGGCAATTCCAGCACACGCCGAGGTATTTAGCCAGTACGGGAGTTTCCGCCGCGAAACGCCACTGATGGAATGTTGTCGGGCCTCGCACAATAGTCGTGGGCTGCAACACGCCACGACGTATCTGGCGGATCAGTCTTTCCAGCGATACGCCGGGAAAAGGGCGTACGTGTTCGTGTACATACCACGGTCCGCTGTGGCTGCGCATTTTTTCCAGCATTTCCGCAGATAGATCCTGTCCGCAATTTTCACAAACGAAATCAGATCGGCGGACAAGCTCTCCGCACGACACGCAAGGCCGGGCCAGACCATGCCAGGCGATCCCGCCGTCCGGACCCATAGGCCCGACACCGCGTTTTGCCGCCCGTTCGAGTGCGCTCAAGTCTGCTCCCGGGTTATCTCCATTTACCGTAATCCGCGAGAGACTCGGCGGAATGTCGGTCGGCTCGTTAGCCATCAACGTACTCCATAACTCCTGCCGATTGATACAACCCGGTTAATACGTATAAAACCAATCCGCCTCCGCTCGCACACCGGTAAATGCGAGCAAGTTTTTTACTCAGCACCGGCCGATACGCTGAACGCGTAGGCCAACGCTGACTTATCGCACCCGCGGAAACACGATGGATACACCGCGGAATCACGCTTGTCGCAAAACAAGCCTCGATATCATAGCACTCCAGGCTGCTGAGGCCAAATTACAAGTTGTTCTTGGCATCCGGGTGGTCGAATCGATACAATTGAAAATTCAGTGGAAACAGGTAAATCGCACTTTTTTGAGGATCAATTCCCAGCCATTAAGCCGTTTTTGGAGGATAAAGATGCACTCAAAGCTACGTATATCGCTGGCAATGGTTATTTTGTGTTACGTTGCTTCGGCAGTCGCGGTTCTGGCGGGGGATGAACCCAAGTCGTACAAGGATCATCTGCTTTTGCGGGTGGAGGTGGAGACGGACGAACAGCTTCGGCAGTTGAACGAATCCGGCGCGGTAATTCTCGATTGTTACCCCGGTTTGGGCTCGATGGCGGTAGTGGCCAGCCCGAAGCAACTGGAGACTATCGAAAAACTGAATATGCGGTATGAAATTCGGCATCGGAACATGCAGGAGCTTATCGATCGGCAGATGCCCAAGTCTCTTCGTGACGATCCGTTTGAAGATTTCTTTCTCGACTATCATCAATACGACAATGGTACGGGCAGTATCGTGTGGTACATGAACGAGTTGGTCAGCCGTTACCCGGGGCAAGCGTCGATGGTTAATGTCGGTTCGACCCTGGAGGGGAATACCATATGGGGATTGCGTATTACCAATGATGCCGTTGCGGGAAGCAAGCCGGCGGTGGTTTTCTTCGGGGCCGAGCACGCCCGGGAATGGATTGCCAGTACTGTCCCCAGCTATGTGGCCATTCATCTGTTGGAGAGCTACGGTTCAGATCCCGCGGTCACCGATCTTGTGGACAATATTGAGTTTTTCCTGATCCCGGTCATGAATGTCGACGGTTTTGACTATACGTGGACCAACGACCGGTTGTGGCGCAAGAACCGGCGGAATAATGGTGACGGCTCTTACGGTGTTGATTTGAATCGTAACTGGGCGGAAGGGTGGGCGACCGGCGGCTCCAGTTCCACTCCTTCTGATATAACCTATCACGGTCCATCTCCTTTTTCGGAACCGGAAACCCAGGTGATGCGTGACTTTTTCATTAATCATGGCAACGTCCGTGCCCAGGTGGATATCCATAGTTACTCGCAGCTTATGCTCTGGCCTTACGGATATACGGACGATCTGCCGGTCGACCAGGACACCTATTACGAGGTGGGAATGGCCATGCAGTCGCTGACTCACGCGGTTCATGGTATTACCTATGAAGCGGGTCCGATCTTCAGCACTATCTACCAGGCCGGCGGTGGATCGCTCGATTGGACTTATAACAATCTCGACATTCTCTCTTATTGTTTCGAGTTGCGCCCTTCCGAATACGATCCGGATGGTTTTGAGTTACCGGCGAGCGAGATTATTCCCAATAACGAAGAGATCCTGCCTGCTCTCCTGTATTTGTCCGATACCGACTGGGTTCGTCTGCCGGTGCGATTCCGCTTTCCGCAGGAGTTGCCGGCGGATATCTCAGCCGGTACGGATACGGTGATTAACGTGGAAATACTTGATGGATACGAATCGGTGGAGCCGACTACGGTACGGTTCTTCTATCGTTATGATTCTGCGGCACCTTATACAGAGCAGGTTTTAAGCGATGCCGGAGACGGTTTGTACCAGGCAGTTCTGCCGGCGACTAACTGTTTTGCCCAACCGGAGTATTACTTCTCGGTACAGACCGGTTTGGGCTTGACGGTAACCAGCCCGGGTGACATCGCCACTGAAACCTATATGGCCGATGTGGTTAACCCGGCTTTCTTCGTGGAGAACCTGGATGCCAATCCTGTCGGCTGGACGACCGAAGGTTTATGGGCTTACGGAGTTCCTTCGGGCAATGGGGGAGCGTACGGCAATCCTGATCCCGACAGCGGATACACGGGAGATAACGTTTTTGGGTATAACCTGAGTGGTGATTATACCAACAGCCTCTCTCAAAAACACCTGACCAGCCCGCCTGTGGATTGTACGGGACAGGAAGGTGTTACCCTGAGATTCTGGCGCTGGCTGGGGGTTGAGCAGCCTCAATACGATCACGCTTCGGTATCGGTGAGTAACAACGGCAGCAATTGGACGACTGTTTGGGAAAACGCCGCGGAGGTAACCGATTCCGGATGGGTAAAAGTTGAATTGGATATTTCCGCTGTTGCGGACAATCAGCCTGCGGTATACCTCCGCTGGACCATGGGGACTACCGATACCGGCTGGACGTATTGCGGCTGGAATATTGACGATATCGCGTTGTTCGGTTCGGGTTGTGATGGTGCCAAGGGCGATTATAACGGTGACCGGGTTGTTACTATCGATGATTTTGCCGAATTTCCAACTTGTGTAATGGGTCCGGAAAACGGTGTCGGTCCCGGTTGCATTGTTTTTGATTTTGATGACGACAGCGATATAGATCTGAACGATTTCGCCGCGTTCCAGGAGGTTTTCTATTACGCCAAGTAAGCGAACAGCTATTTTTCGTTAACGTGGAAATGCTCTGGCGGGTTGTGCGCGTAAAGCGAGCCGGGGATGGAACAGGACCCTTCCTGCCGCACCCTCGGCTCAAGGCTTCTTCCCTCCGCTCCGGAAAGCAGTGGCGCACAGATGCGCGGTGCTCGGAAACGGAACAGCGCCGACCCAGCCAGCGCCGCCAATCCACCACCCATGACCTCCCCCCCGAGAGGCATATACAGGCGGCAGTCCCGTTGAGTCGTTGAAGCACCCGGCCCCCCGACCGGGCAACGACCGCAGGCGGCGTGACAAACGCGTCATACGCTGCACTCAATGTGAAATTAGGATATATCTGCAGGGTAGTCAAACAATACTTTGATAAAATAGTAAAACTTGCCGCATTAAGGTCCCAGTTCATTCCGAATCGGGAGTAATCGGGCGTTGTTACCCACTACTGTGTTGGGTAAATGGGTACTGAGTACCCATAAATCCAACCATGTCGAAATACGAATAATCCGGCTGGCCTATAACCGCTTGGAAATAAACGAGTTATAGCTCCTTGTGTTCTGTTTGATTTTACTGGCACATGGTTTGCCATTTCTCCCAGTGGTTGCCACAAAACCTCGCAGCGAGCTGATGGCAACCGTGCTGCCCCTTCCGGCCTATACCTGGCAGGAGCCTGGGGAGGCGAGAGAGAAACTGTAAGGGGAAAAATCAGGCTGGATATGAGGGGCGTTGCAACCGCGCTTAGATCAGTAGCAACAGCTGATCTGAGCGCGGGCCTTTTTTTACCTAAAGCACACTTTGGTGTGAGAAATCGGTTAGACTTTTGGCCTGCGGTTTTGAAAACCATTTGGTTTCCTGATTTTCTTACTAATACAGGTGATGCTTGTTGTTTGCGGACTTGTTTCTCAATCGAATTCGTCGTCTGCGTTTGATTTCGCGGATTGGTCTTTTTCTGCTCGCTGTTTTTGGGGTTTGCTACCCTTATCCGGGAATCTTTATCCGGCATATCAGGCACACGATTAATCCAGATGGGATAATCAGGCCCGATTCTGCGGCACTTATTCCGTTTCTGGAGGAACTGCGTCCGCAGATTGATGGGGTTACTGATCCTTCGGAGTTGCTCAAGGTAGTGCAGAAATTCGTATATGGCAGGATCGAATACGCGTTTGACTGGGAAACCTGGGGAGTGGTTGATTACTTGCCGACGGTGGACGAAGTCGTAGCCGCCGGTCGGGAGGACTGTGATGGTCGAGCGGTGTTGGCCGTGAGCTTGCTGCGCAATCTGGGGGTGGATGCTCAATTGGTAAGCGACGGTGTACACACCTGGGTTTGGACCAGAAACGGTGAGACGATGAGCCCGAACGCTGTTGGTACAGTTCGGAGTTCCGCGGACGGTTTCGTTTTCGATTGGAAGGGTTTGAAGATACTGCCTAGAGGAATGGCGTATGGATTGGCCGTCTTTCCCCTTTTGCGAGAGTTGATAATCGTATTTGTCGCAGGTCTGTTGATGTACAGACCGGGGGTTAGTTTTCGGCGAGTTATTCCGTGTACAATTCTTTTACTCATTGGCGTTGGTCTTTTAAGATACGGAGGCGCGGGATGGCTAAATCCGGTTTTGTGGGCCTTATGGTGCGGGGTGGCGTCGATTGTGCTGGCGGTGGTTGTTGGATTTCTGCGGAAATCGGATCGGGCCATGGTCGAGGATGGCGCCGACGAGGAGAGGTTGGCCGCCTGAATCTTCACCGGAGCCGGAAGTTGTTATTCTGATTCGAGTCATTTGTCGAACGGGCAGATGATGGTTTTCTCCTGGAGGCGATTATGCCCGACTATCACGATGTTCACGTAATCAATCATCCACTGATCCAGCAGCGGCTTACCCTTGCCCGGGATAAAAGGACCGACGTGGGGCAGTTCAGGGTACTGCTCAAGCAGATCGCCGGTTTGATGATTTACGAACTGACTCGCGATTATACGACGGTGGAGGTTGAAGTCGAAACGCCGATGGGCAGTTGTATGGGGAAAAAACTGGCGGCGCATCTGACCCTGGTTCCCATTTTGCGGGCGGGGCTGGGGATGGCCGATGGTATCCTCCGGCTGCTGCCCGAGGCACGCGTCGGGCATTTGGGTTTATTCCGAAACGAGGAAACACTGGAACCTGTGGTGTATTACAACAAAATGCCGCCGGATATCGCGGAGACCGACGTAATTATAATCGATCCCATGTTGGCTACCGGGGGTTCCTTGAATGCCGCGATTGACGCCGTACGCAAGACAGGTGCCCGGCGGATCAAGATTCTGTGTCTGGTGGCCAGTCCGGAAGGTATCGAGACTGTCCGAAAGGTTTATGCTGACGTTCCCATATATACCGCGGCGATAGACAAATGCCTTAACGATAAAGGGTATATCGTACCCGGTCTGGGGGACGCGGGGGACCGACTTTACGGAACAGCTTAATCGTCAAACCGATCAGGAGTCGAACCATGCAGAAGAGTGTCGATTATTCACAGGCGATTCTCACCAAGTATCCGGAACCGGTGGCTATCGGTATTGCTAAAGATCCGCAGGGGAAACACAACCCGATAACCCTGGGCTGGACCATGATAGTTTCCCATGAGCCGCCGATGATGGCCGTCGCTATTGGTAAAACCAGGTATTCGCTGGCTGCTTTTCACCAGGCGAGTGAGTTTGTCCTGGCTTTCCCGTCCGAGCTGCAGAAGGAGGAGGCTCTTTCGTTCGGTACCAAATCGGGGCGGACCACCGACAAGCTGGCTGCCGCTCGTTGTCCCACTGTCCCGGCGTCGAAGATCGATTCGGTTCTGCTGGTGGACGCGGTGGCGAATTTCGAATGCAAGGTGGTTTCGGAAACCGAGGCGGGAGACCACGTGATTTTCGTCGGCGAGGTTGTGGCATCGCACATGAACGAGAAGCCGCTTAACCGGTTGTATACGGTGGGTAAGGATTATCAACTGGCCGGCTTGCCCCGCGTTTGATCTTGGTAAAACGGAAACACCTCCAACGGGCCTTCTGCGGGCGAAACGGCTTGGGAACATACAGTTTGGTTTTAACTGGTTTTGGAGAAAGGCATGAGTCCCAGGCGCTGTCTTGAATTGGTCATAATCTTTTTGATCTTTCTGCCGAAGTTGTCTGTTTTTGCGGAAGATGTATCTGTTGCGTCCGGGCCGACCAGGGGGCATGAATACAACGGAATATACCAGGGAGCTAATCTTACCCGGATAGCCTTTCCCATTGGAGGAATCGGTGCGGGTATGTTCTGTCTGGAAGGCGGCGGGACGGTTTCCCATCTCTCCCTGCGTGGTTCTCTGGATTTTTTTCGCGAGCCGTGTTCCTTTGCGGCGATTTCGATCCGTAGTGCAGATGGAAGGATTGCCAAAGTACTTGAAGGTCCGGTACGCGACTGGAAGGTTTTCGGGGCCAGCGGGACGGGAAACGGCGGTGCGGGTAAATCTTATGGACTGCCTCGGTTTGAGCAGGCTACTTTTCTCGCCCGTTTTCCATTTGCGGAGGTGGGACTGGCTGATACTGAAATCCCATTAGATATAAAGATCAGCGGCTGGAGTCCGTTTATTCCGGGGAACGAGGACGATTCCAGCCTGCCGGTGGGTTCGCTGGAATACAGTTTTGAAAACACGAGTGACGAGCCGCTGGAGTTCGTTTTTAGCTATCATACCAAGAATTTCATGACCATGGGCAGGAGAGGCGATACCATTCTGCCGATCAAAAACGGTTTTATTCTTCATCAGTCCGGTTCAACTGCTCATCCGGAGCATGAGGGCAGTTGTGCTATTTTTACCAATAACGATAAAACCGTAGTAGATCACTGCTGGTTCCGGGGCAGTTGGTGGGACGGTCTCACCCTTGCCTGGCGGAATATCAAGCAGGGGCGGCTATTGGATAATCCTCCTCAAGCAGGAAAATGTCCGGGCGCGTCGCTTTATACTCCGGTTGTTCTTAAACCTCATGAGCGGAAAACCATTTGCCTGATGTTCGCCTGGTATGTTCCAAACACTCGGATAAGACTCGGTTGGGACCCGGTTCAATCGGCGTTTTCCGCGGGCCCATCGCGTGGGACCGGCCTGAGGCAGCAGGAGGTTACCGGTTTTGTCGGTCAGGGGTTGGTTAATACTTTTGATCCCAACGGCGATGAGCCTACGGGGACCTTAACATCTCCACCTTTCAGGCTTACGGCGAATTACATCCAGTTTCTGATCGGCGGAGCGAATGATCCTGAGAAAACCTGTATGCAGTTACTTGTGGATGACGAAGTGGTTCGAATTTCCACCGGTAAGCGAAAAGAGCAACTGGAATGGACGACCTGGGACATTAAGGAATTCCGGGGCAGGGAGGCTCGCATCCGTATTGTTGACTTAAAGAGTGAGGGCTGGGGACATATAAACGTTGATCATATCGTGATGACCAGATACCGCTGGGATTCGGTCGAAGATATGATGAAAAGCGAATCCCGGCGAAGGAGGCCGGTTACGGTTATCGCCGATTTTGAAGGCGAGGATTACGGTGATTGGGAAGTTGGATCCACCGGTGGCGGCTGCAACGGCACAACCTGCGGCGGTTCGGAATACCATGTTCCCTGGTATGCGGGTAAATACAAAAGCGTTGTTGAGGTAGCTGATTTCTGGAGGGCGAATTACGAGCGATTGCGATCGGCATCCGGGCTTTTCAGGGATACGTTTTACGATACCACTCTGCCGCCGGAGGTGATTGAAGCGGTCAGTGCCAATTTGACGATACTCAAATCACCAACCGTGCTAAGGCAGGTAGATGGAAAATTGTGGTGTTTTGAAGGGTGCAGCGATAATCGCGGTTGCTGTCACGGAAGTTGTACGCATGTGTGGAATTACGCCCAGGCGATTTGTCATCTGTTCCCCAATCTGGAGCGATCCCTGCGCGATACGGAATTCACGGTTAATCAGGATGATAAAGGTCACCAGGCTTTTCGTGCATCACTTCCGATCCGGACTCCCCATCACAAGAGGCCGGCTGCTGCGGACGGGCAGCTAGGCGGGATAATCAAGGTACATCGCGATTGGAGAATATCCGGCGACACGGACTGGCTTCGCGGGCTTTGGCCTGCGGTTCAAAAGAGTCTCGATTACTGCATCCGGACCTGGGATCCACGCGGAAGGGGATTGCTGGAAGAGCCGCATCACAACACTTACGATATTGAGTATTGGGGCCCGAACGGACACTGCACCAGCGTATACCTGGCCGCTTTGACCGCAGCCGTGGAGATGGGTGAATTCCTGGAAGACGATGTCGCGGATTACCGCACTTTACTCGAAGCTGGATGTCGGAATCTGGAGAACGAGCTGTTCAACGGAGAGTATTTTTATCAGAAGGTTCAGATAACGGGGTTGAACGCGGAATACAAACCTCTGGATTTCCGACACAACGGTGAGGGGTACTGGCAAATAATCGATCGTTTGAATTCTCAAGGTCCGAGATATCAATACGGCAATGGGTGTTTATCCGACGGTGTATTTGGTTTCTGGCTGGCCCGGGCTTGCGGCTTGGATCGGGAAATTGTGGATACCATAAGAGTAAAGAGTAACCTGCTTTCGATTCACCGTTACAACTTGCGTCGTAACCTGTCAGATCACGCCAATCCGCAAAGGCCTACATTCGCCCTGGGCAGTGATGGGGGATTACTTTTATGCACTTGGCCCAAAGGCAATGCTCCCGATTTGCCATTTGTGTACAGTGACGAGGTGTGGACGGGTATTGAATACCAGGTGGCTTCTCACCTGATGATGAATGGATTAATCGACCAGGGGCTGGAAATAGTCCGAATTTGTAGAGATCGCTATGATGGCCGTAAGCGAAATCCGTTTGATGAATACGAATGTGGACACTGGTACGGGCGGGCTCTCGCCAGCTATGTCTTGCTTCAGGGGATGACCGGAGTTCGTTATGACGCCATTGATAAAACCCTGTATATGAATAATCGGCTGGGAACTGATTTCAGGTGCTTTCTTTCTACGGCCGGTGGTTTCGGTACAGTGGGTTTAAGAGGCGGCAAGCCGTTTTACGAGGTTAAATCCGGAACAATCGACGTGGAGAAAACGGTAGTGACGGAAGATTCCGGCGAATAGTGCGGGTGATACGGATAACTATAAAGCAGTATATGGTTGTGTAAAAAACGCGGGGGAGCGGCAAGGTCCCCCGCGTGTTCTGGTTATACGAAATGGAATTAATTGACAGGATAGGTGTATCCCGGCCCGGTATATACGTCTCGCGGAAGGTAACTTCTTGTCAACCGACTTAATGCTACGCGCGAGATGAGTGTTCCTGTTGGGTACCATCGATCCGGGAGGCGGGAGTTTGGTTCACTTACCCATTCAACGTGACCGTCGAAGTGGGTTACGTTTATTCCGGGGGTTTCTCCATGCCTGTGGCGATAGGAAACGTCTCTGGCTGGTTCCTCAAGAAAATATGATCGAAGGTATATTTCAGGCAGGGTAGGACCACCGGTAGCAAAAGCGCCTCCGTAACGTCCCTTATAATCAGGGTCGTAGTCAATAATGATATTATCGCCTGATACGATGGTGAATCGCGACCCGTCGGCGAGATAGGCTTTCTCTGAAGGATTGCCAACCTGATTGATTTTGGGTTGATAGTCGCTTGGAATCGTGATTTCCAAACCAGGGGAATACCTGGCATAGTTCTCCAGGGCGGGATCAAGAGGGGCGTTATCGCCGTAATAAAGCATGTCACGCATGGAATTATAGCTGATCATGCGCGCGGATTTCCAGTATGCGGGATCTCCGGCGTAGGGAACGGCCGTGTAGTTGTTGGAGGGGCACCAGAAGTGACCGTTCCTCAATTGTTCCATTCGTGTTGCCCTGTTCGGATCCAGACTGATGTCGAAATAGTTCGCCAGAGGTCCGGCCCAGTCCCAGGTTTGGGTTACATCAGTGGGCATATCCACGGAATCTGCGGGTGAATTCGGGTAATCGAATATGAGTTGTGCGCCGCTGGTTCCAGGGGAACCGGGGAGGTAGTTCTCGTTTTCTATGGTGTACTGGGTCATGGCCGACCCTATACGACCAAGGCGGTATGCACACATCGCTTCTCTATTCGGCCTGCCGAATTCGGGAATAGCTGCAAGCAGCACGGGAATAAGGGCCGCCAGGCAGAGAGTTACTATTACCGTTTCGACAAGAGTTGCGCCTCTTGTGCGAGGCGAATCGGATATTGTTATTGTCTGGTTAGTCATTGTTCTGCCCTCCGCAACTGTTGAAATCGACGAGCCTGGTAAAGATGTACTGGAAGGAGGCGAAATCATGCAGGTCCATTTTACCATCAGCATTGAGGTCGTAGGTGAGGTAGCACCAGTCACTTGGGTCCGGGGAGTCGAAACAGACATTGAATACAGAGTAGTCATTCAGATTGTCGGGAGGATCGGCGGAGACCCTGGTGCTTAAAACGACGTCAAACGTGTCGCCTGTATCGAGTGCGGAGATGTCAATCAGCCAGGGATCGCTGGAAGTAACAACTCCGGATGGCAGGATGTTACCATAATAGACGTCATTGGCTATTCCAACCGGTTCGTCGTAATGGATGAGTGTTTCGGAAAACGACGGGCGAACCGGTATTCCGTATGGATAGGTCGCACCGATCATTGTGAAGGTTGGTGTAACGCCTTCCGCCCGCTGCAGGGAGACTTCCATTCTGCAGACTTCGTCATCCAGAACGAAGGCAAAAACAAGTTCGATAATATCCGAATCAGCTTCTTCCCGTTGCAGGGTTAAAACCAGCGGTGAGTCGTCGGCCAACAGTATGTCGGCGTTGATTTCCGCGTTGGTTTTGTCCATCGGGGTCACGAGGTTGATCAGGTGAGCCTGGTTCCCGCCAGAAGTCTGAATCTGGGGATGATTGGGATCCAATACGCCACATTCTGTGTCGATTAAGGAGATTGCCAGGCTACTCTGAGTGGCAAACAGAATAAAGGACAAGATATATAAGAGTTCTGTTGTACGGCATTTCGGTAATGGAATTTTCATGCAATTTCTCCATTTTCTGGGTGAATCGCCATGTTAGCAGGAGCTTTTTCTCGGGTATGTTATGAAGTATCCAGCCTTGCATATAGAAGGGTTTCAGGCTGGGAGAAAGTTCGCTCAGCGAATCACGATTCAGTTTTGGTGTTTACTGTATTAATTGTCGCGACAGAAACCACGCCGGGCTAACGCGGTTAGTGAGAAACAAACATGTAATTACACACTTCTCCTACACAGCAACTAAAGTGTATAGTATTGCAGGTTTGATATCACGGATAAAATTGGAATTTTTTCAGAATATTCGATGTATGGTAAAATCCGCTTCCCAAAAAGGCTATCTCAAGTGTTTCCACCTTGTTTTTATCCGTAGTTTACTTAAATTAACATAGTCATTAATATGGTATTTCCGTGGTTTCAGCTCTGAGGGGATAATCGCTATATGCAGATGAGGCACGGAAATAGGCAATTATGAGCAAAAGCCATCGGCCAATGTTGAAGTTGCATTAGCTTGGTCGTGGATGTTCCGATTGCCGGGCAATACATATACAAGTAGGGGACTTATTTCGGTCCCCTACTTGCGTTATGGTATTAATGCTATCGATCTCGATCAGTTGACCGGATAGGTGTATCCCGGTCCAGTGAACGCGTCTCGCCCGACGTTGGTTCTTGTCGGCGTATTCATTGCGTTTGGTGGTACAAGTGTTCCGGTTGGATACCAGCGGTCAGGGTGACGGGTTTTCGGCTCGCTGACCCATTCAACGTGGCCGTCGAAGTGAGTTACGTTTATTCCAACCGTTTCTCCGTGCTTGTGACGATACGAAATGTCTCTGGCAGGCGGGTCGATTAAATGCGAATGAAGGTAATCCTCTTGAAGTGTGGGGCTGCCGGTAGCAAAGGCACCGCCGTAAGATGCTTTATAGTCTATTTCATAATCAAGATAGACGCTACTTGCGTAAGGGATCGTATATCGAGACCCGTCGGCGAGAAATGCCTTTTCCGACGGATCTCCGACCTGGTTGATTCTAGGTCGATAGTCGTTAGGAATAACTATATTCGAACCATTTGAGTACCGAGCGCAGTATTCAACGGGAGGATCGGGAAGGACATCGTCTCCGAAATAGAGCATGTCTCGAAAGGAGTTATAGCTGACCATGCGGGCAGCTCGCCATTGTTCGGAAGGGTACGGGTATGGATCAGCAACGTAGTTGTTTGACGGGCACCAGAAAGGCCCCTTGCTCAGCTGATCCATTCTCTTGGCCCGGTTGGGATCAAGATCCATATCGAAGTACACCGCTAATGGTCCGGCCCAATCCCAGGTTTGAGTTACGTCGGTCGGCATATTGATGTCTTCCGGATCTGTGTTTAGTGGATAATCCAAAAGGAGCTGCGCACCGCTGGTACCCGGCGAACCGGGGAGGTAGAGTTCGTTTTCGAAGGAGTATTGAAGCATGGCCGACCCGATGCGGCCCAGGCGGTAGGCACACATCGCTTCCCTGTTGGGACGGTCCAATTCTGGAATAGCCGCAAGCAGCAAAGGAACGAGAGTGGCGAGGCATAAAGCGATAACGACGGTTTCCGTTAGAGTGATGCCGCGCTGTTGAAAACGACTTTGGGATATTTTGTTAATTCTGATCATGATATTATGCTCCGCAGGTGGCCGGTGTATCTGCTCCGGTGAATATGTTCTGGAAAACGGCGAAATCGTATAAGTCCACACTGTTGTCGGCGTTGAAATCGAAATACAGTTGACAGGAATTCTCTGGGGCGGTCGATTCCAGGCAGTTGAAGAACTGTTCGTAGTCGGAAAGATCGATGATATCGTTATCGTCGAAATCACCTTCCGGTCCGGCCCGAAGAACAATATCGAAAGTTTCCCCGATGCTCAGTTGAGAAATATCGATTGCCCATTGTGTGCTGGTGAAGGTATTACTCCGAAGTGGAATATCGCCATAGTAGACGTCTTCTGCAATATCTATCGGAGCGTCGTGATGGATAACCACTTTGGATGGGGATCTGTTGACCGGCTCCCCTGATGGAACGGTTGTGCCGATTGAGTCGAATACTGGTGCAGGTCCATCGGATGATCGCAAGGAAACTTCCACGTGGCACGGTTCACTGTCTATTACCATGGCCAGGGTTAATTCGAGCGTGTCGGAGTCATTGGAATCTTTTCCGATGGTGAAAACCAGGGGGGATCCGTCGGCCAGCAGGATATCCATATCCAGTTGATAGTCCATCATCGCGGAATCGGTTACTACCTGGACCAGGTGAAAGCTGTTTCCGCCGGAAGTTTGAACCTGGGGATGCCCCGTATCGATTACTCCCGCCTCCGTGTTTAGCAGCGAAATGCCGAAGGAACTCGGACAGGTGAGAGAAAGGGTCAAGAGAGCAAAGCAGAGGTGAGCTGCAGTGTGACGTGAGATTGGGATTTTCATTCGATTTCTCCGTTGATGGATGCAATCCGGTTCGATGCCCTTCGTTTGTCGTCGACGAGTGTCGATGTACACTGTCCGATTTAGTGATAACCGTGATAACCACAAAACAACAGTCGAGTGCACGGTGTTCGATATCAGGTAGTCGCAATGAACCGGTGATTTCTTACACGGAATCAGAATTTTTTTGACGTTTTCCCCAGATGCTAAAAGAAGTTTGGGGACTGAAAGCGGTGGAGGATATGAAACGCATTAATGGTGATATGAGATCCTAGTTTTTGAGGTGCGGAGATCTGAAATGGCCCATTTTGAAGTCTGAAGTAGTAAGCTGGGAGTACTGGGGCTTGGACGGCTAGAAAACGGTGTTTTAGAACCAGCCTGCCGGTTGTATTGGGACTTGGAATTTGATATCATTAAGGGGAGTTGGACACATGTTGGACATGTGTCCGGCGCCTCATCTATTGGGCTTTGTTGGGTCGAAAAAAACAAATCACGCATTGGAGGGGAAGTCATGCGTTTCGTCACAGGTTTCGTTGCCGGCGTTATCTGTATTTTTTCCGGTTCAGTTTTGGCTCAGACCACGATCGAATCTACCTGGAACGGTTCGACCGGGAATTGGATTGACAGCAACGGCTGGAGTACGCTGGGCAGCGGTGATACGTTTCCGGATAACGGTGGTTCGTTCATTTATGATGTGATTCTCCCGGGCGGGTTATACCGGGTGACGACGGCCGGTTCCGTTGATATTGATTTGCTCAGTTTGCAGATTGGTGCGAGTGCACGCCTGGCACTGGAGGATGATTTCTTTGCGCCTGGCGTTTTGAGCAACGATGGTATCGTGGAAGTCAATGAAGGGACTCTATTACTGCATGAGGCTGCGGTCAACGGCGGTGTAATCCGGTTCGATGTCGATGCGAGTGACGCTGAGGACATCGTTATTGGTAAATCCTTAACGCTCGGCGGAGACGGGCGGATAGTATTCCGCGACAACCACGCGTCGGAGGACTACCCGGAAACTGCGGAGATTGTGATCGGCAGCAATGGAGCGGTACTCACCCAGGGTGGGGACCACTCTATTGAAGGGGGGCCGGGGCGGATTCGCGGTTACGGCGGAGGAGCGGTTTCGTTTATCAACGAGGGGGGCGTACGGGCTAACGTACCCTTGCGGACGATTGTTTTCGACGCCGGCACCAGCGGATTGGCTATTACCAATTACGGACAGATGTCGGCTGAGGACCTGGCCACGCTCCGCTTCGATGGAGTGGAACTGGCCTGCACCAGCGGTTTGCTCCTGGCGGATAGTGGTATTCTTGACTTTAACGGCGCGGCGATTTCCGGAGATGGGGTTCTGGAGCTGCGCAACTTCGGACAAGTTGATTTTGATAGCGCTACAACTGCAGAGTTTTCCACTATATCCAACATGGGAGGCGGGATTCCATATACGGGAGCGGCGCTTACGGCCAACATCTACGATGGAAAGGGCGTGTTGACCGTTGACTCAGTATTTACCGCAGAGTCTACGTTTACCCTTAGAAACGGCGCTGTTTTGAATGTTGATGATACGGCCACGGTCGATATCGGGCATCAGTTCGTCAACGAAATGACGGCGGAAAGTGATTTCAATCTCGGCAGTAATGGAACACTGCGGTTCGATAGCGCGACATCCGTTTCGCCGCTCTCGTACGAATTGTTCGGTACGATGGAAGTGGCTGGTGAGGATATGGGATTTATCCCGGCCGGTTTCGTTGGTAATTTCTTACTGCCCAATCTGGTTGTCGCTCCCGGGGCCAAGGTCAACCTGGTTGACTTGCGGGATAACGGAAATCGCGGGGGCGGTTCCGAAGCTTTGTACGTGGATACGCTAACGTTTGCCGATTCCAACGGGTTGTTGAACGTTAACGGGCTGAATCTTTACTACAACACCCTGGTGGGTAATCCTTTACAGATCAAGGATTCGCAGTCGGCCACTCCATCGACATGGACTTGTGGAAGCGGTAACTGGAATTCCACCGCGTGCTGGGATCAACTGGCGGGTACGGACAACTATCCGGACAATAACGGGTATGAATATACGGTTTCGTTCCCCACTGCGGCGGAGGAGTATACGGTTTCCACCAATGTCAGCGGCGTTAATATCAACAGTGTGGATGTGGGATCCAACGCGATACTGGGGGTAACCTCAACCTTTTATCCCGGTTTTCTGAGCGTGGAAGGAATTGTGGAAACCCAGGGCGGCCCGCTTACTTTGGATGAAGATGTTCTCAACAATGGGGTGATACGATACGATACCGACAGCTACTCGGAATATATTTATATTCAAGGTGACGTGAGTTTGAATGGTACCGGTTCGTTGCAGTTTACCAATCCCTCTGGCAGCACCAGCTATCGCGATCGACTGGATATATACGATACGGCCCGCTTGACCAATGGCGCAGGGCATACGGTTGAAGGTGGTTACGCGCTGATCCGCCGCTATTCGGGTAATGCTGCTTTTGTCAATAACGGTGACGTGCGATCGAACGTCGATCGCAGTATAGAGTTTGAAACATCCGGCGAGCCGGGATCTTTCACCGTAACCAATAACGAGCTTATGACGGCCGAAAACAGCAGCGCATTGATTTTTGATGGTCCGGCTATAACCAACACGGGGATAATCGCTGCCGATGGAGCGGATACCACTGTCAATTTCGGTTCGAATACAACGCTGGACAACCGGTTGGGAACCTTGCGGGCCAGTTCGGGCGGGGAAATAGAAATCAGTTCACAAATCGCCCAGGTTGCGGATATGGGCACCTTCGACGCTGCGGGCGGTAGAGTGGAGTTTCGCGGTACGATAAACGACACGGGAACCTGGCTGGTTGACGAATCTTATGGCGATTTCGCGGTTACCAGTTACGCGAATCTTACCGGAGTAACGGTTGACACAGGAGGTGATCAGGTATTCGCTCTGCAGGGTTCGGCGACTTTCACCGACGTTACCAACCTTGGTTTGATGGAAAACCAATCCAGTACGTTGAGTCTACATGGAGATTTTACCAACAATGGCGTATTGCGCTTCGATACTGACAGTTCCTCGGAATATATTACTATCCCCGTGAGCGTGAATCTGCTGGGTACAGGTTCGATCTCGTTTCAGAATTCTTCGGGCGGCACCAGTTATCGCGATCGGGTGGATATACACGATGGTGCGACCCTGACCAACGGGGCGGACCATACGCTTGATGGCGGGTACGCGTATATCCGGCGTTATAGTGGAAATGCAGCCTTTGTGAATAACGGAAAAGTTTTATCCAATAATGACAGGGAAATAGAATTTGAAACATCCGGGGAACCGACGACGTTGACGGTTACGAATAACAACCGGATGGCTGCGGAAAACAGTTCCGTACTCCGTTTCGACGGGGCAGGGGTGAGCAACCGGGGAGTGATCGAGGCGGCCGGAGACGGCAGCTCGGTTATCTTTGAGACGAATACGACTTTGGATAACGAGTTGGGAATACTCAGCGCGAGTTCCAACGGCTGGCTGAGGATAAACAGCGAGGTCGCCGGGGCGACTGGTTTTGGGACTATTGATGCCGACGGTGGCAAAGTCGATTTCGGCGGTAAGATCAGTGGTACCGATACCTGGCTGGTTGATGATACCTATGGCGATTTCGGGCTGGTGAGTTATGCGGAAGTTTCCGGTATCACTATCGATACCGGAGTCGGCAATGTGTTCCAGATTCGTGGTTCTTCGACTTTTAACGACGTGACGAACCTGGGTTTGATTGAATTGCAAAGCGGGTACATAACCCTGCATGATGGTTTAACCAATGATGGGACTATTCGCTTCGATACCGATTCTGCCACGGAATCGATAATAGTCGAGGGGAATATAACCCTGGAGGGTAGCGGAACAATACTCTTCCAGAACAGTTCATCGTCGACCTCCGGTCGCGACCGCATCTACGTTCGTGATACGTTTACGCTGGTTAATGGTCCTGATCATAAACTGGTTGGTGGAAATGCCTGGATTCAGCGTGACAGCGGGACGGCCGCTTTTGTCAACCAGGGCGAGGTGCGGTGCGATCTCGACCGGATCTTAGTCATCGATGGGCTGTCAAGTCCGGCGGATAACTTCGTCGTCACCAATACGGGGACTATGGCGGCGGAAAACGGCGGTGAATTGTGGCTGGAAGATGTCGCGGTAATCAACGAGGGATTGATGCGCGCCGACGGAGCGGGAACAAAGGTCAGATTCCAGGCGGTAAGTACTTTGGATAATACTAATGGTATTCTGCAGGCTACGGATGGCGGGACGATTCAGCTGGATTCTACCGTGTCCGTGGCGGAGATAGCCGACCTGGGAATGATAGCGGCCACCAATGGTTTCGTGTTGATGAGTGCCGCCTTCAATCAACCCCGGGAGACTTGGGTTATTGATGAGGGCTACGGAGATTTTACGCTGCAGTCTGGGACAAACCTTTCGGGTATTACCATTCAGTCACCGAATAACCATCTTGTGAAACTCAGTACCGCTACAGATTTCACCGATGTGACGGTTGACGGCGCGATAATCGAGATAATGAGCTATCTGAATCTGCATGGTACATTTACCAATAATGGTATAGTCCGTTCTGATTCCGATTCATACGGCGAGAACCTGAGCATCGCCGAAGATATGACCTTGGGCGGATCGGGAACCATACAGCTTCTTAATCCCAGTTCTACGTACCGTGATTCAATACAGCTCGTTGGGGATATTACTGCGATCAACTCCGCCGGTCACACAATTGAAGGTAACTGGATGAGGTTTGAGCGGCAAAGTGGAAACGCAAAGTTCGTTAACGACGGGTTGGTACAAACCGTTGGAGCTGGAACGATCAGTACCTCAAACGCCAGCGGTAATTACACCAATTTCCATTTCGAAAATAACAATCAGATGCTGGCCTTGGATGATGCAGACTTCAGCTTCGAGAAGGTGACGTTCACCAATAACGGAACGGTTACCGCTCGCGGTACGGGTAGTAATGCTACTTTCTACTCCTCTACATCGTTGATTAATACCGACGGTTTGCTGATTGCTGATGATGGTGGAACCGTGCGGTTGTCTTCGCTTACCACCGATTACGCCGGTTCGTTTAACGCCACCTCCAACGGTGAAGTGGAGTTTTATGCGTCAACCGTGAGGGGGTTGGAAGCCATTCTGGTTGATAGTGGTTATCTCGATGTTGATAACAGCACTATCACGGGAACCGGAACTTTGGTGTTGAGTGGTAGCGGTGATGCGGTGTTCGATCAGAATTCAACAGTTTCTTTTGGTTCGATAGATCATGACGGCGATCTATTTTCGATTGAGGGATCGGTTTCGGCCGACACTTATCGCGGAACCGGGGTATTGAGTATTCCCGGTAGCCTGGCAGTTGCACAGACTATGGCTATTGAAGCCGGTAGTGATGTGTCGGTCGGTAGCGCCGGTAATGTTGTTGTAGGTGAAAACTACGATCTGCAGATGGTGGCCGACATAAACTACGTTTTCGCTACGGGTTCCAAGCTGCAAATGACCGGCGGTGTGAGTGTGGCCCCCGGCGCTTTTGATGAATTCGTAGCTATGGAAGTGGCAGGTCGGGATCTGGATGAAAACGATGATCCCACGCAGGGTTCGTCGGCCGGCTTTACGGGGAATTTCTCTTTACCGGAATTGGTGATAGGGGCCGGTGCCCGGGTTAAGCTGGTGGATAACCGGGATAATGATCATAGGGGCGGGGCGGATACTATTGGCGAGGAGGCCGAGGCGCTCTATGTCAATACCTTGACCTTTACCGATGCGGCCGGCGCGTTGGCCTTGAACAGCAAGAGAATCTATTACAACAGTACCAATGCCGGACCGGGGCAGATTGTAATCGGGTTCGACTGTAATTCCAATGGCGTAGCGGATAATGTGGATATCGCCGAAGGAACAAGCAGTGATTGCGATGGTTCGAGTGTGCCGGACGAATGCGAAATAGCGGCCGGCACCAGTTCCGATTGTAACGAGAACCTGGTTCCCGATACGTGCGACATTGCCGGTTCTACCAGCGATGATTGCAACAGTAATGGTATTCCCGATGAGTGCGACATCGCGACCGGAGCCAGTTACGACATTAACGGAAACGATATCCCCGACGAATGCGAGGATGACTGCAACTTCAACGGCGTACCGGATGCTACGGATATAACCGAGGGAACCAGCCAGGACTGCAACTATAATGGTATTCCCGATGAATGCGAACCGGGCGGGGCCACTTCGGTATGGGTGGCCGGTGGAGTCGGATTCTTCTACGGCGCGAACAACTGGGATCCGCCGGGCATTCCGAACGGCAAGGTGATCGTATCCAACTCCGGAAGCTCGGATAGTATATGCCGCTTGAATACGCCAGGGGTTACACCGGTGTGCGATTTGCTGGTGGAGGCCACCGGTACCGGCTGGCAGGATTTTGAGATTAATACCGGTTCGGTTTTGTCCACAGTGGATGGTTCGCTCGTTTCAACGGGCGGTCGGTTGAGTCTTCGCGGCGGGTCGATGATTGGTGGTCCGCTGGTTAATAGCGGCGCTGAGGTCAACGGTTACGGAACGGTTTCGGTGGCTTTTGCCAATGAAGGGGTATTGACCGGCTCCGCTTTGGCGCCGCTGGTGTTTGATGGATCTGCGTTTGAAAACCAGACGTCCGGTTCGATTATCGTTCCCAGTTCATCGGTGATTCACATCTCGACTCCGTTGTTCTCACATAGTGGTACTATGGAAATCCATTCCAATGCGTCAATGGTTGTAACTCAGTCAATTACCAACAGCGCCGGGGCTGAATTGGAACTGTCGGGTGGAACTGTCGATGCGGTTGATCTGACTAATGATGAAACCGGTTTGATTAATGGTTTTGGCGTTATTGATTCAAGCCTGGATAACGAAGGCGATGTGGTTCTGATTGCGGATACGCAGATAGTAGGCGATCTGACTAACGATGGTACAGTGACTTTGCAGAGTGGTGTATTGACGGTCAGCGGTAGCGTAAGCGGGTCAGGGGAGATGATCGGCGATTTCACGGGTAAGTCGTCGGATAACGGTTTGACCGTGATTGGTAATTATCATATCGGGCAATTGGGATCTCTGGCGGTGCAGTCGGGTACGTTGAAAGTTGGCGGAGATTTCGATGTGGAGATTGGCGATTCCGCCCGGTTCGATCTGACAAACGCGACATTGCAGATGGTTGGTTTGCCCGCTGACGGTCCGCAAGATCTGGAGGTGTTGGCTGAGGATATCGGGCGGCACGTAACCTTGTCAGATCCATCGCTTTTCGCCATTGGCACACTCAGAATAGGGCCGACGAAAACGGTGGTGCGCCTTGCGGATAATCACAATAACTCGGCCGGAGCCGGTAGCGAAAGTCTGTACGTTGGCGAGTTGATCCTGGAACCGGGTACGACGTTGGATTTGCAGGGGTTGTCGTTGTACTTCGAGTCGGTTACGCCGAGTCATCCATTGAACCCGGCCAATGGAGTAACGATTATCGATTCGGTGGGTGGTGGAAAATTACAACTGATCGGCCCGGTGTTGGCCGGTGACTACGACGATGACGGCGATATCGACATGACCGATTACGCTGAGTTCAGCGGTTGCCTGACCGGACCTGACGGGGGAGCACTTCCCGGTTGCGATAGTTTTGATTTCGCCGCGGATGTGGATGTGGATTTAACCGATTTCGCTCTGTTCCAGGAGTATTACACCGGCGATTTTTACGAGTAATATTGGAGGAGATACCGTGTTTCGGGATATGATAGACGCTAAAAACGCGAGCTGAATAAGGGTTGATCCCGAAATCGAAATGCAGTTATTCTCTTTTGATTCTATATTACGGCTCGGTCGAGCGACCTGCGTTGTCTTCGTCTGGGATGTTACCCGCAGGGAGAGGCCAGATAACGTAGTCGCCGTCCGGGTCCAGGCTTTTCCGCTCGCCGAATTTCGGATGATGAGTGCCACCATCATTGTCGCGGTCTACGCCAACTGAGTGTAGAAGGAAACCCTGGTCAGTTTTTTTGTAGACAAACGGTTTGGCGGAATACGGATCGATTTTGAAGTCGCTTGGTATCATATCAAGTGATTCAGGGAAACAGCCATATCGATCGCGATAGGCAAACAGGGCAATTACCGTGCGATTGCCTCTTGTTAAGGTCGTAATTCTAACTCTGAACTCCAGTAGCCGACAGAAATCCACTCTGAACTTTTCCGCTATTTGGCCCACAAGGTTGAACTTGGACACAGGCTCCCGTTGCAGTCGGCGGATTTCCTCATGCAGCGGGTGGTGTTGATTTGCCTGATCTTCTATGGGTAATTCGGAAAGCAGCCACTGAGGTTTAGCGTATTTTTCAAGTTCAGCGGCCAATCTTGGTGCGGGGATAAGTAGAAGTTTCTGCGATTGTTGTTCGGGTGCGGATATGAAGTACCAGAGAGCGATTTCGTGGTCTATTTTCAGGGTTTCAGTCAAAGGGGGCATTTCATCAAAGCATTTGATAATGAGCTGAGTGTACTCGGCGAGTTCCCAGGGGGTGAGTTCCGGCCAGTAAAATGGTGCGAGTACGACTTTTTGAACCTGTATTTCGGCCGCTATTCCGTGGAGTTGCGGATCGAAGTAATGAGTCTGTTGAAGGTGGCGTTTCATAGCGTCCAGCTTTAGTACTGCATCCGCTAACTCTCGCCAGTTCCTATCGTCTATAGCCAACCTGGCTCGGCAATACTCGAGAAAGGAAAGAGTGCGCATCTTTTCGAATTCATCGGTCGTGGGAAAACAGTCATCATCAGGGATAAGTTCGAACCAGCAGTTTTTTTGTTGGGTTGCCTGCCGTAAGGTGGTTATCGCCGTATCATTACGAATTACCCACTCTTTCGCTTCAAGCGGCATCAAGTTTCCTGGAAACCAGCGATTTTTAGACCAGTCATCTTTCTTGGGAGATTTTCCTTTGATTTCGGAGAATGCTTTCACGTATAACTCTGCAGCGTTATCTTCCATTCCTTCATGTAGGCGGTTCAGCTTCACCAGAGGACTCTCGCTGGAATGGGGGCAGTTGGCCCGGCAGTTACCAGATATCCGAATATCGGTACGAGTAAGGGGAATACAACAAAATAAGGAAGAGCCAGTAAAAAAGAACGCAAAGTGAATACCGAGGAGTTTTCAGTAACTCCGAACTCCATTTTAAGCAGTCGGCGGTAACCCAGCAGGAATGTCAGCACGCCAAGAACATACAGTACGGAAGAAGCCGAGATTGAAAAGGCGGTGAAGAAATTGGTTTCCGACAGTAACATGGCGATTAGGGTGCCGACGACCAATATGAGGATAACGTAGGCAGTTGTTGTAGTTCTGAACCAAGTTGGCCGAAGTAGAAGGAGCTAAGTAGTTGTACCGAAAATCCAAACCATCCATGAAAGCGAAAGAAGAGCAGTCAGGTACGGGGTAGAGGTGGCAAAGGTCTGCGGGGTGTGTAAAAGGGTGAACGCGCCCCATGCAAGCATTAGTACAAGCCAGACGAACAGGGTGTCGATGATTAAGCTCAAACCCACTTCGTGTATTAGCTGCTTTCTGGAACAGGGTTTTGTGAGATTATTGAATAATGGGTTCTGCGGAGCGCTTGCTATAACAAGAAATGGTAAAACACAAAAGCCGGATAATAATGCGAACAGGACGTGGCCGGTTGCCAAAACATGAGTGGTCTTTGAGTCAATCTCCATGACTCGGTTGTCCATTGCGAAATGAGCAATAGCGAAAACAATAAGTACACAGATAATTACAGACGGTCCAAAAGCGAGATTGTAACGGCCCGCACTATATAATCGGGCCTTACGCCAGGTTGAATCGCCTGCGTAACTACCCAAGTTGCGAAGCTTACGAGCCAGGCCAAGCTGAAAATTACAGCGTTTTAACCGTTTTAATGCCGTTGCGTTATGTGCAATAGGAATCAGTCGAACGATCCGCAAATCGTAATTTTCGGGTTTCAGCTTGCTTAATCTCATTCCCCATACGATGGTCGCCGCAATACCTATGGTTAAAGCTATCAAATGATGCACGCTGAATGACTCGGCGAAGAGTTTTTCGGCTGTCTGGCTTTCGACAAAAAACGTCAAAGTGAAAATGGTAATGGGGATTGCGATTACAGAAAAAAACTGGACCAGGCACAGAGTGTACATAATGAACGCTGATATGGTAAAACACGATCCACTAAGTGAAGCTCCGCTGGGAAGTGCGGTAAGGGCGAGTATTACGGAACACGTGACGCAGATAAAAATCAGAACAACGATATTCGCGCGATGGAAACCGGGTAAAACCATTGCGTAGGATCCGGCAAACCGCCGGCGAATGTGAAAGCCCAGGGTGCACGGTATAATCATCGAAAATGCCAGAGTAAGTGCGGCTAAAAGAGATAGAGGTGATTCCGTATTCTCCATCCCCCGGATCACGAACAAGCCGGCTAGCCGTTCGATGAATCCGGGGATATCCGATGGATCCGCATTGGACAGATTGAAGGCAACGCGAATGCCGAGGGAGCCAAACAGGCATAATAAAGCCGTCCCCATAATTGGGAATAATACCGTTGGTTTGCGGTATGAAAGAGCGACTTGTTGATAATGTTTAAACACTACTTTTGTCCCTGGTAATCTCGTTGTCTGTGGTTCCAAGTTGTTGCGTATTGGGCTTTGAGTTTGTTTCTGCTTTGTAGCCGGGGATAGGCCAGAATACGAAATCGCCATCTGGGGCCGCGTCGTAGTTCACGCCGAAACGTTGGTGATGCTGACCGCCGTCGTCGTCGCGGTCTACTCCTATGGAGTATAGAATGAATTCGTTACCGGAGGGTTTATATACAAATGGTTTACCCGAATAGGGGTCTATTTTGAAATCGTCGGTTATGAATTCCAGCGATTCCGGCAATTGGTTATGTTCCTGGAGATAAGATAAAACCGCTATGGCCGTGAGATTGCCCCTTTGTTTTGGGTTCTTCCGCAGAATCTGTGGGTAACCTGGGGCTCTGCCCCAGACCCCGGGATTTTCTAGGCATGTGCTCCGGTGTCCGAAAGACTGAAGCGGCATGCTCCGCCGGTGTTTGGACAAGCGCAGTTGGCGTTATCGGCTCACCGTCGCCCGAGTTATCCCTTGTCGGGTTGCGTCCCCGCAGAGCCAGACTCCGTTTCGCTCGGAAATATGATTGTAGCAGCAACATTGCGAAAGTAATAGCGAAGTGTTAAAGAGCATCGTCCAAAGTTCCGGTAAAATTGGTTTCGACCAAGAGACCAAGAAACGGAGACCAAGGACGATGCAAGTTAAGACTGTGCTCAATCGAGTCCACAAAATCAAGGGTTTTATCTACACACATGTAAAATTTGTAGATGAGCACATCGAGGTGAATATTCGTCCCCGGCAAGGATCGCCGGCAGTCTGTTCGGGCTGTGGTCAGCGGGGGCCGGGGTACGATACCCTGGCTCCACGGCATTTCCACTTCGTTCCCGTATGGGCGATTCCGGTAATCCTGGTTTATTCCATGCGTAGAGTAGACTGCCATCGCTGCGGCGTAACCGTGGAACAGGTCCCCTGGGGCGATGGCAAGCGGCAGCTGACGCGAGCTTATGCAGTGTTTCTATCTCGCTGGGCACGCAGGTTGAGCTGGAAAGAGGTCGCGACGATTTTCAATGTCAGTTGGGACAAGGTGTACCGCTCGGTAGCCTGGGTAGTGGAATACGGCCTGCGACATCGCAGTCTGGATGGCGTGACGGCCATTGGAGTAGATGAAGTCCAGTTCCAGAAAGGGCATCGTTACTTGACTGTTGTTTACCAGATCAACGCAGGATGTCGACGGCTACTGTGGGTTGGGCAGGATCGTTCGACTAAAACGCTACTACGTTTTTTCAAGATGCTGGGAGGAGAGCGAACAGCAGCTATTCAGTTCGTCTGTAGTGATATGTGGCAACCTTACCTTAAAGTGATTGCCAGGAAGGCCGGGCAAGCAACACATATCCTGGATCGGTTCCATATCGTGGCCAAACTGAACAAGGCTCTGGACGAGATCCGCGCAGCCGAAGCAAAACAACTGGCCATCGAAGGGTATGAGCCTGTTTTAAAGCGAAGCCGATTTTGCTTTTTGAAACGGGAAGAGAATCTGACCAAGTCGCAACGGATCAAGATTGACGACCTGTTACAATACGACCTCAAGAGCGTACGAGGCTATCTTCTCAAGCAAAGTTTTCAGATTCTTTGGGAATACGTATCGCCTTATTGGGCCGGTCGGTATTTGGATACCTGGGTCAAGCGAGCGATGTACAGCAAGCTTGAGCCAATAAAGAAGGTGGCTCGAAGTGTTCGCAATCACCGAGAGCTTATTCTTAATTGGTTTAAGGCAAAGAAGGAGTTCAACAGTGGAATCGTCGAAGGATTGAATTACAAAATCAAACTGACTATCAGAAAAGCATACGGCTTTCGTGAGCTGAAAGTAGCAGAAATCGCTATGTATCACGCACTTGCGAAACTGCCTGAGCCTGAACTAACCCACGAATTCTGCTGAAGAGGCTTGTTTTGCTATTAAGCCGACTCGCAGGTCAATTACCGGCAATTCGTTGTTTGACAGGGTGAATAATAGGGACCGTATCGGGTGCCGTATCGAAAAACCTGTTTCTTCTTGAGTTCGAGCTAGCTCGCGGATGGGATTGTTAGGATTGCACTGCTGCTCAACGGGTAAATCAGCCAGCTTCAGGGATGCGGATTTATACTGGTCGAACATGCCCGCCATCCTCGCCGGTGGTAATGCCGCAGAAAGCTGGACGATGCCTTTTGAGACGGACAGGTGATATGACCATACGGTCTGTCTTCGATCCCAAATAAAGGAGCTGGTCAAGGTTGGGACTTCAGTGAAGCAATTGTTTATTGTTGCTGTGTAATCCGCAAGTTGTTCCTTGGTTGCGTTTTCCCAGGTAAAAGGCACAAGTACGCATTGTTGTGTGGTGTCGATGAAACCCTGTCCTCTCATTTGTGAGCCCAGCAGGGGGGGCTGTAGGAGTTGTCGGCCTATTCCGTTCAACGTTGTTATGCATTGAGTAAATTCATCAAGATCGCGGCTCCTCGCAGCCAATCTCGCTTTCCATCGAAGTAATTGGTGCAATGTTCCAAATCTCACGTGATTTCGTGGTGGGGTATAAGTTTCTTTTAAAGGCTCCAGGTCAAACCAGAGATTCTGCATAGTGGACGCTTCTGCCAATAAGTCAAATGCCGGTTGGTTTTTTGCAACCCACGCCGGTACTTCGGCGGGGATAACGAAGCTGGACTCCCATATCCGTTTTTCGTCCCACTTGGAGGTAGGTTTTTGGATTAATGAGTTTGCTTTTTCATATAGTGGTGCGGCGTTGTTCGGCGGGTTTCTGTACAGGCGATTCAAGGTGATCGAGGGATCTTCGTTCGGAGCGGCCGCGACAGGCCCGTGGCAGGCCCAAAGTGCTAAAACTGGATAAAGGGAGAAAAACGCGATTACAAAAATACTGGATCGAATCGGTCTGGGCGAAGGTTGTTGCATGACCTGCCTGGGGACACCGAGCTCCAGGCGGAGCCATCGGCGCGAGGCCAGTTTGTAAATGAAACCGCCGATTATAAAAAACAATAATCCTGCGGCGAAGATTGAGCTGACCGGACGGTCACTGGTAAACAGAATAATGCCACTGATCCCGACACCCGCTCCTACTATGAAGAATGTGATTAATCGTGCGATTGGTGATCGGAAAGAACCAGCCCATGCGGAAAATGAGAAAACCAGAAACTGAGCGGCCAGAGACAAAATCACCGCGGCAATGGCCCAGGTAGCGGGCATGCCCGTAGGGTTGATCGCATAAACCAGCAAAAGCCAGACGATGGTTATTATCAGCCAGGTCTGGAAGATATTGATTAGCGTAGCGTAGCGAATAGAGCGGAAATAAACCCTTTTGGGGAGAGGGTGCAGCGATTCATATGCAATATCTCTAGTTGGAGAAAGAGATAAAACGAGCCATAGCAGGGGATTACTCAAAACGAAAATCGCGTAAAATGCGTGGGCGATTTCATACAGGCTTCTTCCAGCAGTAGCGCCTCCAAATACCAGGGTCGAGACAGCGGCCATCAGAGCTGAAAACGCCAAGGCCAAGCCGACAAACCACGGCGCGAATGGCGTGTTTCCGGTGCGGATCAGCGAAACACGTTCACCGAATCGCTCGCCGATATATCCATTCAAGGCTTTGAACCGGCGACTCACGCCGCATTGGCATTTACATTTCTGTTGTTCCTGGCGAGATTTGGGCATGGCTGTGGAGGGAGTGGCCAGATCATAAAAGAAAAACTCCGGGCTTTTGGAGGCTTGCCTTATGGTTTTTATCCAAAGAGTAATAAACCCGACTCCCGCGATGAACATGACAATGAGCTGTAGGGGGCTTGGAGAGTTAACGAGGTGCAAAAGCGTGTTGTTAGCGTAGACAGCAGAGAGAGTAAATACTATTGGAATGCAAAGGAACAGCGAAAAGAGCGAACTCGCAAGGACGGCTAAAGCGAAAACGAAAAAGAGCTGGCACCAGATTGTGATGTAGTCCAGGCCGGTTACCCAGCCAAGTAGTGAAAACCAACTGATGAAAAATAAGGAAAGTCCAAGGTAAATGGTTAGATTGGGTTTGTGGAAATGTGGAATAGTGTTACCGCGAACCGTGGAGAATAGGGCTCGTATGCAGATTCCAACGGGAATTCCTCCGAGGAAAGTCACTCCAAGTAATGTACGTGAAATGCTGAATGTATCTGGCAAGAATCCCTGCTTAAGACAGGAGCAATGCAATGCCAGGAATCGCACAGCTATATTGTGTGTGGCCCCCGGTTCAGAAGTCAGTAAAAGCGAAGCGGCTGGCAGGGAAAGTGCGAGTACCGTTGAGTAGATAGACAGAATGATCAACGGGGGCATCATCTTCGTTCGGGTTAAATACAAAATAACCTGTCTGTATCGCTCAGGCATGGTGCAACTCCAGGAAGATCTCTTCCAGGTTCACGTCGCGGACGAGAATCTCCGCGTCGAATCTTTTGCGTGTTTCTTCCAATACTGACTCGTCCAGATCTTTTACGCTCACTACGGCTTCGTTACCGGATATCTCTTCGCGCAGAGTTCCTGGTATCCCCATCGATATAGGTAATGGGTTGTTCGACGTTATTTCCAGCCGTTTTACCGAGTCCTTCATGTTGTCCAGTTCGTCGTGGAATATGATTTTCCCGTCCTTCAGGATCGCCACGCGGTCGGCCACCCGCTCCAGGTCGGAGGTTATGTGCGTGGAGAAAAGAACCGTGCATTCCCTGTTGCTGGTTATATCAAGGATGGTTTTGAGGAAGCTACGCCGGCCTATGGGGTCCAGGCTGGCTACCGGCTCGTCCAGAATGAGCAGTTCGGGCTCGTGGCCTAACGCGAGGATTATCCCCAGTTTCTGTTTTTGACCGACCGAGAGAATGCCCACGGCATCGGTTTCATCAAGCTCCCACTCGGCGAGGAGTCTGTCGGCCAGGTCCATATTCCAGTGCGGATAGAAGGAGGCCGTATAGTCCACGATCTGGCGGACCTTCATCCACGGTTGCAGTTCCAGTTCCTGGGGAACGAAGCCCAGTTTTTCCTTGGCCTTGGCGCTCAGATCCCAGGGATCTTCGTTCAGGATCACCGCTTTACCGTCGCTCAGGCGGAGCAGGCCCAGTATGCACTTGATCAGCGTGGTTTTCCCAGCTCCATTTTTTCCTAAAAGCCCAACCACGGAGCCGCGAGGTATCTGCAGGTCGACACCCTTTAATACGTGCTTTTTCCGGAAGCTTTTGTGCAGGTTGGTTGTCTCGATAATATGGTTATTCATCGTCGATCCCCTTAATCAATGGATCCAGAACGGCTTGTATTTGTTCCCTGGTTAAATTCAACTGGTGAGCCTTGGCCAACAGCTGTTCGGCCAGTGGTTTGAGCTGTGCCTGACGTTGCCGGACCGTACCGACAGGTTCACCGGCGAGTATGCGGATCCCCTGACCTCGCTGAAGTTCCACCACTCCGGCGTCCTGCAGCTTGGAGTAGGCCTTGGAAACGGTCATGGGGTTGATCTGTAACCGGCCGGCCACGTCACGAACGGATGGTAGAAGATCGCCCGGTTTGAGTTTCCCACTGGAAATAAGTGTTCCCACCTGGTCCATTATCTGGCGGTAGATAGGTACCCCGGATGAGGGCGAAACGTCGAACCGGATGTTTCTTTTCTCGCGCATGACTGTATTACGAGTATAATACACTATCGCTAATTGTCAAGGCAGAGTATGTAACTCATTTCAGGGTAACGAGTTATGTTTGATTGAGTAATCTCCGGGGGAGCGATTCTGTGATTCGGAACGCAGGAAATGCAGAGAGTAAACTGACAAAGCCACCGGTTTTCCCCGTCGTTCAGTTGGAAGCGTTTTGGAGAAAACCGATGGCCTATTCTGGTCAGTTGGTCACACGACAGGCGTTAATCGGCCTGATCAATCGTGTAGGTGATTCGAACACTGTAAAGTTGCATTCCAGTTTCCCAGTCATCACTATAAAGATTAAGGTAATAAGCATTGTAGTTGTTGTTGATGTAAATATTGAGGCCGGTTGTGGAAACTGTGGTTCGGTGTCCCGGGGTTCCCTCGGTTTCAACGGATGCCAACGTACTTATACCGCCGGACGACAGTACGTATCGGGTCAAGGCTACACTAAGGTCCTGGCTGGCGGAATGATCAGAAAAAACAGCGGATAGTCCAGTGACCACCGCTCCATTGGGTAATTGTACTGGTGCGATAAAGGAGGCAGATGTTTCAGTGGAGTCGGCAGCAATAGCCCAGCCGGTACTGTACTCTATTTGGGAATTTCTTGGCTGAAAATTCATTCCCAAAACATTCAGAACGCGGTTTTTTGGAGTGTCGTAAGTGAATTCGTCGGCTTCGACCGTGCCGGTTACGCTTGCGGATCCGTTGATACTGGCTGTTCCATTTACGGTCAGGGCGTTAGTAGTGGGAGTGGTGTTAATACCAACATTGCCGTTAAGCTGACTGGTGCCCTCCACGTGCAGAGGATATGCCGGTGTTATGCCAGAACCCATACCGATGCCGACATTGCCGTTTCCGTAGAAGATATTGTCGTATACGTCTTTTTGCCAAGGTGAAGGTATTGTTGTCGGAAGTGCCATCCACTTGCCTTTTCCAGTTGCGTCCGCAGTTAGTACATAACCGGAAGTTGAGGACGTACCCATCTGGAAGCCGGTCATCTTGACCATTCCGTCCACCTCCAACTTGGTGGCGGGTGCGCTTACGCCGATTCCGATATTGCCCGTAGAGCCAATTTCCATTCTGGAGATTCCGTCGGTGTAAAATCTATGCCTTTGGGCGGCAGATTCGTATCTGTAAACGTTGTCTTCGCTGGGATAGGAATCAATAGTGAAGGTGTCAGTGGTGAAAGTGATTCCATGTCCGGCTCCGTCGTAGACGTTAAGCCCTCCGTAACTCATGAACACCTTGCCCGATGTCGCTACGTAGACGGCATCCTCGACACTGCCGTTGGCTGAGTCGAGCGAATGGCCATCGACGCCAACGGTTTTGAGGGCCGTTGCGGCGTAAGGTGTAGCAGTGATTTCCTGTCGCGGCGAGAGTGTGGTGAAGAATGCGCCGGAATCTCCAGGCCGAACACCGATTTCCAGGAAACGAGCATCACCATCGAATGCGGTGGTTCCGAAATCGAGAATAACCGTAAACAAACCGTTGGTTACAAGCGTGTTTTCTCTACCAATCTGAGTGCCTACCTGGGTACCTGCCGCGTCGAAAAGCTTGAACAAAAGGTCGTACTCTCCGTCAGCGGGCACGCCGTCTTCTTTGAGTTGTCCCTGGTAAGTGAATGACGTGTCCACAGCCTGGGCATGCAGATTTATTGGGCAGAGAGTTGATACGAGTGCTGCGATTATTAATGTGCAAACACTATTATTAAAACTGGTTTTTGCTGATTTCATTGCTAAATCACCTTTCGCATATTTTGATACAAGCCGGCCGCCAGCCGGTGTTTTTTATAAACTATCCACCAAAAGACCGCTGAAACTCGGCAGCGTCTTCCATATCCACGTCATCGTCACCATCGAGGTCGAAGCAGATACATGGTATTCCCAATGCCATGTTATCCGGTCCGGTTATACACGATGCGAAAGTTTCGTAATCGTACAGGTCGACGGCCCCGTCCATGTTGCAGTCAGACGGAACCTGTTCAATCCAGAACCCGCCGGTAATGGAGTAGACGCCGCCCTGCATCAAGCCTGCATCCGGCTGGCCTATAGTTCCGGAAACTTCGAAGTTACCGCCGGTGCTGAAGACGGTTCCGCCGCTGTCTATAGTGAAGTGGGAAAGGTCGTAACTTCCCGCCATGGTGACAACGGCCGGTACAAGCAATGCGAAAAGCATTGCTCTCGGGAAACGACAACATTTGTGTTTGTTGAATCGTATCCATCTGCTCATGGTCAAGACTCCTTGGTATATATCTCCAGCCGGCTAACCGGCACGTTTCGCAATCAACGGGATAATCGCTTTACCTATGCTTGTAGAAGCATCGGTAGTTACACTTTCGTCCATTCGGGGGTGTTGGATTGTCGGGCAGGATCTGATGCCCGTAGTGTTTAACGGACAGAAGACTCTGCGTTTTGCTTTTCAACGAGCGTTGTGGCTCGCGTTTATCAGGGTGAGTGCTTTCGGACCCTCTAACTTACCAACAATGCTAGCAAAAGAGGTAGACGAGTTCAACTGATATAATGGGTTGTTCGTGAAAATAGGATACTTTTATGATCTTGGATGTTTTTTTTAGGAAAGGTTGCACATTTTGGAAGTCATTGTCGCGTATGTTACTGGGAGTGTTGTTTTTGCAGTTTTTCTTATATCGGTGTTTGCCTATAGCGGGGTCTGTCAGCATTGTTCCGGCAGTCTGAACTCGAGGTTTGTTCCCACTCTGCTGGCGATACAGGCTTTGGGGAAGCTGTTCCAGAGCCTAGCCGCGGCGGGAGCCCCGGTGCAATGGATGGCGGCCAGCCGGTCGATATTGAATTTAGCCAATTCGTCGATGGTTGCCTCCAGTTTTTCGCTTGAGGCGGAGACAAGATGTGTTCCGCCGATTACGGTATGGATGGGGCGGTTGTTGGTCAATCGTTGTATGTATTGCAGGGTGTTGATAATACCCGAATGAGCGCATCCGAGCAGGACGACGGTGCCGCGGGCGGATTCGAAGTACATGGCCTGATCATCGGGGATGAGGTCGCTTTGCCGGCATTCCCTGTCGACGAAAAACGGCCCGGTGTTCTTCTCGAAATCGGTCATGCGCGGAATCTGCCCGGTGGCAAACAGGCTTCCGAAAATACGGGTCGGGTGTTCCGTGCCGATGTAGCAGTTGAGCAGGTCGTGTAGATCCTTCCTGGCGAATTCCGGAATACCGGAACTCTCGGCTGAGCCGTCGTTGCGGCGGGAATACTTGGGCAGGAAGGCGGCCGGATGAGCGTAGATTTCCACCGATCCGCAAAGATCCAGGATGTGTTCCAGTCCGCCGGTATGATCGTAATGCCCGTGGCTCAGCACCACTGCGTCGGTCTGTTTCAGGTCGATACCGAGAACTTTGGAGTTGTGTTCCAAAGTAAGTCCCTGCCCGGTATCGAAAAGTATCTTTTTCTGCCCGAATTCCAGCCAGAAGGCGAGTCCGTGCTCAGCGAGCAGGCCTCGCGGTCCGGCGGTGTTTTCCACTAATACGGTTATCTTCGCGTTTTCCTGCATCATTGTTTCCGAATACCGGTTATTTCGAGGATTCCTGGAAGAAAAGCGATTCCGCCGATGCTTTCAATTCACCACGCTGACGGACTTCGGCACGCAGGCCGTAAATCGGCGGTGTCTCCCTTTCCAGCCAGGCGCGGATAGTGGCCGGTACACCCACGGCTACCGGCTGGTGAAAGCGGAGATTGAGCTTGGCGGTTACCGCCTCCACCTTCCTCTCGAAAAGGCAATTAACCATGGCCGCGTCGACCAGCATGGATACGATTCCGCCGTGCAGACGGTCGGGGTATCCCTGGTATTTTCCATCACAGCCGAAGTATCCGGTAACGCTGCCGTCTTCTTCCTGGGTGAACCGGAGACCCAGTCCGTTTTTGTTCTTATCGCTGCAGGCTATGCAGTAGGGGTGGCAACACCGGTGGGTTTGTTCCGGTGTTGTCCCGTCAGAGGCATTGGCTGTATTAGTGGTCGCAGACATTCTCTCCACTTTCCAGTTTATTCTGCAGGTATGCGGTTACAAGTTCACGAGGGTTGCCTGTCGGGGCGCCGACAACCACCTTGATGTCGTTAGCGGCGAACAGTTGCTGGGCACGTTGTCCCATTCCGCCGGCGATAATTACGTTGGCTCCCTGCTCGTGCAGCCAGCGGGGCAGGACACCCGGTTCGTGAGCGGGAGGGGTCAGGTTTTCCTCGCTGATGATTTCCTGTTTTTCCGCATCAGTTCTGAATAACGCGAAAGTCTCACAATGTCCGAAATGCATGCACAACTGCTCATTGGCGACGGGTACGGCGATATTCATCTCAACTTCTCCGTTTAGTTTTCCTAAAAGTACTACTATGCAGGCAGGTCATATTTCGGACAAGCCTTTCCAAAGCAGCCGTATATCCTCGGCTGCGCCGTTATTGGAATTCTCAACTACGGGAATTCCCGCGACCTGGGCGTCCACGGCGGACTGGTCGTACCGCACCCGTCCGGCTACGGGAATGTTCTTTTCCCCTGCCAGGCGTTCGATTTCCTCGGTGATTTCCTGATTCAGATCCCACTTGTTGACGCAAACGCAGGTCTTTATTCCGAAATGGGCGGTAAGATCCAATACCCTTTTCAGATCGTGCATTCCGCTCAGGGTGGGTTCGGTTACCACCAGGACGCGATCGGTTCCGGTGATGGATGCAATAACCGGACACCCCAGCCCGGGAGACCCGTCGATAATGAGCAGGTCGAGGTTCTTGCTTTCGGCCAGGTTCCTGGCTCGCGTGCGCACTTCCGTTACCAGTTTCCCCGAGTTCTCCGCTGCAATGCCAAGCTGGGCGTAAACTATCGGGCCGTACTTGGTTTCTCCGGAAATAACCTCCCCGGTGATCGCGGGCGAGAGTTCGACAGCCTTGTCTGTGCAAACGTGGTAGCAGATGCCGCATCCTTCGCAGCCGATAGGATCGATTTTAAAAGTTGCGTTTTTACCGTCTGCTGCGGGCAGGCGGTCAATGGCGTGGAAACGGCATATTTCCTGGCATTTGCCGCAACCTGTGCAGCGATCGGGGTTGATTTCCGCTTCAAAGCCGCTGGAAAACGAGTTAGAGGTTTTCTCCTGCGGATTGAGTATCAGGTGCAGGTTCGCGGCATCCACATCGGTATCAGCGATTGCGCAACTGCCTGCCAGGGCGGCAAAGGAACTGGTTATAGTAGTTTTCCCAGTTCCTCCTTTTCCACTAATAATTACCCATTCGGTCATGATTGGTGTACTCCCTGTAGGTTTTGACCGGCTGCCGACTGTATCCTGCTCAGTAATTCCGAGAACAACTCCTTGTACCTGGCGGACGTTTCGCAGATCATTTCGCCGCGAGCGTAGTTCTCCGCTATTGTGCGGTCGTTGGGGATTTCCGCGAGAATTGGTATTCCCTCGTCAATGCAATACGCCTGTACGTCTCCATTGCCGATGTCCGACCGGTTGATTACCGATACGCACGGAATATCAATTGCTCTTGCGGTTTCCACTGCCCGCTTCAGATCATGCAGCCCGAACGGGGTGGGTTCCGATACAAAAACCGCCAGATCGCAGCCGCGCAGAGCCTCGATCGGGGCGCACGCCGTCCCCGGCGGGGCGTCGACGAACACAATATCCGCTTCGGGGATTCTGTTTTTCACCGCCCGAATCAGCGGTGGACTCGACGGCTGTCCTATCTTGAGATATCCGGCAACGAATTTTATCTTTCCACTATTACCGAATTTGACGTTACCGATCTCCGAGGATACTTCGGTAATTACACCGGCCGGGCACAACAGTGAGCATCCGCCGCAACTGTGGCACAGTTCCGGGTAAACAAGAACTTTTTCCCCCATGCACACTATGGCGTTGTACAGGCAGATGTCGCTGCACACGCCGCAATGAATGCAGGCTTTTTCATTTACCAGGGGGATCATCGCCCCGATGGCGTGGGTGTCTTCTATAGTCGGTTTGAGGAAGATGTGTCCATTGGGTTCTTCCACATCGCAGTCGATATAGGCTGCTGTTATTCCGCTTTCCGCGGCAACGAGCGATAAGTTTGTCGCCACTGTTGTCTTACCGGTGCCGCCTTTTCCGCTTGCTATGGCAATACGCATAATTCACCTGATGAAAGGTATGTGTCTAACTCCAGTGGCCTGCGACGTTCGGTTCGGTGGCCAAATCCAGTTCGTTCCGGCCGTACTTGTCAATTGCTTCCTGCACGGTTCCGCTTGCGCCGATGCGTACTTCGATCTCGCCCGCTTTCAGGGCAGAGAACGCCTTAGGTCCTACGTTGCCGGTAATGAGAACATCACAGGCCAACTCTACCACCTTTCGTGCCGACTGAATACCCGCGCCTTGGGCTGCATTGAGGTTTTGTGAGTTGTCGTGGCACGAAGACTGCTTGGTCTCAGTATCGTACACAATGAAGTATTTCGCCCGTCCGAAACGGGGGTCCACATTACTGGTTAACTCTTTCCCTTGCGTAGTTATTGCGATTTTCATTGTATTTACCCGTAGGTTAGAAGCCAATGATTAAGGTTTATGGCAGACCTGAACGTTTCAAGCTTGCCTGCCACGTTTTCCGGATCCGGTACCGCGCTTTTCCGGGCCGCCGTTCGCACGGCTGCCTCCTGGATTGAATTCGCCGCTGAACTGTCGTCGTTTCTGTTGTCCGCAGCAGCCGACTCGGTCAGATCGGCCTATGGCCGTTCCTTTACACGATGGGCAGCCTTCAGGCCGTCCGGTGCCGAACGGTACAGACCATTTATGCCCGCACCCGCTGCAGGAAAAATCTCTTTGCTCCGGCATAATGACATTACCTCCCTTAACAACGAGAGCCTTCCCGTTTACCAGTGCGTCGGCAATCTTGCGATGTGCTTCTGTGAGCAGACGGCCAAAAGTCGCCCGGGAAACGCCCATTTCACCAGCAGCGCCTTCCTGGTAGAGACCTTCGAGGTCGGCCAACCGCACCGCCTCCAGCTCGTCGAGCCGCAGTTCGATGTTTTCCAGGTTGGTTCGAGCGCAGCCGGCCGGCTTGAATACTGTGGCGGCCGGCTCTCCCTCAACTCGTCTGCATTTCCAGGGTCTGGTCAAATCAATCCTCCCAAAGGCAAAGCCTCTATTATGAGCATATGCTCAAAACACGAGAAAGTCAAATCGGATGTATAACTATTTGTTGTGCTGTCTTGTCTGCGCAAAAAAAGCCCACGGATTATGAACCCGTGGGCTTTGTGTTTCCTTCAGGCAAACCGCTTTAAGCGGTTATTTGTATCCGATAACGAAATCGCTTGGAGTCATGAGAATGACGCTTTCCGAGTGGAGCAGGCCCAGGCGAGTCAGAGATTGCATCAGGACTTCCGCCCGTTGCGGATCGAGTGCCTTGATCGCCGGAAGAACCGTATCCATCATGGAGGGGTTGTTGGTAAAGAGGTCGCGGACCACGTTGGAGCTGATGCGCACCGAGTCCTCTTCGCCGCCGTCGAGTCCTTCGCGGATGAAATCGAAGAGGCCTTTAGGCTTGGGCATTACCCTTATATCGTAATCCGCGATGGAAGCCAGGTCGGCTACTCTTTCGATTGCGTCGTCAAGTGTTCCCAACTCGTCGACCAAACCGAGTTCCAAAGCCTGCGTACCGCTGAAGACACGACCGCCAGCCATCTCGTCAATCGGCTTGGCTAATTTCTTGCCCCGATGTTCCACAATGTGACCTTTGAAAATCTTGTAGACGTCTTCCATCCAGGTTTGGATTTCCTGACGCTCCTCTTCGGTCCACTTGGCCGCGGAACTCATGATGTTGGCCCGGTTACCTCTTTGGTAGGAGAACCAGTCAACGCCTATGGAATTCCACATTGCGGTTGTAACTATTTTTCCACCAACCACGCCAATCGAAGCAGTAATGGTCGCAGGATCGGCGATGATCTGGTCGGTGCCGCAGGAAACGTAATACCCGCCACTGGCGGCCACATTGCCCATGGAAGCAACAACCGGTTTCCCCTTGGCTCGTACCCGCTGAACGGCGTCATAGATGATTTCACTGGCTAAAGCCGAACCGCCGGGAGAGTTGACTCGAAGGACGACACCCTTGACCAGGTCATCGTCTGCGGCCTTGTCCAGCGCTTTGCGGATCGTTGTGCTGAACGCGCCACTGCTGCCGCCGAACGGGCTGGGATCTTCCGAGCCGGTTACGATTGATCCTTCCACGTGGATGATGGCGATGCAGGGTTCGCTGGGTTTTTTCTCGCCGGCCATCAGGTCGGCGAATACCTGGAAAAAGGCAAATGGATTTGCGAAGTCGACCTGTTGTTTATCGTCTTTTCCATAGTTATGGACAAACTTGAGATCATCGCCGTACTTGGCTTTGAGGTCGGCCACCAGGTCCTGGCGGAATTTCACCGAGTCGATCAACCCTGCCTCCACAGCTGTTTCGGCAGTGTAGGGAGCATTGTCGATTATATTTCTTACCTTGTTCAGGTCCCCATTGAAGCGGGAATCCGCAATCATCTTTACCAGGGAATCGTAAAGGCCGTCCAGCAGCCAGTTCATGTTCTCTTCCGCCTGCTCGCTCGGACCGGTTCGGTAGAGAGTTTCGCCGGCACTCTTGTAATCGCCTATATGGACGAAATCGGGTTCGACGTGGATCTTGTCCAGCAGGCCCTTGAGGTATGGTGATTCCATGTAGAAGCCCATCAGCCACACGTCGCCAGTCGGGGTTACGCTTACATGCTTGGCCGCAGAGGCCAGGGCGTAGATTCCCGTGGAAAGACTGTCGACGTGAACGTACACCGGCTTGCCTACATTATTGATTGCTTGACGCAGTTCCTGGATCTGGGCCAGCCCTATTCCAGGTTGACCTACGGTGATCAATATCCCGCGAATTTCCGGATCATCTTTCGCCTGGTCGAATTTTTCCACCAGGTTCTGCAGGGTTTGCGGCTGACCGGCGAAGTTGAAACCTGTCTCGCCCTGCGGTTTTTCGATCACTTGGCCATTAAGATGGAAGACGGCGAATTTCGGTGGCGCTTCCTGCCCGAAAACCATGTTCGGAATCGAGGTCACAGCCACGCAGACCGTCAGAATGAATAATTTCGAGGTAAAGCGTTTCATGAAGTTATCTCCAAATCGTTTTTCTTCGTAGAAGCCAGCTCTGTGGCTGACGTTCAACCTAACCCACACACCAAGTGTAACACGCTATCGGAGTAATGACAGGTAAACTATTGTCGGTTTGACAATTATACACTGCCGGTGACGACATCCGACGCCGAGTACGAAAGTGTTGGATTAATGGCGAATACGTGTTGATTAGCCTGCTGGTTTGGTACGGGCAGGAATGGCGCAAGTTCCTTTGAGGTAAATAATTACAGCTTTCATGGTGAGTGTAAAAATGTGTAGGTGGTTGTGGGTTTGTTTTGCTTTATTCCGACCTGAACCGAACGATTTGAGATGCAGGTTGGGAGTTCGGATCGTTTGGAGGTTACGGCTGCGTGACCTTATTGAAATGTTTTCCGCAGAATATGGCGATTGAGAGTTAGGAAATAACCAACAGGTTTCGGTGAAACTGTTTTCGGGGGCTTACGCTTCTTCGCGGGGGAGAGTGACCGTAAACGTTGTGCCGGTATTCGGCGCGCTCTCTATGTCGATGGTTCCTGCATGGTCGGCCACTATTCCGTGGGTTGTGCTCAAGCCTAATCCTGTTCCACCCTGCTTGGAACGCGTAGTATAGAATGGATCGAATACACGTTCCATCTGCTCTTGGCTTAATCCACATCCATTATCGCTGACGGTGAGGCAGGCACTGTTTGCTTTTCTGCCGGTGTTAACGGTTACCTGTCCGTTGTCGTCGCACGCATGTACGGCGTTGTGGATAAGGTTAATAACCACCTGTTCCAGTTCAATTGGGTTGCCGAGTACCAGGTTACTATCATTGGAAACGCATAGTTCCAGCGAGACATTGTGTTTATCGCCGTATTGTTTGGTCAGGTCGAAAGCATCCCTGGCAACATTGTTCAGGTCGACAATCCACTTTTCCGACGGCTGTTGGCGGGCGAAACGAAGAATGCCTTTGACTATTTCCGAGCATCTGCGGACATCGCGTTTTCCCTGATTGAGGATTACCTCGAGTAAACCGTGGTTGTTTATCGATTTCAGCCCCGTGTCCAATCCCAACATGATCGATCCCAGCGGGTTGTTGATTTCGTGAGCTATTCCGGCGGCAAGTGTTCCCATGGATGCCAGCCGTTCGGTTCTGGTCAGCTTTTCCTGGGAGACGGCCAGTTTCCTTGTTCGATCATTGACCAACTGTTCGAGGTGATCCTGATGACGGCGCAATTCATCTTCGATTCTTTTACGGGCGGTTACGTCTCGGGAAACCTCAACTACAGTCTTAGGGCGACCGTCCGCGTGACGCAACCCTACGTTGGCAGTACACCAGAAATGGAACTCCTCTCCGGTGTTACTGATTACCGTTGTCTCGTGTTCCTGTGTTTCGCCTGTTTCAAAAACGCGTAATACGAGGCATTTGTCGCATGGAGTTTTTCGTTTATGGTATTTCCAGTAGCATTTCTCACCGATAATATCGGGGCCGAACATGCTGCGAGCGGTATCATTCGCCCAGATAATATCCAAATCCTCGTTTACCATGGACATGTGATCGGTTACCGAATCGACCACCCCGGCGAGGAGTTCCTGGCTTTCCTGTAAGGCTTTTTCCGAAGCGAGCTCATCTGTGATATCCCGTATGACGCAATGAGTTCGGCGAAAGTTTCCCCTTTCATCATAGGATACGGTGCCATCGCCCTCGACAGTAAGCCGCTTGCCCGATTTGTGAAATGATTCAAAACGTATTCCGCGGAGTTCTCCCTTTTCCTTGAATCGGGGAAAGTTTTCTTTAAAAACCGGGACATACTCCGGCGTTAAAAAGCGAGTGAAGCTTTTCCCGATTACTTCGTTTCTTTCGTAGCCGAGGATTTTCAACCAGGCCGGGTTGACCTCCAGCAGGCACCCCTCGCTATCCAGCGATTGGTACGCAACTGGTGCTTTTTCAAACAGGAACCAGTGTCTGTCGTTACTATCCTGACCGGACGCTATGCGTTCGAGATTCGAAGACGGCGTTTCACACGATAGGTTTGAATTATTCGGATGGTCTGATTTTGTAGACATGCATCTGTTCACTGGCGGCAGGCGCTTTGGGATTTTGCAATCCTCCGAAACGGGTACGCACAAGGCGAGTTACTTAATCGAACCGACAGGCACAAAAGGAACACAACCAACCTGATGTGGAAGTATCGTATAGTCCCTGTGAAATTGACCCACTGGACATCTAGGCAGCCCAAATCGCCGAAACTGACATTATTATCTGTTTTCGCAAAGTGATTTCAAGTTTTTTTTAAAAACAACTTCTCATCAAAACTGATTGAAGCGACTCAGGATTGTGCGAGATGGTTGAAGTCGGGATAAATCAGGCTCAAGGTATGATGGTTATTGTTTTCTGGTTAAAAGCTCTTCATGTCCATGAAAGTGGTTCTAAATAAGCTTGGAAATAGTACGAGTTTGCCGAAGGTCCGCCTTTGGCTCAATGGAAATGATGAGAGGGGAAAGTGACTTTCGTTTGAGAGGCTGTGGAGCAGATTCTAGTAATACGACCAGTTAAGGTCGGATGGATTTCTGGCCCTTATACGTAAAGAGCGGATTGGCTATATAATCGAGCCGTGTAATTGTAATATTCACCGGTGGATATTCGACGTAGAATGCCGGAGTCAACTTAATCTCGTTCTCGATTACTCTGGAGAAACGCAATGGATTATAACAATACACGTTCAAATACCGGTTGGGTTGCGTTTCTGGCTCTTATTGCGTGCTTTTTCTCGAATGCCGTTTTCGTGACAGCCAGACCAACAGATGCTTCGGAAAAACAATGGTGGAAAGGTGTAATCGAAGTCCCCGGTCAGCCGCTTGATTTCGTGGTTGTGTTTAACCCAAAGGACGTAAACGGAGCGTGGTCGGCTGCCATTGATATTCCCGTTCAGGGGGCTAAGGGGATTGCCCTTGCCGATGTCGATTACGGCGATAAGGAGTTGAAGTTCTCCCTTCCTGCTCCGGCTGGCGCGGTTTTCAAAATCGCACGTTCTGATCAGGGTGTCAAAGGGACAGGGACCATGGATCAGCACGGAATGACCTTTAATGTCACCATGGAGAAAACCACGGAGGACGGAGCCAAGGCGGTAGGCCCGCCGCGGCCGCAAACTCCCAGGCCGCCGCTTCCCTACAGGCAGCGGGAAGTCGGGTACGAAAACAAACTCGATAATACTCACCTGGCCGGCACCTTGACTATTCCCCAGGGGGACGGCCCGCACCCGGTAGTTATTTTCATAACCGGCAGTGGAACCCAGGACAGGGACAGCACGATATTCGGCCACAAATCGTTTCTGGTTTTTGCCGATTACCTGACCCGTCGGGGAATTGCCTGCCTGCGCGTGGATGATCGCGGAATAGGGGGGTCAACCGGCGCAACCCGGGATGTAACATCCGCCGATTTCGCCGGTGATGTTCTCGCCGGGATAGAGTTCCTGAAGAAGCAGCCGGAAATAGATCCGCAGCGCATCGGGCTTATAGGCCACAGTGAGGGCGGAATCATCGCCCCCATGGTTGCGGTTAAGAGCAAGGACGTTAAGTGCATAGTAATGCTGGCCGGCTCGGCCCTGCCTGGTAGCGAAATCCTCAATATGCAACTGGAGGCCTCTCTTCGCGCATCAGGCTGGAGTGAGCATAGCATTGCCCACCATTCGATTATCCACAAGGCGTTGATTGAAAAAATCGTTTCCGGCGCCCCTGATGAAGAGGTGATGAAAGCGGTGAAAGCCCTGGTGGAAAATGAGCTGAAAGTCAACGGATCTACGTCACCCGCGCCCGGGCAGGTTGAAGCGGTTACCCGGCAGCAATTCGCCGTTGTTACCTGCCCCTGGATGAGAGCCTTTCTCAAGCACGATCCCCGGACAGTATTAAGAAAGGTTAAGTGCCCGGTTCTCGCTCTCAACGGTACACTCGACCTCCAGGTTCTGGTTAAAGAGAACCTGCAGGCCATCAAGCAGGCACTGGGCGAAGCCGGGAATCCGGACATGACCTTGATGAAGATGCCCGGTCTAAATCACCTGTTCCAGGAAGCGCAAACCGGAATGGTCTCGGAATATGCCCAAATCCAGCAAACCATCTCGCCCAAGGTTCTGGAGGCGGTGGAGCAGTGGCTGCGGCGGCAGTTCAAAGTAAATATCGCTGTTACTACCGATAAGAACTGACCGTCGGCACGATAATGCCGGGTGCGTCTTAAACGACACTTGCAAGCAAGTCGGCATCGCCCGAAGATAACGGCCATGTTGTCTATACCTGTTGATGAAAATAAACGAAGCCGTTGGCCTCGAAGCCGGACCATCGTGGTTGTTTTCGCTTTCCTCGCTCTCCTTTCGGTCTGTCTGGAATACGGTTTTGATCAACCTCTGCTACCGGAGTGGCTGTTGGTTGTTATTCAGCTTTCCGCTGTCGCCGCTTACCTGGTGGTGATGGTTTCCTCGGTGATTGCCGCTCCGGAGCGGTTACCGGCGATAAAAAAGCAATGGGCGGATGTTATCTTCGTCGCTATCGCCCTGATTGTCTTTCTGGTCGAGTATGAAGCTTTCCGGGAACACATACTTAAAGCGGGCATGGTTTATGTCGGAACCTTGCAGGTGCTGCTCGTCCTCCGCTTCATTGCCGGAGTCATTCGCTGGAACCTGGAGATGTCCACCCGTAACCTGCATCCGGCGAGGATGCTGGTGGTCTCCTTCGTAATAGTCATATTCGTCGGTGGTTGGCTGCTGGCATTGCCGGCCGCTGTTACTCCCGAGTTGAGGGCGCACACTTCCATTCCGGTTCGTATTCTGCAGTCGTTCTTTACCGCAACCAGTGCAACCTGTGTAACAGGGTTGGCCGTCTGCGATACGGGGACCGATTTTACCCGTTTCGGGCAAATCGTAATCCTGATTCTGATCCAGCTCGGCGGACTGGGGATTATGATCTCATCGACTTTGTTCGGCGTTCTTATCGGTAAGCGCCTGTCGCTCAGGCAGTCATTGGTATTGCAGGACGCGACCAGCAGCCAGACCATAGGCCGGATGCGTTCAGTGATTCGATTTATCGTTATTGCCACGTTCCTGATAGAAGCGGTTGGGGCTCTACTCAGTTACCCGATGTTCGCTACCGTCGAGGGCACGTTTGGTAACCGCTTGTTCTTCAGCATATTCCACTCCATAAGTGCCTTCTGTAACGCCGGCTTTTCGTTGCACTCCGACAGCTTGAGCGGTTACGGCCGATGCTGGGGGTTATATATCTCCATTATGCCGCTTATTACACTTGGTGGCTTAGGATTCCCCGTACTACAGGAGTTGCACGGCTGGTTGAAGTTCAAGTTGCAGACTTTGAAACGGGGAAGAAATACCGGTGGATTACTTCCGGCCGGGGCGAATGGCCAGGCTGTCGTCTACCGTTTCAAGCTGCACACCAAGTTGGTATTGATCTCCAGCCTGGCTCTTGTGGTTATCCCCGCGATATTGTTTTTTGCTTTTGAATCCGCCGGTAACACTGCTGCCGTGGTCGACCAGCCTGGTAGTTCTGCTGTAGTCATGCGCGATATGCCGATTCCCGCCCGGGCTGGTGCCGCTCTATTCCTGTCGGTAACCGCCAGGACGGCCGGCTTCAATACGGCCGCTATGGATGAGAATTCCCTGTCATCGGCCAGCCATTTCCTGCTCATGCTGTTGATGTTCGTCGGTGGTTCGCCCGCATCAACCGCGGGGGGTGTGAAAACCGTAGCGATTGCTGTTCTGGTTCTGGGAGTCGTTGCGACTTTGAGAGGCCGGGACAACGTCGAGGCTTTCGGGCGTACGCTTCCCACGCGTATTGTGAAGCAGGCATCGGTTGTGGTAATGCTTATGACGGCGGTTGTTTCGCTGGCGACGCTGGTATTATGCCTTACGGAGTCGGCGCCGTTTCGGTCGATCGTTTTCGAAACGATTTCCGCCTGCGGTACGGTGGGCTTGAGTACCGGAATAACCGGCCAATTGAGCGAAATAGGTCAGGTGGTTATAATCCTGGCCATGTTCGCCGGCAGGTTAGGCCCGCTCACGGTTATGATAGCGCTGGCTGGAGACAAGTCTCCGGTTCGCTACGAGTACCCCGACGAGAATGTTACTATCGGTTAACCGATAGTCTACTTGAAAACAACTAACCCGCTACTTTCTGCTTTCCCGCTATTTCAGTCAGCAGTTCAATCAGTTCGTTGGTCTCAAATGGTTTTCGCAAGAAGTAATCTCCACCGGACGCGACGGAACAGCGTTCGACGTAGTCGGATGAAGTACTCGACGCTCCGGAGATGAATATCACCGGTACCTTTTCACCGGTCTTATCCTCTTTTATATGCTCGCAGACCGCCAGGCCGCTTATTGCGGGCATGTTGGCATCGAGTATAACCGCCGTCGGCCGGCAGGCTTCGTAAAGTTCAATAGCCTCCTGACCACCAGAGGCCGATACCACGTCGAAGCCGGCCGCTTCCAGCCTTACCAGTAGTGCCTGCCGTACGTGTGTGTCGTCGTCGGCGACAAGTATCCGTTGCGTTGCAGAAGTCATTTTTCTTTCCCCCCTTTGTTTGAACAACTGATTGCTTCTTTGTGTCTTTGTGGTTCTATCTTGTTTAACCACAAAGGCACAAAGACACTAAGAACGGCAAAACAGGTTGGTTTTTTTTACAAGGATTTTCAGACTTTCGTTGTTCTGTTTCCTCCCGGTTCATCAGAGGTCTCCTTTGTTTTTTCTTTGTGTCTTCGTGTCTTTGTGGTTCTATTTTGTTTAACCACAAAGGCACAAAGACACTAAGAACGGCAAAACAGGTTGGTTTTTTTTACAAGGATTTTCAGACTTTCGTTGTTCTGTTTCCTCCCGGTTCATCAGAGGTCTCCTTTGTTTTTTCTTTGTGTCTTCGTGTCTTTGTGGTTCTATCTTGTTTAACCGCAAAGACACAAAGACACTAAGAACGGCAAAACAGGTTACTTTTTTCTAAGGATTTTCAGACTTTCGTTGTTCTGTTTCCTCCCGGTCCGTCAGAGGTCTCCTTTGTTTTTTCTTAGTGTCTTCGTGTCTTTGTGGTTCTATCTTGTTTAACCACAAAGGCACAAAGACACTAAGAACGGCAAAACAGGTTGGTTTTTTTTACAAGGATTTTCAGACTTTCGTTGTTCTGTTTCCTCCCGGTTCATCAGAGGTCTCCTTTGTTTTTTCTTTGTGTCTTCGTGTCTTTGTGGTTCTATTTTGTTTAACCACAAAGGCACAAAGACACTAAGAACGGCAAAACAGGTTACTTTTTTCTAAGGATTTTCAGACTTTCGTTGCTCTGTTTCCTCCCGGTCCGCATAGCGGACCCTATCCATGAAAGGCGTATCTGCGTCAAGTACGTACATTGACTGCGGAAAGTTTTTTTCTTTCCATCCAGATTCCTTTATCTGGTCTCGTTGCCGTGCACCGGTATGGGTCATCTCGAGGGACCCAGCTATCCATTTGTGCTAGCTTCGGACAAGCCGGCTTTTCAACGACCATTTTCATAGATCGTTATCACCTGATGCTTTCCCGGCCATAAGCGGCCAAGCCGACGCGGCACATTATCTCGTCCGGTGCGGGCGGCCCATTTACTGAGAGGTCTGAAGCCGTCAAGCGACAGCAGCGACCATAGGGTCCTGGGGCTGGCCCGTTCCCGGACGAGACTTCGACGATTTTACCATTTTACTCCTTGCCTTTGTTTTTTTTCTAGAAGGAGTCTTTTTTTTCTTCGAGCCCGGACGGGTATGCTTACCGAAGGGATCGTAGTCAACTTCCTTCTTCAATAGCGTAAAAGCAAGCCGGCAAAGCTCATGCGCTACCACAATATAACCTCTATTACGATCACGTTTGCCTCCGTTTGTATACCTGTCAAACAGGTCTCGAAAGCGGCCTTTTCTACGAACAGCACCATGAGCGGCCTCAATCCAAGCCCACTTCAATGTGCGACGACCAATAAGTCCCACGTGTCGTCCTTTGGGTGATTCTCCATCTCCTGGTTCTATTGCGCTATCGTCAGCACACGGAGCCAGCAAGCTGTACGAACATAAATTCCTGGCACTACGGAATCTTTTAATATCTCCAATCTCGGCGTTAATCGTATAACTCAATATCCAGCAGATTCCCGGAAGTGTACGTAAACGCATAGTTGTCGGTGATGCCAGTGACTGTTTGCGAAAAACTCTTGTCGCTGCAGCAATCTGTCGGCGAAGTTGATCCAGAATCTCAAGATGACCTTGAAGCGTCAATCGGCCGCTCTCAGGAAGTCGAGCATCACCGGAAGCGATCAGTTCGCTTAAATACATTCGCCCGTTACTACCGAACAGATCGGAGAATCCATGAATTATACCATGTCGGTGAAACACAGCATGAATTCGATTCTTCACCGCAGTTTGCATTTTTACCAATGACATCCGGTAACGTAACCACTCCCGTTGACTTCGCACTTCAGGCGGTGCCAGCCAGACCTCCCACCACCGCGGCTTTTGGCTCCACAGCTCCGAAAGCAAATCGGCGTCAGTACGATCGGTTTTTGCCAGTCCGCGAGCTTTACGCCAGGCGGCCATCTTGGAACTGCTGGCCAGGTGCGGATTCAGACCTGCCGCAACCATTTCATCGCTTAGCCACCCCCACCCAAACGTCCCTTCCAGGATCACTGGCGTTTTTTCCGGCCAACTGCTTAACTGTTTGCGTAATACGTCACGGTCACTGTGCTCTAAACGTTGCCGCCAAACGATCTGTCCGTCGCCATCGCGAGCCGTGATTTTGCTGAACTTACGATGGCAATCACAACCTATCTGTAATATCCTATTAGTTGGTTTCATGGCTGTCTCCCAAAGAGCAATCTTGTCCACCGGAGATTATACTCTCCGGGGGAGGCAGCCTTTCATGGGATTACTTGTTTGTTGCTTTATAATTCTGATTTTTTGCTAATAGGATGTTCCTATTCCAGCATTATCCGAACATGTTACTTGGGTTATTACAGATACCAGCGGGGGTTATGGTCTCGGGGCCGTTATTATCGTTCTGCTCGATAGCCATGCGGGCCAGATCGTCGAGTATTCGCAGGATGATTCGCGTATCGTACGGTTTGGCGAAAAAGAAATCTCCTCCGGCTGCTGCGGCGAGTTTAGGATAACACGCATCAATGGCCGTGTCCGTTGCCCCGGTGATGAATATTACGGTTATTGTCTGCCCCTCGGCTGATTTCCGGATCTCCCGGCAGACCTCGTAACCTTCCATGTCCGGAAGCCTTACGTCGAGGATTATTACATGCGGCTTGAAAGTCTCGGTTATCTCGATTGCTGCATACCCGTTACCGGCTGATTTAACCGCGTAACCTGCGTCGTAGACTCTTTTTTCCAGGGCCAGGCAAATTCCCGGATCGTCATCCACGATAAGTACGTTGAGTTTGTTTTCGCCCATGAGTTCATCCTTTTCAGCTTGAACCTGTGGGGGGCGATTATTGATTACCGTTATCTGTTGAGACCGCGGATTTCGCGGCCAGTATCTCATTTATCAGTTCGATTATCTCGAACGGGCAATAAGGTTTTATAACAAAGCCCGCAGCTTCCTGCTTTCTGGCGTTTTCCCGGTGAATCGGATTGTCCTGCCCGCTTATGTAAACCACCGGAATACGTCTGCCCCGTTCGGTTATCCGCAGGCATTCGTGAAATTCTAACCCGGAGTAGCCTTCCATGTTGATGTCCAGGAGTATAAGGTCCGGGTGCATGCGGAAGACGATTTCGGCGGCCGCATCCGCGCTTGTCGCCGAGCGGACGTTGAAATCCGCCTGCTTGAGTCGCATGGATAACGCGCGGGTCAATGCCTCATCGTCGTCTACTACGAGAATGCTTGGATTCTCAGTACTCACGGCCACCTCTCCCCTCGGTATCGCCGGATACGCCCGCCTCTTCGACAGGTTCACCGGTGATATTTTTTAACAACTGCCCCAGCTCCTCGAAATCAATCGGCTTGGAAAAGAAATATACGTCTGGCAACTCCTTCATCAGTGGCTTGAATTTATCCACATCAAACCCTGATATGAAAATTATCGGTGCATCACTCTCTCGCCGAATCATTCTCGCAATGGTTCTCCCGTCGCCGACTGGCATGTCGTGATCGAGGATAACCGCGTCCACATATTCACTCAGGTATTGAGATAGGACATCCAATCCATTTGCTGATTCCACCACCCGGTAACCGCTTTGGCGAAGTCGCGTACGAAAGGCAGTGCGGACGTTCTGGTCGTCATCGGCGATGAGGATTTTTGGTTTGTGCACTATCTCTTCCCCTCAGTCGAGATTGGCATCCGGCTCCCGCTATTGTTATTCGAGCCCTTGTCTGAGGTAAACCTACGATATATAGCTTTGGCATAGCAAACTTTAAGGTTGTTAGAAAAGCTGCCTCGCTTTTCAATGATTAATCGTCGTTATTATGGGGAGTGTAAGGTCCTCAGTTTATATGATTTCCATTGGATTGTCTTTTTCTCCGCAGGGTGGAAAAATAACCGGTACGAAATCCATAAGGCCAGAGTGTCGCGTTACAAACGGCACCGATCATTGGTCAGCCGGTAATATGAGTTGCACATATTTGAACAGGAAACGGTTGGGGGATATGGACTCTTGTCAAACTATTGCCCCCCCATAGAATGTTGATTGATTGTGATACTCTGGGAACCGGCGTTGCTCGTTCAATCGTCATGGAGAATCCATTATGCGGAAATACGCTGTTATCGGTTTGGGGTGTTTTGGGCAGCATCTTGCCCGTGCCTTGACCTCTGCGGGGGACGAGGTGATAGCCATCGATAACGATCCGAAGCTGGTTGAACAGATGCGGGATGAAGTTGCCCTGGCAGTCCGTATGGACGGTACCGATACAGTTGCCCTTGAGGCTCAGGGTGTCGCCGAAGTCGACGTTGCCATCGTGGGTATAGGCGAGGATTTCGAAGCCGCCGCTCTTACGGTGGCCGCCTTGAAAGAAATTGGCGTAAAGCACATTGTCTCCAGGGCGATGAACGATATTCAAGCCACCATTCTCCGCAAAGTGGGCGCAGACGACATCGCCTCGGCTGAACATGAATCAGCCAATCGCTGGGCGCACCGGCTGAGTATGCCCAAGCTGGAACAGTACCTGCAACTCGGCGAGAGTTTCAGCTTGATAAACATCAAGGCCCCGCAGGTGTTCTGCGGGAAAACACTGCTGGAACTGGATCTGCGAAAGAAATACCAGGTTAACCTGGTGGCAATAAGACGCCAGGTTGAAGAGGTTGACAATAAGGGAAAATCAAAAGGAACCGCGGAGGTTGTTTCTGTGCCTCATCCCGATACGAAAGTCCTTCCCGGTGATACGCTGACCCTTGTCGGCAGTAACGAGCATCTGACGAAACTGCCTGCCGATTAAGGGTGATCAGGATAGAATTCCCCCGAGCACTTTGGCTGCTCGATTTATATCGTCTCCATCTATATGCAGGTGAATTGCCGCGCGAACGATTTGCGGCCCCATGGCTATTACCCAAATCCCGTGCCGGGCAGCCTCTTCCTGTACCTTTTTGGCTGAACCCCAATTTGGATCGATCTCGAAAAATACCAGATTGGTTTCCGGTTTCCTTGCAGCTATGTGGCTGCAGTCGGAAAGCAATTCGACGAGTAAGGCGGCGTTGGCGTGGTCGTCGGCCAGTCGCTGAACGTTGTGATCCAGTGCGTATATTGCCGCGGCGGCCAGTATTCCCGCCTGACGCATCGTTCCGCCCATCATCTTGCGGAAACGTTTCGCCCGGGCGATAAACTCCTTGCTGCCTGCCAGGGCCGACCCGACCGGGGCGCCGAGCCCTTTGGAAAAACAAATAGTGGCCGAATCGAAATGCTCCGCGTATAGAGCAGGCGTGGTGCCGGTGGCTATGCAGGCGTTCATTATCCGCGCGCCGTCAAGATGCGTTTTGAGCCCGCGAGCTCTGGCAGATGAACATACCTCGCCGATTTCGCCGAGTGCCCAGGCCGTCCCGCCGCCGGTGTTATGTGTGTTTTCCACTACGACCAGCGAAGACCTGGGACAGTGCTGATCGTCCGGGCGGATTGCTCCGATCATGTTCGATGCAGAAAAAATTCCACCTTCGCCTTCCAGTAAAGCCAGCGAGCAGCCGCTTATCGCACAAGCTGCTCCACCTTCGGATGAATATATATGGCTTTTCTTGTGGCAAATGATTTCGTTGCCCGGTTGGGTGTGCGTTTTTATCGCCACCTGGTTGGCCATGGTCCCCGAGGGGAGAAAGATTGCCGCTTCCTTTCCAAACAGGTCTGCCACCTGCTCCTGAAGCCGGTTAATCGTCGGATCGTCTCCGAAGACGTCGTCGCCAACCTCTGCGGCGGCCATCGCCTGCCGCATTTCTTTAGTAGGCCTGGTAACCGTATCACTTCTCAGGTCGATAATATCGCTTGATGTCATTTTCATTCCTCCGGTAAATCGGGGGCATACTTATCCTGTCTATCGAAACGCTAGATTGGACCAAAGTTTCCTCCCGGGCAAGTGGCTTTACTTACGACTCGCGATAACATATCCCGGAGGCTTGAAAGTAGATTTGGTGCAAACGAATTGTAAGCTTATTAATGATAAGTAATTACGGCCGGGTTGGTGCTTGTTGGATTTCGTGACGATATTCTCTGGGATAAACCTCGCACATGTGAAACCAACCGAGCTGTCGATGGTATAAATAGGCGGAGTTGTGCCGGGGCAGTGCAGGTCTGTCGATTGTTTTCCGGCAGAGCTGATTTCTGGTCCAGCTATTGTGGAATCAAGGGTGCCGGCGCGTGAGTGAACCGGCTTTGAAGTAGTTTAAGGAAGAAACGCTGCAATGAGTCTCAAGACTCTTCTAGTTGAAAGAGGAAAAGTCACCGAAGCCCAGATCAACGAGGCCTTGGAGGCACGAAAGAACCCGTCCGACAGTCTGGAGAAATCTCTTGTCGAACTGGGATTCGTTACTGAACGTGATCTGATCGAGATTCGCGGCGAGCAGTTATCCATCCCATTTGTTGATCTGGCCGAAGTAGAGGTCGATTTGGACCTGCTGAAAGTTGTTCCCTCAAAAACGGTTCACCGATACAAGCTGTTTCCAGTTGATCGGAAGAACGGGGCCATTCGAGTGGCCACCTCCAATCCCTTTGATCTCTACGCCTTCGATGAACTGCGAATGCTGACCGGATGCCGGATTGATCCGGTGCTAGCCACCGAAGAGGACATCGACCGGGTCATCAAGCATCACTACGGTGTTGGTGGTCAGACCGTTGAGCAGATGATCAACGTCGACGACCTGGAAGTCGTAAGTGACGTGGAAGAGCAGGGCGGCGACTTGCTCGAAGCTGCCCAGGAAGCCACGGTCGTCAAGCTGGTTAATGAAATCCTGGTGGAAGCTATACGCGACCGGGCAAGTGATATTCACATTGAACCGTTTGAAAACGATTTGAAAATCCGCTACCGGATTGACGGCGTGCTGCACACGACTCATGTTCCGCCGGAGATTCGCCGCTTTCAAAACGCGATTGTCAGCCGTATCAAGATTCTCTCGAACCTGAACATCGCGGAAAAGAGATTGCCTCAGGATGGTAGTTTCAAAATCCACGCCCAGAACCGGGATATCGACTTGCGTGTAAGTATTATCCCCACCGCTTTCGGCGAGGGAGTAGTGCTTCGTGTTCTGGACAAGCAGTCGGTTCTGCTGACCATGAAGGATTTGGGAATGGGGGATGAAGTATATGACTCCTTCTACGAAATGATCCAGATGCCACATGGTATTGTGCTGGTTACGGGGCCTACCGGTTCAGGTAAAACTACTACGCTTTATGCCGCTCTCAATACTATTAAGAGCGATGAAACCAAGATTCTCACCGTTGAAGATCCAATTGAGTATTACCTGGATGGGATCAACCAGGTACAGATGAAACCTTCGATCGGCCTTACTTTTGCATCTGGTTTGCGGGCATTCCTGCGTCACGACCCGGATGTAATTCTGGTAGGTGAAATTCGAGACCAGGAGACGGCCGAGGTGGCGATTAACGCTTCACTTACCGGTCACTTGGTGTTCAGTACCTTGCACACGAACGATGCGAGCGGAGCGGCCACCCGACTTCTGGATATGGGAGTCGAGGCGTTTCTGGTCAGTTCGTCGGTGGAAGGTGTGCTTGCACAGCGGCTGGTAAGGCGGATTTGCCCGAAATGCGTTGAGTCATATCAACCGGAACCACAGGATATTCCTCCTGATCTGGAATTCACCGGCAAGGCGAAGTTGTTCCGGGGCGCGGGATGTCGTGAATGTCGGGGGACTGGTTACAAGGGTCGATTAGGGGTTTACGAACTGCTCCGTCTGGATGATGATTTGCGAGAGCTGATCGTCAAACATGGAACGGCGAGTGATATCCTGAATCTCGCTAAAACAAAAGGGTTCAAAACTTTACGCGAGGATGGCTGGAATAAAGTTCGAGCCGGTCAAACCACAGTGAAAGAGGTTCTCCGCGTAGCCAAGGCTTAAACGTCGGTTTTCACCCTAATTTCAGTTCAAGTATTGCTTGAGAATCTGGCATGCCATTGAAGATGGCTGATACCAGTTCAGGTAATCGGTTTACTTGGCTGGAAAGGTGTTTGATTTTCCATTTCAGGGGTGCAATTTTCGCCATCCTCGCGGGTAAAAAACAGGTAAGAAAAAGGAGGTCAAGCAGATTGGCCTTATTCGGATAGTAATGGCGATATTGTAATTGACGTAAGTGCTTGTTCCATATTAAGGTAGGGATAATCGGCGTATTGCGCAAAGGATTGCGTGAAAGGAGCGGACCAGGAAGGTCGCCAGGATGTATTTGCAACGCCGCGTTACCTCCCGATTGGAACCTTCCCGGAATTGAATTGGAGCTTTATTTCTCAGTGAGGATCGAGTGGTCCGGGTTAAGAAGTAGCTAAGGGATGTAACGGTATATGCCAACCTTCAGATACAAAGCGGTAGCTCAGAGCGGTGAGTCGGTGACTGGAGTAGTCCAGGCCGAGAACCAGGCCGCCGCGCTCCGCGCGATTGATGAAAAGGCGCTTTTTCCAATCAGCGTGGAAGAGGGAGGTGGTGCGTCTGAGTCGGTGGTGTCCGGGCGAAAGCGGAAACTGAAACTTCGGCATCAGACTAACTTTTACTCCCAGTTGGCCGACCTGCTCAAAGCCGGGGTTCCCCTGCTTAGAAGTCTCGAGGTGCTTAACCGGCAGAGTACGAGCCCCATCTTAACCGAGGTGCTCCGCGATGTTCGCGAGGATGTGTCCAGCGGTGTGACTTTAGCCGATGCCATGGCGAAACACCCGCATGCGTTCGCCGGCCTGCATGTGACTATGGTCCGGGCGGGTGAGAGTGGTGGTTTTCTCGAGGACGTGCTTAACCGAATAGCTATTTTCTCCGAACGGCAGGACGAACTGCGGAACAAGCTGGTAGGGTCGATGATCTATCCCTGCATCCTGCTTTTTGCGGGAACGGTGATTGTTATTTTCCTTATGGCGTTTGTCGTGCCGGAGTTGCGCAAGTATATCAAAGCGGAAAACTTCAATGCTCTAAGTGTGATAGTGTTCAGCTTGACCGACCTTATTCTCGGCTGGTACCCACTGATTCTGACGGTTATCGGGGGGGCATTGCTTGGCAGCTATTTGTACCTGCAGACCGACGGGGGAAAGATAGCCTTCGACAGGCTGAAGCTGAAAATGCCCATGCTGGGGCAAATCATCACCATGGTTGCAGTCTGCCGTTTCTGCCGCATTCTTGGAACGCTGCTGGGTAACGGCGTTCCAATCCTTCAGGCATTGGAGATATCCAAAGGCTCGGCCGGTAACAGGGTTTTGTCGGATAGGATCGGCGAGGCTGCGGAGAATGTTCAGAAGGGTGAGACGCTGTCGAAGCCGCTGGGTAAGAGTGGTATTTTCCCTCAGGATGTCATAACCATGATGGCCGTGGCTGAAGAGAGTAACAACCTGGAAAACGTATTGGTCCAGATAGCGGAAGATAACGAAGCGAGAACCGCCCGGAAGATAGACCTGGGGGTTCGGCTGTTGGAGCCCATACTGCTTTTAGGTATGGGTGTTGTTGTGTTGTGTATTGCCCTGGCGCTGCTGTTGCCGATTCTGACTATGTCTTCGGGGATGTAGGTTCAGGGGAATACGGGATTGAACTTGTTGATAGACTTTGAGTCATTTGAATAAGGGATCGTTAGTCATGTTGCAGAAAAGACGTAGAAGAAGCGGTTTTACTCTTGTGGAAATCCTGATTGTTGTCGGCATTCTGGCTATTCTGGCCGCAGCCGTCGTACCCGCGCTGATGGGCGCTGACGTCAAGGCGAAGATCAAACTGGCCGAGTCGCAGATCGGACGCAGCGGCATTATTGCCAACGCCCTCAAGCAGTACCGGCTTGACGTTGGCATTTACCCGGAGACCGACGATGGTCTGGAGGCGTTGTACACTCGTCCCAGCAGCATCGACGAAGACTCGAAAAAGTGGAAGGGGCCTTACTTGGAAGGCAAGCTGGAAGAGCTTCGTGATCCCTGGGGTGGAGCGTATATCTACGAGTGTCCGGGTAAGTATAACGAGGATGGCTTTGACCTTTCCAGCAAGGGGCCGGACATGGAAGAGGATACCGACGACGACATCAAGAACTGGACTGAAGATTAACGACCGCATGAGTTGAGTTTTCGACGCGTGTGATTCCGGTCAACTTTAACACAGGGTACGAGCTGTGAATCGAGCAGGAAAAAAGCATGCATTCACGTTGCTTGAGATCGTCCTGGTGATCGGAATGGTGGCGATCCTTTCGGCATTTGTGATGCCCTCGATGCTGGGACAGTGGACTCGGGCGCAGTTGCCCGAGTCGGCTCAGCAGTTGAGGGCGCTTTTGCAATTGACCAGGGCAAACGCCATGCTCGACGGGTATCGCTATCGTATTCGTTTCCCCGAAGAGGGGGAGTTGGACGGGCAGGGGGACAGTCGCCAACCGCTGGTGGAAGTGGAAGACAATCCCCTGGAGGAGCCGGAGGAATTTCGCCAGGTTCGTGCAGCCTGGGCACAAGGGGAAATCTTCAAGGAAGGTGTCCGGTGTGTACAGGTGCGGTTGGGAAAACCGACTATCGCGTTTCTGCTCGGCGAGATCGAGGAGGAAGATGATTTCCAGGAGGAACTGGAAGAGGAACTGGAAGTTTCCTTTGATGAAGGTTTTCCTCCATTAGTCATCGAACCTGACGGTACCAGCGAGTGGGCAACCTTCGTGCTGACCAACGCGCCGGAGGATATCGATTACGAAGAACTGGAACTCGAAGATGTTGATTACCAGCAGGTCGAGGTAATCCTCGACGGCTTGATCGGGCTCTGCTGGTTGCAGCGGGTTTTGTACGAAGAGGAACTGGAGCTTTTCCGGGAAAAGGGTTGGCCTCCCGTAATGCGTAAGGATTTTCTCGATCCCGATGTGTTGACCGAGGATAACGTTCTGGAGTTTAAGGATATTGGCAGTTTAAGGTGATGAAACGTAATCCTGCACATTCCGGTTTCATGCTGCTGGAAATAGTGGTGGCCGTAGGTCTGCTGGTTCTGGGACTGGCGGTTATCGGTGCACAAGTGCAGGATATGTACGCTCGCCGGGTTCAAACCCGCAATATAGCTCGCGAGGTATTCCTGGCTGAATCGAAAATAGCCGAGCTGGAAACCGGTTTGGTCGAACCGGAACAGGAACAGGAATCTGACTTTGGTCGACTTTTCCCCGAATACGGATGGCGGCTGACGCTGGAGCCGGCCGGTGCGCGGGATGAAGATACCGATGATACCGCATCCGTCGCCGATAGCATGGACGAACTGCGGACCGGGTTGCTTTTCGCCAAGCTGGAAATCTTTCGAGATCAGTTGCGCACGGACCCGGACGATGAGTTTGATTTTGATTCCGAAACAGCCGAAGTAGTGCAGACTTTTTACATGCTCTACTCTGTTCCGCAACCGCTCGATCTGACCACCGATTTCGGCATGACCGAAGAGGTTGCGGAAAAACTCAATGAGGACCTCACTGGACTCGTGGGAGCTGATATCGATGTTCACCAGTTCAACCCCGCAGCTCTTCGTGACCTTGATATGGAAACCATTACCGAGATCCTGCCTACCCTGATGCAGGCTTTCGGGATGCAGCAGTCAGAAATCATGAACCTGCTGCCGGCGGAGATGAGGCCGCAACTTGAGGAATGGCTTTCCTCCCAGGAGGGCGGTGAGTCCGGCGATGAGACCGGCGACGACGGTGGAGATGAGAGTCAGGGCGACGAAAGTGGTTCCGCGGATAGCGGCCCAGCAGACAGCGGGATTGGTGATTCCGGCGGCGACGAGGGAGGAGACGATTGGGGCGATACGACAGATCCCGGTTCGCAAGAGGATGATGCACCGGCGGAGCGGCCGGGTACCAGTGGCCGAGGCGGCAGAGGGGGAGGTACAAAGCGATGAACCGTACTGCTCTGAATAAACGTGCTGGTTTTACACTGTTGGAGATGATGGTCGCCACCGGTTTGTTCGTTGTTCTGATAACGGCGATGTTCACCTTTTATGACAGGACAATAGAGGAAACCCGGAAGGGGACGGAAGAGAGTCGGAAAATACAGTTAGCTCGTGTCGTACTCGATCGAATGGCCAGGGAAATTCGCCAATCGGTTGCTGCGATACCCCTTTACGGTCCGGGGGTTTACGGAATCAAGGACAATATCGAGATCAACACACTCACTGTTCCGGATCGAAAGCTCAGTGAGGAACGAAGTATCCGTGACGCGAAACTTCCCGCCCAGTTCGATCTGGAGCAGATCCGGTATTACATCGCCTGGGATCATGAGAATGTCGGAACCGATGGTTTGCCGGTGGCGTTGGGATTGGTCCGCAAGGTAAGCAAAACGTATATGCGCGATGTCGTGATAGCTGATGACGCGATGATAGAGGATGAGACCGGCGAAGACGCGGCTCTGGCTATTAAAGAGGAACTTTACGCTCCGGAGATAAGGTTTCTTGAATTCAAGTATTTCGACGGGGCCAAGTGGTGGGATAAATGGGAACTTGCCCAGGCGAACTCTGTTCCCCAGATGGTACAGGTGACCATTGGTTTTATCCCTGAGGAGTACGAAGAGGAAGATGATCTGGATCTGGTGGAGGATGATTTCCTCCAGGATGAAGAGGAACTGGATCCATTACCGGAAGATCGCTATTCGATTCTGGTGAGATTGAAGCAGGCGGATGTGTTTTTCGGATCTCGCGTATCACGCGAGGTTTCGGCGTTTGGAGAATCGGGGGGAATGTAACCCCGGATTAACAGTTGTTTATTGGTGCAGAGAATGTCTGGTCTTAAGACTAACGCGAATATAAAAGCTCGATACCGCCTGGTCGGTATGAGGGAATTCTCTGCGCGAAGACGGGGGCTGATCCTGCCGGTTATTCTGATCATTCTCCTTCTGTTGGGATTGTTGTCGGCCAGTTACGTTTTGCAGATCCAGGCCGATTACTCCGCGGGGCGGTCTGTGGCCGAACGCTTGCAGTGCAGGCTTGCAGCAGAAGCCGGTATCCAGAAGGTTATGCTCATGCTCCGCACCGACAGGGATAAGGTTGACTCCTGGTATAACAACCCGGACGAGTTTGACCAGGCTTTGGTGTGGAGTCCGAGTGCGGAGCCGGAAGAAATCGGTGAAGTGGATTTCTTCCCTGAAGATGAAACCATGGCGTATCGGTTCAGCATAGTGGCCGACGACCCCACGGACGATCCGGCAGATGACGTGGTTCAGATTCGGTTCGGCATAACTGACGAATCGTCCAAGTTGAATATCAATGTCGCTACTGAAGCTCAGCTTTTGAAATTGATTACTCCCCTGGTACCGGACGAGCAGAATCCACTGGAGCTGGTGCACGCCTTGCTCGATTGGCGGGACGAGGATGACGAAGCCCGGGAGTTTGGCGCGGAATCTGAATATTACCAATCCCTGAAAGTTCCCCATAGGGTGAAAAACGCACCATTCGATACGGTCGAAGAGTTGCTTATGGTGAAGGGTTTTAACGGGAAGATACTCTACGGCGAGGATTACGACCGAAACGGCTTGCTTACGGAAAACGAAGATGATGGGGATATCAAGTTTCCTGATGATAACCAGGACGGCGAACTGGAGCGTGGATTATATCCATACATCACCGTTTATTCGCAGGAGTTCAACGTAGCGAACGACAACAAGCCGCGAATCAACCTGTTCGCCGACCAGTCGACCATTACCGAGGATCTTCAGGAGATTTTCGATCAGGAAATCGTTGATTTCATCTTCGGTGCCTTGAGGAAAGAGGGAACGGATAAAACCAACTCGCTGGCCGATTTGCTTAAACCGCGAATAGTAAGAAACCGGTTGACGGAGTCCCCGATCACCGGAGCGGACGCAATAACCCTGTTTGATAAGTGTACGCTTGATCCCACTCCGCAGCGGATGGGATTGATCAATGTGGTGACCGCTCCGCGAAAAGTCTTGCAGTGCATAGATGGGCTTACCGGGCAAAACATTGATGACATAATAACCAAGCGAGCTACGTTAGAACCCGCAAAGAAGGCGACAACTGCGTGGCTATGGACGGAGGGCGTTTTCAAGGAGACCGAGCAGTACGCAGCGGTTCAACACCAGATAACAGCCCGCGGGCGACAGTTTACTATCGAGTCGATCGGTTTTTCCGACCATAAGGGTTTGTACTCCCGTTTGCAGGTAATTGTAAATATGCGTGGCCCTATGGCGCAAATAGTCTATTATCGTGATTTGACGAAGTTGGGATTGGCGTATCCGATCCACGGTGAAGAAGAGGAACGTGATCTTGTTCTCGAAAAAGAAGCAGAAAGTCCTGGCGATTGATTGGGACGCGTGCGAGGTACGTCTGGTACCCGCTACGGTTCGCAAGGGTAAGATTCGCGTCGATGATCTTTTATACTTCGACGTACCCGCGGATGTTGACGTGTCTGATCCGCTTTCGCTGGGAAACCTGATACGCGAAGCGATAGATAAGAAGAAGTTGCGCACCGATTGCGTGCTTCTGGACGTTCCGCGCGACCAGGTTCTGCTGAGTACGCTCAAGTTGCCGGCGACCAACCCGGACGAGATGCCGGCCATGGTGGAATTTCAGGTAGCCAAGGAGATTCCCTTTCCCCTGTCCGACGCGGTAGTTGATTTTGCCCAGCCGGACGTGGATGACGTTGAAGGTCCGGTGGATGTTCTGGTGGGTACGGTTCGCCGCGAAGTTGTTTCGTATTACCAGGACACCTGCCAGGCGGCCGGCTTGAAGTTGAGCAGCCTCGGTCTTCGGCCTTACGCTAACAAGATTGCGGCGGACGATTTGCTGGTTGATGAAGGTCGCGATTGCGTGGTCATGGTGGATGTGGGACCGCGGCTTACGGAAATCGATATTATTCGAAACGGTTCGCTGGCTTTTTCCAGAGCAGCTTCCGTACCCCTGCCCCGTCCGCAAAAAGCGGAAGAGGAGCGAATCGGAGATGAAACGGATACGGAAGATGGATCGGTAATTCCAATTTCTTCACCTCCGATGGGTTCAGTCGATCCGGAGATGGCTGTCAACACGCTGTTGGTTGAGATAACCCGTACGATAGAGGCATACCGGTCGAGCGATCCCGGTTTCGACGTGGAAGTGGTGGTCGTTGGTGGTGGTATGGGAGTGGAGGCCAAGCTGGCCGAAGCTGTCGGCCGGCGTTTCGGGGCTTCCGTGCAGTTGTATGACCCGTCGCTCAGGTTCGGCTGGTCGGAGGCGGAGGGGCGCGTAGCGCGGAAATTCTCCGCGGCCCTGGGATTGATCAGTGCCTATGCCGCAGGTGGTTACCGCCATTTCGATTTTCTGAATCCCAAGAGAACGGTAACAGCCACTGAAAGAAGATTGAAAAAAGCACCGGCGGTAATAACTGTCGGCGTGGTTCTTTTTGGTGCAGCCTTTTCCTACTACTTGATGCAGATCAGGCCGCAGAAGATCACGAAGGATGAAATAAAAGATAAGATTACTAAAACTAACAAAGCCATTAAGGAACTCAAGCATTTTAAGTCCAAGGTGTTGTCCGAGCTTGAGAGTTTTGAGTCCGGACAGATTATCTGGCTTGACGAACTTGAGCGGCTGCGGGGGCTGTTGCCCGGTACGAAGGATCTGCTGGTTACCCGAATCGACATGAGCGACAAGGGAGGGCGGATTACTCTCAAACTGGAGGCCGTGAATAGCGAAGTGGTTAACGAGGCAGTTAACCGCATTGACGCTTTTAGAATAGAAGGGCAGGATGCGCCGCATTTCAATGCGACGGCCAACGCGCTTACCACCAAGGATCGAGGTGGACAATATAAGACGACCGGTTCCATTGACGTGGTGATTATCGACAGGGTAGAGGAATAGTTCCTGCTTTGTCAGGCTTTGGGAAATAATCGCTGGGATTTGGCAGTTAAAGGATATACAGACGGCTTGAAGCTATGAACGAACGCGAAAGAAAACTGCTGATAGTACTTGGTGTGGCCGGTGGTTTATTGATCGGCTGGAAGGTCATATGGCCAAGCGTGATAAAACCGGTATTCAACATATCTGTCGAAGTTGAGGAAGCCAAGAAATCGCTCGCCAAAGTGGAAGGTGACCTGGACGACAGCAAATTTAATCTTCAGGGCAAGTACAGCGAATATGTTCTGCGCACCGGAGGTACCGATCCATACCAGAATCTGAACGATGACTTGTGGGAAGCGGTTAATGAACTTTTAAGAAAATCCAAATTCAAGGATTACAGCGTCAAGCCGAACAACATTAAGGTGGATGAGAAGAAGGGAACGGCAAACGTTTCCGCGTCGGTTACGGGGCGAGGAAAATTCTCCCTGTGTATCGAGTTTTTACGGAAATTGTATACGATTCCCCATATCATTCGCGTCAAGAGTGTAAAGCTGACGCCGACCGACTCCCAGCAGCATGCCGATCACGATGAGGTGAAACTGGATGTTGATGTGATGGCCATGTGTTTGCTGGCTAACGAGCAGTTTGATGCCCCAACCGGCGATTCTCCGCGAGAGAGGGTGAAGTATACAACCAAAGATGTCAATCAGTTGAAAAACTGGAAGCCGTTTATTCCTTATCGCGAGCCGGAGCCGGATCGCCCGAAGAAAACTCCTGAACCAGTGGAGATTGTCAAGACGGAGCCCAAGCCGCCGGTGAACATGGGTCCTCCTGCAGATCCTCATGCAGCCAATCTGGCGGTACGCATGATTTTACGTTACGGCGTGGATGAAGTCATGATCGAGAATCTCGCTGATAAGTCGACCGAATACGTTACGGTAGGCGAAAAACTCGATGCGGGTACGGTAGTACTTATCCACACGCTGGGCGTGGTGGTTCACAAGGCGGACGACAAGGAGGATTACGGGTATTTCATTTATCCGTTGGGTTTAACCCTGGATATGAGAATAAACTGGCTGGAAGCGTCTGAATGGCCCGAAATTCAATTGGCTATTCAGCAGTATATAACTGAGCAGGAAGAGATTCGGAAAACCCAGGAAGGGTTGGATGTCCTGAAGGAAGCGATTATCGGCGACATTGAGGATGACGAGGCGGATGACGAGTTCGTCGGTCCTCCAGTTCCGGAGCCAGCTGAAAACGACGAAAGCATTCCTGCCGTGGATGAAAAAGCGAAATCCGCGCCGAAAGCAGGCGACCTGGAAGAGAATAAAAAGGATGAACCGCAGCCTGCCGCGGCAGGTGGTGTAAAAGAGAAGGAACCGGTTAAAACGCCCAAACCGGCGAAAAAGCCGCGCAAGCCGTCTGGAAAAAAGGCGGCACCGCGAAAAGGAAAATGATTTGAATTCAATCCCTGGAAAATGTTTAGGGAAAACTATCATGGAAACAGTACCCATGGCAACAAAGCAAATGAAAATAATCGGCGACAGTCAAAGTGGCGGCAACTCGGACGAGAGGAGAATGGTGATGATGGAGCAACATCCAGTTGTTTCAAAATGGTTTGGGTTTCGCCAAGTGTTATTAGGGTGTGCGGTTCTGTTGTTCCTGGTGTCTGCGCAATTCGCTTTGGCTGAAGAACCTAAGCTGGAAACTTCCGAGCAGATACTTAAGCAGCTGAATGAGGTTGCTGCTCAGCCGTTTTCGGAGGCTCAGGAAGCAGAGATCGACAGGTTGGTTGACTTACTGGAAAAGGCAATTGCTCGCGAAGAGGCTGCTGCGGCCAAAGCCGGAGGTGATGTTGCTGAGGGTAAGGATACGGTGAAACCGAAATCAGAGGCTACGCCTGAGCCCACGCCTAAACCCAAAGCCCGACCGAAGCGTACTCCTAAACCCAAAGCAACGCCTGCGCCTAAATCAAATAAAGGTCGCGACAAGGCTTCGGGAAAGAGTGATAAAGCGGAAAAGCCCGCTCCGAGCAAGAGAGGTAAAAGTACTTCGACGAGGGACAAAACGCCTCCCAGATCGCGTCGTGGGAAACCTGCTCCCAGCCGAGTTGATTCCGTTTCGGTACAGCCGGAAATCAATATTGATGCCGAGAATTATCTGAAGCCGTTTTTCCAGAGGCAATACTCTTTCAGTATTAAGGAGGGGACTTACGTAGAGTTGATCGAATCGTTTGCCCGCATGTCGGGGCTGGGAGTGATCGGCGAAGCTCCTGACGGGCCGGTCAGTTTCGTTTCTGATGAAACGATGGATTTTCGAGCAGCCCTGGGACGGGTGCAGATGCTCCTTTTCAATCACGTGGACAAATACTGGATTTTCCTTAGGGATAACAAGTATCTGCAGATTGCCCGGGTCACGGAAATTACCCGGATTATTCCGCCGGAGCGAATATATCCGACATTGGCTGAGTACCAGGCGGCCGACTTGGACGAGAACGAACTGGCATTGTTGCTTTACACGCCGGAAGAAGGTTCAATCGCGGACCTGGAACCTATTCGCGATTTCATGCCCGACTACGTTCGCATCGCACCGCTTTCCGATACTGAAAATGCCATGACCGTGTTTGGTCTGGTCAAGGATATCAATAAATACCTGGTCTTGATTGAGAAATTTCAAATTCGAGGTGATGATCCGCGTCGATTGAAAATAATTAATATCGAGCATGTTCTTCCTACTGAAGCTGTAGAAGCCTTGAGTCAGCTTGTACCTGGATTCAGTGATTCAGGTGCTTCATCGGCGAGAGGCAGGAAATCCGGTGCAACCAGTGCCGCTGCCGTTCAAGCCCACGGAGTCACCGCGATTCCGGACGATGTTCGCAAGACTTTGCTGATACAGGCGGTACCCAAGAAAATCGAGGAAATTGAGAAATTCCTGGCATACATTGATATCCCCATGCCGGATGCCGGCTATACGCCTGTTGTCGTACGCGTGGAACATGCAGACGCTGGAGAGTTGCTGGAACTGGTTTCGTCTCTTATGGGAGCCAGTGATGGCGGGACGGCCGACGGGGCAAAGCCGGTCAAGAAGAAGACGTCCAGAAAGCGCAGAGGAAAAACAGCTGATACTCCGGCCGCGGCCGAAGACGATGATCTGACGATGTTTGAATGGCCGCCGGCTAACGCGATTATCCTGATAGGCCGGGAAGAAGAGGTGGCCAAGGCCAGTGAACTTATCGCTCGTTTCGACGTACCAGCGGAGCAGACGACGAAGATTGTGGAGGTCAAAAACGGTGATCCGCACGAACTGATTGATCTGACTATGGAGTTGCTGGAGGCGACTGATAAAGGGGTTACAGAATCCCTGGTTTGTACGGTCGATCCAACAGGCAAGGGGATACTGCTGGCCGGGCCACTCAACGCGATTTCCCAGGCGGAAATGGTAATAGCCAAGCTGGATATCAAGAGGCCGGAAAAGAAAATCCACTCTGTACAGTTGAAGTACGCCAAGCCGTCGGTCGTGATGGGGATTCTGGGAACGCTGGAAACAAGTGGCGATGCCCCGAGTAAAGGAAGAAAAAAAGGAAAGAGGGCGGCGACTACGACCGCTACCCCGCGGGTTACGTTTCAAGCTGAAGACGATAACAGCATTCTCTACGTTATTTGTACCGACGAAGATTGGGAAAATAAATACTTGCCGGATATTCAAAAGCTGGATAACGATCTGGCGAGTACGGATGAATACGTGGTGATTCCGGTTGAGTTCGTGGATCCGGCGGACCTTTTCAAGGATTTGACGAATATATTCACCGGTAAGGGGAGAAAGAAAGCCACAACGCCGAATTTCACAATTGTTCCCGGCGGAATTCTGGTGATGAATGCCGATCCAGGTGAACTGGAATCGATCAAGGGGATAATAGCTGAAATCGACGTTGACCCGGCAGTTTCCGGTGCAGAGACGCGGCGAACGTTCGTGTTGAAGCATGCTGAACCGGGCGAAATCATTGCAGTTATTGAAGCTCTCGTCGGCGATGCCGAATCGCGAAAGAAAAAACCGGGTACGAGTAATATCCGTTTTGTGGAACAGGGGGATAAGGTCTGGGTGACGGCTCCAGCGAAGAAGATGGAGGAAATCGCCGCACTGATAGAGGAACTCGATGTTGCGGATACGGAACGGGAGATTCGTTCCTATGAATTCCCCATCGGTACGAATATCATTGAGTTTTCAAATACGTTGAAGGACTTCTTTCCCGAACAGGCCAAGGTTACCGCCAAGAGCAAGGCCCGTAGAGGCAAGGCAAGCAAACCGCGAGCGGGTATCGGTATTTCGGGGGATGAAATCCTTTTTGTTCCGCAGCCGTCGGCTCGCAAGCTGTTTGTTTCCGCCCCGGTTGAGCAGTTCCCCAAGATAGAGCAAACCATTGAGCTGTTACGGCCTGATACCAAGGAACGCCCGGGGATGGTCGTTGAGTTCTTCAATGTGGAAAAGACCGAACCGTCGATGATTTTTGGTTTTGTCGAATCGATCATAGAGCAGCGTCTGGAAGAGATGATCGCCAACGGCGAGATTCCGGAGCCGGAGGATAAGAAGCAGTCACCAATGCTCATAAGTCCGGATGATGCTGGCGGGCGGATAATCTACTTCGGTCCGAGCCTGCTGGTTGATGAAATCAAGACTCTCATAGCGGATTTGGAAAAAGGTGGTTTCGACAGAGTAAACGAGAAAATCGCACTGAAAAACGCAACCGCTGACGAGATGGTGGTTACTTTGAATGCGATGATCAGCGGCAAGTCGGCTCCGCCTGCAGCCAAGCCTAGTGGAAAGCGGAGATCAAAGGGGAGGTCGACGGCTAAAGGCGGAACGGCCACCACGCCCAGCGGCGTGACTGTCGTTGCCGCTCCGGGTAATGAGGCGGTTATAGTTTCCGGTCCACGGTCGGAAGTGGAAGAAGTAAAGTCCTGGATCGCCATGCTCGATGCCGACGCCACCCGCGAGACGGTGATGAAGGTATTCCATCTGAAAGTTGGAGATGTGTCAGAACTGGCTCCGGATATTATGGCCATCTTCGACACTGGTGCTTCGGGTAAAAAACGGGGCAGAGGAGGCAAGGATGCAGCAATTGAGGATGAATACTACACCGGCGGTCCGTTGACCGGTCAGGAGATCAGGCTGACAGCCAACACGATTTCCAACGAGATGATTGTCTGGGCGGCGCCGCGTAAATTGGCTGAGATTGAAGATTATATAGACCTGTACGAAAAGGAAATAATCGACACGACAGATCCTAAAATATTACCGAAGATGACTTATGATCTGGAATATGCCGACGCTTTCGATGCGTCGTACGAATTGCAGGACTTCATCAGCGCATTATGGGATAAAGACGAACCAGAAGTAGATTACATACCGTTCACCAACACGCTGGTGATCGAGAGTAAAAACCCGGATAAGGATTTCCCGGAAATCAAGCAGCTTATCGCCAAGTACGTTGATAAAGAGGGCGAAGGCGGTGGTATTTCCATTAACCGGCAGCAGATCAAGGGCGCTTCGGCCGATAAGGTTGCAGCTCTTCTGGCTCAGCAGCTTGAGCGTCGCGGGGTGAAAGTTACGGTTGAAGGCGTTGGGGAAAAGTCTCGCACCAGCCGTCTGAAAGAGCTGACTCCAGATGATGTAGATCACTGCGTGTTGCCTTCGGTAATGGTTCGTGCATTGGATGCGATCGGAGCGGGGCTGACTCTTCAAGAAGCGCCGGCGGAAAAAGCCGAAAAAGCCGAAAAAGCAGACGAACCAGTAAAGGAAGAACCCCCAAAAGAGGAACCTGTAAAAGAGGAGACGGTTAAGAAAGATAGTGCCTTCGACGGTTCCCGAGCGGCTATTCTGGAAAGAATGCTGCGAAAGAAGGACGCTGATGAAAACAAGAAGGGTTCCGAGGTTCGTATTGTTGTCGATCATCGAACAAACACTATTTCTTTCGAAGGGCCGGGTCAGGCGGTTGCTGATGCCAAGATTGCTTTGGAAGAGTTGATGGAGGAGATGGAGGATACATCTTCGCTTCCTGATATTCGAATTTGGGAATTAAAGCATGTCGATCCGACTGTGGCCGCTCAGGTGCTGGAGACGATGTTTAACGCGTCCGGCGCTGGTAGCAGGAATACTGCGGCATCGAGACGGGCGGCGGCAGCAGCAGCGGCTGCTGCTAAAGCCAAGGCGGCAGCCGACCAAGCTAAGAACGCCCAGGGCCAGGAAGAAGAGGATGCCAAAGGCGGAAAGAAACGTGGCGGCAAGGACGAGAAACAGCCGGCTCCCGCACCGGCTGCTGCTGCTTCGAGCATTAAGGTTCTTCCCTATCCCGCATTGAACGCAATTATCATAAAAGCCTCTACCGAGATGTTCCCGGCAATCGAGGAACTGGTGGCTACGATAGACAGGCCTACCGATCCGACCACCGATTTCCGGTTTTTCAAGATTAAAAACCAGTTGGCCTCCGATGTGGAGACGCAACTGAATACCATCTTCGGTTTGGATCAGCAGGCGCGCACTCCGACGGCCAGCCGTACGGGTCGGAATAGAAATAACCAGGCGCAGGCCCAGGCTATGGCGGAGATGATGCGGCAGCAGATTAATCTGGCGATACCTGGTGAAGAAGGTGCCAGTTTGAGCGCCACCGAGTCTATCAAGGTTACGAGCAACAACATTACGAACACAGTGATGGTTCTGGCTCCCAAGCGGGTGCTCGATCTTACTGAAAAGATAATTGCCAAGATCGAAGAGCAGGTTCCGGCACCGCGAATAATCAAATCCATTCCGCTCAAGTACGCCGACGCGGCGGAACTGGTACCGCAGTTGGAAAGTTTGTTGGCTGGTGGTGGTTCTTCCGGACGGAGCGGGAGGCGTGGGGGCAGCTCGCAGGGCATTAGTACTTTCCGCCCGGACGATGTCCAGGCCAAACTCATCGCCGATACGGCCAACAACGCGGTTGTGGTTAGAGCGGAAGAGGAAGATATCGCCAAGGTTGAAGAGATAATCGCTCAACTGGATGTCAAGGGTCCTTCGACTCCGGAGCTGTTCAGCTTTGATATCAAAAACGGCGAGGCGGCCAAGATTGCTAAAACCCTTACTGCAATTTTTAACGTTGATGTGCGAGGAAGAGGGGGAAAAAGTTCCAGCCAGTTGAAATTCGTGGGGGATGCGGACAGCAATACGGTGTTCGTAAGTGCCCCGAAGGAAAAATACGAAGAGATCAAAAAGCGTGTGTAGAGACTCTGGACAGCAAAAACAGTGCGGTTGATATCAAGACCTTCAAGCTGAAACACGCCCGGGCACCTGAAGTACTCAAGCAGTTGAAGTCGATGGTGGGCGATCTGATGCGTCAGCTCAAGGGTCAATCCGGTCAGATGGGTCCCTATTCTGCGTCGGCCGATGAGCGTTCCAATTCGCTCACGGTCATGGGCGAGCCGGAAACCTTTGCATTTGTAGAGAGGATTCTGGAGGAAGTTGATGTTCCCGAAGCCCAGCCGATTGCGGTGACAACTCTGGTAGTCGCTCTGAACAAAGCCCGGGCGAATGAAGTGGCTAACTCGATACGCCAGTTGTTTAAAGGACGCGGGGATGGGATCGAACCGCCACAGGCGGTGGCGAATAATTCCACGAATACATTGTTGATACGCGGCACTCACACTCAGATTGAGGAAATCCAAAACAGTATCATCAAACCGCTGGACGAATTCGCGGAAGCTCCGGACAAAATGCTCAAGGAGATGGTTGTTCCGTTGAAGTTCATCCAGGCGGACGAAGCTGCGGAATATCTCAAATCATGGTTCACAGATCGTAAGCGGGCGTTTGATGCTTTGCAGCTCAAAGGTGTGCAGCCGGCCGAATTTACCGTGGCTATTACTCCGGAACCGGGCAGTAACCAGCTAGTGGTTCTGGCTACCGAGGAAAACCAGGCAAGAATCAAGGCTCGTATAGCGGATATCGACAAGGAAGGTGCTGGTACGCTCAAGGCGAGAATCACCAAGGTCTACGCGATCAAATATTGTGATCCCAACGGCGTGAATAATGTTATTCGAAACGCGTTCAAGCCTGGCAGGCGTACCGCGGAAAAGGATCGTGTGGATTCCGCGGTGGAGTGGGCAACGCAATCGTTGATCGTTACCGCAAGCGAAGCCAACCAGGACGCAATTGATGCCCTCATCAAGGAACTGGACAAGGAGAGTGGGCGGCAGAAAGCGCGTTTCATATACGAAATGAAGAACGCTCGGGCATCGAAGGTGGCCGACATGGTCAATCGTACCATTGGGCAAAGTCGAAAGCGGAACCGGACAGGGGAGATGCCTGTTTCGGTCGTCGCCGACGATGAGCTTAATGTGCTTATCGTAAGTGCCACCCAGAAGGAGTACGAGGACGTTCTCCCACTGATCGAACAGTTGGACAAAAAGCCATTGGAAGGTGGTTTGGAAATCCGGGTTTATCCGCTGAAGTTTGCTGACCCGGGCAGCATGATCGGAGCGATCAACAATTCGTTCCCCCGCCTGCGTGGTTCTCGGCCGGAGGATATGGTCAAGTCGTCTTACACCTGGGGAACCAGCAGCCTGATCGTATCGGCCTCACCGGCTAACCACGAGAAGGTGGCAAAACTCATCAAGGAGGTCGATGTTGAGTCCTCGGTTGATCGGCAGACCCACGTAATTCAATTGAAAGAGGCCAACGCCGAGGAGATGGCTCGCCGGCTGAACGATATCATGCGTCGTACGCAGCGTCGTCGTCGGGATGATCAGGGTATGGCCATAGTGGCCGATCCGGGCACGAACTCGCTATTGGTATTTGCCAACGAGTCGGAACTCGCCAGCGTGCAGGAACTGGTCAAGACCCTGGATGTCATCCCGTCGAACTTAAAGGGGCGGGAGACTGAGATTTACCCGATCAATTACTGCGATCCCAACGGAGTTTACAACGTAATCCGCACTGCTTATCAGGGTAATCGGCGGATGGCCGAAAAGGACCGCGTGGATTGTTCGGTGGAATGGGCGACGCAGTCGATAGTGGTTACCGCGAGTCCGGAAAACCAGAAAGAAATAGCCGAGTTGATCAAGGAACTGGATAAGGATTCCGGGCGGCAGAAGAACCGTAATATTTACGAGATGAAAAACGCCCGGGCGTCAAAGGTGGCGGATATGGTTAACCGTACCCTTGGTCAGACCAGAAAGCGAAGCCGCACGGGTCAGATGCCGGTCTCGGTCGTTGCTGACGACGAGCTTAACGTTTTGATTGTTACAGCGACGGATAAGGAATATGAGGAAGTTCTGCCGCTGATCGAGCGTCTGGACAAGGAACCGCTGGAAGGTGGATTGGAGATCAAGGTTTACCCAATTAAGTTTGCCGATCCGGGCAGCATGATCAACGCGATCAACAGTTCGTTCCCCCGTTTACGCGGTTCGAATCCGGAGGATATAGTAAAGGCGTCATACACCTGGGGAACCAGTAGCCTGATCGTTTCCGCTTCTGCTGAAAACCATAAGAAGGTTGAAAAGTTGATTGCGGAGGTCGATGTTGAATCCTCAGTTGATAGAACCACAAGAGTCATTGTTTTGAAAGAGGGTAACGCGGAAGACCTTGCCCGCCGGCTGAGTGATATCGTACGGCGTACGCAGCGTCGTCGTCGCGATGACCAGGGTATGGCGATAGTGGCCGATCCGGGTACGAATTCTCTGTTGGTATTTGCCAATGATGCGGAGTTTGCCCGAGTTGAGGAGTTGGTTAAGACTTTGGATGTGGCTCCCACGTTCGATAAAGAGGTTCGTTCTTTCCGCTTGACCTTTGCGGATGTGCATTCAACCAGCCAGGCTATTACGCAATTGTTTGGACAATCCCGAAGTGGTCGGCGAGCGAGTCCGCAGGACCAGGTTGCGGTTGTTGCCGAATGGGCGAGTAACTCGGTGGTTGTTTCCGCGGCTCCGGCGAAGATGAAGGAGATCGAGGCATTCATCAAGGATATCGATCAGAGTGTTGCCGGTGGGCGTGAAGTACACGTTGTGAAAATCAAGAATGCCGATCCGGAGTCGGTGGTTCGATCGCTTAACGATATTTTTGTTCGCTCCAGCCACGGTCGGCGTGGGCAGCAGACGATCAGTATTTCCGCTACGCGGGGCAGCGATTCCATCCTGATAAAAGCCAACGAGAAGGAGTTCGAGGAGATTAACGCGGTTATTGCTCAACTCGACGTACTACCCAATGAAGGGCAACGCGACGTTAAGATGTTCACGCTCAAGTACACCGACGCGACCGAGATGCAGACCATTATTGAAGATTACCTGCAGAAGCCGGGTACGAACAGAGGTCGACGCGGCAGCCAGGATCTCATGGGTAATATCCGTTTGAGTACGCTTCCGACTACCAATTCGCTGGTGGCGACGGGTGCGAAAGAGAGCCTGGAAAGAGTCGCTCAACTAGTAGCCGAAATCGATGTGGAAGTCGAAGATGCGGGTAATGCGCCCAAGATCATCAAGTTGGAGAAATCATTAGCAAGTGAAATCGAGCCGACTTTGACCAAGATGTTTGTCGAAGGGGCGAGTAAAAACCGTGGTAGAGGTCGTGGTAGTTCAACTTCGGCCATCACTCCGGTGATCATTGCCAACGATACTTCCAACTCACTCATCGTTCGGGCGAGTCCATCAGATTTTTCTTTGATAGAAAAGTTGGCAATGTCGCTGGATGAGGAAGAAAAAGATCCGCTCAGCCGAGTGAAGTTGATTCCGGTAGCCAACCTCTATCGGGCGGAAGATTTGGCAGTTACTGTAGAAGAAACATTACGTAATTCGGTGCAGAAATCGACTGGTTCAACGCGAAGAAACGGCCGTACCAGTACTGAAATCTCGGTTGAGGCTATTCCTACATCGAACAGTCTACTGGTTTCCGGTGATCCGAAGTTGCTGGAGGTGGCCGAAGCTTTGGTTGCCCAGATAGTAGCGATGGGACCTCCGGGTGGTAGAGGCACGGTCATTTTGGAACCAAATAATATGAGCGCCGAAGAAATAAAGAGTGTAATTCAGGAGATGTTAGATAAAAATAAGTCACAGAGTTCTTCGAGAGGACGTTCGCGCGGAAGGCGTCGTTAAGTTAAGCTCTGGAAACGAGATATAATAAAATGCTCGCGGTTGGAAATTTCTTGTAACCAAATGGCGAAATCTTCGTCTAAAGGGTATAGAGCAGACTGCGGGCTCTGGGGAAGAGGCTGGATTTTTGTTCGGTTGCGTTGGCAACCATAGGCCTCTTCAAGGGTAGTAAAGATGTAAGATTCTCGTGTTTAACTGGCACCACGCGGGAGTTGGATATGTGCGAGTTTGGGTTGTTGAGCGAAGCGCTTGGCATTGGCCAAACATTGTGAGGACGCAGTCATGAAGAAGTTGCTGACAGTTATGGTCCTGGGGTTGTTCACGGCGATTGCTTACGGGCAGGTCGCCGAAGAAAAGGAACAGCCAACCAAAGAGCCGGTCAAAAAACAAGCGGTCAGAAAGACTGAACCAAAAGTCGAGAAGACCGAGAAGAAACTCCCGGAAGCTGATGTAGAGAAAGCAGCAGCTTCCAATGGAGGCCGGGCGGAGCCGGTGGACATAAACCTTTCAGGTGCCGAGGTCGATGTCCAGGTCGTTGGAGGAAAAGTCATCCTCACAGGTCCGCAGGACGATCTGGCAATTCTGCAAGGCCTTATAGAAGCCATTGATTCAGACATTACGCCCAAGGATTTTCGCGTAGTAACGCTGCATAATAAGAACTCCAAGGAAATAGCCAAGGTCGTTCATGACACGATGACGGAACTGGATGCCGGACGTGAGCCTCGTCCGGAAGAGACGGTTACAGTTGCCACCGTCTCCAGTAACATCATCGTGGCTACCGGTCCTACCGACAAGCTGGAGATGGTTGAAGCTTTGGTTGGTATGCTGGATCAGGTCGATCCTTCTCTTCCCAAGCTGGAGAAAATGACTTTTCAGCTTGAACATGTGAAAGCTATCGAAGCGGCCGAAAAGCTGGAGGAATTCATCGCCGTACTTCAAGCCCAGCAGGGTGTCGAAGCCGCCCAGGAGATCAAGGTATTTCCTATCGCGGTGAGTAACTCGGTTGTCGTTCTCGCTCCGACCGCTGAGTATGACAAAATCAAGGAATTGATTGGCGAAATCGATGCCGAGCCGGTTGAGGGGTTCGGCGAACTCCGTCTGGCGTATTATCCGTTGCTCAACAGTGACGCGAAAAAACTGGCTGATACTCTTAATGAGTTGCTTACGACGGAGCAGGGCAAGAAGGAAGCAACTGAGGTTATCAGCCGGCTGACGATGATGGTGGCCGAGCCCGGTGAAGATGGCCAGATTACCGAATTGCCACCGATCAATCTGGAACGGCAGATCAAGCTTATCGCGGATGATGAATCCCGGGCGATTATCTGTGCGACGGCGAAAGAAAACATCGAGCCGATGCGGCAGTTGATCCAACTGCTGGATGGTGTACCGATGGCCGTGGAGCAGAATCTGCGGATCGTCCCCCTGGTTTATGCCGACGCGGAAAATGCCAAGAAATTGCTTGAGGATATGTTCAAGTCGGGCAAGGATCTGACCAAGCCGGCCGCTGGTGTCAGCAAAGGCGAAGGCGTACCCACCAACGTGATCGGTGAATCTCTGGTTTATAATGTCGGAGTTACGGCCGATGCTCGAACCAATACGCTGATCATAACCGGTCGTAAGGAACAGTTGGTTCTTGTCGACGGTGTACTCAAGAGCCTGGACATTCCCGCTTCGGACATCAAGCACCCGTTGCGGCTTATCGCTTTGCAGGGAGCCGATGCCACCCAGGTCAGCAAGATCATCCAGGAGCTATGGGATAAACGTATCGAGGGGATGGAGAAAACCAAGGTAGGCGATGCGGCCGTCGCTCGCGAAAAGATTTTCCTTTCAGTTGATCTGCATACCAACTCGCTGATTGTTTCGGCCTTGGAGCAGAACTTCAACGAGATAACCGAACTGGTGAGCAAGCTGGATATCGTTCCCGATCTGGACAGCGTAGTTCGGATTTTCACTCTGCATAATGCCCAGGCGGAGACTGTGGCGGAGAAGATCGAAAAGCTTTTCGATCAGGGTTTGTACGATGGTCTGGTGCTGGTTGAGGACAAGGGCAAGGATAAGCAGGAAATAGCGTTGATAGCCGATGGTCGTTCCAACTGCATCGTTGCCAGTGCGGCCAAGAATCACCTGGCGATTATCGAAAAACTGATCGCCCAGATGGATACGGATAAGGCGCCGTTGATCAACAGCGATACGAAGATATTCCCGCTTAAGCACGGCGATGCGATCAAACTGGCCGACATGCTGGATAAGCTTTTCGAGGGGATGGCCAAGGGGTCGGACAAGGAGTTTGAAGCTCCGACTATCGTTCCCGAGTCATCGAGCAATATTCTGATTCTCACCGGTTCACGCGATGCGCTCAAACGGGCTGAAGTTCTTATCACTCAGCTGGATGTTCAGCCGGTCGGTGGAAAATCTATTCGGGTTTACGCTCTTGAGTATGGTTCCGCTTCCAAGCTGACGGTGAAGATGCAGGAAGTGTTCGATGCTCGTGAGAAAGGCAAGGACGCGGAGCGAACGCCGGTATTTTTGATGGCCGACGAGCCCACCAACTCGATCATCTGCAGTGCGGCCGAGGAAGATCACAACATGGTGAAGCACCTGATTGGGCTTTTGGATGTCGAGTCCACTCTTGCCCGTCGGGTACAGATTTTCCCGCTTGAGCGAGCCAAGGCGGAAGAAACCTCCAAAACCCTGGAGGAATTGTTTAAATCCCAGGGTTCGGGAAGTGGAAAATCAAGCCAGACCGACACCATAGCGGTGAAGGCGGACAAACGGACCAACTCGCTGATTGTCTGGGCGGCGGAAGCGGAGATGACTAACGTCGGTCGAATTATCGAACGATTGGATACTTCCACTCCCGGCATAAATATGGGGATTAAGGTTGTTACGCTTAAACGGGCGTATGCCGAGGAGTTGTCTGAAACCCTTATCAATACGATTAACGGTGGCAGCAAGGGCGGTGGTGATGATTCCGAGGCGGTTATCCTTACTTTCGACGAGAAGCTGAGCGATGGAACCGTCCGGACACGAAAACTGATCCGCCAGGACATTACGATTGAACCTGACAAGCGGACCAACTCGCTGTTCGTGATGGCGCCGGCCGACAGTATGGAGATGTTGGAAAACCTGATCAGGTCTATTGACAGTATACCGCCGACACTGGCGGAAATAAGAATGTTCCCGTTAGCTAACGCTGACGCGGAAGAGGTGGTTGAGCGCCTGACCGAACTTTTCGAGGAGAAGAAAAGCAACGATGGTCCGGAGACGACGTTGCAGATCAGCGACGGCGGAACAATTACTGCTGACGGTTCTGGAGGTAGTGCGCCGGGGCAGGTACTTAGTTTCACCGCTGATCGACGCACCAATATGGTAATTGCTGCGGGATCGGAAGGCGATCTGAACATGGTGGAAGATCTTATTCGCAGCCTGGATGCCCAGGATGTGGAGGATCGAATCCGCATGGTCTACGAGGCCAAGTACGTTCCCGCGAAGGATATCGCCAGTGCTCTTTCCGATTACTTCAAGGAGGAAAACGACCTGCTGGGTGATCTGGATGACGAGTCGGCGATCAGGCGTCAGGCGGAGAGAAGCGTTACCGTTCTTGGTGATGAAAAAAGCAACAGCGTGCTGATTGGTGTTAGCCCGCGGTATTACTCCCGTACCATGGAAATGCTTTATTCAATCGACAGACCACCGCCACAGGTGAATATCCAGGTCCTTATCGCTGAGGTTGCTCTGGATGACCGATTGGAATTCGGTATGGAGTTTGCCCTGCAGGATCTTGGTTTCAGTAACAACGCTACGGTTGGCCCTAATGGTATTGTCCAGGGGCACGATTTCGACGTGGTTGGTGGAACCTCGGTGGGGGCGGCCGGTTCGTTCGGCGGGTTTACCTTCTCCATTACCGGCGAGGATTTCAACTTCCTGCTTCACGCTTTGCAGTCTGACGGAAGCCTGGAGGTATTGAGTCGTCCGACGATCATGGTGGAGAACAACGAAGAGGCCAACATCGTTATTGGTGATAATGTTCCGTTTTTGCGTGGAACGCAGGTTTCCGACAGCGGTTCGCGGAATTCGAACGTTGAATACGAGGATGTTGGTATTCAGTTAGACGTTGTTCCGCATATTAACCCGGACGGTTATGTGAACCTGGAGGTTAAGCCGGAGATTTCCTCGCTCAACGAGGGCAGCGGTGTACAGATTTCTGAGGGCGTGACTGCTCCTATTTTCTCCAAGCGTTCTGCGGAGACGGTGGTTACGGTTCAGGATGGTGAGACAGTCGTGATCGGCGGACTCATTCAGACTCAGGAGAGCGAGCGGGAAACCAAGGTTCCGATTTTTGGTGATTTACCATTGGTAGGGAACCTGTTCCGGGCGACGGCCAACACTCGTCGGCGTACGGAGTTGCTTATGGTCCTGACGGTTAACGTGATCCGCGACGAGCATGATGCGTACGTTGAGTCGGTGAAACTGCGTGACGAAAGCGGGTTCTTGCCGGAGAGACTGAAGCGCAGTCCGTTGATGCACGGTTTACGAATTCTTCCCGGCGATGATGATGAAGCCCGCCTGATGGAGAAATCGAGGAACGATTCACCGCGTTTCAAGAGGTATCAGAACAGAAAACAGAATTACGGTCCGGAGCCGCAGATCTACGGCCCGTTGATGCCGGGTAACCAGAATGACGAGGATAGTGGTACGACGGTGATGGAAACCTACGGTCCGCCGGCGATTCTTCCTCCGAAGTCGGAAACTTTTGCGATGGCTGAAGAAAAGGACGAAGCCAACAACGACAGTTAACCAGGAGTAAATCATCATGAGGTTCATACTTCTTCTCCCGGTGGCGATGCTGTTCGCCGGGTGTGCTGGTCCGAGTGCGTCCGTAAAAACCGTTAATAGGCACGGGTTGCCTGCTTCACTGGTCAAAAACGACATCTATAAGGTGGTTTGTGTTTTTCCGCAGACAATGTGGCAGAGCTACGACCAGGCCGGTGATTCCAACCCGGAAGGTTTCCGGTTTCTCGTTTATCTTCTGTCCAAAAGTACGCGAAAGGGTTCTTACGCCGATGGTTTTCTGCACGTTAAGATGTTTCGTATAGACCAGTTGCCAAACGGGAAAAGCGAACGGGTTCTGGTGCAGAACTGGATGGTGGGAACGGAAGAGCTGCCCCGGCGAGAGTCTTCAAAGTTGACCGGATATTCCTATCAGCCGTCTCTTTACTGGGGGGATGTTGATATCCTCGGAGAAACGGTTGAATTAGTTGTCCAGTATGAATCATTGGATGGAAAGACTATTCAAAGCCAGACCAAACAGGTTAAGGTTCCCCGCCAGAAGTCCTAGAATGCAATTGGTTAACTCCACTTTTTCGGCAAGATGTTTTTCTGCAGTGCTACTGGCTGCGGGGCTTGCCGTGGTGTGTGGTTGTGAAAAGGATCATTCTTCTCCTTCTGCGGTTTCGCCCACGAATAACCATGCGAAAGTTGAGAAACCCGCGATTGCGGTATCGAAAAATACCGTGAAGCGGTCACCGTTGGAGACAGTTCGCTTTATCCACCAGTGCCGCACGAATGGAAAATACCAGGACATGCTCGATTTGTTCGAGCCGGAGCACCGGTCGGCAATAATGTCGCTGGTGTTGGCGGTGGATGAGCTGGTGGCGGCGGAAGCCCAGTTGCAGCGAAAACTGCGGGAAAACGTGGGGGAGGGGACGGCCACTCATTTCGGGCATCGGACGCAGGTTGCGAATATCCTTGGTCCGCTCAGCCGGGATGTGCAGGTGGTGTCGGAAGAGATAAGCGGTGATACCGCGAAGGTTTCGTTCCAGGTGGCGTCCCGTTTGCCGCTGGAGTCGGTCGAGCTGAAAAAGCAGGACGACACCTGGCTGGTAGTTATGGAAAAATCAATTCCGGAACTGGAAGTGGAACTTCGCAACCTGGCAGGTACTATACGCCGGGTAGCCGATGAACTGGGCGGCAGGGACTATACGGCCGAGCAGGTGTACAAGGAGTTAAACCTCAGGCAGCAACCGATTCTTGAGCGGATAGCGAAACTCGTGGCTGAATCCGGGGCGTAATCTACGGCTTTTCAAAAGCGTGTTATTTTCAACTATTCATGGTTTGTTCTGTTTGTCGACAAAGGTCCCAGGAACGGTAACCGACGCGCAGGGTCCGCTGTGCGGGCGTTGTTTGAGATAACCGCAAGCATTCCGGTGACTATACATGAAGGTTTATATCGGCCAGTCGTCTTTGGCCCGCAACTGGCGGGCCAAATACGACTGGGCTCTGGGGGGACAAGCGTTACTCCTTACCGCCGGTTGCGCCGGCTTCGCCGTCTCCACCAGCGGCTACCTTATGGTCCGCCAAGGCGGACTATTTGGTGGTCTTGATTAAGGTTCGCAGAAGGTGGGCCAGAGTCGGGTAACTACTGTATCGTGATTGATGGGGGGCGTCGTCGAGTCATGCTCGTGATCGATGTGGGTTGTCGTTTAGCTATGCTCCAATCTATAACCAAGTGCTGGTTGACTGGGTGTCTCAACGTGAAACCCGGGTTAACCGTGATGGCTTTCTTTGTATTCCTCGTACCAGGCCATCTGGATTGCTTCCAGGCTCGACTCATCAGACGACAGCGGATCGTCATCGAATCCTTCCAGGTTGCACACCATTTCGTGCAGTTCGGTGAACCTGACCGAAAGCGGATCGAGGTCCGGCGACTTATCAAATAGTGCGATTCCGATGTCCTCGTAGTCCTGCCATTTCATGGTAACACCTTCTCGATCCGGTCTTAATGCGGATTCTCCCTGGCCAGGTTGCGATTCCAGTTTGGTATTTCCACGACGAGGTCACAGGTGCCATCGGGTACGCAGCAGCAGGCCAGCCTGCTGGTGGATCTCAATCCCGGTGCGTTTTCCAGGGCATCCTCTTCCGCCTCGGTTGGCTCGTTGGCTGCTTTGAATCCCTGGGTAACGAAAACATGGCAGGTGGCACAGGCGCATATCCCGCCGCATGCCCGGTCGATGTCGATTCCGTTTTCCAGAGCTACGTGCAGAATACTGTAGGGATATCCGCATGGAGGTTTGCCGAGTTCCGACGGTTTGACCTCGACAGTAACGTCCATGGGCTGAAAGTTGATCTTGTAGTTTCCACTCGGCGGTTGCAGGTCCGGTTGATCGATGTAGGGGTTTTTTCCGCCCATGAGCTATTCTCCCTGCGGTTTAATCTTCGCCGGCCGCCGCGGCTATCCCCGCTTCGGCCAGGGGGACCATCGTATGGTCGAACTCGGTGAGACGTTTGGCCAGTTCGTTTGCGTTTTCCGCTTCCTCGGCGAAGGTGCGCAGAGCGATCATGGATTCTTCGATTTTCAGTTTTAAGGTCGGGTCGATACGGTGTCCGTGCTGAGCGAGCATTTGTTCGGCCTTGTTGGTGTCGAACGCTACCTGGTTGCGCAAATCGATCATGCGGTGGGCGGTCATATCGGAGACCGCGTGGGTTATACTCTCTGCCGTCATTCGTTTAACTTCATCGGGAGTAAGGCCGTGAGCCGGTACTATTTGAATGCCCGCCACCGTGCCGCTGCGCCTTTCTTTCGCGGAGACGTTGAGAATACCGTTCTGATCGATGAGGAAGGTTACATCGATTTTGGGCATCCCGGCCGACATTGGGGGAATACCGGTAAGGTTGAACACGCCCAGTGATCGGCAGTCCCTGGCCAGTTCCCGTTCGCCCTGGAGGACGTTGATTTTCACCGCGGTCTGCCCATCCTGGAAGGTGGTGAACGCTTCGGTGGCCTGGCAGGGTATCTTGGTGTTTTTCATTATGAGCTTGCCCATGGCCCCGCCCATGGTTTCGATTCCCAAAGAAAGCGGGGTTACATCGAGCAGCAGCATATCCCGCCGATCGCCGGAAAGGATGGAGGCCTGCATGGAAGCGCCCAAGGCAACCACCTGTTCCGGGTTGAGGGCGGTGTAGGGCCGGGTCTTGAAAAACTCACCAACTCTCTTACGGACATAGCCAATGCGGGTCGAGCCGCCGACCATGACTACCTGGCCTATATCCGCAGTCTGAACCTGCGCGTCGCGTAAAGCCCGGCGGCAGCATTCGAGCGTGCGATCGATCCAGGGCGCGATCATTTCTTCGAATTCGGTTACGGTAATGGTTCTTCGGTATACGCGATCCTGGCCGAGGTCGATCTCCAGGGAAGCGCTGTCCTTTGAGGATAGAGCGATTTTAATCTGCTCGGCGAAGGAGCGCATGGCCTGCTTGGTTGCGGGCGTATCTATTTCCAGGCCGAACTTGTCGCGTATCTCCCTGGTGGCCAGCTTGATTATTTCCCTATCCAGGTCGTCGCCGCCGAGGTGGGTGTCGCCGTTGGTGCTGAGAACTTCAAAGACGTCGCCGTTAAGTTGCAGCAGGGTTATGTCGAACGTTCCACCGCCGAGATCGTAGACGGCGATGGTGGCGTGTTCCTGCCGATCGAGGCCATAGGCCAATGCCGCGGCGGTTGGTTCGTTGACTATACGGACAACTTCAAGTCCGGCGATAACCCCGGCATCGCGGGTCGCCTGTCGCTGGGCGTCGTCGAAGTAAGCCGGTACGGTGACAACGGTTTTGGTAATTTCCTGGCCGAAGTGTTTTTCCGCCCGGTACTTGAGTTCGCGAAGGATAGCCGCACTGATCTCCGGCGGGGTGAATAGTTTTTCGCCTACGCTGACGGCGGCGAGGTCGCGGGTTTCTTCGCCATCTTCGGTTGAGGTTCTACGGGTAACCGGGTATGCGAGGTGTTTGATTTCCTCGCCCAGCTGATCGAAACCTCTGCCCATCATACGTTTGATGGAGTATATGGTGCGTTCGGGATATTCCACCGCGTGTTTTCGAGCATCGTGGCCTATGGCTTCGATTTTCCCCTGCTCATCGAAACGGATGACTGATGGCAGGGAATCGTGGTCGCCGTCGCTTATAATCGAAGGGCCTGACTCGTCAGCGAAAGCCACGAGCGAATTGGTGGTTCCCAAATCAATTCCAACGATTATGTCCTGTTTCTTGCTCATTGTATCAGCTCATATAGGTTGTCCGGAGGCTTACGATTCGCAGGCGTTCCAGAGCATATCCTGAATGTTTCTGTAGTATCGCATCGAGTTAAGAGCGTGGCGCAAACGGGTTTTATCCTCATCGCCGGCGCCGGGGAGTTTGCCGGCCAACTCGGCTATTTCCGCCAGTACCGTTTTTTGTTTTTCCTCGACACTGTCCTGCAGTTCCTGCAACTTCTGCTTGTTTTTATCGGTTGTGGATTGTTCAATTTCCTCGCGAAGGAGCATGGCCTCGGCGAGCACGGACGGCGGTACGGTGCGATCATCGGAGGCGCTGGGGCCTCCGGAGATTTCCAACAGGTAACCCGCACGGAGCACCGGATCCTTGAGAACCTTGACCGCTTCGTTCAGCTCGGCGCTTAGTCGGGTGGATAGCTGGCTCATCTCATGTCCCGCTCCGGTGAAAAAATCCGGATGCACATGCCGGGAGACGGAAACGAAGCGCTCGTTGAGGAGAGCGGGATCGATATTGTACGATCTTTCCAGCCCCAACAGTTCGAAATAATCCACCGATGTGGGAATAGGGTAAAGCTTATGGCACCCCTGGCAGACTATGGGGCTGGTCAGTTTCGCGTCACATGCGAGGCACTTTCTGGGAACCGTCGCTTCCTGTTTGCTCATGTCGTGTCCAATCCGTTTAGGATTTACGCAATCTCCCGGATATTCGTTTCCGCGGGGTTACACGGAAAAACTGGCCCCGCAACCACAGGATCCGGAAGCGTTGGGATTATTGAAAACAAAACCGCGTCCCATCAGTTCGTCCTTGAAGTCTATGGTTACACCTGACAAGTATAGATAGCTTTTCGGGTCGCAGATCAGTTTCACTCCGTGCTGATCGAATAGTTCGTCTCCTTCGGCGCGGCGGTCTGCCAGGTCCAGGATGTAGTCGAAACCCGCACAGCCTCCGCCCTTGACACCGACGCGGATAAAGGCATCGGTCTCGGAATCAGGACTGTTCTGTTGGGTAATAATGCGTTTCATCTCGGCGGCGGCTTTTTCGGTCAGATTCAGACTCATCTCTTTTCTCCTTCATCGAAAGGTTTTCTGAAAGCGTAATAATTGATTCGCTTCAGTTGCCGTTACCTTTTTCCTTTTTACGTTTCACGTCCTGGATAGCCGCGCGAATGGCGTCTTCGGCCAGCACGCTGCAGTGGATTTTGACCGGCGGCAGGGCGAGTTCTTTTACAATTTCGGTATTCTTTATTTCCAGGGCTTCGTCTATTGTTTTGCCTTTAACCCATTCGGTCGCGAGTGAGCTGCTGGCTATTGCACTGCCGCATCCGAAGGTTTTAAACTTCGCGTCCACGATCCGGTTGTTATCGTCCACCTGGATCTGCAGTTTCATAACGTCGCCGCATTCAGGAGCGCCGACGATACCGGTACCCACGTTATTGTCTTCCTTATCCAGGGAGCCGACATTGCGGGGGTGTTCAAAGTGGTCTACTACTTTATCACTATACGCCATTGTATTTCTCCAAAAATCGCACAAAGGTTTACCGTGGTGGTTTTACCTTCGGCGATAAGTTTCTTTAATGCTGCGCCCAATCCACCTTGGAAACATCGATTCCTTCCATGGCCATCTCGTAAAGCGGACTCATCGAGCGGAGATGCTCGACCGCGTCGACGGTCCGTTTGATCGTATGGTCGATGTCCTCTTCGGTGGTGAATCTGCCCAGGCTGAAGCGGATCGAGCTGTGGGCTAGATCGTCTCCCACTCCATAGGCACGCAGTACGTAACTCGGCTCCAAAGAGGCGCTGGTGCAGGCACTGCCGCTGCTTACCGCGACATCCTTGAGAGCCATCATCAGGCTTTCCCCCTCAACATATTCGAAACTGACGTTGAGTGTATTGGGGAGAACCTTTTCCGAAGATCCGTTGCGTTTTATTTTCGGAAGCCGGTTATTGATTTCCGTCCAGAGCTTGTTGCGTAAATTGCCAATGCGCTGGGCTTCAAACTCCATGTCCTTGCCGGCGATTTCGGCGGCAGTTCCCAGGCCCACTATGCCGGGGACGTTCAGAGTTCCGCTGCGCATGCCCCGTTCGTGCCCGCCGCCGTGAATGATCGGCTGGCAGCGTACCCGCGGGTTTTTGCGGCGGATGTAAAGGGCACCGATTCCCTTGGGGCCGTATATCTTGTGTCCGCTGATACTCAGCAGATCGATATTCATGCTGTCGACGTTTATGGGGACTTTACCAAAAGCCTGGGCAGCGTCGCAATGGTAGAGAACGCCTTTGGATTTGCACAATTCACCGATTTCCGCGACGGGCTGAATGGCTCCCGTTTCGTTATTGGCAAACATGATGGAAACGAGGGTGGTCTGCTCGGTGATGGCTTTTTCCAGCTCGCCGAGGTCGATAATTCCCTCACTGTTTACACCCAGGGTGGTGACGGTGAAACCCTGCTGCTCAAGGTACATAGCCGGGTCGATCACCGCTTTGTGCTCGGTGGCCTGAGTGATTATGTGATTTCCCTTGTCCCGGTACATTTCGGCGACACCCTTTACTGCGAGGTTATCGCTTTCGGTGGCCCCGCTGGTCCAGATGATGTCCTTGGAGGAGGCACCGATCAGTTGAGCAACCTGTTCCCGGGCGTGTTTGACGGCCTCCTCGGCTTCCCAGCCGAAGCTGTGGCTTTTGCTGGCGGCGTTTCCGAACCTGGTCTGCAGGTAGGGCATCATTTCGTCCAGCACGCGGGGATCGAGGGGGGTGGTGGCGTTATTATCGAGATATACCGATGGCATCGGTTGATTCTCCTTTAGAATCGGACTGAATCGAGTTCATAGGCCCGTGTTGTCCGTTAACGATATCGGTCAAAGTGACACCGTCGAGAAACTCGCGCATGCGGTTGGCCACTTTGCGAGCAGGGATGGAAATCGGGCAGATATCCTGCCTGTCGCAGCCTTTGATGGAGTCCGGCGATCGTTTTCCTTGCGAGCATTGAAAGAGCATTACAGGGCCTTCAATGGCCTCTATCACGTTTTTCAAAGTGATCTGTTCCGGCTCACGGGCCAGTTTATACCCGCCGTGAGCACCTCTGGTGCTGGTTACTAATCCCTCTTTGGCAAGGATTTTAAGGACGTTCATCAGCAGGGCGGAGGAAACTGCATACTCTCCGGCTATTTCTCTGGCGCTGCTGACTTTGTCATCCATTTGGGCGAGATGACTTAAAGCTAACAGGGCGTAGTCAGATTTTCTCGTTAGTGTTAACATAGCGTTTCGTCCAACAACTCGTTTAAGGGACAAGCGAAGCAGATCTCGTTTGATCCATAAACCTTGCAAGCCTATTATCTATATAGCACCTTTTTGGTATTATATCAAGTAAATCGGAAAAAATGTGTATTGAGAAGGGTTTTGGTGGATTTTTTCGGTCGTGGTTGAAGTTTGAGATCGAATTTGCGAAAGATGAAAAAAAGTTAGGCCCGGCGGGGTGGGCCGGGCCTTGGGGGGTAAGTGGCCCATGGGGGATGGGCCACTTGAGTGGGTTTAATAAAAGTCGCCTTAGACGACCAACAAACACTTTAGCAGCCGGTCGTGATAGAAGCAACTGATTAATTGATTTTGAAGGTTACGTATTATAATGTCAAGTGTTATTTGAATTTTGAGTATAAGTGAAAATGTAAAAATTGCAAAATTAATGAATCGTGATTTTAGCTTATATTGCGTTTATTTGAAACAAGCCTACTATATGTAGTGGGTAGATAGGGGCGGAGTAGTGTAAAACAGCCCAAAGCTTGTCTCGCAGTAATAAATCGTGTACTATTGTTTGTAGTAGCTGGATTTTTGCCGGCGGTTTCTGATAGAGTCGGTTTTGCCAGCTATCGTTACGGCAACAGAAGTGATTGTCGGTTGAACAGGAATGCTGGTTTGCAACAATCGTATTACTTCCAGGAGATTTTCCCAATGAACAGGCATATGATTTTCCGGCGAGTATTCTTGGCGTGCTGCATGGCTGTCTTGATTGGCTTTAATCCAATAAGCTCTCTTGCCGACGATGCTGGTAAAACCACTACGAACCCCACAGAGGCAAAGGTAAAGCCGAAAGTTGAAAAAAGTGTTCCGGGCAGGGTGGCTGTTCGTGGTTCCTCGGTTGTCGGGAGCGTATTGAATAAGCGAATAGAGGAGATTGATTGGGACGATACGCCTCTCGAATCGGTTTTTGACTGGGTGACCGAACAGGGCGAAGTCAACGTTGTGGTGGTCTGGCGTGCGTTGGAAGCCGAGGGCGTGGATCGTGATACGCCGATAAGACTTCGTTTGAAAAACGCCACCGTTGGGAAAATACTAACCGAGGTGCTGGTGCAGATAAGCGAAGGTGAGGAATTGCGATATCACGCTTCGGGCAACACGATCAAAATTTCCACAAGGCGGGATTTTAATCGCAAGTTGTATGTGCGGGTTTACGACGCTTCTGATCTGATCTTCAAAATCCCTGATTTCAAAGGCCCGTCCGTCGACCTGGCCGGCCAGAGCAGCGGCGGCGGTGGCGGCGGTGGTGGTTCCGGAGGCGGCACTCTGCCGAACTTCGGAACGGATGAACCTTTTAATGACCAGGGTGGAAACGACGACGATAACACCGACGAGCAGGAAGCTGATGAAGAGATGCAGAAGCTGGTGGAAATGATCCGCAATACCATTGCCCCGGACGAGTGGTCTGAAAAGGGCGGAAGAAACACTATCCGCTATTGGAAAAAGAATATAATTGTAAGGGCTTCGATAGAGGTGCATGAGCAGATCGGCGGTCCGTTCGTTCTGCCTGATTAGGTTACGAATGTTCCCGCGTGTGGCCGTTTCCGCAAGGCAGGCTTGTTTCGCCGGAAATACATAAAATAGCAGGATCGAAAGCGATAATGGTTATGTCATATCGCTTTCGTTGTATGTGGACAGCTGGTTGGCAGGGTTGCCTTGAATCTTTGCCTGTGTTTTTCTACTCCGCACGTGGCGATCATTCCTGAAAAAACGGTTTTAGCCCATGGTCGTTTTATTCTTATCAAAATCGATATTTTGCGTGCTTCATTCCAATCCTTTAAACTGTACGAGTGTCGGTTTCCGGAGGTGCATTCGCGAATTCGGGTTGTCGAGTTCCTCCTCTGGCGGAATCGAGAAGTAGAGTAGGCATATGTGGCAGGGGATCAACAGTGTATAGCGATGAACGGCCTGATCGGTTGGTTAAAGAGCTTACCGCGTTAAAGACGCTTGCTGCTCAAAGTGATGTCTTCACCTTCGAGGCTCGGGGTAATCCGCCTGATGAATACGAGATTACCTTTAACGGCAAAGGGCTCAGTCGCGGTTCGGTTTTCGATGATACTATTGAATGCGGCGATGTCCACAAGCTTACGATAAGGTTGGGGTATTCCTATCCAACTGATCCGCCGGAGATTCGTTGGGCCACACCGGTGTTTCATCCGAACTTATCCGCGTACGGGTACCTGCGACTGGAAAAGTGCGGGCTGGAGTGGAGTTCAGATACGACTTTGGACATCATTTGCATGCGTCTGTGGGATATAGTTCGCGGAGAATATCTTGATCTTGAAAATGCCAGTGACTATTCGGCCAGGAAGTGGTTTGAGAAGCATCCTGATTATCCCTTACCGGTGGATTCACGTGCGCTTTGTCCGGCCGGTTCGCAGAGCAGCGGATTTGATATGGAAAAACAGTTATCCGCCTCCAATATTGAATTACTCAAGGCCCTGATAGTTCTCTCTGCAGCTGATGGAGTAATTGCCAGGAGTGAACGCGGGCTTCTTGAGCGGTTTGCCCGAGCGTTAGGTATGAGCAGTGCTTCCCTGGATGCTTCGATTGACCATGCTCTTAAGGATGATACCTGCCGGGAGAAACTGTTTCGCCGAGTAATAGCTGAGCCGGATCAGGCGTTGGAGTTGCTGGTGATCGTCGCTCGTATGGACGGGGAGATTTCCGACCCGGAGAAAGATGTACTCCTCGAAGTTGGCAAGAAGCTGGAGATAATGGCCGACGATTTTGCCCGGATATGCAAGCGGGGCATTCAGCGGGCAAAGGCGCTTTGTAATCGAGCTAAGTGATACGTTAACTGCCGGTGATACGAGTTTTTTCCGAGTTAACCCGATCCTTTTTGTTTACCCTTTTTTGTCGAAAGTGTAGCTGTCGATGCGAGGTTTCTTTAGAGCGGTTTTTAGTGATCCCCCCGGTGAGAAGGAGGCCGAGCTTACCTTGTCCGGGTTGCGCGTTCGCTCTGAAGATGGGCAGGGAAACGTATATCGCTGGCACGAGATGAATGCGCCTCGGGATACGAGTGGTTCCAGTTATCGCCTGACAATTGTAGATGCCAAAGGCGATAGAATCCTTAAAGACGGTAAGCCTCAGTTTCTAAAAGTAAAGGGTGGTCGGGAAGCTCGTCTTTGCAGAAGGGCATACCTTCGAGGTTTGAAACAAATACTGCGAGACTCTGATATCGAGTTGGAAATTTCCAGCGAAAAAGCTCTAACGTCGGCTATAACGTTTTTGATAACTTCTGTGATGGCAGTGATGTTTCTGGTTAGCGGATGTAGTATGTTGATTGGTAAAATCGATACTTTTTTTAAAGATGGTATCGATCCAGGTGGTATATTCGGTCCTGATTTTATTATCCTTTCGTATATTGTTGGTTTTTTAACCGGGTTGCTTTCTATTTCGGTTCTTATTTTCGTGCTATGGATTGCGATTTCATTTGGAATCCAATTCTATCGATTGCGCTATGTGACTTGCGATGTGCGAGCGTTCATGTTTAGCTCTCATGGTTTGGTCTGTTGTGAACGGAAATGCTATGAGAACTTCTCATAGCTGGGAAATTCTTAAACCGCCAACGAGATTCCTACCGAGGATAAGGTTTACTGACGGTCTGGTTGTTTATCCCGGTTCTAACAATAGGACTACGGACATCGTCAAAACCATTTTCGGTCTTTATTTTCCACGCACCAGACAAAAAGGAATACGGCAATTCATTTTGAGGTGTGTCGTTAGTATTGTGCTACTGATTTCGGTGTATTTTTTCACCAGCTTCGCGCTGAATGCAGTTGACGTCGATGGCGAGGGAGCTTTAACCCACATGATCTGGCCAATCATGCTAGTTGCAACAATTCAAGTTGGTATGGCGTTAAGTGTCAGTTTCATGGAAACGGACCATCCCCTGTTTAAACGTATCCGACGTCGGTTTCAAAGATGGAGAAGACGTAAGATCTGAGATGAGTCGCTTTTCTCGTCCGATGCGATATTGAGACTACTCGGTGCATCCAATCTGGCATTGCCCCAGCGAATCACAATCCACTAACCTCGGCCAGGAGCTGTCCAAGTGGTTTATCTGCCGAATTGGGCAGCATAGGGCGGCTGGGGTAACTATAATTGGTTGCGAGATGCTACGCTCTTCGAGAGTTCGGCCGATCTCGAGTTCTTCGTAGTCGTTGAGCGGGCTTGAGGGTGTTGCACTCTGGGTGTCAACAACGTACAAACAGGAGGTTGGTACTTGGGTTTATGTTCCGTTGCTCAGGGGGCGGGTCAACAGACCCGACAGCGTGCCGCGGCTTTGCCGAGAGAGTTGAGAGTGGAAAGTAGAGAGTAGAGGTTTACCTGTTTATGGTTTTTCTTTGAAGGTTGGTACTTGCGCAATTGTTGCATTGCTGAGATAAAAAAATACAAGGCGGGCGTCTCGCCCGCCCCCCTTTGGGATGAAATTCAGGAGGATATGCTGTGGATACTTTGCTGGATCGTTTTTGCCGGTACGTCAAAGTCGAGACAACCGCGGTTGAGGATACCACCGAGTATCCGAGTTCACCCGGTCAGTGGGATTTAGCCAAGCTGCTGGCCGAGGAGATGGAAGCGCTGGGCTTGGAAGATGTTAACGTCGGCAAGTACGGGATTACCATGGGAACCGTTCCCGGTAACGTCAAGGCGCCGACTATCGCCTTGCTTGCCCACATGGATACCTCGCCCGAGGCCAGTGGCAAGAACGTGAAACCGATAATTCACAAGAATTACAACGGTAAGGACATTGTCCTGCCCGGTGACAAGTCCAAGGTTATCAAGGTCGAGGGTAACGAGAAGCTGGCGGCCCTCAAGGGCAAAACTATTATCACTTCGGACGGCAAGACGCTTCTGGGTGCCGACGATAAGGCCGGTATCGCGGTGATCATGACCGCGGCAGCCAAAATGATGAAGGATAAGAATATCAAGCACGGTCCGATCCGCGTGGTCTTTACCTGCGATGAGGAAGTGGGTCGCGGTTGCGATAAAGTCAATATCAAGGACATCAACGCCAAGGTGGCGTACACGCTGGATGGCGAAGGCTGTGGCGAGCTGGAGGGGGAGACCTTCTCGGCCGACCTGGCTACGGTGACTATCACCGGTGTCAACATTCACCCCGGTCTGGCTACTGGAAAAATGGTAAACGCGATCCGGTTGGCCGGTCAGTTCATGGAACGGTTGCCCTGGCACACCATGGCCCCGGAAACCACCAGCGGTATGGAAGGGTTCATGCACCCCTATACGATAGAAGGTGGTGTGCCGGAGGTTACCATTCGTATTTTGCTGCGTAGTTTCAATACTCCGGATCTCAAGGAGCAGGCGAAGATATTGCGTAACGTGGCCGCTTCGATCATGGCCGAGCATCCCAAGGCCAAGATCGACGTCAACGTGAAAAAGCAGTATCGCAACATGCGCGAGCCGATGAGCAAGGAGCCGCGGGCGATGAAGCTGGCCAAGCAGGCGATTATCAACGCCGGTCACGAGCCGATTTGCACGTCGATTCGAGGCGGTACGGACGGTTCCCGCTTGAGCGAGATGGGGCTGCCCACGCCGAACCTTTCGGTCGGTATGCACGATTTTCATTCGGAGCTGGAATACGCCTGCCTGGAAGAGATGGAGACGGCCGTGAAGATCGTTGTCGAGCTGGCTAAGCTCTGGGGTAAGCAGAAGTAATAGTTTAATATGAACCATTGATGTAAACGGTCCGTTTCGGAAGGTTTCCAGGATTTTCAATGGGCCTTTCGAAGCGGACCGGTTTTTTTCTGTGTTGGGCGATCGAAAAACATAGTTGTGGAGGTAGTGGTATGTCCAGTGGAGCAACGCGAGCAGTTGCCGAATATTTCTCCGAATTTTCCAATCTGAAATACTGCTCACGGGAGTTCTGGGTTGTTCAACTGGTAAACCTGCTGGACGGGGTTGCGTATTTCGCCATGCTTACCGTCAGTTCGCTCTACCTCAGCGAAACTCTTGGTTACAGCGACGCAGATGCGGCTAACCTGTGGGCTCTCTGTATGGCTGTATATACCGGCGTGGGTTTTGTGGCCGGTTTCATCGGCGATTCATTGGGAATAAAACGTACGCTCCACTTGTCTGTTATCTTACTGGTAATATCCAGGCTGGCAATCAGTGCTACAGAGTCCAAGGCCATAGTGTTGCCGTCGTTATTTGTTATTGCGGTAGGGACGGCGATCATGACGCCTATTCTCATTTCCGCAACCAAACGGTATACATCGGAAAAATCACAAACCGCCGGTTTCAATATGCTGTATTTTCTTATGAATATCGGTGCGTTTGTTGGGAATTTTACACTTGATCCTCTTCGTGGTCTGGAATGGGGAAACCGATCCGTATTCATGATGGGGTCGGCGATGAGTATTCTGTGCTGGGTTTCGATTCTGGTTTTCTGGAGACGGGGCGTTGATAAGGTAGACGCACAAACCCGCGAAGGGCAAGCGGGCAGCGGTTCGGAAGGCGAGGAAAAAAAGTGGGAATCTCCCTGGGCGATTGCGATCAGTGTTTTTCGCGAGTCCGCTTTCTGGCGTTTTATGCTGTTCCTGGTGATCCTCGTGGGGGTACGACTTGTATTCGAACATCAGTATCAAGTATATCCCAAGTATTATCAGCGAACGATAGCCGATTACAGGTTTAACGTGGATGAGTCTTTCGCTGTCGATCTTGATCGAGAAGTCATTCCGGACGAGTTACGGTTATTATTCGAAGAGCAGGAGAATCCGCTCGCCGAGGGGGCAAAGGTCGTTGTCGGGGAAAAACAAACACGATGGCGACTGGAAAAAGGGGGCGAGGTTCTCAATTACCTGCGTAAAGACGAATCGGGGATAAGTGTTTACGCGTCTGAAGCGCCGATAGGGTTATTGAATTCGATTAATCCTTTTCTCATTTGCATAGGTGTGATTATCTCCACGCCGATAGTGGCTCGCTACAAGTTATTCAACGTCATGTTTGTGGGGATATGTTTCTCCGCGGGTTCCATGCTGCTTTTAGCGGTTGATCCCCGTTGGTTCTGCTCAAGTCTGGGCTGGACGATGAACCAGGGGTATTACGTAATCGCGATTATCCAGATAGTTCTGTTCTCCTTCGGGGAAATGATCTGGTCGCCGCGATTGTACGAATACACTGCGGCGATTGCTCCGGAAGGCAGGGAGGCTTCTTACATGGGGCTTTCGTATCTGCCGATGTTCTTCGCGCGTTTTGCCGAGGGACCGTTGGCGGGTGGCTTATTGTCGGAGTACTGTCCATCGGACATCGGTGCTAAACTGGACACGTTGCCGTATTCGCAGGGTCCGCAGTGTATGAACCTGATACTGGCCGGTATTGCCATTGCCTCACCGGTGTTGATACTACTTCTGCGTGGCGTAATTCAGAAGGAAAGCAGTATCGACAAATAACCTCTTGAGCGGTTTATGTGGTTATTCCTGATCGTTGGAATTCCGAACGACGGCGAAACGGTTATATAGAGCCAGGGCGATAGCTGTGAGTATTCCCAAACCGCCGAAGATTGCCCACATGATGTGCGGTGCGCCGTGATCGCGGGCGAAAGTTCCGTACAAGTGGCCGGAAAGCACGCCGCCGAAGAGGTTACCGAGCGCCATGGCCACGAAGTAATAACCCATATACATGGCGACCTTGTCCTTGGGAGCGATGCTGCCTATGTATTCCTGGCTGGTGGGGCTGGCCATCATCTCGCCAATGGAGAAAACGAAAATACCGGCTATAACGATCCACACGGAAGCGTGAAGAGTTCCAACCGATCCGCCGCCGGAAATACAAGCAAGTCCTATTCCAATAGAGGCGATAGTGATACCGACGATCATTCCGGGGAACCTTCCCATGCGTTGAACGATCAGTGAAATCAGTATTTGGAAAAGAACAATCGAACCAGCGTCAATATTGACCAGGTATTCCGGGTTAACCTGGCCGCCAGCTGCTGCGTACTCGGTAACGCTTGCCGACCAGCCGTTCAGGTTTAAAAAGCTCAGTACGCTGGCAGCGGTCTTCAGAAGCGGTTCGGTGTTTACGAAATCGCGAATGTACAGGTTCATGGTCAGGAAAATCTGGTTGAAGCTCGTCCAGAAACCGGAGAGGATAAGAAGGTAAAGGGCGAATCTCCAATTGCCAAAGTACATTCTGGGCAGCAGGCTTGCCCCTTGCTTTCTTTCGTTTACCCATAGTCCAAGATCGACGAGCAAGTTGAGCAGAATCCAGCTGCTTCCGTAAAGCAGGGCGTTTTTCCAAGTTACATAGCCTTGACCGGCCATCAAAAGGAGGATGAGTGCTCCGAATAAACAGATGAATAAGCGGAGATTTCCAAGAACTTCAACGCAATCGGAAAAAACCTTGCCGATTGTTCTCTTGGATTCCGATTTGGATTCCGTTGTCGGTTCTTTGAAGAAAAACGTTACCCATATCAGGTTGCAGGCTATCCAGACCGCTGACGCGGTAAAGATGTTAGACCATTCAGACGAACCGTCTGGTTGAGGATTGCGTAGAATTCCAGCAATCAGCGGACCGAAGAATCCCCCAATGTTTACCATCATGTAGAAAACACCGAATCCCAGCTGGGAGTTGGTTTCGTCTGTGGTTCTGGCTACGGTTCCCACAACCACCGGTTTAAAAATGGCCGCTCCCATTGCCACCAGCAGGTAGCCGAAGAAAAAGCCGCTGTAGCTGGTGAATTGACCCAGTAGATAGTAGGCGGGAGTCATTGCCAAGTAAGCGATGATAAACATACGTTTGTAACCGAAGCGGTCGGCCAGTGCTCCGGTGACTACGGGCATGAGATACAGCAGGAATGTAACAACGCCGACAATCATCCCGGCTTGCTCTTCCTTCAGCCAAGGCCCCCGTGTACTTTCGTGTCGGTGAGATAGAGCATGACCAGGGAGTAGATGCCGTACCAGGCCAAACGCTCGAATATCTCCATGCTGTTGGCGACGTAGAATGTTCCGGGGAACTTTGTGCGTTTTTTGGGGGCTTTCGCGGTGGTTTCCGTGCTACTCATATCTGGTCCTCGCCAAATTGCGGATCGTGGTTGTGATACAGGCCGGTGGGGTGTTCTTTCTAGCTGGTTAGCCGATCAGTTCCCGGTTAGCCGTGGTTCTTCTTAAACGACTGAGTTTCCTTTGAAGGTATGCTAAACGGGGTTGGGTCGCAAGAATGGCAATAGGGCAAGCGAAGCGGTGTTTCAAGAGGCTGACTTCCGTCATCTCGTTGAGATTATAGAGAAACTTGGAGGTATGGGCGGATTATTCTCGTGTTGGGATTGAATATCCCATCGGAAGGTTGGCGTCACAAAACGACTTTCACTGATCAGTCGGAGTTGGTACTCTATTCGCACTCTATAATGGTCTAGTCGTGGCGCGTGCGGACAGGCCACTTGTGTTGTCAGGGAATATTATCTGTACAGGTATCTTTGTAATACGAAAGGCAGGAGCGGATGGCTGATCCCCAAATCCGAGACACCTTACCGGAAAATGCATATCGAGAGCTGAAACCGGGCGAAGAATACGTCCCCATGGTGCCGCCGGGCGTGACCGCACCGGAAATAACCTTGCGATCGATCGTTTTCGGTATCGCGATGAACATACTGTTTGCCATGGCGGCCACCTACCTGGCTCTGAAGGTGGGGCAGGGAATCGAGACGGCTATTCCCATCTCCATTCTCGCTGTCGGACTATCCGGATTCCTGCTCAAGATGGGTATGAGGCGGAGTACGATCATCGAGAACATCAACATCCTGGCAATCAGTACCACGTCGGGAATGGTGGCCGGTGGTACGGTGTTTACCATGCCTGCTATCTACCTGCTCAAGCTCAACGAGCACCTGTCGTTGAGTAATAGTATGATTTTTCTCCACATATTCCTGGTACCGTTTCTGGGAGCGATCTTCGGAGTGATCTTCCTGGTTCCCTTCCGGCGGTATTTCGTGAAGGAGATGCACGGTAAGTTACCTTTCCCCGAAGGGACGGCCACTAACGAGATCCTGGTCACCGGCCAGGGTGGCGGAAACAATGCCTGGATTTTGATTTATTCGTTTATCATTTCATCGATTTACACGATTTGTACTGCCGCACTGAAGCTTTGGCCTGATAATTTCACAACGGGAAAAATCGATATAGCCTGGAAGGAAAAGGCGGAAGCCGTTGGCGGGGCCGCAGCCAAAATAGTGGACAAGGAAATACAGACGCACGCCTTCTCTGGTGACTTCTGGGTTACTCTGACCGACAAGGTAAAGGCCATCGTGGCCATGGGAACAGGGGCGGAGTTCCTTGGATTGGGTTTTATTATCGGTGTGCGTTACGCATCGATTATTATGGCCGGTTCTTTCCTCTCGTTCCTGGTGATCGTGCCGTTGCTCGCTCCGTTGGATATTGACCATTTGCAGCGCATCAATCCGACGATGAAAGCGCATAAGGGGCTTATCGAAGAAAAAGCGCGTTTCACTATCGCCGGCGATTTTACCGACAAGCTGGATGAACTTGCGGTTGTCAGCAAAAAGCCGAAAGGTGAAACCGAAGAGACTCCGGAAGCTAAGTCAAAACGGGAAGCTCGTCGCGATGAACTGAAAGGCGAATTATTCACGCTATTCGCTGCGGCTGACTACAAGGTAAAAGACGGCGACAAAGCTGAAGCAGCGTTAACCGTAAATGACGAAAAAGAAAAAGAATGGCGGTTAAAACTGCGTACACGCACGTGGGTAATAAAACCTGGCGACGAGGGAAATAAAGTCCACGCCATTTCTCCCACTGGCGGTGAAATCTTTGGTGATATTCCCAAGAATATCGGTATTGGTTGTATCTTCACTGCCGGCTTGCTTTCCATTCTCAAAATGGGAAAAGTAATTGTGACGGCTCTCAAAGAGGCTCTTGGAAGCTTGTTCAGAAAAGGCCAGGGGCCTGCTCTAAATGACCGCACCGACGAGGATATCAGTTACCCGATGTTGGGATTCCTCGGAGTGTTAGCGACAGTCGGGGTGGCGGTTTATTTCCGATTCTTTGTGCTCAACACGATGGCTGAGGCTAACTTCCTCACCATTGTTTCTGTTATTCTGGCACTTGGCGTATCGTTCATCTTTATAACCGTTTCAGCCTGGGCGATTGCCACCATTTCGGTTACGCCGATTTCCGGTATGACAGTTACCACGATCATCGTCACTGCGGTGGTCCTGTTAGCGGCCGGTCTTCCCACTGGTCCTGAAGGACAACTTGCCGTGTTGCTTGTTGGTGGTGTGGTTGCTTCCGCTTTATCTGTAGCGGGTACTCTGGTTACGGAATTCAAGCTTGGCTATTGGACTGGTGCGAGTCCAAAGAGGATTCAATGGAGCTGTTTGATTGCCTGCCTGCTTGCTTCGGCGGTGGTTACGGGGACGATCATGCTCCTGTCCGGTACCGTTGGTTTTGATCCTGACGTTAGTTCGCAAGCTCTTGAGGCTCCGCAGGCCAACCTGATGAAGAGTGCCTTGGACAGCTTCCTGGGAACAGGAGAAGTTCCGTGGTTGCCTTACGGTGTTGGTGTTGTACTTGCGCTAATGCTTGAACTTATTGGTATCTCTCCGTTGGCGTTTGGTTTGGGAATGTACCTGCCTATGTCTCTTAATGCTCCTATCCTGATTGGCGCGATCGTAGCTGCGTTGGTCAAGAAGGGTAAAGCCAGTGAAGAGACCAAGAAGGCTCGTAACGACAAGGGAATTATTATTGCATCCGGATTTATTGCCGGGGCCGCCATTATCGGTGTTGTTCTCAACGGTTTGAAGTCTTGGGGGCTTACTAAACCGCTTCTTGAGGGCATGGATATATTGGGACGTTTGATTCGGGGATCTACCGATACTGGAGCTGCTGCGGTCGAGTTAGGCCGAATGTTTAACTGGTTCGGTGCCGTGGCGTTCCTGTTGTTGTGTGCGTTTATCTTCTGGGATTCACGCCGGGCGAAGCCGGAGAAAGTTAAGACTTAATCCGGTTACCGGAACTTGATTTGATTTTAAGGGGAAACGGACTTGTCCGTTTCCCCTTTTTCTATTGGTGATAGCGATAATCGCTGAGTTGCGTTATCAAAGGAAAACCTTAACAACGCAGGCTCTACTTTCTACTCTCCGATTTCTACTCTCTTGGCGCAGCCACTGCCCGCCCCCCTGGGGCCTTTTGTGGTTATGGGGCATTAAGTGTTTAGTGGCCGGACTTTGCCGCTGGTCAATTCCGTTTTTTTCTTACTATTTTTCTGAGTTTTTTTGCGGGTTGGTCCGGAAAAAGTTTTGTTATTTCCTTATCCCTTGACCTGTGTTTAGGCTCATTGAACTTGCGGCATTTTGGTGTTTTCTCCTGCTGCTCAATTCGCTCTTTTCGCCTGGATATATCGTAGGTTTGTTGCGGAGTCGATTTCGGTTCTCGAAATGGCTCTACCGGTATGGGAGGGGGATGTTGTATTCCCGCCAGAGAGCAAGAGCGAGCAATAGAGCAGCAGCCGTTGCGAGATATGTTCAAGGAGCATTGAGGGGGATGATGGAGACAACCGCTCGGCAGTTAGATGAAGTGCGTAGTGAGATGGTGCACCTGCTGCAGGAGTATCCGTTTGCCAGCGATGGTGATCGAGAGATAATTTACGAGAGATGTGAGCTTCTCGGCGGGGAGATACAGGAACTTGTAGGCCTATTGAAACTCACCATCTGCCGGACCACTCAAGAGGCCAACATGGAAGGCGAGGACGACGAGGCCTACACCTCCGAGATCGCCCGCCTGAGCAGTGAAAGTCTGCACGCCATCCACGCCGCGGGTGAGGAGGTGGCAAACGCCATAGCTATGCTTCGCGAAGCGAGAGGTGAACCGGACTTTCCAGACGAGGACGTTGACGAAGATAATTACTAACCTGCACTGAGCGAGGGGAATAACCGGTGTACATTGTGCTTATGGTAAAACCATATGCACAGGTACCCGGTTTTTTTGTAGGCAATTTTCGGCGTTGGAACGCATTCGGGCAATGATGAGCTATAATAAAGTGTCAGTTCGCGACACTCGTTATTAGCTAAATGCGATTTGGCCCCAATGCACGTCGTAGGATACGGTGCTGGATGTCGCTCCCCCTTCGCCAGGAGTTGGGGCGGATATGCCGTAAATGCTTATGTTCATATTCGGTGAGGAATCGGAAGTTCCCCAGGTTGGTAAAAAGCCAGATTCGATGGCATTGTAATCCCTGACCCTTGTCTCTCCTCCGATACCGTAAGAGTAGTATTGATTACTGTGTTCCAGGGAAAAAGCCAGCCAGTAGGTACCGGCCGGTAACGATGTAGGGAGGATGCTCAGGGTGTGCCAGTGAAACTTGTTGGGCCTTATCTCTTCGGCCGCACTCTGTCTGCATCCTACTTTAATTGCTAGCGACGCCGGCTACCGCACAATATTACCCCAACTCCGATAATGAACAAAGTAGTTGGCTCCGGTATAGTTACGTTCGAATACAGAGTCTCAAACGTAACCGAATCTATTATTTCAAAGGGCTGAACGCCGGGAACACCATCGCCCAGCCAATCGAAGTTTACCGCGAAGTAACCGTCGTTCGCTCCAGGAGCGATTCCACCAGTGGTGTTAAGAGCGTCATAAAAACCGTCAAGGGAAATCCATTCGTCCGGCTGGCTGACCAGTTCCGACCAACTGCTGGATACAGGCGTTTGTGTTGCCGCCGACAAGTTGTCATACAGGGATTGGTCGAACCATATTGTGAATTCCTTAATAGTATCGGTTGTACTCGTATTGCGCACCCGGTATTCATATTGCCATTGGCCGCCGCCTAATTTTGTCAGGTCATATTCAATAACCGCCGAAACATCAGCAAACGACGTGCCGGTAACGAGTAAAGCGGTGGATAATGCTATCACGCATATTCGATTGAACATCTTTTCCTCTCTCTCTATTCCTCTGCTAATTCGGAAAACGCAATCTGCATGCGAGCGAAATCCAATAAATCGACACTCCCATCGCGATTGAGGTCGCTTGCGGAGCATGCAGACTTCGGGCTGGAGCCAGGACCGGAGAAACAACCCTCAAGTATTATGTAATCGTCCAGATCGACATCCTTATCTTTATCGAGATCTCCCAGCGTAATTCCCGGGTTCTGTGGATCGAACGGTACGGTCAAAATCGAGCTATACTGTTTACCCTCGTTGAAAAATGTCGCCTGCCAACTTATCGTCGTAATATCTACAGGTACACTGCGGTCTATTTCAACGGTGAAAGTACTAACAGAATCCGCCGTTGCCCCCGGAGCCAACCAATCAAAAGTAACTCTCCCGTCAGCGACCGTAATTTCGCTCGGAATATCGATCAATGTTAAAAGGATGACATCAAACGCTTCGTCGCCTCTATTGGTGATCCGCACAGCAAGTTCATATGAGAACGTGGTTCGACCGATTCTAGTAACATTAACAACGAGCAATTCGTCAATATAGTGCCCGTGCATTGAGGTAGCTTCGGCAGTGTTACCATACGCGCCCATATTTACCCGACCACCATCCGGTTCTGGTTCGTTAGCAAAATCGGAATCTGGATTACCAGCATCGATGCATGGGGACGATGGAAGTAAATGGACGTCATCGTCCAGGGTCCCGACAATACCATCCGGACCTGCCAGATTAATAAACATCGGTGATTCACCTATGTTTAGGTGGTAATTGCTATAACTCAATTCTTGTATACAGCAATACTTTGTAACTACAGTGCCGTTGAAATTACTAATCTGCCCCAACTCATTAGCGCCATTGACGCCGAGATTTCCCCATAAAATGGAATTGGTAACTGTGACATCGCTAAGACGGTTTCGAATGCCCCCGCCGGAAGAGTAATATTCTCCGACAGCCGAGTTATTCGCGAATGTGCAGTTGTTAACCGTTGAATCGCAGCAGTCATTGTATAAGCCACCACCCATTACGTTCGCGGCATTTCCAATAAAGACGCAGTTATAAAAAGCTGTGCTACCATAGAAAACGTAGGCTCCGCCGCCATCACCATTATTTCCCATAGCGGTATTACTTAAGAATTTACATCGAGTACATACAAGATCACTACTGTAACTGTATATTCCACCGCCATTATCAGAATTCGCAGTATTTTGCTCAAATATGCACGCGGTTATATTGGGGTTGCTATTATAATTGAAAACCGCACCACCATCTGTTGAGGCAGAATTGCCTCGGAATACACAGTTGGTTATTTCGGATTCGTTGAGATAGCTAACATAAATACCGCCTCCCTCGTGAGAGGTATTTTCCAAAAATACGCATTCGTCCAATATCAAATTGCCACTAATGGCACGAATACAACCACCTTCATAGTTGCCATGGTTTTCATTAAACTTGCAACTTTTGAACGTCGCTTCGCATTCATAGTGAATATATACAGCTCCTCCATATCTAGCAGCGTTTCGATTAAATTCGCAATTGCTTAGTACAGGAATACTACTGTGGCCGTATATTCCGCCACCTCTCGGATCATCTCCAATTGCCTTGTTGTCGTTGAATACGCAATTCTTTAAGTGTGGATTGCAGTCGCCCAAGTTATACATCCCGCCGCCGTAATTTACGCTACTGGTTGTGCGGTTGGCTAAATTTCGGGTAAATACGCAATCTTCAAGCGTTGGGCTGCTGGATACTCGGTTGTAAATCCCTCCCCCGGAGCAGGCCGTATTGCCGCTGAAAACACAATTTCGCAGTACCGGGCTACTGGACATATTGTGTATTCCACCTCCCGAGGCAGCAGCGTTATTTTCGAAGTTGCAGTTTTCCAATGTCACGTTGGAATCGGTATTGCTAATGCCTCCGCCATGATAGCGGGCCCAGTTATCTCTAAAAATACAATTTACTAACCGGAGTTCGCTTGAATTGTTACGCAATCCTCCACCGTATCTATCCACCGAACTGGAACCAATAGCGTGACCTCCAGATACAACCAATCCGTCCAGAACACAGTTCGAGTCGACGGATGTCGCAGTCAGGACGTGCCAGCTATTATCTTGATGGTTAACGAAATCCGGTTCGTCATTTCCGTTAAGATCGCCACTAACTATAGTTTGAAATTGGTCGATGTCCCGATAATCGGGATCAGGAGTTCCGATTCCGGCATATCCACCATATACGCTTATGCCACTGGACAGGACAAAAGAAAACCGTCGATCACCTGCAGTAGATATACCGGCCTCGTCCATGTCAGGCGTATAAGTTCCGCCAGCTATGCGGATCTCATCGCCATATACCGCCTCCCTCAAAGCGTCCTGAAGGTATTTATAAGCTGTTTCCCAACTAACTCCGTTGCCCCCAAGCCCGGCGTTATCGTCGACGTAAATGGTCTTCCCAATTGCTCCCGTATAGGATAATAGGATTGCAAAAACCACGCTTGCCACATAAACATGTGGGCGAAAACTGGATTTCATCATGTTACAATACCTCTAAACACGAAGTCTGTATTGATTGATAATTTCGTTTTAAATATGGCGTTAGCAGATTGGTCATGTAAAAACGGTTGTTTGCTCCCTTCTCTTGCTCCACTCTCTTTCTTATAAATGGTAGCGAAAGCCCCTGACCACTTCAAGAAAAGAATATAACAGCCATTATAGAATAAAGGGAGACTGGAAAAATAGCAGAAGCAGTTTCCTGGTTTGCCAGTCGTATTTCACATTAGGAACCAAGGCCTCCGGTCTATCGTGGTGATGAAATAACCTATGAGCTATTACCAGCAAACCAATCTTCACCTGATTTCAACATTGGGACACCCGATCAAAGAAGCTGGCCGTAGAGAGCCTGCCGTTCGCGAGGAGTTCCGTTTGGGGCAGGAGCGACTATTTAATCGGATCTGAATTCGGAATAGCCTTGGACAAAGCAGGACGTCTACTGGACTCCTCGAATTGTAACTGATAGCGTTAATACGCTTCCAATTGACTGACGTTGCGTGTACTCGCTATTACCTGAATACTATCTAACTCCAACTCACGTTATAGGATACGGTGCTGGATGTCGCTCCCCCTTCGCCGGGAGTTGGGGCGGATATGCCGTAAATGCTTATATTCATATTCGGCGATGAATCGGAAGTTCCCCAGGTTGGCAAAAAGCCTGACTCGATGGCATTGAAATCCCTGACCCTTGTCTCTCCTCCGATACCGTAAGAGTAGTATTGATTACTGTGTTCCAGGGAAAAAGCCAGCCAGTAGGTACCGGCCGGTAACGATGTAGGGAGGATGCTCAGGGTGTGCCAGTGAAACTTGTTGGGCCTTATCTCTTCGGCCGCACTCTGGACGATTAAAGTGCCAGGTTCTCCGGACGAGTCGGAATATATGGCGTAGCGGAGCAATTTCGGCGGTGGCCCGCTGAGGTAAGCGGTGATCGACCCGACAGTCATATCTTCTGCCAGGGTGACCTTATTGGCAATTTGCTTACCGTACATGGTGTTGTCGCTGGAAGTGTATTGGGTTTTGTTACCGAAAAACCCCGTACCATAGTCGGCCGTGTTGAGGTCGAGATGTACCCCGCCGCTGCCCTGGTATTGGCGACCCATGAAGGTTCCGTAAAACTGAGAATCGCCCCAGACGCTTAAAGCGTTATTGGGATTCAGCAATCTGCTGTGCAGCTTTGCACCGCTGTATAACTCCACGTATGAATTGCCTAGCATGTAGATCAATAGCCGGCCCGGCTCCTGAGTGCTTTCGTTTACCTTTCCTCCCATCGAGATATTGCCCTTGATATACAACGTCAGCCGCGAATGCGGCATGATTTCCAGTTCGGCACTTGCGTCAACCTGGAGAGATCCATCCAGTAGAACTGTAACGTCGCCATCGATAATCGCTTTAGATGTTCCCCAAAGCTGCAGGCTATTGAAGTGTCGGTCGGTGGAAATAGTGGAGGTCATTGAACCCCACATACTCAGGCTGCCCTCATTGGGATTGTCAAAAGGAGGTCCGGACGGGGCGGTAAGCGTTGGCATTTCCACCACTTCATCCAAAGTGCCTTTCTCGCCGGTTATCAGGGCGCCACTCCACTCCTTGATTCCGTCATCGACATTGCCGCCGGGACCGATTTTGGCATCTCCTTTAATCTCGCCACCCGAATAGAGAACTATCTTGTTGCTCCCGGTTGCGTTAACCGTGACCACGGCCTCGCTGGATCTGTTATCAACTCCGTATGGCCCTTTTGAACTGTCGTAGGAATCTATGACCGCGGTGCTACCGCCGAAGTTCACAGAGTCAGTAAGTGCCATTAATGACCCTGGGGCGGATGAAGTAATGGGAGTCAGTACGGCTTTTACAGTATGCGATGTTTCGCCGACATTCCCGGTTACGGTGAGGGTCAGTCTATCGGTATCGTCGTCGTTGAGGTTACTGTCGCCATCTACGGTCCCATCTCCGTTACTGTCCCAGCCGTCTTCACCCTTGATGGTGAACGTACCTGCGGCAAAGGGTTCGTCGGTAACCCACGTTCCGTTCGTCTGGAGAGTTCGCCAGTCGTTGCGGTTTTGGACCCAGGTAATGGCCATCCGCAGACCGGATTCAGCCACCGCCCGAGCTTTAACATGACTTTCTATATTTTGGGAAATCCTGGTGATGGTACTCTGGCCCGCCAGGTAGGAATAAGCCAACGTGGTTACGACCACGATAGTCAGAAGCACCAGTGGCAGAGCGAACCCGCGTTGAAGCAGCACGATAACCTCCCTGTAAAGAACACCGTTCTCAGTGCATCGTCGTGGCGAACAAACCGCTTGATATGCCGGCGAGGTGGGTTCAGAGATTGGATAATCTAACTGCCCGATGGAACGCGGGTTGTTTGCAGTGGAATCGTACGTTTGTATTTAAGGCTTTTGTCGTCGATTGGAACTGGAATAGGTGTAGTGAAACTGAATTGAGTGGTAGGTCAGGTCAACATACCAGACGGGTAAACATAAACATTCCGTCGGGTATGTTGACCACTACCGTAAACATCTTTGTCGTTTTGGCGTTTTTTCAGATTCGCGTCTCTATAGATAATACGGGAAGGTTCCGGAATTATGGATCTGAAATTTGAAATCTCAAATTGGATTCATCGGGACGTAGAGAAAACCCCGGCTACTTGGCTAACGTAGGCCTTTTGAAGGAATTGTAATCAAAAATAATGTATACCGCGGTCGTCAACAGGAACGATGGGTATACATAAGCATTCCGTCTGTTGACCGGACCTACTGGTTTTACTGGAAGTACCACGAATTACTTCCATTCAATATCGTAGGTGTAAGCGTCTTGTGTGTCACTGCCCGGCGGGTTGCCATTGAACACGTTATTGACCTGCCCGGCGGAAAGAGAGCGATCGTAAACAGCTACTCGATAGAGCGTTCCCAGCCAGGGGCGGTCTTTGGTTTGTTCGTTGGCCAGAATGAATGGATAGGTGCTATTCCAATTGAACGAACCACTGCGCTCCGCGGTTACTTCGAGGTTTCCATCACGATAGGTTTTTAACGCGCCGTCTCCGAATGTGACGATTACATGTTGAATGGTGGAATCATCAAGGACGTCGGAAGATGATATGTCCGGCGTACCGTTGGCTGAAGTGCTGGATGTGCGCAGCCGTTGTACGTATTGCTCGGCATTTTGACCAAAGGTGAAGTTTCGGTTCGAGCCGTCACTGGAATAAGAGACTATTCTCGCCGGACCGTTCTGGGTGATATTGGCCGGGGTGAACTTGACTTCCAGGGTCATTTCGTCGGTATCGGTAAGGGCGTCATATAGTTTACTCGCCGAACCGGCGGACTCGGCTTTGGTGGAACCGGTAAATTCCAAACCACCGCCTTCTATCCAGTTTACTTTACTTGTATCCTCGATGGTCAGGTCGAGCGGACCACCGAACCCGCAGGTGTCCTTGACGATAGTACCCACGCCTGACGAAGGACTGATTTCGCCGCCACTGTAAAGATCGCTTACCTGGTCGGTATTCAGCGGATAGTTGTAAATCCGCACGTCATCGATTAGGCCTCTGAAGTAGTAAGAAAGGGGAGTATGAGCTAGATCTCCGCTTCCCCAACTGCAGGAGCCCAACACCAGCGGTTCGTAGTTTCCAGTACCACCCGAGTTTGTTCCCAGGCCGCCCGTATAACTGTCGGAGTCTGCCAGAGTACCGTCGAGATATAGTTTAACTCCACCAGCGCCGAAGTTAACGCACACATGATGCCATTGCCCGGTCGATACGCCGCTGCCAGAGGCGAGTTCATAGCTCGTTGTCGTACTTTGCAGACGCACTTTCACTCGCGATCCATCGGTATATACGTGCAGGTGTCCGCCCGTATCGAAGTCGGAAGAATCCTTGGAGAAAAGCCCATGATGTCCGGACATGGTGTCACTGTTGAACCACAGGGAAACCGCTCCCTGGTTCAGCAGGTAGTCGGCTTTGTGCGGTATGAGCACGTAATCGTTTGAACCGTCGAACCGGACGGCCGTCCCTCCGTCGCCGAACCCCGTTTCACCGCCCAGCGGATCTCCGGTGTAAGTTCCATCGTTCAAGGTTCTTTCGTCAATGGCCGTCGTTGTTCCACCGCCGCCGGTGCTTTCATCAAGTTTCCAATGGCTGATCAAAACCGGATTTGGTGGAGGTTCTTCGGTGAATTCGTACAGAGCGATAAGTTGGGGATCTTCATCTTCAGCCGGGAGCATGGTTTGAGCGTTGGCCAGCAACTGTGCCGGGCTTAATGGTTTATCCCAGATCTTCACATCGAACAATGTGCCTCGGAATGGTCGATCGGCGGTCTTCTCGTTTCCGAGCATGAATTGTTCGCTTGTCCAGTTGTCGAAGCTGCCGCTGGCCGACGATGTGCTGATCAACTTGCCATCGACATACAGTTTTATATTTCCCGAACTGATGCTGTGATCGACCGTAAACGCCAGCACGTGGAAAGTGTTTATGCTGAACTTGTTATCCTGCATGTATTCGGTGGCACTGCCCGCGTTTTTGACTCTGGAGATGAAGTCGGCCGTTTCGGCTCCATCGTTGTCGGCGGCCAGGGTCAGGTTTCGAGTTGTAGATCCGGTATCTCGTGAATATGTGAGTACGCGTCCGTAGGAGTTGTCGAAGCCTTCCGCCTTGAGGAAGACCTGCAAGGTTAGTGCGTCGCTGGTTTGCAGGGCGGTCTTGAGATTGTCCGCGGTATTGTCGTTTTCGGTTTTGGCAATTGCGGTTCCGGTTTGAGCGTTCTGGTTAAAATAGATGCCGGTACCCGCTTCGGGATCGTTTTACCCAATCAATTGATCCGTTACCGTTATCCATCAACAGGTTGACCGTTCCTTTGCGGTCGATCACCGTTTGTACCGGATTGGGTATCGAAGTTATAATGTAATGCGGGCTCGGGAGACGGTGGAGTCTGTGCTGCCCATTGTATTGCCCGTTTGAGTATTGTTTTTCCGTCATTATTCAGAGTCGAAAAGGAGAAACCGGCCCCGCCCCAGGGCAGCAGGACTCGCCTGCCATCCGCCGTGCCTCCACCGCGAAGCATACCGCCTGCCTCTAGAGCAACCAGGACGCTGCGTGATGTCATGGGCCTTTCCGCAATAGAGATCGCGTCGTCAGCAAGCGAACTCCCTGCGCAATTCAATTCCCCCGGCGTACTCAGTATTTCCAGGCTGCCGGAAGCGAAGGGGGAGCAGATATAGTGTGTGTTGTCGACTACGTTTATAGAGCTTGAAGTATAAGTTGAGCCGCTGTCGGAAACGCCGAATTCGTCGCATAAATCGGGCAGTTCGGTTATCACACCTAGCCAGGTCGTCGCCAGCTTCGTACCGATCTGCGATGCGGATGCTTCCGCGGAAATATAAGCAACATCGTATTGAGAAAACGTAGAACTGTAGGTAGCCGGTGATTCGTTGTCGGAAATGGTTGAAACCACGAACCCCCAATCCTCCAAAGTTGTTTTTTTCGATTCTTCATCCGTGGTGAGATTGTCGGCGTCGGCCACCGCGAATAATACTTTGATCGGTGTACCCGGTTTTGGAGTAACTGTCGCCCGGGCAACGTGGGTGGTCTCGTTGATTTTTCCCGTAGCGATCAGGGTTAGCGGGTCATCCGGATCATCGGCCAGATTACCGTCTCCTTCCACGGTGCCGTCGTTGTCGGTGTCCTCGCCGTCAACGGCGGTGATGGTTATCGTTCCTCCCAGAAGCGATGAATTGCTGACCCACTCTCCTTCGGTATGATCCTGCCGCCAATTCGCGTTGGCCTGTATTTCCGCCAAAGCCAGGCGCAATCCTGTTTCGGCCAGTGCCCGGGCTTGGACATGGCTTTCGATGTTTCGTGATATCTGGGTGGCAGTGCTCTGTCCTGTCAGAAAAGAACAAGCAAGCGTTGTGGCAACGACCACGGTTACCAGAACCAGTAGCATAGCGAAGCCGCGTTGGTGTTTCACGAGCATCTCCAGATGAAAAAACGGTACTTTTATCGGTATCGACTGCCATTTTACGGTGCTTGAGATGCCGGCGGGCGCGGAAAAAGGCTAACAGGCTGTCTGGTCTGCCAAGACCGTTTTTATAGGTAATTGCCTTTTTTATGGAGTATGAAAAGCTTATTTGCTCGTTGCCAAGGTCTTTTCAACTTCCCTGATAAGGTCATCCATATCCTCTATAGGTTTGAGGAATATATTTTGAGAAACCTGGGGAAGGCTTGCTATATCGGGTGGGAGCTTGTACTCGGGGTTTCCTGTACACATAACGAACATCAGGTTTGGGTATTCAGCCGCAGCTTGACGAACAAAATCCGTTCCGTCTTCTCGGCCCAGTTGGATATCGACGATAGCCGCGTCCACATGATGGTCTTTCAAGGAGGCGTAAGCTTCGGCGGAATTCGCCGCACGAAAGTTAGGCCACTCGAAATCGTCTAACCGCGCGGCAATGCAGTTACGCAGTAATTCCATATCATCAAGAATCAGCACGCTTGGATTCGTATTCTGTTTCATACCAGCTCTGTTCGCATGCGAGTGTGCTGGTTGCCACACCAGCCGCTAATTCGCCATTTTATCTGGCAAATGAGCCGCTGTTTTGATTCCGTTGAAGAAATCTTCAACAACCAGGAACTCGTTTGGCCCGTGTGCGTTGCACGTTGGTAAACAGAATCCCATCATTAGCGATTCTGCCCCGAGGATCTTCTTAAACATCGGAAGGATGGGTAGAGAGCCACCTTCCCTTATCATCGCCGGTTTCACTCCAAAACCGGCCTCTACAGCGGCCATCGCCTTCTGGATTCCCGGGTTATCCAGAGGGCACATATATGGTCCTGCGGAGGTGAAATTCTTTATCTCATATTTTATTCCAGGATGAGTGTGCTCGGCTACGAATTTATCGAATGCGGCACTTATTTTTTCCGGTGACTGGTTTGGAACCAGACGCATGGACATCTTAGCCATCGCCTTGGCCGGTAGAACTGTCATCGATCCTTCACCCGTAAAGCCACACAACAGGCCATTAACGTCCAAAGTCGGGCGCAGCCAGCGCCTTTCCAGCGTGGTGAACCCTTTTTCTCCGTCCAGACCTTTAGCGCCTATAGATTTCGCGTACTCCTCGTCAGAGAAGTTTAGATTCTTAAGCGACTGCCGTTCCTGTTCCGTGTTGGCCTGAACATCGTCGTAGAAACCTTCGATAGTTACCCGGTTATCAGCGTCTTTCATCTTTGCCAGCAAGGTTGTCAGCGCGTTTCCCGGATTGGGGACGGTTCCTCCGAAACTTCCGCTGTGCAGGTCGGTTGTGGTTCCGGTGTAGGTAACCTCCTTGTAAACCATCCCTTTGGTTCCGTAGGTGATGGCCGGTGTTTTTTCGTCGAACTTCGCCGTATCAGAGATACACACATAGTCGCAGGCAAGTCGCTCGGCGTTATCTTCGATCAATTTGACCAGGTTGGGAGATCCGATTTCCTCTTCACCTTCAATAACGAATTTGATTCGGATGGGTAGCTTTCCGTGAACCTTTCGCCATGCCTCCGCGGCCAGCATATGGGTCAAAACCTGACCTTTGTCGTCGGCAGAGCCGCGAGCGTAAATCCTTCCGTCGCGGATTTCAGGCTCAAACGGACCGGAATTCCAAAGACTGAGATCGCCGGTAGGTTGTACATCGTAATGGCCGTAGACGGTTATGACCGGACCGCCATTATCCACCTGTCCCGTATCCGCGATGACGGCCGGGTGCCCGTCCGTATCGATGATCGCCGCTTCAATGCCGCAGTCAGTGAACACTTTTAATACCCACTCCGCCGCTTTACGCATGTCAGGCTTGGCCGTTGGAGCAGTCGAGATACACGGGATCTTCAAAAAGTCGTTGAGCCGGTTGAGGTACTGGTCTTTGTTGCTTTCTATGTAGGCTATGACTTGATCGATCACGATATCTCCTCGCGAAAAAAGGGGAAAACGAACCAGAAGGGTATTGTAATCGCGGATTAATGGCGTGTCCAAGTAACTGCGGTTACACTCTGAATCAATGGGAGAAATAAAGGTACCAGAAAAAGCGAAACTGGTTGTCGGTCTCCTCGCCGGCGACAAGGATTGGTTTGAACTTGCCGGGCAGGAACTGGAGGAGATCTTAGATAATAAGGTGGAGATGGTCAGCGATATCTGGCCTTTCGAGAACAGCAGCTATTATGAGTCTGAGCTGGGATCACGCGTTTTCCGCCAGTTTCTAGCGTTTTCCGAGCTTTTTGCCATGGATCACCTCGCCGACACCAAGCTGGCGACTAACGGGCTCGAGCAGAGATTTGGTAGTTCGTTCGGAGGCGGCAGACCGGTCAATATCGATCCGGGCTACATCACCCTCGGGAGTCTGGTACTGGCGACGACCAAAAAACAGCCTCATCGAATTTATCTAAGTAAGGGGATCTTCGCTGAGCTGACACTTGGATTTGAGAGTGGTTGCTGGCGCACCTGGCAATGGACCTATCCCGATTACGCTTCGGCTTCCTATTTCGGTTTCTTTTCACAGGTTCGATTGAGACTGAAGGAACAGCGGTTGGAGTCTCAAGATAAGCGATCCGGTTGACAAAGTCGGACATCAGCGGACGACTTTGGAAAAAGCGGTGATTGTGAGGGAGCTTGGAGAGCGTTATATTTGCTGCTGGCGTGTGGAATTGTTACAGCGCGGCGCTATTCTGCTTTTTATGCAGTATAAGTAACACCCCGGCTAATCCGGTTGGATTGCGCCTGACGACTTTGAGAAATTGGAGTATTGCCCGGATGAAAAAAGTCATCTTATTGCTGGTTGTGGTGCTGGTTGTGTGGGGGGGGTACAATCTCTCCCAGAAAAAGCTGGATCTCGGATTTTTACAGGCTAAAACGGAAACAGTCGGCAGAGGTGATCTGACCATTCCCATAACCGGTACAGGCGAAATCGAGCCCAAATCCCGTAGCGAGATCAAGCCTGAAGCCAGTGGCGAGGTTGTGGATATCCCTGTTGAAGTGGGGCAGATGGTTGCCAAGGGAACGGTAATCATCAAACTCGATCCGGAAGATGAACAGCGAAGCGTTACTCGTGCCCTGACCGATGTGGAAAAAGCCAAGGCAACCCTGGAGAAGCAGAAGCTGGCTCTGACTCAGCGAAAGACAGCCAGCCTGGCCAGCATAGACGCTCAGCTCAAAGGTGCCGAAGCGACGCTGGTTGAAGCGAAGTTCAGTCTCGAAAAAACGGAAAGAATTCATGTTGACTCGCACACCGCGGAACTGGAATTGATTCATGCCCAGGTGACATATGACAAAGCCCTCTCCCAGGTGGAGTCCTTGAAGGCGGAGCGGAAGCAGGCGGAGATAATGATCGACCTGGCCGAGCAGGATGTTGTCCTGGCGGAAAAGACCTTCGAGTCGACGCAGACGGTTTACAACGATGCCCTGGAGCGACTGCGGGAAACGGAAATCACCGCGCCGATAGACGGTATGATCTCCCGATTGGACGTCGAAGAGGGCGAAGTGGTTCAAGGTGGTAAAACCACATTCACCGGCGGTACGATCCTCGCGGTGGTGGCCGACATCTCCGATCTCTACGTCAGAACCGAAGTCTCTGATGCGGATATCGGAGCCGTATTGTGGCTGGCAGCACCGAAGGCACGCCCCGGCGGCGAAGACCTGGCCAGAGAGTTGAAATCCGATGAGGTGCAACCCATGGTCAGTACCTCGGGGGTCGTCGAGCACATAAACGCCGAAGGCACGCCGGTTAAAATCAATGTCGATTCCTTCCGGGATGAAACATTTGAAGGTGTTATCGAGCGAATTTATCCCGAGCCGAAGAAGGTGCAGAATATCGTTACTTACCTGGTGGATATCCGGGTTACCAGCCCTAATCGCAAGAAACTGGCGTTGGTATTGGGTATGCAGGCCGATGTGGAGTTTACCGCAGAGGCCGTACACAATGTAATACTGGTGCCTCACGAGGCGATTCGTACCGGCCCGTCCGGAGAACTCGGCGTTTGGGTAAAACAGGAAGTCGCCAAGAGCGATAACCCTCAGGATCCGGACGCCGACAGGAAGTTCGTACCCTGCCGGTTTGGATTGGATAACGGCCTTTACGCTGAGCTGATCGAGGGCGAGGGGATCGTCGAAGGAACTGAGGTATTTACCAAGTTACCGATAAAGCTGGATAGCGACGAGGAAGAGGAATAATTCTCCCATACTGCTGAAGTACCGATGTTGAGTTCGAGTAATGATCCAGGCTAAACAACTTAAAAAGCTGTACCGGATGGGAGATTCCGTCGTTCATGCGCTCGATGGAGTGGATCTGTCCATAGGCAAAGGTGAGAGTGTGGCCATCACCGGCGCGTCCGGCAGCGGCAAGAGTACATTAATGCACATTCTCGGCTGCCTTGATCGCCCTACTAAGGGTATTTACCAGTTAACTGGAAAAACAGTAAGCTCGATGAGTGACTGGCAGTTGGCCCGGGTGAGGAATAAACACATCGGTTTTGTATTCCAGACCTTCAACCTGATCAATCGAACGACGGCGGCGGATAATGTCGCTATTCCCCTGATCTACGGTCGAAGTACCGGTACGCGAAAGGCCGCACTGGCTGCCCTGGACAAGGTGGGGCTTTTAAACCGTGCTCACCATAAACCGAATGAACTTTCCGGTGGTGAAAGGCAGCGGGTGGCTATCGCCCGGGCGATCGTTAACGAGCCGGAGCTGATTCTCGCCGACGAACCTACGGGAAATCTCGACTCAAAAACCGGCGAACAGATTATGGATATTTTCCATCAATTGAGCGAAGCCGGAACGACCGTGGTTATCGTTACCCACGAGATGGATGTTGCCATCCAGGCCCGGAGGATTATCCGGATGCGGGATGGTAAGATTATCACCGATATGCAGCCCACTGAACAGGAGCGAAACGAGCTTCTTCACGGAGCGGCGCTGCCCCTTGAAGGAAAATTCGGTTCGGTGATGGGATATGGCCAAACGGCTGAGTAACTCTGCTGTTGGAAACGGAATGATATGTGGTTTTTTCTTCGTATATGTCTGATGGCCGCCCGGAGTCTCCAGGCCAACCTCATGCGCTCGATTCTCGCCTGCCTCGGTGTGATCATCGGCGTGGCCGCTGTCGTATCGGCTATGAGTATCCTTGAAGGTTCTCGCCGTGACGTCGTTGGAAAATTCGAATCACTTGGCGCGGATCAGATCATGGTGGTCAACGGGTCCTCCGAGAGACGCGGAGCAAGGGCGGTTGCCCGGCTTTCTCTCACTCGCGATGATGCGGTAGCCCTTGAAGAACTCGATTCCGTTAAAGCCTCATGTACCGAATCCACAACCACCGCACAGATAAAGTACTTTGAAAAGAACCAGAGCATTCAGCTGATGGCCACCAATGAAAAGTACGCGGAGATGAACGAGTACAAACCGATACAGGGACGCACATTGTCGAGAGAGGACGTCCGTGCAGGTCGGAAGTACTGTGTCCTCGGATACAAGGTGGCCGAAAAGCTGTTCGGTGAAACTCCCGCGATCGGAAACCGCGTGCGCATCGAGGGCATTGGGTTTACGGTTATTGGTATAATGGAGAAGAAGGGCTTCCTCGGGATTCGCCAGGTCGATACCCAGGTCATGATTCCTTCGACCACCGGTTTGAGTCGGCTATTCGGCACTAAGTATGTGCAGATGATAACCGTTCAAGCCAGGCATCCGCGGGAGTTGGAAGGAACCATCCAGGAGATAAAACGCAGTCTCCGAGTTGAGCACGGTATTCGTGCCGGTAAACCGGACGATTTCCAGGTCTTCACTCGCGAGCAGATTACCTCGCAGGTCGATGACATGATCAAAATCTTCGCCGCGGTACTCTATAGTATCGCGGGGATTTCCCTGGTGGTGGGCGGAATCGGCATTATGAATATCATGCTGGTTTCCGTTACCGAACGAACCAAGGAGATAGGGGTAAGGATGGCCGTAGGGGCGCGGCGGACCGACATCATGCTTCAATTCCTTATCGAAGCCAGTGTTATCAGCATACTAGGCGGATCTCTCGGTGTTGCCATGGGGTGTCTGATGACTAAAACTCTGGAAAATATGGTTCAGGTGTTAAAAACCTTTACCACTTCAGAGAGTATCGCCTGGGCGCTGGGGATGGCCATCTTTACCGGTATCGTCAGTGGGTTGTACCCTGCGGTTAGAGCATCCAGACTCGACCCGGTCGAGGCTCTGCGTTTCGAATAGCGTTTCGTGCCACAAAAATACATTGATCGGTGAGCGATTGTAGTTATCCAAAGGAGCGGCGATGGCGAAGTGGATAATGAGATTCCGTTTAATGATTGTTCTCGCCTTCATTTTGCCTGTCGCAGCTGTTACCGGTTGTGCCGAGTTGTCGCCTCCTAAAGAAGAACAGTTGCAACAGGGGCTTATCTGGATGTTTCCCGGGGTGGAGGGTGGACCGATTTCTCTGGTCGCTGCCAGGCGCGGGTTCCGCGACGCCGGCGTCGAATCTGGAATAAGAGTCCACGAATGGGGGCGTCCGCTTGGTGCAATTGCCAATCTCGTTGCCTACGAGGAAAATCGTCAGGTTGCCGGTGAAATAGCCGGTGATATTGTTACCTATCGCGAGCAGCATAAAAACGCACCTATCGACCTGGTTGGTTATTCCGGTGGTGGGGGGATGGCGATAATGGTGGCCGAGTCCTTGCCCCAGGAAGTGCGGTTGCGAAATGTCATTCTCTGCCAGGCGGCCATTAGCCCTGGATATGATCTTACGCAGGCATTGCGTCGAGTAGATGGTAAGATAGTTAACTTTCATTCACCAGTAGATATGTTATTACTGGGGGCCGGTACTACCGTTTTCGGAACCATGGACCGCAAGCATGGTTCGTCGGCCGGTAAGGATGGATTCGATGTCCCGCTGAAAGTGGGGGAAAAGGATCTTGCCGCTCACTTTGAGCAACGCTGCTGGTCGCCGGAGATGTTGGTTCAGGGCCATTACGGAGCACATTTCGGAATGTTTGCTTATGGGTGGAATAAGCAATATGTTGCTCCATATCTTCGGCAGTAAAAAAGGGGGGCGGGTAAGAGCTTGCAGCTGGCGTTCAGATGCGCTGCGGGATGATTCGGGGGTTGTCATAAGCTCTGGGGGTGTGGATTCTTGTTACCTTGGGTTGAATGTTCAACGATGGACGTAGATGTGGCCGGTGACGAATGGGCTATCCGGGCACCTGATGGTGCAATTGAAAAAAGCCGTTTACTTCTGAATGCGATAAAACAGGAAATACCAGCGTCAGCTGCCGGTTTGGCCGACATGGTCAGGCTGCGTACGGGCAATCGTTTTCACAGCGAAGCCAGTATGTACGCAGAAGAGGCAGGTGTGAGCTGGCGGGATATTATGCTGGCCAACATCTCCTACGATCTGACGATTATGGCTTTGGGGTGTTCCACCGTAGCGTTACCCACGCCATCGGGACCGGTATTGGCCAGGAATATGGACTGGTGGCCCGAGGATGTACTTGCCCGATGCAGCTACCTTGTGCGAGTTTTCCGCGACGGTAAATTGGTTTTATTCAACGCCGGTTGGCCGGGATCGATTGGCGTCGTCTCCGGGCTTTCCGTTAAGGGGTTTGCCGTAGTGCTGAACGCGGTGTCAAGCCCCGACGGCGTCGATGCTACCGGTTACCCGGTGATGCTGCATATCCGCAGGGTGCTGGAAGATGCGGCCGACTTCGGGGAGGCCGTGCATATGCTCTCGCGTCAGCGGTTGGCCGCTTCCTGTCTATTGACCGTTGTGGGAACGAAAAATTTCCAGCGGGTGGTTATTGAAAGAAGCCCCAAGAGGCATTCACACCGCTGGGCGGCCGACGATGAACCGCTGGTTGCCACCAATGACTATCGTGTTTTAGCCCGCCCAAAATCTGACGATGCAAACGAACTGCTCAAGACAACCTGCAGTCGTTACGACGCTCTGAACGGAATGTACTCTGCCCGCTCTTTTGAAGAGGAGGTCGAAGACGCGGAGTTGCTCTACAACCTGACCGATCCCTCGGTAATCCAGACCATAACCGCTCAACACGTAATAATCCGCCCAAGGCTGGGTGAAATCCGCCTTTTCGTACCCCGAAAGCTGGTTGAATAAGAGTTACAGCTTTCAAAATCGCTCCGTGCGGCAGTTACCGCTTGATTTTATGGATAGGCAAGTAAGTCAAGATATTGACATGTAATGCAATTCGCCCTAGATTGACGGCCGTTAGAAAAATCGCGGTAGTTGATGGAGTGTAAGCGGATGAAATCCTTGGAATATCAGGTGTTGGAACTGGATGGGGTCAGGTACGGAGTTATTCGAGAGCAGGAGCTTCTGGAGTTGTCCCGCAGCGTAGATGTGGCTTGTAAGCCGGTTTTTCAGCAGGCGAAGGATGCAGGAGCTACCGTGGATGTCAGTCTCGATGACGAACAACTGGCCAAACGTCTGACGATGCGACGCAAGCGGGCGGGACTTTCCCAGGCCGAGTTGGCCAGAAACGCCGGTGTACGGGTGGAAACCCTCAACCGAATCGAACGAGGGAAAACCACTCCTGATTTTTCCACCATCCGCAAGCTGGTAGTGGCCATCAATAACGCCGAGCGTTAACCGGGACAGGTTCGGTTTATCAGTAAAAGTTGTTTTGTTCAGTGATATAGAATAACCGTACCTGTCCCGGTTATCTATTAAAAATGAACGGGAGACTGCTATGCCTACGATTATCGATAGAGATACGCTAATAACTGAACTCGGTAAGCTGGCTCTGGAACAGGGCGGTTTGGGTGATATAGAAATCACCGAAAATACTCATTTTAAGGCGGATCTTGATTTTGACAGTATAGATACTATGGAGTACGTCATGACCATAGAGGATAAATACAACATAGAGATCCCTGATGAAACAGCATCGGCCATAGAAACGGTGGGGCAAACTGCGGATGCCCTTATTGGTATCTTATAGTAGTGTCGATTAAAATCGGTTCTGCCTGTCATGGTTTTAGCAACTGGCGTGAACAATGATACCTATTCTCGAAGACAATTTCTCGCGAATCCGCCGGTAAGTCGAACGAATCGCTCCTTTTCTTGTTGATTGGATTGAGGCAGATTGGGCTAATGCCGTTAAAACGTTGCTCGACCAACGTCAGTAGTAGGCTTTGAAAAAAGTACCAGGTTGATTTAAAGCATTGGGAAAATCAACCTGGTACTTTTCCGCGATTTAGCGGCGGCGCATCAGAGCCAGGCCTCCGATGCCGAGCAGGGCTAATGAGGCGGGTTCGGGGATATTATTCATGGTCATGGTGACGTTATCGAATCCGACATCCCAGCTTTCTAAAATGAAGGCTCTGTTTGGATCACCGTATCCGAAATCGAGGCTGTATACGCTGGTAATTATGTCGTTCCAGTTTCCCGATTCCGGTGCCCTGGGGCCCCACTGTACGAAATCCCAACCAGCCGGCAAACCATCGCCGGTATAGTCGCAGGGAATGTCAAAAGAGTACGATTGCCATACGCCCACCTGTGTCGGAATGCTTTCGGAGCCGACATATGCCGCTCCCCAATCGTCTGTGTAGTCGTTGGGAGTTCCATTATCGTGGCGGAGAGAAAGACTGACCATTCTACCGGGTGCCGTGACGGGGTTAACTTGGTGTTGGATCAAATCGATTCCTGCAGAGCTGATGCCAAACAATCGGAAATTTATTGGCGGAGGGGCGATTGCTCCGCGGCTTTGGCATATCATCGGACAAAATGCCTGTAATCGAGAATCGCGGAAATACCTTCCCGGATTACCGCCAGACTCAGCGATATAACCCAAGCCTGTTCCATAAGACCATGTACTCAAGACCGGATCATTTTCGTAATCCTCAACAAATACGTCGCTGAATACTGTTGTCGTGATCGATAGCAAGGCAATTGTAAAAACCGGCAAGTAACGATGAAACATAACTGATACCTCCTTTTACTTATAAACCCGAAAAACACATTCTCCCAGGCCGATGCCTCACGGCCATCGAATTCGCCCCCATAGTTGGGCGGCGATCGGTTGAAGGAGGCTAAGAGAGAATCGACCTCCAGCACCTGTAACTAGTCTATGCAACCGTCTATGCAATTTCAATGAAATATCCTGGAAATACTTCCGAGGGCTTCCGCTTACCCGATTGAGCCTTGCTAATCGGTATGAAATCCGGCATAATGTCCTTGGAATAAAGCGGTTAGGAGGGATTAAAAATGAACACACAACCAGCCAGCGACAATGCCGATCTGGAAAAACGCATGACTATTATCGGAGATCGGCTCGCAAAGGGCATCTCCGGTGTGCTGGAGGCTATACCCGGAAATCCTCGCGGACCGGCCGATCTGGCTCGAACAATCGGAATCGACAACGTTCTTGCTTCCAGAGTCCTCAAATTCGCCCATCACAAGGATCCAATGGCCGTTCTTTACCTTTCCCCTGGTCCCGATCCTCTGCGTCGATTAATTACCGCTGCCAAAAAAGCCAAGGTTGATCAGGCGATCATCGCCAGTGCCACAGACGCCATAAAAGGATTCGATTCACTGATACGTAATGATATTGGGGACCGCAGTGCTTTGGATGCAATTGTCAGTGCCTGGCTTCCAGAGGCTCGCGCCGAGTTTGAGCTTCGGCGAAAGCAGGCGGCATATCGCGCGATGAGTCAACTCATGGGCTCCGCAATTAATATCAACCTGGCCACCGCGATACTTCGACCATCCTCTGACGGAGAGCATCTGGATCTGGTGTGGCTTTTTGGTTTGATGGGAGTGCAGCGATTGCGCCCTGGTAGTACCGTTCGGTTCGCTTCACGGAGAATGGCTCACGAGGATGAACCTCCCAGGAAACAACAAACGCTGGATGGTGAGTCTGTTGATGGTTTTGCCGATCTTCGGCTGGACGAGTTTTGTTCAACTCCTCCTGCTGAATTGGAAATATGTCCGGCCGGTGAAGTTGTACACTATATTCTCTCGAGCAGAGAATACGGCCCCCGATCAGCGGTGGATCTTACATTCGCCGAATTGAATCGTAAGGAAATCACTCATTTCCCGCCGGTAGGTTCCCGCAGAAAACGTTACTTTGCCGCAGAAATGACCGCACCATCCAAAATATTGGTTTTTGACGTGCTGTTGCACGAAGATGTTATGCCGGGGCAGGATCCCAGTTTGATAATTTATGACACCTCGTTTGAAGGAACAGCCAACGTAAACGATCGGTCTCGGGATATTAATCGTCTGGATCTGTGCGAAACGATTCAACACTTGGGAAAAGGGATAAGCCGTTTTCGGACTTCGGATGTGCCTCGTTATCTTGAGTTACTGCAATACACCTGCGATAGACTTGGGTGGGAAGGCGATAAATTTCGCGGGTATCGTTGCAGAATCGAATACCCCATTTACGGGTCGCAGGTTACCATGGCGTTCGATGCTGTGACTCCACCGGGTGCATGAACAAGAAAAAGTGCCAGGTTGCTTTTCTCAATGCTTTGAAATCAACCTGGCACCTATTTGTGCAGCTTAACCTCGTCAGACCAGATTAACCCATACCGGGCTGGTCCAGGCCATGTTGTTGTCGACCAGGAGTATTCTCAGGTAATAATGGTTTGAACCTTTCGGGCATTCCGCGTCCTTGAACGTGTAGGAATTCCGCTGTTTCTTTTCCGTGGACGTGTTGATGGTTTCACCGTTGCGGATAAGTTCTATCCGGGCCAGCTTCCCTTCGCTCGACGGTACCGTGACGTCGATATTAATTTCCGGTGTTGTATCGATGTTCATTTCCGAACCAGGAATTTGCCCATTGACCGTCAGGCGGGGTAGAATCTTCACGCCACTGGTGGCGAAAGTTCTACGCTTGCGGAACGCGTCGAGAATCGCCTCCCTGGTCAGTTCCTTCGCCCATACGCCGGTAATACCGCTACGGTAGACATTACGTTTCCAGCAGATGCCATGGTGGTAAATCAGCCCGTGCTGGTCGGCACCGCCGGCTACCCCTATCTTCAGTCCCCTGGCGAGCCCGTCACGATGGAAGCAGCCCTTGATTCCTCCCCGGTGGGCGATAGGGGTATTACCCTCGAACTCATACGCTCCGTGCACCGAGCAGATTTCAGCTACAGGGATAATGTTTTCATCCCACGCCTCCCAGCGGACTCCAGTCCAGCCTATATGGTGAGGAATGGTTATCGCGTTATAAGGTTTTATCCCTTCCAATAGTTGCGGCAGATCGCGATACTCGTCGCTCTTGTGATCGAATAGAGGAGTTTTGGGATCCGCGGAATAGACGATGAAATGCCCCCAGCCATGTTTGGCCGTTGTCCGCGGGCTTGTCCACTCCTGACCGTAAAGGGTGGCGAATTTGCCCGGCTGGTTGTAGTGGTCCGCCAGGTCCTTCTGCTGCTGCCACTCGCCGTCCATCAGCCTTTTGCCTACGAAGTTATCGTGATCGGAAAGAACGTGGAAGTCGTCATTAAACACGTCACGGGCGCGGAGATAAGCTTCGTTGGGATCTCCCATACCGTCACTCTGCCAGGAGTGCCCGTGAATATCGCCGAAATAAACGTTGAATTCTTTGGTTGCCGCTTTTCCCAAAGCAGGCGGAGGCCACTCTATTTTAGGGGTAACTCCGGCCAGCTTTTTGGCCGGCTCTTTTGCGGGATTCTCGACCGGAACGAGCTTAGGCTTGCCCAGCGATTCATCAAACCCGGAAACCCGGTGCAGCACGTTGAAACCGAGGTCGCGCCTGGTTACCCAGAGATTGTTCTGATCATCAAATATGCATTGCAGGTGTTTCCCACGTCCTCCCCAGCCGTCTTTGGGAACGCGGGTACAGCGGCGATTGCCCGTTTTGTCCGTAATACTGCAGGCAGAAATTGTGCGAGGGACGCCCGGTTACACACACAGTTCCTGCCGAAGAAACAGCCAGCCGGGTGAACTCAAATCCCTGGTTTTCCCCTTTCGCTTCCAGATCGCCGGTCCTGTCGCAGCCCTCGGGCTCATGCCAGGTGTTATCGTTCAGGCGAAGAGCTCGAATCCTGTACCAGCGCACGATGTCCCAGCCGTCCGCTCCCTTACGGTTTGAATGCCAGGCCACCCAAAGCAACTTCCCATCCGGAGAACACGCAATCGATGGCGATATGTCGGTTGCCGGATGGTTTGATACCATTATTGGCTTTTCCGCTTGCCCGCTGGATGGATCAAACATGGACAGATATATATTCTGAGTTCCCGGGCGATCCTGCCGATCATAGGCGATAGCGAATTTTCCACTACCGGGAAGATAAGCGGTCGCCGGGCGACAGCAATCATGCTCTGCTTCTCCGGCAATGGTAATTGTTTTAACAACTGGGTTTCCATCGCCGTTTATCATGCGGGCCTGAATTGTAAACGGGCTGGTTCGCGTATCCTTCGCCTGCCAGGTTACAAGAGCCTGTTTCCCGCCAGTACACAGCGACGGTAACGAGCAAAGCCCGTACCCGTTATTCGCTGACGCCAGCGTATGTATTTTGCCCAGGGCCCCGGTTGAAAGATCGAACGAGCGGCTGAACAAGGTCCAGCATCGCCCGTCATATTCGGGCCAGACCAACAGCAGCTTGCCGTTTACCAAAGCGATAGCGGATTCGCCGGCCCCGTGCATGGACGGCGCGGTTTCTCCGCTGATTCTGATCCGCTGCGACCATGTCTTCGTCTCAGGAGTAAAGGAACGCAGGAATACGCTTTCCTTACCGCCGCTTAATCGAGTCCACGTTGTCCACACCTTCTTATTCAACTCGTCCCAGATGAGAGTAGGGCCACTCTGTCGGGGAGAAGAATCGTATTTGGGCACTTCGCCCAGTGCGTGAGGAGAACTGTCCGGGCTGAGCAGTAAGCTGCCATGTTCATCGGCTTGTACAGTCTTACCGTATAGTCTGGAGAGCGGATTGGCCAAGACAGCTCCGGCGGCGACGGCCGTAAACGTCTTGATCGCGTGCCGGCGAGAAACCTTGCCCTGAAAACCAAACGGCTGAAGGTGTGATTCGTTCATGATCAAATTGTCTCCTGTTGATTACCCCGATCCCATCGTAAGCATCTCTGGATTCGATTTCAAGTTCGACGGAGTTTCAGGCGTGGCGGTACGGACGATAGCCGGTTAAAGTGCTCATCGTTATATGGTTTTCAATATAGACTTGTTTGCCTGGTCTAAGGGGGTATTGATGATGTCGAAATGGTTACTTGGGTCTGCGATAGCTGCTGCGGTAACGATTGGTTTTCTTTCGGCGGCGAAGGGTAACTCAGTGGATATTCAACAGAATAAAGCATGGATAGGAGTTCACGCTTTCGCTCCTGCTCCGGCCGACGTGCCGCTTTTCAAACGGGCAATTGTCGAAGTGCTTGCCCCCATGGGAGTTAACGTACTGATTCTGGAGGTTAACTACCGGTTTGAATTCCAGTCACACCCGGAGTTGTGTCGGGCTCCCGGGTTGACCAAATCGCAGGCGCGGGAGTTAACCGACACCTGCCGACAGTATGGAATAAAACTCATTCCCCAGTTCATGTGCCTGGGGCATCAATCCTGGGCGAAAGATACGCGGCCATTGCTCAAGGTTTATCCGGAGTTGGATGAAACTCCCGCAATACCGGCGAATAATGAAGGGATCTACTGTCGAAGCTGGTGTCCTCAGCATCCGAAAGTGAACGAAATAGTTTTTGCCCTTATGGACGAGTTGATCGACGCGTTTCAGGCCGATGCCTTCCATGTCGGTATGGATGAGGTCTTTCTGATCGGCAGTGATCAGTGTCCCCGGTGCAAGGGTAAGGATCCGGCAAAACTGTTCGCCGGTGCGGTTAATGATTATTACGATTACCTCGTCAAACAGAAGGGTTTGACCATGCTCATGTGGGGTGATCGACTGCTGGATGACGCGGCCATGCACTATGGCGATTATGAAGCCAGTGCCAACGGGACCGCGCCGGCTGTGGATATGATCCCTAAGGATATTATCGTCTGCGATTGGCATTATACCAAGCGAGATGATTACCCGTCGGTAAAATACCTGTTGGACAAGGGGTTCAAAGTCTGGCCGGCCAGTTGGCATGAGCTGGAGGCTACTCAGGCTCTTATCACCTGCGCCAAGAAACAGGATTCATCACGTATGATAGGGCACCTGTTTACCACCTGGGTGGGTTCCGGTGAACTGGCCCGCACTTTGCTCGGTGTTGCTGAAAATCCTTCTGATAACGCGGTCGCGACAGTGGCTACTCTTAACCAGTGTGCTAACTCTTTTAAAAAGAAAACACCCCGTAAACACGCGTTAATGCCCGTACCCCGGGAGCTGCAGTTTGGAAAAGGCTTTCTGGCGATTAATGGTGATTTCTCAATATCCTTCAGTGGATACACCGAACCCCGGCTGACCCGGGCGGCCAAAAGATTTGTCGGCAACCTGGTAACGCTTACGGGGATACCTATGCCGGTTTCGGTGCCGACTGCAAGCGATAAACCGGTATTGAAAATAGTCTGCAAGGGACCGGGGGGAAAAGGTCCAATCCGTAGCCGAGGATGAATCATATAAACTGAGCGTGACGCCTGAAGGGGCAACGCTGACGGCAAATACCGTTGTTGGGGTTTTGCGAGGATTAGCCACCTTTGAGCAACTGGTTGAAATCGGACCGGATGGTTTTCTATGCCCCTCTGTGGAGATTTTCGATAGCCCCCGGTTCTCCTGGCGAGGTTTGCTTATCGATGTCTGTCGGCACTGGCAGCCTATGGAGGTTGTCAAGCGAAACCTCGACGGGATGGCCGCGGTTAAACTCAACGTCCTTCATTTTCACGCTACTGAGGATCAGGGTTTTCGCGTAGAGAGTAAACTGTACCCCCGTTTGCATGAATACGGTTCGGACGGCAATTACTACACCCAGGATGAGATAAAAGAGATCGTGGAATACGCCCGGAACAGGGGAATACGGGTTGTGCCGGAATTCGACGTTCCTGGTCATTCAGCCAGCTGGCTTGTTGGTTATCCGGAATTGGCCGCCGGACCCGGACCTTTCGAGATTATCCGCCGGTGGGGTGTTTTCGATCCGTGCATGGATCCCACAAAAGAGGAGGTTTACACCTTCCTCGATAATTTCATCGGGGAAATGGTTGGTCTTTTCCCTGACGAGTGCCTGCATATCGGCGGCGATGAAGTCAACGGCAAATTGTGGAACGCCAATCCGCATATCCAGGATTTCATCAAGAAACACGGCATGAAGGATAACCACGAACTGCAGACCTACTTCAATAAGCGTCTGTGTCAGATTGTGCAAAAACACGGTAAAAAGATGGTGGGTTGGGACGAAATACTGCAACCCGACCTGCCGAAAGAGTGCATCGTTCAGTCCTGGCGGGGGGCGGAGTCACTGGCCCGGGCGGCTGTTAGCGGGCACCAATGCCTGCTGTCAAACGGTTACTATCTGGATCACATTCGCTCTGCGGAATACCACTATGTGAACGATCCGCTGGCAAAAGCGAAAGACCTTACTGCGGAGCAGCAGGCGAGAATTCTCGGCGGTGAGGCGTGCATGTGGGCGGAGTACGTTACCCCGGAAATTATCGACTCGCGCATCTGGCCTCGAATGGCTCCTATTGCTGAAAGGCTCTGGTCCTCGGCTGAGGTTGATGACATCGATGATATGTATCGCCGTATGGATTTAACCGGCAAACAGTTGCATCGCCTGGGGCTGCGGCATGAAGCGAATTACATACCCATGCTGGAAAGAATCGCCGGTTCGTCAGACATCGAGAGTATTAAGATCCTGGCGGATGTTGTGGAACCCGCACAGTATTACGGACGCAGCGGTAAATATGGATATACCCAGTTCACGCCCATGAACCGCCTGATTGACGCCGCTCGCCCGGAAAGCCTGCTCGCTCGGGAATTCAATCAACTCGTTCGCAATGCCGCGAAATGTGCGGTTACTCGTGAAAAAGTGCGCAAGCAACTGGTTACCTGGCGGGATAATCACGCGCGGTTGGAAAAACTCCAGAGTTCTTCATCCCTGGTGGCCGATGCGATGGAAATGTCCAGACAGTTGAAAACACTGGCAACAGTCGGACTGGAAGCCCTGGATTATCTCGAGTCGGATAGCGAAAATACTGCTGGATGGGTGGCCGATAAGAAGGCGCTGCTTGACCAGATCAAGAAAACAAGAAGAGAGGTGGTCGTGGCGATTCGTTCGGGAATTCTCCAGCTGGTACAGGATGTGGAGGATAAGACTCAGCGTTAAATAAGTGTTTATCCCACAACGTAGGTCGGGTCATTGCCCCGACGGAATGCTGATCGATAGAAAACGCCCGGCGGATGGCAATAACCGCCGGGCGTTTGATTGTTACGATATACGTTGCAGATTGTTTTTCCTAATCGGCGAAATGTCCGCTGATTATCGCCATATCTTTCATGTCCACGTCCAGATCACCGTCGGTATCAGCGAACACGCAGAGATGGGAAGCGGTGTATTTGTTAAGCGGACCCATGAAACAGTAACGAATAGCGGGAAAATCATCGAGATCGACGTCTCCGTCCTTGTCGTAATCGCCGGGTAAGATTGGTGCGACATAGGAAAAATCAACTCGGGTGACCGAGCCGGCCGAAACCGATACCTGTCCCACCTGCCGGGTGTCGTGCCCACTCTTTCTGAAGGTCAGCGTGTAGGTTCCCGGCGGCACCTTCAAAAAGGAGAATAGCCCGTCACCGGAAGAGAGTGCGGTGTACGACGAACCGTTGCGAGTAATGTTGCAATCCACAATTGGGGTAACTCTATCTACATCGGTGATCGTACCGATGATGATCCCCTCTGTGGGGTTGCTTTTCCAGGGCATATCGGGAATGTCGGCCGGCGCGTCATAGGGCCCGCCCGTATTCGAATACTCGTCCCAGTAACCCTGGCTGTTAAACCCTCCGTAACTCCAGACGACGCTGCCTGCGCCGCCTTCACTGCGGGTAAAATCAACACTGTCGATCATTGCCGCCGCACCGACCGAGCGGTTGATCCCCGGGATAATGTGCCTGCCTGCCGCGTTGTCGATCCAATTCGGAAGCACTTCGGAGAAATCAGGATTTCCACCACCGTCCGCCCAGTAAATCTGGGGGCAGATGAAATCCTGGGCGCCGGCCGCCAGCCACGTCTGCGCGTCCTGAAAAACACACGAATACCCGTAGAGATATCCACAGGGACTCGTCGGATAGCCGGGATAGGTATAGGGGGCGTATAGCCCCAGCGGGGCGGAACTGATCTTGACCTGCGGCTTGACCTCGTTGATCTCCGCGTACATGTCGCAAAGGAAGCGGGTGAACTGGTTGCGGGTCCAGTCGTCGAAGTCCAGGTCGTCGGGATTACCCTCGCCAGCCATTCTTGCCTGGGATATAGGGTCGAACGAGACATCGTTGCTCGGAGTTCTGATACGGTCGAAATGAACTCCGTCTATGTCGTAGTTGTTTACCACGTACATTACCTGCTCGCGCATGTAGGCCTGAAAATCCGGGACGCCGGGAGCAATCCATACGTAGCCACTTTCCTCGTATTGAACAGGGTCGCCGTACCAGTCATGGATAAGCCAATCGTGTTTCCCGCTGGTTGAAGCGTCCAGATGGTCCCAGAACGGGTGGGAATAGTTGTACGTGGGCGGCGAGTCGGAACCGCTCTGCCAGCCTACGTGGGTGTTGATGTATGCGTGAAATTCAATGCCCCGGGCGTGAGCGGCGTTTATCGCGTATTGCAGCGGATCGAATGTTCCCCAGCCTGATGGCGTGTTTCCATTATAGGATACCAAAGGAGACCACGGCTCATCGGGAGATGGGTAAAGCGTATCCATCTGTCCGCGTACCTGGAATATGACCGCGTTGAAGTTGTTGGCCTGCAACCTGTTCATGATATTGGTGATATTATTCATTACCGTGGTTCTGTTGCTGCTGGGCCATTCAAACCGGGAAACCCACATGGCTCTGAATTCGTCCGGGTCATTACGCAGCGATGAATCGCTTGCAGTGGACTTGTCCGCAACCTGGGCGGCTCCGAGTTGAACACCCAGTAATATTGAAAAAACACCGACGATACTTCTCTGAAACCGCAAGTTGAACATCTGGCATGCTCCCCTGGATTAATCGCTGGAGGGATTATGTGTAGACGGAAACCCCCACTCATTTGCGTGCGGATATGGTTCGGTTACCCCCACGTGGTAAACAAAGCCGAACCTTCCTTCATGCCGGTACACCCCCATGTACGGCCGGTTATCGTTCCTGCTTTTGCAGCTTTCGCGGAACTCGTAACCCCTTATTGTAGCACTAACTGGGTTCGTATTTCCATTCGTTTTCTTCGTATGCAGGTGACGTGAGTAAACACTTAAAGCCAGGTGAAATCGTTGCATTTCCACTTTAACGCAGGGTTTGATGATACTACTAACTATGGTCTGATAACTATCTTAGAACGGAATAATGTTACTTAAAGTAACATGAGGATTGACATTAGAGTTAAGATTTCGCTAAGATTGCAAGGTGTTGGCCGATTTGTGTTCACGATCGGCCTGCAGGAAGAGAGAGAGAGAGACGTCCGATGCCGGAGGGGTTGATGCGTCTCAAGCATCTGAAATCCCTTCTGGTAAAGCGATTTACTCGCATGGCGGGTTCCAGCGGGTAACGCAGGGCGTAATTAATTCGTGTGTGTAAGTGGTTTGCGCGGGCTTCGATCTGGGGGAGGCGCATGCAGCCGCTTCTGAATAAATGGGGTTCTCTCTTATAAACTAGTGTTTTGAGTTTAAAACTCGGGACGCGAAATCCTGCAGGAGGAAGTGAACGATGAAGAAGCTTATTGCAGTTGCGTTAATGATGGCGTTCGCGCCGATGGCGATGGCCGACTACACGGATAATTTCGAGTCATACGCGGACGCCACGGCCATGAATGCGGTTGGTGCCTGGGGAGACGATGGTATTACGTCACCGGCTACGTTGGAAACAGATACTGTCGGAAGTTACGGGCAGTATATGTTTCATCCCGGTGGAACTACTTCTATTCATGTAATGGATCCGATGGTTGCTACGGCAACCCAGGCTATCGTGTGGGAATTCGATATGCTTGATGATGGTGCAGGTAACAAACGCGTATGTGGCGGCCTGCGGGATAACGGTGGCGGTTCTTTTCTTAATGGTATTCTTGAGCACGGTACTTATAACCAGTGGAGCGGTTCTTCTTATGGTGTACGAGCCGTGTGGATATACGGTGGCCCCAGTTGGGTTGAGTATCCCGGTTTGTCGGCTGAAGCTGGCTGGCATCACTTTAAGGCGGTTTTAACTGATACAACCGCTACTTTCACCATCGACCTTCAAAGCGATGGAACCATCGATGGTGAATTGTTCTTTGAAGACCTGACCGGAGCATCGGCCTTGAATTGGAACGCTGCTCGTTTTGGTGGTCCGTCGAACGCATCATCCGCTGGCGGTGGAGTTGGTTTTGATAATCTCAGCCTCACCACGGTTGCCATTCCCGAGCCGGCTTCTCTGGCTTTGTTGGCCTTTGGTGGTCTGGCGCTGATTCGTCGTCGCTAAGTCGTTACTGCACCTTGGTTTGGTGAATGTATGACCAATAACGAATCGTAAGAGTGGTATATAAACTCCGCCTTGCTGCGAGATGCAGCGAGGTGGAGTTTTTTTGTTGTGGCTTAAAACTGCGAGAAGCGACGTAAAAAGTGGTTTTATGCTTCAAAAAGGTTGATCAGCTTGCTATGATAGTAAGGTGAATCGCTTTGCCATGGGGGGCAGAGCGAAGGGAACGTTGTTCCAAGCCAAGGGGGTTTCGAGCTAGGGGTAAATACGGTTTGCTTGGTAGAAGAAAGAAGCAATACAAGCGAATTGTGGTGATCAGGTAACGACAGGCGAGGGGAAAAAGAAGTCCACGTCAGTCGGCCACCGGCGGAAACTACCAAAAGGCGGATTAACCCTTTTCTGGTTTAATTGGGGGAATGTGTATGTCAGTTGGCTGGCACAGTCTTGTACGCACGGCAGAAAAAGACTTGCGAAGCCAACAGGTATGCGCTCACCTTTCCTTTCATAGCAACCACGTATTTTTTGTTTCATGGACTTGGAGAAAAAAAATGATGAGAAAAATGGCGAGACTCGCTGTCCTGGGTGTCGTGGCAACATTTGTGTTGCCTGCGGCTCTTATGGCACAGTACCCGTCCGAGGTGGTAGGCTTCAATCAAGCTCCTCTGGGGGATCCTACCGATCTTGAGACACGGGAAATGTTTAGAGACCCAGAGTGGTCGGGAAGCAGTGCTGGTTATGTTGTAAAAAACGAGACCGGATACGAGAATAACGCCTCTTTCCGTTCCGATGCCCTGGCCGTTGAAGGCCTGGGATGTATGGAGGTATTATTTAAATGGAGAGATGCGGCCGATCCCGAGGCCTGGGTCAGGTTGACTACTTTTGATGCCCGAGTTCGTCCGAACCCCGCGCTGCATACACAGGGAAAAGTACGTTTCGATATCGTCAATCGCAGCCAGATGTGGCTGGGCCAAATCGGTCTGTGCCTGGGTATTCGCGAGACAGGCGCCATGGTTCCCCAGATGGGTAACGGCACCACTTCCGGCGACATCGAATGGGTCGGTGTTGATACAACATTGAGCTGCATTCTTGACGGCGCCAGTACAAACGGTCTGGAAACAACTGTAGCCGGCGATGACGTCCTTATCAGCACCAACGGTCTTGAGGCTATTAACTATGGACCGAACAAGGTTCTTGATTCTGTACCGGCCGGTGACGACGTTGCTTATTACGGATTCTTTGTCGCTACCAACGGTACCCGTACTCCGATCCCGGCGATTATCGTTCCTGTAAGTGCCGCAGCGGCTTCAGTTGAGTGGGATCTGAGCACTGGTCAGGTATCCTTCAATGGCGGTACTCCTGTCGGTGGTATTGCCCCCATGACCGGAAACGGTATTCTCGATGCTCCGAACAACCGGGGAACTCTTGAGCACATAGCGGTCACCAACGTCATAACTGATTCCGCGACTGGAATCGACATCGGTATTGATAGTCTGCAATTCGAGGCTCCGGTTGCCGATCCGGTTCTTCCCCCGACCGTTGTCGCTCCTATTATTGCCGATGATACCGAGGTTACCGTGACTGATCTGGCGTTGAACGTCGATCAGGTTGTGCTTTATCTCAATGGTTCGCCAATTGCTACCGAGGACGTTACCGACAATGATGATGTGGTATTCACGGTAGCTCCGGCTGTTACCGGCGATATTTACACCGCTACTCAGCGAGAAGGTGGCGTTGTCAGTGAATTATCTGATGGTGTTACCGTCCTTCCCGAGGCTTCTCCCTATAACTTCGCCGTCCTGCTTGATGATCAAGGTCACGGCGGATCCGAGAGTATCTGGGAGTGGGTTGGTGTAACCGCGGCAAGCGGCTGGAAGTCTACCGGTCAGTTCCTCTTTACGGATTCATCTCAGTGGCAGGCGGTTGATGTTCCTCTGCTTGCCGATCCTATTTCGACTTTGCCCGGTCCGGGTGGTGATGGTGTTCTCGATGAATCTCCGGAAGGTTACTGGACAATTGATACCGTGTGGTTCAACATCGCTCCCGGTGCTGATTCCAACGGTATGGGGCCGCACGAAGTATTTGTCGATGCGATCGATCTGCTTGATGAATTCGGAACTGTTACTGGTACGATTTTGAGTGGCGAGGATGGAATAAACCGTCTGAGCGCCACGCGTTACCAGTCGACAACCGCTTCTGTATCTTCCAGCTTGACTACTATGGCTGCCTATGATGGTGGACACAGCCATCGCTTGTATTGGACTTATCCCAGCCAGGTTGATGAAAATCTTGGCGTTCTCCAGCGAGAGGGTTATGCGGCCGGTACGAGTGATCGCATTCCGGATACTACTTACACCCTCCGATTCCACCTGCTTTGTCGTGCAAAGCCGACCAACCCCGCAGTAGCTCTGCCGGTGGTTACCGGCCCGATCGTTGTTGGTACTCAGGATACTGTTCGAGTAACCAACAGTGCTGATGCGACTGAGGTACAGCTTTATGTCAACGGTGTGGCTGAAGGTTCCCCGGTTACTCCTACGGGTACGACCACCGATTTTACCGGCTTGAGCCTGACCGCCGGCGATTCGATTTCCGCTACGCAGGTTGTCGGTACCAATGGTACAAGTGATTATGCTTATCCCAAGGTAGCTTCGGCTGCACCGCTGCCGCCGGTTGTTCTGGATCCGATCTCTCCGGGCGCTTCTGGCGTAACCGTAACCAACCTTTACACCACGCTTTATGCCGAAACCAGCCTGGTCGAAGTTTACGTGAATGATGTACTGGCCGGTAGTGCGCCCGGTGGAACGGCGACGGTTGTTGTTCCCGTTACCGCGATCGCCCAGGACGATGTGATAAAAGCGACCCAGACGGTCAATGGTGCCGTTAGTGGTTTCTCCAATGAAGTTGTTGCCAACTTCCCGGCTCCGGTGTTCTACATGGCACCGCCGGCTAACGCGACGACTATCCGTATTATGAATCTCTATCCCACCGCTACGCAGGTTAACATCGCGACCTCCAACGGATTGAAGACCTTCAGTGGTGCACCTGTTGCCGGCGAGACTTATGCTGACGTTCCCGTATCCGGTCTGGAAGTTGGGGATATCCTCGTTGCTAACCAGGTTGCTGGTGGTCTCACCAGTCCGGATAGCGATACCGAGGTTGTAACCGTATCCACGATTACCACGGTAGAAGTGGATGATGATTTTGAATCCTATGCCAATCAAACGGCACTTGAGGCGGTCTGGTCAAAGTCACACGCTCAGGGCGTCCTGTTGACTGAAGAACGGGATGCAACCAACCCTGTTGGATTGAAGTCGGCTAAGGGCGAAGCAGGTACTACCGGTAGTCAGTTTGTACATGATCCGATAGCACCTTCGGCCACTGAGCCCATCGTATTTAACGTGAATATCTATGATGCTGATGGTCCGGGTGTTGTTTCCAACCAGTGGGCAGAATTGAATGAGAGCCCGACTGGTGCTTATTCGCATATGATTCACATCGGAATCGTAAGCTCTGGTTTCGGTCAAGACATCGACAATGATTACTATGGCATGAGACTTCTTGCTCCGGGACCCGGCTGGAAAGGTCTGGACGATTATGACGCGCCACTGCGATCAGTTGGATGGCACAACTTCACCGTTGTTCACAAGGGTGAGTTTGTTGATGTGTATGTTGATGGTTTGCTCTCCCAGAAGAATATGCCTTGTTCAAATGGAAGCGCACAGACATTGACCATGGTTCAGCTTGGTGCGGGTTACGCGACCAGTACCGTTGGATACTATGATGATGTGTTGCTTGAAGTTGGTTCGGTTCACTTCCAGCCGCCTCGTAGTCAGCCGCCGGCTCCTCCGGTCATCGTTACTCCGATCGTTAAGGGTGATGAGGTTGTGACGCTCAGTGATGTTGATGTTGACTCCGCTGATCCGGTGACTGAGGTGTCTGTATATGACAGTAGCCTGAACAAAATCGGCAGCTATACTCTTACCGCCGTCGATACCAATGGTGTTGTTGACGTTTCCCTCAATCGCGCTTTGGTTGCTCAGGAACTGATCACCGCTACTCAGACCAATATCGTTGGCGAGAGTACTCAGTCGGCTGCCCGCGAAGTTGGTAACTACAACGGTGATATCCTTATCTCTCTGGGCGTTCGCGAAGCCAACAACGATATCGAGTGGGTTGGTGCGGATTCCAGCACCAATGGTGCTCCGCAGGGTATTGCGATCAGTCCGTCCGACGGATGGCAGACAATCGAATTCGATCCGACCAGTGATCCTGTAACCGGGTTTACCGGTGATGGTGAAATCACCGAACTTACCGGAACACTCGAGCATCTGGCCGTTGCGGTGGATGCGGCTTCCGCCAATCGCAGTAGCGGTCCTTACACACTGTATGTTGACAACGTGGTTAATGTTGTTGCTGGTGGTACCGATGTTGTGATTGCCGACTTCGAGGGTTATACCTACGGTGACGAGGTTCTCTTCCAGGAGCCGACTTTCTCCGGTAGTACCTACCCGGCGGATCTGACCGGTTCCCCGAGTGCCAGTGGTGTTGTTACCTATCATCCGGCCGGTGGTTCCGGTGATGCGGTCCTCAGGTGGTGCTGGAAAGACACTACCAACCAGCGGTGGGCACGAATCACCACTTCCGGTGCGACGTTCCTCGGTTCGCCAGCTATTGACCTGACCAAGCCGATCCGTATGGACATCCTGCTTGTCGAAAAACCGACAGTCAAGGGTGACATGGACGGTAACTGCACGATCGGTCTGGATGACCTGGCCGCGTTCCGCGACAACTGCTTGCTCGGTCCGGCTGGAGCTATCAACCTTGGGGATTGCCTCGATGCCGACTTCAACGATGACGGTGTTGTGGACCTGGTTGACTTCGCTGCCTTCCAGCGCGATTTCAGCAACGGTTTCCCCGTACTTGACTGCGTCGAGTAACGGTCGTTGAGATCAATTGACGTATGATTTTGCCCGCCCGCTCCTGTAACAGGGAGCGGGCGGGTTTTTTATTTGGGAAATTATGGCTGGTGCTTAATGCCAGGTTGCGTTTTCGTTGTTGCCTGAGCCTATCCCGTTAGCCTGCAGCCGGCCGTAAAATATAAAAACCCAAGACCGTAATGGTCTTGGGTTTTATGGTGGAGAAGTTGGACAAGGCGGATACTGTTTGTGCGGCATCCCCCGGTCAGAAGGTGTTATCGTCCAGGGTAAAGACATCGCCATCGTATGACTGGTGCTGTTGGCTGCCGGTGAGTGCCTGTGACTCTGCGTGTTGAGAGCAGCCTGCGACCGTTGAGCTTAAAACTATAAAACTCAATACCAGTGTTGAGCTTATTACTAAACGTTTCATGGTTATCACCTCTTTTTCGCCGGTAAACCGTTCAGTTGACCGGGTTCAATAAAAATCGCGTTTAAGTCACTCCCGGCTTTGGGGCTCTAACCTGCAATGGTTATTTCCCCATAATAACGCAGGCTTTAACCTGCTGTTGAGTCAGCCGGGATTTCCGGGTTTCGCGACAGTTGGGCTGCTTTGACCGTTGTCGCTTTTCGAATCCCGCTTGTGCTGGAATTCTAAGATATTAAACGGCCCTAAACCACCGGAACCTGCTTCCAAAAAGGCCTAAGGATTTTGCTTATAGATCCGGAAACGCGGATACGGTAACTGTTTTAAAGGTACCGGGCGGTTTCCCGCGTTTTCTACAGAGGCTTTAGTTATGGATTCTATAAGCAGTGGAGTAAGCAGGAATTGGAATGATTTTCCCTTTCGTCCAAAGCAGTGGCCTTTCTTTTACGGCTGGGTGATCGTGATTACCAGTACGATGGGGATTCTGGCCAGTATTCCGGGGCAGACTATCGGGATAACCGTCTTTACCGAGGATCTTATGGGAGCGTTGGGGTTGTCCCGCCTGAAGTTAAGTACGGCCTACATGCTGGGAACGATTGCCAGCAGCTTCTTTCTGCCGCTGGCCGGTTCGATAATGGACCGGATAGGACTGCGGGCGATGCTGACCTTCTCCTGTGTCGCTCTGGGGCTAAGCCTGCTGGTTTTCTCCCAGTGCGATCTGCTGGTAAGTCTCGGCTTTGCCGGTTCGACCGTTCCCTTTATCTGTGCGCTGGCGTGTTTTTTCCTGGTTCGCTTCTTCGGGCAGGGTTGCCTTACGCTCTCCGCCAGAGTGGGCATTGGCAAGTGGTTTCACCATAAGCGCGGGCTTGCCACCGGAATATCCACTGTTTTTATCTCCTTTGGCTTTCACTCCGCTCCGAGCGTACTCAATGATCTGATCCAGGCATTAGGCTGGCGGAACGTGTTTTTGTACATGGCCATCTTCGTGGGCGTTATCATGGCCGCTGTCTCCTGGTACTTCCATAGGGATAATCCGGAAGAGTGCGGTTTGGAGATGGACGGCGAACTCGACGAACAATGGCACGCGAAGATCGACAAAAAAGTGATCCACGTGCGCCACGAGTTTACCAGGACCGAGGCCGTACATACTTCCGGGTTCTGGGTGTTCAACCTGGCTCTGGCGTCGCAGGCGTTTATAGTTACCGCCGTCGTTTTCCACATCGCCTCTCTCGGGGCAGAGTCCAGCCTGACCAGGGAGGAATCGTTTTCGGTATTTATGCCCATGGCTGTCATAAGCGTGGTGGCCAGCTTCGCCGGCGGTTGGATCAGTGACCGCACGCACCTCAGATGGATTCTTGTTCCCATGATGTTTACCCAGGCAATTGGAATTCTGGGTTTATCCAACTTTGGTACTGTAATAGGGCAATGGGGTTTCATGATCGGGTTCGGCATCTCCGGCGGTTTGTTCATGACCTTGAGCATAGTGACCTGGCCCAGGTTTTTCGGTCGAAAACATCTCGGAGCCATCAACGGGGTGAACATGTTTACCCTGGTTTTCGCCAGTGCCATAGGCCCCGTGGCGTTCAGTGCGGGCAGGCACATAACCGGCACCTACGATATTGCGGTTTTGGCTTGTAGTGTAATTCCCATGCTGCTGGCCGTTGCCGGATTTTTTGTTCGCAACCCGCAGGAGACCTGGCAAAAGGAAAAATCCCGGTCCATACCGCTGGCCGGCTTGGGAAATATAGGCGTAAGCGGAGTAAGCCGAGCGTCTTTCAGGTGAAAACGACTTGACTCAGTAATGCAGGTATTAACAGGTGTCCGGTTCGTCGCTGAACGTGAATACCTCTTCAACCCGGCAGTTGAAACTCCGGGCGATACGGAAAGCCAGTATCAGCGACGGAGTATACTTGCCCGCTTCCAGGGCGATGATCGTCTGCCGGGTACAACCCGCCCGTCGTGCCAGTTCCTCCTGCGTCATCTCGTCATGATCGAAGCGCAGGCGGCGAATGGTGTTGGTGATTTCAGGCATGGTCGGCCTCCACATGGCGACCGTATAGTGAAAGAACCGCGACACTTCGCGTTAGGAAAAAAACAATTGCCCCGAACATCGTTATTGTCCCAAGCATGTGTACCCACACCTGCTCCTGGTGTCGAAACGCATATACCACGAACCACGTTCCCATGCATCCGATGACAAACGCCAGGTAGGAGGCCATGGCACCGATCAGCGTGGCTCTTCTGGCGATGTTCATGTCCCGTTCGTCCCTCACTTCGTGTCGGCCTATGAAGCCATAAATGCCGGTTATGCCGTAAAAGGCAAATGCCGCAATCGCGACGCCGGGCCCGAACAGCGGCAGCAGTATGAAATACCCCACTAAGCAGATACTCATAGTCACTACGCCCAACCATGCCCGTTTCTGTTCCGCATTCATTGTAAGCCTCCCGTGTTATATGCTGTATACATAATGTAACACGAGAAATACAAAATGTCAAAAATATGTTACATTTAATGCCGCCTGGCGGGTGAATAGGGCGGTTTTCAGCTCGCATAGCCGCAGCGTATGGGGCGTAGGGGACGGTTATGGAGACGGACGCATCGTGGGAAAAGAAACGATCATGTTGGTTATAAGACTTTGCCGGACGGCTGCTGGCCTGTGCTGCGGACGGCAGTGGCGTTCGGAGTATATGGGGCATCCGTGCAGGTTCTGCTCGACTAACCGCTCCAGTTTTGGTTTGACTGCAAGTAGCGGGCATCCCGGGCATGGTTACGCCAGGTGCGGCGAATCCGCTGGGACCCGTCAGCTGTCTTAACCAGTTGCGGTGCGGTGGGTTATCTCGGTTTTTCCCCTGTTTGGGTTCGTTTCGTAATTTCGCATTTGGTGTGTCCGATGCCTTTACCGCCAGTGTTATCCGCCAAATGGGTTCGTTTCGTAATTTTGTTGTTCGTGGACCGGCGTTTTCCGCATCATCCGCTCCGGTTTTGGTTTCCAACTGCGGTGGCCGCAACGATTTCGCGTGCATACTATCGGAAAGTCCGCTGAAATCCGCAGTGCATAAAAGGCCGATTACCACCAGCCAGATCATTCCAGTGAGCACACCGTATCTTTTCGCTAAGCAAAGGGATCGCTTTTTTCCTGTAACGGTTTCTGTCCCAGCGGATGTTATTAAGTTTCGCATGTCAGTAAGGTTCTGTTCTGGGAATCCGCGTTTTCGGTTCATTGCCTCTCTCCTTTTTCATCCACCAGCCGCGTAAGCAATTGCGGCCTCGATTCACCGGGAGGATCTGCACCTCCCTTCCACCCCTATAACGTAGACCCTGACCACCCTTGACGGATTTAAAATTAATACCAAATGCTGCCCCGAAGGAATCCGCGTTTTTGATGCAAAAAAGGGTGTTTTTTCGGGGCGATAACCAAAGCTGATGGCGAATCAAGATTCAATGGAATAAACCGCACTTTGTTCGTCCGCGGTGGTAAGCGATCAGCGAAGAACTGCCAGCTCAAGCTTCTGTTTCGCTGTGGTCCGCTCCGTCTTTAGCCCGCCGAAATGTTCGTTCCGCCTTCGATCTGTTTCACCTTGGATTCGTCCGGCCTCTCGTCGGCCGAAGGCGGAGAACAGATTTTAGCAAAGGGCGTAAAACCGAGATTTCAATAGCGATATTATCCAAAGAGTCCGCGAAGTCCGTCATCGGCGGAACCGACTTCCCGGTAAGGCAAAATCCAAAAACAATATCGTTGACGAGGAATGGGCGATTGCCGTAACCTGTTAATGGAATTGCATGAGCAGTATTGTTTGTGGGACGGAGTCCTTTTGAATTAAGTAAGGCGTCCTCCGAACTATTTGGTTTGTGGTTCGGAATTGCCAGGGATTAAACAAGATGTCTCCGGAACTCATCGCCCGACTCCAGGTTTAGAGATTATGGTATTTGCTGGATTAGATATGAGTATACGAATATCGGTAATTAAAAGCATGAGGATAGAAAATGAATAAGCCGCCGATGTCACGTGCATGTTTCCTTGCGTTTTTGTCAGTAAGTGTTTTCGTGGTTTCGTGTAAACAAGAACACCGGAATGCGGCACCCGAGGATGTGACTGCGCAGAGAGAAGAAAACAAGGTTGAGAAAAGTGAGGTTGAAGAGTTTAAAAAACTGTTGGAGGAACGGAAGGAAGGGACCGAGATTAGCGCCGAAAACCTGGGGCGATTTATGGATTTGATTCGAACCGATGGTGATGTGCGGAAATATATCGCTAACGGTTACACTGGATTTACCAATATTCAGCAGGGGGATATCATGTTGAATATTTCAAACTTAAGCCAGGATCATCAGTTTAAGGAATTTGAAGGATTATTGGTGAACGTACTGAGCCAGGAAAAAGACAGGTGGCAGATAACAGCTGTTAAAATAGTCCAGTATTATGATATCCCTCAAAAACAAAAACTATTGCAGTCGGTTCTTCGTCGCCCGATCCGCGGCAGTGCCTATTTATTTGTAGAAACTCTAAAGGTATATATGAAAACGTATGGGGCCGATACCATAGAAAAAGAGTTGGATTCTGCTTTAAGCGATGGATTGTCAGAGAAGAGACGTTTCGAGGTTGCAGCGGTTGTTGCAGCTTATGGTGAAAAAAAACATGCTGATAAAGGCGTAATGGTAATATGCGAATTACTGGATAGTGGATTCGACGCCAAAAAGCCCAAAACGGTAGCGAGCATGTTTTTTGAGTTTTCCGAAGCACAAATCAAGAATGACGAATTGATAACGAGAGCCCGGCAATTCGCGACCGATGGCAAAGGCATATTGAAAACGGCAGCAACACAATATCTGGATAGCGTTAAACCGTAGCGGGCAGAATGATGGTTTTAAAATATGGAGTGCGGAGTTGGTGCCTGGGCTCGTTATCGAGCGATATGGCCGATGAACAAGCGAGAATGCCGTGAAATGGTTGATGATGGTATGCACGGGGGTTTTGTTGCTGACTTGTTGCGGTAGTTATTACCGGGCAATGAAGTATTCAACCACAAACGGAGTCGTATACGTTGACAGTGGCAGTGTTCTTGTTGGCGATAAATCGTATTCGATAAGGCCGGGTATCTCTTTGATAAAGCCTAAAGGGGTAAAGTCCCGCAGTGTCTTCGGGGTTGTTCGCTGGTTTTCTTTGTGGTTTGTCGTAGTTGTATTTGCGACTATTACTGGTTTAGCCTGGATGAAGTGTGTACGTGGTCACGATCCCGGGAAGTGTCGCTCTTGTTCTTATGATCTGACTGGAAACAAAAGTGGAATATGCCCGGAATGCGGGTGCGCCACGAAAGCCTGAGAAAGGGGGATTGCATTATGGGCCCATGACTCATTTGTGTGAAACCTTTCGTAGGAACCTGGCGGGCTTAGTCCTGCCCGGCAAAGCTGACCGGCAGCCGGAAGCGAGTCTTGCGTTGTGCTGGGTAACCATCATGACGAAGCGTAGACAGCGAGTGCATAGGCCGTGTGATCGAGCCTCGAAAGAGGGCTACTTGTGGGAGCCGACGTCGTCCGCATCCTGTACGGAAGGCAGCATCGAGTCGCCGTAATGGTCTGGCGCATTCGATCCCACCGGGGTCTAAGAGCAGGGCATGTGCATACTGTGGTTCCTCAGGAACGTGGGAGATCCTGTCGTTTCCAGTCGATATGATCCGGATGGGGGCTACCCGGAATAATCAGCCCCTGGCCTGCGACGCGCGTGTCAGGCGTCGTGAGGAGCGAAGACAGACACACGGTTGGTACTGCCAAACGAAGGCAACGAAGTGCGGTAGGATGAACGGCAGGAAGTCGGAGCATCGAATAGTACTGTTGAAGCGGGGGAATTTCACCCGTAAGAATGCAGGACAGTCACCAATTTAAGATAGTATTGAACACTGTTGTAGCAGAGATTTTGAGGCTAATTGGCTATTCAGCTCGCAGCTAGTTCGGGGGAGGCTTTATTTAATTCGGACTGCTGTTTGGATTCGTCTTGGACCAAGTAAGATGGCCCTGAAATACGGAATTACCGAATCCTCAAGAGGATCGAGCGAGCAATACGATTCAATATGTACAAGATATGAGCGAAGATAACCATAATTCCAGAATACCGTTTCTTCATCTTGGCGATGATAACGCCACGTACTCTGCATCGGGCGGTCTGACAATCGAAGACCAAATGAAGAAAGCCGACGGATTGTTCGCTACCGGGGACTATCCTCACGCATCCAGGTATTACGCTAGAATATTGTCGTATGCGCCGGAGTTTGACTATGCTCAGCGCGGATTGGTTAAATGCATTAAGATGCAGTCGATTTCCTACAAAGCCTTACTGGCTATTCGCGACAGTATAGAGGATATTCTACCAGGGAATTGGCAACTGACGAAAGCAAGGGCCGGAGGAGTCGTATTAGCGGCCGTTGGTTTTTCCTTTGGGCAGGGAAAAAAGAACCCGGAACTAGCCTCGTCGATGTGGTGGTTGGCCCTATTGGCTATCATACCTTATCTGATCGCTCTTTTGATTGACCACCTCACCACCTTGCGTGCCTTTCTGACTCCCTACCGGAACAAAGCGCTGGCGGGCGGGTACGGAACCGCGGCGTTCGTAGGGGCCGCAAGCCTGATTACGGCCTTGGCATTGGTTGCTCTGTACCCGTCTATAGACCACTATGCCGTGTTAGCGGGAGCCGTTGTATGTACATCGATTGGTGTGCAAACAGACAAGGTTCTTCGAGTGCGTGGCGGCGTGGTCCAGGCGATCATGGGTACGTATGTAAGCGTTGCACTGGGATGTGGGTTTTACGCGGTTGGTAGACTTTTGGTTGAAACCAGCGGTAAGGATAGCGGTGAAGGTCTGCCCCTGGCGTGTGGTATTTGCATGGGAGTTTGGGGTATTTTCATGCTCCTCGCCGGGTGGGTGAGCAGGTTCTGTGGGGACTGGTTGGGAACGTTTGCCGGCCCGTATGTTGATCCAACGACCAGAGCCAGTGATCCCGGCGGTGTACACATGTCAAAGCGTAAGTTAAGGAGATTCAGGCCGGAATTGTTCGGGATCAGGAGCCTTTTCTTTCGCCTCCTCTTTTCAGAGGCAGAGGGGTCGGCTCGGGAAATGCGGCAAATGATGCACGACCATCTTTATTACGGCGATAGTCGTGCAGCGGTTGTGTTATCGACAACTCCGCTGTTGGTGGCCGCCTACACTGACGAATTGGACGCGGTGGCTGTTCTGCGGTTTGATCAGCACTTTGTAGGTGAATACGGCCTGTACGTGGGCAGCAGACTGTTAACGGTTAACACCTACTCAACCGACGTTTCCGAGAGTACAGATCTTCATCCGGGTGTAAACGCCCTGGGGAACTGGCAGGCGTTTTGGCCTTTCATTGCCGATTTTCTTACCGATGATCTCGATCGTGTGGAGAATCGAAAACGGGAGATTTCCGAAAAAGAGTGGAAGCGAACCGAGGAATTGGGCCGGGAATACCTGACCAGGTACCGGCATTTACCTAGAGATGGTAATCCATTGTTTTCCTCAACGCCGATATCTCCATACGATTATGATTAGGTAGTTCCAGAGGTAGTTCCAGAGGTAGTTCCAGGGACGCCTTATTCAATTCGGATTGCAGTTCGGAAACGTCTTGAATTAAGTAAGATGTCCCCTGGAATACTAAGGCCTCCACAGAATTACAAATCATGAGGTATTCCAATGAAAAGACTAACACCATCTATTATCGTTTCTATGTACTCACTTGTTATCCTCTCCGGGTGTGCGATTAATGATCCGAATAAAAACGATAAAATCCGCTATTCGATGGCTCACATTCATGCGAATAGAGTACTCACCGAAGCTGGATCAAACCTTGAGTCCCATTATCCTGATTATTCCATGATGACTTTCCGGAGAGATCATTACGATCGGTCAACGCACGTGGTACACGTGTGCGAATTATACGATTTTTTGAAGGTATCGCCGGAACCGGGCCCTGAACGTTTCGTAATCGCGTACGACAAAGTTACTCGTAAAACCTATCTGCGAGCCAATCTTCGATCTAATGAAAACCTGGAAAGATTAGATTAAAGGACGCACTGTCGTGGAATGGGGTGATAATCCTGATCCGCTCGGTTATACTCTTTCTACATTCTGCGATCTGTCCTGAAGTTCGATCAGCAGATTAGGGTGATGCCTTACATGGAGTTGTTGGCTTACTTCAAGCCTGGGGAAAAAAGTGTACCTTAGCACCGTATTTTACATATTCTGTGGATATCTGAGTATTCCCTTAATCGGACTCCTGTTGGTGCGATGGGGAATTCTCGAAAGGCGACACCGGGGAAAGATTCTGGGTTGGCTTGCGACGTATTACGCGACAGTCCTGCTGGCAGGGAGTTTGTTCTACTTCGTCGCAAAAAAAAAATGAGTTTTACGTCGTAGCGTTTATAGCCGCGATGTTCCTGTTTATGGTTGGTCTACTCTCGCCGATCCTATTGGTGAAGATTCTGGTATTCAGTAAGAAGGCCGTTGGAGACAACGTTTATTGCCGAAGTTGTTCATATAATCTGCGAGGCAACACAAGCGGTATATGCCCGGAATGCGGGTGCGCCACGAAAGCCTGAGAAAGGGGGATTGCATTATGGGCCCATGACTCATTTGTGTGAAACCTTTCGTAGGAACCAGGCGGGTTTAGTCCTGCCCGGCAAAGCTGACCGGCAGCCGGAAGCGAGTCTTGCGTTGTGCTGGGTAACCATCATGACGAAGCGTAGACAGCGAGTGCATAGGCCGTGTGATCGAGCCTCGAAAGAGGGCTATTTGTGGGAGCCGACGTCGTCCGCATCCTGTACGGAAGGCAGCATCGAGTCGCCGTAATGGTCTGGCGCATTCGATCCCACCGGGGTCTAAGAGCAGGGCATGTGCATACTGTGGTTCCTCAGGAACGTGGGAGATCCTGTCGTTTCCAGTCGATATGATCCGGATGGGGGCTACCCGGAATAATCAGCCCCTGGCCTGCGACGCGCGTGTCAGGCGTCGTGAGGAGCAAAGACAGACACACGGTTGGTACTGCCAAACGAAGGCAACGAAGTGCGGCAGGATGAACGGCAGGAAGTCGGAGCATCGAATAGTACTGTTGAAGCGGGGGAATTTCACCCGTGAGAGACCCCGTGGAAGGAAGGCGATGCCGAAACATGGAATCGATGAAGGGCAACACGGCGGATGCACAGACATTCGATCGCGTGTTAACGAAACAACATCGGATAGCACAGCTGGCGAGACTAGGTCCGCAGACGAGCTTCACTGCACTGGCCCACCATATCGACCTTGACTGGTTGCGAGTAGCGTATGATCAGGTACGTAAGGATGCGGCTCCGGGCGTCGATCAAGAGACGGCGGCCTCGTATTCAATTGATCTGATGAACAATCTCCAATCATTGTTGGATCGAGCGAAATCAGGGCGTTACAAAGCGCCTCCGGTACGGCGGGTTCATATCCCCAAAGGCCCGGGTGGCAAGACACGTCCTATTGGCATACCGACGTTTGAAGACAAGGTGCTTCAACGTGCGGTAGCGATGGTATTGGAAGCAGTATACGAGCAAGATTTCATGGACTGTTCGTATGGCTTCCGTCCAGGCCGATCGGCCCATCAGGCTCTAGAGTCATTCTATGAGCAGTGCAAGTCGATTAGGGTAAGCTGGGTACTGGAAGTGGACATCCAGGGCTTCTTCGATGCTCTGGACCACGCTCATCTGCGAGAGTTTCTCAAGCGACGGGTGCGTGATGGTGTACTGGTACGATTAATAGGTAAATGGCTGAAAGCAGGTATCCTGGAAGATGGATGTCTGCATCGTCCAACCAGTGGGACACCTCAAGGCGGAGTGATCTCTCCGATTCTGGCGAACCTTTATCTACATTATGTATTAGATGAATGGTACGACCAGGTGGTTAAATCACATCTGCGTGGCGGAACATTCATTATCCGCTATGCGGACGACTTCGTTATTGGGTTTACCAATGAGGATGACGCTCGTAAAGTTATGGCGGTACTTCCGAAGCGATTTGGCAAGTACGGTCTGAAACTTCATCCAGAGAAGACCCGCCTGGTTCGCTTTAACCGACCGCCACGTAATGGCGAGCAACCTGATGGCAGTGGTCCCGGGACGTTTGACTTCCTGGGCTTTACACACTACTGGGGTCGTTCCTGGCGTGGGTATTGGGTGGTCAAGCGTAAGACCGCCTCAAACCGGTTGAGTCGATCGTTACAGGGTATATCTAAATGGTGCAGAACTAACCGCCACCTTCGGGTTTGCGAGCAGCATGTTCAGCTTGCCCGGAAGATGCGCGGACATTATGCCTACTACGGTATTACCGGTAACGGTGTTTCATTAGAACGTTATTGGGAAGGGGTTAAGCGTATCTGGAAGAAATGGCTCGGACGTCGTTCGCAAAAGTCGTACTTTGGGTGGCCGACGTTTGTCCGTCTTCTTGACCGCTACCCGCTGCCAAAACCGGTTGTCGTACACTCTGTATACCGTTCGCAGCGAAACCATGATTCGAGGAGCCGGATGCGCTAATCGTGCATGTCCGGATCTGTGGGGGGCTTGGGTGAGCAATCACCCAGGTCTACCCGACGTGTGCGATAAAAACCTTGGCTAATGTCATCATTCAACGTATCGCTTTCGATGCTGACGGGCAACTCAGAGTCTATCCGCCGGGTAGAGAAAACTATTTGTACATCTGGCGAGCAGCCAAGAGTGTGCGTTGGGACGACGAGGATCGTAGCCTGTATGTCCTTCCGGTCGAGGATTTCACGGTCGTGGATGACTTTAACCAGATCATCAAGGCCGTTCGCGAGGAGTACGGCGTACGACTCGTTATAGGCGAGACCACCGCATTCGATCTGCCTGCGGAAATGGTTGCTCAACTTGGAAAAATAGCCAACCAGACGCCACCGTCCTAGTTTTGGGGACTCTTTATTTCATTCGGACTGCTGTTTGGATTCGTCTTGAATCAAGTAAGATGTCGCCGGAATTCCATGCGAAACGATGTGGGCAAGCCGGAAACGCAAGATATTGCTAGTAAGGATTGAATTAAGTAAGGCATCCCGCGAATTACCTGGATCAACCACGTAGATCGGTTATGCTTGGAAGAATAAACTGGTAGGGATTTCTCGTAGTAATCCGAAACCGGTGAGCGTTGTATGGCCAGAGAAACAATCCATATTGATATGCGGCTGCGATTCTTATTTTTCGGTCTCGAATGTGCCGTTGGGGAGTTATTCAGAGTTCAAGAGATGGAACGAGTGTTTGCTGATGCGAAGACCGATCATGTTTCGCAGAAGGAATATACGTTCTATTCGGCTGGTCGTTTAAGAATCACCGGCCTCGTGGAGGAGTATGAGCCTGAGACGTTAATACTTAGTGTCGAGGGTGACAAAAAGCTTGAAAAGGCATTGCCGGAAATCGTTAAAAACGCTGGTTACCATTACATTCGCTGGAGTTCAGAGGACACCTTGCTAAATTCGGATCGCAGTTCGGAAACGTCTTGAATCAAGTTCGGTGTCCGCGGAACTTAAGAGCTTAAGAAATATTTCATGTCCATACGTGCCTTCGACTGGATAATCAACTATCGTTTACTTTGGCGATAAACCTGTTAAAATTTTCGTTCGGCTACGTTAGTTGTTTTGCCAAGCTCACCTTCAGCGGAAGTTCTAGAGTGAAGGTTGCACCTGTTCCCAATCCGGAGCTTTGAACGGTTAATGATCCACCCATTTCTTTGGCCAACAAAGCGCAGTGGTGGAGACCGAAGCCGTGTCCGCCGCTACCTTTTCTGGTGGTAAAGCCGTAGGCGAATATTTTTGTGAGATTGTGAGCAGGAATTCCCGCACCGTTATCCGATATGTCGATTTTAACGTGATCCTCACCCGCGGGAGTTGTCTTTAAAGTTATCCGTTTATCCTTTCCTCCGTGTTCAATGAGAGCATGCTTCGCGTTTCTAACCAGGTTGACAAGGATTTGTATCAGTTTCTGTCGCTCAACTTCGATCAGAGGCAGTTTCTCGTACTCGCGAACCACCATGATCGAATACCGCTGAAAAGACGCGGCGTTGATACGCAAAGCGTCTTCGAGCAAATCGTCCAGCGATACGGGCTCGATTAATCCGGATACTCCAGCGTATGATTGTTGTGTCTTGACGATGGTTTTAATGTGCTCGATGTTTTTGTTGAGTAATTGGAGCTCCGTAAGGATCGTATCCTGCTCGTTTGATAGTGTTTCCGCCAATGAAGTCAAAAACTGCGGCAGGTGTTTACCACGATCATCCTCGGTGATAAATTTTACGAGATTATCCGCCTGCTCGTTGACGAGATTCGCTGCTCGAGTCAGGCTTTTTACCTTTGATTGGTGTACTTCTTCGGCGATGAGAGATACGGAGACGTTGACGCTGTTAAGCACATTTCCCACATTGTGCAGGACACCGGTTGCTACTTCGGCCATCCCGGCTCGTCGTGATACGTCCTGAAGTTCCTTTTGTGCTTCCTGCAGGTTCGCTTCGGCCTGCTTTTGTTCAGTTATGTCGTGAGCGACGCCCACCAGGCCTATCGAATTGCCGTTTTCGTCCTTTAATACAGCAACTGTCATTAATGTTGGAAAGGCTGTACCGTTTTTTCTGACGTGACCGACTTCGCCTTTTGCTGAGCCTATGCTGAATACATGTTTATTGAAAGGATCAACATCTCTCTCCAACTGTATTTCATTGTGAAAAACACTTAGGTGCTTACCGATTAGTTCCTCTGGGGCATAACCGTGCATGGAGGCCCACGCAAGGTTGACGTACTGCACGGTACCGTCCAAATCAGTGACGGCGATACCGTCCATCGACTGCTCAATTGCGGTTTTCAGACGCTGTAAAGCTTCCTCTGTACGCTTGTACTTAGTTACGTTCCGGACAACTTCAAAGCAGGCAGTGATTTCACCGGCGGAGTTTCTGATTGGGTGAGCTGTGGTTTCCCAAAAGAAAGCTTCGCCGTCCGGTGTGAACGTTATTCTCTCCGAGTTGTGAGGCTGACCGTCGCGGAACGCTTGCTTTACCGGGCAACCATCGCAGATGTCATGCCGCTTCTCGTAGATCTCATAGCATTTTCCCCCGAGTCCGCCAAAGTTCTTCTGCATGAAACTATTCTGGTAGGTAATATTATAATTCTGATCCTGAACGGTGATTCCGACGTCCATGGTTTCCAGCAGGTCGATAAGTGATCGCAACAGGTTTTTTTCGTCGATCAACGGTTTCTCGGCTTGCTGGTGTTCGGAAATCTCCTGCCTGAGCCGTTCGTTGGTTTTACGCGATTCATTGCTGTGCTGGTTGACGCGATTTTCCAGTTCGGCATGTGCATCCTGAGGCAGGCTATGTTCTTTTTTAAGTTTATTGGTGCGATACTCGAGTTTTATGATAAGGCTGGAAATACCGAATAAAAGACGTGCATTTTGTAATACGGTATTTTCATCGAGCACACGCATTTTTTTCGCGGCTTCAATAAAGAGTACCGGATTCAGGCCGATTGTCAGGGCTATTTCTTCAAGCGATTTGAGTTGCTCAGAAGTGAAGCGTTTTGTAATGAACTGGCCGGTGCATATCGTCGCCAGGTGTTCGCCGTCTATTATGATCGGTGCTATGTAATACCCACATTTAGAAAAACAGTAGCGAACTTTCCATTCAGGTGACGCTGGAGCGGCTTTAGTCATTTCCTTTAACGATTCCAGCCAGCATCTTCTCCCTTTCTCCGTAGATTGGATCAGTTCATGGAAACTGGTGGGATTGCTGAAGTTGGTTATTGGTTCACCTTCGGGCGAGATGATCACTGAAGAAATACCGGCACTCCTGGCGAAATCGTCCTGGATGGTTTGGAGTTCTTTAATACAAGTGAATTCGTCGAGCAACGGTGGCTGTATCATAATCGTTGCTCCTTAGCCGGGCTCGCTGTTGCGGGTGAAACCACTAGTCAACTACTCCCAATTGTCTGCTCTTCCTGTGGGCAGAATAAGCTTAGTCATTAACCATGTCTTTTCATCGTGTTTGGCCGGTCGACTGAGGCTGATAGCTATAGCGAAAAACTATTAACAGAGTTTTTTCTGATGGCCTGTTACAGCGTCAGTGTTTTCAATCGGCTGTTTTCCATGCTGCAATGAATTTATCCGCTGGCCGGACAGTGCGGTGGGGCTTTTGAGCGAAGGTGAGAGAACTATGACGTACTTCATCTTAATAAAAGTCTTGGGTGTTGTTCGGTGTTTCCTATGCGGTTGAAGTTGTTCGTTTAATGGAGACACTGCAGGCTTGGGGGTGATTCGTATCAACGCGTTGGAATAAAAGAGGTTCGCGGAAGCGGATGTTCGACTTAAGTTGAAGGCCGTAGCATGCCTCCCCTAGCACAAGCCGATCTGTTCATTCGCACTCGGTGACAAAGGTTTGTGAATTCGTTTGATTTTGGTGAATAACCGTAACGGTTTTGCAAACCACCAGTTCACGTGGCTCATGATCTTTCTGCTGTAGTGTGGAATCTGTTTTCGATCGCTTTGGGTTCGGGCTGCCAGAGGTCGAGCAGGCGGTTTTCGAGGTGGTCGATTGGAGTAGCCGCTATTCAGGTCAGGACCTCGCGAAGGTAACGGTGAACACGCCCTGGCGGTGTACCTGGAGTTATGATTCTACATAACCGTGTCTTTGGCAGGTGGCAGGGTAGGGTGGGGTGGAATCTGTTGTCAACGTAATTCGCAACTCTTCATAGTATACGGCTTTTTATCCCTGCGGTATAATTACGGTTTCGTAAAGGCAGGTTCTTTTGAATGGCCTTGAGCGATTCTGTCAATTGTACACTGGTATGGAGTTATTCGGGTATACTGATTATGGATTCCAGATATCATTTTTCGCTGGGCGTATGCTGGAGAATCCAATATCAGGTTGATGGAGTATGCTATGATACGAATCCGACGCGTCTACAGTGCAGTATTACCGTCCGACCGTGAACGTATTTCGCAGGTTAAGGATATTTTTCAGGCGAATTTCGCATATCTGCCAGGTTATGCCGAGAAGATTCCACACATGCTGGACCATCCGTTCAAGTACGGCTACGGAACGTTGCTGCTTGTCTCCGAGGATGGCCAGCAGCGCGTTACGGGCTTTGCCTTAATCCAGCATCTTCCGGAAATCAACTGTTCGTTTCTGGACTTTCTAGGGATCTCGCCCCGAATCCAGGGCGGGGGTTTGGGCGGCGCGATCTATGAGGCCGTCCGTGACGGGGTTCGTCAACTCGGCTCGCGGGGAATGTACCTGGAGGCGCTGTCCGACGACCCCGCTTATGTTCCGGATCCTGCCGAGTTGGCGAAAAACCGCCAGACGCTGCGTTTTTACGAACAATACAACGTTTACCCGATCATCAACACGCTTTACGAGCAACCGACGCCCAGCCTGCCTGCCGGTTTTCTCCTGTTCGACCGGTTGGGTAATACCAAACCGCTTTCGCGGGACGAGGCCCGTACCGACGTTCGCCTTATTCTAATGCGTAAGCACGGCAAGGAGGTCAGTCAGGACTACATCGACCGGGTGGCGGAGTCGATCAAGGATAACCCGGTGCGTTTCCGTGCGCCGCAGTACATCAAGCGAAAGTTGCCGGTCTGCGATGTGCCGCCCAGTCGGCTGGAGAAAGCTTTTGCCTTGGTAGTGGTAAAGGAGCATGCCGTACACCTGGTCCATCAGCGGGGATATGTCGAGCGTCCCGCGCGGATCGGGGCTATACTCGAAGGGATCGGGGCCACCGATCTGTTCGCGGAGATTTCGCCGCGACGTTTCGGGGAGGGGCCTGTTCGCACTATTCACGATGCTGATTTCGTCAATTACCTGAAGAATGCCTGCCAGAAGTTGCAGCCGAACCAGCCGGTCTATCCTTACGTATTTCCCATACGCAGGCCGGAACGGCGGCCCAAGGATCTCGCTGTACGGGCGGGGTATTACTGCGTTGACACGTTTACGCCGCTTTCGCGGAACGCCTTCGACGTGGCCCGCGGTGCGGTGGATGTCGCGCTCACGGCGGCCGAACAGGTGCTTTCCGGCAGGCGAGTCACCTACGCACTCTGCCGCCCACCGGGGCATCACGCCGGTAAGCGAACGTTCGGTGGGTTCTGCTACTTCAGTAACGCCGCTATTGCCGCTCACCGGTTGAGCCAGGTCGGCAAGGTGGCGGTACTCGATTTGGATTACCATCATGGCAATGGCACGCAGGATATTTTCTACGACCGGGACGATGTGCTGACAGTCTCTATTCACGGCCACCCCAGCATCGCGTACCCTCATTTCAGTGGCTTCATAGATGAGGCGGGCGAAGGGCGGGGGCGGGGGTTTAACCGAAACTTTCCCCTCCCCGAGGGGACGGACGGTGAGACGTATCTTCAGACGCTTGAGAAGGCGATCCGGCGAATCGAGCGGTTCAAGCCGGCTATTGTCGTTGTGTCGATGGGCTTTGACATGCTTAAGGGCGATCCTACCGGGTCTTTTCGCGTCCCGGTGAGCACAATGACCTCGATTGGTAAACGTCTTGGCTCGCTGGGACTGCCGCTGCTCGTCGTCCAGGAGGGCGGCTACAGTCTGCGCAACCTCCGCCGCGGGGCACCATTGCTGTTTTCAGGCATGGCTGCGGCGATATCAGGAAATACCAACAGAGCTTAAAAAAGGGGTTCAGGCTTACTTATGAAATAAGCAAGCCTGACCCCCTTTTCCCTTTTGGCGACGAATTGGTTTTTGGGATATAGAAGAAATCGAGAGTATTCTTGGGGAACATGAGAGCCGGGATGAACGCTTAATGTGGGTAACCCGAATGATGAACTATCTTGTATGTCCGTCCTGGAGCCAACTGCCTTATCCCGAGCAAACACCGTATGGTTTTGAAGTGGACTAATCCGTAAATGAGCGAACCTCAATAGGTTGTCGTTGGGACGAGGTTGCAGTTTATGATGTAATGGTTCAGCGTAAAATGGACAATCGCCCTTCACGGTTAATGTACTGACTTACGCAGTTTCCACAAGTTTATTTTCTCCTGCTCGGCCTCGGGTCGGGAACTTGTCAGGGTGTCCCCTCCGCTCCATCGCCTCGACATCGCCCAGAGGTTTATGAAGCGACGCCGAGGCGACGGAACTCCGGGGACATGCAGCCTCCACTGTTATCGCGGAGTTTTGCTGTCGCCGCCGCTCTCGTCTCTGCTCGCGAGCGGTTGCCAGCTTGCGATCCCGCTCGGCGAAAATAGCCGCGTCCCGGCCGGTAAGCTTGTCAGACGGAGTCACAAAACCTATGGCACTGTGCAATCTCACTTCGTTGTAATACCGCACGTAACCGTCGACCAGCCGTTGAGCTTCCTCCAATGTCAAAGGTGTACCCGGACGAATGCACTCGTGCTTGATCGAACGGTGAAACCGCTCCAGCTTGCCGTTGCTCTGCGGATAATACGGCGATGTTCTCACGTGGGTCATCCCGCTGATTCTGATGAACTCCTTGAAGTCCCTGGCGATGAACTGCGGACCATTATCCGAAATGATCCGGGGAAACGCATCGGGAAATTTTTCCCTGGCACGCTGAAGAACTATTTCGACATCCGCTTCCAGCATCGCTTCGCGAATCTCCCAATGAACTATGTATCTGCTGCAGCCGTCCAGAACACTGCACAAATAGTAGAATGTCCCGGCGATATTGATATACGATATATCCGTATGCCAATGCTCGTGCACCTGTAATGGCTGCACAAAACCGGTTCCCTTGCGCGACGTTTTTTTATTCCATTGCTGTAAAACTCCCGCCGCACTCAGGACCCGATAGACGCTCGTGGGGCTGGTGGCCACCACATTCCGATCGAGCATCATGAACGTCAACCGGCGATACCCTTCCAGCGGATACTGTGTATGGAAATCCACGATGGCACGTTTCTCCCAATCTTCAAGCCAGTGATCTCGCGGGACACGCGCGTTGTGTTCGTTGACTTTGCCGAACCGCTTTCGCCAATCGTAGTACTTGCTTCTGGTTATGCCTATATGGCCGACCAGGTGCCTGGCGGTCAGCTCCGTTTTTGCGGACCATTTTTCGACGAAATCAACCAGCGAATCCCGGGTATCGTGAGGCACCCATTGGCCTGTCAGATCTCCCCAAGACTTTTTTTTAGCGCGATATGTTCGCCCATAAGTTCGCCGAGAACCTCGTTTTTCTGCTGCAGCTTGGCCTCGAGTTTTTCGATTTTCGCCGCGTCGGCCGACTTCTGACGGGTGGATTGTTTCTCCGGTCGATCGAAGACACCGGCCCCTTCCTCGAACAATTTCTTTTGCCAAAGGTAGAAAAGCGTCGGCTGAATGCCGTGCTTGTCGCAAATGTCCGATACCGGTATATGCTCGATCAAATGCTCCCGCAGAATGGACATCTTCTCGCTACCGCTGAAATTTCGCCGTTGCCTACTCATAATTTACGCCTCCATTAAGGGGTCAAATATAAATATCCCAAACGGAGCGTTTGTCCAGTTCCGACTGGAGCATTACAATGAGAGCGATGATTTTCCATTTGCTTACCGCGGTTTGATTGAACGTTTGCTCGTGATTCCTTGTCCAGTGTTACTGTAATTATTCGCTGGTCCGTTATGGGTCTGTTTTTAGGACGTTCAGGGCGTATTTCCCTTTGATTTTCCTCATCAGGCCGCCTTGCGGCTCATTTCGTTTATTCAATACCAGCTTTGTCAAACCGCTTTTTATAGGACCTCTGGTTCCCCGAAGAACCTTTGGAAGATCGATCTCCCAATGACCGATAAACAGGCAGGTTTTTTGGGACGTTGATCTGCGGGAACGGTGCGGTTGGAAAGTCCTCCAGGCGTGTCGGATTGCAGCGTCATCTGGAATACACCGCCTGCGGTATGCAGGCGGATACAGGTTTTATCCAAGGAGCATGATCATGCTTAATCGTTCGGTTTGTCTGGCGCTCTGCTGCGGCCTGGTCGTGGTATTTACCGGTTTGGGGTGTTCCCAGCAGACGGAAAAACTCAACTCACCGCCCCAGGGCTACAGTGAGAGGCAGAATGCGATGCAGGGCCATTTCACCTACATGACCGACAAGGCGCTGCTCAACGACAGCTCGGTCGCGGATGTCCACTTTGAGCCGCACGGTGCGGACCTGAGCGGATTGGGTGTCAGAAGGTTGACCCGCCTCGGTGAACTGCTCTCGCGTTGTGGTGGGATTGTCCGTTACGAGTCGGATACGCGTGACGAGGCCCTCATTGCTTCACGGCTGGACGCGGTGCGCAGTTTTCTTGCCTCTTCCGGAGTGGACATGGAAAGGATAACCGTTGAGTTCGGTATGAGCCGTAGCAAGGGAATATCCGCAACAGAGGCTATTGCCATCAAGGAAGCCGGGACAGAGGGAACGAGCGGGGGAAGCAGTGACCCCGGAGATACCTCCGGTATGTCAATGTAAAACGTAATATCGGTGATTCCCGCATGAACGGGCACCGATCGGTTCTGATACGCGATAACCATTGTCCTCTTATGATAGGGGTAGACAAAGTGAATCGTCACCTGCTTACCTTGGCCGTTTTCGTTGTGGGATTCACCTGGACCACCGGGTGTGAAAGCAACAAGCAGGCCATCGGTACAAACCACCAGTATCTGGTCGGGCAGAAAAAACACGCAAGCGAAAAGGTGGATCTGCCTCCAGTTCCGGAAGTTTTACCTGAAACCCACTTTGCGGCCGGGCAGCTTTTCGAAAAACAGGCGGCGCCTTACAAGGCGATTGGCCAGTATGAAAAAGCTCTGGCGAAAGACCCGGACCATGTTCCGTCGCTCGCCCGGCTGGGGGAACTTTACGGTTATTTCGGGCATCATGTGCGGGCGGAGGTCGCGCTGCGCCATGCGGTGGAACTCAAGCCTGATAATGCCTACCTGCGGAACAACCTTGGTTTTGAGTATGTACTGCAGGCTCGCTGGGAAGATGCGGAAAAGGAATTCTGCAAAGCGATCCAGCTTAAAAAGGATTTCCGCCGGGCGCATATCAACCTGGGAATGACCCAGGCCAAGCTCAAGGAGTTTGACCAGGCACTGGCAACCTTCAAATCTGTATTACCCAATGCCGACGCTTATTACAATCTGGGATTGATGTACCAGGCGGACAAGCAGTACATCAGTGCGGCCGACGCGTATAACAGGGCTTTGGAATTCGACAGCAAATTTGTCGCCGCTCAGAAACAGCTCGATGTCATCGGGCCGCAACTGCTGCTTTTACCGGTTGAAACCGAAACGGTGGAAGAGGAGGCGCAACGGCTGGCGGTTATGGATGTCATCGATGAGATGGAGTCAATCGACTTTTCAAAAATGGATGTCGAACCCGACGCGGTTAGTCCCCCGGTTGTTCAGAACCTGCAGGGCTATGAACCGCCGCAAGTGGATGAGCCGGTGGCAGTCGAAATCGATGAGCCGCTAAACGAGGTAGTATCGGAAAATACTAATGTACCAAAGCCCGATGAGGTTCTGCCGGAGGCTTTCCGGGAGGAGGAGTTGGTGGTTGTCGCGGTAGTAGAGGAAGGTGAGCCGGAGGATGCGGTTTCGGTTGTTGCCACCGATTCGAAGACATTGGATAAACCCGAGCCTGTGGAGGGAGAGATTGGAGAGAGTTTCGAATCCACAACGGCTGTTGAGAGCAAGGAAGTTGAGCCGGCTCAGGCTGTTTTGCCCGAAGCGTTCTATAAGGCTCTTGTAGAGCAGCGATCTTTTCCCGGTTGGCTGGAAGCAGATGTCGAGTTCGACTTAGATAAGGTTACGGAAGTTGCTGAAGTTTCAAAAGAGGATTCGCGGGATATTGGAAACACCGAACCGATCAAAAATCCGGTAGCTGATACGTTTGAAAGTGAGTTGGCAGCGGTTGAATCGAACCTGCCAGAGAAGGTCATTGATGAGTTCGCGGAATTAAATGTCATATGGCCTGTCGCGCGAGGAAATGAGCGGCATGTGGTTGAGGCAGTGAAAAAACCGGTACGTAAGTACAGGGATTGGTTTTATAAAAATGCGGGCGGAAAGGCGGCAACCGCGCAAAGGAACGTTCTAGTTGAGATGGGCGGAAGAACAGATGAATCTTCTGAAGCTGTTCGCGATGAATTGAAAACCGCTCACAGTGATCGCTCCGCAGATAGCAGTGTGCCGACCGTTAAACCTGAGAAAGAATATGTTGCTGAAAACCCGGTCGCGGCTATCGAGAGTTTTAATGATGATATTCCCTGTGATCTGAGGAAACTGACTCTGGAAGATTTCGTTCCGGAAAAAATAGCTGCCGTCATCAAGCTGGGGAAAAAAGTCGAATTGCCGATCGATCTTAATGACAATAATGGTGAACAGCTTCCGGTCTTGCCCAATGTAAACTGGCAGGCGCTCAACGGGGACCAGCTTGAGAAAGCGGCAGACATCGCGCATTCGTTCGACCCGGAATTGCGGGAATTGCAGGCTGATTTGATTCAGAACCATCTGCAGATTATGTGGGGGCGATTTGATCAATCGTTGGAACCATTGGCTACTGTACAATCGAACTCTGCGATTGATTTAAACAGGACGAACACAATTGCGGATATATCGCTACTCACCGGTCAGGCGGCTACTGACGCGGGCGATCGCTCCTCGTTGGAGTGGGATAATCAGAATTTCGAGATGATCCCCATTGAAGACGAGCTTCGTTACGAGGCCTTTTCTGCTGATTGGGAAAAGTAAATCTAATTGAAGAAGCGCTCTAATTGCTCGAACATGGCATAGATTGTTCGAGGTTTTGAAACAAACAAGTCGGGCCAGAATTCAAAAGTAAACATCCAGCTTTCTGAACAATATCGTATTTGAGAAAAATGCAGGTCGGGTCAACAGACCCGATGGAATGCATTTGCCATCACGTCGGGTCAACGACTCGACCTACGGGGTTTTCATTGGCATTCGCGTGACTTGTGTAGACGATTGAACATCGTCTTTTCCTAATTGTGTGTTTCTGTGTGTGTCGGTGTCGCAACCTGTATGATCAATTCAAACCATCTTGACTCCCGGCTGTTCACCGCGTTTAATCTAAAGTGAGTTATTGCCGCTTATGGAGAAAAACCGGTGTCTGAATCCAGTCCGCTGCCAACCGGAAAACGTTCGCGTTCGCTGAAGTACCTGCTAGTCGCCGGATTCTTTCTGGCGATTGCCGCCGGGTGTTACATTTACCTTTTCAAATACCGTTCGGTCGGGGAAGGGCCTGCAGGTCCCGCCGTCAAACGCGAGTTGTTTGAATCGGTATGGACGGATAGGCCCGTTTTGCTCCTGGGAATAGGGGACAGTGTGACGGCCGGTTTTGGGGCGGAGAAAGGGTATTCCTATTTCGATCGGCTCGTGGCCAACCCTCCGGACGAATTTCCGGAAATGCGGGATATCTGCCTTAATCGTGTGTTACCCAATCTCAGTACTTTGAATCTCTCGGTTTCAGGTTCAACCTCTCTTCAGCATGCGGCCAAACAGTTGCCGCGCATTCCCGTTTCCAACTCGGATACATTCGGGATAGTGGTAATGACTACCGGTGGCAACGATATAATCCACGACTATGGCCGCAGAGCACCGCGAGAGGGGGCGATGTACGGGGCCTCCCATTCCCAGGCTAAGCCGTGGATAGCATCGTTCGAGGCGAGGTTGGAAACGATGCTTGATGTTGTTGAGTCTCGTTTTCCGGGCGGCTGTGCGATATTCCTGGCGAATATTTATGATCCGACGGATGGGGTTGGGGATATCGAACAAACCGGTCTGCCGGCTTGGCCTGATGGTACGTCCATACTGGCCGACTATAACGCGGCGATTGCCAGAATCGCGGAGAAGCGGGATTCGGTTTATCTGGTGGACATGCGTTCTGCTTTTTTAGGACACGGGATTCACTGCACCCAGTTCTGGCAGAATTATTATCGAAGCGATGATCCGCATTACTGGTATTACTATAACCTGGAAGATCCCAACCACCGCGGTTACGACGCAATTCGCCGACTCTTTTTGAACCGGATCGCTGACGTGCGGGAGGTTATTCAGGGTAATCTCCACCGTCGGGAGTAATAGCGTATTTTGACGAAACGTGGGTCGGGGCTTCCATCTAACGCGCGGGTATATACATTCCGTCGGGTCTGTTGACCACTGCTGTAAACATCTTTGTCGTTTTATATTTTTCCCGATTTTCTGAGTTTCGCGTCTCTATAGATAATGCGGGAAGGTTTTGGCATTACCGATCTGAAATTTGAAATCTCAAATTAGATTCATCAGATCGTAGCAAAAACCCGGGCCATTAGGCTAACACAGTTCTCTTAAAGAAGTTATGACGAGAAAAGATGTTTACAGCGGTGGTCTGTTGACCCGACCTATCGGGTTCAATGCGACCTGATTCTCCTCCGTATTCGTAACTTATTGATTTGCATGAGGTTCTGTCGCCTCCTTGTTCCGGTTGGTCGATTATTACCTTTCCATTGGAACCGAATGGATCTGGTTGGGCGGAAAATCTTTGCTTGCGGCGGAACTTTTTCCTTTCTCGTGTGTCTAAAGGGGGAGAAATTGCTTATCGTTATCAAAGTTGAAGGCAGGAACGATCTAACCAACAGGTGCAGTTTGCTGAAAGGGTAATACCATGCGACCAATTCTTCCGGTAACCGTATTGGCTGTTTTTCTATGCACGTTATGTTACGGTCAAAAGCAGGCAGGCGGTAACGGTCCGGCCGACGTTCCGGTCAACAAGGTTGTTCTCTTCAGTAGCGGTGTGGGTTATTTCGAGCACACCGGTGTTGTTACCGGTAACGCGACCACCGAGCTGCGTTTTCGAAGTAATCAGATCAACGATATTATCAAATCGTTAGTATTGGAGGATCTCAATGGCGGAAAAGTGGGGAGTGTGGTTTATTCCTCGCAGGATCCTCTGAACAAAATTCTGGGTAGCTTCCAGGTGGATATAAGCAGTAATCCCAGTCTTGGCGAATTACTGGATCAGCTTCGAGGGGCCGAGGTAGAAGTTGTCGCCCAGGGGGATAAGCTGCGAGGGGTTATCCTTGGTGTAGAGGAGAAGGAGGATTACATTCCCGATTATTCCACTATTACAACCCACATTCTCAACCTGGTGTCGGGTGGCACCATTCGATCATTTCAGCTGGACAAGATAAACCAGTTGAATCTGGTTGATCCGCAGCTCAAGGAGGAGTTGGACAAGGCGCTAACCACCCTGGCTTCCGCCCGGGATCAGGATAAAAAGCCGGTGGTCATCAGCTTCAATGGTAAAGGCGAGCGGCAGGTGCGTCTGGGCTATGTCGTAGAGACTCCGATATGGAAAACCGCTTACCGGCTGATTATGCCTGACGACGGCGGCGAGAAGGGCATGCTCCAGGGCTGGGCGATTATCGAAAACCAGACGGAGAGCGATTGGAATAACATCGATCTCTCGCTGGTGAGCGGCCGACCCATTTCATTTATCCAGAATCTTTATCAGCCGCTGTATATTCCCCGGCCTACGGTCCAACCCAAGCTGTACGCCAGCCTTACTCCGCAGACTTACGGTTCAGGGATGAAATTAGATGAAGATGAGAAAGATTTACCGAATTTCGGAACCGAAGAGGCTTTCGAGGGGGTTGTGGAAACCAAGAGTAGCACTCGTCGAATGAGAGGGTCAAGGCCGATGGCAGATTCCCCTATGCTCTCCCCGATGGCTGCTCCCGCCAAAGAGTTAAACGCGGTGGCGAGCGTCGCATCGTTGGCCACTGCTTCTGACGTTGGCGAGCTGTTCCACTATACCGTACCCGATGTCTCCCTGCCGCGGCAGCGATCAGCGATGATTCCCATCGTCACCGAGGAGATACAGGCCGAGCGTTTGAGTATTTACAACCGTTCGGTTTTACCCAACCATCCGTTAAACGGCGCTTTGGTGACCAATACCACGAACATGCATCTTTTGCAGGGGCCTGTAACCGTTTTTGATGGCGGCGGATATGCCGGTGACGCTCGTATTGACGATCTGCCCGCGGATCAGCACCGCCTGTTGAGTTATGCTGTCGATCTCGATGTTCAGGTGAACGCGGATAACAATACCTCCAGCAATAAATTGCAGACGGGAATAATCGTTAAGGGAATTCTCCATCTGCAGCGGAAATACGTGTTCAGCCAGGAGTACGTGGTCGACAATAAATCGGATAAGGACAAAACGCTGATCGTGGAACATCCCTTCCGGAGCGGCTATCAACTGGTTGATACGCCAAAACCGTTCGAAATCGCCGACGACTTGTACCGTTTCAAAGATACCGTAGCTGCCGGGAAGAAACTCAAGCTGACCGTAAACGAAGAGAAGGTGGCCACTGAAACTATGGCTATTCTCAACGCTGATCTGGGACAGATAGAGTATTACAGCCGCAGTGGTGAAATTCCCGCTGATGTGCGAAAGGTGCTGGCGAAAGCTATGGAGATGAAGTCGGCTATGGTTGACACCGAACGGCAGATTCGGAAATGCCGGGAAAACATCGATGAGATTACCGGCGAGCAGAATCGGATTCGGCAGAACATGCAGACCGTGGATACCCAAAGCAAGTATTACGCCAGGCTGCTGACCAAGCTTAACGATCAGGAGACCAATATTGAGACTCTCCAGTCGCAGATCGAGAAGCTGGAAAAACAATATAATACTCAGCGAAAGGATCTGGAAGATTTCCTTCTGTCCACCAATATCGGCTGATTCGAAATGGCCGACATCGTAAAATCTCAACCGGTAGTTGGGCGAATTTAGCATGTTAGTTTGCCTTTGGAGGGATCGGAATTTTAAGGGAGGTTTGCGGCGATATGTGTGGCCGATTCACTTTAACCGCAACCGAGGATGAACTGCTTGACTTGCTTGCCGAGCTGGAAACCTCCCAGCTTTCCGATCCTCGCTATAACATCGCTCCGTCTCAACCGATTGCCGCGGTATTGAATGATGGCAAACGGCGGATTACGGCCATCCGCTGGGGGCTGATCCCTTCATGGGCGAAGGACTCGGCCATCGGGAACCGTATGATCAACGCCAGGGCGGAGACCATTGCCGAGAAACCGTCGTTTCAAAAATCGTTCCAAACGCGGCGGTGTCTGATCCCTGCTAACGGGTTTTATGAATGGAAGAGGGATTCCAGCGGCAAAAGCAAGGTTCCATTTTACATTCGGATGAAGTCGGCTCGCCCGTTCTTCCTGGCCGGCTTGTGGGATGTCTGGAACGATCCCGATGGGCAGCCGATCACCTCCGGAACAATAATCACAACCGCGCCTAATGAGCTTGTCAGCCCCATACACGACCGAATGCCGGTGATTCTGGCCCCTGAATCTTACGAGCTTTGGCTTGCCGAAGGGGGGCAGCGGCCTGAAGAGTTGGCCGCTTGCCTGAAGCCTTATCCAGCGGGGCAGATGGAGATATTCGCGGTCTCCACGTGGGTTAACAACCCCAGGAACGACGATTCACGGTGCATATCCGAAGAGCCGTCACTGTTGTCGGACTGAGTTCATCCATATCTACGGCTTGTACCTGCTTTTAATATCTACTTTTGGTATCGTGTGAAAACGGAATTACAATGTTCCGGGATTCTGATTTAGAAAACAGATTAATGGTTGATAGATCGCACACGAAAATCTGGGATAACGAGCGGCTTGATGCGGTGCATGCTCAGGCGGACAAATCGGTTCGGGTGCGGAAGATGTTTGACGCTATCGCTCCCACGTATGAACGGGTCAACTCGATCTTCAGCGTTGGTCGTGACCGCAAATGGCGAAAACGGGCGGTGCGGTTGGCCGAGGTCCAGACAGAAGACCGGGTTCTGGATATCGCCTGTGGAACCGGAGATTTTCTTAGGGCGTTTCTTAGCCACGCACCGCAAGCGGGAACGTACACGGGTATGGATTTCTCGTACCCGATGCTCCAGTTTGCGGCCTCACGCTCGGTTTCCCGGCTGCGTTGGCTGCAGAGTGACGCCTTGAACCTGCCTTTTGCCGATCGGTCATTCGACATAACCAGTTGTGCGTTTGGGGTGAGGAATTTTCAGGATCTCGACCGTGGGTTCTCGGAGATGTACCGGGTGCTTGATAGCGGGGGCCGGGCGGTGATCCTGGAGTTTTCCAGGCCTGAAAACCGCGTTTTTCGAGCGTTTTACGAGTATTACAGCGGTAAAATCATGCCAGCGGGGGCCAGCTTGATCAGTGGCGATAAAACAGGTGCTTATCGCTATCTGCCCCGATCGGTGGTATCCTTCGCCGAACCGGAAGAGATGGCGGCGATGTTGCGCGGGGTCGGATTCTCTTCCGTTCGGGTTGAGCCACTCACATGGGGAGTGGTTACGGTATACGTAGCGACGAAGGGGAACGCATGACGGCCAACGATGTTCAAGCCCAACCGGCAGCGGAGATTACCGATGTCTGGTCTCGCAGTGCGTCCAAGTATCGAATCCGGGCAACGGCGCTTTTGATTTTGAATATCGTGTTATTTGCCGGGTTGGGTTGTTTTGCTTACTGGCTGCGAACGGGTGAGGTTTTCGCTCCGGCGGTTGACGGATACTGGCGTGAGCTGGCGGCCACATTTATGCCCAAAGGTGGAGCGACGCTGGCTAACTTTGTTTTGTTTCCCATACGGGTTGATGTAGTCCCCATGCACGGGGTGGTTGTGGGTTTGTTGCTGGCCGCCCTGGTATCCATTCCGATTTTGATTTCCATTCTCTACAGATTTCCGAGTTGCCTGCCGTTTGTTCTGGTAATCGGTTTTCTGGCGGTAATGCCCTGGTTGGCAATTACCATATTGGGCGCTTGCGTGCTGACATCGGTGAAACCGTTCAGGTTTCGTTTTCGATATGCCTCGGCACTTCTGGGGCTGGTGTTGGTATTACTGTATTTTTACGGAGCGTCCAGACAGACTACTCCGCTGGTGGCGCAATATGCGCCGGAAGATCGAATAAAGTTCCTGGCTCCCTGGGTGCTGGCGACAATCGCGTCATGTGTAATCATGGGCGGAGTATTGTTTTTAGCCAGGATGGTTAATTATCGCCCGGGTGTGGTGGCACCCCTGTTGCTTATCTCCTTTGTGGTGCCGGTGGTGCTGTTCGAGACCTATGTAGGCCGAGGGGAGCTGTACTATCGCCTTTTTGAAAAGCGATTCCAAAGCCACTTTCTGATGGCCCAGCATCATGTTGATCACGATGTCAGTGAGTGGTTTGAAATGACGGCGGTGAAGGTGTGGGAATCGAAACCTTATCCCAGGCCTTCCTTTGAGACCAGCAGGTCGCTGACCGAGTTGCGGATGGCGCTGGAGCTGGAGAATTATCAGCGATCGCTGTTTGCGCGGGAGTGCAACAGTCTGATAGAGGAGTGTCGCGATTTTGTACTCTATTTCCCCGACAGCAGGTATTCTCCGAATATTCTATATCTGATGGGTGAGATAATGGATACGCGGATTGATCTGGCCGCGTTTCGAGATAAGAAGGTAATTCGGTATTACGATGATTTTCCTTCGCAGCAGTCGGAAAATATCTGGCGTAAGGTAATTCACAATGCGCCGGATTCCACTATTTCCGCGGTGGGCAGGTATCGGCTGGCGATTCTGGAGGCACGTGAGGGGGCTTTGGAAGAGGCTATCGTATTGCTGGATGATTTGATTACACGATTCGATTCGCGCAGGCCCCAACCTGCCGATCCGGTTAACCAGGGGGGAGTGAACCAGGTACTCAAATCCGCGCCGGCGGACGCCAGTTTGAAGGTGCCGGTGGAGCAGACGGTGTTTGAGGCCAAGCAGCTCATGGGATTGCTTTTGCAGAATGGCAGTGATCCCCGGTTTGGAAAAAGGCCTTTCTGTGGTTCGCGGCCCGGTGAGCCGCGTCAGCCGGGGCTGTTGCAGCTCGATCCGCGACATATCCGGTACGAGGAAAACCTGCAAGGCATTATACAGGCTTATCCCGAATGCCTTCTGGAAGACAACCTGATGCTGATGATAGCCAACTTGGCGGACAGTGCCGAGGAGCGAATCAGGCTTCTGGAAGAGTGTGTTGAGCGATACCCTAATGGTGACGCGGCGATTGAAGCTTACTTCCGGCTTGGTGTTGCCTACCTGGAAAGCAACTCGCCGCGCCGGGCTCGCCAGGTGTGGGAAAATATAGTTCAAACCAAGCCGGATGACGGGTTGTGGAAACCATTGGCCGAAGAGCGACTGAGTTCCATGCCCGCGATTACGGCTCCGAGTTCCTCATGAGTTCAGATCTTCAAGACAAGCGGATAGTTGTTGGAATTACCGGTGCCAGTGGGGCGATATACGGACGGCGGCTTCTGCAGTGTCTGGTTGAAACTGTTCAGCAGGTTGATCTTGTGGTTACACCTCATGGAATGCAGCTTTTGAAGGATGAGCTGCAGGTAAGTGAACTCTCCGATGTCGCGCCGCCAGGCATGAGTGCCGGGAATCTTACCATACATGCTTGTGCCGATGTTGGGGCGGCGATTGCCAGCGGTTCCACGTTAACCAGTGGTATGGTTGTCTGTCCGGCAAGCAGTAACACGATGGCGAAAATCGCGTCGGGGATAGCCGACAATCTTCTGCTGCGAGCTGCCCAGGTTACGCTGAAGGAGCGGAGGCGGTTGGTCCTGGTTCCCCGCGAAATGCCCATCAGTCATCTGGATCTGGAGAACTACCTGCGGCTGAGCGGAGCGGGGGCGGTGATCTGTCCGGCCAGTCCGGCTTTTTACATGAAACCGGAGAGTATCGCCGACCTGGTGGATTTCGTTGTGGGCAGGGTACTGGATTTTTTAGGGATAAAGCATCAGCTCAATACACGCTGGCAGGATATGCTTGAGAAAAACAAATAAGAGGGCATTGGCCTGACGTGGACGCGAAAGTTGTAGATAAAAACCGGGTGTCTTTGCGTGAATGGGCGGAGACGATAAAGTTTTCGCACTCGGTGTTTGCTCTTCCGTTTGCGTTGATCGCCGCTTTTCTTGCCGGTCGGCAATTGGAGGAGGGGCTTCCAACGCTTACCCATTTGGGTTTGATAGTTCTGTGTATGGTCGCCGCCCGGTCGGTGGCGATGACCTTTAACCGTATTGCCGATGCCGCCATAGACGCTCGGAATCTGCGGACGGCGAACAGGGCTCTGCCTGCGGGGCGGCTGACCAGGGGGCAGGCGTGGAGTTTTCTAGCTGGCTCGGCTGTCGTGTTTGTCCTGGCGTGTGCTGGTTTTTACTGGCGGTTTGATAATCCTTACCCGCTTATTTTTGCGGTTCCGGTTTTGCTTTTTTTGTGCAGTTATTCTTACGCAAAACGATTTACCAGGTTTTCTCATCTGTGGCTGGGGGCGGCGATTGGACTATCCCCGCTTGCGGCGTGGATTGCCATAAATCCAATCGGTGTTGGCTGGACCGCTTTCCTTCTTTTGGCGACGGTGGCCTGCTGGATAGCCGGTTTTGATATTATCTATTCCTGCCAGGATATTGAGATTGACCGGGCGGAGGGGCTTTTTAGCCTGCCTTCCCGCATAGGACCTGCCCGGGCACTCCTGTTGACCAGGTTGATGCATTGTTGCGTGGTGGTTTTTCTGGTATCGGTGGGTTTCCTGTCGCATCTGGGCTGGCTGTACTTCACCGGGGTTTTGTTGGCCGGGATTCTGCTGCTGGCAGAGAACCTGTGCGTGAAGCCGAACGATTTTTCGAAGGTGAATCTCGCTTTCTTCACGATCAATGGTGTTGTCAGCCTGGTGCTGTCGGTTTTTGCGATTGCGGATATCCTTATGGGCATGCCCGCGGTATTTTAGCTAGCGGTAAACTTCTTACCGGAATCGGTTCGTTTAACAGTTCAATAGCTGTGTTCTTCCGGTGAGCGTGCGTAAGTTGTTTCGCCAGGACTCAGGATCCGCGTGAGAGATCGGCGATGGGTCATAGCGGCGGAGCGTCCTCGAATTGTTGTCGCAATGCCCGAAGCTCCTGATCGCAGATAAAGCCCACGCGATCCGCTTTGATCATCTTCGCGCACCATGCAATCACCTCTGCTGCCGATAGATCACACTTCCGGAGGGCTTTCAGAACCACACTGAGACACATCTCAATGTCCTCGGCCATCAGTCCCTCATCACTCATCTCGACCTGGCGGCTTCCACTAGCCATCAACTCCAGCGACAGCTCCATCGCCGATTGCAGTTGCCCCATTTCGATCAAACGGTGCAGGTTACGTTGTACTTCAGCGTAGGCATCGTAGTCATAGTCGAAGTTGTAATTGGAGTGTCGCTCGTCGAAGGCCGTGGCCTCGGCAATCGCTTGACGTGTCAATATCAAAATTTCGTCGGGCGAGCTCTGCAACTCGAAACGCGTCGCGAGCCGCCGGAGAACTGCCCGATCATCTCTGGCCAATCCCACGAGAACATCAATCAGCTCAGCTTTCGTGCACTTTGCCAGCGCCGCACCTAGTCGGAGCCCGGGGTCCGGGATTCTGGATGGTTTCGTCGCTTTCTTTGAACCGCGTTTGGCCATGTCTCAATCCTATTTCCGTACCCATGTTAACGTGCTTGGTTCACACCGTTAGTTCCATGGTAACCAATCTTGAGCGTTTGACGATACCGCCGCCTCGTTTTCCTGAACGGCGGAGAGGTAGGCGAATGGACCGGCATTGGAGGAAAATACGCCGATAGAAGCTGTCGGTCGATTTATCGTAAGCTGTTGCCGAAAATGGCGATCGCCTACCCCCTGTGATTGAGCCGAATACGTGACATATCCCGCCATTCAAGTCCGGATTATCTGAATTAAGTCGTATGTCCCCCGAACTATTTCCGAACTATTCCCCGAACTATTCGGCTTCGATCGGCAGGATTCTTTCACGGGGCAAGCTCTCGATTTCGATCACGATTCAGGCGGCTCGCGGCGTTGCTTGAAAATATACCTATTGGTGTTGTCCGTCAATTCGAACGCGAACAACACGAAGAAGAAAAGCCCGCCTCCTAATTTATCATCAGGAGACAGGCGAAAAGTTATTTAGGAAATTTAGGTAAGAATAATAAGTGGCTGTCCCTCGCGTCCATGTCCTCGGTCATCAATCCCTCATCACTCATCTCGACCTGGCGGCTTCCACTGGCCATCAACTCCAGCGACAGCTCCATCGCCGATTGCAGTTGCCCCATTTCGATCAAACGGTGCAAGTTACGTTGTACTTCAGCGTAGGCATCGTAGTCATAGTCGAAGTTGTAATTGGAGTGTCGCTCGTCGAAGGCCGTGGCCTCGACAATTGCTTGACGTGTCAATATCAAAAGTTCGTCGGGCGAACTCTGCAACTCGAAACGCGTCGCAAGCCGCCGGAAAACTGCCCGATCATCTCTGGCCAATCCCACGAGAACATCGATCAGCTCAGCTTTCGTGCACTTTGCCAGCGCCGCACCTAGCCGGAGTCCGGGGGACGGGATTCTGGATGGTTTAGCCGCTTTCTTTGAACCGCGTTTGGCCATGTCTCAATCCTATTTCCGTACCCATGTTAACGTGCTTGGTTCACACCGTTAGTTCCATGGTAACCAATCTTGAGCGTTTGACGATACCGCCGCCTCGTTTTCCTGAACGGCGGAGAGGTAGGCGAATGGACCGGCATTGGAGGAAAATACGCCGATAGAAGCTGTCGGTCGATTTATCATAAGCTGTTGCCGAAAATGGCGATCACCTACCCCTGTGATTGAGCCGAATACGTGACATATCCCGCCATTCAAGTCCGGATCATCTGAATTAAGTCGTATGTCCCCCGAACTATTCCGAAGCGAATACTATCAGGAGCGTAACGAGGCATCTTATAAAAGCCGTAGAAAACGCTTTTGTTTACTCGATGATACGTAGCGCTGTCATACTAAACGGCGGAGCTGTACGCGAATGGGTCGGCATTAGAGGAAGATATACCGTCAAAAATCGGCGGTTAATTCGTCGGGAGCTGCGATGTCGAATGGCAATCGCCCACCTCCTGTTTTATCAACAGAAGGCAGGTGATTGTGAATTTAGAAATTATAGGAAAGGATAATAAGAGGCTGTCCCTCAGCCTCAGCCTGCTGGATGTCGGTTTTCTCCTGGGCTTTGTAACAGAGGGATACCTGATCAAGTACTATGGCTTTGAGAAAACCCTGATATGTATAGCAGCAACCGCAGCGGCCGGCATACTTTATTACGCATGGCGACAGCGGCCCGGATCAGGGCGTGATGCCTGCGAATCTGCAGATCACAATCCGCAAGGCGTACTCTGACCGGCTGGAAACATTGCGATACGCTTTATAAGCCTACGCGAAGAAGACGTCCTGGCGATTGTTTCCGCGTTGAGTGAAATGGCGTGGCACGCTCCCGATGACGATTCGGGCGGCTCGCGGCATTGGCGAAAAGTATACCGACGGAAGTAGTCGGCCAACTCGTCGGGAGCAGAGATGTCAAATGCAATCGCCCGCCTCCTGTTTTGTCAACAGAAGGCAGGCGTTTGTGAATTTAGTAACTATAGGCGAGGATAATAAGAGGCTGTCCCCCTCCCCCATGAATACGTTGAACCGTGCCAGAGCAGTGACTTTAATTGGGATGGTACGGTCGATCTGATGGATTTCGCGGTTTTTCAGCTTTGCTATAGTGGTATGGACATCGTGGCTGACGCGAATTGCAGCAACTAGGGCGGTATTACTTTCGCCTTTTTGCGTATAATGGTTTTACTGAAAAATCTGTCGACGGGAGCGGTCCATGCGAACGGTTCCGGCGGCGAGTTCGAAGTTCGAAGTTCGAGTTCGAGTTCGGGGGACGCTTTGGAGTTCGGGGGACGCTTTACTTAATTCGACCGTAGTGCGGAATCGTATCGAGTTAAATAAAGCGTCCCCTGAACTTGATAGCCCTGCTGCGAAGGAAAATCCGTACCGGGCGTCCGTGTGGCGGTATGGATTATGTCAAGAAGATCGAATCAAGCACCGGGCGAAACCTGACGCCAAAGAAACCAGGCCCTCGCCCGAAGACGAGGCAGAGATAAAGTGTGTGTCCACTGAATTACTGCTGAATTGTATCCAATGATGCTCAAAAACCTCACCACACTTCGGTAAACATATACCAGAACGAACTTACTTGGACCGCACCGTATCCCAACCTATAATGTTCTGGATCGGAATCGTATTCAAACCCCAACGGGTAGTCGTATGTGCCCCCTGTCCTGAAAAGAACTGTCTGAAAGTAATCTTTGGGGTGATCCTGGACACTATGCACATAATATAAACCTACCCAACTTCCGCCGTTAAATTCACCTGCACGGAAATCCGTTAACGCTGCATCAAACGCGCTCTGACTGAGACGAAACCGGAGAAATAAAGGCCAAGGGTAAAACATGCTTGAGATTAACAAAGAAACACAGCATGCCCCAACAATCCACCGCCGTTTTTGCACAGGTTCTTGTTGATTGTTCTCATCGCGTCTCCTCGACAGCCAACAAGTAACGATCCTTACACAGTAGACATACACCAGCCAGATCCAAACTGAACCAGCTAGAAAACCCAGAATAAGATAAAACCACGATTCGTTCCATGGGGCGGGATCACTGACACCCAATATCCCGTAGCAGGAAATACCTAAAAGAGAGGCATGTTCAACGATGGTGGGAGCCTTCGCCCACTTTTGCCACTCAGCGGACAAAACATCCCCGCTAGTTATCTCCCCACACTCCGGGCAGTAACCACTTTCGTTACCTGTCAGGTTGTAATTGCACTTTTTGCAGTGGGGGAATTGGTTATATTTTCTTCGATAAATTATTCTCCGACCTAGGCGAAATGCTGGATAAGCAATTGCAGCGACGAATATCGCCCAGCAAGGAACTACAATGGTGTAATCTACGTCATAGCGAAAAGCATCCCTTATAAAAACAAAGTCTCCCAAATATAAACTCCCGATGTGAACATCTTCAATTCTTACGTATTGCGTTTGGGTTGGCGTCGCTAAGTACTTGTCACCGTCTTCTTTACTGCCGCAGTAGTCTATTTCAGTATCTATTAATCCCGGAAATAACAAGATAGAAAGTCCTGACGATCCTGTTCTGGTGAGGGCGGCGCCGTATTCGTTGTTATAACCGGTTAGGTCTGAATCCGGCACGTGGGTTATTAACCAGACTATAGCTATTCCTAGAGAGAGCAACGCCAGGATAATCGTTACGAACAGTTTCTTCATCACCTACAACCATGTCGAGGACTTTACTTTCAGCGTCGAACTCAGACTTCTAAATACTTGCCCTCGTCATTTGTGTCAAACAAAATTGCACGTTTGCGGTTTTGACCTGCCCCCGGAAATTGTACCACCCTCTATGTTAGTTTTCCATACTCCAATCTACCTGCCAACTGCGTCGGAGAGTTCGGGACGGCTAAGTTCGCGGGGAGTTCGGGGGACGCTTTATTTAATTCAGCGGGGAGTTCGGGGGATGAGTTTGGGGGACGCTTTACTTAATTCAACCGTAGTTCGGAATCGTATCGAGTCAAGTAAGGCGTCCGCGGAACTTGTGGTACTTCCGGAACTAGAGTGCCACTGCTCTGTGAGCAGTGGTTATTAATAAACCAATATACGGTTTATTGTCAATAAAGTATGAATAAAGTGTAAAAGCACAAAACCAGTCTATTGATACGTGGCGATAGTATTCCTGGAAACTTTTTTCGTCGGCGATTTATGCAAATAGACTTGCGGCGGAAATTGGTAAATGTGTAATTACCGCTTACGGCTCAGTGGCACGCTATGGAAATAGGTAGATGTGCGACCACTGCTCACAGAGCAGTGGTTATTAATAAACCAATATACGGTTTATTGTCAATAAAGTATGAATAAAGTGTAAAAGCACAAAACCGGTCCATTGATACGTGGCGATAGTATTCCTGGAAACTTTTTTCGTCGGCGATTTATGCAAATAGACTTGCGGTGGAAATTGGTAAATGTGTAATCACTGCTCACAGAGCAGTGGCACGTTTTTTTTTTCGAGGAGTTCGGGGGACGCCTTACTTAACTCAGCCCCCTTGAGCTCACCTGAACCGCTCAGAAAACATCCAACAACCGGTCCCCCAATAGCCCCCCAAACACCTCCTCCGCTTCCGCCAAGCCGCGATGTCACTTCGTGGCACTAAGAATTTTTTTTTCGTCAATATCTGGAAAACTCGACCCTCAAAAACAGCTCTCACGCTATCGTTAACGCCGTTTTTCACTACAGCCGGTTACTCCAGGCCGCCGCAAAACCGCCCGTAGGGTGGTCACCGTCTACGTTATAGGTATGGAGGGAGGTGTCGTCTCCGCCCTCAAAGGTAACCGCAGGTGCAGAAACGCCTGCCGTAAAAGGAGAGAAGCGATGGAAGAAAGCAACAAAGCCACAATTTGTGCTATCGCGGCCTTACGGTTAACCACAGCAAAGCATAAGCAACCAGGAAGGTTAGAGCAACACGCCCGACGGAAGGCATATACTCCGGTACGGGCCAACAACCCGACCGACCAAGCTCGATACTTATGGATAGACCGCATCAAAAAAGCCGTTCTTTGTGTCTTAGTGTCTTTGTGGTTAACCAAAACAAGCCACAGGAAACCAAGTAGGGCGGGGCACCAGCCCCAACGGAACGAATATACACCGACGCTGAGCCGACGACCCAACCAGACAGGTTCGAAACCAATGAATAGTCCGCAACCCAAAAGCCGTTCTTTGTGTCTTAGTGCCTTTGTGGTAATCACTTATTAATGTGAAACCGAAATGATGGGAAAAGGAGAAAGAAAATGCCAACTAAACCAAAACAAACATCAAAAAAGAAGATTAAAGCCAACCGGAAAAACGCAAAAAAATCCACAGGCCCCAAAACCGCCGCGGGAAAGGTCAGATCCAGCAGGAACGCCGAGAAGTACGGCCTCTTCTCCAACATGATCGCACCCCGCGAAGAGGCCTACGAAACACAAAAACAGTTCGACCGCCTCACCGAAATGTTCTACAACGACTTCCAGCCCCAATCGGGCATCGAATACGTCCTCGTCGAACGACTCATCGTCATAACCATCCGCCTCCGCCGGCTGCAGATCATCGAAACCGACGCCTTTGAATTCGAAATGAGCAAACGAAACGCCGTAGCCCTGATTCGCGAGGAAGACCACAACCGCCTCCAACGCTACGAAATCATGCTCAACCGCCAGTTTCACCAGACCATAAAGGAAATCCGCCAGTTCAAAACCGAACGCAAAATCGAGCAAACCGACCGATACCTCCAGGCCGCTATCGGCCGATCAATCTCTAACGAGCAACCCGCTGGGAAAAAACTCACCGGCCAGAAACCCGCCACCGGCAAAAGCAACGGACCCGCCAAAAAAGCAAAATTACAAAACGAACCCAAACCGTTCGACGGCACACCTAACCCCCTGAAATACAACAGGTTATCGCGGGAAATCAAGAAGCAATCAGAGCCCCGCCGCCCCAAACCATCCAGGCATAAATTTGAAGCTTTCGATGCGTATCAACGTAACCTGGCCAGAATCCCCCTGGAGATCGGCGACATAATAAAAAGAACCTACCCGCGATTGGAAATACCCAATAAAAATAAAACGGCCGAAGAAAAGGATGCAGAACTCACAAAAGACGAGAAAAACAAGGAACCAAAACCCATAAAACCCCAAACGAAGTTCAAACCAGAGAACGTAAAACTTTACGACTTTGAACACCTGTAGTAATGTTGCAGTGCCGCATAGCGGCACTCTATCGCATGGGTGGGGGACGGGCGAATGCAAGATCGCAGATGCCTCGTGATTCGTAGGTCGGGTCAACAGACCCGACGGAAGTGCAGAATAACCGTTTACCCAAGATATGGTATCGGAAATGTTATATCGCTTCAGTTCCACATTCCGGGCAAACGCCGCTGACGTTGCCGGTTAAGTTATAGCCGCATGCCCCGCAAAGCAAACCTCTTTGGTCGAAAGGTATCTGGAAGCGATGCTTCTTCCAGATGACTTTTGTGCCGGCCAACCCGTCGCCTAAGCGCGGACCTTTATGCAGCATGTAAGCCAAAAACAGCAGAAAAAACAAAAAGGCCACATTCATGTATTCTCCATTGGCTGTGTAGGCGATGATAAAAAAGGTCGCCAATAGAAAGCCCTTAATAGGTGAATTGCGGACAAAAGAACCTCCTAAACCTATTGGAATCAGCGTGTTTTTGCTGACGACTTGTACGCCCATGAGGAACTTGCCCGGCGAATGCCCTCGAATGCCGTCCCGGAATGCGATTAACGAAACGAAAAGTAGATGGTAGTAGGGGGCTAAATTGTATACGGACCTTCCAGTATACCCTATATCGCATAAACGGCACAATCGCGTGAATGCTAAAGCAAGAGAAACGGTGATAAATAAAGAGGCTAAAAAATCGATCGCGAATGCCAGATGTCGGTTGCTGGCGAAACCATAATAACAACTGCCGCACACCTCTACTTTGTAAAGCACGTGCCTGGTTTTACCTTTAATCTCTTCGGAGCATATCGGGCAGGTTCGGATCAGCGGTTTGCTGCCGTTCTGTTCCGTATTTCCAGGAGCCGATTCCGTATTGTGGTTTTCAGTTGGTTTGGGTTGCATATGCTGTACTCTGTTAGCTTGGTGGTTACCCTATGGAGTTTTCACTACCACCCGCCCTCGATCAAGGCTGATGACCTGCGAAGCGAGCTTCTCCAAACTTTGCTGATCGTGGCTGACGAGGAGTATCGGTATATTCCATTCGCCTAGTATGCGGGTCAGGTACTCGATGATTCGTTCCTTGAGGTCGTCTTCCAGTCCGGTCAGCGGCTCGTCCAGAAGCAGCAGGTCAGGACTCCGCAGCAAAGCTCGGCCCAGGGCTACTCTCCGGCTCTGTCCGCCGCTTAGCGTAATCACTCGCCGATCGAGAAGATCATCGATTTCCAGAATCTGCGTTACCTGGTCCAGCGAGACCTTCCGCGTTGGAGATCGTTTTTTCCCATAGGAAAGATTCTCCTTAACGGTCAAGTGCGGGAAAAGCAGGTTATCCTGAAAGACAATTCCCAGGTTCCTCTCTTCAGGCCGCAGCCAGGTTGCGCATGTTGTATCGACCAGCTTGCGGCTGTTTACAATGATCGTGCCGGTACGTGGTTTCAGCAAGCCGGCTATCAGGTTAATTACCGTGGTCTTGCCGCTGCCCGAGGGCCCGCACAGAGCGGTTACTCCGTTTGTTGTACGGAACTCCGTTGCCAGCTCAAAACCGTTGGCGTATTGGAAATGGCAGGAAAAGGATAAACTCATCTTATCTCCTTGCCTAAAAGCCTCTGCTCGCGGCGCAGGTACCACTCGGAAGCGAAAAGAGCGATCATGGAAATCACAACGGAGATCAGTACGATTCGCCTGGCGTCGTCAACTCCGCCCGGCGACTGAATTACGTTGAACACAAAAAGGGGGATGGTTCTGGTTTCGCCGGGGATACTCCCGGCGATCATTATCGTCGCTCCGAATTCCCCAATACTCCTGGCAAAGGCCAACACGCAACCGGCCACTATCCCGTGTTTGGCCAGGGGCAATGTTACGGTGAAAAAACAATCGAAAGGACCGGCACCCAGCGATCTGGCAACGCCCTCAAGCCTGCCGTCGATAGCCGTGAAAGCCACGCGGATCGAACGAACCATTAAGGGAAAAGCCACCACGGCGGAAGCAAGGGCCGCTCCCTTCCAGGTAAAAACAATACTGATTCCAAACCAGTCGTACAGGTATTTACCCAACCAGCCCCTGGCCCCGAAAGTGATCAGGAGTAAATACCCTGTGACCACAGGGGGCATGACCAGCGGAAGGTTGAGCAGGGTTTCGATTAACGATTTGCCCCTGAACGATTTTCGGGCCAGAAGCCAACCGAGAGTTACACCGAAAGGCAAGCTAGCCGCCACCGCAATCACGGCGACGAATACGCTCAGCCAGATAGCCTGCCATTCCGCCGTCGATAACCAGCTCATGTGTTTTCTCCGCCTTGTTTTACGCGTATGCGGAAACCATGATCGGTGAAAACGTTTAACGCTTTAACACTCTGGAGGAACTCGAAGAAGCGTTTGGCCTCCTTGGAATTCTCATTTCGCTTGATCAGAACCAGCGGGTAAGTAACCGGCGAGTGCGACCCTTCGGGAAAACTGTAGACAACCTCCACCTTTCCTGACGACAGGGCATCCGTCGCGTAAACAACTCCCGCTTGCGTTTCCCCGGCTTCGACATATCCCAGCGTAATTCTTACATCGTGACCGCGAACAATCTTGCCCTGCTCGGTCAGTTTTTCGTACGTCTTCGCGCTTCGCAACGCCTCTTCCGCGTAGATGCCGGCCGGTACCTTTTCTCCCGCCAGTGCGACGTGTTTCACTTTCTCGCCGGTGAGATCTTCCGGAGACGTGACTCCGGCCGGGTTCCCCTTGGGAACAACTATTACCAGGGAATTGCCAAGAACATCTCGCCGATCCGCCGCCAGGTCTTTTTCGCTTACCGCATCCGCCCATTTGGGGTTGGCCGACAGGAATACATCCGCCGGGGCACCCGATATTATCTGCTGGGCTAGAGCATTCGAAGGCCCGGTGGAAACCGTTACTTCGACTCCCGTTTCCCGTTTGTACAATTCCGCGATATCGGTTACTGCTCCGGTAGTGCTGGCCGCTGCCAGAAAGAGCACCTTGCCTTCTTGTTTACTTTCAGGGGCAGGGTTGCATGATGTACTGGTGAGGCATAGCAAACAAATAAGGACAACTGTCAAACGTGCCATCGCGGACTCCTCCGGAAAACGGCTATTGCCGCAGAATCAATAATTCGGATCGGTAATTCTAACCCCAATGCGGACCGCTTCCAAGAGATGATCCTCATACATATGTTACGTGCGATGAAGAGTGCCTGTTTCCCACATAAATCGCAGGATGCTGGATAACTGAAGTTCGCTGAGATTGCATGCTTTTGCGGCGAGCGAAAAAAAATCCCGGGATCAGACATGAATCCCGGGATCGATGTAATTGTATTGACTAAACTGATCAGCGCATCATCTTCGCGACCTTCTCGATGCCGTCGAAGGCGCGATTGAGGATGTCCTCCGGTGGCAGGAATACAACGCGGAAGTGCTGGGTTCCGGGCCGCTGGCCGAAACCGCTGCCGTGGACGCAAACCGTCCCGGTTTCCTCTATCAGGGTTTCAACGAAGATCTTGTCATCAACGTCAAAGTGGATACGCGGGAAAGCGTAAAATGCCGCTTGCGGTTTTACGCAACTGATTCCATCGATGGCGTTGAGCCGTTCGACCGTAAGATCGCGGCGCTTGCGCAGCTTATCCATCATGGGTTCCATGAAAGAATGATCGCCGTCAAGGGCGACCGGTATGGCATACTGCTCGGGATGGTTGGCGCTCAACCGGGCACGCTCCAGCTTGCGGATGGCATCGCAGTATTCATCCACCAGTTCAGGTCGGCCGCTTACTACGCCCCAGCCGATTCGCCAGCCGGGAACGATGTACGCCTTGCTCATCCCGTTGAAGGTTACCATGGGAATCTCGTCGGTCAGCGAAGCTATGGAGGTAAACTCGTTGTCATCCAGTAGCAATTTGTCGTAAATCTCGTCGCTGAAAATTACCAGGTTGTTCTCGGCCGCGAGTTCCAGAATTCCCTGGAGTAATTCAAACGAGTAAACCGTTCCCGTCGGGTTATTGGGATTCAGCAGGATGATTGCCCGGGTCTTATCGTTTATCTTTGACTTGATGTCCTTGATGTCCGGTTCCCAGTTGTTCTCTTCGTCGAGATAGTATGGGTTGTTGACCGCACCAAGTTTGGCCAGCACCGCCGTGTAAAGCGGATAGACCGGCGATGGTGTGAGTACATTCTCACCTTCGTTAACCAGGGCGGTAAGGGCTAACTCAATTGCTTCGCTCGCTCCGCTGGTTACGAATGTATGCCGTATGGACTGGATTCCTTTGCGTTCGCTCTCGCGCTTGATCGATTCGACAGCTTCAGGGATTCCGGACGAGGGGGCATAGCCGTTTTTATTCGCCAGCATAGCCTGGTGGGCGGCCTCTACTATGTGTGCCGGCGTCTCAAAATCGAACAGGTTGGGGTCGCCGATATTCAAATAAGACATCGGAACACCTTTGGCGGCCGTTTCTTGAGCAAGAACGACAACATCGCGTACTGCGTAACGGATTTGTTCTGTCCTTTTGGCCGGGATTACGGGATTGAAATCCATGACAGCTTCCTCACTGAATTTGTACTCTATTACAGGCTCACGATTCTGAGCATCGCGAGCGTATATTCGCCCGAGATATCGGTCAAGACCTCGTACGGGTGAATATGGCCGGTTCGAGCCACTATGGAATTCTAGTTCGCTGGCTGCAAGAGGTGTAAAAGGTTGTTAGAATGCCGGGCGTGAAAACAGAACCAAATACAAATCAGACTGAGACTTTAATCGCAGAACAGGCAGATTCGGTTATTTCGCTTAAATGGGCGATACCGGTGGGTATTATCGTAACCACGTTCCTCAGTTTTCTGCCCGCGCTCCGCAATGGATTCGTTAACTGGGATGATAACGTCAATATTCTGCAGAATACCGCTTTCCGCGGTATGGGCGCGGAGCAACTGGAATGGATGTTTACCACGCTCTTTGGTGGTCACTATCAGCCTCTCACCTGGCTGAGTTTTGCGGCCGATTACCAGGTCTGGGGGTTGCAGCCGTTTGGATACCATCTGACTAATCTCGTTTTGCACACGATAGGGGCGGTACTTTTTTTCTTTGTGGCTTTGCAACTGCTGCAATGGGCTTTCGGAGAGGATAAGCTGCCCAGTCAGTCAGCGAGATACTGGTGTGCCGCTCTGGCTGCGGCCATTTTCGCTCTCCATCCATTGCGGGTGGAATCGGTGGCCTGGGTGACCGAGCGGCGGGACGTTTTATCTGGAGTGTTCTTTTTCGCTTGCCTGTTGGCTTACTTTAAGGCGGTGGGGGGAAAGGAATTCCGGGCCGGCTGCTATCTTCTGGCCGTTCTGCTGTTTGCCGGATCGCTTTTATCCAAGGCGACGGCCATGACCCTTCCAGCGGTGCTTCTGGTTATAGACGTATATCCTTGTATGCGTTTGCGGCGAAAGATTGCTACTGTCCCCCGGCTGTTGGGAGAGAAAATACCGTTTCTGATACTTTCGGTTGCTGCTGCGTGGGTGGCCGTTGGGGCTCAGCGGGCAGCGGGAGCCATGCGCAGCCTGGAAGAGTCTGACGTATTATCCCGGCTGGCAACCATTTGTTATGGTTATTGCTTTTACGTATGGAAGTTGTTTGTTCCCAATGACCTTTCACCGCTTTATCGAATTCCGGAGCGGGAGAAGTTATTGGGTTTAACCTTTATAATAACCGTGACTCTCCTGGCTCTGGCCGTGATTGTATCGATAGCATTGTGGAAGAAGTTCCCTGCGTTTCTTGCTGTCTTTGCCTGTTACGTTTTGATTCTGTCGCCGGTTTCGGGGATTGCTCAAAGTGGAAAGCAATTGGTCGCTGACCGGTACAGTTATCTGGCATTGCTTCCTTTTGCCATTTTGATTGCCGGGGCGTTATTGAGAATGTATTCCCGGCCACGGGAGTCAGAGGAACGCAAAAAGACGGTCAAGGTGTTCACGGTGCTGGCGTGTTTGTGTGTTCTGGGATTATCACCATTGACTTTTGCCCAAACAATGGTCTGGACAAACTCCGTAACTCTCTGGGATCAGGCGGCCGGCGTTGATCCTGATAGCAGTGTCGCCCTCGTGAATCTCGGAGAGGCTCTGTTCGAGTCGAAAAACTACAGAGCTGCCGGGATAGCGTTTTTAAGAGCCAGGGAGCTCGATAAGGATGATGCCAAGGCTCACAACGGTTTGGGAATTAGTTTATTGCAGCTTGAGCAATATGACGAATCGCTGAAATCTCTGAAGGAGGCGGTTCGGCTCGCTCCGGGTAATCCGAAATACAGATGTAATCTGGGATATACGCTGTCTGGTTTCAACCTTCTGGAGGAAGCCGCTACCGAGTATTCCAAGGCTCTGGCTGTTGCTCCGGGGATGAGCCACGCGTCTATCAAGCTGGCTGAATTGCTGGTACGTTTGAAGCGTTACGAACAGGCAAAAGAAGTTTTGATACGCGGTGAGGTTCAGAATCCGCAGAATCGTGTTATTCGTGGTAATCTGGCGTGGCTGTTGGCCACCTGCCCGGCTGATGGAATAAGAGAGGGTGAGGTCGCCCGTAAGTTGGCGGAGGGGTTGGCCAGGGAGACGGAAAACCGGGATCCCTGGGTTCTGGATACATTGGCGGCCGCTCTGGCTGAGGTTGGAGATTTTCAGGAGGCGGTTGAAATCAGCCACGCGGCTTTTACCATCGCGGATGAATTGGGAAAAGTTGAGTTAGGCGAGAGTATTCGCAGACGTCATAAATTGTACCAGTCGAAGCAGCCTTTTAGAGACGAATGATCGAAATCGGGCAAATTCTGGCATCCGGTGATATCCTGGGAGATTCCCCGGTTTGGTGGCATCGGTGGGTTACCCTGGGCACGCTGATTTTAATGTTTCTGGGTATGGCCCGTAATTGGGTTCCACCTGATGTGGCTTTTGTTGGTGGTGTGGTTATCGTCGTGGCTACGGGAATCGTTACTCCCGAACAGGCTTTTCACGGTTTGAGTAATCATGCGGTAATAACCGTAGGTGCGATGTTCATAGTCGCGGCGGGCATGCGGGAGACGGGGGCGTTGCATCTGCTGGTTACCCGCCTTTTGGGAAATCAAACGTCAATCCGGTCCGCCGTCGCGCGGATAACCTGCCCGGCATCGGCCATGTCGGCGTTCATGAACAATACCCCCATTGTGGCAATGCTGATTCCCGAAGTGTTGGCCTGGTGCAGGAAGCGGAACCTGTCGCCGTCCAAGGTGCTGATCCCCCTGTCGTTCGCCACTATTCTGGGGGGAATGTGTACGTTGATCGGGACGAGTACCATCCTGGTAACGGACGGAATAATGCGGGCCAACGGGCTGGAACCGCTGACCCTTTTTGAACCGGCGTGGGTCGGGCTGCCGATCGCCCTGGTGGGATTGGGGTTTATTTTGACTCTGGGCATTCGTCTGCTGCCGGATAGAAAGGAACTGATGGCCCAACTTGGGGATACCCAGCGGGAATATATCATAGAAATGACGGTTCAGCCTGGTTGTCCGCTTATCGGCGATTCGGTGCAGAACGCGGGATTGCGGCAGTTGCCCGGTTTGTTCCTGATCGAGATCAATCGGGAGCAGGAACTGATATCACCAGTTGCCCCGACAGAGGTACTGGCCGAGGGGGACCGATTGGTATTTACCGGTATTGTGGAAACGATTGTCGATCTGCAGCGAATCCCGGGTTTGGTTCCCGCAGCTGAGAAGCACTACGATCTGGACCCGGCTGCCCGTCGCCAGCGGCGAATGTGCGAGGCGGTAGTCAGTACGTCTTTTCCTGGGTTGGGGAAAACTATTCGGCGGTCCGACTTTCGTACGAGGTACGACGCTGTAGTGGTGGCGGTTCATCGCAACGGGGAACGGTTAAGGAAGAAAATCGGAGATATCATTCTGCGTCCGGGCGACACGCTGCTCATACAGGCCGGCGAGCATTTTGAGCGGACTTTTCGCGGCAGTACCGATTTTTACCTGGTTTCCGAAGTCAGGGATAGCATGCCGATTCGCCACGACAGGGCGTGGATGGCGATTGTCGTTTTACTGATTCTGGTTGGTATGCTGGTTGGAACCGATTTGTCTACGGCGGTAGTGGCGCTTATTGCCGCGGGTTTAATGCTATTGTGCCGTTGCGTTCCCCTGGGATCGGCTCGGGAATCCGTGGATTGGCAGGTACTGGTTGTAATCGCCGCAGCCCTGGGATTCGGAGAGGCTGTTGTCAATTCCGGTCTGGCTCAGGATGCGGCCTCGGTGATAGTGGAATTATCCCACCATGCAGGAGGAGCTTCCGGCGTTCTTGTCGGCTTGTTTTTATTGACGACCATTATGTCCGAACTGGTAACGACTAAAGGGGCGGTGGCAATAGTATTTCCAATAGCGATGGCGTCGGCGATGGGGTTGGGAGTTGATCCCCGCCCATACGCTATTACCATTGGTGTTGCCGCGGCTTCCAGCTTCGCTACACCTATCGGCTACCAGACCAATCTCATGGTTTACGGTCCCGGTGGTTATCGTTTTTCCGATTTTTTGAGAGTAGGTCTGCCGTTGAAGTTGCTGGTTATGGTTATTACCGCACTGGTTGTACCGATGGTCTGGCGTTTCTGATTTGCATTGGGCGATGTGCCTGCTTTCTCTCGGATCGTGTGCCAGGGTTTGCGGTTCGACTCAGATGGTTGTTAAGTCTATAATTCGATCTTGGCGGTTAATTGATTGGGAATGCCGTTGATGTCACTTTCGGGGGTGGCAGGGATCTGTTTATTAAAAATCGGAGGCGGATCTGTGCATAAACAAGACGGGTTGTCGGCTACACACGAGATGTATTTGAAGATCATCTATCAGCTCAGCCAGTCGGGGGATGCTGCGCGAGTAGGGCAGATGGCCAAGGGTTTGGGAGTTCACCCGTCAACGGTGTCGGCTGTTGTGCGGACTTTGGCCCGCATGGACCTGGTGACTCACGACACGTATGGGGTAGTGAAGCTGACCGATATGGGGGAGCGTTTTGCTAACTGTGTGGTTCGGCGGTTTGAGATACTTCACCGTTTTTTCACGGAGGTTCTCGGCTTTGACGAGGAGGCTGCTGCCCTTGAAGCGTGTGAGGTAGAACATGCGATTAGTCCGGTCGCTATAGGACGTATAGACCGGTTGGCTGATGAATTGCCGGAGCTTGGTTTCAAGCCTTCAGCAAATGTTTCGTCGTCAGTGGCTCTGATTTGCTCTGAATGTCCGTTTGCGAGCGAATGTGCCTTATCGCCCGCAGAAAGGGATTAGTACGTTGGAGGCTGGTTGTGTTGGATGTATCGATTGTGCTGATTAGGTAGATGGGGGCTATAGGGCGGTAGAGTAAGAATAAACTGGTAATCGACGTGTAATCAAGCTACAATCCTGTGAGGTGATGGAGCATTAATGTGGTGCTGCGGCTGGTACGGGCTTACTGGCCGGGTGGAGGTGTGTGGTTTTGGTGAAAACGCCCAATCAAAAGAACGGCTTCACGTTACTGGAGCTGTTGGTTGTGGTATCGATTATCGCCCTCTTGATGGGATTGTTCCTTCCCTCCATGCGCACTGCGCGCGAACAGTCAAAGCAGCTTGTATGCCGTAAAAACCTGACTTCCATGTGGCGGGGAGTCGTTTTGTATTCGGTCGAATATAACGATCGCCTTCCCTATATCGAGCATATCAAAGACGACATAGATCCGTTTGATCAGCGTTATCCAACCAAGGTAGGGAATGTGCTTGGTGGTTATGTTGATCGAGGTTCGTTTGTGTGTCCGTCTGCAGTGAGTGGTTATCCTGAAACCGATCCGAAGAGCCGGCGCAAGTGGAAGTTGACCTATGATTTCAGTACGGCAGACCGGGTGGGAGATCCGTTGCCATACGATGACGCGGCTGATGCTTACACTGGCAGTGCGAAGGACCCGGCCGTGGCTAACGAATATCACTTTGATGGCAGACCTACGCGGATGTTGACGGCTAAACCGCAGATGTCCATTGGGGACGAGGAGTCGGGCGACGAAGATAAATCTCCGGGAGAAGGCAAAGCCGAGATTATCTGGAATGTGGCCGTTCCGCTTATCTCCGATACTCTGGCAGAGAACAGGCCTGGAGACAAAGCTGCGGGCAGGCCGGTTTATCCTCACCGTGGTGTAGTACGCAGGTATGTGGATGTTTACCGCTCGCTGGCGACGACTTCTGATCCTCGGGTAATAACCAATCGTCGACCGGGTTATTTCCATCTGTATGCTGATCGTGATCAGCCGGAAGTGTTTCTGACCAGGTATAGTCCGGATACCGATTTCGACGACTAGCCTTAAGCTGCCGGGTGTCCAGGGAGGCTGTCCGGCATTGTATTAATTCTAACCGCTTATTTCCGATAGCTTTTATCCGCAATAAATCAAGTTGTGAAAAGTTTGTATTACTCAGTGCGCCGGGTAATCAGGGGCGATGGCTTTTTGCGAAAACTTTTCCCGACAGAGGCACTCGGGGTATAGGGGAAAACACAATCACAGGTGAGATTGGGGCGTTTTACAATCCCTGTTTTGACGCCCGGATTGGGGTTGAAAAGATTCGAATTCGGGGCGAATTTGATCGCTCGGAATTCTTAACCGATTTTTAACAATTGCCCGAAGAGGCTTCGAGCAGGCATCGTGGCTTCTGTTCTCCTGGTACGATGTTTCGGATGAAATGGTGTAAACGTATGTAAAACCGCAGTTTCCGAATCCTCGCCTGGCGGCAGTTGGTGCCACTCGCATGACGCTACGTTATTCATTTTCTCATAAAGAGTCGCTTGTCTGAATTCGCCTCTCTTGACGTGTTTGAAGCGATACCAGATATTCCGCAAGTGTACGGAGGAAGTGAAATATGGTGGAGAAAAGTAAGCCGAAAACCGTTTTTGTGGGCTGCGTGGTGGTTACTCTTCTGTTGTTATGTACGTACTATTATCCCCGGTTATTGATTGCCCGGCTGGGTGAGGCCAATCCGTGGACGAGTTACCTGTACCAATATGGTTTTGGCCTTATCGTTTTTGTTGTCGGTTTGTGGGTGATCCTGAAAACGGGAGCATGCAAGCTGGGACGCGGCAGGGATTCTCTGTGGTTCGGTGTCCTTCTGGCCGGTTTCGCAATGTTTTCCACGTTACATGCCTTGTGGATAGTGGCGGCGCAGAATCTGCCGTACCTGGGAGAATAGCCGTATGGAGACCGGTTTCGGTATAGATATCCCCCATGGGGCCAAAGTAATCATTTTCATTATCGTTGTTGCGTACTTTTTGCTGATTACCGGTTTCGGAGCATACTTCGCCAGGTTCAGCAAGAACATCAACGACTTTTTCTTCTGCGGTCAGCGGTTCGCCTGGTGGCTGGCGGCGGCCAGTATGGTTGCGACGGGAATAGGCTCATACAGCTACCTGAAGTACTCTGAGCAGGGTTTTACCACAGGCATGAGCAGTGCGATGACCTACACCAACGACTGGTTCATCGTGCCGTTTTTCATGTTCGGATGGCTGCCGATAATTTACTTCGCCCGGGTAAAATCAATACCGGAATACTTTGAGCGACGTTTCAACAGTGTAGCCAGATACATCGCGGTTATGATCATTCTCTGTTACATGTTTTTCTATATTGGTTATAACCTATTTACTATCGGCGTTGCGGTCGAGGGGATGTTCGGCTGGCGTATGTTATACACTGTTCCGATTGTCACTCTCTTTCTAGGTGCTTACGTAACATTCGGCGGGCAGACTGCGGTAATCTTCACCGACCTGTTCCAGGGGATAATGCTGTATATAGCCGGTGGAATTGCCATTGTGGCCGGTATCGTGGCGCTGGGCGGGTTGGGCGAGTGGTGGAGTTATCTGCCGGAGACGCATCGGCTGCCGTTTGTACACCTGACAAACGATCCCAAGTTCAACACTTCCGGCTTGTTCTGGGGGGAGGCATTGGCCGGCAGTATTGCCTTTACCTTTATGAACCAGGGATTCATAATGCGCTACCTGGCGATCAGAAGCGTTAACGAGGGCAGGAAGGCCGCTCTATTCAACGTAGTGGTTACTTTACCGCTTTCGGCGATTATTGTGGGAGCTGTCGGCTGGCTGGCAAAGTCATTGATAATCAAGCAATCGGCGATGGGTGGCAGCCTGGAAGGCTTGAACGCGATTTATATCGAAAACACCTTCCACACTTTCGTTATTGTGTGCTGGGAAACACTGCACCAGAATTCCTGGCTTTTCGGGTTCGTGATAGCGGCTCTTACGGCGGCATTGATGTCCACGATAGATACGCTGATCAACGCCTGTGCGGCGATTGGGATTTACGATATATACAAACCGATCTTCAAGCCGCATGCTGACAGTAAGCATTACTTGAAGGCCGCTCGCTGGGCTTCGGTGATTTCCACTGCCATAGGCCTGGTCCTGGTTATTTGGTTCGCCCAGCAGAAAGGCAGCCTGATGTCCATTCATTACAAGGGCATTATGGTTATTATTCCTTCGATTGTTACCACGATTTTCCTCGGCGCTTTCTGGAAGCGTTTCACCGCGCCTGCCGCGTGTATATCAATGGGCGTGGGGATGATCGTAACGGTGCTGAGCAACTGGCACCCGCACTGGATCGATCCGCTGTCAAAATACGTGTGCGGTCCTGATAATGGGCAATACATCTACATGCGAGCTCTTTTCGGTATGAGCCTGACTGCGGTGGTGGGGATAATCGTCAGTTTTCTTACTCGTCCGAATTTACCGCAGAAGATCACCGGTTTGACAGTAGGCACGCTCGATGAAGGAATGGTGGCCTATAAATGCGGAAACCCCAATCACAAGGTGGGCGAAAAAGTTTATCGCCTGCCGGTCGTCATTGATGAATCCATACCCCAGGGGCAAGTGTCGTTATCGGTGCCGGCGATGAATCGCCTGGCGGCAGAGGAAGGTGATATCGTATACGTCGAAGATAGCCGCTGGTACCTGGGCGGGTTGCGTTCCGATCATATGAAGGCGGTTGCCCCGCACAATGGCAGTGATGATACGGTTGTGATGTCATCGGAAACATTTGATGAAGCGAGTTTTCTCAAGGGCAATCCGGTAACCGTGCATAAGATTTTCTGATGGAATGCGGTTATCGCGTATTGTTGATGCGGGCCGGTCCAATCAGCTCAGCGGACCAGGACCGCTGTTGCCCAGGTTGAAGGGTCGATGTTCCAGTACAGGTCGTCGCCGACGGTGAGATACTGCTGCCCCAGTTGCAGATCTTCAAGCATATAAAAGAAGCCAATACGGGGATGTTCGGCCGGCGCGAATCCGGACAGGGCAGAAGCGGCGATGTGCGCTTCCAGGGTATAACCATCTTTGGAAATCACCGATGCGATTTCAATGCGGCTTGCCGGCGGAGTGGGGGCGTTTTCCCGGGCCCTTTGAATAGGGCTGGTTCCGGCGACCGGTTTTTTATTGTCTTTTCCGCCTCCACAAGGGAGAAAGAAAAACTGCTGGCAGTATTTCGATGCCCGCTTGATATTTCGCGTATCGCGCATATCCGTACACAGGCGGAGATTGTCGCCTTTCCAGAACGTCTTGGGATCGCATCGCAGTTTTTTGGACTTTCCCTTGACCTCACAGGCTATGGATATACCGTCATCGTTCCAGGATGCCCAGATGTTTCCGAAAGGCTGGGTTTCGTCCAGTTCGGCGAGGTTGGGGACAAGGTACCTGGCAGGCCAGTTGTCCAGCTTGCCGGTGACCGGAGGCGTTTTGGCTTGGTAGTGCAAGGGGAATTCAAAATCGAACAGGAACCGGTTGGGAATCAGCTTGCTCATTTCTCGCCTCTCTTTTTGGCTGCTTGGGCCTGCTTTGCCATTTGTTTCACGAGGGATTGGAATTGAGATTTATCAATACTGCTCATGGAGCGGGCCATGAACAGTATTCCGTCCCCTTTTTTGTTCCTCTCGATTTCCAGATCGGTACCGAGTTTATCCACCTGGGTGGGGGTTACGCTGTTTTCGGGCGTTTTGAAGTACAGTTTGAGACCGTCAGGGTTGGCGGTTACCACGGCACCGGCACTCTGACCGTTTATTTTCAACCGGATCATCACTTTGGCTTTCCAGTCAATAGTGATTTCAGGACAGTATTTCTTCAGCAGTCCGATTACTTCCAACAGAAAGGCCGGCTTCCAGCGTATCGTCTTCTTTCGCGACTTCAGCGAGCCCTGATTCAAATGCCAGTTCCTGGGATCGGTTTTCCACGGTTCGGAAGTGTCGGGAGTGGCTTTGATGTGTTCCAGGTGCTTGAAGTAATCGCTAACCGCCTTCTTGAGAAAAGCCTTGAACTCCTTTTTGTTCAGATCCTTCTGATCGTGCAGGAGTATCCGGACATTGTCTCTCAGATCGTCGATTCTGCGAACCTGGACTCGCGAGTCCCGGCCGTATATGGGGAGATCTTCACGCTCGTCGAGAGATCCCAGCCCCAGTTTTCGTGCAAGTTGTTCACCATTTACGCTGCCGGTGGGAACGCGGAGGGTTACATCGATCAGCATGGAACCGCGGGTAAGGGCGTGGAGCAGCCAGCGGTTTTGTGTTCCGGGAGCCTTGATTTCCACCCTGGCGGGGTTTGCCCAATCCGTGGGAGCGAAACCAACGGGATGCCGACTTCCCAGCGATTCGATAGTGTCCACCACCCATTCCAGTACGGCCGGATCCCACCTGGTGGGTCTCCCTTCGCGGTCGAGTTGGCTGGAAAGGTGCCATTTGCGACCGTCGATCTGCCAGGGCATGCGCGTTTCAGTTTCCCCTTCACCGAGGGCGATTTCCTTGGTCAGTTCCGCTTCGCGTTGAGCATGAGCAACCGGGTTGAATACAGGCCGCTCGGCAAGCGGTCCCGCCTGGATGATGGGAATAAGGGCTTTGCCCGTGTGCGAGTTTTTGCTTTCTGTCAACTCTTCGGGAGTGCAGGACGCCACCAGTTCTCCGCCCGTGTTTCCCGCCTCAGGTCCAAGTTCCAGTATCCAGTCGGCGTTTTTGATAATATCCAGGTTGTGCTCGATACATATGACCGTGTTGCCCAGATCGACCAGCCGGTGGAGTACTTTGAGGAGTTTGGCCAGGTCTTCAAAATGCAGACCGGTGGTCGGCTCGTCGAGAATGTACAGAGTTTTTCCCGTAGATGGTCGGCCGAGTTCGGCCGCAAGCTTTACCCTCTGGGCTTCACCGCCGGATAAAGTCGGTGCGGCCTGACCCAGTTTAAGATATCCCAATCCGACTTCATCGAGCGTCCCGAGCATCCTCCTCAGTTTCGGGATGCCGGAGAACAGTTCCAGTGCTTCGGATATTCTCATTTCCAGTACGTCGGCGATGCTTTTGCCTTTGAACTTTATCTGCAGGGTGTCGGCCGTGTATCTTGTCCCGTGGCAGTTTTCGCAATCGACCCACACGTCGGGCAGGAAGTGCATTTCGATGCAGCGCTGCCCGTTGCCCTCGCATGCCTCACACCTTCCGCCGGGGCGGTTGAAGCTGAAGCGATTGGCGGTATAGCCGCGGATCTTGCTGTCAGGTAAGCGGGCGAACAGTTCGCGAACGAGGTCAAATACGCCGGTATAGGTGGCCGGGTTACTGGTCGGGCTATTGCCAATTGGGGATTGATCTACGTTGATTACCTTGTCCACGTGCTCGGTGCCGCTGATCCGGTCGTGACCGCCGGCTACCAGGCGTGCGCGGTGAATTCTCGCCGCCAGCGATTTGTAGAGTATCTCGGTGATCAAAGAACTTTTCCCGCTTCCTGAAACCCCGGTAACGCAGGTGAATCGCCCGAGTGGAAAGCTGACATCGATCTCCTTAAGGTTGTTGTGGTAGGCGTTATGTATTGTGAGCCATTTTTCCGGCGTTATGTTTTTACCTGTTTCGCGTACGGCCCGCCGGTTGGAGGGTACGGCGATTGCTTTTTTCCCGGAGAGGTATTGCCCGGTAAGGGAAGTTTTCCTTGTCTTGAGTTTTGCCGGAGAGGCCGCCGCCGTAATTTTCCCGCCGAAACTGCCCGCTCCAGGTCCGAAATCAAGTACGTGGTCCGCGCTGGCGATTACATCGCGGTCGTGTTCGACTATCAGCAAAGTGTTGCCCAGTTTCTGAAGTTTGTGCAGGGCGGAAATAAGCCGATCGTTATCCCGCGGGTGGAGTCCGATGGTTGGTTCGTCGAGTACGTAAAGGACGCCGGTCAGTCCGCTGCCGATTTGCGATGCCAGGCGTATTCTTTGAGATTCACCGCCGGACAAGGTCGGAGCCGATCGGCTGAGGGTGAGGTAGTCCAAACCCACATCGACTAAAAAAGTCAGGCGGGATACCGATTCCTGGAGCAGCTCACCGGCGATTTTCTTCTGGGCAGCGTTTAGTTTCAGTTCCGTGGTGAGAAACGCCAACGCCTTGCGCAGCGGCAGGTTACACAGTTCTGCCAGAGTTAAGCCGCCCAAACGTACTTCTCTTGATTCCGGGCGCAGGCGGCTGCCCCGGCACGCCTGGCAGGGGACTTCGGTAACCAGTTCCTCCAGCCGTTTGCGGTATTGCCAGCTTGATCTGGTCGCTCGATCGATAGCGGGGAAGAATCCTCGCCACTTCACGCGAAGTCCGTTGGTTTTTCCGGGAACTTCAATCCACTCCGAATCACCGCCCTGCAGGAAAGACAGTCTTTGCGATTCGGTAAGATCGTTCCAGGGTTTGGAGGGATCAAACCCAATGCTATCGGCCAGTGCGACAATCAGTTTGTGCAGCAGGGAGTTGGCCGGCACTTTTCCCCAGGCACCAATCGCGCCGTCCAGAACTGAACTGGTGGGGTGAGTGACAATGGCGGCCGGGCTGGCTCCTTTCTGTACGCCCAGACCTTCACATGAACTGCACCAGCCCAGGCGGGTGTTGAAGGAAAAGTGGTGGGGAGTGAGTTCATCGTAACTCGTGCCGCATCGATCGCAGGCGAACAACTGGCTGAAACGGAAATCTGTACTTTTTTCGGATTTACTCTTACCGTTCTGATGGAGTTTTTCAAGGATCATGACTCCGGAACCGGCGGCCAGCGCCTGCTCTATGCTGTCGGCGATTCTTGAACGGGATGATTGTTTAATGATCGCGCGATCGACAACCAGTTCGACGTCGTGTCGCTTGCGATGATCTACGGGGATGTCGGAGTCCAGATCGTATATGCTGCCGTCCACCCGCACGCGCCAGTATCCGTTGAGTTTTTCCCGTTCAAACATCGCCGCATACGTTTCCGATCCACTGCGCTGGATGGGAGCGAGGATATGCACCCTGGTTTCCTCGTCCATGCTCATCACCTTATCGATGATCTCCTCGGACGATTGAGTTCCTATAGGTATTTTACAAGTCGGGCAATAGGGGGTTCCCAAGCGGGCCCAGAGAATACGCAGGTAATCGTAAATTTCGGTTACCGTACCGACGGTGGAGCGGGGCGATCGGCTCGGAGCCTTCTGCTCGATACTTATAGCGGGAGATAGACCCTGTACGTGTTCAACTTTGGGTTTTTGCAGTTGGCCTACAAACTGGCGGGCGTAGGAACTGAGCGATTCGACATATCGCCGCTGTCCTTCGGCGTATACGGTGTCGATAGCCAGGCTGCTTTTTCCGCTACCTGACAGACCGGAGCAAATGGTAGTTTTTTCCCTGGGGATGCTTACGGTAAGGTTCTTGAGGTTATGCTGCTGGGCGCCGACGACGGTTATTTCCTTTATCTCTCCCTTTTTCGCCCGTTTTCGAGTTTTCGTGGCAGAGGGGGCTGCGGCTGGTCTTTGATTAAGGATCCTGCTTAGAACTTTGCCTGTTTCACTGGTTCCGGTTTTTGCTACTTTTTCGGGGGCTCCCTGGGCTACGATGTAACCGCCGGCTTCGCCGCCTTCAGGGCCCAGGTCGATAATCCAATCCGCGGTTTTTATGACATCCGTGTTGTGCTCGATTACCACTACGGTATTACCGGCATCGACGAATCCGTGCAGCACGGTCAGCAATCGCTTGATGTCGGCGAAGTGTAGCCCGGTGGTTGGTTCGTCCAGCAGGTATAATGTGCGACCGGTCGAGCGCTTGACCAGTTCCCGGGCGAGTTTTATTCGCTGGGCCTCTCCGCCGGATAAGGTGGTGGATGATTGCCCCAGCTTCATGTAGTCCAAACCCACATCGTGCAGGGTCTGGAGCATGTCGGCAATCTTTGGGACGTTTTCAAAATGTTCCAGAGCCTCCTGGACATCCATCTCCAGCACATCGGATATACTTCTATCCTTGAAGCGGATTTGCAGGGTTTCCCTATTGAAGCGGTGGCTGTTGCAGATGGGGCAGGGCATCCACACATCGGCGAGAAAGTCCATCTCCATCTTGTTGGCGCCGTTACCTTCGCAGGCTTCGCAGCGGCCTCCACCTTTGGCCCCGGTATGCACGTTGAAGCTGAACCTGCCCGGTTTGTAGCCGCGAACGCGGGCGTCGGGAGTTTGCGAGTACAGCTTGCGTATCTCGTCGAAGACCTTGATATAGGTGGCCGGGTTGGAGCGAGGGGTTCTGCCGATAGGGGTCTGGTCAATATCGATGACTTTGTCCAGGTGTTCGAGTCCAAGAATCGTTTTATGTTTCCCTGGATGGACTTTTTCCGCACCGTTCAGATCCCGGGAGAGTCGCTGGTGGATGATGTCGTTTACCAGGCTGCTCTTTCCGCTGCCGGAAACCCCGGTAACGCAGACGAAACGACCCAGGGGTATGGGAACGTCGATGTTTTTGAGATTATTATGTGCGGCACCGACCACGGTCAGCCAGTTGATACCGTTACTGCCCGCGGCTCGGATCTGAGGTGAGGTGGATTGGATTTTCCGTTTGCGTTTCATGTCTATTCAAGCCGTGCGGAAAACTATTTCCTTACCCGTTTCTTCACCTTTCCGGTCTTTGGCTTTTTCACAATCGCCGGCGGATTGTCCGGTACTTCCCGCCGTTTTTTGAGGAATAGCTATTTCCTCTTTCCCTGTAAGGTAAGCCGCGGTGAGCGATTTTTTTGATTTAGCCACCTGGGCGTACGAACCGCTGGCGACGATTTCTCCGCCGCGCACTCCGGGGCCTGGGCCGAAGTCCACGAGCATGTCGGCCGCACGCATGGTCTCCTCGTCGTGCTCCACGACGATTACCGTATTACCCTGATCGCGAAGCCGCTTGAGGGATTCCAGGAGTTTTTCGTTATCCCTGGCGTGCAGGCCTATACTCGGCTCGTCGAGAATGTAAAGGACGCCTACCAGCCCCGCTCCGATCTGCGAAGCAAGCCTGATCCGCTGCGATTCTCCGCCGGAAAGAGTGGGGGCCGACCGGTCGAGGGAGAGATAGTGCAAACCAACATCGGTAAGAAAACGCAGTCTCCCGCTGACCTCCTTGAGTACCTCTTCAGCGATCAGCTGCTCGGTTTTTCCCAGTTGTAGGTTTTCGAAAAAGTCAACCGCTTCACCAATTGACATTTCCGTAATTTCGTGGAGGCTTTTTTCGCCGATGCGTACGGCCATTGCCTGGCTGTTGAGTTTAGCTCCTTTGCATACACTACAGGGCGCTTTGCGCATGTATTTTTCGTAATAGGCGCGAACGAAAGCGGCACTGGCCTTGCGATATTTCGCCCGCAGTTCGGAGATCACTCCTTCAAAGGTTCCTCCGTGTTTCCATTTTCCCCGCCTGCTGCTCCAGGTGAAGGTTATGTGCCGGTCTCCGGTTCCGAACAGTAGGGCATCGCGATCAGACTGGCGCAAGTCTTTCCAGGGGGTTTTCAAGTCGAAGTCGAGCGCGTCGGCGACGCCCTTGTATATATGTCGCCGCCATCGACCTATCCGGGTTCTCATCGGTTCGACAGCCAGTTGGAGGAACGATTTCTCCGGATTCGGCACAAGCAATTCGGGATCGAAATCGAAACGTATTCCCAATCCGTCGCATGCGGAACACATACCGGTCGGCGAGTTGAAGCTGAACATTTGCGGACTCGGTGGTTCAAAACTCAGATTGCATTGCGTGCAGGCGTACTGCGAGGAGAGGCGCAAGTCTCCGCCGTCGTGCTGGATAATCACCATGCCGTCTCCCAACGCCAGCCCGCCGTCAATCGCTTCATGGAGACGAGACTGGTTAGCTGCCGACAGCGTTATTCGGTCAATGACGATTTCTATATCGTGGCGTATGTTTCTTCCCAACCGCGGATCATCGGCAAGCCGAACTATTTCGCCGTCAACCCGAGCTCTTGCGTATCCCTGTTTGAGCATATCTTCGAACAGGTCACGGAATTCACCTTTTTGGCCTCTCACTACAGGCGAGAGAACCAGGATTTTACTTCCCTTGGGTAAAGCCATGATTCGGCCGATGATCTGCTCGCGGGTCTGGGCGGTGATGGGGCGGTTGCATTCCGGGCAGTGTTGCCTTCCTATCCTGGCAAACAGGACCCGCAGGTAATCATGGATCTGGGTTACCGTGCCTACGGTGCTGCGCGGGTTCCAGCCTCCGGCTTGCTGCTGAATGGAGATCGAGGGGCTCAAGCCGGTGATCAGATCCACGTCCGGTTTGGTCAGCTGGCCGAGAAACTGCCGGGCATAAGCGCTGAGCGATTCTATGTATCGTCGTTGTCCTTCGGCGTATAAGGTGTCGAAGGCAAAACTGCTCTTGCCGCTGCCGGATACTCCGGTAAAGCAGATCAGTTCGTTTCGGGGGATAGTCAGCGAAACATTTTGAAGGTTGTGTTCGCGAGCACCTTTTACGGTGATCGATCGCGTTTCCATTGGTCATCTCTTCCTATTTGTACGACGAGTTGATTATATACGCTATCCGAACAAATGCCAATAAAAGATAGTGGCGAATCTCGGACCGTTAGGAAGATTGGCCTATTGGGGGGAATCGACGCTTACGTTTTTGGGGTAGGTGCTGGTTTAACCTTCCGTTTTGATTCAGGTTCGGGGCTGGGCGAAGGTTTTGGCTTTGTAAATTTTTTAACTTTGGAAGCTGTCTTCCGGGGCCAATGCCTGGTGGTGTGTTCCCAGCCAACCCAACAGACTCTCCAATAGCCTTCTTCCTGAACCAGTCGTATGTTGGCGACAGCGCTGGCGTTGGGATTGTTTTCCGGATCAGGGTGCTCAAGCTCGATATGCACCGAGGCCATCATAGTACCCGAATCCTTTTCTTCGGCCGTCGTGAGGTACATTTTCTTAGTCAGAGTTTCGTAGTCTGCCCGGAAGTTATCCCGGTAGAAACCAAGAATCGGAGCCCAGTGACGGACCGCGTTATACATGGCTTCTATCTGCTCCTGTTCGCTGAGATTGCGACCGGCGGCCGCTAATTCCTTGATGGCGGTAGGGGCACAGATTTTTAACTGCGTATCGAAAGCTGTCTCTCGTTGAGCTTTGGTTTCGCCATCGTAGTCGTCGACTATTGCTTTAAAAAGAACATAAACCACATCTCTAACGGTGGACGACTTGTCCAGTGTTTTGCCGTAGGCGGTGGGTACGTCACCGACTTTGACATCTTTAACGTCATGGTCAGCCAGGCGAGCGTTCTTCCCGCAGCCGGTTACGATACTTACCACCATCGTCAGAGCTAAGGTGAGGGCTAATCCGCCGATGATTTGTGTTCTGGTGATCCTGGCACCGTTATCGCCGATTTTGCAGTTTTCGAGATTCTTCATCCGTGCAAGTTTATCCTCGCTACACGCGGATGCAAACGGGGATTCATTGGGATTTCGTCAGCCGGTTTGTGTGTTTGGTGAACTCTCTCCGCTTGTGACAACTTTTTCGGGGCTGTAGACTTGCGGTAAAGGAAAAGAAACGACAATGGCTGAAATCAATAAAAATATCTGGGCACCCTGGCGAATGGAGTACATTCGGTCTATCGATGATGAGACCGAACAGATCCAGGGGTGTTTTCTGTGCCACTACTTCGATACACCGGAAAAAGACCGGGAGCATCATGTGCTCTGGCGAACCGAGCATGTCTTAGTGATGCTGAATAGATTTCCGTATACGAATGGCCACCTGATGGTTGTTCCCCGTACTCACAGCGGTGATCCGCTGGGGTTGCCGGAGGCTGAGATTGCCGTTTTGACCAGTTCTACTTACCAGGCGGTCAGTTTGTTGCAGAAAGTCTACGAGCCTCAAGGGTTGAATGTCGGCATGAATCTGGGTAAATGCGCCGGAGCTGGCGTTCCGGATCATGTTCATAACCACATTGTGCCTCGCTGGGACGGCGATACCAATTTCATGACTGTTCTGGGAGGTGTCCGGGTGGTTCCTGATAGTCTTGATGCCACTTACGATGAATTGATGAAAGTGGCGATTGAGATGGGAATTATAGGAAATTAGTCTGCGGGTAGTTTCTGTTCCTTACTGTTACTTGGCTTATCCAATAGGGACGGGCTTGCTATGAAGGCACCAAGATTAGCACAATACGCGTCGTTGCCCGAACACAGTCGTGGTCGTGCGCACGAAGAGCCGGCCGATCCGTTTCGGGATATTTTTGAGCTGGATCGCTGCCGGGTATGCAGTAGTGCCGCGTTTCGCCGTCTGGAATACAAGACGCAGGTATTCGTTACCCTTGAGGATGACCATTTTCGTACCAGGTTGACCCATACGCTGGAGGTGGCCAGCATTGCGCGGATCATTGCTCGTGCTCTGCGGGTGAACGAGACTCTGGCGGAGGTGATCTCGCTTGCTCATGATCTGGGGCATCCTCCTTTCGGGCATGCCGGGGAGATGGCTCTACGGGAGCTGATGTCTGATTCCGGCGGTTTTGAGCACAATATGCACTCACTTCGAGTTGTGGACTACCTGGAGCACCCTTATCCACCGTTTCGCGGTTTGAACCTATGTCATGAGACGCGAGAAGGTTTGGTTAAGCATGCTACGAGGTATGACAAGCCGAATGCGGCCGCCCGTTTTAATCCTGGACTACTCGAACTGCTTGATGGTGGTTTGCTGCCGACGGTTGAAGGGCAGATCGCGTGTATAGCAGACGGTGTGGCCTACGATTGTCACGATCTGGAGGATGCCATAGCGGCCAACCTTATCCACGAAAGTGAATTGATGGAGGTCCGACTGTGGCGTGAATCGGCCGCTTCCATTCGCGAAGATAATCCGGCGAAACCTCTTGCGGCTATACGCAGGCCGATTCTCGATGGCATTCAAAACAGGATGCTCGCTGATGTGGTGGAAGAATCTACTCGAAGGATAGAATCGCTCGATCCGAAAATCGTGGACGACATTCGTAACGCTGACGACGCCGTGGTGGCCATGTCCAAGGAAATGCTGGAAATGAGCGGGGAGTTGGAGGCGTTTTTGTTTGAGCGGGTCTATCGGCACCATAGGCTGGTGCGCATGGATGCCAAGGCTCGGCGGATTATTGAGAAGCTGTTCAACGCCTATCTTGATCGTCCCAACATGCTTCCTGAGCGGTTTTTCAACCGTATCGATGAACAGGGCGTATCGCGGGTTGTGTGCGATTATATTGCCGGTATGACCGATCGCTATTGTCAGGATGATTATCGTCGGCTTTTCGAACCTTTCGAACGCGTTTGATTTTTTCTTCTGCAAATATTTACGTTCGACAACAGTGTCGATTTAACACCTTTTTATTGAACGGACACCTGTGACATCTCTACAATGAGGTTGTCGATAATACCTCTGCCGGAGGAGGTACTGTAAGGGAAGGTTTATTTGATAACGGAGTGTGAAAGGAGTCGTGCTTATGTCTCGGCGTGTTATTCCACTTGGTATGTCTTGTGCAGTCATTTTTGTGTTATTGGGTTTTGCCTCATTTTCCTCGACTGCTGTCGGTCAGCAGGCTCTGATTATCGATCATACCTGCACTAATATTGATGCTATTCCTGAATACTGGATCGATCAGGCGAAGCAATTGACTATTCATTACGCTCATACTTCTCACGGGTCGCAGGTCAACAGCGGGGCGGAGAACTGGGAGAGTATGTATCCCTTTTACAGTTTTACCCGCAGGGCGAGCGGCAGTGAGGGTTTGCCTGCAGTAGAAGATCCGCCGGCATTGCGGATGTATGATGGGAATCCGCCAGAGACTTATATTACCCCTGAAGACTACTGGAGTACCGAAGGCGGTCGGGATCGTACGCGGGCTGTAGCCGGCACGGGCAACTACGATTACTCCATGTGGTCGTGGTGCGGGCAGCAGTCCTCCAATAGCTACGCTACAACCCGGACCTATCTGGAGGTTATGCGGGACTTTGAGGATGAATATCCCGGAATGCGTTTTATTCTGATGACCGGTCATACGGATGGTTCGGGAGAAGGTGGAAATCTCAATCTGCGAAATCAGCAGGTAAGGGATTTTGCCAACAGTAACGGGATGGTTCTTTTCGATTTTGCTGATATCGAAAGTTACGATCCCGCCGGCGAGTACTTCCTGAATCAGGGTTGCACCGACAGTGGAGCTTACAGTGGGGGGAACTGGCCGGCAGAATGGTGTGCAGTTCATCCCGGCAATGATTTGTGTGATTCCTGCTCCTGTGCCCATTCAACGTCTCTGATCTGTAATCTTAAAGGCAGAGCGTTCTGGTGGATGATGGCTCGGCTGGCCGGGTGGAACGGTTATGTACCTGGAGATGCGAACTACGATGGTTATGTCGATCACGAGGATTACGATTTATTCGCTGACTGCATGGCCGGTCCTGGTGTGCCTCCGAGTCCGACAATGACCACTGAAAACACCTGCCTGGGTGCTTTCGATCTGGACCCGGACGACGATGTCGACCTCAACGATTTCGTGGAGTTCGAAAAGGTTTACAAGGGCAGGCCCGGCGATTTTTAAGCCGGCGTCTTAGTGCCGCTTTTAAAGCATTACAAATCCAGCACGCACAGGTTTACCTCTTGTGCGTGCTTTTTATTTGTATGTCTGGTCATCGACCCGATGAAATGATTATTTGATATCGAATTTTTCCAACCGATAGCGTAGCTGGTCGCGGGATATCCGCAGGAGTTTTGCCGCCTTCGTCTGGTTGTTGTTGGTTCGTTTCATGGCCTGACGGACCAGGTGTTCTTCCACTTTTGCCAGGTCTATGCCCGCTGTGGGTAAACGCAATCCTTCGATGTTTTCCGCATCATCGAGCCGGTCGTCGAGCCGGCCTATGGCAATGTCCTGCGGCTGGATCTGGTCGGTCTTGCAGAGCAAAGTCGCTCGCTCGATTACGTTGCGTAATTCCCTTACATTGCCTTCCCAGGGGTATTGCATTAATTTTTCATAAGCCTGGTTGGTGACGCCGACCACCACTTTCTTAAATTCCCTGGCGAAGTGGGTGACGTAATGCTGGGTGAGCAGTTTTATGTCTTCGCCTCGTTCGCGAAGAGGGGGGAGATAAACCGGAACCACATTAAGTCTGTAATAGAGATCTTCGCGGAAGTTGCCTTCGCGTATGGCTTTTTCTATATCACGGTTGGTTGCAGCTATTACCCGGACATCCACGGTGATGTCATCGGTCCCGCCGACCCGGCGAAACGCCCGTTCCTCCAGGAAGCGGAGCAGCTTGGCCTGCAAAGCCGGGGGCATGTCTCCGACCTCGTCCAGAAAAACCGTACCGCCGTCGGCCAATTCCAGCAGTCCTTTTTTCTGTTGCTTGGCGTCGGTAAACGCGCCTCGCTCATGTCCGAAAAGTTCGCTTTCCAGGAGCGTTTCGGATAAAGCCGTACAGGTGATATTCATGAACCGGCGGTGAGCGCGGTTTGAATTGTGATGGATGATGCGGGCTGCGAGATCCTTACCCGTTCCACTTTCACCGCGGACGAAAACGGTGGAGGCGCCGCTGCCTGCGATATCCCGAAGCAATTCAAAAACCCGTTTCATCGATTCATCTGAACCGATGATTTTGTCAAACCCGTATTCGTGCTGCAGGTGGCTGCGAAGCTCGCGAACCTGTCGGCGGAGTTCGGTTGTTTCCAATCCCTTCTGTACGGTGAACATCAACTCGTCCATGTTGAACGGCTTGGCGATGTAATCGTACGCTCCCAGCCGGATAGCCTCCACGGCCTGCTCCAGGCGGCTGAAGGCGGTGATCATTATTACTACCGATTCGGCATCTGTTGCCCGGATTTTGCGCAGCGCTTCCAAACCGGTCATGTCCGGCAGTTTGTAATCGAGCATGATAAGGTCGTATGTCTGGTGACTGTGCCTGTCGAGGCCTTCACCGGCATCTTCCGCTTCGTCAACTACGTAACCCTGCTCTTCAAACTTCTGGCGAAGGGACCAACGAATCAGCGATTCGTCCTCTATAATCAGTGCTCGTATCTTCATAGGCGCTGTGCAGTTATTGCTTTGTTCTGTTGTTCGTCAACGGGTATTTCAACCACCACGGTTGTTCCCACGTGTCTCCTGCTCTGGATACTGATTCGCCCATTGTGGGCATCAACAATCTGTTTGCAAATTGGTAAACCTAAACCGGTACCCTTGGTTTTGGTCGTGTGGAACGGTTCAAACGCCCGGTTAAGTACTTCTGGGGTCATTCCAAGCCCATTGTCAGCTATCTTCATTCTAATGCAACCGTCGTAACTGGTGGTGATGGTGACCTGGTCACCCGCACTGGAGGCGTCGGCCGCATTGAGCAGCAGGTTCATGATCACCTGCTCCAGGTGCCTTTCATCCGCGTGGATCCGGGGCAGGTCGTTTTCCCGGCGGTGTTTCACCTTTATCAACCGTAGTGACGGTTCTTCTCGCAGGATATTGAGTACCCGCAAGATCAATTCGTTGAGATCGATACTGATTCTCGCCGGCGCCCTGGGCCGGGAATAAACCAGGAGATCCTTGACTGTAGCGTCTAATCGATCGATCTGGGCGAGCATTTCATCGATAACCCTTCGGTGCGGGCTCTCTTCCGACATGGTTCCGCGGATTACCTGAATGGCACCGCTGATGCCTGCTAACGGGTTTTTAATCGCGTGAGCCAGGGATGCGGCCAACTGCCCGAGGTGGGCAAGGTGTTCTGCTTTGGTTACCCGTTCTTCCATCGCCTCCCGCTCTCTATGCCTTATGCGGGCGGAATAGAGCTTTTTGTAGGCTTCGAGCATTGCTCCAAGTTCGATGGCCAATAGCTTGGAGAGAGAATCGACCTTTGCTTCCGTATCCGGCAGGTTCAGCTTGCGGATCTGCGTTTCCAGCTCCCGGCGAAGGATATTCATGGTCGTAACCATGAAGTGCTGCGGTAGCGAGACCTCTACGTGGGCGTGTCCCACCTGAACGCTATTGGCGAAATGGTTTGAATCGTATTCGCCTTCAAAAAGGGAGATAAGCCACCTAAGAAGCATTTCCTGATGTATTTTGAATTGTTGCACACCTCCGGAGAAGCGTCGCATGGCATCGGAGTGGCATTGAACCGCTTCAGCGAATTCCTTTACTACTACGGGCAGAAGCGGTTTTAACGGATCCGCCAGGGAGTGCAGGTTAGCCACGTCGGCACTGGTGAAGCCGAGGTAAACTTTCATTGTTTTATGAATATTCGGCAGCATTAGAGACAGTATAGCTTCAGCTTCTCAAAGAACATCCTCTCGATTACATTCCGTTACTGGTGTTGATTGATGTAACTATAATCAATACGGTATCGTTTGTTCTGGGGGTAAGCGTAACTTTTTATTTTTAAAGTGGTTATCTGTCGATAGGCGGTCGTGCGGCAGGAAGAGAAGGGATCAGTCGCCATTAACCTTGAATTACGGGAAATCGAGATTCCAATAGAGGTCGCTGAGCCGATTATTGCTGTTGGCGCTGAGTCCAAGGGGGTTTTCTGCCTGCTAAGCGGTTCTCGAGCGTGGTTGAGTGGCGATTTTGGTGTATTGACCGTGCCGGACAGCTTTCGGGCGTTCAAGGCCGGAATCGAATCGGCACAGAGTTCGCTCGGTATCAAGCCCGAATTCGTGGCTCGTGACCTTCATCCCAGTTACGTTTCCACCGCCTGGGCGGCTTCCAGCGGTTTGAAGGAGTGCATTGTCCAGCATCACCACGCTCATATTTGCGGTTGTTTGGCCGACAATGGTCTACTGGAGCCGGTGATTGGTATTTGCTGTGATGGCGCGGGGTGTGGACCGGATAAAGCGAGTTGGGGATGCGAAATATTGCATGTAACTCCCACTTCGTTTGAGCGGTTAGCCCACTTACGTTACTTTGGTCTTCCAGGTTCGGACGCGTCGGCCGCTCAGTGTTGGCGACCGGCCCTGAGTCTTGCCCGGCAGGCTTTTGGAGATGAAATGCCTGTAGGGATGGAGCAGGTTTTCGCAGAGGTTTCCGCGGGGGATCGGAAGATTGTGCGGCAACTGCTTAAAGCCGGGGTGCAGTGTCCGCAGACGTCCAGCATGGGGCGGCTTTTTGACGCCGTTGCTTACCTGCTTGATGTGTGTAAAGCCAATACGCATGAAGCGGAGGCTGCGTGTAAACTGCAGGCGGCGGCTGAAAGCACCAAAGGGGAGGCTCTGGCGGTTGAGGAGTTGCCCGGGGATGATGGCATCGTGATTGATTTTTCCCCAGCCCTGCGAGAGATGTGGAAGCGGAAAGTTGAAGGCCGTACCAGCGCTGAACTGGCTGCCGACTTTCATGAAACGGTGGCGGCTATGCTGGTTAAGGTGGCTGTTCGTGAAGCTCGCCGGTTTGGAGTAAGGCATATAGCACTCTCCGGCGGATGTTTTATGAACCGGTTGCTTTCCGAAAGGGTCAGTGAACTGGTGGAGGCGGAAGGGATAACCGCTCTCCGGCATAAACAGGTGTCCTGCAGTGACGCGGGGTTACCTATAGGTCAAGCTGTAATCGCTGCAGCTAGTATCGTGGCGGGAAATTGAAGGTTCGGAGTAAATCAATATGTGCCTTGCTGTACCGGGAAAGATAATCGAGCGTCGAGAAACTGACGGAACCGTAGACTTTCAGGGTAGTCGTATAGACGTGAGCCTGCTGATGACTCCCGACGCGCGGGAAGGCAGTTGGGTGCTAGTGCACGCCGGTTACGCGATTAACGAGCTGGACGAAGAAGAGGCGCTGGAGACCTGGGGATATCTCAAGGAGGCAGGCCTGGTGGACGAGGTTCCCTCTCCGGATAGTTTCCAGAGCGGATCAGCAGCAAAGGATGAGCAAAATTGACCCGCCCGGATACGGCTCAACTTATTGAGGAAATCCAATCGGTAGCGAGCAGGATTAACAGGCCTGTCAAGCTGATGGAAGTATGCGGTACGCATACAGTATCGCTCTTTCGCAGCGGCGTTAAATCGCTCTTGCCTGATAACGTGGAGATGCTCAGCGGTCCCGGTTGTCCCGTGTGTGTTACCTCCCAGGGATATATAGATGTGGCCTGCGAGCTTGCCTGCCGCCCGGATGTAGTGGTTTGCACGTATGGCGACATGGTTCGTGTTCCCGGCAGGGGCGGCAGCCTGGAATCCAGGAGATCGCAGGGGGCCCGGGTTCAGGTCGTGTATTCGGTTCGCGACGCGGTGAGAATGGCGTCCGAGCAACCGGAAAAGTCATTCGTGTTTCTGGCAATTGGTTTTGAAACCACTGCTCCGGCCACGGCTGCCGGAATAAAAGAGGCACAGAGCCTGGGGTTGGATAATTTCTTCGTGATGACGGCTCACAAGCTGGTGGTGCCGGCCATGGAGATTCTTCTGGCCGGCGGCGAAATTCCCATTGATGGGTTTCTGTGTCCGGGGCATGTGAGCGTGGTGATCGGCGCGGAAGCTTACCGCCCGGTAGTTGAGAAATACCGTAAGCCGTGCGTGGTGGCCGGTTTTGAGCCGCCGAACATGCTGCAGGGGATCCTGGCTCTGCTCAAGCAGGTGGAGCTTGGAGAATCACGTATCGAGAATGTTTACTCCGTGGCTGTCGGTGGTGTTGGAAACCCGGTGGCGTTGAAACTGCTCGATGACGTGTTCGTGACCGCCGATACCGCCTGGCGGGCGATGGGGGTATTACCTGGAAGTGGACAGGTGCTGAAGCCGGAGTATGAGAGATACGATGCGCTTAAGAGATTTGGGCTGGAGATTGGCGAAGATTACGATCCACCCGGCTGCCTGTGTGGGCAGGTTATCCAGGGCAAGAACAGTCCCGGTGATTGTCCCCTGTTTAGAAAAAAGTGTACGCCGATGAGTCCGATCGGTCCGTGCATGGTGAGCAGTGAAGGAACCTGTGCGGCCTGGTATAAGTACAATCGTTAGATCGAATGCGGTGAATTGTTTCAGTTGGAAATTAGAAAGCGTCAGGTCGAATGAGTGGCGATTTGAAAAAAAGTGAATCCCCGGCCGATGCCGGCGACCGGATAGTGCTGGCTCACGGAGGTGGTGGGCAACTTACCCAGAAGTTGATTGGTGAGCACATTATCCCCCGGCTGGGCAACGAGCTATTGAACCCGCTGGATGACAGCGCCGTTCTCCCACCATCGCGTAACAGAATGGTTTTCACAACCGACGCGTTCGTGGTGCAGCCCCTGGAATTCCCCGGTGGTGATATAGGGCGGCTGGCGGTTTGCGGGACGGTGAACGATCTGGCGGTGATGGGTGCGATTCCCAAGGCTCTTTCCCTGGCGATAGTGGTCGAGGAGGGGCTGGATATGAGCCTCTTTGATCGAATTATTGATTCGATCGGAAAGACCGCGGCGGAAGCCAACGTACCGGTAGTTACCGGTGATACAAAGGTTATCGAACATCGCGGGGGCGATGGAATGATAATCACTACCGCAGGCGTCGGGGAACTGCGCGACGGCGTTGAACTTTCGCTGGCGAAAATCCAACCGGGCGATTGTATTATCGTTACGGGGATACTGGCCGAGCACGGCTTGACCATCATGTCGGTGCGGAACGGGATCGAATTCGACAGTGACCTCAAGAGTGACGCCGCGCCGCTGAATGGCCTGATCGAGAAAATCCTGAATGCGTCGAACGAGGTGAGGTTTCTTCGGGACCCGACCCGATGCGGGTTGGCCGGTGTACTAAATGATATTGTCGATGAAACCGGGTGCTCGGTGCATGTCAATGAAACCGATTTGCCGGTTTCCCCTCTTGTCAGGCACACTTCGGAATTACTCGGACTCGATCCTCTGACCGTAGCCAACGAGGGGAAATGTGCGGTAGTGGTTTCAGCTAAGGACGCTGAGAAGGTTCTCACTGCCTGCCGGGAGCACCCCCTGGGGCGTGACGGGGCGATTGTGGGAAAAGTAGTGGAGTCCGATTCGCCGCTGGTGGAATTGCGAACGGAGATCGGCGGTTCGAGAATTATCCAGCGTCCTTATGGAGAGGAACTGCCTCGAATCTGTTAGACGGCAAATCACCAAACGTTTTTTTCAGGTGTTTATCATGCACGAATTTTCCCTGGCCCATTCCATACTGACGATCGTCCTGGAGACGGCGGAAACGAACAAGGCGGTGTGTGTGCGGGAAGTTCATTGTACTATCGGCGCCTTGCGGCAGGTGGTTCCCTCGCTTATGCATACTGCGTTCGAAGCGTGCTGTGACGGTACCATTGCCGAAAACGCAACACTTAAACTGGAAATCGAGCCGGTCAGGGTGACCTGTCACGAGTGTAAGCAGGTTACGGAATCAGATACCATGGTTTACCAATGTCCCCGGTGCGATGGTGTTGATATAGAACTGGACGGGGGTAGAGAGATGGTGCTCACCTCGCTAACCATAGATCAGGAGAACGATCATGAAGATTGAAGTATTACGTAATGTTCAAGAGCACAACGACGCTACCGCCGAAGATATTCGCAAGCTGCTTGCGGAGAAAAAGGTGTGCATGATCAACATGATGGCCGGAGCCGGCGCGGGAAAAACCACATTGCTGGAAAGGCTTTTGCCTCGATTGATGCCTGATCTCAAGTGTGCCGTGCTGGAAGGAGATATCACGACCATTCGCGATGCCGAGCGTATTGCCGGGCTTAACGTACCGGTAGCTCAGTTGCAGACGGAAGGTTCCTGCCACCTGGACGCCTGGCTGGTTTTCGACGGGCTAAAGAAAATGCCTCTGGATGAGCTGGACATGGTTTTCGTGGAAAACGTCGGCAACCTGGTCTGCCCGGCCGAGTTCGATATCGGCGAGCATTCCCGGCTGGCGGTACTGAGCCTGATGGAAGGCGACGACAAGCCGGCCAAGTATCCGCTGCTGTTTACCCAGGCGTGTGCGGTCGCTTTCAGTAAGTGCGATCTTGCGCCGTATGCCAACTTTAATATGGAAAAAGCAATTGAGGATATCCGTAAGGTGAACAAGGACGCGCCGACTTTCGAGACCGGGACCGGCTGCAAGGGCGACGACGAACTGCTCGAATGGATAAAGTCCGAATACAAGAGAACCACCGCTTAGTGATAAAGAGAAGCCGTTGGAAATGAAATGGCCCGGTTAGGCGAGATTGTGTTTTTGGTTATCGGTGGTTTAAAAGCGTTGAAATCGCGAGATAAAACGGTTCAAAACGACCCATAACCGCTACGGTGGTTTGACCCGGCGGTACTTACGGCAATAATATTGACATGAGCAGCTTGGGTTCCGCCGGGGGACCAGGGCGATTGTTCGGGGAGGGAGAGACCATTCGTGCAGAGAGACGGCGATGACATGCTGCCCGATGCGCGCGAAAACCGTACTGGCGGTCAGGAAGACGCCGTTTTGGTGGCCGGATTTCTCGATGGCGAAGAAAAGCCCATGCGCGCGCTTATCGATCGTTATGATCGGCTGGTTCGCTACTCCATATTCAAAACCGGAAAACGATACTGCGACCGGGATCCAGGTTGGCTGGACGCGTGTGCCAACGAAGCCTGGACCGCGATAGTGAAATCGCTGCGAAAAGCAGGGAAGAAAAATATTCCGGCCAACATTCCCGCGTATTTTGCCCAGATAGCTCGTAACAAAAGCCTGGACGCGGTTAAGAAGGCCGATGCCAGTCCTATTATTTCCTTCAACACTGAGCAGGACGATCCCATTGCGGAGCACAGTGAGCCTGAGGCGAGTCCTCTGGTGATGCTGGAGAATCTGGAGCAGTTGGAAAGCTTGCGTGACTGTATGTCCCGGTTGAATGAGAAAGATCAGGTACTCTGCAGCGAGGTGGGGTTGATAATGGAGCGTCGGTGGAAAGAGGCCGCAAAGGAGCTGGAGATGGCCGAATCGACCCTCAGATCGCGGTGGAGGGCGGTTGTCGTCAAATTGAAAGCGTGCCTTGAGAACAAAGCGAAAAAAAAATAAAAAAGTCTCGCGCCAAGTTCGCGCGTAACAGACTAATCCAGTGTGAAGCAAAGTTTGATGGCCTAAGGAGCCTTAAGAATGTCCACCGCGTCCAATAACCTGAACTTCGAAAAGCTGATCGCCGAAGCGCGTTTGGCGGACGAAGCCGGAGTATTCGGGCGAACGCAGGTGGACGTTTCCGCATTGATGGCCAATGATCGTCCCGCACCGTCTCGACTCATCCGCTTTTATGAGCGGGCGATGGTAGCACTGCCTTTGGCGGCCTGTCTGGGTATCGTCATCGGGATTGCTTCCTTGAACGACGGGCCGATGGGACAGGCCCCGATTGCGAGTGCTCCGGTCTCCGTGCTTGATGGCATCGCTAACGGCAATTTGTGCAGTATTGAAGTGATTGCCGAGTGTGCCGCTGGTCCTGGAATTGCCGTGTCGGCCGACTGCGGTTGTGCCGATCTCGACAGAGATGGCGATGTTGACCTGCTCGACCTCGGCTCGTACCAGAGACTGGCATCAGCGGCTCGCTAAGGGACGCTTAATTTAGAAGCTTATCGCAACAATCCGTGAAAAAATGCGTTGGTTGCGCGTTTAGCCCCGGGTAGAACGGGTCCCGGGGCTATTTTTTTGCGCGCATAAAAAAGGGGGCAAGCAAAACGCTCGCGCCCCTGAAGTTAATCCTTTTGTCTTGAGGTCTCGGTAAACCTAGTCTTCGTCTCCCAGCGTATTCCTGAATAAGGCCAGCGCGTCATTGGTTAAACCACTCATCGCCGTGCGGTCGAGCGTGGCGAGTATGTCGTTGTAACCGTCGCCATCGATATCCACGATTACGATGGAGTTGATTAAGGTGTCGGCCGAAGTCACTTCCGCCGTGGCATTGGGATCGGTTGGATCCAGAGTGGTGGTCGCTGTTTGTGTTTCCTGGGTATCTCGATCATCAATAATAATGGTTTCTTCCCAGTTGTTGTAGATTGAACCATCGGTGTACGGTGTAAACCATGCAACGGCTCCCTGGGCGGAAAGGGCCAGATCGAGTTGCCCATTTCCAGTGAGATCTCCAAGGGCAATGGCGCCGGGTTCGCGGGATGTGAATTCAGCGGCCGTATAAACTTCCCAGGGATTTCGTATGAAGGTTAACGATGGGAATTCAGGCCCCTTGAACCACTGAACGATTTGCCCGGTGCGCGAGCGAACTATGACATCCAAAATCGGGTTGCCATTTGCATCTGCATCGTTGTCTATATTGCCGATATCAATGGTATTGGCTCCAGTTGCGATTTGACCTATTGGTGCAAAAGTTGGCCATCTATTGTAAATGGTGCCGTATTCGTTTCCGGTTGGTTCATACGTTATTTGTTCATCAGCTTTAGCCTGGGGGAGCGGACCGGGGATTAGCGGGTTGGGTAACCAGCGGATATTGTCGCTCCTGGCTTCCGGGTAGGTTACGATGACATCCAGATCTCCATCGCGATCGATGTCTGCGATTCGACAATCGCTGACATGGGGAGCGTCACTATGAATGGATTTTCTGTTCCATGCTTCTCTAGTTCTCGCGTGACTTGGTCCAGGATTGGGATAGAAATCAACTAAGTTAGGATCTGGACAACAATCTTCACACGTTAGTGTACAAGTGCTATTGAAGGTTACAACAATATCCGGACCGTTAACTTCATCCACATCTCCAATATCCATAGCAGCGTATCCCCCTTCTTCAGGGAGTTCGCCTACATCTATTCCTGGGAGATGAGCTTGGATGAGTTCAATATCCAGCCAGGTATTATTAAAAATATCTTGTGGATTAAAGAAAATATAAATCGTGCCATCCAATGCCCCATCAATGCATCCACCGTTGTTAGTGGTATCGCAAGTTGAACACGATGGATCACATCTGGCACATAATCCCGTATCTTTAACCAGCACCACAATGTCATCGAATCCATCCTGGTCCATATCTTCGACAGCTAAATCCGAAACGACGGCGATGGGGGTGGTTCCCGCTATAGGTAACGTAATAAAGAACATTTCTCCGTCATTGGTTCGCTGTTGTATATGGATTTGTACCGGTTGGGATTCATTCCAGGCGGTAGCAATATCGATTCTGCCGTCGTTGTTGAAATCTCCGGTGGCAATGAACTGCGGTCCGGCGGAGTCTTCACTTCGCGGGTCGATCTGTATTGCCTCGAAGAAACTGGCGGTTTTACCTGAGTCGAGTCCCTCTACTTGTCCGTACATGGACTGGCAGCCGACGAATACGGCTATACCCAACAGTGCCAGGATTGTCGATTTTAATATGTGCCGTTTCATGAACCGTTATCTCCAAGCCGCATGTGGCTGGTTTTGAGGTCTGCCTGGTTTGCGGCAACCCTCGTACGTCTATTTTGTCTGCTACTCGTCGAACAAAGTATTCCTGAACCAGATTATCGCGTCATTGGTTAAACCACTATCTGTTTTCCTGTCAAAGGTGGCCAGGATGTCGTTGACTCCGTCGCCATCGATGTCCGCGATGACCAGGGTATTGATAATCGTTCCGTCACCGAGGAAATCGAGATCCGACGGGTCGTCTGTCGCGCCCTGGGCTTTCGTGTCGTCGACCAGGAAATCGCGTTGCCATTCATCGTAGACGCTTCCGCTCTGGCTGGTGGAGTGATCGTACCAGTAAAGCGCGCCGCCGACGGCGATGGCCGCGTCGTTGAAACCGTCGTTAGTCAGGTCGCCGACGGCTATTCCGCCCACCTTGAATTTTCCAAAATCGTCAATCGCGTATACCTGCCAGGGGAAGTTGGTGCGCGTTGGTGTCGGCGTATTGTTTGGCGGAAATATCGGATCAACCGAAGTGTCATCGGTTGGTCTGCGGAACCATAGAGCGGTATTGACCGTGGCCGATCTAACGAATACATCATCGACGGAATCGTTGTCCATATCGCCGATAGTCATTGCCCCAATATCACCGTCAACGGTACCAACCGGACGCTGGGTCCATGCGGTGGCATAGAGTGCCCGGTTGTTGTTAACATGAAAACCCTGAATCAGGCTGGCTGAACCCTGTTCCAGAAGCGGATTCTGATACCAGCGAACATTCTGTGTGACGCAATCGGAGTAAGCGGCGATGATGTCCAGGTCGCCGTCGCCATCAACATCGAGCAGTTCGCAGTCTTTCACGACCGGCGCGTCGACGTCGATCCAGGTGGGATACCAGAAGGTCGGTGGCATGCTTAGAGCCGGTGCGGCGTTGGTTGTGATGTTTTGAAGCGCACCGGTTCTGGCCGCGCCACCCGGGTTATACCAAACCTCCACCGTGTTGTGACCGGTACCGCAGGGTTCTTCCGGAGCGTTTGAGGTTAAGACAATATCCGGCCCGTTTAATCCATCGATATCACCGATGGCCAGGCTGGTATAACCACCAAGCTCGGGGTAGTCGATTGCCCGGCCACCTTCGGCTTCACGGCCCCATCGCTGATTTATTCCGCTGTATGCATCCTCGATTTCCACTTGAGTCCATGCGTCGCCATCGGTAATGTTCGTCGCGGCTGGAGCAAACAATATAATCAGTGTACCAGTGTATGCAGTGTTGTTTTCGTTTCCGTCAAGGCAGAAAGCTTGCTCACCGGTGTGCTTTACGAGAACAACCACATCCAGGTTTCCATCCTGATCAATGTCTCCGACATCTACACCGGCCATCGTGGCGATTGGTGAAGTACCACCCAGGTTCACCGTTTCGAAGCTGATGTCGTCACCAACTCGTTTCTGCAGGTGCAGTTGGACCGGCTGAGACTGGTTGTGTCCACTGACCACGTCGAGCAGCCCGTCACCATTCATGTCGATGACCTTGAGGAACTTCGGACCGGCCGTGTCCTCGTAGAAGGGATCGATGGCTATCGCTCTGAAATGGCTTTGAGTCGCTTCACCGACCTCTTCTTCCGTAACTACGGGGATTCCACCTTCGACATTATGGCTGCCGTCGAGAAAGTAACCTTCAGTAGTTGAGGTGGCTGATGGAGCGGGAGTTGGGGTGGTTGTTCCGGTGTACATCGATTCACATCCGACAACAATCACCGTAAGTAATGTTATAGCAATTGCTAAATTACGCAGGCTAGGCTTCATTGGGCCTGTCTCCAGTATGTAGGTCCAGAGTTAAAACTGGTCCGGTTAAGAAACTCATGTAAGTTATCGGTTCGTGTGCTGGTCCTCTTTTGATGGGGGGCGTTGGGTTGCAGGTAAATAGTGGCGTCCAATAATGTCGGCGTTATGCTGCCGATAGAGTGGTGAGCGCTTTCCTTTTCTTTGATTATGGGTACAAAGATAGGATAGCAGTGAACAGGAACGAAGGATGACCAGTAAACAGGACAGAAAAACGGGCGCAGATTCGTCTCCGCAATATGTTGATCTGGCCGATCAGGTATTGCTCGATCAATGTGAGGTGGATATTTACCGTGCCAGTGGACCGGGTGGGCAGAAACGCAATAAAACCGGGTCGGCCGTTCGGCTTCGACACCTCCCGACGGGGCAGATCGTAAAGGCGGTTGAGAGCCGTTCGCAGCATGAGAACAAGGCCAAGGCATTGAAACGACTGCGGAGGGCGATCGCATTTCACGTTCGCCGGGATATTAACACGAACGAGTATCGAACCAGCGAGGTTTTGAAAAGCTGCATCAGTAAGGATAGCAAGCTGACTGTTGGAAAAAAAGACTATCGGTATAACACTGTTGTTTGGGAAATCCTGGATGTGTTGTTTGCCTGTGATATGCAGGTCTCCACGGCGGCAAAGCTTATTGGCATAAGTACATCAAACATGGTTGGTTTATTCGGTAACGATACCGCTTTATGGCGCAGAGTAAATGAGCTGAGGTCGGCCGCGGGGCTCAAGCCGCTCAAGCAGAATTGAATAGAAAAGGATGATTCGCTTTGCCTTCTTCACCCAATAAACACCATAAAATCGAAAACGTTTCCTGTGCGGTGATTACGGCAAGTGATAGTCGAACGGTAGAGACGGATATCGGCGGCAAACTGATTCGTGATCGTTTGGAATCCGCCGGCCATGTGGTTTTTGCATATGATATTATTCCGGACGAACCTGTACTTATTTCCAGGCGATTACTCAATCTCGCCTCGGATAAGGATTGCCACGCCGTAATTGTCAGTGGCGGGACGGGGATATCCGCTCGCGACAGTACCTTTGAGGCGATAAACGGTTTGCTTGATAAAACCCTGGATGGTTTCGGGGAACTATTCCGGTTACTCAGTTACGAGCAAGTAGGTTCCGCGGCGATGCTTTCGCGTGCTGTTGCCGGCGTTTGTGGTTCCGCTGTGGTTTTTTCCATGCCTGGTTCGCCTGCGGCGGTTGAGCTGGCAATGGACAAGTTGATTCTTCCTGAACTCGGGCATATGGCCTGGCTGATTCGCAATTGAGAAAAGGTTGATACGGGATAAGTAGATGAGTGACCAACTGACAACAAGGTGGGAGGAATTTAGCAAGCTGCCGCAGAATCGGGAGATCTCCACTTATCCTGATCGGCCGGCGAGGGTTTCGCACAGAGACTCCGTTGATTCGAATTACGAACTCGAATGTCCCCGCTGTAAGCACAGCCTTACGGGAATTCCCGATTCCTGTTGCCCGGAGTGTGGCCTGCTGGTTGATTATGAGCCGGTGAAGGTGTTCACCGCTTACGACCAGTCGCTGGTTTGGGTAGCGGCAATGCTCATGGATGAGCATCAGATCTCCAATATGGTCAATGTGGGCAGCTTTCAGGTTTTTGGGGGGGTCTTCGAGAAACGTAAGCAGATGCCTTGTGTGGAGGTGCCGTTCAAATTCTTTCACGAAGCAGTTGATTTGCTGGAGAGGAAGTTCGGCAAGAGACATTTCAAGGCCGGTGAGCAGCCCAAACGCCCCGATGATACTCCGGACTGGTTGTGTCCGAATTGTCGAGAGGAAAACCCAGGCAGTTTTGAGGTCTGCTGGAACTGTGGCGCTGATCGGGCAGAATGATTCCAAGAAAAACCGGATTGGCAACATGCAGCTATCAACTTTCAAAAAGTTATAGACGAAATCTTTAATAGATGTAAACTATTAATAGTCAGGGAAAGTTGCCTCTGTTGTTATAAAGCTTCGGTTATTGGTGCGGGATCGCGTCTGGAGGTCGTTACATATGGATACGCCGGAAAAAAGAGCACAACTCCTGGCACTTGCGGAAGAGATTTTCGACTTGAGCAGGCTTACTTCCGGGGCGAGAGCCAGGGCTCGGACCGGAGACCATGTGGAAATGTTGACCGAAACGGAGAGTCTTACACTAGGTCTGCTCGGTAAACATGACATTATGACGGTAGGGGAGATACAGAAAGAGATTGGTGTACTTCCTGCCCAGATGTCACGGATTGTCCGGTCGCTGGAAAACAAAGGGGGAGTGGCTTATATCGAATGTACGATCAATCCCTCTGATCGACGTAAGATCGACGTGACCCTGACTGTTGAAGGCAAATCCGCTCTTAACGCGTATAAGGAGGAGCGCACCTCTTCGGCCGTTCGTCTGCTCGCCACTCTTGATCCCGAGGAGAGAGATGAATTTATGAGAATTCTTCGCAAGCTCAGGGATAATATTGATAAAGCCATGTCTAACAAATAGTTATCGCCTTCTAGTCTCTCAAAAAAAACTTTATTTTTCCTGCTAACGTCTCAATCACTTCCCAAGTCTAATCAGATGTAAATAAAATACTCTCGCAAATAGTATTGAAATGTGAAATATCTGTAGCGGGGTATTATATGTGTCTGGTCCTAGTTGTTTGGATTGTCCGAAGGGAGGATTGGCTATGCATCTGCAGTTATTGTCCACGAAAACGGTTTTGGTTACGGCATTGATGTTGGGAGCGGGGGCGTCGCAAACGCAAGCCCAGTACGGCAATGTGTATGGAGCGTATGAATACGAACGCGATTATTATGATCAGGCTTATTATGAACAGGCTTACGCGGTGGACGGTTACAGGCATTCTTCCGCAGAGCCTGTGAGGTCGTATGTAAGCTACGAGAACCAGGTTTACTACGACTCAGCGTCCGCAGGGTATAGCAGGAGAACGGTGAGTTACGGTGGCAGACCGTTAGTGATGGAAACGCCTCGCAGTCGCCCCAGGCCTGTCCTGGTCGAGCGGCCCATACAGCAGACGGTTTACGTCGAAAGTCCCCGGTACGTTAGTCGGTCGACCTGTTACACTTCCGGATACCCTGCATATTATGGCGGGCAGGTTTACTATGACCGGGCGGTTTATAAGTCATGCAAACCGAAAAGGACTCACGGTATACATTTCGGTATTTATATCGGATCGAGTGATGACCGTTGCCATTCGAGGAAAGCCTGTTACTCGACGAGCAAGAGCAGGCATACCCATCATGGCTATTACGGTAAGAAGTCCGGTTTTTCTAAAAAGGACAACCATAGCCATAAAAGCCATGTGAAGCAGTACCGTAAGTTTTCAGGTAAGCACAGGAGGGCGTCAGGAGCGGGACTATTGAATAATCATAACCAGTCTTCTCGGCGGGGGCATAGGCATCACTAACGATCGGCACGCGATAGTCACAGGGCGATTGGGTTTCTCTGTTCTGGTATTGCTGCAGGCAGGAGGACTCAATTGCCCTGAGATGTTTTTTTGCCGGATTTTTTGTCTGTTTCCTTTGAGCCGTCGGGTACGCAGAAGACTGTACCACATTCACCGCAGCGGACTTTTTTACCGCGTACCTTTTCCGGTACGCGCAAAAGGCTACGGCAGGCAAGGTTTGGGCACATTATTGTGATGTCCATAATCTTCCGTTTCCCTTTAAAATTTTCGGAATTTACGCCCGACGTAGACGCGCTGTATCCACACTTCCGCTATCGGCCGCTCAGGATGCGGTCTTTACTTCAAGGAAACAGAAGATGTTTATTTAATTGATTTTCTTTTGACTTACGCCGATTCCCGACGTTTCTGCACCTGTGGTTTTTCGTCGAAAAGCTTCTTTTTACCGGACACTATGTCTTCGTCCACCGTCCATTTGCCGCTTCGGGCGTGTTCGGGCAGCTCGAACATGGCGTCGAGCATTATCTCTTCAGCTACTGCTCGAAGAGCACGGGCACCGGTATTGCGTTCCATGGCTTTTTCCGCTACAGCGGAGAGAGCTTCCGGTGTGAACTCCAATTCGCAGCCTTCCATTTCAAAGAACTTCTGGTACTGACGAACCAGTGCGTTATTCGGCTCGGTAAGGATTCTGACCAGCATGTCGGAGGACATTGGTTCGAGCGAGGCGATAATAGGTACCCGGCCTACCAGTTCGGGGATCATGCCGTATTCGATTAAATCTTCAGCGGTGACCTGGCTTAGCAGATGCGATTCCTGTTCGACATCGCTCATCTGATCGCCTTCGTTGGAGAATCCAATACTGCTATGGCCTATGCGGCGCCGGATAATATCGGTTAAGCCAACGAAAGTACCGCCGCAGATGAACAGGATATTAGTGGTATCCAACTGGATGTATTGTTGTTCCGGATGCTTTCTTCCACCTTGGGGAGGAATGTTGGCTACGGTGCCTTCCAGCATTTTCAAAAGAGCCTGCTGTACACCTTCGCCGGAAACATCCCGGGTAATGCTGACGTTCTGGGTAGTGCGTCCGATTTTATCTATTTCGTCTATATAGATGATACCGCGCTGGGCGAATTCGAGATCGTAATCCGCTGACTGCAGGAGGCGGAGCAGGATGTTTTCCACGTCTTCACCGACGTAGCCGGCTTCCGTGAGAGTCGTTGCATCGCCAATGGCGAAGGGGACATTCAGTACGCGGGCGAGAGTTTTAGCTAATAGAGTTTTTCCTGATCCCGTCGGGCCGACGATCAGTACATTGGATTTTTCCAGTTCAACGTCATCTTCGCCTGCGGTGTCGGTGTAATCCAAACGGCGGTAATGATTGCGTACCGCTACTCCGAATACCCGTTTCGCGTCTTCCTGCCCCACTACGTAACTGTCGAGGAATTCGGTAATTTCACGAGGCGTGGGGATGTTTCCCACGACCGCTCTGGCGGTGGAACTGCGTTTGAGTTCCTGGCGTATTATGTTATGGCAGAGCTCCACGCAGGATTTGCAGATGTATACATCCTTCGGGCCTTCGACCATTGGACCTGCGTCTCTTTGGCTTTTGCCGCAGAAGCTGCAGGTACTCTGCCGCCGGCCGCCACCGCGAGATCCGCCTGAACCGCCACTGTTACCACTACCGCTATTGCTGCCACTGCCACGTTTAGTTCCAGGCATATAAACCTTACTCCCGACTTACCGTTCCTCTTTACAGCCAAACACTTATAAAACCATGTCCGTGTTTAATATCGTCACGACTCCGGCACCTGCGCCAGATTAATAGTTACATCCGTTTCTACGGCTTCTGCTTTTGGGGACTGAAGAACCAGATAAGGTCGGTTTCAATCCAGATTCCGCGATACCGTTTCGATTGTTTTCTGTCGTAGTACGCGATACTCCTCATCGTCAAGGTCGCCTTGCTTATGAAGCTGATCGAGGGTGTGTAAATCCCAGAAGTACTCACCGTTGCTCATATTGTTCGTCTCGCGATACCTTTTTCTCGCCCACCGCACGATGAGGACGAAAGTGATAAGTGCCAATAGGCCTATACTTCCCCAGATTCCCAAATTTATCAAGCGCTCGGTATCGCTCGATCCCAGTATCATTATCCTGGTTCCTCGTACTGCTTCAGAATACAATCCTACAATCAATCGTATTCTGACAATGGATAGGCATCAAGTCCGAGCAGGATGGAAAGCTATTGTATTATCTACCTTCCTTAGCAGTACGATTAAGGCTGTTTATCTTTCTCGGTTACCCTTTCTATAGTCCAGGGGTGTGAGCCGCTCATAGCGTATCGATTTCGAATCACCAGCTCCGTAACCAGGCCTGTTACGAGTACTAACACCGTTCCCACGGCTAATATCAAGGATGACAGGAAAGGCAGGAGAGCCGCGTTTATAGAAGAACAATATATGGCTTGTATCAGGAACCATAATCCGAACGCAGCAGATCCCAGGAAGAGGTACTGGGCGATCTTGGCCGACATGTGAGAGGGACGCGTGCGATACTTGTGGAGTACCCTTACCAGGAGCATGTCAGCGACAACTCTAGGTATTCGCCCCATGCCGTATTTGCTGTCTCCAGCGGTGCGGGGGTGATGTTTGACGACCATCTCCGTGATTTTTCCGCCTCTTTCGACTACGAAAACCGCGAGGAAGCGGTGCATTTCCCCGAAAAGCTCGGTCGGATCGATAGCTTTTCGGGTATACGCCTTGAGGGTGCATCCCAGATCGTGAACAGGGACGCCGGTGATTTTATTAACCAACCAGTTAGCTACCTTTGATGGAAGTTTTCGGATGCCTGCGTCCTGCCGGTTTTTCCGCCAGCCGCTTACGCAGTCGTACCCTTCCTCGAGTTTCTCCAGTAGTGCGCCAATATCTGAAGGATCGTTCTGGCGGTCGCCCGTCCATGAGGACGATTACTTTCCCCCGCGAATAGTACATGCCGGCCGCTATAGCGATGGTTTGGCCTCTGTTTTCCGCAAAATGGATTATTTTGACCTGAGCATGTTTGTCGGCTGCTTTGTCCAGTTCCTCGGTTGAACCGTCCCTGCTTCCATCGTTGACTAAAACAACTTCAAATGATCGATTTAACTTGCCTGCTTCGCGAACAATATCGTCAGCGAGAGGGGCGATGTTGTCCCTTTCGTTGTAGATGGGGGACAACTACTGAGAGGTCGAGTGTTGGGGTTGGTTCATGATAGGTACTCATGTGGTTTCCGCTCCAGCAGTGTAGCTATTATCGCCTTTACGCCGGTTTCTTTTCTTCCAATAGGTTATTCAGGTCGTCTTTCCTGCGGTAAATCAAAAACAGGTTTCTGGCGTAAATGAGTATACCCAAACCTTGTCCGAGTACGAAGACAGGGTCGCGTCGTTGCAGTGCATAGATAAAGAGCATCAGTCCGCCTGCCAGTGAGAGGTACCAGAAAGCTACGGGTACATAGCTTCGTTTTTTCCGTTCACTGGCTATTAGCTGGAGTACGAAACGCATCATGAAGGTGGCCTGGGCAAAGAATCCAAAAAAGACCCAGGGATTTCTAATAGCTCTTTCGATTCGCCGAGGGATGCTCATTCCGGATTTAACGCTGTTTTTTACCGCTTCAGAGAATTCGAGCCATTCGTTTATTTCATCAACTGACAGATCCTGGTCGGTAGTGTGCTGCAGGATTTGTTGGCGGGCCTCAGCCCAAGGCTCGGTCGATGAGATCGCCTGTTGGGGCGATTGCTCTTGAGCTTGTACAGGGTTGGCAAGGAGACAAGCAGCTACCAGCCAGATGGCTCTATTAAAACAGGATTTAATGGTCATTTGCATGGTGTTACGCAGCGTTCAAACTGGTCCAACGTCATTCCTCTCCGCGCACGAAGAGATCCATGTAACGGGCTTCCTTAGATACGCAAGTTATCGTGAGCTTGTTCGTAACGCCAGCATCAACAGCTGGTTCATCGTAACCGGCGGTTTGAATTGGCCCTTCTATGAAGAAACGGGAAAAGGGCCGAGTGAATAAACTGCCCTTTTCCCGTCTTATACCTTGGTTTTGAAGATTATTTCTTCTCGGTTTTTGAGTCGCACTTCTTGTCGGTGGAACCACTGCCACACTTCGTTCTGTTGGGGCATTTGCCGCAACTGGTTCCGCCGCTGCAGCCCGATTCCTTTATGACGGATTCGGTTTTGAGAACTTTTTCAAACTCCTCGGAGCCGGCTATTGAGGCCAGGTCTTTGTCCTTCCGGGCCATTTTCCTGGAGTCGTCCAACATACTTGGACGCGTGTTTTTGAAGCTGAGGGTCAGCGATTTCAAAGCCGCTTCCTTGTTGCCGGTCAATGCCTGAAGACGGGCCAGATTGTATGCCGCGACGGAGCTTGCTTTTTCATCGAGTTTGCATTTTTCGGCAATGGCGATGGCTTCGTCGGTTTTATTCAGTCTGGCTTTGGTTATCCCCAGCAGTATCTGGGCACCGATTGGGGCGTCTTTCTGGATCGAGGAGAGGAGGCTTTCGGCTTCGACGATCTTGTCCATGGCCATATAGGTGTGAGCCAACTGGACTGCGGATTGGGGCGTATTGAGCTTTTCGTGGATTTTTTTATCCAGAATCAGCGATTCAGCGTAAAGCTCCTGAGAACCGTAAAAGCGATGGAGTCCTTGAGCTGTCGCGAGCCATTTATCCTGATCGGTTTCCGCCTCCAGTTTTTCTCGCATCTTGATGACCTGGCGAAGAATAATAGCGTACTGGCGGTATTCCTGATTATCCGGATTCTCCTTGGCTGCCAGTGAGAAAGCCTGCAATGCTTCGGTGAATTTGCCTTCCGTCAGCAGGGTTTTGCCTTGGGTGAAGGATGTTGTTCCCTTTCCCGAGGTATCAGCGTATGCAGTGCAGGAAAAGGCTGTAAACGAGAGGGCCAATGCCCACAATGCGACTGAGCGAGATTTCATTTTCTACTCCTTGGATCTACTTATCAGCTAAGTGTTAGTGCGAATAAAACGGCGGGACAGCGCTAGCAGAGTCGCTCTCCACCTTGATAAATTATAACAGAATCATTGATTAAACGTTTGGAAACATGACATCCCTGCGGAGAATGTTGTAGGCTTTTATCTCTCTGAATGCGGTTTGGACAAGTTTTTACATAAACCGTGGATAGAGGAGAACATACGGTTGTTTTTTTGGGGGTTCTTTCCAAACCGTATCGGGGCAGTTAGGCTGACCGCAGGTGTGGCCACCTTTTTCTGAGCATCGGATAAATGGGTTCGTTTCGTAAAAAAGCTTGTTCCGGAGGTTCGACGGCTGGTGATCGGCTTGATCCTGTAGTGGAAGAGGCGATTCGGGCTATCGAGTCGGAGTTTTCGGTGGCTATGGGGTCGGCCGCCAGGGTGGAAGCCTCCTGCGAGAGGTTGAGGGAGCATCTTCAGGTCGGAGTCAATCGATTATCGTTGGAGAATCTGGAAGCGTTTGAGCGGCTGGTTCCGGTTGTTGGCCGGCGCAGTGGCGCTATTGCCGAGGTTCTCTTCGATTTCCTGCGGCAGGTGGCTTGTTCATGCGATAGACCGTGGCGTTTGCTTCGAGGTTTACTTGATGCTCGCAGCCAGGAACTGATCGATGCGCTTGCTGAAGACCTGGTGACGCTGGCGAGCCGGGGCAGGCTGGAGGTGGATGGCGACGTATTGCGGGTGATAAGCCGGCTGGCGGAGGGGAGGAAAAGCGATGCGGGTAAGGAGGCGATTCTAAGGCATGCGGGCAGGCTGATTCGAGGCGACAAGCCTGTTTCCAGGGATAAACCGGATGCGGTAGAGGAACTGTACAGGACAGGTGGTTCGCACCAATCGCGGCGTCTGGCGGCTTTGATACTGGATAGCGAGGAGCAGACGGTTCCAGAAAGGCTGTCGCGGAAATTACTTGGTGAAGATGCGTATGCTCTACTGGGTAAGTATCTGACCTATTCCCGGGCGACTCACCTTGATCTGCTGAATATCTGTCCGGTTATTGGCCAGGAGCCGCCGATGCTGACCAGCTTGCGGATTGCCGAATCGTTATGCGGCGAAGAACTCATCCGTGAAGTGGTTGGCAGCCTTGGTTGGGATAAGGTGAACCACGGTTTACAGGTGACTCGTTATGTCGGGCTGAGTGTTAATGATTCTTTTCCGTTATTGGTAAAACCGGAAGAGGTGTCACTGTTCAGCGGGGAGGTTACGACTGAGGAGGTATTTGACCGGTTCCTGATAGTTGCTCATGGAGGTCGAGTGGATGAACCAGGGGAAAGCGGAGAAGACGACGGTTCGGTATCGCGTTTTCGAATCTACAACCTGACCCATGCGAAAGCGCTGGCGGACATAGTTGATGTCGCTCCCTTGACCGTGGATAAGATCAGGAGAATTCTCAATCGCATGGATCGGATAGTGGCGGATTTTACGCGGCTGTTTTCCGACCATGAACCGGAGTGCGAGAAGCTCGGACTGGTTTACGCTGATCTGCGAAAAAGGGTGGCTGCGGGGCTGGACGAAGCCACCGATGATCACAGTCTTTCCTCGGAGCTTACACGGCTGGTGCAGATGTTCGAGGATCCGACCTGTCTTGATGAAGTGCAGACCATTCACGGCCTCAAGCGGTATCTTCACCAGAAAGGTTTGCGCCTGGGGTTTAAGCTGTTCGAGTCAGGTCGGTCAACAAATCGCAGTGTCGACCTGGTGATAGCTTCCGGGAACAGGATAATCCGATCAGCGGATTGTATACGCTACATAGACTTTGAGCCGTCCGGTAGAAGCCCTGACGGGCAAGGCGGGTTTTTATCCTATCCTCTTCAGGTTGTAGTGGACGGTTTTGGACGGCAGCTTCTGCATGGCAGGAAAACCGTACCCAAGGTGGAGGTGTTCTGCTACGGGAACGAAGTTCATTATTACTTGCGATACATAAATCACCCCGCTTTTTTGAGAGTGGATTTTGCTCCCCCATTGAGCGGGGGGATGGCGGACCTCGAATACTTTGGGGTAAGCAAGCACGAGTTGTCCCTGCACCCCGACCTGGACCTGTTGGGTATTCAAAGGTTATTCCAGGTATTGGAATTCGATATTCAGATCAAGGACACCAGGATTCATGCTCGTTACGATAAAGAGCGGGCACTGGATTTCGGTGACTTGTGCGCGAAAGTCGAGGGCTTGTTCAATCTGGTTCCGTACCTGATGGAGGTTGATTGGGTAATCGGTTATTTAAACCTGAGCGCCGATGCGAAGATGGTGGTAGCGGAAGCGTGGGCAGAGTTTTTCTCGCGATGGCAGGTGTTACCCATTTGGCGCATACTGACCGAGGACCGGCAGCGTATCCGATTGAACAAATACGTAGAGGCTGATGGAGTATCGGTAAAAACCTGGAGTGGCCGCGGAGAATATCGAGATCTGTTTTCGGCGGACGTTCCACCGACTATTCTCAACATAATTCACAGTTCGCTTGTCAGTCGCGGATTGGTGTTCATTCCGGTTCCTGAGGAGAAGTCGGTTAAGGATTTCGGCCAGTGCCTTGTTGATCGGGTGCTGCTCAAGCCGTTGCGGCAGGCGGTATCTCGCGGTGAAGTGATGGTAACGGGTTCAGGGTTGCGGCCTGCACCGCCACAGCTATTTCAACTTATAGACGAGTCCGCGTATTTTGCGGATCTCCTGAGTTCGGCAAAGGACGTGCTGGTTCAGTCCTACCGATTGGGCGGGGTGGTTTCTTCTCTTGAAAAAAGCCTCAGGTTTCAGACCAAGGGACTGCTGAACGGTTACGAGGTTCAACGTGCCAACCTGGGGTTGCGCGGGGATACGATAAAGGTTTACGTGCTGCGCGATGGTGGTGGCATAATCCGCCTGGCGGTTTATGCCGGCGGCGGCAGGCTTTACCGAAGCAGGAAACGAGCGGACGATGATTGGACGGAGAGTGGTTCCTGCGATGTTGCCCGCATGGTGTCGATGTTGCGGAGAAACAGTTATTTGACTCCAGGCACGGGGGGCCGTACAGGCGTTGAATGCTGAAGATGTTATTTCGGCATGCTCGGTGTTTCGGACCATGAATCCGTCGAAGTCGACGAAACCGATAGCCGGTGACCGGATATTGCAGGGGGCGGCGGCTTCTCCGGGGCGTGCGGTGGGCAGAGTGCTGTTCGGAACGGAGAATAGGACTCCATCGGATTTTACAGACGCGATTCTGATGTCCGAGCGTATTCGTCCTGAGGATGTTACGTTTCTGTGTAGAGCTGAGGGCGTTGTTTCGACCAGTGGAGGCGTTTTGAGCCATGCGGGTTTGCTGGCAGTTCAGTTTTCCAAGCCTGCAATGATTGTTCCCGGCCGCTGGGTAAGGTCTGCTGACGGCTCGGTGTCGGTGGCATACCGCTATACCGAATACGATGAGGTGGAGAGGAAAATCGGGGATTACCTGGTAACTTCCCGCCGCGACGTGCGGGAATTCGAGGATTATATCCAGGAAGGCGATCTGGTTTCGTTCGATACCGATCCCTGCACGATGCGAATCCTCGGGCGGGATCGGGAAGTACTTTCGCTGCATGAGGGATTACGGCAATTGGCGTATGCCAGTAATCGGTTGATGCGAGTGACCAACGAAGTGGAGTTGCTGGTATTGCGCGGGCGGCAATTGCACGCCCGTCACCAGGTCGAGAAACTGCTGAGCAGGATGAAGCGGACGGTGCTGGCCAGGCATGCTGTGCGGGAGTTACTGTTAAGTGGTTCATTCGGAGGCAGCGAAAGAGATGTGGAGAGTAAGGCCAGCCTGCTGAAACTGTTACTTAAAAACGAGTACGTTGCAAGGGATGTTCAGGAATGGGTGGTTGAAATAACCCGGAATATACTGAACAGGAGAACCGGAAGGGCGGTTGAAGCCTTAAGGATGATACCAACCGCGGCCGAGCCTTATGAAGTTCTCGCGTTGCGTCTGGGAGTGACTTATTTGTCGGAGGTGCTGGAGGATCTGCGAAGGGCGCTCCCTCCGGAATCGCCGTTATCGGATGAATTGAGCAAATACGAAAGCAGTGAGTTGGATAGTGCGGTGCGCAGCCGGTTGTTGAAAATGCGTACAGATCTTGTTTGTGAATTACCGGTTGATCCGTCGCAGCCGGAGATTTCGGCACAACTGCGCCATTCACTGCGGCAGGTAAGCAGGCTGGATCGATTGCTGGGACCGACAGAGTCCCACCGCCAGGTGCTGGGTGAATTACAAATGCGCTTGGCCACAGAGGACGCCAATAATCTGCAGCGATGCGGCGGTTCGCGGATTCTGACACGCGCCGACGGAGGGTTTGAAATACACCCGCTTATCGGGTGGAAGGCGGCGAACCTGGCCGAGATTTCCAGGTTGGGTGCGGCGCACCTGGTACCCCACTGGTTTGTGGTAACTGATTACGCATTTCGGGAAATCCTGGAGAGTCCCGTGGACCGGCAGGTGGAGGTTGTGGATACGGGTGGAGGGAGCACTCCGACTTTGCGGGAGGCTATTCAAAAGGTATTAAACGACGAAAGCACGTCGGACGCGGTCAAATCGAGCAGAGTGGGAATGTTATGGGAATCAGTACGTCTTTCTCCGAATTTCCGGGAAGAGGTGCTGGAAGCATATAGAGGGTTGGGAAAAACGTTTTTGGAAAATGTGGGCGATCAAAGAGATTCACGCGATGAGCCGTTTGTGGCGGTCCGTTCATCATCGCTGGAGGAGGATACGGAGGTTGCCGCCCGTGCAGGGGAATTTGAGACGTTTCTTTTTGTTCGCGGTCCGCAGACCCTGGTGCGCCATCTCAAGCGGGCCTGGAGCGGTTTGTGGACGGAACGGGCAATTCACAATCGGCGATTGCTGGGTATTGGCCCGATAGACGCAGGTGGCGGCGTGCTGGTTCAGCGGATTGTCTGGTCGCGGGTTTCCGGAGTTTTGCAGACGGTGAACCTGGCGGAAGGTCGTTTGCGGGAGATCGTGATTAACGCTGGTTTGGGTTTAGGGGAAGGGATCGTATCGGGGATCGTAGCGGCGGACCAGGTGCTTATAAGCAAGGAGGCCGCGGCAAAAGGCGGTCCATTGCGGTTCAGGTATGTCACCGCGGACAAGAGGGAGCAGGTGGTATTCGACGCGCGGTCGGGAGTGGGAACGATAACCGCGGAAACGTTATACCATCAGCGGATGCGTCCGGCGCTGGAATACGTGGAGCTGTGTGAACTGGTGAAGGTGGCCAGGGATTTGGAAAACGCTTATGGCTATCCGCTGGATGTGGAGTTCGGGATAGAGGGGACCTCGTTGCGGATATTGCAGGTCAGACCGGTAGCGAATTTCGGTTCGGTATTGAATACGACGCTGGAGCGTTATCCTCTGCCCGGCGGACGGTTATAGTAGTGCGGAAATTCAGGAGGCCCGGGGAATCATGATACAAAGAGAAGAGTCGCTGGCATATCACAAGGGAGAGAGACCGGGAAAGATCGAGCTGCGTGCGACAAAACCCTGCCTGTCGCCCCGGGATATGAGATTGGCTTATCTCCCAGGCGCTTCGTTCCCGTCTCAGGAGATAACGAAAGACCCGCAGGAGGTGTTCAATTACACTTCGCGAGGTAACCTGGTTGGATTGATAACCAACGGTTCGGCCGTTCCCGGGCTGGGAAATGTCGGCCCCAGGGCTGCCAAGCCCATGATGGAAGGGCTGGCGATACTCTACAAACGGCTGGCGGATATTGAGGTTTTTGACCTGGAGTTGGATATTGATGATCCCGACAGGTTCGTGGAAACGGTGAAGATACTGGAATCCACATTCGGAGCGATCAGTCTCAAGGACCTGCGCGCGCCGGACGGGTTGTATATTTTCGATCAATTGCGGGAGATTGTACCTATACCGGTTTACCATGAGAATCTCTGCAGTACGGCCGTGGTTGCAGTGGCCGCCTTGAGCAATGCTCTGGAATTGGCGGAAAAGTCAGTTGATGGAGTAAAGATAGTAATATGCGGAGCCGGTACGGTTGGAATAGGCTGCGCGCGGTTATTACGCGGCCTGGGGGCGAGCGCGGAAAACATTTTTCTGTACGACATAAACGGTTTGATACATCCCGACCGGAATGACTTGACAGATTACCAGCGGGAATTCGCCCGGTCCACATCGGCTCTAACATTGGCGGACGGCTTAAAAAACGCGGATGTTTTCATAGGCGCGTCGGCCGGTGGCGTGGTTACACCGGATATGGTTCGCACGATGAATCGGTTTCCTGTGGTATTGGCGCTGGCTACGCCAAAACCAGAAATCACATACGCTGAGGCGCGGGCCAGCCGTCGTGATGTCATTGTGGCGACCAGCATGGCTCAGGATCCCAATGCCATTGTGGATCTTCTGAGTTCGCCTTATATTTTACGCGGGGCTCTGGACGTTCGCGCAACGACCATAACCGACGACATGCTGTTGGCGGCGGCCGGCGCGCTGGCCGAACTCGCCCGGGAGGATGTTTCGGAGGAGGTTGTCAGGGCATATGGCAACGAGCAGTTCACCTTTGGACCCGAGTACCTGTTGCCGAAACCCATAGATCCAAGGATATTTGTACGTGAATCGGCCGCGGTTGCCCGGCAGGCCATGGCGGACAAAGTAGCGATGCTCCCGGTCGAGCCCGAATTTTACGAAGAGAGTCTAACGGTAAGGCTGGGGGCGGGGCAGGAAACCATGCGGCGCTTGATCCTCAAGGCGAGGCAAAAGACGTTACGAGTGGTTTTCACCGAGGGGGCGAACGAGACCATTCTTCGAGCATGCAGCATTCTGTCCGATGAAGGAATAGCCAATCCGATCCTGCTGGGGCAGGAGGAGGAGGTGAAGCGCTCAATCGATCATCTGGGTCTGGATCCTGGTGGAGTGCAGATAATCGATCCCGTGCGACATCCGCAATTCAAGGCTTATTGCGAGTCGTATTTCAAGATGCTGCAGAGAAGGGGCGTAACTCGGGCGTCGGCAGCGAAGCGGTTACTGCGGGCGGAGCCGTTCGCGGCGATGATGCTCGACAATGGTGACGCGGACATGATGATAACCGGGGCGGAAGAACACTATTCGGAATCCATGCGCACGATTCTGGAAGTTGTAGGTACCTCACCGGGGGTAAAGCGGATGAGTGGCCACTACATGGTACTTTTACCCAAGGCGGTGTACTTCCTGGCGGATTGCACGGTGACTATCGAGCCTGACGCGGAGGACCTGGCGGAGACGGCTCTGCAGGGTGCCCGGTTGGTTCGGTCGCTGGGGATAGAGCCCCGGGTGGCCATGTTGTCTTTTTCCAATTTCGGGAGTGTGGACCATGCTTTTACCCGTAAGGTTCGCTGCGCTACGGAAATAGTCAAGGAACGACTGCCCGATTTGATCGTCGACGGTGAGATGCAGTTGACTACGGCGGTAAACGGTCAGATCAGGCAAAAGTATTTCCCCTTTTCCGATTTACACGAGGACGCCAATGTGCTTATTTTCCCGGATCTGCAATCGGGTAATCTTGCCCTGGACCTGCTGCAGGCGATGGGGGAAGCAGTATTGGTCGGACCGGTTCTTATGGGCGGGAGACTGCCGGCGCATTTGCTGCAATACGGCTGTTCGGTGGAGCAGGTGGTCAATCTTACCGCTATTGGCGCGGTGCAGGCGGCGGCTCGTCAGGAAGGCCGGTCAAGCCTGGTGTAAACGATTTTTCGATGTTTACCGGTTATGGGAATTTAACCGTCTATCGGTTGGCAAAGTGAGGATGGCTTACAGCATGCGATATGCTATTTATATTCTTGCGGTCTTTTTGTGGCCGGGATGCGCGGAAAAGGAGTATCGACCGGAAATCCTGTTCGAGAATGTAAGTGGGGAAGCAGGGTTGTCGGGAGTTACCGGTATTCGAGGGGCGTTTGCCGATTTCAACGGTGATGGTTATCCCGATATTATTATGGGCGGTCGCAGGATTTATCTTAATCAAGCCGGTAAGAGGTTTGTTAAGTTGCCTGACTGTTTTCCAGTTGAGCCTGGCAGCGATGTGTTACAGGATAACATGCAGGCGGGCGATGTCAATAACGACGGGAACCTGGATCTGTTTTTGGGGAAATACGTAGACAAGCGGCGTAGAGACAATAACCGGGATGAGGATACGAACCAGATCTGGCTTGGCGATGGCAAAGGGGGGTTTAGAAAAGTGACACCGAGCGGGCTGGAACCTGGAGGGCTGACCACAATTGCCGCCTGTTTTGTCGATCTGGATCGCGATGGGAATCTGGATTTGGTTATTGCCAATGCTTACAATGAGTGCGGGGCGGAGCTGGAGGCGTATGCGGATCAGGTTTACAGGGGCAAGGGGGACGGGCGGTTTGTGGAAATTACCCGGGAATCAGGTCTGAGCGGTGTGCCGGAGGTTGGTTTGCCGGAGAGTCGCAGGCCTTCCTATGGAGTTACGCATACCGATTGGAACAATGACGGCAGGCAGGATATCCTGGTGATGAGTTACGGTCGTCAGGCCAACCGTTTATGGGAAAACAACGGTGACGGGACATTTGAAGATGTGGCTCCGCTGACCGGTTTCGACGGCGACAGTGATCGAAGCGGCGCTTACAGTGACCAGGTCAAGAAGATGTTTCTCGAACGGTACGGAGTTGCGCGAGAGGATGAAAAGCCGTTTCGTTCACATGGCAATACGATCGACTGCGCGGTGGCCGACTTCGATAATGATGGTGACATGGATTGTTTTTTAGCGGAAATCACCCATGCCTGGGCGGGTTCGTCCTCTGATAAGTCAATGCTGCTGATAAACCAGGGGCCTGATCGGGGTTTCGTTTTCCATCGTTCACCGGAAAGTATCAGCCGGGAGCGGGCAGGAAAATACTGGAACCAGGGAGATCTGCATGCCGGTTGGATCGATGTCGACAACGATGGCTTACTTGATCTGCTGGTTGCCTCAAGTGATTATCCCAACCAGATACTCAGGCTTTACTACCAGGGGGATTATGGAAACTTCGAGGAGTGGACCGAATACCTGGGCCCGAAACTGGTAAACGCAAGCCAGATATCCCTGGGGGATTTTGACCGGGATGGGGCGACGGATATCCTGGTTGCTGCCAGCGATCACCGGTTACCTGACCAGGAGAAGGAAGGGTTCGACCTGTCGGTAAGGTTATTGCGTAATATTGGAGCCAATCGTTTTGGCAATCGTTTTTTCAACCTGCGACTGGCCGGTCAATCCATTGGAGCCAGGGTTGTTGTCAGTTATGGATCAATGCGTCAAATGCGGGAGGTGCACGGGGGGTTGGGGCACAGCGGTCATTTGGATGATCTGGACTGCAGGTTTGGCGTGGGAAAAGCACGAAAGCTGGATACGGTTGAAGTTCGCTGGCCTGATGAATCGGAAACGGTGCAGGTTTTTAAAGACGTGCCTACCAATCGGTTTTACATACTAAGTAAAGGTGAGTCCCTGCAGGTTGTTGAATGAAAACCGGGAAAGGTTAATCCAAAGTGTTTTTCGGATCATGGTTATTGCCAAGAATTCCCGCTACTGCCCACAGCAATTCCTTCATTAAAAACGGGGTGGATACGATGTCGATGTCCATTGATGACGCCTGATCCACGGTCTCCTTGTCGTCGGCTTCCGCGATGATCAATCCGTGTTTAAGGTTCCCGTTTTGCCGCATGGTGGCGATGCAGCCTGTTGCACTCATATCGTGTAATTCCGCGTTAACGACAGCGATGGAGAACTGTTTTGGTGAGTTTTGGGCGATGCTGACGGCTTGTTCTCCGCTACCCGCCTGTTCCACGGTGTAGCCGATATCTCTCAGGGCAGTGGCTATGAGCGAGCGTTCAAACTGGCTTTCGTCCACCACCAGCACGCTGGCGTCAACCGGAGCACGGGCGGTGTCTTTTTCGAGCAGGATTGCTTCCTGGTGTTCCTCAACATTTTCGCAGGGGAGGAATATGGAAATCGAGGTTCCCACGTTTTCCTCGGAATCCACGTCTATCCACCCTTCGTGGTCATCGATGATTCTGGCGACGATAGCCAGTCCCAACCCGGTGCGAGCCTGGTTCGCCTTGGTGGTGAACATAGGTTCAAATATACTGTTTTTCACGTGTTGTGGTATACCAACACCATTATCGGAAACATTTATTTTGGCGTAGTGGCTGTAATGCGGACTGGAGATCGAACCGAATGCTTCGGCCGGCGGTGTCCATCTCGTAAGGGTTACTCGCACGTGTCCACCGGCCGGGACGGCATCGCGGGCATTGGCTACCAGGTTCATGAGTACCTGCTGAAGCTGCGTGGAGTCGGCGAGTACGTAAAGAGGTTCATCTGTGATTTCCCAAATCTGCATTACCGTAACTCCGATCAGATGACTGAGGAGTTTAGATGCGTCTCGGCAAACAGCTCCCAAAGAAACCAGTTTTCTTTCGGGGGGGGTGTGGTGGATTACCGCCTGCAGTGCCTTGGTCATACCGTTTGCCTGCCGTACGGCCTGTTCCGCGACCTCCAGATTGTGCAGGGCGGGACTTTGAATGGGCATGGAAGTGCGGACTAACTCCAGATGCCGGGAAATCAGAGCAACCAGCCCGCTGAAATCGTGTGCGATTCCGGCAGCCAGAATTGCCAGGGTATCCAGCTTGTCTGTACGGCGAATATCCTCCTCCTGAGATTTGCGATTTGTTATGTCGGTGGAGATTACGCATATGGAATCGACCTTTCCGTTTTCGTCGAACAGAGGACAGCTTGTCGATAACAGGGTTCGTGTATCATCGTCCAACTGTATGGTTTCTTCCCACTCCACGGCGTCGCCGGTTTGGGCCACTTTTCGGGCGTTATCCTGAAGCAGTTGGGCCAATGGGGAGGGAAACAGGTCGAATGCTGTTTTCCCTATAATTTCACCGCGTTTAACTCCGAGCATGTCTTCAAACCGGCGATTGGCGACCAGGTAGCGTCCGTCGGTATCCTTCAGGCAGATGATAGCGGTCGTGTTGTCCAGGATTGCCTGGTATTGGTTACGTTCATGCAGAAGGGCCTGCTTGAACCTCCGGCGGCGGGAGATTACCGAAACGGATAGTATTACCGTTAAAATGCTGAGCAGCGTAATTGGAACCCAATATTCAGCACGGAAGTAAAACGGAGTTGGGATAGGGAAATGCAGTGTGTTTCCGGCCGAATAGAATCCGCCGAAAAGACCTTTCGCCTGAACCTGTAGTTGGTAGTCTCCAGGTTTCAGGTTACGAAAGGTGGCTTGGTTCTGTGTTGCCCACTGCGACCACATTCCGCCGTTCAGACGGAATCGGGTTTCGATTATCTGCGAAGGTAGTTTGCCGTTATATGCCAGTGGTCTCCAGGATACGCGAACCACGTTCTTTCTTATTGTTGGTTGATTGAATATGGATATTGGGTGCGGCTGGTCTATTTCGTTCAAGCTCAGGATATAGGTGCCGCCACCTGATGAACCTACATAAACCTTGTCGTTTTTGGCAAGAACAGGCCACAGCCTGTCGTTTTTCAGACCATGGTGAGCGTCGAAGTGAGAAAACGTGCCATTATAATAGCGATTCAGGCCTCGTTCGGTGGTTATCCATAAGGCTCCTGTTTTATCAGTAGTCAGATCGAGAACATGGTTACTGATCAAACCGTCGTAAGTCGTGAGATAGTGTGGTTGGTCCTGGTCATCGATATAACCCAATCCACTGTTTTCATCGCAGAACCAGAGGCGGTTTTCTTTGTCGATAGTCAGCGCGAAAATCCGTTCGCCCAACAGGCCCGTTTCGTTTGTCCAGTATTTCCACGAACCATTCTTGAGCCGGGCCAACCCGCGAAGGGTGGCAAACCAAAGTGATCCATCTTCAGTCGATTCGGCAAAACCGTATACTCTGCCGCTGGGAAGCCCATTTTTCGTATTCCATTGAGTGAACCTGTCTTTTTCCAGAATCACAACTCCGACGTCATCGGCATCGCTTATTACCATTTTTGATTGAGGGCTTCGGGCCAGGCCCAGGAACCACAGACGGTTTTTGCTGTCGGTGCGGATCTTGTGAAAATACGCCGGTAAGAAACCGGATTGGGTGGTGAAATGTGTCCAGTGCTTTCCGTCCCAACGGTAAGCTCCGACAAAAGCTCCCCCGCTGGAGACCCAGATGTTATCGTTTTCATCCTGGGCTAATCCGGTTACGGCTGTCAGCGGGGTTCCGTTGATTTCGTTTATGTATTCCGTGCCACCGTCAGGATGGTGTATATCGATACCAGTGGCGGTGGCCACCCAGACCGAACCGTCTCTTGCAACCAGGAATTCGTTGATCCAGTTTTTGCGGTTGGGAAAAGTATGTTTCCATTGTATCCACCGGTTTGAACTCGTCTGATGGACGTGCAAACCGCGTTTGGTTCCGACCCATATATTACCGTCGGAGGAATAGGTGATATATTCGGGATTGCAGAGTTGTATGGGAGGTGAGGGTAATATGCTCCATTCGCCCTGATGACAATACATAACCCCGCCGGATTCATGGGTGGCTATTCCCTGTTGGCCGGGGCCGAGAGCAAGCGACTTTGTCAGTTCCTCAACGTTGTTGGATGAAAGATACGGGTAGCTCTGTTTACTCCACTTCCAGGTTTGCTGATCGGCGAACGGGCCCTGGACAGTGAGTATGCCGTTGCCTTCGGCATCGGTGGCCAGATTGGTTATCCTCAGGGGGAGAGTCGACGCTGATATCCATATTTCCCAATGGCCGTTTATATACCGATAGACTCCGTCAGTTGAATTCAACCAGGTTTTTCCGTCCGGCGTTGTCCACAAGGATTGTACGATTCGTTCCGGAAAGTTCGGCGAAAGCCTGGCTGGAGTATCGAATTCATGTATTTCCGAATTATGCCAACGGAACAGGTCGGATCTCGTTTCGTCATGGTTCCACGCTATGATCAAGTAGCCACCCGGCGCGAAGGCTACGACAGTATCCACACGCAGAGGGGTGGTTTTTGCTATTACTGGTACATGGTTAAAGCCAATTTGTGATCCATAGAATAGCGAGTTATTGATCACGACCATAATTTTCCCGTCAGCGCCGGTTGCGAGCGAGCTTATTTCGCCTGTCGGCAGGCCCGAACGAGAATCCAGCTGAATCCAGCGATAACCATCGAACCGGCAAAGCCCGCGAGTTGTCGCCGCCCACATGACCCCGTCTGTGGTTTCAACAATATGCGTTACATGATTGGATGGTAAACCGTCTGCCGTGGTAAACTCAACCCATCGCCATTGGTCTAGAAGCTTTGATGACAGGGAAGTCGCGGTGGCGGGTAGAGTGGTTATGGCCAAAAGGATTACGAGAGCAAAACTGATAACGGCAGCCCGGTTAGGGCGTCGTTTGTCGTTTCGCCGACGCTTGGAGAATCGAAACTCCAGAATTTTCCCGGCTCGATAATCCTGCATAGTCCAAATACTCTCGCGCAGAGTTCACGACTTTTATCACGATTCGGGTCAGGGGCGTTCTTGAGATAATTGATGCCCGGCCGAATGAGAATCCTTATTACCGTAGAATAACTGAAGATCCAGCCAATTGCGCGGTGTTCTTGGCTACTTTTAATGTTTCTGTGGTGATTCCCGCGGCAACTTACGGTAATCATGGGGCAGTAGGTCCCTGCAGGGGTTCTCCAGTTTATCAGACAAGCTGCAGGGAAGGCGTATCTCTTAAATGTTGTTTGCACTTTGGTGTGCTGAACCCGGAGGAACGTTTTCAGCTGGCACTTTGATTAAATCCTCCGATGTGCTATCTGTTTCGCGGCGGCTTCGGCCGTATTGTGCAACAGTATTGCTACTGTGACTGGGCCCACACCTCCAGGGACCGGCGTTATTACCGATGCCACTTCCTTGACCTCGTCGAACAGAACGTCACCGACGACGTGTGTTTCGCCGGGCTCTCCACCCTTGACCGGTACCGAGTTAATGCCAACGTCTATAACCACCGCTCCCGGTTTGACGTGTTCGGCGGTGATGAGTTCCGGTACACCGGCGGCGGCGATGAGGATGTCTCCCGTTCTTGTGTATTCTGCCAGGTTATCGGTGTATTTGTTACAGGTGGTGACAGTTGCTTTTTCTCCCATTAGAGCCAGGGCCGTGGGTTTCCCTACCACGTTTCCCTGTCCCACGACGACCGCGGTTTTTCCTTTGAGAGCGACACCTGCGTCTTTGAGGACGGCCATGACAGCAAGTGCGGTACATGGAGCGATGATCGGCGAGCCGTAAAATAGTAACCCCACATTGGCAGGGTTGACTCCTTCGACATCCTTGTATGGGTCTATTGTGTATTGGGCGGCCGGGGTGTCCAGGTGCCTGGGCATGGGAAGGTTCAACAGTATGCCGGTGATCTCCGGATTGTTACTCAGATCAGTAATAAACCGTTGAACGTCGGCGTCGGTCGAGGATTCACTCAACGTGTGCAGCTTGTATTCAATACCGACTTTTTTACACCGGTTTTCCTGAGATCGGGCAAAAATCAAGCCAGCGTCAGGATCACCGACGATCAACGTGTCCAGTCTGACCTGTACGCCTTGTTCGCGTAATGATTGAACTTTCTCCGCAGCTTCTTCTCGTATTCGGCGAGCAAGGTCTTTTCCGTTTATTTCGATGGCGGACATATTGGTATATTTCACTTTTACTAAGGGTTTACTAACTCTGTTGAAACAGCCTTTGAATCGGTTCGATCAGGCTTTTAGTTACCTCGCTGCGATAACCCGGGTGGTGCCAGATGTAGATTGCCGAGATGATCAGGCCGATCAAACAGGAAACAATCAGGCCCCACTTTATCCCGCGAACACTTTTAAGAAAACGCGAAGTCAGTTTCGGATCACCGGACAAGGCCGTGAGAAACCGAATTCGATAGGCTATACTAGAATGACGCCAGGAACGCTCGGCTATTGGAATACCATTAAGGGTAGCCACCTTGCGCAATGCATTGATGAATATCCTTGCTCCAGTCGCACAAACAAGGTTAGCCGATTGCCGCTCGGGTTCGTCATGAACGACGCAGGGAAGACTGCACCTGGTTTCACCTTCTGTCGGAGTGGCGCAACCGGCACCGGCTATATCCGCCTGTTGTTCGAAACGACGTGACATCCAGCCGAAAAAGATACCCCATATAGGTATGATGGATCCGATTCCGATTACCTCTATCGCTTCCGGACTGAACTGCCATTGTGGATAACCGAAACCGCTCATGTTACTCAGCAACTCCATTATTCCTGATACGACCAACATGCTTACGACTGCAAAGAGCAGGAAAAATTGGATATGGTGGTGTCGAACGTGTCCAGCTTCATGACCGAATACTGCTTCTATTTCGTCCTCCGTCATGGCTTCAAGCAGCGTATCTGAAAGGAGTATGTACCGCATTCTGGGGACCAGTCCCACAACAGCGGCGTTAACCATTACTCCATCGGTGTGCCAGATCAGTATCTCGGCCACCCGGAGGCCTATGCGGTTGCATAGCTTCAGCAGCTTCGTTCGTAAGGGGCCGTCAGGTAAAGGTGTGGTTGACCAAATCCGGCGAAGTAATACGGGGGAAGCGAGGAAAATGGCGACGGCTACCAGACCGAGCATTACCTCCGGTGCCCAGGGAGTTTTCAGGTGGTCTATTAACCAGTTTTTGTATTCATTCGTCGTTGCATAGGTTAAGACAATGAAGCCCAAGGGTAGAGCTACAATTAGCATGTGGTGGCGAATATTGAATATGACGTAATCATTGCGGCCCCATTTGCGCATCGGTGAAAACGAAAAACGAGTCGACTGTTCCACTGGATACGCTATCCACCAGATTAGTATCAAACCGCATAAATACGGGATGAGAATTATCAATTGAGGCAAACCGGGAATAATTTTTAGCCAGTTTTGCGATTCGAGCAGACGCGGGTAGGTGGTCAGAAACAGGTCCGCAGCAACGCCTAGAAGCAAGGCCAATCGTAGAATGAACGACACTCGGTGGAAGCGGGTTATTGTTTTGGTTGTTCCGATTAAACTGCGGTTAAGGCGGTTAATCGTGAACCATGAGAAAAGTTGAGCCACCAGCGCGACCGCCACCAACTTTCCCCATACGAAAGCAAGTACCCATGCCGTATTACTAATCAGCGGGGCGGAATGGGGTGTGGATTGAGAACCGATAGCGAATGGGGTGAACTCCCCCTCGGGCCACCAGAGTAATAAAGCGAAGGCTATGGCTATTTGTAAGTGCATATTTAATAATAGGTTATAGCTCTATCGGTGTTCTTCGGACAGATTCTACTGCTGATCGTAACGTATATCTGTTTCTCGTGTTACCGATTGTTTGAACGATTTTAATAGTGTATCAGTTTCTCATTCTGGTTGGTTTATGTCTTTTATTCTCGCGTCTGATGTTTTTTTAACAAGCGAACTCGTCGACCTTTTTTCGATCGTTTTTTCGCGACCATTGGTGTTCAGGTAAATGTGTGGCAAAGAAAAAACACCGAGTTTATCAGCCTCGGTGTTTTGGTAGTTAACTGATAACGATGGCCTATGTAACTCTTGGCCGTTTTGAATACTTACGGCATTTGGGATGTTCGCGCCTTGTCTATCAACCGGGCGAGGTTTTTAACCTGATCGGCCAATTGGGTAGCGGGAGAATCGCTCGAGTCACCAATCTTGGCTGCCAGTGGTTCCTGTTCTGTTTCAAAACGTGGTTGGGATGCCTTGGTTGCGGTAATCAGGGATCGAACTTCATCCACTACGTTTTTGTTTTGATTTATGGCTTTATCGATTTCTCTTGTTTTATTGAGAATCCGCTGGTTCGCTTTCGGCCTGGTACTGGGGCCAGGTTTTCGAGATTGATTGATCATCTTGTCCGCACGCTGTTCGAGTTTGTCGAATACTTCACGTAGTGCGACCGACAGTCGTCCGGTTCGTGCCGACTGTTCAGCGAGTTTTGTTATCGCCTGTTTTGTTGAAGTTTTGGCGGTTTCCGCTTCAGTGATAACGTCGCGAACTTCTTCGGTGGCCGCTTTGGTTTCACCGAGAAGGCGCCGCACCAAAACGGTTAGTCTGCGTTGCTGTTCCAGGTTGGGCTCCATGCGAGATTCAATGGCTTTGGCCTGTTCCAGCAGAGATCGCAGATCCGCTTCCACCTGGAAAGTTCTATGCAACGTGTGCTCCAGCGTTTCGTTTGCATGGTGAGCAGCCCAATTCGGTGGAGGGGCAACAGGGGAAGCGTAGTTTGGTGCGGGATACTGTGCGGCCATATTCGCATCCACTTGTCCTTGATATTGCGAGTAACATGGTTCGTGTGGATCGCTTTTTCGTCTTCCGTACCGGTTTGATGCGGTTGGCATTTCTCCCGGCATGCCGGTTGGCGCGCTATTGAATGCGGCAGCGGGTCTATGAGGTTTTTTACCCTGTGGGATTGACATCATCTGTTGCAACACGTGGTTTACGAACTTAGCGTCCACGGTTTTTACATCGGCTCCGTAAGCGCTCAACAATGCGTTGTCGCAGGTTGTGTTAATCAATCGTGGTAAACCCTGAGAATATTCGTATATTACATCTATGGCATCGTTTGTAAGAATCTGGCTGGGATACTGTGCGCCGGCAACGCTTAGACGATGCCGGATATATCCTTCAGTGAGTTCTCTTGACAATGCGCTCAGGTGGAAACTGCGAAACATCCTTTGACGCAGTTGTCGCATATCGTGTGATTCAAAACGCTGCTGAAGTTCGGGTTGCCCTACGATTACTATTTGAAGTAACTTGGCATCATCGGCTTCAAGGTTTCCAATCATTCTTACTTGTTCGAATGCCTGCTGCGAAAGTGCCTGTGCTTCATCCAGCATCAGAACAACCGGTTTGTTGCCCGCGAAGCAGGTTAAAAGGTGATCCTGTAAGGCATGGATCATTCCTGCATTTGTTGTTTCCTGGTCAACATCGATTTTAAATTCCGAGCATACGCATTGCAGAAGCTCGTTGGCGTTTACCTGAGTGTTATTGATGCTGGCGAATTCTATGCTCTCTCCGAAGTGGCGGAGCATCAACCGGGTAACCAGGGTTTTGCCGGCTCCGACCTCGCCGGTGAGAAGTACAAACCCCTTCCCTTCTCCTATGGCATAGATAAGAGAAGCGAGAGCTTCTTCATGATCCGGCGTGGAAAAGAAGAAACGAGGATCAGGTGTATTGTTGAACGGCAGTTCTTTGAGCCCAAAAAAAGAAGCGTACATGATTGCTCCTGAGTCCCTAAAATGGACCGTCATCATAGTTCTCGGACTGTGCACTTCCACACGCCCATCGCTGTGAATATCGGTCGTGAAATAGGGGCCCTTGAGATAGCAGTTTATTAAAAAAACGCCCTGAGAGTACCAATTGGTCGCTTTTACCGGCCACGTCTCAAAAAAACGGCTTTAAATCTTTATTAAGGTATTGATTCAGGGAGGTCTCTTAAAACCCGATAAAACGCTACGGAGGACCGATAGTTTACCCGGTAATGATCGCTTGGTGAATACGGTTCTATGGCTTCACCGGTGCGTGCCGGCTGCAGGAGGCTATGAAGCCATGAGTTTCGCGAACGTAGGAAAAAAGCTTGCGGAACTCCTGACTGCCTGTTTCCGGAGAATGTAAACGTGAGAGTGGCTCTTAGAAATATCGTGACCGCCTCTTTAGGATTCGTTTTGTTGTGTTCCGGGTGTCAGTCGTCTCATCGTGATCTGGTGGCTTTTCTCAAGGCACACGAACACGAGGTTTCGGCTATTGAGTATCGAGTTGGAATCCCGGACGAGATTACTATCTCCGCGCCTCGAATCCTGGAGATTGATCGTGTAACTCAAAATGTTCGACCGGATGGCAAAATAAGTTTGCGTTTGCTGGGACCGGTGAAGATTGTTGGTTTAACCGAAAAAGAAATTGCCGCCAAACTGACTCGGTTGCTGGAACCGTATTACGAAGATCCCAAGGTGCAGGTGCGGGTTACCGGTTATCGTTCGAAAGTAATTTACCTGGCCGGACAAGTTGGCGGATATGGTAATGCCGGAGGTGGACGCAACGTAACCGAAGGTTGGAGTTCCAGACCTTATACTGGCAGGGATACTGTTCTCGACATATTGGCCGAAGAATCCATGTCCTTTATTGCCTGGAAATCTCAGGTGAAAGTTATTCGCAGCAGTCCGATTGAAGGCGAACGGCGGGAAATACTCATCGATGTTGACCACATGATTGCCACTGGAGATACAAGTAAGAATGTACTCCTTCAGCCGAACGACATTCTTTATGTACCCGCGACACCTTTAGGTTGGTTGGGATTGCGCATCCAGGAGATACTGTTCCCGTTGCAGCCGGTTATGCAGGCATATAGTACTCCGGCAAGGCTTATGGATACGCAGGACGAATACGATGATGACGATTAGTTATTGCTGATACGGTTCTTGGAACTGATTGGGATTTCTTTTAGAAGGAACGTCCTTGACGAGGGTTATCATGGGACGAATTGCTGAAGCACTTAAAAGAGCGGAATTGGAACGACGTCACCGGGTTATTGAACAGAATGCCGGGAACGCGACGGATACATTGGAAGTACCTCCAATTGAGGCGGAAGAATATCGCCCCTCGGTCTCGGAGTATGTTCCACCCGATGCACCCCATGAGGCCATTCCGATCAGCGGGGGAGTACACGAATCGGTGATCTCCTATTACGATCGATCATCGATTATTTCCGAGCAATATCGTTCGCTGCGCACCCGGCTGCTAACACAGAATCCTCAGAATGATCACCGGATTCTGGCGGTTACCAGTGCTATCCCACGGGAAGGCAAAAGTGTAACCACGGTTAACCTGGGTATGATTCTTTCGGAAATACGACATTTCAAAGTGGTATGCGTAGACGGCGATTTTCGCCGTAGCCGGTTGGCTACGCTGCTCGATGCCAAACCGGGACCGGGAATGGCCGACCTGCTTCGTGGCGACGCTGCTTATGAAGAAGTTATTCAACCGACAGTGGTGCCAAACCTGTACTTCGTGTCGGCAGGGGAAACCTGCGGACGAACCGCGGCTGAACTTCTGGCTTCCCAGTCCACAAACGCGATTATGCGTCGGTTCCAGAGTGATTTTCACTATACACTGGTGGATACGCCGCCGGCTACCACGGTTACCGATGTGGGTATTATAGGGCAGATGTGTAACGGCGTAATTATGATTGTGCGCTTGAACTTCACTCCCGAGCAGGTGGCTCGACGAGCTGTTCGCTTACTTAGGGTCAACAAGGTTCCCATCATGGGATGCCTGTTGATCGGACAGCATGAGCGATCTTCCGGTTATGGCGGAGCGTACAATTACTACCGTTACTATAATACGCGCGAATCTGATTCGAACCGTTAATGACTTGATTCTGAATTGTGAAATCACATAAGTCACAAATGCCTGTGCAGTTATTGGTTTTTTCTGGTGTTTAACGGCGGTTAATAAATTGATAAAAGATCGACTCATTGTGTGTTTAGCCAGCAGCTGGGAGCTCGATCCCACGAGTAAGCATCATCTGATGCGATTACTTTCAAAAAATAATGATATTGTCTGGGTCAATTACCACGGATCAAGAAGACCTCGATTGAGCGTTAAGGATGCTCGGTGGATTCTGAACGCATTAGGTAGAGTGAAGAGAGGTGTTCAGTCGATCAATGAACGAATGGTTCAGGTTACTCCTCTTGTTTTACCTGGACATGGTCGAATTTCCTCTATTGTAAACCGCTTTCTATTGACGCAGAGACTTCGTAAGGTAATTGCCAATCATAGACGATCTCCAAAGCAACCCGTGCAGGTATGGAGTTTTGCTCCCGATGTGGCTCACCTGGTCGGCGCGTTCGATGAAGAGGTATTTGTATACTATTGTGTCGATGAATTCAGCGAGTTTGAAGAGTTTAACGACAAAGCTGTTATCCGGGCCGAACGCAAACTGATGAATGTGACGGATGTTGTGCTGGCCAGCTCCCAGAAACTATACGAAAACCGCAAGGATGCACATCCGTGCGTTCACCTTGTTCGCCACGGAGTTGATCATGACCATTTTGCCAAGGCGGCTAAATTAAAGCTCCCAGTACCGGAGCCCATTCGCCATTTAACGGGGCCTATCGCCGGCTACATTGGCTTGATCCATCATTGGTTTGATATAGACATGATGATTCGCGTTGCCAAAGCAATGCCTGAAGTTTCTTTTGTACTTGTGGGTGAATGCCAAACAAATGTGTCGCCATTGGCTGCTTTGGATAATGTTCATTTTGTCGGTCGGCAACCGTATGAATTGCTACCGGCTTATGCTGCCGCGTTTAATGTGGGATTGATACCATTCCAGCTGACATCCATGACGGCTAATGTCAATCCGATCAAGCTTCGCGAATACCTGGCCGCCGGTTTACCGGTTGTTTCCACCAGCTTGCCGGAAGTTGTTCCATTTGCTCCGAATGTATTATTGGCTGATTCTGCTGAAGATTTCGTTGAAGCATGTCGCAGTGCCATTGATACCCTGACACCCGAATCGAGAGTAGAACGCAGTAATGCAGTAGCCGATCAATCGTGGAATGCCGTGGTTGCTCGCGTGGAGATGCTGGTTCACGAAGCGATCGAAGATCCCCTCGAAAGAAAACCGGCTACTGGAAACAAGGTCGTTTCGACTCCGGTGGCCGTTCCTGCCGGCTGAAATAACTTCGCGTTAGAGAATTGGAAGTATTATTGAGGTCCGTTGAGCAGTCCGGTCCAATCCGGTAAATCTCCCAGATCGATCTGGTCGGAACCATCGAAGTCGAATTTGCAGAAACAGGCTTCCACTGCACCAGGTGCAGTTCTTACCATCCCGAAGCACCTTTGAAATTCACCGAAATCAGCCAGGTCCACATCTCCATCAGGCTCAATGTCGCCGAAAGGAGCGTTCGCTTCGTCGGCCCCCATATCCACGCGACAGCCCTGCAAACGATTTTCGCCGTCAATATCTTCAGATCCGGTTGCGCTGAATAATTGATTACCAGTATCCAGGCATGGTGATATACTGCTCAGGTGAAATTCGGTAATCGTTGGACTTCCCCCGTTCAGGAACAGAGGATTCGACTCGATGTTTCCTGTTCCCCAGGTTAGCGTGCAATAGTCCATTACGTCCACTCCGGTTTCGCCGCCGGCTATGTCACTATAAACCACATCTGCATGTGAGCCGACGTTTTCCGTCCAGTACCAAAGCGAGATCTCCGGGCCGAAAACAGCCGAGTTCCCCCAAAGGATGCCACTGTCGATGTGTATGGTACCGTCAAAGGATACGATTCCACCGCCGGCTCCAATCATCTCTTCGGTTGTGTTATTCGCTATTGTACAGTTTGTCAGAGTTATTTCCGCTTCCGCCATGTAGATTCCTCCACCGTCACCGGAGGATTCGTTGTCGGTTATGACGGTGCTGTAAGTTTCAAGGCTGCCGTTATATACCAGTATTCCCGCTCCCCCGGCGGAGTTGTTGTTGGTAATCGCGCATTGGGTTATGGTCGTCTCCGTGGAATCCGCGAGCATGCCGCCGCCGCAACCTTCTGCGGTAGCGTTATTGGAGATGGGGCAGTTACTGACTTCCGCTGTTCCATATAATGTATAGATTCCACCGCCGCCGTTTTCCAATGCGGGATAACCATTGACAGAGTTTCCAGTTATTGCACCTCCCGTAACGGCCATGGTCGACCAATGGGAGGCAATCCCACCGCCACCGTACCAGTCCACCGCGCTAACCGAGTTGTTTTCGATTATGCAATCGGTCAATGCGAGTGAGCCGTTTAAGGTGTTGATCCCACCGCCATAGCACTGGTTGCCGTAGATATGGTTGTCTCGGATCGTACATCCGGAGATGGTAAGGGAGGAATCCGATGCGTAAACTCCACCACCAGCGGATCCGGACATGCCCGTACTCCCGCCCGTGTTTCCGCTGATTTGACCGCCAGTTATGGTAACATTGTGTTCGCTGCAGGCGATTCCGCCGCCATAAGTCCAATCGCCATCGACTGAATTGCTGGTTATGAAACAGTTGGTAAGGGTAGTCGTTACTCCACTGGTGAAACTCATGCACAGAACACCTCCCCCCTCCGACGTGGCGGTGTTTTCCCTAATTGTGCAATCTTCTATGGAAGCATTTCCATTCCATATGCGGATTCCGCCACCTTCATCGGCTGTGTTGCCGGTTACTATGCACTTGCGTATTACCGGACTGCCGTTGGCTGAAGTTATACCTCCTCCGGTGGTGGCACTACCGTTTCTGATTGTAAACCCCTCAAGTATGGTGTTGGTCGTTGCGTTTAGAGCAAAGGTTACAACCGAACCGCTACTGTTTCCGTCGATAATGGTTTCTGCGACAACTGCCGGATCATCCGGATCGCTGCTTTGAACCGTGATGGTCAGTGCGGGAATGGTTATATTTTCCACGTAAGCGCCCGCGGGAGAACCTGTTGACGGCATAACCGTAATAACATCATTGTTGCCGGCATGGCTGAGGGCATCGGTTATGGTCAGGTAATCGCCAGTGCCATCCCAGTTCACTATCAATGTGTTTCGCTGGTCAGCAAAACTATCCCCTGAAACAACGGTTAACAGCAGGACAATCAATACGACCGGTGTAAATATCGTGATGCGCATGGTATAAAATCCTTTAGCAATATGAAAACATTGTCCTGAGGTTGAACCGAGCCCGCTTGATCAATTTATCCAAACCAGCGGATATTGTAACAGGATTTCCAAGCGAAACTCAAATACCTTTTTGAGTGGAAAGTAATAAAGCGGGTAATACCCGAAGTGTAATACTAAATAGACAGTGACAGCGTTGGGCATATGTTGTTGAGGAATCGATGGGTTTTCGCGGAGTTATCCATACTGGCTTTGAAGGGACAATCCAAGCTGCGGCGCAAGAGAGCTTTCACTAATTGAAACCGATACCGCCGATAGCAGGCAGGTATACGTTGATCGTTGTGCCTGCCTTCTGTTTACTTTCGATTTTCGTGAAACCGCCCGCCATATTTACGATGGCGTAAACGGTTGCCAGGCCCATCCCTCGCGGTCCGAATTCGGTACGCGGTTTGGTTGAATAAAGAGGTTCAAAAGCGTGTTCCAGGACTTCGTTGGACATTCCCTCACCAGTATCCTGAACTGATAGAAGAATATGAGGGGAAGGTGAACGTACGTAAATCGGGTTTGATATTTCGACAAGCTGTCCGCGTATATTGAGTCTGCCGCCCGTCGGCATTGCTTCGCGGGCATTATATACAAGGTTTAATAACACTTGCGTGAGCTGGTCCCGATCCAGGTAAATGTGCAGTATTTCCTCGCAGGATACTTCCATTTCGATGTCTTTGTGGAAGCTTTCGTCGAGGGAGCTCAGGATTGTGTTTATTGTCTGGCTGAGATTGATTTTTTCCGGATGACCATGATCGCTTCCGGCGAAGCTGCCCAGTTTTCTGGATAATCCAGAAGCCTGCCGGCAGGCCTCCAACGCCGTTCGGCAACGCTCCGTTGTCGTTTCCTCGCGTGTGTCACGCAAAACCAGAGACAGGGTTGCCGTAGCGCTGTGCAGCAGGTTTTTAAAGTCGTGGGCGATACCTTGTGCCAGATTCACCGCCGCTTCCATCGTTTCTGATTTTCGAAGCATGCCCTGCAACTCGTGGCGATCCGACACGTCGCGCATGATGATCGCCACATGCGGAGTATCCGAATAGGAAACAGCATAAGCGGAGGCGTCGATGAATACAGTATTTCCAGTAGAGGCTTTCAGCGGAAGATCCGACATGCGTAATGGTTTGATCTCTGAAAGTACCTTCTTAATCAGTTCCACCCAGGTGCCGACAGGAAAAGAGAGGCGGGGCCATACGTCCGCCGCGGCTCGCCCTTGAATATGTTCGGCTTCCACCTCGAGGAAACTTCTATCCCCATCGTGGAATTCAACAATGTATCCCTGTTGATCACAGATTATTACCGTATCTCGCAGATTTTCGAATAGCGACCGGTATTTTTGCTGGGAAGTCTGCAGCCCTTCGGCCATGTTATTGAGTGCTTTTCCCAATTCCCCCAATTCATCCGGCGACGACGGTGATACTCTGTAATCCAGGTCGCCTTGGGCGAATGCTTCTGTGGCGGCCTGCAGGTCTTTGATCGGGCGAACCAGGCGGCGGCGGAGAATCAAAGAGCCGGTTATTACCAGCCCCGCGCCGCTTGTCGCCACAAGAAGGGCCAATACCAAGACTTCCGTGTCGCGACGCAATAACCTCGCACTGGCTTGTTGCCGGGTGGCCGATATCTCGTTTCTAAGGTGAACAAGCCCGACGTCCAGCCTGGTTAATAGACCGCCTTCTATTTTCTGATGATATACCGATTTGGCTTCGGCCTGCTTTCCATTCCTTATCAGGTTTAAGCAGTTTTCCAACTCCTCTTCCAACTCCAGGGAAAGTTGACCAACTTCGTCCCGAAGCGAGGGAGTGCGAGATGTCATGTCTTTCGAATACCTGGCCAGTTCGCGCATTCGAGTCATGACGGAGAAAAGATACTCCGCGAATTGATCGTCTGGGACAAGATCTCCGGAGAACATCTTATGCATGCTGACATCAAGTGCTCCCAGGTCGCTTCGTAATCTTTCGGTTTGCAGACCTTCACCAACCAGGGTTTCAAACTGATTGGTTGCATCTTGAATATGCAATCTCACCGCCAGTATCGTTATTAACGCCGCACCTATAGCAAATGCGGCGAATGATGAATGGAGAATAATGAGTCTGGTTCGCAGTGTCATATTTTGGCTTGGTTATACATGGCTATTCATCGAATTGGGCGCAGTAACCCCAGTTCCAGACCTCTTTTTCTGGATTCTTGCTGGAGAGTACGTGGCCACCGACAAAGGCCACGTTTGTTCGCTTATTATGACGCCCCGACGGCATCCAGAAACGATTCGTGCTGTAAGGATTATTCGTACCCTCCAAGCCGGGAGCGATGTAAAACGGCTCCATTCCTTTTTCCGCCGCTTTTTTACCGTCGACGTCCATTACCAGTGGTACATAAGGGTGGTTTTGCACGTCCGCTCGTACTGAGGTTAACCTGACCGGGGCGAGCAACTCGTTCGGGCCGATTTTAACCACCGCTCGATGCAGACGCATATTGAACGCGAAAGAAACACTTTCCGGCGGGTAGAGAGAGTCGTTCCCACACTGAAATCCCCTTTTCTTAGTCAGCGTTCGAGCACCGGCCGGACATAAAGATACATCCTTACTCGCCGACAACTTACCTACATCTTGGTCGTTGATGTCCCAGAACTCGTCGATTCTGTACACGCTGTCCAGGAAGTCTCCTATCCGAAACCTTGTCGGTCCGAGTTTTTCACTGTCACCCTGTCCGGTAGAGGATTGGCCGTTGGCAAAAAACTGGAATTCCATGGTGATGTTGCGAAGGTTCGACGCGCAATGCAGGCCGCGAGCCTGATCTCTAACCGATTTGAGAGCAGGTAACAAAATAGCAATCAAGGAGGCTATTACCGCAACTACCACCAATAGTTCAATTAGAGTGAAAGCGCGGTGCGCGCCCACAAAGTTTGAGCTTTTTTTGGCTTTGTCCCGGAAACGAACCATCTCGTAAACCAAGCTCCTTTGCCCGTTGCCGCCTGACCAGGGTCCCTGATCCCAAAAAGCGGCCAGCATTCATCCCCGCAATTCAAGGACCAGCCATTATAGCCGAGAACCACCTGAAATCACTATTATCAACTAGACCGTCGTTGTTTAAATCTGATAACGGGCAATCAGGCGGCAAACCGTTGGTGTCGGTAGTTACACATAGTTGCCAGAAAGAGAAATCCGCCAGATCCACATCGCCATCCAGATCGCAATCTCCGATTCTAGAGGTGAGAGCCACATCATCTGAATTGAGGATTCCATTGTGGTTTATGTCGTAGATCGAAAAATTGCTGGCGAAGTTCGGGATACGAACGGTGTTATCTCTGCAGCCATCGTTCAGGTCATGATTCTGGATGAAGTTCTCCACGGCCGTTACGTCGGTTAGATTCGTCTGCCCGTCACCATTGATGTCGCCACGAATGACGTTGGGGTACGCGTCGGTCCAGATATACTTTTCGATTTTATGTGGGTGGGGGGTGCCCAGTAGCACGGTGGCTCGCCAATTAGCCGGATTGAGGTACTGATTCGGGTTTTTTCCATCCCATCCGATGATTAAACCGGCCACTGAGTCATTTGCTGGCGGAGGGGCGTGAGAAGCGCTGTCGACCAGATCGCTCAGGGCTTCATGTATCGATGCCTGGTTGCTGACGTCGCGATCCGGTGTTTCTGGTATGCTTCCCGTTACAGACGCAGCCCCGACGTTGGTTAGTGGAAAAATCAAAGTGACCGTGGTGATATCCGTATTCTGGTCGTGATGGAATTTAATCGGACAGTTGGGAGAATACTCTCCGTCTCTATAACCACCGTATACCCAGCTGTATGGTTCGAATGCATGAGCTCGGTGGAACCATTTTCCGGTTATTATCCACTCCTCGCCGCTTTGGAATATTGTGTCGCTGTTACCATTTACGATATCGATATCATTTTTACTGAATTGATCGGCAACAAATGCGAGGTGAAACTCTTCGCCGTGGCGCTCCACAAACGGCTTGGTGTCCAGGTTATTGTCGAAGTCGCTTGTCCCGTTTTTCGCCACTCGATCGGCAAAAACTTCACCGGTTGGCATGCCGCCGAACCTTGCTATATTTCCAAGGTATCGATGATGAGGATCAGTAACTTCCCCCCCGGTGCTGTTATCCGCGTCTATGTCGATTTCCACGTAACCATATACTGGGTGATTGCCGTATTTGTAAGGTTTGTATTCCTCAATCGCGTTTCCTGGGGGATTCACCAACCCTTCAAGCTTTAACTCTATCTTAACGAATTTCCCGCCAGGTATATAATCGCCGTCGAATAAATCCATCTCCGGCATTGACGGTTTCCATTTCCCCATTGAGAGTTCCAGCATGTTGATGGGGTGGTGTTCGTATGGGTCGTATCCATTCAATACGCCGGTATAGTTGTGGTGATAGACAACGTCGTAATCCGGGTCGAGTATCGGAACCGGCGGGGAGGACTCTTCTCCCGGTGACAGTGGCAGGTTACACAGTAATAACAGGATAAGTGCAATATTCATTACCGTTGCCTCGATACATCAGGTTTACACTTCTACGGGTATCCCTGGAATTCGACTGTTCTGGTAAAAGATTATTAATAGTTTCACTCATTGCTGCGGCGGTGTTTCCGATAAAACGTAACCCACTCCCCGAACGGTATGAATAACCCGTGGAAAACGGCCACCCTCGAGCTTGTTTCGCAAGTAATTGGCGTAAACCTGCAGAAGGTTGTCATCGCCTTCTCCGTTATCACCCCATACCTCTTTCTGTATCTTTTTTTTCTCCAGTACTACTTCCGCGTTGGCCATGAAATAAGCCAGCAGGTCCAGTTCTCTTGTGGATAGCTGGACTTCAATATCGCCGCGGGACACTGTTCTTTTGAGCAGGTCCACCCGTATATCCTTGTATGCAAGGATATGCCCATGTTGGTGCCTGTTTCTTCTACATATCGCTTCAATGCGGGCAGCAAGTTCCTCCAGCGAGAACGGTTTGCATAAATAGTCGTCGGCTCCGTGACGGAGACCTATTACTCTATCTTCCACAGCGTCCATGGCCGTTACGACAATGATCGGTACTGAATAACCATTACGGCGACAATCGCGAGCAAGTTCCACTCCGTTCCCATCCGGAAGATTCAGATCGAGTACTATGGCGTCGTACCGATGCCCGCAGTCGAGGAGCTTTCTTGCCTGTGCAAGTGTGTTCGCGTGCTCGCTGGTAATGCGGCGATTTCCGAAATCATCACCCATAGTATGGGCCAGGTTTTCATCGTCTTCCACTATCAACAGATGAAGCGATTTACCGCCCAGTGTTGATTCTGCAGTTTCCATGATTGAGCCGTCTTCCCTTTTATTCCCCTGTTGATTAGTGGGAAGTATCTCCACACTAAGTGGGAATCATTTTATCACATTCCTGCCGCTCATCACAACTTATGAGCGATTATTTCCTTTAAACCCGATTCTTAATTATTTTTATCTCTTAAATCCCTCTAAGGACGCTGGTTGTTATTGAAACCGATGAATACTATACCGATTACTCGAGGAATTAAGAGTGATTCCAATGTCTGTCGTGTATTTTGCCGGCCTTGGGGGAAGAGTTATACGCTCAGCGGGAAATCTGATCAAGGTACACGTTTTAAGGATGGAATCATGAGAAAGAAAACTATTGAACACCGGTGGTTTGTAATCGCTTTTTGTGGAACGCTGGCCACCTGCTCGATTCTGGTCGCCGCAGGTCCCGACATTATGCCGTTCATGTGGCGCCACCAGAAAGCACCCGTGCTTGCGTCTGCGGTCGATCAACAGCTGGTCATAAAAATAGCTCCCCAGAGGTTGCTTCTGTCGGATGTTCAGAGTGGAACAGTGGTCGTACATGCCGAAATCGATTACGATGTAGTGGATACAGCGTCGGTTCTGCTTGAGGGGGTTCCAGCATTACATACCAAGGCGGACTTGCGCGGTGAGCTTGTGGCTTATTTTGATGAAGCTGCGATAAAGGCGCTTGTTTCACCTCCGAGAGCCACTTTGACCTTGACCGGAACAACGATTGACGGAACGGCATTTTCCGGTTCAGACACGGTTAAGGTCAAAAGTTGAAATGCGTATAACTCTTCCTTTGTCCCGGAAGACTACACGCCGGGGGAAGGCATTTATCCGAACGGAAGATGCTTTCCCCGCATTTTTCTTATCAGCAGTTGAAAAAGAACAGGTTGACCCGCCATGCGAAATCGCAATACGATGACCGGTCAACCTGTTTGTGTTGTGCGTTATTCAAACGCGGCATTAACTTGTATTTTTCCCTGTCTGTTGATCTCTCTAAGTCTTGAACTGATTGACCAGTGTCTGCAATTCCTCGGACAGTCTGGATAGTTCCTGTCCTGCGGCCTGTGTATCCGTTGCTCCCCGAGCGGTATTCTTCGCTTCCTGATCCACATTGGCTATGGTTTGGGTTATCTCCTTGCTCGCTGAAGCCGATTCGGAGACGCCTGAAGACACCATTTCCGCAGCGTTTGCCGTTTGGGCAACATTTTGCGCGATCTCCTTCGTTGTAATACTCTGTTCCTCCACCGCGCTGGCGATCGTCCGGGAAACCTCGTTTACCTTGGCTATTACAGAGGCGATTTCGCCTATCGATTTTACCGAATCCTCCGTGGAATGCTGGATTCCCTGGATACGGGCGCGAATGTCGTCTGTAGCGTCCGCGGTTTGTTTGGCCAGTTCCTTGACCTCTGTCGCCACCACCGCGAAACCTTTACCCGCGTCGCCCGCTCGGGCGGCTTCTATTGTGGCGTTGAGCGCCAGCAGATTGGTTTGTTCGGCAATGTCCTGAATGACCTCGATAACCTTGCCTATCTCGTCGGCCGCGGTACCTAGCTGACCTATCTTGGCATTACTGTCATTGGCTAAACGAGTGGCATCGTCGGCTACGCTGGCGGCCTGTTCGGCGTTCTTGGCCACTTCGCTTATACTTGCCGTCATTTCCTCAATTGCTGAGGCCACAGTCTTGACATTGCTGGACATTTCCTCCGTGGAGGCCGACATGTTGTTCATATTCGCCGACATCTCTTCGCGGCGGAAGCCACCGTCGATGATTGATTGCTGAGCGTGTCGGAACTGTGGGCCATGTCCGAGGCGGTCGAGGAGAGCTCGGTGGCAGCGCCTGCTACGGTGGATGAATTCGAAGCGATATTCACTATGATGCCTCTCAGTTTCTCCACAAACGTGTTAAACCACTTGGCGGTTTCACCCAGCTCGTCGTGTGCGGAATCGTCCAGCCGTTTGGTCAGGTCGCCCTCTCCTTCAGCTATGTCCTTGATCATCGCCACCATGTTATTGATCGGCTTGGTCAACCGAGTGGCGATGAACACTCCTATACCTATAACGAGTACCGCCACAACCGCGGCTACTCCAATACTTCGCGATATCATTTGGGAGGTTGCGTTTTCTCCTGTTTTCTTGATCGCGTGGGCGGTGGCCAGTGCTTCGTCGTCGTCGATCTTGCCTATCATAGCCCAGGGTTTACCGAAAACCTCAATTGACGAGTAGGCGACAATCACTCGGTTTCCCAGACTGTCAGTAAACACTTCATGTCCCAATGCGTCTGGTTTTTCCATTGCCTTTTCTATGTAGGGTGTCGTTATGTTATAGCCCACTACGTATTCGGGTTTCGCCGAGGTCATATCGCTGCGGAAGGATATCTTTCCGTCCGCGTCGCGACCCACAAGATAAGTGCTGCCGGTTTCGCCCATGCCTGTTTTAACGCCCATGATTTCATTGATATCGTTGAACGATAATTGCAGGGCGACGATTAAATCAACTTCTCCGGTTTGATTGAATATCGGTTGGGCTACAAAGGCGGAAGGGGCGCCATCACTTGGGGGCATAGGGTGCTACGTCCGCAAAACCAAACTTCTTGTACGAAAGCACTTGGCGTACAAGCCCGCCTAATTGGTGTCCTTGTATTTTCCGAAACCATGTTCGTGTGGTAGTCGGGCTCCCTCGCTGCTGTGTAGAAGCAGTATCCGTCGGTATCGAGTAGAAAGGTATCATACCATCCGTAGAGTTCTGTGAAGTGAGCCAGGAAATCCGTGTCCGATCCTGGAATCTCCGGAACCAGGGCTTCTTCGATTTCATTTCCGTAATCAAGGCAAGATCCAGCCCCTTAATATAACTGTTGCTGCCGAGAACCGGATTGCCGAGGTAATTCTTGTAAATGAATTCTTGGTCTGCTGCATTATCTTTTTTCGTTTCTGTCCTGGAGAATACGGTTTTAACTCCATCGGTTTCCACTTTCTGCTTCAGAGTGGTGGGTTCCGGTGCACGTGGGGAATCTGTACGCATAACGAAATCGGCGTCCCACAAGGTATGATTCACCGGTATGACCCAGGCCTGCGGTATTCGCAGGACCATCTTTTGTATCAGATCGACATTCGCATCAGCTGCAATCATGGCTATAGGTTCGTCTGTGTCAGGATTTCGAACTACGTGACTGAGGTGTATGCTTGGTTTGTTCAACTCGGGGCAGTATTCTATTGTGCTGCAGTATAATTGCTTTTCGCCTCCCAGTTTTGATTTTTCCAAAGCACCTTTGAACCAGTTTTTTTCGCTTTCGTTGTTGTCGATTCCAAGAAGGCTGGCCAGGTGGTTGCCTTCAAGATCCAACAGCTTCAGTTCCCGGTAGTTGTCGTAGGCCTTTTGATTGTTTTTGAACATATCGAGAACAGCAGAACGGTACTTCTCCATATCTATCAACTCATCGAAATATGTACTTACGCCGATAACCCATTGTCGTTGAGGAAAGTGCAAAAGAGCTGCGACTTTATCCCTGGATTTAGTCTCACCGGGGTTTTGCCACGGATAAAATTCGTGATCCACCGCATCGCCGGTAAGGTTTTTCGCCTTGGAGATAGCTTCCTGTATAAACAGGTTGCCTGTGGAATCCTTGGCTTGCCAGATGTTGTCACCGTCTCTGGTGCGTCCCTTGGAGACTACGTAGTTTCCCTGGTAGTCGGTTACCCATACGTAGCCGGTTTCTCCAACCTTTACTCGTGATATCGCGGTTTTGAGACTTTCGTCATCACCTTGCCACGATTCTATAAAAGCGTAAACACTCTTTGCTTCGGAATCGACTATCGATAACCCTTCTCTGTTGATCAGCGAGTTTCTCCTACCGGTTAATACCATTGCCGCGTTGACAATCGTGGGATCACGATGCCACATAGTCACTTCAGTTTCCCGGTTATTATGCCAGTCCTCAAGCATCATGGCTTTGTTTTCGGCGATTGCTGATAACCTGGCGGTGCGTTGCCCCTTGATGAACTCAACAAGGAAATTAACGTCGTCTCGTTTTGATTTGAAAAACTGGTTCAATTGAATTTTCTTCGTATCGCGCAGTGCCACAAGCTGATCGAAAGCCTTGGTCTCAAAACCTTTCGACGCCTCTGTGCCGATTGCATCAATATTGCTGCTCGCTGTCTGGTAACTCAAAACCGCGATAATCAATAGGGGTACAAGGCCGCAGCCGAGAAATCCCAACAGTAAACGTGTGCGAATCTTCATTGATACAATCCTTCATCTAAGAAATCGATGGTTTGACTGTTGCCGTTCTTTCTTCTGTTACATAAGCCCGTGAATGTCTTTTTTGCACGGTTTTAATTACGCATAATACCGATCGGACATACAGCTTCGTTTATAGTGCGGTATTACACATTACGCTGGTGATCCTAATCTACTACTTTAAAGTTTTCGGCAAGATGGTTTTACGGGATAAGGTTATAGATAACCTCTAATCTCAATGGATTGATCTGCTTTTGGGAAAACATGTTCAAGTGGAGAGGTTGGTACGATGCAAATTATACGTGGATATGTTCAAGCATATGGTAAAGCGTAAACTGTGACATGAATGTGCCGGATGGATATGTGGAGTTGTTTATAAAGCAAGAAAAACGGTTCCCGGCTGCGGAGTACTGGTGAGGCAATACGTCAAACTTTACGTGCGTCAATTACCCCTCAGGTCTCCGGTGAAGGCTTGCTGGAATACGGCGAAATCTTCCAGGTCCACGTCGCAGTCGCCGTTACTGTCTCCGAATACCGGACAATCGCACGCTTCCAGCAACCAGGAATAAACCCATATTTCACCACTGTCTTCAGCGATAGTCAGAGTGCAGTCCCGAATCGCTAATCCCTCCTGGGCGTCACCCGGTGCGCTCCATTCGTCCAGAATGCTGCCTTCAGGATCCAGCAGGACGATCTCATCGCTTGAATCGAACAAGGCATATACGATATTACTCGGAGCGTGATAACACAGCCCGGATAGATCCGAACGACCCCCAATAGTGATTTTCCCCTCGTATTGAACTACGGTCGACGAGCTGCTTGTTTTGATCGGGAGAGAAAATTTATATATGCTTCCCTCCTCCTGGTGTCCCGCATAAAACCTGCCCCCTTCAGGGTGTTCCGAATCGGTCACAAAGGTCAACGCTTCCAGGCCCTGGTTTTCTGTACCATTCATCCAGGGCGTGAGGTTAAACGTACGCGTGACCGTATCGGTCCAGATGTGTACCTTTTTTATGCTATCCGGGTTTTCAATGCCGACGTAATAATAGTCACTGTCGACATCGGCAATTGTGATTCCCTCAATATCTCCTCCAAGATAAACCGCCTTGGCCATCTGCCCGTCAGTGTCAATAAAACGAACCCAGCCTCCGTCATCCACCCAGATGTATTTGTTTAATCGCGGGTGCCATACGATCCCGCTTGGTTCGTTCCCCTCCCAGATGCGCGTTGCTCCGTGAGCCTTCTCAATGCCGGCCGCGGAAACGCAAATGGCTGCAGATAATAAAATAACCAATAATCGGTTGAACGGCTTACACACGGCAGTCCCCTCCGCCTGATACAGTTGCACTTGTCGACAATACCGCCATTTTAGCGGATTGAGAGGCTGAAAACCACCTGTCGCCAGGCGAATCGTACCGGGCTCGACTGCTTCGCTCACTTTCATTGGTTTCAAAGTGGCCGATAATCTCCGCATCTCGCAAGAAAGGTCGGCCGCAGGAGGTTAACGCTTTTACATCGTGTTTATAACTTCGATTTCATACGCTATATGCCATCTCCTACTGGCTTTGCCAGGATCTGTTCGCCACGGCATACTTCTTGGCTCAATACTTATATTTCCAGCTTGTTTTAGGGAAAGAGACGTTTTTTATGGCCGCGATGGCTGTAATCGCTCATATAAAAGGGCTAAGTGATTCACGCCCTCTTGCCCTGTGCCTCTTCTTGCGCGTAACATGTAATTGTGGAGGTTGCCCTTGCGATATGGGATTTGCTGACTTGCAGACTACTCAAACCAACCTTTTGTGGGCAGTATGCGATAGCCAGAACCAGAAGGCTTGGGGTGATTTCTATCGTATCTACGCTCCAATGCTTCGCAATTTCTCCCGTAGGCTCAATCTCAACGAGACCGAATCTGAAGATGTAACCCAGGAAATTCTCCTTATCGCTCATCGATCATTGAAAGACGGTATCTATGATCCGGCAAAAGGGCGGTTCCGTGGCTGGCTCTACGGTATCGCTCGAAAGCGGGCACAGATGGCCAGACGCGCTCGCTGCAGGCCTACCCGCATGCAGGCCGAACAATACGACGATGGCAGTGATCTTCTCAGCTCTCTGGAAGATATGCACGACGAAGCCATTCGGGAAATCTGGGAACAGGAATGGCGCTACGCTCTCCTCGAAGAGGCACTTCGTCAATTGAAACCCTCGCTTGGCGATAACGAATTCCGCTCTTTTGAGTTATACGCTATCCAGAATTGGTCCGTCAAAAAGGTTGCCGATGAATTGAATATAGCACCAGCCAGCGTATACGCATATAAAAACAGAGTTCTAAACGCAATACGTAAATGGATAGCTCAATACGAGGACGATGGACCTGAGATTTCCTTGTGACCCTTTGCTCGGGAAAATCGTATAAGAGTATTTTTGAACCTTTGGATAACCATGGCTTGAAATGAACAGCGACCAGTCAGCAAATGACCAACACTTTTCCACCCCGGCGGATGAAGAAAACTCGCTGATTGACGATATTCGCGTGGTCTTGGAGCGTCATAGTCAGAAGCCTGCAGTCGAAAAGGATGCTCATTCGACCCCCCCGGGATGGCGGTTGGCGAATTACGAAGTACTCAAGCTGCTCGGTGAAGGGGGGATGGCCAGGGTTTATCGCGCATTCGATCACAATACAAACCGGGAAGTTGCTCTTAAGGTCCTGAAAAAGGAATACCAGGCCTCATCCGATATATGCGCCAGGTTTGAACGTGAAGCCGCCGCCATGGTGAAAATACAGCATGAAAATGTTGTTCACGTTTATGACTTTCCTGCAGAGCGAGGGGTTACCGGTATAGCCATGGAACTTCTCGCCGGTGGCAGCCTGCGCACACTGCTGAAAATCGGAAAACGGCGGAAACGCTCAATGGGCGTAAAGGCAATTGTCCGGTTTGCTTCCCAGGTGTCTGCGGGGCTCGCCGCTGCCCATGATGCCGGCGTCGTGCACCGGGATATAAAACCGGCCAACCTCATGCTCGACGACAACGGTAATCTGAAGATTGTGGATTTCGGAATAGTCCATGCCATGGAGCGCGCGACATGGCTCACGGGGCTTGGGCGCCCGATCGGTACGCCCGCCTACATGAGTCCGGAGCAGTGCAAAGGGGAAAGGGTCGGACCTTCGAGCGATATATACTCCTTTGGGGTAACCATGTTCGAGCTTTGTGCTGGAAAACTGCCTTTCACCGGGCAGGCGGACAGCCCCTTCGCTCTTATGCTGAAACATATTTACCAGCCTGTTCCCGATATTCGGGATTTACGGGCGAATCTCCCTGACTGGCTGGTAGGCGTAATCAAAAAGTGTTTGGCAAAAGAACCTGTTGAACGATTTCCCAATGGCTCCGCCTTGACTGCCGCTATCGAACATGGGCCGGATCAACCGAGACAGTTGGAACAGCACACTGAATCCGTTTCCAAAACAACTCAGATCAACACCCGAGCCATTCGCCGCCAACTGGAATGCCTCCCCCAGCGGGCGATAGTGGCTTGGGCGTGCCGCTGTGCCCGCAGGGTACAGCACTTGAATAAAGATCAAAGACTCGAACGGGCGATTGCCATGGCCGAATCTGCCGTTTATGCCTCCGATGTTGACGAATCGTCGACTTCCTTGTCAAACGCTCTTCTTAGAGTTCAGAAATTGCGTGCCATTTCTTTCAATGTAGTTCCGACAAGTGATCCGGCTGTTGGCAACGATGCCGCAGCAGCTGCCGCAATCGCAGCCGCCGGTGCCAGCGCCTGCGCCGCCGCTCGCTGTGCTGCTGACGCCGCTGCCGATGCCGCTTTTGTGGCTCAAAACGCGATGAACGCCCTGGAACTCATCAAGGGACCTGCACCCGGCTTCTGGAAAGAATCTCAGGATGATTATAAAAGACTGGTTGCCGCGAAACTCGGACCGGAAGGAACTATTGGAAAACGTTTACCGGACGATTTTTGGCATAGTAATTTCTGCTGAAAGTAGCCGTTTACGTAATTACTGATGGTCGAGACTTGATAAGTGTACCGCCTCTGTAATGGCATTGGAAAACGACTTGCGATAAGAAAGCAACAAAAAAAACTTCCATGTCCAGAGTGCAAGCATAGTAACACCGAGGATACACATGAATAAACCTGAATAATAAATATATTGGCTAAAACCCGAGTTGTTGGGATTTACGCAGGATATGAGAAGTGATGATGTGATGATTCCCATGGTTGTAGCAATCAATTGTGTAATACCCGAACTCCACATCAATATTCTTGTGTTTCGTTCCAATGGCTTGTTAGGTATTCTGGAGGCTAGTCGCGAAAGATATAACAGGATTCCGACGGTTGCCACTATTCTGCCGATACCGAAAACAGCGTAACACAGTCCGGCCCAGTAGGGTGCGAGCGAGTCTCTGAACGCTATCGCCGATATTGATCCCAAAATCGCCAGTACGGCGCCTATCCTTACTATATCACGTAACGATGTCGAATTCCCTGTTATGGAAACGCGCGGCTCCCGGGTGGTTAACAGGAAAACTTCACTAACTGTCAGAATTGGCGAAAGGATTCCAACCGCACGAGGTATACCATTAGTTGGCCAGAACCATATCATGATTGCTCTTCCGATACCCAGGATTATGGCCAGCAGGATAGTAAACAAAGCTACGCTGGTGCCGGTTTTAATCTTCCTGAGCCAATCGGGATTGGCGTATTTAAGAAAATCTCCCCGAATTGACTTTTCGATTGCTCCTGCACATTCCGGACACTTTCCATTACTCTGCAAACCGCGAAGATTGTATCCGCATTGTAAGCACGAGATGTTTGCCTCAATTACCTGTACCTCATCCGAGGACTTGTGGAATTCTCTACACATGTTTTTACCCTGTATGAATCGTATCAACTTGAAATGCGGGGGTGATGTGGGTCGGTAATACGATCAATGGGTTTTCGTTCGCTGGGACCGGCATACAACTCGTGCCAGAAAAGAATGGAATCCTCTCCCGCTTGCCAGCAGAGACAAACTTCCCGCCCCTCGTACAGCGTGCGAAAATCAACCTGGCCTGATTCCCAATCCTTCAGCTCGCAACCAACTGAGTTTACTTCATCAATAAGTTCGTTCAGACGCTGACTGCCTTGCCGGGCAAGTTCGTCGAACATCTCCACCGCGTCCTTGCGATTCTTCTTGAGCAGATAAGCTCGCTGCTTGCTCAGTTTTTCCAACTGCCGGTACTGGGTGATAATATCTGATACGATTCGTCTCACCAGCGGCAGGGTCCTGTTCGCTTGCTCAATGGTGAACAACGGCTTTCGGTATAACTGAGATATCGCGTTGCGTTGCAGCATCAAAAGTCTTCCCAAACCGGTTGTACCGAACCCTGATTCCAGCTCAACCTTGCTTGGATTCTCACGTACCGACTGCACCGCGTCAACCCAGGCAGACCTGACCGACCTTCTATTGCTCGCGGAGTTTCAGCCGCAACGCCTTATTATGACAGTGGTTGCGGCGTCAGGCCGCACTCGTAAATAATGTTGGAACTTTCGGCTCCCCGACTCAAACCGTCAAAACTCTACGAACCTCGTGATAGGGTATCTACGCTCAAGCCGCCCGGGATACTGAACCTGTGGTTGCCTTCGTTAGTCTTATCGCCCAGCAGATCGGTTATGGTGACCTTCAGGACGTAATCTCCCGGCGGCATTCCCGGCGGCAACGTGATGATCTGCGACAGGAAAAAATCCTCTCGCGGCTTGCGGGAATAATCTTCCAGCTTCTTCTCTTCGTGCTCCCACAGGCTTCTGCCGTCGCTGGTGAATAGCTCGAAGCGGGCGGTTAACAGGGTGTGGTATCGTTCGTTGTTCTCGCTATCCGACGTGAAGTTCTTGATTTCGCAATACAAAATGATTCGATTCGCCTGGTAGGGGCGGAGGTAGTCGGCCGGCATCGCGTCATACAAGCCGAATCTGACCACTTTGGTACATAACGCAATTGTGGGAATCTGCAATGCTGCGCCTTTTTGCAGTATTTGCCGAAGGTTCTCTACCGCTCTCAAGGCTTCGTCCGCGTCGGCCAGCGGATCGTTTAACAGGTACGATATCGCCTCCATTGATTTTACCGAATTGTTGATCAGCGTTCGCGAATCCTCCGCCAGTGACGGCGAAACATCCACCGCCGACTGTTGTTGGCCGGCAGCCAGTCGCAACAGGGTTAGTTGCCATTGTTTCTTGGCGCTGGCCGGTTCTTCTTCAAGGTTCAGCCTGGCCTGCTCGATCAACTGCTTCAAGCTGACCTTCCCTCCAGGGGAAGTTATTTCCAAACCTTCCTGAATCCCCAGAGTTTTTTCCGCGACGGCCGGCGCTTCCAGCGTGTGGTCACCGGTCAGAGCTACCGCAATCACTTTCGGCAATTCCGGCGTGTTCTTTGGGGTTGATTCTTCGGGAACTTCCAGAGCGGCAAGGTTGACCGGTACGTTTGCTCCGGAACTTTGCTTAGCCGGATCTTGTGCAACCGGTTCGGTTTTTTCCTCCCCGGTTGAGTTCTCGTTTTCTTTGGGAAATTCCGCAGGTGGTGTCGCCTTGGCGATTTTCAGGTTCTTCGCCTGTTCATAGCGATCGACTTGTGGTTTCTCAGTGGGGGCTTGTTCCACTTTTTCCGGCGTGCTCTGCTTAGCTCCATCTGCCGCCAGTTTTAAGTTGTTTAGATAATCCTGAACTGCCTTGGCCGTACTGCCGTCTGACTTCTCCGTCGGTTCGGATGTTGCTACCTCTTCCTTTTCCACCGGTTGAGTTTTTTCCGGCTGTTTCTCCGGCTTATCCGTTGGCTTTTTGTTCCAACGCGCGCGGTGCTGGGCCATTTGTTTTTCCCATTGCGCGTTCCATTCCTGGCATCCGGTAAGTACGAAACAGATTGTTAGTGCCGCTGCGGTTATTGACTTCCATGTCATCGCTGCACCTGTGTCTTGTGTCTCTTGGTTCGCAATTGCGAACGGACTATGTATTACCGATCCTTGAACGACCGGTACTGTGCTTGACTATGAACCTCTCTATGGCGCTTGGTACCGAACCCAATCCGGTTTTCGAATCCAGATCCGCTTCCAGCAGATCGGTTAACTGCTCCTGAAGGCTCTCGATAGTTACCGAATCCAGCCGGCGCTTCAATATATCCGGCTGGGTATATGCTTGTTTTGCCAGGGAAAAGATAGGGGCTCCTGCCTCCGCCTGGGCTTTAAGATCCAGCAGTTTCCGGATACCCCAGGCCAAACCTCCAACCGCCCGCATCGGCGCCGCCCGATCGGTCGCCAGTACCCGCTCCCATTGTGCGAAAGCTTTGGCTGTGTCTCCGGATGCCATCGCGTCGGTCACTCCGAATACATCCTCTTCCCGGTGATGACCGACGAGCGCCTCTATATCCGTTGCCATAATCTGCTTGCGTTCCGCCGCATATAGAGCGAGCTTGCTTAATTCCGCATCCAACGCGCCAAGGGAATTGCCAACATTCTCCCTCAGTGTCCATGCCGTTCGCGAATCCATCTGCTTTCCGTAATTCTCGCCGGCACGGTGGCAGATCCACGACGCAAGATCGCGACCCTTTATCGGTTCGCATTTGATAACCTTGCCTGTTTTGGCAATAGTCTTATACAGCCGCGTATTCGCCGCCAGGCTGTTACACACCAGTATCAGTGTTCCCGAATCTGCCGGAGATGCGCAGTAATTCTCCAGCGCCGCCCGGTGTTTCTTTATCAGGCTGTCCGCTTCTTCCACTACCACGATACGCCTTCCACCCAATAAAGAGTAAGTGCGCACCTCGTCGAGAACGGTGGCCAGGTCCGTATCTGATCCGTCTACGCGATTCGGACCGTCTTCCGCTTCTCCCGAATCCATCGCCGCCTGGCAGATTCTCGATACCGTCTCTGTCTTCAGAAACGGCTCCGGACCGAATACCGCGTATACGCTTTCGATTTTTTCCTGCTTTGAATTCATTGATTCGCTGGTTTGTTGTAACGGCGACGTAAGCTTGGCAGATCCTGTAACCGGGCCTTGGCCTTGGATACAATCGCCTCCTTGTCAGGACACAAAGTCATCGCCTTGACGTAATTGTCGCGAGCGCCCACTTCATTGCCGCGGTAAATGCAAACGTCGCCCAGATTCAGCCATGCCTGGACATCCTTGGGATCGTGCTCGACTATCGAAAGCAGGTTTGCTTCCGCCGCCCTGTAATCCTTCAGGGCTACGTAAGCTCGAGCAATACCGTCCAAGGCTTCTCGGTTGGCGGGTACCTCGCGCAAAGCCAGTTCATACGCTCCTGTCGATTCCTTAAAACGACCCAAAGCGTACATGGAACCTCCCAGCTTAACAAGTGCGTCCCAACGCTGCGGATCCAATCTCAATGCGTCTCTAAAGCGGGCCGACGCTAACTCGTGCTCATTCCGCAACTGGTGCCAGGCTCCTTTCTGGACCAGCTCTTTTGCTCTCCGGATATCACGTTCGGAGGGTGTGGATTCCTTCTTCTCACTTGCGGCCTCCGGTATCAGCGTTGATACGTTGGCGATCAGTTCCTCTTTCTTATCGATGCATATCGCACTGGTCGCCGACTGAGTCTGATGCCCACCTCTATCTCGAACCGTCAGGCGCACCATTATTTCGCCGGTTAGCTCCTTTGGCACCCGCCAGTCGTATCTGCCCGAGTTGGGCAACTTGTGCCTTACATCTATCCAATCGCCATTGGGTAAACTGCGATATGCCAGATCGATGGGGCGAGAGGACAGGTTCGCGTCGATGGCTGTCCATTGGATTTTCATTATCCTCTGATCGGCTGGGCGAAAATCCAATTCAGGCGTGTGCATTTGCCCTATAGGTGGTGTGAAATCAATGAATATCCATAACTGGGGCTCTGTTTCAGCGGCGGGGGACGTGCTTGAAACTCCTGCAGCGTTCTTTATTACGAAATACAGCCCGCATAAGCCCTCCTGCGGCGCGGAAAAACTCATGGGCGAAATGTTGTCGGCGTCCCGGCCGTACATGTGCCACGTTTTTCCCTCATCGAACGTATACCACAAATCCACGCTCTCTACCGGCTGCGCGTCTTCATTCAATTCATAGGAGATATCGAACTGGCGGGCCTGCGCTTTCGAAAGCAGGTAATCTGCCGGCGGAGCCGTCGCTTCCGCGAATACCCCAAACCCTGCCAGGCTGATTGTTGCAACCGTCACTTGGTACCAAATACTCTTCTCATTCATGGCTATACCATCCGCACGATTCATGAGGACCGAAATCACCGGTACACGGTGTTGACCGGATAAACCAGGTAAAACACGCTATCTAGGTTCATCGGACCTCTCTTCATTTCCGCTTGACCGATTTGTCTGAAACTAACTAAAGTTCCCTCAAAACCGCGTCGATATTTGTGCCTTTTTGCTCAGCAGCTTCAACTGGTCGCCCGTTTCTCGGAAATGCGAAGTTTTTTTACCTGGAATCGCCGAAAAATTACCGGCCACCTCATCCGTAACCACATCAAGCGAATTGATCAATAAAACACGATTTTAGCCGATTAGGCGGGGGCGAAACAAGGTTGGTATTTATGTAACATTTTGGAAATAAGAAAGTTGCGAGAATTTCGCCTGCCGGCCGATTACGCCTCTATCGTGACCCGTACTGCTTCATCACAGGCCTTTCAAAAAAAATCCGACTTCATAGGGTCAAAAACAATGTTTTTACGGGATCTTTTACTTTGCGTGGATTTAACCTCTCTGTTAGACTCCCGCCGTGTAAGGTCTATGGATGGGCCTTTTTTACACGTGGTCCAGCAGATGTGGTTACACATCGTGCTAGGAGGATCCCATGGAAGCTTACGAACAGCTTAAACAGTTAGTCGAGTCCGCTGCCGACGACGTTCGAAAGGCCAGTGGTGGCAACAAGGCAGCTGGCACTCGTGTCCGCAAGGTCATGCAAGAGGTAAAGGCTGTCGCACAGCAATTGCGCAAGGAAATTCTTGAAGTGCGATCCTCGGAAGAACAATAGTTCTTCCGCCTTTGCAGTACGTTGTTACCAGCTCTGCTGCAAACACGCGTTGATAATGTGCTGTTTCCGCGTGACAGCCAGGAATGAATAAGCCTGCCCCGGTAGTGGCGTTACCGCTATCGGGGCAATGCTTGCAGGAACGCTTATGCCTCCACCGCTGCTTGTTGATCTCGATCAGCTCGATCTGAACAAAGTCGAGTACGATCAAAAGTACATTTACGAACGTATGCCTCACGCTTACGAGTTTGAAATGCTCCACGGGGTATACTTTGCCGATCCCGAGAACGGCGTTGGTGTGGCCTACCACGATTGCCAGGAGCACGAATGGTGGGTTAGAGCTCACGTGCCTGGTCGTCCCATTTTTCCCGGTGTGCTTCAACTCGAAGCCGGTGCTCAGCTTATTGCCTTTATTACCCGCTATGTTCAGGGTGGAACCGGATTTGTCGGTTTTGGTGGTGTCGAAAATTGCCGCTTCCGCAGTGCGGTGGTTCCGCCGGCAAGGCTGAATCTTATCGCCAAGATTACCGAGAATCGTCCGCGGAGAATCAAAGGGGATGTGCAGGGAGTGGTCGACGGGCAACTCGCTTTTCAGGCGACGATCATTGGCATGGCCATGCCCGATTGACATAGCTTTCCGGTTGTCGAGTTCCTGATTTTACTACCCATATTCGTTTTTCCCGGATGCAGTGCGCTGGTTCTGTACGCCAACCGGGCCAGCCATTACCGGCATTGCCTCATTTCTTCCAACGCTGTTTCGCCAATCGTTTTATTTTCTTGAAATACTTGGTTGCCTCGTGATTGGTGTCCGGTAATATCCCCCGATTTATGGTCGGCAGGAAAGTTACATAATCTTGCTGGCTTGGACGATGTACCTGTCTATGATTGGGCAACTGACTGGTTGCGGGGTTTCTTGATGATGTGCCTTGAGTCGGGGATGCATCCAGGTTCCGCTGGTTTTGAAACGGATTGTTAACGATGAAGAAAGTTCTCGTCCTGGGGGCCGGAATGGTTGCACGGCCGTTGGTGCAGTACCTTTTGGATCAACCGGAATATCAACTGACTGTAGCGGACCTCGTAATTGCAAAGGCCGAAGAGGTCATTGGCGGACGATCAAACGGAAAAGCCGTGGCTCTCGTCGCTGGCGACAACGATACACTCGAAAAACTTATTGTCGACCATGACCTCTCAGTGAGCCTTCTTCCTGCTCCGCTTCATCCAGTGGTGGCCGAATTGTGTATCAAACACCGAAAGCACATGGTTACCGCATCCTACGTCAGCCCGAAAATGAGGGAACTGGATCAGGCCGCCAGGGACGCCGGCGTTATGATCCTTAACGAAATCGGCGTAGATCCTGGTATTGACCATATGTCCGCCATGCGCGTTATCGATGATGTTAAGGCTCGAGGCGGAAAGGTTACTTGCTTTAAATCCTACTGCGGTGGGCTGCCCTCGCCGGAAGACAACGACAACCCGTTTGGCTACAAATTCTCCTGGAGTCCCAGAGCCGTTTTCGCCGCCGGAAAAAACTCCGCCTTGTATCGCCTCGATGGTCAAGAGGTGCAGATCCCAGCTTCCGAACTCTTTGCCGATCATCACACGCTGCCGGTCGAGAACATTGGCGAGCTGGAGGCCTACCCTAACAGAGACTCCCTTTCCTATATAAATACTTATGGCCTCAATGGTATCGATACCATGTTCCGCGGCACTCTTCGCTATCCAGGTTGGTGCGAAACCTTGAAGGCTTTTGTGGATCTGGGCATGCTCGAGGAACGGCGGATGACTTTCCCCGCAGGCATGACCTTCGCCCAGTTCTTCGCCAAAGCGGTGGGCCTCGATTCTGATGAAGATCTTCGCGAAAAGGTCGCCAAAAAACTTTCCATTGAAGAGGCTTCTCCCATTCTCTGCCGCTTCGATTGGCTCGGACTGTTCTCTAACGATCCCATTCCCCTGGCAGGCCAGGACTCCACCCCGATGGATGTCCTTTGTGCGGTAATGGAGAAAAAGATGGTCTACAATCCGGGTGAAAGGGACATGATCTGCCTCGTACACCGTTTCCGGGCGGAATTCCCCGACGGGTCGGCCGAGAAGATAAACTCCACCCTCATAGATTTCGGTGTTCCTAACGGTGACTCCTCGATGGCCCGCACCGTAGGCCTGCCGGCCGCTATCGGGGCGAAAATGATCCTTAACGGCGAAATATCTATTCCCGGCGTACAGATCCCCGTAATAAAGGAAATCTACGAACCGGTCCTCGACACCCTGGCAAAAATGAACATCCGCTGCACCGAAACCACCCAAAAAACCGGGACAGGTTCGGTTTTTAAGTACAAATGAATAACCGAACCTGTCTCGGTTTTGTTTTTGGTCCGGGCGCTTGACGGTTTGAGTCTGAATCGACATGATAAGAGATCTTAGGCCTTGGCTTGCGAGCCAGGGGCTTTAAAACTTTGGGAGCGACAAGCTTCCGGCAGGAGAGGTGGCAGAGCGGCTTAATGCACCGGTTTGCTAAACCGGAGTGCGGGTTCAGACCTGCACCGCGGGTTCGAATCCCGCCCTCTCCGGATCACCGCCGATTGCCAACAGGCTGTCGGCGGTTTTTTTGTGGAATCGTTAGCTGTTCGACGCAGTTAGTGCCATCGATAACTCGTCAATAGGCGAACCGAAAAACGGATGTCAGAGGGAAAATATTCATTCTGCCGTGGGACCGGGAAAAGAGTGAGCTCTTCACCGCGTAATAACTATTCTTGTGTTGATGTGAATACCCAGCGCTTCCAACTGGCTATATCGAAATAACGGCATTTTCCTTGTTGGGAGTATGAATAGTTGAGACAAGAAGTTATTTTATAAGCAACGTCTTATGGAAAACTCTAGAAGCACTATTGAATAAGATTTCCAATGCCGAACCTGCGAAAAAGACCAGTAATCACCGACCGCGCTTTACGCCGTAAGTGTGAAGAGTACGTAGTTTACAACACGTTCCCCGACGAACGTCGGACGGTATTCATGATTTTAGTGTCTATGCTTGTTGCTGGGCCGTTTCTTTCTATCGGCATTATATTCCCTTTTGCCAAGATACGTTACTCTGAAGCGATAGCAGGAGGGCTCGGCGGTATGTCGGCGCCCTTGTTTGCAAGTTGGAAATGAGGAAAACATGATACTGCTTTATTCAAGGAAGCTATCACTAAATACTCCACCTATGTACCGAATGTGCATACGATCTCCGCGGTAGTGTGAGCGCAGTTTGCCCGGAGTGCGGCGAGGAGATAAAAAATCCGGAGCGCATCTCCGAGGTTACAGACGAAGAGTTTAAAGATGAAAACATAACCGATAGGGAGTAACCACAAAATGCCCGCCATACATTTAATAACTATATTCCTGCTTATTGGCATCGTATTCTGTTCCGGCTCGCAGGCCCAGCAGGGGCGGTCGGGCAATAAACCGTCCGCCGAAACAGCGGACCGCTCACGCGCCCGCGAGTTTGGTATTCACGTTGGTATTCTTCCGTCTGGTAAATGGAACGCCATAACCGACGTTCCCGGGGTGAAGGTGGGGCACAAAACCGTCTGGGCCGGTGATTCAATCCGCACTGGTGTCACCGTCGTTATTCCTCATGATGGTAATATCTATCAGGAAAAAGTTCCCGCGGCCATCCATTGTGCAAACGGGTTTGGGAAACTCGCCGGTTTCACCCAGGTCAAAGAACTCGGTACTTTGGAAACCCCCATAGCATTGACCAATACGCTCAGCGTACCCGCCTGCATGCAGGGGCTGGTAACTCACACCTTGAACCAGCCGCGAAACGCCGGCGTTCGCTCGGTAAACGCCGTTGTCGGCGAAACAAACGATGGCTACCTCAACGACATTCGCGGCATGCACGTAAAACCGGATGACCTGCTCGCCGCTATTGCCGCCGCCGACTCCGGACCTGTAAGGGAAGGAACCATAGGGGCCGGTACCGGCACTTCCTGTTTCGGCTACAAAGGCGGAATCGGAACCTCCTCCCGTTGCATACCGGCCGACCTCGGCGGTTACACAGTCGGTGTTCTTGTTCAATCCAATTACGGTGGAATTCTAGCCGTCAACGGTGCCCCCGTAGGACGCGAGTTGGGTAATTACTCATTCAGTGAATATACCGGACAGGACCGGTGCGAAAAGCCTGGTAATAAAGAGTCAACCACACCTGCCGGGCAGTCCGAACCGGATAAAAACGCAACTACGGGCGACGGCTCCTGCATGATCGTGGTAGCCACCGATGCACCGCTGACCACCCGTAACCTCGAACGTCTTGCCGCCAGGGCGACTCTGGGGCTTGCTAAAACAGGATCGTATATGTCCAACGGATCAGGTGACTACGTGATTGCCTTTTCCACCGGCTACCGAATACCCAATCACGACAAAGTACTTGACCCGCCCGTTGCGACAGTAGCAAATCATGCCATGAATCCCCTGTTCCTGGCCGTCGTGGAAGCGACGGAAGAAGCTCTGTATAATTCCATGTTCAAAGCCACCACCGTAACCGGGAAAGACAACCACACCCGACAGGCAATTCCCCTGGATCGCGTAAAGGATATATGTAAACGCTATAACGTCTTGAACCTGGGCCAGCGATTGCCGAAAGTATCAAGCGAATAATAACAAGCACTTGCCGTTTACTCTCCACTCTCAAGCGAGTTTGATTTGCCCATATCAGCGATCAATCGCGGCGATAGCGTGCGTAAATAATAAACTGTCCCGCAGAGTATTATTAAACAGAGGTCAAGCATCCCGCAAAACAGCATTTTCCCCGCCACCGCTCCCGTGCCGAAACCGTAGGAATGAAGCCCTGACGCCAAAACGTAGTTTACCCCGAGGTAGGTCATGATAATCATCCAGAACGCCATGATACTTTTAACCGCGGTTGCGTATTCCCCACGAGCGAGAAGAAAAAAAGCCGCCACCAGGGCGGTAAGCACCAATATCAGCACTTTGATCGCGGATATAGGAGCCATTATCGTGGCAATGTGGATGATTACTGCGATTCCCATAACCATCGCTGCGAGTAATACCCAACGCGGGATAGCCTCTGGGGCAATCCGTAAGTGCAGAATCGCCAGGTAACCGAGCAGGGCGATTAATGACCACACCTCCTTCGGATCCCAACCCCAATACCTGCCCCATGAAGACGCTGCCCACATGCTCCCGGTTGCGATTCCTAAAAACAGCAGCAGCGAGCCGATTGCTATATACCAGTAATGCATTCTGTCTATCGCGGCCGACAGCTTGCGCTGATTCGGAGCGAATGCCAGAAATATCACCTGGGCGTGGGCGATCAGCATGGCCAGGGCTAAAACGGAATACGAAACCATAATCACCGGAACATGAATCGACATCCAGAATGTGTTAAGCAGCACCGGCGGGATAGGCCTGATAAACGGATCCAGCAGGCAGTCCGCCAGGATCAAAGCCAATGCCCCCATCGCCGAAGCGGTTAACGGGACAATCCTGTTCCGCTGAATAATCATGGCGACAATTGCGAAAGCACCCATTCCCCAGCTCAGGAACAAAAGCGATTCAAACATGTTCGCCGCTGGAATGCGCCCCGCAATCTGCCAGCGCAACAACAAACCGTATGTAAGCACTCCGAAACCGAGTATCGCTATGAGAATAACCAATCCATCAAAAGACCAATGCCGCAAGTACAATCCGAGAGCTGCCAGAACGGCCGCAACAACCATTATCTTCCATGCCGTTGTAAAGGGCTGCAAGCGGTTATAATGCAGTTCGATGGATAATGCTTTATCCGAAGGTCGATAAGCTGCGGGGAGTTCGCGGCAAAGAGCTGCAAACGCAGTTCCTTTGGTTAAGATAGCCTCTTCGCTGTTGCTGCTCACCGCCTCCTTAAATTCTCCCCATGAGTTTGCCAACCGGGTGGGGGGCATAGGTCTGACCGGTTCCCACATGCCGTTTGCATCCTCAGGATCAGGAATAATTCTGGCAACTTCTCCGTTGAATATCTGTTGCAGAATAAGCAATTTCTCGCCTATTTCGCTCACTTTTTGCTGCAACGGGTCGAGCGGTAAAGGGTTGCTTCTTGTCTGTAATTGATCGAAAAGCTGCAGCAACCGCGCGTCAGCGACCAGTTTGTTGTAGGAAAACCTTTCATCTTGTTCCGGTAAATCCAATAACGCTCTCAGCTCAGAGTTGTCGCTGATTTCTATCAGGGGGATTTCTCTCCAATCCTGGGGATTCGCCATCCAGGCGAAAAACAAAGATAATGGATCAAATCCGTTGAAATTACGTTTCCCAGTAACTTTACTGACCAGGTCGCGAGCAAGTGTATCGATCGGCATATACCGCCCATCGTGTTGCACGACAATATTGCGGACTGGCTCAAGCGATTCAGTAGAAGGTACGAACGGTTCACTGGCCTGGGCCAAACCGATAAGAGCCGGCGACATCAGCAAAAACGCAGCGAAAGCGGTTACCTGGTTGTTTGTTTTTCTCTGCCGGTTTTCTCTGGGAATGTTACGATGACTCGCGCGGTTTAAAAGCAGGATCAGCACACCGACAAATGTTATTATGTATCCGGAAAAAACAATTACCTGTCCGGGGTCTTTGGAAACTCCCAGGATGCTGGTATTCAAACCGCCGTCAGAATCAAAACTGCTCTGATAAATACGCCATCCCTCGATCAGAAGTGGCTTGTTCATACTTATCGCTGATTTTACCGATGTTCCGGCGATATCGTTTGTAACCGAAACATGACTTTCAAAAGAGCTCGGTTGTTCCGTGCCTGGATATCTGCCTATAACGAATTCCTCAAGCGTCATTTTAAAATCCAGTGGTTCTTCCTTATAACTGGTAAAAGAAATCTCCAGGGGGGTATCACCAATCGTTATGACGCGTGCTGTATCTTTCGGCAACCAGAACTCTTCTGCGGTTTCGCCCGGTTTTAAAGATGTAATGGATAGCCGAATCGCCGGATGACGTTTTTTCCTGACCGGATCGATTTCCTCGAGTTTTCGTTCAAAACGAGCGTTCTGGAAACTCGAAAGAATGGTCAACTTCACCGGTCCCCAGGGTGTGGGAATCGCTTCACCGAGAGCGAGTTCGGTTATTTCCGCTTCGCCGTCCTCGTGATTGAAACGGGCTAAAAACGATCCGTCCGGACCGCCGGTTATTTCCAGCGGAATTGAACCTGCATGCTGCTCCGACGCGATGAATCTGACATGCAAATTACCGTTTTTACGCTTCTCATGCATTGCCCCAAAATCGGGGAATCGCGCAAACGCCAAGCGCTTTTCCTTGCCCTCGGGGGTTACAAACTCCACTTCCACCGCGGGATTTACAGGCCGATCAGAACTGTTGACCAAAGTTCGATCAGGACCGACTACCGCGTGGGGCAGGTAATTCGTGAGTCTAACCGTACAGCCGGAATCGCCCAACACATGCGCCGCATCCGTACACTGCTCCAGAGCAACTACATATTCAACTCCCTTATACTCAATATGCAGGTTGCCTTTTGATTCGCCTCTTGTTTCCGAATCGGGCGAAAACGACATCTCTTCAAGTGTATTCTACGGCTCTGAACGAAACCTCCAGAGGCCCGACATGCCCCGGTTGGTTTGCGAAAACCCACGATGTGCGTTTTTCCGATTCATGGGTGAGAGCTATCTCTATAGCCGGAGAAACCTGTGGATTGCTGTCTTCAACAACGTCTCGCCAGGCACTATCCGGTACATATTCCAGTATTTCCGCCTGCCAGGATTCGCCGGTTATTACCGGGATCGACAGGTCGTTTATTCTGTTGAAATCGCTTAAAGCATTCCTGCCGTTTTCAAAATTAACCGTTTTTCCAGTTTCCCGGTTGCGAACCGAGACTGTGTCCTGATTAACTCCCATAACCGACGTGCTCTGTCCCTCGGTCAGAACTATCTGCCCATCCACTCCGAATTCTTGTGTTATCAGCGAACCGGCCAACACCGATAGAATGCCCATATGAGCGAGAATGAAACCCGCGTCCTTTTTGCCAAATGGGTATCGGAGGATAAGAGCTGCGAACATATTAAGGCCCGAGCAAACCCCAACAGTACTTCGAACCACGCGGCATGGTAGAACAGAGCGGCCGCGTATTCCGTTCCTCGTTGAGATTCCGCCACCGTGGCGCAAGCCATCGATATTATAAAGCAGAATCAGCAGCAAAGCCGCCACCCAGAGCGAACCCAATTGCCTGATTATTCCCGTATCTTTTCTCACGAAACATCCCTGTTTGTCGCCGCGGTTAATCTGTTTCTCATTCCGCTGGCGATAGCGTAAGCGGCAAGGTGGTTTGCCTGCCCACCTAAAACGAGAGAATAACCAGCAAGCATCCGCTCTAGCCTGGAATAGGGGGGATGTTAACGTTTCGCGTGCGAAATGTAACCCGTTGAGAAATATATAGTTAGAGATTGAGCGATCTCTTTCTTTAACGCATTTCGCGTATCTTCGACTAAGCCTGCATTCAGAAATCACCGCCCAGTACCGTCGAATTGCATCGCCGGAAAACGCCACCGATAGCCGCCGCTACAGCGAATATGATTTGTCCGATTGTCAGCATTCGCCTCTTTCTCCATCCGCTTGGACCCGCACTATCTACGGCCTAACATAAGCCTAATAGTAGGCGTTGTCAACCGCTTTTTTCTCCAAAAATCTGACGGGCCGGTATCTCCCTGGCAGGCCGGAGGTTAGGCCGAAAAAAAATCTCCGTCAGCCTCACCATGAAACCACTTGCAATCGGAACTCACGGGAATCTGTAGGTCGGATCATCGACCCGACGGAATGCATACGTAACGGTGGAAACAGAAAGTTCGTAGGTCGGGTCAACAGCCCCGACAGAATGCATATGCAACCGTCAAAGTAACAACGAGATGTCATACGAAATTGGTAAAAGGTAAAAAGAAAAACACCATAGCCGGAGAGACAAAAATTATGTCCGACCTGCAGTATTCACCGTGGCGCCGATAAACCGGACATCCTCGTGGACGTGTTCGATTCGAGAAATGAATCCTTCTTCAACCAGGTAGCTTCCGTCGTGTGTGTTGGTGAGCATGGTGAATGGTGTTGCCTGCCTGGGGATCGTATTACCTCGGTAAAGAAAACCGACACTAACCCCCGACCTCTCAATCAGCCAACCCTGCTGCATGTATTTAGCTGCTGAGGGTTTCCACCAGATCAGGCTCGACGCTCTCTTGCGTTTGCTCTTCCTCCGTTCAACTGCTTGCGATTTCATTAGTAGTTCCTCCATTCGGAACCGAAAACTGAAATCGAAACCAATGGCGATGAAAAACTTGCTGATAATGAAGCCGCTTGAGCTGTAGCGTTGCTATGCCTCGATTTCAGCGAATACAAGTTTTGCGGATTCTCCAACAGATTCTGTTCTTGTAACCACGGCCGAGCAGAATCCAAAACGCACACAATCCTCCGGATCGCTTGGAGAGAATCGTGTACCCTCAGCAGGTTCGTCTTTTGGTGTAACCAGCAAAGCAAAACCATCTAGTGATCTTTCCACAATTCGGCCTGCTCGCGCCCGACGGCCGCGAGATACATGCCAGGTTAGAGTTTCGTTGGTGAGCCATCGGGCGGAACGACGCCGCTCAATTCTTGGGACGCCCGCGTTTCGTCGCTCACCGTTCATGAATTCAAACTATCCTTTGTTCGTTACTGCTTTCTGACGAAACGTTTTGGGCCGTCACCAGATCCACCAGGCAGGACAGTTGTTCGGTTCTGGTTACGACTACTGGTTGAAATCCACTGCAAAGACTGTCGTTTATCGATACAGCGATCCTGGTTCCCGGAGAGGGCGTTGTGTCGCACTCGGTGAGCATTACCAGACCGTAAGGTGACTTGTCTACAAGCCAACCGTTTTGGGCGATCGAGTCCCCTTTGGTTTCTCGCCAACAGACTTCTCGGTATTCCGAGGTAGGCTCAGGTTTGCGTTGGTTGAGGTCAAAACGCCTCAGGTCAACCCGGTGATCTCTGCTCATTACATCGCCCCCTTGATCTTCCGCTGGACCCGTGTTCCCGACATAGCTTTTTTCGGTGTGTAAACGAGGAATATTTACTGGATAAACTGAAGATAACCCGGACGTACATCGGGCCTCTTCTTCCGAAAAAACGGTTGGTTCGCTACCCGCCCGATTACTGATTCTCGGTCAGGAGAACCGTCCGCAGTATTTCCATAAACTGGTGATTTACCCTAAATGTAGTCTAATAATCGGTCCGGCTCCCGAAGCCGTGATAAACGTCCCACCTTTTAAACATTGCTGCGGAAAGAGGATCCAATAAGACGAATACTGTTCCACTATAAAGCGGGGCATTCGCGGCGAAAAAAACGGTGCCATAGTTTGCTGGTTGACGAGCCGTAAATAGTGCGTAGTCTGAACGGTCCTGGCGGAGAAGTTTGTTGTCTATGAATGCCGTACCGATTAATCAAACACGCAGTAAGAGTAGTAACCGGAGGACAGCAGGCAATGGATATTTATCAGCCCCTCGATTTCTATCACGTTTTCGATCTTCTTTCTGAAGAAGAGCGGATGATCAGTTCTACTGTGCGGAAGTTTGTCGAGGATAAGGTTTTACCTATCATCGCCGCACATTATCGACAGGGAACTTTTCCAACCGAATTGATTTCACTTATGGGCGAAATGGGAATGTACGGAGCAACCCTTGAAGGGTACGGGTGCACCAACCTCGGGGCAATCGCTCATGGACTCATAAACCTGGAGCTCGAACGGGGCGATAGTGGTTTACGCAGTTTCGTTTCCGTACAGTCGAGTCTGTGCATGTGGCCCATATACACCTACGGGTCGGAAGAGCAGAAGCAGAAATGGCTGCCCCCGATGGCTCGGGGAGAAAAGATCGGCTGTTTCGGATTGACCGAACCGGATTACGGGTCCAACCCCGGCGGAATGATTACTACGGCTCAGCAGGATGGTAACGATTACATCATCAACGGAACCAAAATGTGGATAACCAACGGTTCCATCGCCCATGTGGCCGTCGTATGGGCAAAACTCAATGGTGAGGTGCGCGGCTTCCTTGTTGAAAAAGGTATGCCCGGTTTCACCACCCAGGATGTGCATAACAAGTTCAGCCTTAGGGCTTCCATAACTTCCGAATTGATTTTCGACGAAGTGCGGGTTCCCGCGGAAAATATGCTTCCCGGTTCAAAGATCGGGCTCATCGCTCCCCTCTCCTGCTTGAACCAGGCCCGGTACGGAATCGCCTGGGGCGTGATCGGGGCGGCCATGGCCTGCTACGACGAAGCTCTGCAGTACGCGAAGATGCGCGTTCAGTTCGACCGTCCTATCGCCGCTTATCAGCTTACCCAGTCGAAGCTGGCCGGCATGGTTTCGGAAATCACCAAGGCACAACTGTTGACTCATAGACTGGGGCAGTTGAAAGAAACTAACAAGGCGAAACATCACCACGTTTCATTAGCCAAGATGAATAACGTGGAGATGGCCTTGAACATAGCTCGTACTGCACGTGCCATTCTAGGGGCAGCCGGTATCTGCGATGATTACCAGTGTGGTCGGCACATGTGCAACCTGGAGAGCGTCTACACCTATGAGGGAACCCACGATATACACACTCTCATTGTCGGTAAAGCCGTAACCGGTATGCGTGCGTTCAATTGATCTGCCGTTACTCACGCAACCTTAACTGGCCTGGTACTCCGCTTGTACCAGCGTTCTTCCTTCCGGTGCCTGAGATGTTTCGACAACATCCAGCGGGCCTACCCATTCTCCGTGATTTCTTCTACGGTAATTGAACCGCGTACCCACCGCCGGAGTTTCCTCTGCTTTTACATGCATGGTCAGACCGAACGATGTGCGTTGAATTATCGTGCCATGGTGAAGGGCTGATTCGCCCTGCAAAGATTGCCAGAGAACGGGGGTACTCTCCGGAACCCTGGCCGATTCGTTATTTCTCGATGGTGCCGGTATGGTTTTGCTGTGTTCGTCGTCGATCATTGCTTTTTTCTCCTTATTTCGCATATGGCGAGGATTGGTGCGGTTTAGTCGGCAACTTTACAATTGGGTATTAGTGAATAACCAGTATGCGTTTGGGACGTGCGACTATGGGACCATCGCCGCAAGCGGTTTTGTAGAATAGCGTTTTGTCAGATCGGAGATGGAATAGACCAAGATGGGAAAGTCGCAGAGTTGTTCGGTCGTAATACTTTTGAGAGTCGTATGCGTTGCGAGCAGGTAAAGATACTGGCTGTTAAGCCGTTCTTAGTGTCTTCGTGTCTTTGTGGTAAAAACAATTGAACCACAAAGGCACAAAGACACAAAGATGGGAAAGTCGCAAAGTTGTTCGGTCGTAATACTTTCGAGAGTCGTATGCGTTGCAGGCAGGTAAAGATACAGGCTGTTAAGCCGTTCTTGGTGTCTTCGTGTCTTTGTGTTAAAAAACAATTGAACCACAAAGGCACAAAGGCACAAAGATGGGGAAGTCGCAAAGTTGTTCGGTCGTGATACTTTCGAGAGTCGTATGCGTTGCGAGCAGGTAAAGATACTGGCTGTTAAGCCGTTCTTCGTGTCTTCGTGCCTTTGTGTTAAAGACAATTAGACCACAAAGACACAAAGACACAAAGATGGGGAAGTCGCAGAGTTGTTCGGTCGTGATACTTTCGAAAGTCGTATGCGTCGCGAGCAGGTAAAGATACTGGCTGTTAAGCCGTTCTTGGTGTCTTCGTGCCTTTGTGGTAAAAACAATTAAACCACAAAGACACAAAGGCACAAAGATGGGGAAGTCGCAGAGTTGTTCGGTCGTAATACTTTTGAGAGTCGTATGCGTTGCGAGCAGGTAAAGATACTGGCTGTTAAGCCGTTCTTGGTGTCTTCGTGTCTTTGTGGTAAAAACAATTGAACCACAAAGGCCCAAAGACACAAAGATGGGAAAGTCGCAGAGTTGTTCGGTCGTGATACTTTCGAGAGTCGTATGCGTTGCGAGCAGGTAAAGATACTGGCTGTTAAGCCGTTCTTCGTGTCTTCGTGCCTTTGTGGTAAAAACAATTAAACCACAAAGACACAAAGATGGGGAAGTCGCAAAGTTGTTCGGTCGTAATACTTTCGAAAGTCGTATGCGTTGCGAGCAGGTAAAGATACTGGCTGTTAAGCCGTTCTTGGTGTCTTTGTGCCTTTGTGTTAAAAACAATTAAACCACAAAGGCACAAAGACACAAAGATGGGGAAGTCGCAGAGTTGTTCGGTCGTAATACTTTTGAGAGTCGTATGCGTTGCGAGCAGGTAAAGATACTGGATGTTAAGCCGTTCTTCGTGTCTTCGTGCCTTTGTGGTAAAAAAAATTGAACCACAAAGACACAAAGATGGGAAAGTCGCAAAGTTGTTCGGTCGTAATACTTTCGAGAGTCGTATGCGTTGCAGGCAGGTAAAGATGCTGGCTGTTAAGCCGTTCTTAGTGTCTTCGTGTCTTTGTGGTAAAAAAAATTGAACTACAAAGGCATAAAATAGCTACGGCTATTGAGAACCTGGGAATATTATAGTATTTACGTCGTTCCGTGATGTGTTTAATCTAATTGCTGGGCCGCAACTGCGTGAAGTAGGCATTTCTATCAAGTTGTTGGTAAATGTAGCATGGAAATTTTACAGGGCATTTCTTAGTATACATTCTATCTGACAGAAGCGAGTGTAATAATGAATGACTCAGCTTTGGGGCCAGTTTCGGATAAAGTTAACGAAGTTTCGAGAGCTGTTGTAGATGCAGTTTTTCAGGTTCACAAGGAGCTTGGCCCTGGTTTGCTTGAACGAGTTTATGAAGTTTGTCTTTTGCATGAACTGGGAAAGCGGTGTTTAAAGGTTGACTCGCAGATTGATTTGCCCGTGTTCTACGATGGTGTGAAATTGGACGCTGGGTTGCGAGTAGATCTCATCGTAGAAGAGAAATTGCTTGTGGAGTTAAAATCAGTAGAAGTACTGCATCCCGTATATAAAGCGCAGGTTTTATCCTATTTAAGACTTACGGGATTACGTTTAGGTCTTTTGGTTAATTTCAATGTGCCGGTAATACGAGATGGAATAAAAAGGATAATATTATAGGTCGCTTTTGAGGTCTTAATGTCTTGGTAAAAACAATTGAACCACAAAGGCACAAAGACACAAAGATGGGGAAGTCGCAAAGTTGTTCCGTCGTAATACTTTCGAAAGTCGTATGCGTTGCGAGCAGGTAAAGATACTGGCTGTTAAGCCGTTCTTAGTGTCTTCGTGCCTTTGTGGTAAAACTATAAAATCGCCGGTATAAGGGGCGACGGATAGCTATGTTTTATCGCTATATTGTTTTGGGCTATGCTTCGCAATATGATTTTGCAAGAGAACAGTATTTACCGAGGTTTCTCCTAATTTTACCGTGAGGCTGTTCTGTATTGGTAAACTACAAACAAAAACCCTGCCGATTCCAGTCGCGGAAGCGGCAGGGTTTTCTCTTTCCTTGGGTTTTCTGTTTAGTCTTCTATGTTTATTTCCACCTGCAAGGCTGTTTCGTTACTGCTCTTCTCCTTGAATACCAGGTAGCCCACCGGGTGGGTTCCGTCCGGAGTGGCCGGCAGTACGTCTTGGGCCTCGAATTCGAGTTTGATGGGAACGCCGGGTACGAAATTCACCGTGCCTGATCCATCTCGTGTAACCTCCACGGGGATAGCGTTGGCCAGCATGTGGTCTACGGTTACATCTATCGGGGTTTTCCTCTCGTCATCCGATACCGCGAAACCGGCGTTGAGCTTCAAAGTCAATGTGACTGCTTCACCGGGAGTCGGATTCTGGACTGTTGCGGAGAACGTGTTATTGGAAAAAGCTGAACTATAAATGCTTTCCCCGCTCGGGTCCGTAACGGTCACGCCCAGATCGGTGGTCTCCGCCCAGGATTCCTTGGTCATTTCCAGTTTTATTCTGGCGGCCGAATACTCCGCGCCGAGTTCGATCTTGCAAGTGAGTTCGTCTTTCAAACCCTTGAACTTGTCTGCCTTGAACTTGCGGAATCCCTCTATTTTTCCGCTGGTGTTTGCCACGAGTGGCCGGTCAAACAGGTTGGTTACGGTCAATTCGCCAGCCGGCGGATCGGAGGAACCTGCGTCCCATTCGGTTATCGTTTCCGGTTCGACGTGCAGCCCGAAGAATCGCACCTCGAGGTTGTAGCTCCAGTCCTTGTCCGGGTGGTTGGATACAACGTCCGCCTCCCACACGCCGGGAACCAGCTTGTCCGTTACCGACCAGGACACCTCGCGCTTGCCCGACTCGGTGTCCAGTCTGTTGTTTCGTGTCCTTAACTGCAGTCCGTCCGGGTTGAAGATTCTTTCGATACTCGCTTTGGAATCCTTGCCTTCCGGTGCAGATAAAACCAATCGCATGGCGCTGGCGCCGGCCGGTATCGCCAGGAAATACCTGTCCGGTATCCAGCCTTTGACTGTCTGGTTTTCAAACTTGTAAGCGAAGTTGTTCTCCAGGGTCGCTCGATGGGGAACGATGATGGTATTCACAAGTCGGAACGCTACCATTCCATCGTGCAATGCTTCAACTATTCCCACGTGCAGACCCGGTTCAGTCAACTTGCTTGCATCGTAATCGACATATACATAGGCGTTTTGAGCACTTCGCAGGTAAACACTTTCCTGAGATACCTTGCACCAGTCCGTCTTCGAACGGAGCTCAAACTTACGGGTGAACGCAGTCTGGGCGGCTGGCATCCGTTCCCGGAGCAAACACCGGGCCGATGCTGAAGGTCTGCCGTTCGGTCTTTGGGAACCACGTACTTCGCCAATAGGCGGCCGGGGCACGACCCTTGTAACCATGTGGGCAATCCGTTGATATTTCATACCCGATAACCGGATCGGTAGCGGCGGATTTCACCAGCTTGCGAAGAATGGATGCCGCTTTAGGGGCATGGGGTAATCCATATCCATAATCCAACGTATTGAATCCGGGAATGGGGGATGCCGACAGGCAAAGCGCCCGCTTGACGTCACAACCGCGGACTTTGGTTTTCGGGTTGTCGGCGATTACGTCACTGATCAAAAGGGCACAGAGGCCTGCCGCATAGGGGCTGGCCATACTCGTTCCCGCCCAGTAATCGCCGCGTTGTACGTGACGCGGTACGGTCGAAGTGCACCATCCCGGCGTGGCGATATCTGATTTAGGTAATTCCCCACCGCGGGAGTTAAATGGAGTCACCACGGCGTGATCGATGTTAAAGCCCTGCACATCGCGTGCGCTGTCAGCGGCCAGCAGGGCGGCCACCGCAATCGCCTGGTCCGCTGCCGCCGGAGTACCGACACTGGAAAGGCCCGGGCCGTCGTTACCGCCGGAAGTGCAGAAAACGAGATAGGGATTCCTGCGAAGGTGTTTTTCCATGAATTTGTCGATGTCCGAGTTGCTCTCGATAGTGGAATCCACACCGTAGGACAAATTGCAGACCACCGGTACCCCGTTTTCGCGGGCGTAGCGGGCGGCATACTCCATGGCTTTCTTCTTGGCGTCGGTCGTGCTTATTCCGCCGAGTGCGCCGTTGCCGATTTTCAAACCGATAACCTTCGCCCCGGGAGCGACGCCGTTGAGGCCTTCCTGGTTGTTGATCTTATAGCCCGCGGCGATGCCGGCCACGTGTGTTCCGTGGGCACCGTCGTCAAAGCAGAAAACGACCTTGCTCTGTCGCAGGAAGATGTTGATTGAGAAGGTCAGGGGAACGATCTGCTTTTCCGGTTTTGACCGGGCGAGGTCGAATGTATCGTACTTTAGCTTGTAGTTCTGCAGCGGTTTCTCGTCGGCGAAACTGCGGTCCATGTTCGTGTCCACGTAGCAGATTGCCTGGTCATCGCCATCGCCGGCGAAGTAGGTAACCAGGACTGCAAAACTGTCGTTGGTTTTACCATTGCCGTTGAGATCGGGAATATCACCATTGATGAACTTTTTCTCTTTAAGCCAGCCGAAAAGTAATTTTCGTTCTTCGCCATTGGTTTTCAACTCGGGAAGAGTGTATTCGACGGGGTTTCCGTCGTCGTCGTACTCGACAGCCGCCTGACCGTTGTCGGTGGCCAATACCCGATGAAGATCCGTATCGCCTTCACCGCTGAAATCCTGAATATCGATTACTTTCACTTCACCGTCAGGTGTAGTGGTTAATCCAGGGATAGAGGGATCGACACCGGTATCCAGAATAGCAATGACCACGCCCCGGCCATCATGATTCGGATTCGCCTGCACAAACTTGTTCACTTCGCAGGTATCCAGCGAAAGCTGGGTCCAGGTGGGGCTGTTGTCGGCCTGGGCGATCCCCGCCCAGAATAATAGTGCGACCATAACACCAGGTATTCTTCCGCGCATTTGAGCTTTCTCCTTAGGAAATGCACCGTGAAATCAGCAATAAATTATAGATACGCAATCTACACCTAAGGGGGTGGTCAGTGCAATCGGGGTTGATGTGAATATGGGCGGTTTAATTGCCTTGGAAGGGGCGTTGAAACGTGATAAATGTCAGAAGTTGTAAGATCGGTTTGAGTGCGAGGATTCCGGCCCTGCAACCTTTAAGCTCGGGAGAATGTGTACGTCGAGTCAGTCACTCTGCGGATTGTTATTCGCGCACGTATTCGATAATGGAAATACGGCATGCCGTGCAGATCGAGACTTCGCCCGTATCGCCCGGTTCCTCATAGCACGATTCTGCCGCTTCCACGATGGCATCTTCCAGCAAAACACCATCATTGGCGTCTGCCCGGTAAAGAGCGGTTAGCGTTTCGATTTCCGTCTTGGTCATGTAGTAGCAGGCGTCGGTAACATCCTTACGATCCGTGGCCGGATATACCGCTTCGATAATCATTGCGTTGCACAAGGTGCAGTCGGAAAGGCACTCGCTATAACCCGAGGAGTTAACGTCGCAGAAAGGACCGTACTCGGATTCGTCCGTGTTATCCGCTTCGGCCGTCTCGCATACTGTGATCCGCTCCATCAGCAGGTCGTGTTTCTGCAAGGCTCCTGCGGCTCCGGGGTACCAGCCCAACAGACGCAGCAGGATGTCGTCTTCCGCCAGCGAGGAGCAGGCCCGTCGCATGTCGTTATTAATCAGCTCTCGAGCTTCTGACAGGGTTAGCTCGGGAGTGGGTCCACCAATGTTGTATAGAAACAGGCAACCTGTGAGCCCCAACGCCACCAGCGGCAAAGCCAGAATCGCAATGTACTTACGCATCATAACTATGTACCTCCAACCTGCGATCTCGGCCGAATTCGACTCTTTTTCTTAATCAAAATTCCGATAACCCGTTTTTTATTCAGAAACGACACCCAATCGCCCTGGAGATAGCGCCAGGGCGGTTTTTCAATGTGCGCCTATGCGCCTGGAAGCGGTCCAAAGGCTACGCTATGACGCGCATCTGCATCGAAGGCGATTTTGACTTGGGCAACAAGTTGCAGCGGACGGCAATACGGGGTTGTAGAAATCGCTCTACGATTACAAACCTGCTCCGTTTATTCCGCATCACCTTCGGTAAGTGGAACAAACTCGTGCCGGACAGAGGTTGCCGTATCGACAGTCCAGAGCCGGAAACCAAACGGGCGATTATCGAAATTGCGGGAGGTTGTTTCCCCGTTAACCAATTGCATACCTTGATATTCGTTTGCGATCGTGGTGTGCGTGTGACCGGCAAGGACGGCCACCACTCCGTATTCGCGATACAAATCCAACAGTTCCTTCCGCTTTGCGACAGGCAAATTGAAGTACTCATCCTCTTCGTCGAGCGTTTTGACGAACAAAGGGTAGTGGCCCACAACTATAACCGGGCTTTTCCTCGTTCGGGCGTTTTCGAGCGTTTGTGCCAGCCAGGAATCCTGCTTTTCGGTTTCGCCTTCGACCGGAGCCTTCCAAAGTTGGGTATTAACCATGACGAAGGTATACCCTTTATGCTCAATACTGTAATAGTCCCGCCCGGTTTTTTCCCTATAGCGATTGATGGATGTAATCGTGGGATTGCCGCCGATGTCATGATTGCCCGGAGCGCAATAAGCGGGTATTTTCAATCCAGCTTTAATGCGGTTGAAATCCGCAAAGGATTCATCCACCGGCTGTTCCACAAGATCGCCGCAGATAACCACCAGATCAGGTCGCAGTTCATTGATCTGCCGGACGGCCTGCCCGAAAGAAGCCACATCGTGTTCGTAGCCGCCCATCCCCAGTTGCGGATCGCAAAGCTGGACGAAAGTAAACGGTTCAACCTTGGCATATCGCTCTACGCAGCCAATGTTCAAGGACAGGAATAACGATAATGCGACCAGAGTCGAAAACAACAAGTATTGCCGAGTCATGAAATTCTCCCAAACCAAGCAGGCGAAAGCAGAACCTGTTCGTTCAATCTCAACATCAAGGCAAGTTAACTCAAAAGCTATGGAAAATCGAACTTGATCCGTAAATCGAAATCAACTTTCAAAATAAGAGGGGGCTGTTCGCTGCATTAATGACAAGCGATAACTGGGATTATGCAATCCCTCTCAAACCTGTCCCGCTACGCCTGAAGATGTTCGCAGGCCATTACGCGATGGCCTTCTTGCTTCTAAAACTTTGTTCTACGATGGCCTTCGCGACGCTATAAAAAAGAGCTTCGCTGCCCTGATGTCATCGAAGGGGGACAGGTACGTTTTTGCCAATGCTGTTGAGGATTTCCCCGCGATTAAAGGTTATTGATTTTGAAACCCGGTCAGGTCTCGAACAAGGCAAAAGCGTACCAGTCCCCAAGCTTTGCCTGGAGACGCTCACAACGGGACTGGTTCGCTAGCCCTTTAGATCGCGTAGCTTGTTCGCTGCATTAATGACAAGCGATAACTGGGATTATGCAATCCCTCTCGAACCTGTCCCGCTACGCCTGAAGATGTTCGCAGGCCATTACGCGATGGCCTTCTTGCTTCTAAAACTTCGTTTTGCGAGGGGTTTCGCGACGCTATAAAAAAGAGCTTCGCAGCCCTGATGTCATCGAAGGGGGACAGGTACGTTTTTGCCAACGCTGTTAAGGATTCCCCCGCGTTTAAAGGTTATCGAATTTGAAACCCGGTTGACTTGGGAATAAGGCAAAAGCGTACCAGTCCCCAAGCTTTGCCTGGAGACGCTCACAACGGGACTGGTTCGCTAGCCCTTTAGATCGCGTAGCTTGTTCGCTGCATTAATGACAAGCGATAACTGGGGTTATGCAATCCCTCTCGAACCTGTCCCGCTACGCCTGAAGATGTTCGCAGGCCATTACGCGATGGCCTTCTTGCTTCTAAAACTTTGTTCTACGATGGCCTTCGCGACGCTATAAAAAAGAGCTTCGCAGCCCTGATGTCATCGAAGGGGGACAGGTACGTTTTTGCCAACGCTGTTAAGGATTTCCCCGCGATTAAAGGTTATTGATTTTGAAACCCGGTCAGGTCTCGAACAAGGCAAAAGCGTACCAGTCCCCTACCCTCCAACCGCGTCGCGGACGCGGAGGCATCTGCTCAGTACCTCCTCGAACTGCTCCAGCGGCAGTTGGGTGGTGGCGTCGCTCTTGGCCAGCGGGGGGTTGTCGTGGACTTCCATGAACAGGGCGTCGGCGCCTACCGCGACGGCCGCCAGGGACAGCGGCTCTACGAACTCCCTTGCTCCGCCTGTGGAAGTTCCCAATCCGCCCGGCTGCTGGCAGCTATGGGTCGCGTCGAAAACCGTGGGGGCCATTTTTCTTAGCTTGGGGATTGACGTGATGTCGGTCACCAGGCGGTTATACCCGAAAAACGTTCCGCGCTCGGTGAGCATTACGTTTTCGTTACCCATCGTTCCCACCTTGCCGATTGCGTTTTCCATCTCCTCCGGGCTCATGAACTGCCCCTTCTTGATGTTAACGCACTTACCGGTTTCGGCCGCTGCGACCAGCAGGTCGGTCTGCCTGCAGAGAAACGCGGGGATCTGCAGACAGTCGACTACTTCGGCCACCGGTGCGGCCTGCTCTGGCGCGTGGATGTCGGTAGTCACCGGCCAACCAAGCTCCCGGGCAACTTCCAGTAGAATCTCGCACCCTTTCTCCAGGCCCGGACCTCGAAAACTGTCCACGCTGGAGCGGTTGGCCTTGTCGTAACTGGCCTTGAAGATCATGGGTACGGAAAGTTTGGTGCAGATCTTGCCCAGAGCGTCGGCCATCCGCAGCGTGTGGTCGCGAGATTCGATAACGCAAGGCCCGCAGATAATCGCCAGCGGGTTCCCCGGTCCTATCTTGATCCCCTTGACCTGTGCTACTGATATGTTCGTTACCATCACCAAAACCCCGCAAAAATATGATCAGTGCGCCTGGCACCGCTTCAAGTTAATACCATAACCAGCAAACCGCGCGCTAACCGTAAGCGGGGATCGCGGTTCCGTCAACGAGGATATTGTCAGGGTATCTGCCCCGGCAGCGCAGGGATCTATTGCCTGAGCTGGGGATTTGGGTAGAATTTCCGAATAAAATCCTAACAGGGTGAGAAATCCCGGTATAATCACCGGCAAGGTAAAATTACGAAACGAACCCATTTATGGTAGTACCAGACCCGTCCAACCAGGATGCCCTAAGCTCGCAACATCATGTTGCCAAAAGAGTTATCGTGCATGTCGACCTGGACGCCTTTTTCGCTTCGGTGGAGCAACTGCTCAACCCGTCGCTGCGGGGCAAGCCGGTAGTGGTTGGTGGGGCGGCCGACGAGCGGGGAGTGGTGGCCGCCGCTTCCTACGAGGCTCGTGCTCGCGGCGTTTACGTACCCATGCCTTTGACCCAGGCCCACCGAGTCTGTCCCGATGCGATCTTCCTTCACGGCCAATTCCACAGATACTCCGAGTTCAGCGAGCGGGTGTTCGAGGTCTTCGACGACTACTGCCCGTATGTGGAGCAGGCCAGCATCGACGAAGGGTACATGGACTGGACCGTCGATCAGTACCGGGCACTGTTCCCCCGGCAGGAGGTTCCCCGGCATTGGCCGGTAGTTATCGCCGAAAAACTCTGCCGCCAGGTTTCGGTCGAGGTTGGTTTAAGCATATCGGCCGGCATAGGGGCAAACCGCACCATAGCCAAGATAGCCAGCAAGTACTGCAAGCCCAGGGGGATTTGCCACGTAGCCGCCGGTAGCGAGCCTGCATTTCTCCGCCCGCTGAAACTCAGGGTGGTTCCCGGCATAGGGAAAAAATCAACCGAGGCGCTGGCCGCCCGCGGGCTGGTAACTTTTGCCGACGTGCAGCAATTGAGTAAAGAGGAACTCACTGAACGGGCGGGCGAGCAATGGGCGGAAAGGCTGTCCCGTTTGGCAGCAGGTAGCGGTAACGAAAATCTCTATCACCCGGAACAGCCGAAATCGATCTCCAACGAACATACATTTTCGGTAGATTGCAGCGATCAGGCCGAACTGGAGAGAACCCTGTACGAACTGACGGAAAAAGCCGCATGGCGCCTGCGAAAGGCGGGTTTGAAGACCGGTACGGTGGGAATCAAACTCCGCACTCCGGATTTCAAAACCATTACCAGGGCGAAAACCATAGGTTTCAGAACCGACAACCACCGGGAAATCCACCAGTACATAATAGAGATTTTCAACAATGCCAGAAAACCGGGCCAGCCGGTAAGATTGATAGGAGTGCGCCTGGCCAACCTCGACGAAGAAAGCAACCGCCAGCTCGAACTATACAATCAGGAAGACCTGGAAACCTCAAAGAAAGTGGACCAGCTATTGGACGAAGTGCGCCAGAAAATGGGCTTCAAAAAGATAGGCACAGCCGGCAGCCTGCCCAAGGGACCGGTTCGTTAAACGAATAAAATCCCAAAAACCTCCAAGCAAGTAAACAGTTTAAATTCCCCAACATCGTTCAAAGGCCGAACCTGTCCCGCTTCCGCCAACTGTTTTTCGAAGGCGCGGTAGGAAGGATTCGCTTTGGAAAAACGGTTTACTGCAATTGCTCGTTAAGAAGAACCTGAGATGTTAATTGAAGTTTTTACCTGGAAAGGTTTTGCTTGAGTGTTCGCTTTCTGATTTGGCGAAACCAGCTTTTCCGTCCCGCGACCCTCGCAAAAGACGCGAGGGATTGGGTACCCCTTGTCGGAAACCGAACCTGTCCCGTTTATCTTCTTGTGATATGGGTCGGTTACTCCCAGCGAACCGCTGCGACCTTGGCTGCGGCTGTAACTTGTGCTGGTGGGCGGGGGATGGGTACTGAGCCGTGGAACGGGGTATTGGAATTACCCTTAAGGGCCAGGACTTCTACCATAGGGTTAGTCGCAATCAGGTTGCCTTGCGGATCGTGTACTTCGAGTATGACGATGACCGATATGGCCGGTTGCGAGCTTTGGTTTGACAGCAATCCGCTTATCGCACATCGTCCGTCTTCCAGGTTCCACTTCAGATCCTTAATGACCAGCGGATCGGTGTTCAGCAGGTTGGCCGCAGGATCGCCGTTTGACCAGTTGTTCCAGGCAATAGCAATGCCGGCGAGCAGGCAACAAGCCAGTATGGTGAGCAGTGTTTTTGAATTATTCTTCATCAGTAATAGGGATTTTCAAGGTCCGGCATGGTGGTTACACCTTCCCACGTCGGACGTTCCGTGGTATCGAAAGGAAAAACGCGGACGATTTCGCCATGGCCGTCGAGGAACGCGGCGTTAGACCACACGTGTTTGCTTTTGGGGTTCCCATGCCAGTGGGCGTCCGAGTGTGCGGCGATGGTGGGCATGGTTCGGTGAATAGGCAGGTCGCCGACCACCACCTTCTTTGACGAACGGGAAAACCTGGTTATGGGTACGGATTCACCATTGGGTAATGGAACGTCCGCGTGCGGTCCATAGCAGAATTCGAGTCCAACGAATTTGGCTATTCCCATAGGCATCATGACCCCGGCCGCCCGGTTGTAGCCGGAAGCGTAAAAATAGCTGCTGCCGTAGAGATCAAAAGCCTTTAAGCTTTTCGGGTATTTGGAATTCTCAAGCCAGAAGATTGGTTCTCCCTTGTCGCGGGGGGCAGCGGAACACGTTGTACTGGTGCCTGATGTACGGGTTCAACAGGCGCTTCTCTGCGGGCAGTCCACCACCGAACATAACCGCCGGAGACCAGTCGTTGCAGTCGACGGGCATTCTCCCTGTTTTCCCGCCCAATTCATGGCCCGCCGCACGCGGTGCGTAGTCGCGATTCTCGATGGTATACGCCTGGAACGCGAGGAATACCTGCCGCAGGTTGGCCAGGCATTGTACGTCCTTTGCCTGACCGCGGGCCCGCGAAAGGGAGGGCACCATAATCGCGAGCAGAAGTGCTACAATCGACACGACAACAAGCAACTCGACAAGAGTGAAGCCGGGCAATCGCAAGTTGCCTGCGTCTTTACGTTCGAAAACACGAGGAGATGCTTTCATGGCATATAACACTATATTGAGTTTACCTTAAACGTCCGCGAGACCCGCATGCACATGCCGGTCAATCGCGAACAGTCAATTCCCGGTGAAATAACGCTGTAATACGGAAAAGTCGTGCAGGTCAACATCGTTATCATTATCCAGGTCGGCAACGGTGCATTCAGTGGCCAGAGATGCGCCGGGGCCGGCCAGGCAGTTTTCCAGGATATCGAAATCATCAACGTCGACGTCGCCATCGCCGTTAAGATCGTAAGGAACCGGTAACGGGTCGAAAGTGTAGGCGATAGTTGTATTGCCTACACGGCTGGCCAGGGTGATGGATACATCCACATCGGTAAATACGGGGTTGGTTTTTGCCATCTGCGTGACAAGTAGCGCAGTGGCGTTTTCCGGCAGGCGGGGGGCGATCTGGTTAAGCAGGTATGATTTAAAATCGCCGGTGAAGAAACCGGCCGGATCATCCAGCTCCACGTCGGCCAACCCTGTTAAGGTCAACTTCGATTTCGGTATGAGGTAGCCCGCCTGGATGCAGTTATCAAAGGTTGCGTCGATGTCCTGCGGGGCGCCGTTTCCATCGGTGTTGGTCGCCAGGTAGAAATCGATTGAGTAGTTCAGGATCCAGTTGCTTTCGGATGTTGCGTTCCATGTACCGAGGCTTGTCTGCCCGTCCACGTTGTACGTCGAATCAAGGGTGGCCGGATCGCCGGGCAGAATAAGGAACTGGTTCATCTGGGCGAAAGACGTTGCATCGCCGGTGTAGGCCAGTGAAGCGGGTTGTACATTCCAGGCATTTGTGCTTATGGGCGTAAAATCAAGTGCCAATGGCGTGATACAGGTTAACGATGGTGCCATGGCAAAGGTCGAGCCGCCATCGCCCGCAGGGTCGGCGAAGTTGTGGCTGATCGCGCCAAGGGGATTCCAGCCGTCAGGATAAACGTAATCGTCCCCGGTAAAAAGAAGCCAATCGCAGGGCTGAGAGGATTGAGATGGTTTTATGCCTACAGCGGATGGTAATTCGGGTGTTGCCTGTTGATCGTTCCAGGTCAGCAGGGTGAATTCCAGCGTAACCGCTTCAGTATTAACACTGAGCGTTAGGCTCAGCAATGCCATTATCAACAGGTTGCGATTCACGAGTGGTACCTCCTTTATTGTGCCTGCCCAAGCATTTTACCGGATACTGGAAAACACTGAGCAAGCCGTTGATCCGTCCGGGATTAGGTTTTCACCGCTTCAAAATCGGTGGTTCTCGAAGGTAAGCAGGGCTTGCCTTCGAGAACCGTTACGATCCTCCTCGTCTTTGCGCGTATCTATCGGCGGCGTGCAGCAACGCATAAACCGCCGAGAATCAGCAGCATTCCGCTGGCGGGCTCCGGTACTGCTCCGATCGCATCGACAAAAGCCGCACTGTACGCGGCGCCGGAAACTCGCTCCACGCGTATGTATTGAATGTCCGACAGGCCACCCAGATCGAACCATAGATCATTGAGATAACCGGGAGTTCCTCCGACGATAGTTCCCAATTCGGTAAAGTTGATACCGTCTGAACTCGCTTGTACGGAAGCCTCGCATGCCGGACCGCCATAGCCCACGACCAGAATGTCGTCGCCTGCTCCATCCTGAATCGGCGTGTCGAACGAGACGGTAAACCGATCGTTGGAGAAGGGCATTTTCCAACCGGCGACGTAGTCATTGTCTACCGGGTCCCAGGCGTAGCCATTGCCGTTCTGGTCGGCGTCAGGCTGACCGGTTAGCCACCATGTGGTATCCTTGGTCATCAGGTCCATTGAGAAATTCTTAATTCCGCCGTTCCACTCGGTTACGGAATCGGCCCATACGTAATCGATGTAAGCGGCGTTTGCCGCGGCCGTAAAGCCTGCCAGTAACGCGCAGCCAAGTGCCAGATAAGTCTTCTTCATTTTTTCCTCCTTTCGAGCCTGAAGGTGTTGGGCGGCTCGACGCCGAGCCGAAATAATCACAACAGCTCCAATGGTTGTGGCGGCCCAACGCTGCACCGACTGATAGTGGAACGTCAGGCGATTACCTGGCTGGCTTCTGGCTGGCTAGGGGGATCAATCGCGGTGTACTAAAGGCTCAAACTCTTGATACTCGTTTTCCAACATTCGTGAAGAATGTTGGAACGCGTGTGGCAAGCGAACCCTGCAGCCGCTAACGAACTGGATTTTTCTGAACTCGCGGCAAGCGGCCTGACGACAACCATCCGCGAGATTCATTGGTACGAATAAAGTACGCTTAAGCGAACTTTTAGTCAAGGGATGAAACGGTTGCGTGTAATGACTTGTAGTCAAAGAAGTTATGGGCGAGGGGCGCCGGCTGGATCTGATTTTTCCGCAATGATTAACTCTGATTACTCTCGCGAGACTGCGCCTGTGGGGAGAGTGGGCGAATCAACTTCGCGCGATTATCGACCAGCGGTATTGGGGCTGCTCGCGGCGATTCGCTTATAGACAGCCCGGCGACCAGGATGTTCGCCGACCAAAGGTATTTCACTGTTATGCCTGCTCGTCAACCGCCTCAATGATTTCGTGATCGACCTCCCGGCTCAATGGAGGTTTAAAGAACACAATCGGCCCAAAGGAATTCGAGGCCTGATATTTCAGGTGAGGGTAGCTTGTGCTATAGAACTCGCCTGGTTAAAACCATGTGCGTTATGTTAAAAAAACTGGGGTCAGATCGTATTTAGGCAATGAAACCCGGATTCGGTGTTCCATTCCTGAGAATCAGGCGTGTGAAACCAATGGTATAAACAGGGATTGCGTTTACACAATCGGGGAGAAAAAACGATCAGGTACTCAGTATGGCCAAGAAAATATCGCCAATTGCATTTCTGCTAAACCTGAATCACAGAATAACCGCCATGGTGACGTCGAAATGGTTTCCGGAATTATTGCTGGTAACCGATAGCGCCAAACGAGGAGAGGTTTTTGTGATTGCCTGGAAGCGCAGTTTGTTTTCTCCGGTTTTATTGTTGTTGGCCGCGGTCAGCGTGTCTAGTTGCCTGGTGATGAGTGTTGGTGTTTCCATATATGTGTGGTCGTTATTCGGCGAGTATTCAGGATTCACCGGAACTCTGGTTAATGTTTTGACTACCGGTTTGTGTATAGCGTTGGGGTTGCTATCGTTTTTTACGTGGTACCTGGTAGTACATCCTATCCTGGCTCGCCGAAAAATACGCCGTTTGCTCTGGAAGGAATTAAGCGAACGAGGTTGTGATATATGCGGAAGATGTGGTTACGATTTGCGTGGGAGTTGCGCGAGAGCCTGTTCCGAATGCGGTACGCCTTTCCATCCGAGCCAGAAGCTGAGTATCGCCGTCAATCCGGCACCAGGTAATTTCAACAGGTCGCCTCGGATATTCGACTGATCTCCGTACTTCTCGAAGCGGGTCCTGGAGTTTGGGATTAGAACGAATTGAGGCAAAAGCCAGGAGTGGGCAACCGGCGAAGCCAGCTCAACTTTCTGCTCTCAACTTTCTGCTCTCAACTTTCGGCTATCCTACCGCCCATGACGGATCTGGTTCGTTTAGCGCTAGAGTATCTTATAGCTGAAGCAAAAGAAAACGCTCGTTTATGCGAAAACGAAGTAAACCAACCTGTTCCGTTCAAAGACCTTTGCTGCCGGTTGAGCAGCGAAGCTTGTTTGAAAGTTGATATTATCAGGCAATCATATGTATTATATTACGTAGCATGCAATAAGGTAGTTAGGGTATGGTTTCCCGTGTTTGAAAATGTATCCCAAAGAATGTTGAGGATTGAAAATGAAACGATTTTTTAGTGGCCTTCTATACTGTTGTGTTTTTGCAAGTTTCTTAGCCGGGTGCAGTCGTAATGTCGTCAGGTCAGAATCCGCAGAGCAGTTGCTGCCGGCTGGAATAATCGAATGCCATATCCTTATAGATCCATCGTCTGATCCCTCACCCGAAGTAGGGAAGCGTTTTGCTGAAATCGCCAAAGATTTTCAGGTCAGGGGCGATGAAGCAACGCCGGTCGGGTATCGCTGGCTTAAGGTATCGGCTATGGTGGGCCCCATTACGGCCAACCGGCTGGTACTGGCGAATTGGCAAAACGATAAGTACGTTCTGGCGAGTACCGCGCCGGAGAGTTGCCTGGACGCCCGCACGAAGTGGAGAATTCTGGACTTTACGTACGAGCAGACAAAACCGAATGGAGCGATGGTGGTTTTAAAGTTGGACGGATCCGGCTCGAAGCAGATGGCACACCTGACCAGGGCCAATATATCGAGAAAAATCGGAATGTCGATTTTTGACGAGGTGTGCAATATCGCGACGATCATGAGCGAAGTAGGAGAGAGCATCGCCATCACCGGTCATCCCGATCACCTCAAACCGCTTTACGAAAAACTCAAGGAGATGTCCGTTTCGCCACGGAATGTTTCGAAGGAATAGCAATAACGGTGAAAAGGGGGTCAGGCTTACTTAATTAAAAAGTAAGCCTGACCCCTTTCTCTCCTGAGAGTTTTTTACATGATTACCGTTTTGGACATTGACATAGACCTGTTCGTTGATCCGCGTACTAGTGGAAAATCCGGACGAAAGGGTGGGCGCGTTCTTAAGGTTGCTTCATGGGCTCCGGAAAGTGTTTGTGATTGGATCACTCGATCTCTTGGCCTGGAGTGTGGTGAAAAAATACCCGGTTCGGTTTTGGAAACTCATGAACAGTTGCTGAGCGAGCTGGTCGAGATTGATCAGCCGGTTCATCTTTATCATCTGGACGCTCATTCCGATCTTGGTTTTGGCCAGGACTGCTACGAGTTCCATAGCGAGTTTCTGGCAATTGAAAAAGACCAGCGCCGAGCCCGGATGAAGGATTTCAAGCCGAACGAGGGTAATTTCCTCCTGTTCGCTATCGCCTGCGGGTATATCAGCAGGATCGACTACGTAACTCACCCGGATTTATGGCTGCGTAACTACGACATACCGGCCGGCATGGATGTCTGGGATGATTCGCAGCGCAATAGCGGCTCGCTGCATCTCCGCAGGTTTTCCGGAACGCATGAGGAATACGAAAACAAGCAGGGGGATTACCAATTCGATTGTTCGGTACCAGTCACCGTGTATCACCGCGACAGGTTTAAGGCCCCTGAAATTCAGTTCGACCGGCTGTACATAACCCGTTCACCTCGATACACCCCGGAGGAATCGGACCAGGTAGTGGACGTATTACGTGGAGTTTTTATTGAAGATTAAAATAGAAAATGGCCGCTCCATTCACCGTATGTATTAATCGGTATCGGGCATAAGCACTTGCAGGTATTCGTGATAAGCATAGATGCGATCGCGACGTTTCCCGGTTATTTCCTGCAGGATCGCAGCGTCGCGAAGAGCATCGATTGTTTTGCTGGCTGTGGGTTTGCTTATTCCCAACAGATTACCGGCAAGCGGCAAAGTCATTATCGGATGCGCGGGCAGAATATCAAAGAGCCGAATTGAAGCTAGAGTAGCACCGTCATGTGTGGCTACCTTTTTCCGGCCAGTTGTGGTGATGGCGAATAGTTTCTGGGCACTTGATACGGCATCATCTGCGCTTTCCCGTATGCACTCCAGGAAGAACTTTATCCAGGATTCCCAGTCGCCTTTGATGCGGACACGATTCAGGTGATCGTAATAATCCTGACGATGGCGTTTGAAGGATACGCTTATATATAACAGCGGGGCATTCAGGAGCTTCCAATGTTCGATAAGCAAAGTAATTAATAACCGGCCAATACGACCATTACCGTCGAGGAATGGGTGAATAGTCTCAAATTGGACATGAGCCAGACCAATCTTGATAAGAGGGTGCAATGGATCTTTGCTGTGAATCCATCTTTCCAGGCTGGTCAGGGACTCAGAGAGTACGTCCGGCGGTGGCGGAACAAAACGGGCGTTTCCGGGTCGGCTACCACCAATCCAGTTCTGGCTGCGCCGAAGTTGCCCCGGTTGTTTGTTCCTGCCCCGCGTGCCTTTCATCAGTCGTTTGTGTGCCTGGCATAATAGGCGAATCGATAAAGGAAGTCCCTTCGCGCGGGACAATTCTTTTCGGGCATAAGTGAGAGCTTCAATATAGTTGCAGACTTCGCGAACATCTTCCGGACGTTGGGGTTGTTCCTCCGCTTCAAAGGTTAAAACGTCTCTCAAGGTTGCTTGCGTACCTTCTATTTGCGAAGTGATTAAGGCCTCTTTGCGGACAAAACCGTATAAGAACCAGTCGGCGCTGGGGACCATGTCGGCCGCAACGGATAGTTTGCCAATAGCGGTTTGGGCGTTAGATAATAGGCGAGCGATTTCCTCGTCTATTTTCAGCGGGGGATTCGCTGGCGGCAAGGGGGCAGGGATAAAGGCTTTAACTTCCTCATCCTCCCATTTGGTTACTCGATATGTACCCGTAGCTCTATTCATAATTGGTTAAGGTTCCTTTACCACGAATCCACGCTAGTTAAGTCGCCTTAGCTAGCTATGCCCATTAGTTAAATATGTTTAACTAGTAAAAGCAAGCGTTAAAACCGCGAAAATATCGGTAGGGTGCAATAGAAATTCGAAAGGACTAACTTGGATCAATCCTGTATCGAATGGCATACGTCTTAATGAGAGTTATCTGAAGTTATTTAGCCCATGTTTCTTGGCTACTGGGAAATAGAGGAATTCGAGGCGGCTGAGGTTGCTGCCCGGTTCGTTTAAGTCGATTGGGGAAGTCGGCGCGGCTGCAATTCGGATTATTCAGCGATCAGTTTTATCTGACGTTTTCAGCTAAGTCCTTACCGGCGGATCGTACGACCGGTTATTTCGAAGTGTAGTGGCTTGTGGCAGCTTATTTCATTTGCCGTGCCTGGAAACTGAGTTATACTGTATGTAACCGGTAGGGCGAAATTCGGCTCCATGCCGTGTGAGTGTATTTTCACTCCTATACCCACCGGTTTTTTTACGCGCGTTTCCTTATAATATTGTTCAAATGTTTTTCTATCCGGCATCAGGTGGTATTGGTACGTTTCGGCTGTAATACTCGCCTGTGGGTTTATCCTTTGTATCATCGCATGAGTACTGCATCCCGGCGAAACCGAGATGGGCCACTGATTGGTTTAAACGGAAAATAAGACTTATCTCAATCTCTGACAACACTGTATATGAAACTTCACCCGTTTTGATTGTTTTTGATAGTGTTATGTGTTCTTCAGTCCCCCAACCCTCGCAAAAGACGCGAGGGATGGGGCACCCCTCGTGCGTTGGTACTTGCGATAAGTTTAATTGATTTTTCGTCGAGACATTCTTTGCTGCCGGCGGGCTTCTCTTTGTGCTGTACGGTCTATTGGTTTTTTGCCAGTTGGTTTGTGGTTTGTTGGTTTGTCGTCGCGATCCCGGCCGGTTGATCGACCTGCTGGGATCAGGCCTATCTTTTTCAATTGCTCGTCGCCGTTTTCTTTTGCTTCTTTGAAGGCTTCGACGTTGGGATAACACGCTGCGGCCCCGCTGGCTGCCAGTCTTTTCATTATTGTCGCCCCGGCGGCTATTCCCACCGATCTTATGCCTGCCTGTGCGGCGCATTTTATAATGTGCTCGCTGGTACCCAGAACGAACGCTGGTGAATGTTCGCTGGCTATCTGGCTAAGTAGGGCGGCTCCAACTGGTGTTGGCATGGGGATCTGGGATATTTCTGGGAACCGTTTGTCCAGCCCGTTGGTCTTGAGCCAGTTCTTGCGGGCGGTAAGGTTGGTCCCGCTGGTTACCAAGTGGCATTGGCCCAGCTCGTGCAGATAGTTTATTGTCGACTCCAACTCGTCCTGCGGCGGGGCCGCGGCGATTATTTCGTCGCTTTCAATGCTGTTATTGAAGGTTTCGCGGAATATTTCGATATGCCGATCCCGGGCACCGCGGATGAGTTGGCCTGTTTCCGCTCCGGTGCGGATCAGCCGCCAGAAGGTGACTTCGTCGGTACGGGCGAGTCCTGTTTTCCCGGCGGCAACCCCGTAGGCATGCCAGTAGCCCGGTTTTTGGTTGAGAAATATTCCGTCCAGTTCGACAATAACGTACATATTTGTCCTTCAAAAAAAATGTTTGCAGTTAAAAATATACAGGTGGCCGCCCCGAATACCTGTCCAGAACGGTGAAGCCTGCCTGGATCTGGATTGTAAAAGGGATTGGCCACGGTTCCAAACAAAGGTGGAAGTTGTAATTTCCACCTCGCGAGAAAAAGTGTAGGGTGTACGTGGTTTTGAGAGTGGAATTAACACCCGACCGAGGAGAATGATTATGTCAACAGAAGTCCAACCGAGACAGTTTTCGAATGTTGCTCCGTTTATATTGCGGCTGGCCGTCGCGGGCATCTTCGTGTTTGCGGGTAGTAGAACCCTTTCCGTGAATCAGCCGACGCTGGCCGAAGTGGCTCCCGCCGCCGCTCAACAGGTTCAAGGCGCGATTGATACGGTTAACCAGGCCGTCAATCCTCAATCGGCCGAGCCGGTTGAAGGTGCTGCTCCCGTTTCAGAGCCGGCAAGCACCGGGCTGACGTGGGATCAGATAACCGGATACGGTGAATGGGGAATAGGGCTGGTTTTGCTGGTTGGTTTTTTCACCCGGCTGCTGGCTTTATCGGGTGTAAGCCTGACTGCGATCTCCGCATTGGCCGCTAACGGCGTTATCGCCTGTCCGGAACAGTGTTCTCGACTTGTGGAAATGTACAATAGCAATCCGCTGGCCATGCTGCTGGTTGGTGCGGTTTGCCTGTCGCTGCTGATTTCAGGTAGCGGTCCACTGGGCCTGGACCGCCTGCTGTTCGGGCGGAAAATCGTAAAAGCCGAAGAGTAGAGCCCGGATATAGTCATCCTCTTTCGGCGTCGGACGACCACACATATAAATCCTCGCCGAAAATACCACCGCACGCCACCGTTACTGCTCAGTAACGGTGGCGTGCTTGTTAATGAAAACCACAAAGGAGATCAAAGGTCAATTTCTCGTGCTCGGCTGGCACGCCCATGCCTGTGTGAGGATATTTTCCTTCATTTGGATGGTTTTATACATTTACGCAGTCGACGGCGAAGATTGGAATAGTGGACGAAACCTGTTGGATTTTCCTCGCCAATAAACTGTTGGTTTTTGCGGTAATTACGACGAAACGTCTTTTTAGTTCTGCCGACAGGAAAGCTGACATATGGAGAGGCCAGTTTGAGTTCCCTTCTAGCAATGATCCGTGGCGGTTAATGAGGAGAACGTAAATGTCCTTGTCCGGCAGCGCTATCGATTTCTTTATTACCAGAAAGGCTTTGTTAATACGCGGATGTCTAAATAATACTCTGCGGAGTCGGTTGAGATCGTTTTCTCCTAAGTCGTGAGATATGAAGTTGTCGCCAGGCTTGATGATCGCCTCTTCGGTTTTTGCCTGGGCGAGTTTTTGTTCGTGCTGCTGCAGGCGTTCAGCTATTCGGGCGGCGTTTTCGTCCTGTCCCAATTGGCGATAATGATCTAGAAGCGTGTTGAAGGCAGGTGCGGTTAAATAGCTGTCATTGGCCACGGAGAGTTCGAAATGGCGTATTGCCTTTTCCGTTTCGTTTCCGATTAGCAACAGGCTTGCCAGTGCCAGGTTAGCATCCGCGTGGTTTGGATATTCATCCAGGAAATCCATCAATACAGTTCTGGCTTCTTCACGAGAGATGTTAATCGTTTTCAAGTATGTTACGTTCCAGGCCGCTTCCACAGGGTTGTCGTTTTGATTTTCCGCTGTAGATTGGTTTGCGAGCTGCTGATTAAACGCGTATTCCAGACGCCATCGCTCAATCATCCTTTTTTTCCAGATAATAGTTGCCGCGTTTTTGATCTTTTGGTATTCGCTGCCCAGCAGGCTGTCGGAGTTTACCACTGAGTTCGAGAACTGTTGCTTGATTAGGTCGACCACGTATTCTGGAGACAGGCAATCGTTTACTCCAAGCGCAGTGAGTCTGTCTATTAAAGACGGATGTTCATCGGTTATGGGAGTTTTGACTGATCGTTGTATTTTCGCCCATTCGAGGATCATAGCGTCTTCAGCCGGTTGAGTGAGGACAGAGTTGAGTTGCTCGAAATAATCATCGGGTGGTACAGGTTTGGACGCTGCTTGACAAAAGAGTTGAGGATAAAACCGATTGTTTATCAGTTGCTTCAGAAATTCAATACGGCAGAGAACTTCAGCTGTAGCGTTTGCGCCGGACATGTCCGCTGCGCAACGATCCGCTTCGTATTCATGAAGACGGCGTGCGGGCTGCGTGTTCCTGGAAAGTAAAGGTGTATACCAATCTGCGAACCAGCCTACAAATATTCTTTGAAGAGTTTTCGAGTCACCGAGCGGCTCAGCAATGGACTGCCAGGTTTGGTTAATTTTATATGCCCATTCGTTCAGTTTGGTATGGCCTCGCTTCAAGTGTGCGAATTCGTGAGCGAGAACAGCTGAGAGCTGGTTACAGGTCAGGTTCTGGAGTAGTGGAAACCCTAGTAACAGGTATCGTTGTGTTTCGCCGAGATAACCGAGTGGGTGTATCTCGATTACACCGGCGTTTAATTGATCGTTGATTACAATACGGTCCACTTGGGGAATAGCGGATTTCCTGGCTGTGTTATTGATCAGAAACCGTAATTCCTTGGCGTCGGAAGGCTGTAATGTGTATCCATCGGGCGGCGGTGGCTTGATTCGCAAGGCGTTGATGGCCATCGCGAGAAACGTGATAATTGCCAAAACCGTCACAAAGTAAAATATTATTATTTCCCAATGGTGGCAATGCATTACTGTCGGTAAGAAGTAAAGTGCGAGAACCGCAGTTGCCACGCCAATCATCAGGATAACGAAGGGGTAGGCATAACCCAGCAGGATTATAGCCGTAATGCGTAAAGCGTAGCGTTTGGGATGCGATTTGGCTTCAAGCTCGATTGCTTCGAGTGTGATTCTAGTTTGCCTGTCGCTGTTCGGCATAATCTATTTTTCCCGGTATTTATCTATAACATCGGCGACGAGATTGTGGGGAAAGCGGAGGTCGGTGTTAACTCTTTCGGCCAGTTCGAAACATAGTCTCCTGCTTTCGGGTAACGCTAGTCCGAGGACGGTGAGTTCCAAGGCCATGCTTTGGTATATTCCGCCCGTAGCGAGGATTCTTTCCTCGGTTACTTCTGCTTCACCGCGCAGGGCGGAAGCGTACCAGCGTTCGTCGCGTTGCTCTTTTGAAAAAAGCTCAATAGCGTCAGAAAGGTATTTTTGAGCTGATGCCTGATCGTCCAACAGCATTGTAGCCACGTATGCGGTGAGGAGAACATCAGCTTCGGGCTCGATCAATTCGGCCATTGTTTTTTGAATCGTTTCCAGGTTTCGTTCGGCTACGGCCGCGTTCAGACGCGATTGGGGATAGATAGATTCCTGCATAAGTTTACAGTATTCATCCGTTTTCCCTGAGGCATAAGCTATGCCGGCTTTGGCGAAGACGACTTGTTCATCGACCAGGAAATCGGGGAGTTCCGCTTTCTGTTTTTCCACGCGGGCGAAGACTTCGTCGGCGGTATCGGTTTTGTCCAAAAGGAACCGGGCGTAAGCGGCGTTGGCTACGGGGATCGTGTTATTTGGGAAAGGTATTTTCAGCGTCTGCTGTGAGTATTCGACGGCTTTTTCCAGTTCATTTGCCAGGAGAAGAAAGCGAAGGTACGCGATCTGCATGGCGTAATCATCGGGTCGTATGTTAATCGCCTGCTTAGCGAAAGATAACGCTTTTTGATTATCACCTTTAAAGCTGGCCCTTGCGGCCAAGTTCAGGCACGCGTTTGCGGAAGGAGGTTCCGCCTGGGCTGCCCGGTGATACAGTATCGACGCTTGTTTCCAGTCGTTACAGGCGCGGGCTGCGAGGTAGAGGAGTTCGCCATTTTCGGGTTCTTCGGCTGAATACGTTTTATATGTTTCTTCCAGCTCCTCTGCGTGGCCCGTTTTGTAGGCCGCATCCTGGTAAGCCCTATGTAAATAAACGAGGGTAGGTCGCTCGGAAAGCATGGGTTTGATAAATTGCATGATTTCTTCGCTGGAAAGCAAGTCGTCTGCGAGACTGAGCAATAACCAGTTGTTTGGCGAGAAAAGCAGTTGGCGCTTTACCATTTGCGTTCTGGTTTCTTTCTCGATTGATTTCTGCAGCAATCTGATGAGTACGGACGGATCAGTGTTTTCCATTTGGGGTACGAGGAACAGTCCTTCACGCGCTACTCGGGAAGCGGAACTGCTGGTAAAGATTTCTTCGGGGAATTCCTCGAAAACGTGATCGAGGTTCTCGAATACGTGCAGGGTTTTTCCTGTAAACAGCTCGCTTTCCGGCTTTGGACCGGTAGACGAATTGGAACCGTAGTACACGCGATCCCTGGACAGCAAGGCGTTTCTATCGGGGTTTATGATAAAGACTGTGTCGTCGAATGGGCGGGTAAGGAAATCGCTTTTCAGTGATAGTATTTCCGGTGTAAACCGATTTTGAAGCTCGGGGACTTCTATTTTTATTTTCGTATCTCTAACGGAAATGGGAATGGTGGAGTTCTTGGCTATAAGATAGTCGGTTCCGTTAACCCGCACGGTGTAGGCGTGGCCTATTCCGTTAGCGAGATAAACAGTGGGACTCAAGCCCTGTAAATAGGCAACCAGCAGGTAGATGGCGGCCGCCATGACCAGGACTACTGGTGCAACTTGTTTGAACTTGCGAAACGAATTTTGCCTCTTAACTTTTCCGAGTATTTTGTCGGGCGCAATTGCCTTTACCGTTCCACGGTTTTCGACGGAAGCATCCTTTAAAGCTTTGAAGTTTTTGTTTTGTTCAATGCTGGGATCGATAGATTCGCATTCTCTGAAAACATTCAGGGCGCGTTCGTGATCTCCGCGAGTTTGCCACGCGCCGGCCAGGTGGATAAGAAGGTCAATGCGATCTGGAATACGTTCCTGGATAACATGTTGCAGGAGTGGTTCTGCCTGTTCAGGTTGATCCTGTCGAAGGTAGCAGTCGGCCAGCAATTCCCGCGTATCGTCGTCATCGCTGACGTTTAACGCAAGCTGTAATAAACGTGTTGTATTCTCGAGTTGTCCGAACAGGTCGTAACCTGTCGCTATCATGGTGAGGATTTTTGCGTTGTCGGTAAAATCCTCTTCCAGTTCACCGGCGAAAGTTATAAAAGATTTCTGGTCGCGAATAGACATGCTGGTCACCAGAACATCCTCGGCCAACTCCGTATTTCCTCGATTCTGCCGGTAAAGCTCCATTGCCTCACTAGTCCGGTGGCTGGCGGTTTGCCAATCCTTAAGCGGCATAGCTATGTGTTTGCTGCACATGTGGCAATGATCGATGATTTTTTTGCGTCCGAGGGGAACTACGGGTATCAAAAACAATACGAAATAGAGACGAGTTTCATAAGTTTCGAGAGCGCTGGTTTTACCGCACGACGAACAAGTATCGACGATTGTTTCCAGATCTCTTTTACCGTAATAAGTCGTTCCACAGCCGTTGATGGTTGTTGGCATGGCAGTTTCGCAGAATTCGATATGTTCAAATGGCCGGTGCCCGTTGCTCCTGCTCGTACTTTATTAGAGCGGATAGGAGTGCAGCATGTCAATCAGTTTAATCGATTTCGCTGACCGGTGCGTGCGAAATCGGGGAGACGTTTCCGTATATGCCAATAATCGTGTTAAGCTGTAGAGAAATGGGGATAGAGTGTCTTGGGGCATTTCCGGTGATTATTCAATTCGCCGACTGGCTTTGATTGCCTGGCGAATCGATGGGTACAACCGGATGACTTTGGCATAAGTTCCTGGTGGGCCGGGGGATATGAAAAGTTAGAATTAGGGTTGTGTTCGGGGAGGATTTGCGGTACATTTATCGCGGGGTTTATGGGGTGGCTTTCGGTTACAGGGAGTGGGGCGTCATGTCTAAAGTGAGAGGGATTAAAAAGGAGAAGCTGTCTGTTCAGCAAAGGGCAATAGTCGAGCAATATCTTTACCTGGTGGAGGTGCAGATAAAAAAGAGCGTTGGCAAAAGTGCGGGCGAAGCCGGTGATTGGGTTTACGATGATTTGTTTCAGGAAGCGTGCTGCGGGCTGATCAGGGCGGTACGGGAATACGAGGATGATTGCCCGGTCCCGTTTCCGGCGTATGCCCTGGGACGAATTCGCAACGCTATTTCCGTCGCTCTGGCAAAGGATACTCTCCGTGCTGATTGTCCGGACCAGGTGGTGGCCGGTAATTGGCGGCGGGCGAAAAGGAGGGCTTCCGGAAAAATCAATGAAAAGGTTTACATTCGCGACACCAGAACCTTTGACTGGTATCCCGGAAAATCGCTGATAGGTTTTCCGCTAAGATCTGTGGCCGACCGTTTCCGCGAGAAGTACGAAGCGGCTCTCGAACTGGCCGTAAAGTCAGTAATAAACCGTAGGACGCCGAGGTCCAACCGGGCGGCGATAGTGAAGCGGCTGGTGAGTGAACGGTTGCTTATCCCGGCGCAAAGCTATAAGACGTCGTTGCGCACTATAGCCCGGTGTTTTCGAACTACGTATTCCAGGGTGCAGAAGTGTGAGAAGTCACTAATGAAAACCGTTGGCAGGTTATTAGCCGACGATCCGGAATTTAACAGGCTGGCCGAGATGATTTTCCTGGCAGAGCCTGGTAGTGATTTGCCTATCAACTGCGAATTGGAGCGGGATTTAAAGCGGTTGGCTGTACAAGGGATTGACCGGCACCTGTTGGCTATGGATCCGGAAAACAGGCGAAGAGCCGTAGTCCGTATTATTGAGAAATACTGTATTAAGGAAATGCCGGAATCGGTGATTCGTCAGCTGGTAGAGCGATTACCCAGTGCCGAAACGGACAGCCTGCTGCTGCTTACCTCTGAAGTCGGAATCAAATGCGATCAATCGGTGAAAGAGAGGAAAGGTCGCAGGCGGCGCACGGTGGCAGGTCCAATTCCGTTGACGTGTTGCAGGTCGTCGGACGAGAAAAACGCCCGCGGTTGACCGGTTTTGGTGCAGTATTCCGAGCGAAAGGACGCTATCTTCCTGGCAGTTTTTTCGCCAATGCCGGGCAATGCCGCCAGTTCATGCCATGGTGCCGTGTTGGGATTAATCAGGCTTGAAACTTCGACGGCTCTTACCCCCGGCTTTCCGAGCGGAGTCAGTTGGCTTCGGTTTTTGTCCAGGGCTGAATATATCAGTATCAGCGGTACGATGATCAGGGCGGGGGCGGCGACTGCGGATGCCCGCCTGGCGATGCATTTTTCGCTTGAGGAGGTTTTGCCGATACCGGACAGGCGGTTTAAACGACCAGCAACGTTTTTCAAGGCATGCAGGCTCATGCAAAACCCTATCGCTTCTGCCGATACGGAAATGCGTTTTCCGACAGTCGGAACTACAGGTCTATGATCTGCGGTGCCTGGCGAGGGTCGGCGGACAACTCTTTCCGAATGGCTATAAGTTCCTTGAATGCCGGCTTTGGGGTTTCATCCTTGCGGAGCAGGCCACCGTGCGGCAGGTAATGCCCGTTGCTTTCGCTGAAATCCCGCCAGGTGATCGCTTCGACAAACGGCTTGCTCATGGCAATGTCGTACACGCTGCGGAGCCATGCTCGCTGCGTGTTTTCTGACCATGGGGTTTGCCATTGCCCGCCATCCTCGATGGAATGCTTGCCGCCCCAGGCGTCGGTCTCGTCGGCAGTGATGTCGGAAGGCACCTGGACACTGGTCAGGTGTACCGGTTTACCCAGGCAGGCAAACCTGTCCAGCAGCGATGAAATCTGGAACGTATCGCGAACGTACAACCCTTCGCGGGCTACGCCGAAACAGCATTGCAGGCCAAACGCGTCGAAGTTGACCCCGCTTTGCATGACCATTTCAGCATAGAGCATCGGGGGAATGCTTCTCTGATTGCCTGAGTAGTACTCTCCCCAGGGGCTGACAATGTCGACCACGACAGTGCCACGAGGGGCGAGCTTTTTGCCTACTGCGGCCGACAGCCGGGTCAATTCCATGATCTGCTCGAAATTGAAGCTGAAGCAGTCGTTGGTATGAACGCCACTGATGACATCCCAGACCTGGATATACTGCCCGTATCGTTCGATTACCCGCTGAACATGGTTCTGGACCAGATCCCGAACGGCATCGAAGTCGTGTTCCCAGATGTAGAGCCAGTCGGGTATAGATTTTTCGTTGAAGGCTACCAGGTCGCAACCGCGAATGGGAATTCTATGGGTGGTCGACCAGTCGACCCACTTGTCGAAAGGTCCCCAGTTGATCTCCTTCTCTTTCGGTTCAAGCCTTTTCCAGGTGAAGGGGAGAGTGAGATACTCAAACGCCTCGGACAGATGCTTTCGGTATTTTTCGTTGGTCGAGCTGGTGTCTACCCGTCCGCCAAGCATTCGCCGGGGGAAGCCGGCCACCTGCCGCCGGCGGTTGAGAAAAATATCCGCGTGGAAACGGGTAAGTTCTTCAGAAGCCTGTACGGCCAGGACGAGTCCTTCGTCAGCCGCCGCCGCCGCTTCGGCCGGACCGTCTGCGGTCAGTGCCTTCACCAGGAAGTCACGAGCCTTGTCGATCTTGGCGGATATGTCGGCGGTTCCCTCGAAATCGTGCAGGCCCCAGTCTTCCCGTTTCTGAGCAAGGCGCATTAGCCGGCCACGGAGTAGTTCCAACTGAAGAACGTATGGTTTATCCCGTTCGGGAAGGCGGGTGGTTTCGTGGACGATTGTATCACCATCGTCATTGCGCCAGAGGATAGCTAGAGCGGCCGGTCCTGTTGCCCGCTTTTTACAGCGAATTTCGCCGTCAGCGAACTCTATTTCCGCGCGTACCGGTACGTTGTCGGTACCGACCAGGTAAGCTCCAGAAAGATTAGCCGAGTCAACCGGCTTGCCGTCTTGATAAACTGCGAATCGAAGCATATGAGGCCTATGGGATTATGAATGATTTATGATAACTATGATTCACGGTAAATTTTATACTGCAATTCCCATCAGCAATATTTGCTCCGAACAGTTTTTGCGACAGCTGGCCTAATCGCACCCTGACTTCGCAATCCATTATGACGTAGAGTAAGTGGTGCGTCGAGTCTCAAGGTGTAAGATATTGTGCTGGACCTCGATGTATCTCGAGCAATTACTACCATATATTTATAGTTGTCTTAGTAGCAAAAGCGGCGATTATTCCCACCTTTGGACTTTCAATCGTTCATCGGTAGTTGCAGTTGCGCTTGCGTAAGGTTTTTCTGGGAATTGTGAGATTTCGACGGTTGTTGAATGATCGCGGAGTTTTCTGAAGTGATTTACATAGAAAACGCCACCCCCGCGGAGCGTTTGCTCACTGCGGGGGTGGCGGTTATTTCATTAACAACTTGGGAACGACGTAATCGCTGGAATTAGCGACGACGACGAATCGCGACGACACCACCAATAGCCAGAAGGGCGAGGGTGGCCGGTTCGGGCGTCATTACTACGTTGTCCATGTCGAGAGTTCCGTAGCTGTAGTTGTCGGAGAAGATGAGGACCTGCTCGATACCATCAGCAGCACCTTCCAGGGCGAATGTAGTATCTAACCCGGTGAAGATCGGGCTGCCGTTGAGATAAGCAGTCAGGGTGCCGTTGGCGAGTACCTCGACGGCGAAGTTGAATTCCATCGCCTCGGGGAAGGTTGCACCGGTGGCGATAAATTCAAAAGCATCGCCTGCCGCGTTGACCTGAGCAACCTCGATACTTCCATCCGGGTTGAAGTTGATTCTGGTGTTATAGTAATCCGTGCCTGACGGAACGAATTGATAGAGGCAATCATCGGAAGTGATCTTCAGATCGGCCGAGATCATACCAAAAGTATTGGTCCATACGGGGGACATAAGCTCAAAACCACCATACTCGGTGCCGTCTGATGAGTGGCGAACTGCTTGAGCCGAACCACCCAGACCGGGTGCGACTATTGAGGTGTTGTCATCCCAGGCGCTGGTCCAGCCACTGGCGCTCGGGGTGAACGGGGTGCCAACTGTTTCTGCTTCGAAATCGGCTTCAAAAACGTTCGCGAATGCCGGGGCGGCCACCAAAGCCAGTACAACTGTCAATCCAAACAACTTTTTCATTTCTACCTCCTCAGGCTAATAAATACCTTCTTTTCAAGAGAGCCTACATTTATCGAGAGAAAACTATCCGGTAGTCCATTCCACCGGTAGCTAAACGCTAAAGTCATTCGCGGCTGATGTAATATTCCCCGTAAACGCTGTTCAGCTTTTGTTTACTGGGTTGCAGGCCGCTATTTCGTGAATAGAAGGAGTTTGGGATGATTTCCGGCGAAGATATGTTGCCATCCAATGCGGCACAAGAATCGTCGGGGGTAGTAAGGTCGGCATCGAAGAGAGAGTTCGATGCAATCGTATAACCAGTGACCTGCTTCCCTTCCCTTCCCTTCCCTTCCCTCTAGCTAAAGAACTAAACACATTCCGTTAGCTTTACTTTAAGTTCTCTATGTTATCCATGTTGCCAGAATGTATCAACTGTCTTTGATTAAATATTGCTAGAGATAACATTAATGGCTGGCAATATTATGCTTTATTGTGTGCATATTTATATAAGATAACTAGAATTAAGCCTTCTGTGTGTTATTTCTCCTAAATTATCGGAACACCTTTGAGCTGGCGATTAAAGGATGAACGTCCCAAAACGCTCGATAGGTTCAAAGCAAGTTCGGTTATCGGATGTTTGCCGGTGTTTCTGCGTTTCCTCTTAGAGCGTAAATCTCTCCAAGTGTTTGAGGGAAAGTTTGCCGTAATCGCGATACTCAGTGGTGGCTGGTGTAGTAAGTTATATAGTCGTCGAGGCACCAACATCCGTTATCCTTTATTCCGGTCGGTCTTAGGTTGCTGATTAATGTTTAATGACGTTGCTTCCTGGGGTTGCGGGTGGAAAACGCGACGCAGCAAAACCTAATCAGTTAAAAACTACTCCTGGATTCGTTGATTTGTATCGAATGGTTATATAGAAAGTCGTCTGGATTTGTCTCGTATACCTTGGCAGCCATTTGGGGGGCTTTAAAACATGAATCAGGACGCGACCACCGTTGTTACTCGGACAGAGATACCCGGTTTCCCGGTCCGGCACGGGAAAGTGCGGGATATTTACGATCTCGGTGATCGGTTGATGCTCGTAGCTACGGATAGGATAAGTGCTTATGACGTAGTAATGCCCACACCGATTCCCGGCAAAGGGCAGATGCTTACCGGCTTGAGCAAGTTTTGGTTTGAGCATTTTGACGGTATGGTTCCCAATCATTTTATAGAAGTGGTTGAGGATAAGGCGCCGGCCGGTTTTGAAGATCATCTGAATGAGCTGCGCGGGCGGGCGACTATCTGTCAAAAAGGTGAGGTTGTTCCGATTGAGTGTGTAGTTCGGGGATACCTGGCCGGTTCGGGGTGGGTGGAGTATCAAAAGACTCAATGCGTTTGCGGAATCAAGCTGCCTTCGGGGTTAAAGCAGTGCGAGCAGCTTCCCGAGCCGATCTTCACTCCATCGACCAAGGCGGAAGTGGGGCACGACGAGAACATCTCGTTTGAACAGGCGTGCGAAATCGCCGGTGAAGATGTAATGGCCGAGTTGCGCGATCGGAGTCTGGAAATATATACAGAAGCTCGGGGCTACGCCGGTGAGCGGGGGATCATCATTGCCGATACTAAGTTTGAGTTTGGCATGATTGACGGCGAACTGCTGTTGATCGACGAGGTTCTGACTCCGGATTCGTCGCGGTTCTGGCCTGCGGATGATTACGAGCCGGGTCGGGATCAGGATAGTTTCGACAAGCAGTACGTGCGGAACTATCTGACTACGCTGGTGGATGCGGGCAAATGGGATAAAACCCCTCCAGGTCCGGAGCTTCCGGAAGAGATTGTGAAAAACACAGCGGCAAAATACGCCGAGGCTCTACAGAGCCTGATGGGTTGATTTTGCCAATTGCATAAAAAGAGGTGTCTTATGGCAGGGCTTGATTACAGGACGGCCGGTGAATCGCACGGGCAGGCGCTGGTTGGTTTCATAGAAGGAATGCCCGCGGGTGTCGAGCTGGACCTGGAGTTGATAAACGGGGAACTCGCCAGGCGGCAGGGCGGTTACGGCCGCGGCGGGCGGATGAAAATGGAAACGGATAAAGCCAATATCCTTACCGGTATCCGGCGGGGAAAATCCATCGGCGCTCCCATTGCCCTGCAACTTGCCAACAATGACTGGCGTATCGATGACGCTCCGGAATTGAGTAATCCCCGACCGGGCCATGCGGATCTTGCAGGGAGTCTCAAGTGGCTTACCACCGATTGCCGGGAGACGCTGGAGCGAGCATCGGCAAGAGAGACGGCCACCCGGGTCGCCTGCTGCGCGGTTTCCCGGTGCCTGTTGCGCGAACTAGGTGTCGAAGTTGTCGGTTACGTTACCCGTATCGGCAGTGTGGCCGCCGCCATTGATTATTCCCTTAGTCCGGAGGAGCTGCGCCAAGCTCGCGATGCCAACGAGGTTAACTGCCCTGACGCTACGGTTGTTGAAGGGATGATCGAGCAGATCGACATCGCCCGGCGAGCGAAAGACACTATCGGCGGCCACGTGGAAATCCAGGTGCATAATGTTCCGCCGGGAATCGGCAGTTGTTTCCGCTGGCAGGATAAGCTGGACGGCAGACTCTGCGGAGCGGTTGGCAGTATTCAGGCATTCAAGGGCGCGGAGATTGGTGAGGGTTTTCTCCTGGGCACCAGGCCGGGCAGCGAGGTTCACGACGCGATCTATTACGACCAGTCGCAAAGGGAAACCCGGAACCTGGGCTTTGTGCGAAAAACCAATCGGCTGGGTGGTCTTGAAGGGGGAATGAGTAACGGCCAGCCGATCATAGTAAGGGGAGTGATGAAGCCCATCGCCACGCTTGCCATGGGAATGGATAGTGTAAACCTGATTACGAAAGAGCCGCAGCGCAGCGATTACGAGAGAAGCGACGTAAGTGCGGTCCCCGCCGCCAGCGTGGTAGCGGAGAACGTGGTGGCGTTCGAAATAGCCCGGGCAATGCTGGAAAAATTCTCCGGTGATACGTTAACAGAGGTCAAAGCGGCCATGGAAACCTACCTGGAAAAAGCCCGGAATTTGTAGGTCGGGTCATTGATCCGACGGAACGCAAGCTTTCTGGCGGCTTCTAGAAAGTCTCCAGTTTCTCCTGATTCGCATCCAGGTCCAGGAAATCGTCTTTATCTTTCGGTGTGTTGTAGTGCCTGGTGTTTACCTGTCCGGGGTTGTAAGAGATTCTTGGGCTTGAGGTGTTCGACGGTGTTACTTCCCCTGCCTGCTGTTTGGACTGGGTTTTATTCTGGCTATGACGTATACCGGCCATTGCGGCCAACTCGTCCACCATGGATTTCAGGTGCGTTGCCTGGGCGCTGAGTTCTTCAGCTGCGGATGCTGATTCCTCGGCACCGCTGGCGCTTTGTTGAGTCACCTTGTCGATCTGGGCGACAGCGGAGTTCAGTTGCTCGACGCCTTCGGCTTGCTCGGTGCTCGCGTTGGATATGCTGTTGATCAGGCCGGTTACCTCGGTAATTTCCTGCACAATGACCCCAAAGGAGTTGGCCACCAGCCCGGAGACATTGCTGCCTTCCTTGGTTTTTACCACAGAGTTTTCAATCAGTCCGGTGGTTTCCCGAGCCGCCTGTGCCGCGCGCTGGGCGAGGTTACGAACTTCCTCGGCCACAACCGCGAACCCTTTTCCGTGTTCGCCGGCGCGAGCCGCTTCCACCGCCGCGTTTAGAGCCAGAAGGTTGGTTTGAAAGGCGATTTCCTCAATAACCTTTATAATCTTACTTATTTCGCCCGACGATTCATCCAGCTCGGTCATCGCGCTGGTGAGTTGGGCCATGGATCTGTCGCCTTCTTCCGCTCCCGAACGAGCTTTATTACTCAGAACGTCAGCCTGTTTGGAGTTTTCCGCATTGGCCCGGGTCATGGCGGCCATCTGCTGCAGGGCGGCCGATGTCTGTTCCAGTGACGACGCCTGTTCGCTGGAGTCTGAGGCGAGGTCCTGTGCGGAAGCGGATAATTGCCCCGCGGCGTCGTTGAGTTGATCCGCGCCTTCGTTCAAGCCGGCGATTACGCCGGTAAGTGCCTTGATTATTCCCCTTGCGATCATAGATGCGAGCAGGATTCCGACTATTATGGAAATGGCTCCGATTACCGTTACGCTGAGCTTTGTCTTTTGCGCAGCGGCGAGCATGGTTTCGTCGGTCATTACATTGTTTTTAACCTCATCGCGTATCTGCCCCAGCAGAGTTTGCACATGTTCGAGAGAGGGCTTGGTTTGGGAAGCGAACACCTCGTTGGCTTTCCGCATACCTTCCAGCGAACTGGCTGCGTAATCCTTGCTGTGGTCAAGAGCGGCGCGGACTTCCTTTAATGCGGGCAGGGTCTGGTTTTCAAAAATGCTTTTGGCTTCCTGCTGGGCCGTAACCAGATCCTGTTCCATATCGATCATCCCGGCAATATGTTTGCCGACGTTCTCCAGTGCGGGAAGAGTCTGGTTATGATAGATACTCGTTGCGATTTCGTTTCCCTGAACATTGGCGTTTTCCAGGTCGATAGCCTCATTGAACAGATTGCTCACCGCATCCAGTTCGGCCAAAGTCTTATTCTGGTAAATGGCGACCTTGTCATCCTGGTTGGGGGTGTTGTTAATATCCACTACCGAGGCGTGGAGTTTCTCGTGGTGTTTTTTGATCTTATCGATCGTGCTGGCGAACTCCGGCCAGTTGTTGCAGAGCTCCCGGCAATCTTCACCGGCAAGCCATTTGCCAAAGGCGCATTTATTGGAATCGGTTTCCGAGTTAATCGCAGAGCCGGTCAGCAAGGCCGTGCTTATCTGCGCCGCCCATCTGCGATGATCGTCGAGGCGATTCTTCAGAGTACTTTCCAGGCCGGGATGTACCTTTTTCCAATGACCGCATATTTGTTCGGCCGAATCGTGCAGGTCTTTATGGTATTTCGAGGTCTCGGCTATGATCTCCGCGAACGCAGGCCAATCCCGGCAGAGGGACTGGCATTCTTTCCCTTCGAGCCATTTCCCGAATGCGCATTTGGTGTGATCCAACTGCACATTGACTTTTTCGTTATTAATCAGGGCGTTGGCGACGGCAGCCGCCCATCGTCGATGGTCGTCGAGACGCTGGCGGAGTGTGTCCACCAGGCCCGGATGAATCTGCCTGTAAGTATTCTGAATGGCAATGGCTGATGTATGCAGTCTGCTATGAGGTTCCTTCAAGCTGTCGATGAGTCTGCTTAACTGTGGATCGGCGGCTAATGTTTCCTGTAATTCCTTGCTTTCAAACCAGTGTCCGAGTTTGCATTTCGTTGGATCGGTTGTTACTTCAAGATTGGGTAAATTATTAAGGAACAGGGTGTTTATTTTCGTCGCCCAAATCAGGTGATCGACTTCGCGTGCGGCCAGGGTTCCAGGCAGTGAAGTGTCGGCCTGTTTGAAATGATGTCCGATTTCAATCGCCGACGTGTGCAGGTTGGCATGGTAGTCCTCGATTTCCTTCAACAAGGGGGCGATAGAGGGAACCGCCTTTTCCGCCTCCTTCCGTTCTGGGCCATAGAGCCATTTGCCGAATCCGCACTTGTGATCATCGGTTTGGACGGTTAGCTTGGTGATTTCCTTATCCGTAAGCAGTCCGCTTACTTCGTTTACCCAGTTAAGATGATCGACTTCTTTCTGGGCCATAGTGCCGTTGATTTTGTTACCTGTGATTACTTCGCCGGCGTTGGCCACGATACCATCGATCCCGGTATAGGAGAGTGAAGCCACCGCAACCAGCAGTATCATGATGACTCCGAATCCCAAACCGATTTTCCTGCCGATAGTCATTTCTTTGAACATGATTCCCTGTTCCTATGCCCGTGTTTGATGCTCCGCGAAAATGTCTGACCGGATACGGGTTTTCACAGAGTTCCCCGTACGTTCAAACCATTGCTTACCGGTTTCGCATTCGTTTTTGTGACTGTTTCGTACCGACAGAGTCGTATACTGCGTTATGCCACACCTGAGCAACGATTTCCGGAACGCATGTCGGTCTTATTTAAAAAGCGATTCAGAGAAACTAAAGAAAATGGTTTCATTGGCGTTTAATCAATCGCGTGCGATAACGTGTTTAGCAGAGAGGCCGCGACTGGCGGACTCGTTTCGGTTCCGGCAAGCTTACTTTTTTCGGAACCTGCTTTAATCTGCGGATGTGCAGATAGCAGATTCTAAAAAGCGATTCGGTAAGAGTTGATGTAATTCTCTGAGATGTTCAGCGAAAGCTGATATGTATGTTACACATTTCTTAATGCGTCGCGTGCTATTTTATTATCCGCCGGTTTACAAACGGCTATCAGCTGGGATTGTGTTGTGCTGCATTAAACCGATTTCTGCCGTCATGAGTTGTTATTAATGTACGGAGTGTGTTAAATTTTAAAATACGAACGTGTGGCTTGGGCGGTTGCTGTAATACGGTTGTTTCCTTCTTTACCGCTTAAAGTTAAATCTGGATAAAAGGATTTTAGCTTCTCAGTGAACTTTTTGAGCAGGCTGAGTTCGCTGGATTCCCTGCACTTCAAACAAAAAACGAAACAATCCTGGAATCGAGCCACTTTATTCTGTGTAATGTCTGCACTGTGGTTGTGACGATTTGAGCATTGAAGTTCGTCTGAATGATGATGATATTCAGTACACCTGCATCAATCGCAGGCTATGTCTCTATGTCTGTCGATGACAAATTGAAAAGGAGAAGTACGTTATGAAGAAGAAAACACGTTGGACGAAAAGATGTGCCTTGGCGCTGCTCAGTGGCGGGATGATACTTTCCACGGCGAATTGTCTGCCGGATAATTTTTACGTGGATCTGTGGGGCGCGGTTTTGAGTGACACTCTGACCGGAGCGGCCACCTCCGTTACCGACAACATTATCGACCAGTTATTCAATACCACTTCCTAGCCGGGCTTGGTTTTCTCCATGGTCACAGTTAGTCGTTAAGGGGAGCGAACCTGAACAGGGTAATGGTTCCAATAGGAGGTAAGTGATGTCTGTTAAAAGGTATTGTATGCTATTTTGTGCAATCGCGATGGCGTTTGGTATTACCGCTACAGGTATCGCCAAAGCCGGCGAGCCGCTGACACAGTTCTCCCTGCTGCAGGAAGATCAAACTGAGTCAACTTACGATGCGACGTATCAGGAAACGGTTGAGGAATCTACAAATCCATTCAGCTTCAGTATAGAGTATTCTCTTTATTCCGATCATATTTTTCGAGGGATTAACTTTTCGGAGTGGGGCAACGAAGGTCGTGAAAGACCCAACCACCAGTTGGATCTGTCGATGGACGTGGATCTGGGAATTCTGTTCGGTGCCGGGGAAGGTGTTTACGGTACCCTTTCACTGGGTTCCTGGTTTGAGTGGTTCAGCGGGCAGAAATCGCTCGATCCCATTCATGGTGGACATAATCTGCAGGAAGTGGATTACACCATCGGCTGGTCGTACGAAATCAAGCCGATAGCCAGTACGCTGAACCTGGGGTTCGTGTTTTACACGTTTCCCAACGTTTCCAGTGGCAACACTCAGGAATGGTCTATCGGATTAGACCACAACGACGCCTGGATGTGGAAGTGGTTGTGGCCTGCCAATGAGGATGGCGTGCTGAATCCCTCCTTCACCTACTACCAGGATGTAGGAGAGGCCGACGGCGGTTCCTGGATGGAACTGCAGTTGAGCCACGAATTCGCGGTGTGCCAGGATTTCACCCTGACGCCGGAGGTGGTTTTCGGAGTGGATCATCGTTACCTCGATCCGATCCTGTCGACCGGCAGTGATGGCTCGACGCGATTGAGCCAGATTCAATACGGTCTTACCGCGACTTACGATCTGACCCGAGTATTGCAATTACCCGAATGCATGGGTTCGATGTCGATTTCCGGATTCCTGTACTTCAGCGACGCGATCGGTCCCGCCGAGCGCAATTACGTGGTGCAGGATGAACTGTACGGCGGAATGGCCCTTAATTGGGAATTCTAAAGGTATCATCCATTTTGTAAGTTCAATCAGGCCTTTATGGTTTTATCTCGGGAGCATGATCGTTTGCACAAACGATTATGCTTCCGTTTTTTTATGACTGTTTCAACATCGCGAAAGTCTTGATGGTGTGTGAGTTGTTCAGCTGTAATCGCACTGAGTCAATCGGAACCGGGTATAAAACACCGTTTTTCCTGTTCTGCATAGCCCGTTCAAACGGCGATATTGACCGGCACCCACTCTTTCCGTAATGTCTTTCCTGTCGCGAGTGCGGACCTGGAGTGTTTAGCTGGAAAGTGTATGTGTAACCATGTGGGCGATTTTTAACGGTACAATTGTCAACGCTGCCGGCGTGGCGGCCGGTTGTGCTTTCGGGGGATTGGCTTCAGGCCGGATGCCTGAGAGGTTTCAGAAAATCATTCTCGACGTATTGGGATTGATTACCATAACCCTGGGCGTGGATGCCGCGGTAATCAGGATGAACCAGGTCGTCCAGACGTACCAGCCCGCCGGCGATGCGGGAAAAACATACGGCGCCCAGCTGGGGCTGCTCATGGTTGCTTCCCTGATTCTTGGGGCTCTTGCCGGTACGTGGTTGAAACTGCACGAAAAGCTGGAGTCGGCCGGCAGCATCATTCACCGGCGGTTCTCTTCCGGTGACGCACATACTTTTGCCGAAGGTTTTCTATCTGCCAGTGTGATCTTCTGCGTGGGACCGCTCACTTTACTCGGATGTCTGAAAAACGGGGCGGAGGCCGATCCCAGCTATTTGTATATTAAATCGTTGCTGGATTGTTTCTGTTCCATAGCCTTGACTGCCAGCCTTGGTGCGGGAGTAGCGTTTAGTATAATCACTATTCTGCTTTTCCAGGGCGGGCTCGCTCTTTGTGCGTACTGGTCGGCCGGTAGTCTGCCCGACCTTTCGATCCAGATGATGAATGTCGTCGGCGGTGTTATTCTAATCGGTCTGGGATTGGTAATACTGGAGATAAAGCGTATTCCGCTGGCTAATCTTTTACCTGCGATTTTCGTCGCCCCGATTATCATTTGGCTGGTGGAATTGGTATCCCCCGGATTACTGATAACCGGGTAAAAACAAGGCGACCGCGACGAACATGGAAAAGGATCAACTACAACTTGCCCGACAGTTCGTCTCCGAATTGTTATCCGGGACGGAACTGCCCACTTCGGAAGATGATCCTTGTCCCTATCTGCCCGGTTCCATGTCCAGCAGCCAGGGATTCCAGTTGGAAGGGGATATGGATGGGGCGATCTATCGGGCGCTGATGGATAACGGTTTCCGCCGCAGCGGGCGAGTGTTCTACAGGCCTACCTGTTCTGATTGTGGTAAATGTATTCCCATCAGGATTCCAACGGAATCGTTTCAGCATACCCGGTCCATGCGCCGCGTGAGGCGAAAAAACGCGGAGATCAAGGCCAGGTTTGGTGATGGGCAGCCTTCGGATGAAAAACATAGCTTGTTCCAGCGCTATATCGATTTTCAGCACGACAATACCATGTCGGGCGACAGAGAATCATTTGAACGGTTTCTCTACGATTCGCCGGTCCCCGGTTGTGAGATATGTTATTATCTGCAGGACCGTCTGGTGGGGTTGAGCTGGTTGGATGCATTGCCCGGGGCGCTTAGTTCCGTTTATATGTGTTTCGATCCCACGTGCAGCAGTAGAAGTCTGGGGACTTACTCCATTCTCTGGGAAATCGACTATTGCAGGTTACAGGGAATTGCTTACTACTATCTGGGTTATTACATTCCCGGATCGAAAACCATGGAGTATAAAGGGCGTTTTCGCCCGGCGGAGATTCTCGACGGTACGGGGGCCTGGCGGAAGCTGGACTAACTCACAGGAGCAGAGGAAATCGAACAGCAGGTGGATCAATCCTTACGCGATAGGGAATTCGAGCGCATACTCCTGGTCAAGCCGAGCTCCCTGGGGGATGTAATTCACGCCCTTCCGGTACTTCGCGGGTTGAGAAGGAGATATCCCAACGCCCACATCGCCTGGCTGGTGGCCAATTCTTTTGCTTCGTTGATTCGTAACCATCCTGATCTGGACGAAGTGATCGAATTTGATCGCAAGCGATTCGCGAAGATGGGGCGAAGCGCCTCGGCAACGGGCGAGTTTTTTTCTCTCATGCGCGATTTGCGAACGAGGAAATTCGATCTGGTTATCGATCTGCAAGGTTTGTTTCGCAGCGGCTGGTTCACTCGCGTAACCCGTTCTCCAGTTAGGATCGGTTTTGCGGAGGCTCGTGAGTTGGCCCCTCTGTTCTACACCCACAAAATCCCTCGCAGTGAGGTGAATACCCACGCCGTTGATCGGAACTACCTGGTATCTCAGATGCTGGGATTTGAAAACGAACCTCTGGTTACCGACTTGGCTATAACGGATGATGAAAGAGATCGAGCTTCCGCGCTGCTGGCGGAGGCAGGTCTGGATGGAGACGCGGGTTTTGTGGCCATCCTTCCTGGTGCCCGGTGGGAAACGAAGAAATGGCTTCCGGATCGTTTTTCAAAAGTGATTGATCTGCTCAAAGAGCGGACGGGAATGACCACGGTGTTGCTTGGCGGTCCGGAAGAGGAGGAATTATGTGGCCTGATAGCTTCCCAATGCGAGACAGAACCGAGTGATCTCACCGGACGTACAAGTATAAGGGAGCTTTTCGCTCTGCTTGAGCGGGCATCGCTGGTTTTGTGCCACGATTCCGGTCCGATGCACATAGCGGCCGCCTTGGACAAGCCCATGGTGAGCATTGTCGGTCCAACCAACCCGCTGCGAACCGGCCCGTATGGCCACCTGGATACGGTTTTGCGGGTGGATCTGGAATGTGCTCCATGCTATCTGCGTAAACTGTCGCAATGCCGTTTCAATCATGCATGTATGGAGCAGCTTAGCCCAGAAGAAGTTCTGGTTCGGTTAACGGAGGTGCTGAAAGCGGATTAACGCGGTTTTTACGTAGTTTATTGCTGTTTAACTGGGCTTTACGCCTCTGGTCAGTCAGCATTTCGTTGTTAGAATGGCGCAGCCTGCCGATGGTATTTAGGTGACAGGGGACAGGAAGCGCAGGTTCATTATTAGTGAAGGATACCCAAGGTGGGCAGGAACATCTGGCGGTCAGCTAGAAGGTTTATCTACAAACGCATTCTGCACGCGGACGACACTCCGCACAGGATCGCCTTGGGCGTCGGTATATCCACTTTTGTCGGTTTTTCGCCCACTATGGGCTTGCAGACGGTGATATCGATCGGGCTGGCCGCTTTGTGCCGGGCTAACAAAGCTGTTTGTCTGCCTTTCGTCTGGATCACCAATCCGGTTACGTTTGTTCCGATCTACTGGTCGTGCTGGCGCTTGGGCGCTTTTGTTACCGGTAGTCATTCGGCCGCCGGCGAAGCGGAGATGATGGACAAGTTGAACAGCTTCAGCAGCGGTGGCGGCGGTGTGGTGGGCAGCATCTTCAGCTTTGAATTCTGGAAGGGAATCGGAAGTACAATGCTGGAAATGGGGATCGAGCTGTGGATTGGAACCACGATTGTGGGGCTGGTCAGCGGAGTTATCCTCTATTTTGTTACCAAGTCGGTGACCATAACCTACCGGGCGAAGCGGCAAGAGCGTATGATTCATAAGCATGAGAAACGACGCCTTCGACTATCCGCTAGAAAGGCTGCCCGCGTTGCCAGCGGCGAGCTTAGCTGATCGCTTTTCCCTCTTTTTATCCTACTTTAAAAGAAGATCGATGTTGAACCGGCTGATTGGTAGCTTGGTTTTAACTGTCGTTGTTTCCACTTCGTATGTTTTTGGTGAGCAGAGCAACCACGTACTCGTTGGGAAGGTCGATGCGGTTTCCGATGCGTCTCCAGTTTTACTGATAGATACCGGCGATAGCAAAGTGCTGTTGGGCGATTTTGTTGTATGCATGGGCGATGATGGGGCGGTCTGGGCGGGCGAAGTGTTTTTTGTTCAGGAGCACAAGGCCGGTGTTCGCAATCACCTCAATAGCAGCAGTGGCATTGATCGTAAGAAGCTGGTCGGAAATCCAGCGCTGATTGTTTCGGATAAGAGTATCGGTGCCAAGCGAATCGAATTGCCCGGATCGGTTTATCGCGTAGCCCGGGTGGACAGTGTGTTGCCCGGTGGTGATCGGGTATGGATAGATCGTGGGCGGAGGAGCGGCTGGAAAATAAACGATCCGGTTTATCTCGGTCGAGGTTCAGAGGTTGTGGGCTGGGGGCGGATCGTGGAGGTGGATGACGACGTTGCCCTGGTTCGTCTGGAGCGGCAGGGGGGGGTGATACGTTGGCCCGCGCGGGGCGATGTGGCGGAGCAGATCGGCGGAGATGACGGATCTTATCCTCTGCGGTCGCGGGTGATGGTCAGGGGTGATAATGAAATAACCTTAGCCGGTTCGGCGGAGAGCGGGTTTGCGTTCGGTGATCGATTGGAACTGTTTCATAAGGGAGAGTATGCAGGTTTCGCCAAGATGACCAAGGCGGGCGATTTGCTTTATGCGGAAGTGATTGCGTCGTTTCAAAAATCGCCTGTAGAACCCGCTGATGTGGTTGTTACGCGTCGTGGTCGGCAGGTATCGGGTAGAATATTCCGTTTGGAGCCTGATTATTGCCTGGTAACTCTGGGGGCGGACGATGGTATAGTCGATGGGCAGACGTTAATCGCGCAAAGTGCAGACTCGAAATTCGTGCGGCTCAGTGTTCGCAATGTGTATCCTGATCATTGTGGAGCGGTCGTAGTGGACAGGCAGCAGGATGCTGTTCCGCTTTCGTTGTGGACTCCGGTTACAACCATATCGGCGGGTCAGGTTGAACGTGAGCAACTTATTGAAGTCGAGAATATCAAAAACACTTGTTTACGGTGGCTTTTTACGGCAGAATTGCCGATAGGGGTCGATGTCGGGACTGTGGTTGGTTTCGGCGCGGGGGACAACCGTTTGGGTGTGGTAATCGAAAATCGAAAAGGATTAGCCACTCTGGTTTCTCTGGATAGCCTGCATCGCGATGTGCCGGGCGAGATGAATGTGGATAAAGGTTAATCGGGGTTATGCCTAATAGTAGTGACAACCAGGTGCGGAAGCGATTGGTATTGGCCTCGGCGAGTCCCCGGAGGAAGGAGTTGCTTTCTCAGGCGGGATATGAATTTGAAGTTATACCCTCAGAGGTTGAAGAGCCGGACGAGCCGGGGGAGCACATGTCTGCCATTCAATTTGCCGAATCGCTGGCGCTGCTGAAAGCCCGGGTGGTAGCGGCCGAACTGGATGGAGCCACGGTGATTGGCGCGGATACGGTTGTAGCTCTTAACGGTCAGGTGTACGGCAAGGCGGAGACAATCGAAGATGCCCGGCGTATCCTTACAGACATAATGCATAACCCGCATGAAGTGATTACCGCCGTGGCTCTGGTGGATTCGGATTCCAGGCGGCAGGAGCTTTTTCACGCGATCACCACGGTGACGATGAATATCATGCCGGAGGATGTTTTCGAGAGTTATCTGGCCGGCGGCTTGTGGCGGGGTAAAGCCGGTGCGTACGGCATCCAGGATCACGGCGACGATTTTGTTAGGAAACTGGACGGTAGTTTTTCCAATGTAGTTGGAATGCCCATGGAGATGATGCAGGAAGCGCTCTCCAAATGGGGCTGGGAACCGATCTAAGGGCCTCTTTTTTAGCACTTCCATTGTGAATGGTTAGCGATTAGACTCACACCCATGATTTAACCGGCGGGTGGCGAGTGGAGATTGTCTCCATTTAAGCTTTACCCGAACATGAACCGTACAAGAGAGAAGACGGAGAAACCGCTACCATGTTCACCAGGCAATTGAAGATAAATGCAGTCGGCTTTACATGTCGGCTTGCCGGACTCGTTTGCTGTTTTACCTTCGCCTCCAGTTTGGCTGTGGCGGAAGAACTGGCGGTAGAGTCGCCGGGCAAGGTACTCAAGGTTGTTTGTGAGGTTAAAGACGGTGTGCCCGTATACTCTGTCAGCAGGTTGCAGCGTCCGGTGATTGCGGAATCCAGGCTCGGGTTCGAGTTCAAGAATGGGATTTCCCTGGGCAAGGGGATGAAGCTGGCCGGTTCGCGGCGGGACAGCGTGGACGAAACCTGGACTCAGGTGTGGGGTGAAGAGAAGAGAATCCGCGATCATCACAACGAGTTGCGGGTGGATCTGGCCGGAGTTGACGATTCCTCGCGTAAGATGAGCGTGGTTTTCCGCGTATTCGATGACGGTATCGGTTTCCGCTACGAAATTCCCATGGGAAACGACAGTTGGGAAATAACCAATGAGCTGACCGAATTCGCCATGACCGGCGATCATCGGGCGTGGTGGATCGGTGCGTATCAGGGTAACCGTTACGAATTTCGTTACACCGATTCACCGCTGAGTAAAACGGAGAAAGTGCATACGCCGATCACTTTTGAGACGGCCGACGGGCTTTACCTGAGCATTCATGAAGCGGCGCTGACCGATTTTTCCAGTATGGCGTTGTGGCGGAAATCGGGAAATACGTTTGAGGCCGACCTGTATCCCTGGTCCGACGGGATTAAGGTACGGGGTACGGGAAATATCGTCACTCCCTGGCGAACCATACAGATCGCCGATACGCCCGGCGGGTTGATTGATAATTACCTTATCCTGAATCTTAACGAGCCGAACAGGCTGGAGGATACCTCCTGGATCAAGCCGGGCAAGTATGTGGGTATCTGGTGGGAGATGCACCTGGATATCGCTTCCTGGGGTTCCGGTCCGAAGCACGGGGCCACTACGGAAAAAACCAAGAAGTATATCGATTTTGCGGCAAGCAACGGTTTCGACGGGGTTCTTGTTGAAGGGTGGAACCACGGCTGGGAGGTGGAGTGGGGCGACAGCTTCAACTTCACCAAGGCTTATCCTGATTTTGATTTGCCTTATCTGGCGAAGTATGCCGTGGATAAGGGCGTGCGGCTGATCGGGCATCACGAGACGGGGGCGGCGGTTGAGAATTACGAGCGGCAGATGGATGCTGCTTTTGCCTTATATGAAGAACTGGGTGTGCGGGCGGTGAAAACCGGGTACGTGGGGCACGGGCAGAATATCGTGCGGACCGACGAGCAGGGTAACAAGCATAGGGAGTGGCATCACGGTCAGCACATGGTGCGCCATTATCGCAAGGTGGTGGAGGAGGCGGCGAAACATCACATTATGATAGACGCCCATGAGCCGATCAAGCCGACCGGTATTCGCCGCACCTATCCGAACATGATGACTCGCGAGGGTGCGTGCGGGCAGGAGTATAACGCCTGGGGCGGACCGCGGCGCAATCTTCCGGACCATACGACCATATTGCCTTTTACCAGGTTGCTGGCCGGTCCCATGGATTTCACTCCCGGTATTTTCGATCTGCTGTATGAGAAGGAGCGTCCGGGCGAGCGGGTCAGCACCACCCTGGCCAAGCAGCTGGCTTTGTACGTGGTGATTTACAGCCCGCTGCAGATGGCCGCCGATCTGCCGAAGAACTATGAGGCGAAACCAGAGCCGTTCAAGTTCATTAAGGATGTGCCGGCCGATTGGGAGTTTACCGAGGTGCTCCACGCACGCATCGGCGATTACGTGACCATAGCCCGTAAGGATCGTAACAGCGATGACTGGTACCTGGGCAGCATAACCGACGAGAACGGCCGGATTCTGCAGGCCGACCTGAGCTTCCTCACCCCGGGAGTCAAGTATACCGCTGAGATATACAGGGATTCTGATGATGCCGATTGGGATAAAAACCCCTACGGCATGGTCATTGAGAAAAAGCAGGTGGATTCAACGATGAAACTGCCCCTGCGTCTGGCCCCCGGCGGCGGAACCGCCATCCGCTTCCACCCGGCGAAGTGACGTTAAGCGAATAAAGGAATTAGGGGGTCAGGCTTACTTTTGTAATAAGTAAGCCTGACCCTCTTTTTATTTCTTACCGATATGTACTTTAATTCTCGGGAAAGTGAAGTAAAATCGAGATTGCCGGAGAATTATAGGGGCGGCTTTAATAAGTAAGCCAGACCTCGTTTTTATTTCCTCGGTTAGAATTTCGCTGGAGTGGTTTATTTATGGAAAATACGCACAATGAAAAGCGAAAAATCGTTTCGAGCGGTCCAGTAGTTGTTTTGCTTCTATTGTGTATGGTTCTTGCATTGGGCTTGTGGATGGTTTTCAAAAAGTCTCAAATGCCATTAGTGCAAACTCCGCAAGAAGTTGAACTGTTGTCGGTTATTGACAATGCGGAGAGAATAGCATTTGCCAGGTTCGGGCCTGATCGGCAGTTGGAGTTGGATGCGTCCCAAACACGTGAATTGCTGTCCGGCGTGATCAAGCCCGAGCGGCGGATTGACCCCCGGTCAAAGGGATGCGTTCTGGGTACTTTCCTAATCAAGTCCGAGAAATCCGATTGTCAGTTGGAGGTTTTTTCCAACCCTCTGTGGTTACAGGATCAGGAATCAAACACTTATTACGAGTTGTATCCGCATGAGATGGGGTGGATTATCGAATTGCTGACTGACGCAGCGCTATCCGTTGGCGGTTGTCCCTCTTAAGTTTGCGGTAGGAGCGTCCAGCTCACTTTTTAGAAGTAAGCCTGCCCTGCTTTTTATTTCGATTTCCCAGTTTAAGTTAATTGGTGTATATTCGTATGTACAGTAGCGGAATATGCTTTTTAGTCTAAGAGATTAATGATAATACGTGGCTAGGACGGATAGATAATTGAGGTTCATCCGACTAAAGCGTACTTTGTTTCGTGAATGGCGAGGATTTTCAGTTTGAAGAATTCCTTATCTCTAAATCCATAGGCCTGGCGTTTCATGGTCTTGATCTTATTGTTTGTTCCTTCGAGAGGACCGGTTGATATTGGATAATCATAATACGCTAATATACCAAACGCATGAAGGCGGAGTGTTTGGGCAAACTTTTTGAGCATCCTGACTCCGCTGGCCTCCGCTTGAAATATCCAATCCATCAGATGGGCCTGGGCAGCCTCGCCGTCTTCCTGTTCCCAGACTTCGCGTAGTTCCTCCCTCATGTAGTAGGCCGTGGCCAGAGGTTGATTGAGGTGTAACGCTTTTTCAAGACGCTTTAGTCCACTGCTATCAGAGTTCAGGTTTTCGGGGTTCATCAGCAGCAACCATCGCGTCCCCTTGAGCACATTCTTGTGCAACTGATCCTTGGCTTCACGGTACAGATCTCTTCGCAACTCCGACAATTTATCGTTGAACAGTTTCATTACGTGAAAGCGGTCGAAAACCAGTGCAGCGTTTGGCAGATTACTCGAGACCGCATCAATGTAGGCCGGAGACATGTCAGTGGCTACCGCTTTGACTTTCGCTCGGGATTTTCGCAATCGGTTCCAGAACGGTTTGAGAGCTTCTTTTCCCTTGCCATCGCCCACATACACCACCGCACCACGCTCTAAATCGAGTACTACGGTCAAGTAGCGGTGACCTTTGCCGATCGAGATTTCGTCGATAGCTATTTGGCGTAAATGCTTGAGCTTTGGACGGACAAACCGCTTAAGCAGATCCTGTTTATGTATCTTCTTAATAACATCCCAACTAACCTGCAGGTGTTCGGCCACATCCTTAATCGTCATATGACGCAAGAGATCCAACGCATATCGTTCAAACGACCGGGTGTAACTCCGGCGGCGATCGGCAAATCCAATCTCTACCTGCCGGATGACCTTGCAGTCTAAACACTCAACGCGAGGGATAGGAAGAACGATTTTCACTGCCTTGCCACCGATTGGTACCGATTTGAAACTCCGCTCAGTGTGGCCACGGGGAGCAACATTCTTTGAACCACAGGCTGAACACCGCAGGGTGTTTCGTGGCTGGCTGAGCGAGAAAAAAACCTGGCCGTGCTTGTATTCTGTTCGTTCGTAAATATAGCCACGAACCCCGAATCCGTGATATAGTAAGCTGGTGGACATGATGGCGTCTCCTGTATCTGAAGTCTTTGATAACCTCAGATGAGAACATCATGTCCGCCTTTTTGCTAGTCCATGTACGCTTTAGTCGGATGAACCATAATTGAGTAAAAAATCAAGAACGACTTTGACTGTGGCGTTATTGGGGTTTCTTTGTCTTGGTGTATTAGGCGTATATATAATAGGTCGAGGCCTGACTAATCGACGGGGGAATGCCTTTGCGGCATTACCGGAGGGAGCCCCTGCTTACACCGAGAAACAGGCTGAGGAAATAATCGAGAGCTTAATTCCCCTGGTGGAAAAGCATGCCGGTCGTAAGTTTACCGAGCGACCGGTGTTTAAAATCGCCAGCCGGGACGATCTTATCGAGTCATTGAGCAGTGATCTGGAAGCGCAAATGCCGGCACTTATGCCTTCAGCCACAGCAGTCCAGATTGAGGAGCTGGCTCGTCAGCAGGCTACCTTTATGTCCCCTGTTTTGTTAGGGAAATATGAATTTCTGGATAATACGTTATATCTCCTGCCCAGAAATGTTAAGCCGCTTATGGAGTTGGCCGGAGTTGATGGAAAGTACGAGGATTCGCTGGTTAAACTGGTTATAGCGCATGAGATGGTACATGTACTGCAAAACCAGGAACTTCTTCTAGCACCTCGTTTGTCTTCTTTGAAGTCAATAGAAGCGGGGCAGGCTTTTAACTGCACAATCGAAGGGCACGCGGTTTTAATTCAAGACGCAATCGGGGGCGAGTTGGGACTTGACGACGCGGTAAGGGAACTCGGAAGCATGATGTCCGCGGGAGCCGTAAAGCTGGATGATTCTTTGCTGGAAATGTTTAATAATATTATAGCCACTCAGTTTGAACAGATCTATATCGGCGGGCGAAAGTTCATGGAATATCATTTTGAACAGGGTGGTACAGAACGCTTATGGGATATTTTAGCCGCTCCACCGGTTAATACGGCCATGATTCTTAATCCGGAAACCTACGCACCGGAATTGGAGCACGAATACGACTACGCCTCAATCCTGTACGGATTGGAGTCTGAGTTTGGAGACAGGGATTGGCTTATACAAAACATGCAAGTTGGCGAGATCATGTTGCGTACCGTTTATGCAACCATGCCTAAGGAAGATATGGAGCGAATATTGTCCAAATATCAGCATGTTCAAACTCTCGTCGCTCAACAGGCAAATCCGCTGGTTATGGCGAATATATCCGTGTGTCACCTTACTGATAGTAAATCTGCCGACGATATTATCGATACTCTTGATAACCTGGCGGTTAAGAATATGGATGCGATAAAGTCCAGCCCAATGGTCGAGTCTGTAGGCTTGGATCAGGAAGATTTTGATTTTACTGATGTTGATCGAGCCAGGAAAACGGTGATCAGGGTCAATGCTGTTGGTGGGGGATCAGAGATAACGTTGTTTTACCGGATCGTTCGGGGAAACGTTATGGTTGAAATAATGACGGTCGGGCTGGAACTAACGGATTTGAAAGCTACTGAAATTGCGGAGTTGGTGTTCTTGCGGTGTAGTGAAGCCGGAATCCGGTGAATTAGAGAAAAGCAGGTTGTTTTGTGTCGCTAAACCTATTGTGGTTGGGTGTTATCGGGAGGATTGGTTGTTTCCTTATCGGTAACGTCTTCGTCGAGGGCGGCGTATGCGGCGTATTCGTGGCGGTTGGCTACCAGGCTCAGGTCGAGTTGGAGGTAGCCGTGTATGCATTCGGCCGGTATTGATAAAACCATAGCTCCGGGCTGGGGGGCAACCTCGAAATCAGTACCTCTGATAACGGTGGGGGGAGAGAGGCGTATTCTGAACTTGGTCAGCTCGCTTTTGGCCCGGCCTACGACTACGTTGGAGATTTCGCCAACGCAATCAGCGAGGATGTCCGCGGGCAGGGGGTCGGCTTTCAGGTAGTCCTGGCATACTCGGATGGCGACGTCTTCGGGGAAGCTCAAGACGGCCCGTCCAATGACGGTGCCGGTGAAGGTGACGACTCCGGAGATACCGAAGCGGGGTCGGCCTTCGGGGTTGCGGCGGATCCGTCCAAGCTTTAACGATGAATTCATATGTTCGGTGAAGAGTATATGCAGGCTGTCAACAAAAGGCTGCATGTATTCCACTTTAAACGCGTGATCTTGTGCGGTCGTCGGGGTCATGTCGTCGGACCTTCCATGTTTTAACAACGATTGGATAAGCTGCCGGTGTAAGGCTTCTTTTTCAACTTATGGTAATGGTGAACGGTTTATTCGTTTGAAGTCCGCCATCAGTCAATAGAATCGGTAAATCCGGTTTACCGCTTAAGGGTGGTGGAAGCCCGCGGTCAATGGATTTTTTGCGAACGATTGGTTCGTAGTGGATGAACAATGTCATTGAATAGGGCCGGTATTGGAAAACAGAAACGGTTGGTGGTAATGAGTGGGGTGGAGGCCGATTGTTGGAGCAGATGGTTCTAAGGCGGCAGGATTACTGGTGAGTTTAATTGGTATTGATAAAGTAAAATGGAGTTGTACAGGCCTGACCGGTGGAAGTGAACGTTGTTGTTTATCGGCTGAGGGTTTTCGAAGAGTTATCTTGTTCGATGTTTTTTGTGTCTTCGTGTTTCTGTGTGTTTTTTTTGTTTTACCACAAAGGCATAAAGACACAAAGTACTGGCGTGTTTTGTGACAGTTCCCTGGTTTCGTGAGATCTTTAGTGTTTTTGCGTTAGATTGGTGGGACTTTTCTGTGTTGCCCTGTCTTGTGTCTTCGTGTCTCTGTGGTTTTCTTTTTGTTTTACCACAAAGGCACAAAGACGCAAAGTACTGGCGTGTTTTGTGACAGTTCCCTGGTTTCGTGAGATCTTTAGTGTTTTTGCGTTAGATTGGTGGGACTTTTCTGTGTTGCCCTGTCTTGTGTCTTCGTGTTTCTGTGTGTTTTTTTTTGTTTTACCACAAAGGCACAAAGACACAAAGTACTGGCGTGTTTTGTGACAGTTCCCTGGTTTCGTGAGATCTTTAGTGTTTTTGCGTTAGATTGGTGGGACTTTTCTGTGTTGCCCTGTCTTGTGTCTTCGTGTTTCTGTGTTTTTTTTTTGTTTTACCACAAAGGCACAAAGACACAAAGTACTGGCGTGTTTTGTGACAGTTCCCTGGTTTCGTGAGATCTTTAGTGTATCGAGTGTTTATTTTTCTTTTTTAAATGATTGGTTTTATCAGCCTACGGCGCCGTTTGCTATAGCGTAGATGCTGGTTGGTGTGTCTTTGTGGTCCGGTTTTCCGAATAGCATGCGTATGCAGGAGGGAGTACGGGTAAAGCCGTAAGACTCGAGCAGTTCAGTGGCGGTAGTGTTGGCTGCCGGTGTGCCCAGAATAACGGTGGTATCTGCCAGATTGCTGAGTGTGGATTGGAGCAGAATCTCGGCGGTTTCCTTCTGTCCGGCTACCCAGGGTCCTATGCGCAAACCGTTTGCGTTTGGCTGGGTGAAGACGTAACCGAGTACTTCATTCCCGTCGGTCAGCCAGAACGCGTTATGGGATTGCTCAAAGAGCATGCGGATCATTTTTTCTCTATTATCGCCGAACATGGCTTTGTCGAATTCGATGACGGCTGGCAGGTTTCCCTTCAGCAGTTTGGGGGCGGAGTTGTGGCGGATGGGTTGCGATATTTTTTTCCGGAACCTGAGAGACTCGTATTCGTTTTGGAAACCCAGGCGGCAGTAAATACCCATACCAGGGGGATCGGCTTCCAGGCGGATGGTGCGCAGGCCTTCTTCGACGAGATAGCGCATGGCCTGGATCATGAGCTGTTCGCCGATACCCCTCCGGCGAAAGCCAGGGGCGACGATGAGGTTGCCAATCCAGCCGGTGTTTTCGTGAATAGTGGTAGTGACCATGCCGGCAGGTGTGCCGCGATATTCGGCAATGAAACTGCCGCATGGCGTGTGCTTTATAAATAACGCCATTGTTTTGGGCGTAGTATCCCAGCCTTCTCGCTGGGTCTGGGCGATAGCGAAGGGTAGATCCATGCCGTCGAGCAGGCGGATATGCGGGAAAAAGTAATCTTCGTTGGCGTGTTGAGACGAAGAGTAACCTGGCGCATTTGTATTATGATCTGGTGATCCAGTCATGATTAAAACGAATCTCGCGTTACGATTAAAACCAAACTTTCGGAGATGATTTTACAGTACTACTATTATCTTTACCGTCAGCACATTATGAAGAATTCATTTTAAACTGAGTATTTGAAAATTGCAATAGCAGTTTCCGGGACAGGGGGAACGGACAGGTGGTAACGGCTTTTCCAACCGCTGCCACCTGCCCAGAATCAGAAAACCGGTATGGTTAACCGGTTGATAGTGGAAAAATAGGAAAACTATTAATCCTGGAGTATTGCATAACCCAGGGTATTGTCGTCGCCCCAGCGGAATCCGAGGATGCTGCCATCGTCATTGGTTTTCAGATGGGATGCATCCAGGTAGCTACCGGCGTTATCGGGGTCATCGAATACTGTCCATGAGCCGTTTCCGGTACTCCACTGCAGCGGGGCGGCTACGAAATATATTGGGGCCAGTTCATTGTCGTTGTCTTTGTATTGGGCGATGGCGATCGTGCCACCCCAGCCGTAGAGCCCGAGGTTTGCGGAGTTTTCCATAATAGTAACTTCGGCGGCAACGGTTTGATCGGCCGAGTCCACGTCGCCGATTACGCTGGCGTTCACCGCGCTGGTGGGTCCTTCGGTGGTGAGGTAGGCGTAGTTATCGTCGAAAACCTGAGGCGCGTACCCTTCAGTAGTGGTTAAAGCCACAGGCGTGTTGGCCGCATCGGTGATGTCCAGAAGGTACATGTTGTTGTCCGTGGTATCGTCGCGGTAAAGGATGACGCCAAGATCGCAGGTGAACTGGAAGCTGTTGCTAATTCCCCCAAACGTGGAAACATTAAAAGTCACCGGGGCGGTATCCGGATTGTCTATATCGAAAACGTAGAACGAATCTTGTGAGGTAGAAACGGCTATGGCTTTTTTGGTTTCCGCATCGACCATTACCTGGGGAGTATTAAAGGCATTCATTCCATCGGGAGCTGCGGTGAAGGAAATAATATTCGGCGTGTCGCCGCTTACATCGATGACCCGGACGACAGGGGCCGAACTGTTCCGGGTTACTACGTAGTTGCCGTCGGCCTGTATGTGACCGGGATCTTCGTTTCCTACGGGGATAGTTCCGAGGCGGATATCCGATTCGGCGATAAGGAGCGGGTCCACGGTGGGGGTGGTTGTATCGAAGATGGCGACCTGGAAGGCCATGTCGGAGGTGGTGTCGCCAACGAGTGCGATTTTCTTGCCGCAGACGGCGAAGCTGTTGTAGTCGTATTGGTCGCCGTTGGTGATACCTCTTCCTGCTGTGTCACCTGCTGAAGGGATGATGTAGTCGACTCCTTCGGGGGTTCCGGCATCGGTGGGGTAGGTATAGACGATCAGGTCGTCGCCGACTTCTATTCTGGCGGACGAGTGGGTAGGAATATTGGTATTGACCAGGTTCAGGGTAGTGGTTTCGGAGCCGGGATTGGGGGTAGGAGTTGGTGTTGGATCGGTTTGGCCACCGGGTGTTGGGGTTGGTGTCGGGTTGGGATCGTTGTTGACGTTCGCGGCAGTATTGCAGGCCAGGTTAGCGATGAGGTTGCAGGCCGCGATTAAGGTCAGTGTTACGATGAATTTTCGCATCTACAGGTACTCCATATCAAGCAGCGTTGGAATTTGCGGACAACGACCACTTTAGTCGGCCGCTATATAGGAACGCGACGTTTTGGGGCGGGATTTGCAACGGATTTTTGCTGGTTTATGGCCGTGGAGTAGCGTTTTTTTTAGCCTCTTGTTTTTCGAGCACTGTTGTAAACATCTATGTTGTTTTGGATTTTTCCCGGTTTTCTGAGTTTCTCGTCTCTATAGATAATGCGGGAAGGTTTCGGCATTGCCTATCTGAAATTTGAAATCTCAAATTAGATTCATCAGGTCATAACGAAAACCCAGGCTACTTGGCTAACATACGCCTTTTAAAGGATTTATAAATGCAAAAGATGTTTACAGCGGTGGTTTTCAGAGGGAAGTGTTACAGGTTGAGTGTATTGCGAGTGAGATGAAGAAAGTTCGTTCGTAGTAAACACAAACCCGTGTGTATTGATGAGCCATAGTGTTCGAAAGTTTATGTCGGCCACCCGCTCCGCCGTTGGCGGAGGGGGTGGGCTTGGTAATCTTGCTTTTATGGTACCGCCGGTTACACCGGCTTTGCCGGTTCCACCAGCGGCTAACTTATATCGTCCGCTTTCGGCGGACTTGATTGTTCAGCCTCAATTTCGTGGGGTGTATGGGCAGGTCGCGTGGTGTCACGGTATGTCACTGGCATGGGATTTCTCGGTTTGAATCGCCTTTCATGGGGGCGATATGGGGGATTCTGTTTTTTTTGTGCGGGAAAAGGTGGTCGCTGTTTACGTTATAGGGGTGGAGAAGTGCATTGTGTGGGTTGATCTGGGGATTGGCCGACAGGTTGCTCGTTGGTGAAAGTTCTTGGGGGTTGGTTAGACGTCTAAGATTGGGAGGGTAGAGTGATGGAGTTGAACTGCTCAGATAGAGGATTGGTCCGGAGGTTCTATTGGTTCTGGAGTTGTATGGCTATGAATAGAAAAGTTACGTTTCTGGCGTGTTTGTTGAGCCTGACGAGTTGTGTTGTGGTATTGGCCGACGAGGTTTCGCTGGAGAATCAATATGTGAAGAGGGTCCTGGCAGGAGAGGGGCAGGTTTGGCGTACGAGGAGTTTTTCCCGCGGTGATGGCTCTGATCGGCTTTCAATCAAGAGTGACGAGTTTTTTATTCGGTTGATGGATGGCACGGAACTGACCGTAGCCGATTTCGCGGCAACAGAGCCTCCGGTTGTGGGGGTGGAGGAGCAGGTAAAGGTTGTTGAATTGCGTTTGAAGGGGCTGGAGAAGGCGTTGTCGGCCGGGGTGAAGGAGGTGGAAATCAAGTATTTCCTGGCTGATGAGCCTTATTTGCGGAAGCAGATCAAGTTGACGATGACGGGAAATATCCCGGTGGATCGGCTGGAGGTTGAGCGGTTTCTGGTTCGACAGACGTGTTCGCGGGGTGGTAGAGGTGAGCCGGTTTTTGTGGACGATTCGTGGTTTATGGGATTGGAGTATCCCGGTAGTGAGGCGTTGTGTGCGAACAATAGTGTGCAATTGGCACATTTTCCGGGTTATCCGGATAAGGATGGGAAGAACGGGGTTTTAACAATAACGAGTCGGGTGGCGGTGGTCGGTGTGGGGGCTAAGGGTGATCCGATCGAGCTGGCATTCAGCGATTACCTGGAAACGATTCGCCGCAAGAACAGGATCATGCTGCATTACAACAGTTGGTATGATTTTCGCCAGGATGAGTTGACCGTAGATAATTTGCTCAAGACGTTTGCGGGTTTCAAGGAAAAGGTACTCGATCCTTACGGCTTGAAGATGGATACGTTTGTTCCGGACGACGGTTGGCAGAATCCCGAATCGATCTGGGAGCCGAAGAAAAAGCTTTATCCGGAAGGGTTCGGTCCGCTGGCGAGAAAGCTGGAAGAGCAGGGTACACGGCTGGGGCTGTGGATTCCTTTTAATGGGTATAATCTAAATACGGAGTGGGGGGAGAAAAACGGTTACGAGAAGTCGGATCAGGGGAGGTATTATTGTCTGACCGGGGAGAAGTATAACCGGGCGTTGCGCGAAAGCCTTGGGAAAATCATTACTGAAGGGAATATTAACTACTTCAAACATGATTTCAACCATTTGCGATGCAGCGGTAAAGGTCATGGGCATTTGGCAGATGATCGGCACGGGCATGAGGAAAACCTGGACGCGGAGCTGGAGTTGCTGGCGTTCGAGAGGACGTTCGATCCGGATATTTATCTGAACGTTACCAGTTACGTTTGGCATTCCCCGTGGTGGCTGATGCATGCTGAGAGCGTGTGGATGAACGCGGGGGATTTCGGTTACAACACCGATTGGCCTCAACTGTCTCCGCGGGAGTGGGCGATGAGCTATCGTGATGCTCATTTTCACAAGTTGTACGACGAGCAGAAGGTTTTGATTCCCCTGTCGGCGATGATGACTCACGGGATAATACACGGGCGCTATCAGAAGCTGGGCGGTGACGCGGAGACACTGCGTGAATGGTCGGATTACGTGGTGATGTATTACGGTCGAGGCGTGCAGCTCATGGAGTGGTATATCACTCCGGAGATGATGAACGCCGAGCGGTGGGACATTCTGGGCAGGGCGACTCAATGGGCAATTCACAATAAGGGAATTCTGGAGCAGGTCACGAGGATAGGGGGTGATCCGCGAACTGGTCAGCCTTATGGTTACATGCACTGGCTGAATGATCGAGGGATATTAGTATTGCGTAATCCGGATGTGATGGCTCAGCGGATAAGCGTTCCTTTTGACAAGTCAGTGCGATATCGCGGGGAGGCGGGCAAGTCGTTCAAGGCGTATATGATATATCCCTATGTCGAGGCGATGACTTTGGAATTGGAATCGGGTCGACCTTTTGAGTTGGAAGTTCCCGGCTGTTCGGTTCTGGTATGTGAGCTGAGTCCGGGGAAAATCAAGCCGGGCAAGCAGGCCGGTATTCCAGCCAAACCGGTAGCGGAGGCTAAGCTGGTTACTGACGATGAGCGGGGCAGTTACGTTAAGGCATTGGTGGAAGTTCCCAATGAGGATTTTGGGCGTTTTGAGCTGCTGGTGACGGTTCGTAATGTGTCGGTCGGAGGTCTGGCGAATGAGGTTTCGGTTGACGGGCAGCCGGTGACGGCGCGGACGGCGTTCGGCGCGGATTGGCGCATGCAGAGTGTCGACCTGAGCCATAAGAAGGGGAGCAGGGTAGAGGTTAAGGTTTTCCTGGACGACGGTGAGCAGCCTTTCCGGTCCAAGGATGCGGCGGTGGATGCTTATCTGCTGGCCGATAGGGAAGTGGCGCCCTTCATGGCGTTGGGCAGGAATATTCCGGTAGCGGTGGGGCAGAAACTTCGCCGGCAGACGGTCGAACTGTTTAAGGATGGGGTGCTGAAATCGCAGTTTGTGCGCAGGCAGTTGCGGAAGTCTGATATTGGGGAAATAACCCAGGCCAAACTGCGCATCAAGGTCTTTGACGTGAATGGTACTCAGCAGTACCGGGATAAATTCATATACCTGGCGGGCCAAAAGGTTTCGATCGTGCCTCCTAACGAGTGTTCGCATTCCAGCTGGGAGGAGCATGTGGTGGATATACCAGCGGAATTGTGGAGCCATATCGGTGAGGTTACGGAATTCGAGGTGGATAATCCGGTTGGCGATTATTTCAAGTTTTCGGGATTGACCCTGGCGGTGAAGCCGGCGGACGGAACGTGGGTTCAGTCGATAGAGAACCAAGCGATTTATAGCAGTATGTCGGACTGGTATTACGCGGAAGGGGATATTTTCAAGGATAATCGGAGTGGGGTTATCAAGGTGTATTTCGAGTTGGAGCCGGAGCCGAAGTAGAGAAGAAGCTTTTGGCGTTCTTATTGGAAACGCTTGGGCTTGTGATTTTTTGTGATTATTTTTCGTGAAGTTCGGTTCGGCGTGATTATGGCTTAGACATTATTGGGACAAAGGTTAAGGCAGATTGAACTGCATTTTCGTTCGCCAAGAAGTGACAGGAGATGGCACAATGCACGTATAATCTGTAAAAAGTTAGTTTAGGTGGTTTACTGGTGTATAGTTGCGCGGAGTGCCTATACGGCAGAGGGGGCTATTGGAAAGCTGGTTAGGTTTTTTTCGATAATTGTTTCCGGGTTTGTCCAAGTTGTTGCCGGGTAAAAGTGGTGGTGGATGATAGTTTTACTTTGTTTTACTCGATTCGTGAGGTATATTAAACGAAAGAGGTGCCTGACAGGCGGTGGAAGGTTTTTGTCTGTCGAGTGTTAAAGGGCTGGCAATTCAACGGGCAGAGAGAGACGCTGACCAGCGGTCTCTCTTTTTTGTTGGAGGAAACGGAGGTGATTAATGGATAAGTATCCAAGGCAGATCGTGCTTTGTATGTGTCTGTCGGTGTTGGCCGTCCAGGGGGTGATGGCGGATGTTACTATCTATAGTAACGATTTCGAAGGGGGCGTGGGTACCGAGTGGTCTATGTTGGCCGAGGGGGCTACACAGTGGGTAACGCCGCCGACCAGCGTTACACCGGGATCGAATGATGGTTTTCTCGGTGAGTTCAGTAACGGGATGGTTACGTTGACGCTGACCAATTTGCCTGCTCATTCGGAAGTTACGCTTTCGATGGATTTGTTTATCATTCGATCGTGGGACGGGAATTTTGCGGAGGATAGTCGCGGTCCGGATTTCTGGGGATCGGTAGTGGGGGGCGTTCCGAGCGATCCGAGTGATATGGGGCAATGGGATAGTGTGACCACGTTCAGTAACTGGCATCCGGCCACTGGACCGCATCAGGCGTATCCGCAGGTTTACGGGGTTGGGGATAATCCTGCGCGGACGGGAGCGGCCGAGAACAACACTTTGGGGTATTATTTCGACAATGAAGGTACTCCGGTGGCGATGGACGCGGTGTACGAGTTGTCGACGGGGGTGTTGGCCCACACGGGTGATACGCTGACGATAACCTTTGGGGCGATGCATCTTCAGGCAATCAGCGACGAGAGCTGGGGGATAGACGATTTCGAGGTGGTTCTGGATGTTCCGGAGCCGTCTACTTTGGTGTTTATGGTGCTGGCCGGCGTGTTGATCACCCGGCGTAGTTAGTTTAGGTAAAGTTAGTGGTAGCGGGTAAATGTTCCTGGGGGGACATTTATCCGCTTTTTTGTTTACCGGATTGCCTGTGCAATTGTTTGTAGGGTAAGTTGTACAAAATGCTGGTGTCTGATAGAGGTTTTTGACTTGAGGCGGTGGAGATGGATACGGGTTTGATGGCCAACCTGGGGCTTGCGATGAACGATAGATCTAGACTGATGGTATTGGTGATGGTCCTTGCTGTTTTTCTGGGGATGGGGGATGCGGTGCTCATTGCTCAGGATGCGGTTGTACCCAAGGAGGGGGAAAAGAAGGAGCTGACCGAAGAGGAGAAGGAGGCTCAGGAGCTTGCCGGTCTGGTTACGGGATATTTCAAGGCGACGGGCAGGCGGGATCGGTCCGGTTTGCTATCGAAGATCAAGGGGTTAAAGTCGGCTTCGGTGAAGACGGTTGCGGAGGCGATAGGGAAAGTTCAACTGTGGGACGCTCAGGAGGCGGGGCTGCAGAAAATATCCATTGAGAGCAGTCGCGACGGGCGGGGTAAAACGCACACCACGGATGTGCATGTTCTGGTACCGGAAAAATACGATTCGAAAAAAGCGTATCCGCTGGTAGTTGCCTTGCACGGTCAGGACGGCAGCGGAGAGCAGTTTGTCCGGGTGGCTGCGAAGTTATTAGGCAAGCAAGCCAACGAGTTTATCGTGGCCGCCCCTGCTGATTACGAGGGGGTGTGGTTGGGATCTCCACAAGATGCTACGGACGACCCGACGGCTATCCTGCGGGCGTTGCGGCGGAAATACCATATTGATACTGATCGGGTTTATCTGCTGGGTTATTCTCTGGGTGGGCATGCGAGTTGTTCGCTGTCGACGTTTTACGGCGAGAATTTCGCGGGGGCGGTTTGCCTGGCCGGTACGTTCGTATATCAGGTGGGCCAGGAAGCGGTCGATATGCTTTTACCCAATACGCGTCATGTGCCCATGTTGATTGTTTACGGCGAGAACGACAGCGGTAATGAGGCGGAAAGTGGAATCGCCGAATGGAACAGATATGTGGGGCGAGTGGCCGACCGGTTGAAGCTTCCGATCGAGATGGTGGAGCTGGCGGGGAAGGGTCATTCGGGGATTCTACCGCCGGAAAAACCGTTTGAGGAAATGCTCAAGAAGGTCAGGGTACATGACAACAAGACGGTGCAACACTGGTTCCGGTATCCTTCGCAGGGGCGGGCGTACTGGCTTCGTCAGGGGCGTTTTCTGGGCGAGCCGTGGACAGCGCAGCAGTTAGTGGTTTCCCCTGCTCCGGGGGAGGATGTTTCAGCGGTGATTTCAGAGTTGCTCAAGGACCGGCTGGCGTATCTCGGAGGAAAGATAGAAGGGCAGACGGTTCGGGTGGATTTTGCCCGTTCGTCGAAGGTTGATCTTCTGTTGAATGACGAGCTTATCGATCTGGATAAGGATATTGAGGTTTACGTCGACGGGACCATACGGTTTGAGGGTCGGGCTATCCCGCGGATTGATACGATGCTGGAGATGGCCGTAGAGGATTGGGAGTTTCAGAAGTTGTGGCCTGTGCGGTTGAAGCTTAGTTTGAAGGGGCGCGCGGTTCAGGATTGATGGGTTTGGTTTGTATTGCTTATGAAATTCAATAATCTTTATGCATCTTTGAGATAGGATCGGTAGGTAATGGCTGGTAATCCGAACCTGTCTCGTTCAGTAAATAGCAATCTTTCGGCCGGGCGAATCGTAAACCAGTCGGTAGGTCCATTGGCCCGACGGAACGAAAACGAATACGCGTCTAGCCCAATGACCGTGCCTACGAATAGGTCAATCTACGCCGAGATGTTTTAGAGGTGTTTGGACCACAGTCTATGTGGCGTGTTCTGGTTTACGTGGGCATATGGAAAACATATAATGGACTGAACGGTAGTATCGTCCGGCCTGCTGTTGTATGGTGGGGTGGCTGTTTTTAGAACGATGCCGAAATTCAAAGGATCGCGCATTTCAAGCCATAATGCCCAGCCGTCGTTCGATATTAAAGGCAGCGCAATTGAAGGAAAGGGATTATGAACGAGATAATCCGCAACAACCGTGGTGGAGAGTTCATATTTTATCAAAGCGACGACGGGTAAATCCAAATCGAAACGCGGATACTTGATGAAACGGTCTGGCTGAGCCAGAACGACATGGCCGATCTGTTCGGTAAAAATAAGAGGACCATTTCTGAGCATATTCGTAACGTCTTTTCGGAGCGTGAGTTAAGCGAGGAACTGGTTGTCCGGAAATTCCGGACAACCACTCGGCATGGGGCGATTGAGGATAAGACTCAGAGTAAAGAAGTCAACTTCTATAATCTGGATGTGATCATCTCCGTTGGGTACCGGGTGAAGTCTGTTCGCGGTACGCAATTCCGCATATGGGCAACACAGCGATTGCGGGAGTATCTGGTCAAAGGGTTTGCGCTGGATGATCGGCGGTTGAAAGAGGCTGGTGGTGGTGGCTACTTTGAGGAGTTATTGGAGCGAGTCCGGGATATTCGCTCGTCGGAGAAGTTGTTCTGGCGGAAAGTGTTGGATATTTACGCAACGAGTATTGATTACGACCCGAAAGCGGAAATGTCGCAGGAGTTTTTCAAGGTTGTTCAGAATAAGATGCATTGGGCTTCGCACGGTCATACCGCCGCCGAGATTATTCTCGCTCGTGCTGATGCGAATCAGCCGAATATGGGTTTGACCAATTGGGCTGGAGACAAAATTCGAAAAACTGATATTAGTGTGGCAAAAAACTATCTTCAGCCTGAAGAACTGGAGGTGCTGAACCGGATGGTGACGGCGTATTTGGAGTTGGCTGAGTTGCAGGCGTTGAACCGCCAACCAATGCGTATGACCGACTGGATTGAACGACTTGACGGTTTTCTGAAAATGACAGGGCGGGATATATTGGATCATGCCGGCAAGTGAGTCATCAGGACGCGTTGGATAAAGCCCGTGACGAGTACAAGAAATTCCACAAGCGTACGTTGGCGGAACCGACGAAAGCGGAAAGGGATTTTATTGAAGCAACGCAGCAGATCAAGCAGATAGAACGACATTTCAAGCACGACGTGAGTACGAAAAAGAAATAGCTTTAGGGTAGTAAAAGAACTTGTATTGGGCGTCACCGGTTATTGTGGAGAGATGAGAATATCCAAAATCAGTGATGTCCCTATTGTCCCCGAATCGATACGATGCTGGAGACGGCCGTGGAGGATTGGGAGTTTCAAAAGTTGTGGCCTGTGCGGTTGAAGCTTAGATTGAAGGGGCGAGCGGTTCAGGATTGACGGGTTTGGTTTGTTTCGCTTATGAAATTCAATAACCTGCAGGCATCATCGGGATGGGATCGGTTGGTAATGGCTAGTCATTCGAACCTGTTTCGTTTCGCGAATTAAAACGTTGCGGTCAGGTGAATGGTGAACCAGTAGGTCGAGTCGATGACCAGACCAGCAAAGGTTAAGAGGATATCCATGGGTTAAATAGAAACATTATGGCTCGTTATTGCGTTGCCGCACTCCGGGCATTTTCCCGATACGTTTCCGGTTAGGTTATAACCGCATTCCTTACATAAGATGCCGCGGTCATCGAACGGTGGGCGGTGAGCATACTTTTTCCAGATCACCATTGTTCCAGCCAGCTTATCCCCCCAGCGAGGTCCACGATTGAGCTGGTTAGCCATGTATAATAGAAGTATGAAACAAATAAGTGGTGTAATGTCAACTAGCTTAGACGTGGCTTCAAAAAAGGGGAGAAGTATTGAAGAAACGTAAATCGCCAGTATGGGGATATTTCGGCGAAAGGAGAGGGCGAAACTGATTGGGCGGAGAGTGCGGCTCTCAATTACCTGTACACCGGTTAGCAGTTTACCTGGAGATTGGCCGGTAAAGCCATCCTTGCATGAGAACAATAAGAGAACGAGAAGTTTGGTAAACAAATTGGCAAAACGGTCTGAATTGGGACTTATTGGGAAATCGAAACTGGCATACGAGACAGCCTGTTTGGCCACAGTGTTGACAATGGTTAAAAGGATGAGATCGAGAAAGAATGCCAGTTGCCGGCAATTCGCCAGATGGTAATAGCATTTTTTACACACCCGTTCACCGTAAAGCAGTAATGGTTTGCGGGACCACCATTTCGGTGAGTGGCAAATCGGGCAGCCAGGGTCGATTGCCGGTGTTGTGGTTTCAGCTGCTGGTATTGCTTGAGGAGTGTTTTCCGGGTTTCCGCTTGATTGTTCATGCATGAGCAGATTTCCTGCGCTGTTTTCTGTTGAAACCGGTTGTTTGATTAAACGCTAATCATGTAAATAGGGTAACTTGAGCGGGAAGTCAATCTTACTTGTTAAGCGGAGAGGGGGCTTTGCAACCGGGATGTTATCGTAGGGGTACAGGTACGTTTTTGCCAATGTGGATTTTAGGTTAACCGGGTGATTTATGGTTGTTACTGGTGGACGCTTGTGGGCTTTTGGAGCAGGCAAAAGCGTACCAGTCCCCTGGTTTATCGACTCCGGGGGAAAGGGATTTTCGGCCGGGATGTTATCGTAAGGGTACAGGTACGTTTTTGCCAATGTGGTTTTTAGGTTAACCGGGTGATTTGTGGTTGTTATTGGTGGAAGCTTGTGGGCTTTTGGAGCAGGCAAAAGCGTACCAGTCCCCTTTGTCTATTCATGTCTCAGGGCGTCTATGGGGTGGACGATGGCCGCTTTGAAGGCGGGCATTATGCCGAAGAAAATGCCCACTCCGGCGCTGAAGCCCAAAGCCAGGGCTACCGACCACAGGGGAACGGTTATTTCCACCATGTTGGGATGCAGCGACGCTATCCAGCATATGGAATAACCAAAGGCTATACCTATGGCTCCGCCGGCGGTGCTTAGTACCACGGCTTCAGTCAGGAATTGGGAGAGGATATCCCTTCTTCTTGCTCCTACGCTTTTTCTTAACCCAATCTCTCTGGTTCGTTTGGTTACGGAGACGAGCATTACGTTCATGATCCCGATTCCGCCGACGAGGAGGGAGATGCTTACGATACCGGCGAGTACACTGGTAGCTACAATGCGAACTCTCTGGAATTGTTTTAGGATCTGATCCTGCTTGAAGATACCAAAATCGTTGCGTTGTCCTGGTTTTATACCATGCCGCTGACGGAGGATGCGTACGATTTGTCCTTCGGCCTCCGGGATGCGTTCTTCGGTCATGGCTTCGGCGAAAAAGGCCATGTATTTCCGGCGGTAGGGGTACATTTTAATGGCGGTTGTCCAGGGGATGAGGATGAGTTCGTCCTGGTTATCGCCCATGAAACTGCCCTTGGATTCGAGCAGCCCGACGACCTGGAACCACTGCCCGTCGAGGTGAATGTAATCGCCGACAATGGTTTCGTCGCATTCGAGTTTTCGGAGTACCTCTCTGCCCAGGACGCAGACGGCGCTGCCGCTTTCTACATCTGAGGCTCCTATGAATCGTCCGGTATCGACGTAGAAATTGCGGATTGGCTGGAAGAACTCGTTGCATCCGCGAAGTTCGATGCGGTCGAGATGCTGGCGGTGGTATTCCACGGCCGCCCCGGCAAATACCATAGGGGATACCCTTCTTATGTCGGTAGCGTTTTCGGAGATGTCGCGGATATCCTCGATAGTCATTTCGGCCGGTCTCAGCCATTCGCCTTTCGGTCCGCGCACAGCTTCCGGGTATACGACCATCATGTTCGTACCCAGGTCTCTAAGGAAAGTGGTTACGTAATTGCTGAATCCCTCGACCATGGAGACAACGGCGATGATGGAGGTTACGGCAATGATAATTCCCAGGACGGTGAGCAGGGAACGGATTTTGTTTGCCCATATCTGGGCCAGGGCGGTGGCGATGTTCCGAGTGGTGGCGTAAGTCTGGTCGGGGATAAACAGCAACATGGAGATAAGGAGATTTACCGCTTTCATGACTCATCTCCTGTTTGAAATTCGCTGCTGGGACCGTCGGAAACGATCTGCCCGTCCTTCAGTTTTATCACTCGCCGGCACCTTCTGGCGATATGGTCTTCGTGAGTGACGATGATGATGGTTTGACCTTCGGCATGAAGGCTGTCGAAGATGGCCATTATTTCGTCGCCGGTTTTGCTGTCCAGGTTTCCGGTGGGTTCGTCGGCGAGGATGATGTCGGGCTGTTGGGTAATCGCCCGGGCGATGGCCACTCTTTGCTTTTGCCCGCCAGAGAGCTGGTTGGGGCAATGGTGGGCGCGATCGGCGAGGTTGACTCTTTTCAGACCCTCCATGGCCAACTGTCGCCGGTGGCGTTTACGGGTGTAGGTCAGGGGCAGTTCGACGTTTTTCAAGGCGCTGGTTCGGGGCAGCAGTTCAAACGACTGGAAGACGAACCCGATCTGTTGGCCGCGGATACCGGCTAGTTTGGATTGGGAGAGTTTGGATACGTCATGACCGCCGAGGAAGTAACTGCCGTCGGTGGGAACGTCGAGGCAGCCGAGGATATTCATCATGGTGCTTTTACCAGATCCGGACGGACCCATGATGGCCACGTATTCGTTGCGTTCTATACTCAGGGTCGTTCCGCGCAGTGCGTGGACCAGTTCCGTACCCACGCGGTAGACCTTGTGCAGGTCGACGAGGCTGATCACCGGATGCTGTTTTTCGCCGGTCTGGTTGTCAGTTGGTTCAGCTATCATGGCGCATTGTCATTTTTGTGTCAGGCGTTTTCATTCGCTTTGGCGGTGGCCATGGCGGTTTCGGATTCCTGTTCCGGTTGCGGATCGGTTACGTTTTTCCCGGTTGGGTTTTCCTTTTTCCTCTTCTCCTCCAGTTTGAGTTTTGAACCGTCCTTGATGAGGTCCAGGCTGCGGTAGGGGCCGGTGACGACTGTGTCGTTCAAGGTGATACCTTCGAGAATTTCCACGAGTCGCGTGTCGCTGATACCGGTTTTAACAAGGGCGTGGTCGGGCTAATCCATCGACCATGCAGTAGACGAGTTTGATGTATTCGTCCAGATGTTGGGAGGTAGCGGCCTCTGTTTGTTCCTGCTGTTGGCGATACGATTCCACGAATTCTTCGGGCAGATCCTTGGGTTTACGCCTGAGGACCGCTTCGATAGGGATAGTGACCACGTTTTCCTTATTGGCGACTTCGATTTCGACGTTTGCGGTCATCCCGGGTTTTACGGAAGAGTCGTCACTGGTGATCATGACCAGGGTTTCGAAGGTGACGACGTCGCGGCCCGCGACTCTGGTACCCCTTGGTGGCTACGCGGGACACGTGTCCGGGGATACTTTTGCGGGTGTCGGACTGGAGGTAGATACGGGCGGGCTGGTTTTTATCGACGAGTGCGGCGTCGGTTTCGTCGACCCGGCAGCGGACCTGCATTACGGACAGGTCACTTACGACCATTATCCTGGTGCCGGGATTGTTCATGGTTCCGGTTATTACCACTTCACCCTCTTCAGCGAATAGCTGGGAGATGATTCCGCTTATGGGGGAGGTGATAACGGTTTTGGCAAGGTCCTCCTCGGTGGAGGCGAGCATGGCTTCGGCTTCGATGAGCTCCTGTTTGCGTACTTCAAGAGTGGATTTTGCTCTGATGAGGGTGGTGAGGTAGTCGGCCATCTCTATGGAGGAGGTGGCGTGTAACTCGCTTAGTCGTCGCTGGCGATCGACGTCACGTTGAGCTTTATCCATTTCCGCCTGGGCCTGGACGATCATTGCTTTGAGTTTGGCGACGTTGGCCTGACTGGATAAAACTCGGGCTTTGTAGTCGGCGTCGTCCAGGCGACAGAGGAGATCTCCTTTTTTAACCGCTTGGCCCTCTTTTATGGGAAGCTGGAGGATTTTCGATACAACTTCGGAGCTAATGTCCACCTCGGCGAATGCTTCGACATCGCCCGGGGCTTGGACGGTGCGGATGATGTTCCGCTGCTGGGGTTGTTTGGTTTCGACGACAAGTTCCAGTTCAGCGCGCCACGTGCAGGGCGCTTTTTCCGTTTTCGTCCCGGGAGAGGTTGTTTAGAGCGACGACCGCTCCAACGCACACGGTCAGGATTACGATTCCGATTACGGTTTTCATATCAAACTCCGATTATACGCGGCCGCACCTGCAACAGTGTTTCGCCGGAAAACCATTAGCCGATCCCCGAACTGGCAGCGGCCGTTATTGCGGTTCTAACGGCGATGCCGAATAACCAGCAGAGAGTACACACGAGGTACGCCCGCCACCCTTTCAATTGGGAGGTAATCTTCAACCCGATAAGTACAACTATCCAGAACCAGATGATGAACGGATCAAACCCGGAGAGTGCGCCGGGCAATACTGCCTTGGCCTGTGTTGGCATTGAATCGGCCAACTGGGGCAGGCGGACGAGCAATCCGAGGGAGGTGTCCACATCCAGCGTTTTATGTTTGATCATCAGCAGGAGGGTGGTAAAGAGTCGTAATACATCGACGAATCCGGCGTATACGCAAATGGTGAGCAGGGTGTGCCATTCGGCTTTCTTGCCGGTAAGGGCGACGACACCGAAGAATACCGCGGCGATGAGGAGAGCGCTGGCCAGCGTTTTTGTTGGTTCGGCCACTACCACACCTATTTGAGCGAGCGTTTTTTCGAATTCGCCCTGCTTGATCTGGTTTTCGTACATTTTACGTAGTTCGGATCGTTCGACTACGTCGCGTTGTTCGGCTTCGATTTTGGCTATTCGCTGTTGGACGCGGAGATCGCCTTCGCGGTTGATCAGTCCGGTTTCGACTTTGGCGTATCCGATGAGGGTGACGAGGGTGAGGAGGACGATGAGTGGTGCGGTCCAGGCGGTGACATCTTCGACGCGGCGAAACACGCGTCCGGGTGTGAACAGGACGAGGGGGATGTCCCGCAGGCCGACGGTTCTCCGCGAAGTTACGGTTAGCGAATCTGACAACTCTGGATCCTCGGCGTCGATTGTTTCCACACACTACCCAATAGTACCTGCCGGCGGCGTTTGGGTGTGGCCTTGCAGCAGGTGTTACCTGTGTACAATATACACCCGTTTTTTTCCCGCCGGTAAGGTATTCGTACAGTTACCTGAGATATTCGACAAAATCTCACCTTAGCCACAGAATCTGACAGGGTGACTCAGAGTAGAGACAACGAAACATTCTAAGTTCTCGTAATTCAAACGGTGTGTTTCTGATTCAGGGTAAGATAGAGTTGGTTTGTACCTGAAAACACAATACCGGGTGGATTCCGCGGTGAATATATGTGAAGGCTTATGTCGACCGTCCGCTCCGCCTTTGGCGGACGGAGCGGGCTTGGTAAGCTCACGTTCTTGAAATCCGCTGGTTGCACCCGCCGTTGGTCCGCCTTCGGCGGATTACACCGGCGGCTACCTTACGCCGTCCATCCGCCTTTGGCGGACGGACTCGTATTTACCGTTTTCCGAATTGTAGCGTTTTTCTGCGGTTTGCTTTCGGCGGTTTAACTGCTTATGAATCCATCTACATCGTACCAACCGCGAGTAGGACAATTTCATTGTATTCGCTATCTGCCAAACGGATTACACTTTAACCGGATGATTCAATAATCCTTGGGGGGGCTATCCTTTGGCGAATTGTTTGATGTAGCTCGTGCAGGCTTCGGCTTCCCAGACGTTGTTGCCGAAGAATTTTCTTCCGTTTAAGCGCAGGGTTTCATCGTTTATGCGGATGTCAACCGATTTGCGGGAGATGTTGTAATAGGCTTTTCCAACCGTTTCCCATTTGTGGCGTTCCAGTTTGTCGGGATGGAGGTATATGACCAGTTCTTTGGGGCCTACGGCGACAAAAGACTTCGAACCGCGGAGGTACTGCCATATTAGCCATGTAATGGTAATGGCTAATATGTATGCTGTGACCATTGCTATGTTGGCGGGCAGGAATGTTCGTAATATGAGGCCGCTCCAGAGGAGCATAAGATGAAAACATCCTATACCGACGATCAGCATTACCAGGTAATAAGGTTGTTTTCGCTTTTTCGGGCATAACCGGGCACCGAATGCCCTCCAGCGGAGGTCAACCTCAATGCCGCATTCGGGGCAGTGGTGTTCTGTTGGCAGGCCTTGGAGGGAATAACCGCAGCGGGGGCAGTTTTCCAGTTGGTTTTGATGGGATTCGTTGCTCATCTCATTTGTTTGTTTCCGGATATTCCTTATTGGTGAAGCGGTTGATGTAGTAAGTACAGCTTTCCGCTTCCCAGATATTATTTCCGAATAATCGACCTATGTCTATCTTGGCGATCTGGTTTTCGATTTCCACGATCTCCTTTTGTCGCCTGGGGTTGCATTTTGCTTTCTTGAATTCATGCCAGCCGTATTTTTGCAGACCGAGCGACTTTTTGTAGACGGCGATACCGGCCGGGCCTACGCCGACGAAGCTCAGGGATCTTCGCGAACGAGTCAGGAAGTGAACTACCGAGAAAATGCCCGAGACACTGATAGCGAATATCAAAGGTGTATATGTTCCCTTTGTCAGGGCCCCGAGCGTGTTTACCATAGAGATTAACTGGAATAAAAGGAATATTGCGAAAAATATTTTAAGAGTGCGAAATGGGTTTTTGCGCTTTCGTGCTGCTATGGAAGTGCCGAATACGTTCCAGCGGAGGTCGACTTCCAATCCGCATTCGGGGCAGTGGTGTTCTGTTGGCAGGCCTTGGAGGGAATAACCGCATCTGGGGCAATTTTCCAGGTTTATTTTATCCTGTTGGCTGCTCATATTTCTTTGCGGGGCGGTTTATTTCTCCTGCGTGGATATATGCTCGCGCTGTTTCATCAATCAGGCGGACCTGCACAAGCAAGTCGGTTTATGTTTATTATACAAACGTACGAGAGCGTGAACAATATGTAATTGACATTTTCCCGACGACCGTTTTGAAGCGTTCGGGAAGTTTGATTGCGGGGGTGTTCGGAGTCGTTCGATCAGTGATTGTTCGAGTAATCCACGGCATTACAGGTTGTGGAATGTTCAATGCGCAAACGATGGACGAGAAGGATACCAAGGCAGATTGCCCAGAACGGGGTGTAAATCATGTGGTAGCGGGGGACGGCCAGGAAGGCTGAGTGTATGATGAATCCGGAAAAGAAGATCATGAACGCAGCGGCCGCCGCAGGATGAGCCAGGAGTGATTCCTTGACTTTCCGAAGCAGCAGCAAGGGGCAAAGCATTATGACCAGGTAGTAGCTGTTGCAGAAGAAAAGGGCGATTGATTTAAGTATCTTGGGAAAAAGAGGGCGGTTGGGCCAGATGGCCTCGTACCATTCCAGCCAGGCTACTCCGTTGTCCGAACCTAGATAATGGGCCGGTTTGGCGATCAACGTGCGATGGACTGCTCGCATTGGATTATCACGTATTACTTGCCAGGTCAGTTGCAGAGCTGTTGTGTGGTAGACGTATTCGTTTACCGGGCCTCCTCCCGCTGCGGCCAACACTTCCTCATGTGCGGGAGCGTAGAAACTGCCGTTGCCTCCGGGAGAATAGGAGTGGTACATATTGATGCCGGCGTTTGTTGTCAGGGGGATAAATTCGTTAAAAATGTAGTAATTACGAATAGTCCAGGGTACGAGTGGGAGTAAAGCGATGAAGGTGTAAGCGCCGGTAACGAGAATCGTTCGGCGCAGGTTGATGCGTTCGAGAAGCATCCAGGCGAAGACGGCGATAACCACCAGAGCCACCGGCGCACGTGACATGATACCATAACCGAGAACCATACCGGCGACTAGCCATCGCCACCAGCATATTTTGGAATTGCGTATATCCGGCATTATTGCCAGCGAGGCTATGATAGTGGTTGTCACAAGATCTTCGTAACTGAGGATGTCCAGGTGTAATGTGCGAGTGGGCCAGAGGACGAGGATCAGGAGGACAAGCCCGGCGGCCGTTTTGCCTGCGTATCGTTTAACCCAGATCCAGCAGAGCAATTCGGTCAGGCAGGCCATTACTATACCGGCGCACTTGGCCGCAAGTAGTGAGTTGCCGAAAACGAGGAATACGCCGGCTAATACGACCGGGTATCCCGGTGCCCAGTAAGCTCGCGTACCACTGAAATATTTGCCGTGTTCGAGAAGGTTCTGAGCCAGGGTTACATGTTGAACGCTATCGCTATGGGGTTGTGTGGGAACAAGAATGATCCATGCTAATCGGACAGTAGCAACGGCCGCGAGCAGGTAAAACACCGATCTGAGGTTGGCGAATCTCTCCGCGGCCCGGATTGCGCAGGGTATAATACTTCGACGAAACAGGTATAGTCCGATCAGGAGGAGAACTCCGGTGACGTGTCCGGCTCCCAGTGCTGCTACGGCGGTGAAGCCGTTTTCTGATTTCGCTTGCAGGTAGTTGATGGAGGCGATTATCACTTCGACAACGATGAGCCATAAGGAGAAAGCGACAATCGTGAAGATCAGGCCTGTGAGCCTGGTGTTGGTAAACAGGTTTCGCAGGGTTGCAGGTGTGGCAGGATTGAGATTGGGCAGGCTTACGTTTGCAGTTTGACCAGATGACATAAAGGTGTTTCCCGGCAGGGGTTGTGTTCAATCCCGAATGAGTGTTTTTTTGAGCGGTGATTTCAAGGAAATAGCTCTGTTTAGCAGTAACTGACGTTTATTTACTCACTTCAATGGGGAAGCAACTGCGATACTTGTGAACCTGGCAGTTGGTTCCCGTGCATTTTTTAGACAGACACTGTGATATTATCGGCTGTTTGGAAGGGTGGTTTTAGGAAAAAGGGCTTCTCTCGGTTGTCGGTAGATTTGTGGAAATTGGCGTGTGGTAAAGGCGAAAAGCCGTTTAGCGCAGATAGCGGCCGGATTAGGGCTGAGAGGAGCGAGATACTATCAGGCGAATTTTCGCGGCAATTCTTATGGGACGGTAACAGGGGGAGGACCGGTAACATGCCGATGAATGAGTAGTGAGTGCGCCCCTTTTACAAGGTCGTGCGCTGATGGATGGCGTACGGTTTGGGTGCGCGCGCCCGGTATACGGGAGGTTCACCGCGTTACATGCGGAACCTCGTGATTGCGGTACAGGAACGATAACGGTCATATGTGGTCTATCAAGACATGTATGTTTTTTTTCGGATTCGTCGGGGCATGTGCTCTGTCTGTGGTTTATCCCATTGTGGGGATAGTCAACTACATGATGGTGTACCAGATGAATCCGAATGCGATGTGGTGGGGAATACCATTAGAGTCATTCGGTATACGTTACTCAATGGCGGCGGCAGTATGTTTGATACTGGGGATGCTGGTTAGTGTCGGGCGAGTACCGAAGAGTCGTGCATTCTTTGGCGATTGGTATTTTCTGTTATTAATGTTTACGTTGATAGTGTTGTTCAGCGGTTGGACGGCGTCGGGAGGATCCGATTACGGAGCGATGCTGTCTGACAAGATGATCAAGATCACTATCTTTCTTTTCTGTTTGATACGGATGGGATCGACGCTGAAGAACTTCAAGATCATTCTGTATTCGCTGGTTGCGGGTACAATGATTCTGGGGAACGATGCATACACAGCTCCGGCCGGTGATTTCATCAGAGGGAGGTTGAATTTCGTAGGCGGTTCTGATTTTCGCGAATCATCCGGTTTGGCGGCGCACATGGCGGCGATGTTACCTCTGGTTGGAGCAATGCTTTTTGTATCCAGATCATGGCTTACCAAGTTAGGTTGCCTGGTGACGGGAGTGCTGGCGGTCAATACGATTATTCAGTGTCGTACCCGGTCGGCGTTTGTCGGTTTGCTCTTTGGTGCAAGCGTGGCGCTTATAATGGCTCCTCGCGGTCGTCGCGGTCGGATTTACGTAGCGTTGGGTTTGGGTATTGCCGGTGGTTATACGTTAACCGATGCACCATTTCGTGAAAGAATGGTGACTGCTGTCATGCCTCGACTATATTCAGAGGATATGGCTATCCAGGCGCGGATGGAGTTATGGTCGGTAGCAGGGAAAATGTTTATTGACCATCCATTTGGGGTCGGCGTGGGCCGGTTCAAGGATGCCCTGCAGATGTATCGCGGTTACCGCGAGGATTACAGCAATTACAGTCTTGGGCGGCGTGTTACGCATAATACCTATCTTCTTTGCCTGACGGAACTGGGCATTCAGGGTACTGTACTCCTGTTGCTTCTGATCGTCTTCTCGTTTTACAAAGCCCGCCGTTGTTCAGTACAGGCTTCGCTTTGCGATAATTCTAATGAAGCCAGGATGTTATCATACGGAGTTCTTCTGTCTCTGGTGATATATCTCTCGGCATCTGCGTTTACGGACAGGTTGTATACGGAAAGCTACTGGTGGGTTCTCGTTTTGCCTCTCTGCCTGGAACAAGCTTTAAAGCGGAAGGTTCAGGAACAGGAGACTGTTGCAGTGCTCGTGCCCGGCCTGGATCCGGATGGCATCGGTACTCAAGATTGTGCAGACAGTTGTTTGCTAATCGAGAACCAAAACGAGCTTACGAGATCTCAGCAGTTGCCTGTTGGAAGAGAGCACTGGTACGTCAGTACGATGAAGTTTAAAGAAGCGGTGGACCGCCCACCTAAAGATCGAAGTGCGGCAGATGGGTATTCAACTGTTCGTGGTTCCGGTTTTCTTATAGATGAAACCCGTTCAGAGTCTGGAGTTATTGCACCGGGCGGAGTGAGGGAAGTTCGCTGCCGGGACGAGTGTATAAAGGAAACAGGGCGGACTCTGGAATACACCAATAAGACGGAGTGTGTGGCTTTTCGTACCGCTTCTTATCTGTTTGATTACGAAATCGGAGTTGGCAGAAGTCCCAATCCAGGTTCCCGGGTTACCATTGATTATGTCGGTTATCTGGAAGATGGTGTGGTGTTGGAAAAAGGCAGCGCGGTACAGATTAACCTGACGGAAGTGTTAACGGAACTGGCTGAAGGAATAATTACAATGAGGGAAGCTGGGCGGCGGCGAATAGTCGTTGCGGCTCCGGAGGTCGTTTGCGAAGACAAGCCGAGTAGCGGTACGAAAACCGGTACGAATATTATATTTGAAGTGACGCTTTTAACTGTGGATGATTGAATAAATCCCGTTTAGGAGGGTTGGGATAAGCGAGGAGCCTAGAGACGAATGTGGCCTGTTAAAACCTGTTTATTCTTTTTCGGGTTCATTGGGGCGTGTGCCCTGTCGGTAGTGTATCCTATAGTTGGCATTGTCAATTATATGATGATATACCAGGTAAATCCCAATGAAATGTGGTGGGGTTTGCCGTTGGAGCCGCTGGGGCTGCGGTATTCAATGGCGGCTGCGGTGTGTCTGATACTGGGGATGTTCGTCAGTGTGGGGCGGGTTCCGAAGAGTAAGGTGTTTTTCGGCGATTGGCTGTTATTGCTGTTTCTTTTCACCGTTATAGTGTTTTTCAGTGGGGGAGGATTTACCAATTCCACAGATTACAGTGTAGTGCTCGTAGATAAAATGATCAAGATAACCATTTTTCTGGTTTGTCTGGTGCGCATGGGGTCCACATTACGGAATTATAAAATCATCATCTGGGCGATCGTTGCGGGTACTGTGATGATAGGCTACGATGCGTTCAATGCTCCAGCCGGTGAGTTTATTCGCGGGCGTTTAAATTTCGTTGGTGGTACTGATTTTCGCGAATCGTCGGGTCTGGCAGCACATATGGTCGGAGTTCTCCCGCTACTGGGGGCACTGTTTTTGATAACCCGCAATTGGTACAGAAAGGGAGTAATTGTTTTTGCCGGGGTGTTGGCGGTGAATACGATTATCCAATGCCGAACCAGATCAGCGTTCATCGGGCTGTTGGTGGGAGGGAGCGTGGCTCTGATAATGGCCCCTCGCGGAAGAAGGGCCAAGGTTTACGTTACGCTTATAGTGGCAGCCATTGGAGCTTATTCTCTTACGGATAATCCGTTCTGGGAGCGGATGAACACGGCGATTAATCCCAAGGAGTACATGCAGGATGCAGCAGTGAAAGCCCGAATCGAACTCTGGTCTATCGCGGGCAAAATGTTTTTAGACCACCCGTTCGGGTTGGGAGTGGGGCAGTTCAAGGAGTATGTGGGCGAATACTCCGGTCAATTCGATTTCTCGATGGACTTGCAACATCGAGTGCCGCATAACAGTTATCTTTTATGTTTAACGGAATTGGGTATTCACGGTGGAGCCGTATTCCTGCTTCTGATTTTAGGAGTCTTGTGTAAAATCAAACGCACATTAGCGTTATCAAAGGGAATACTGATACCGCATGAGGGAGCAATACTTGCCTATGGATGCCTGTTATCGGTCGTAAGTTACCTTGGGGCGGCTATGTTTACTGATCGTTTGTATACGGAGAGTTTCTGGTGGATTTTGACCCTACCAGTTTGTCTGGAGCAGGCCATACGTCGCGAAATAACAGAGCAGGAGAGCTTACCGGAGCTGTTGTCCGCCTGGAGATTGGTATTAAAACGTGAGGATAATCATGTCGCATTGCCCGCGGGTACTCCACGTCGTGCATTCGGTTGATCGTGGTGGAACCGAAAGGTTTTTATGTCGGTTGGTAAAGAGTCTATCCGAACTGGGAATGGAACAGGCGGTATGTACGCTGCGCGATTCGGGCGAGCGAGCAAAGGCACTTCAGGGGCTGGTGGATGTGCATTCTCTGAATATCAGTGGCCGTGACAGGGGGGCATTTGTACGGCTGGCGAAGGTTATTAGAGAGACCGGTTCGAACATGGTGCATGCGCGCAACTGGGGAACCTGGACGGACACTGTTTTAGCTTGCAGGATGGTTTCCGACGCTAAGCCGGTACTGGGTTTTCACGGTTTACAGAATCGTGGTGGGTTTAACTGGAGGCAGAGGGTCAGGGCCTGTTTGCTCCGTATGAATAAACATGTTTTCACTGCTGTTTCGGAAGCGTCTGGGCGGTTCCTGGTGGAAAATGTTAATTGTAAGCCGGAAAACGTGCACGTTTTACCCAATGGCGTGGATAGCATGCGTTTTACATTATCGAGGGACAACAGAAGCAAAGCTCGCGATAGGTATGGACTGGGAGACGATGATTACGTAATCGGCAACGTGGGAAACTTTTTTTCGGCGGTAAAGGGTCATAAGACTCTGGTTAAGGCTTTTGCCTTAGTTGCCCCGGAGATTACAAAAGCGAAGCTGTTACTGGTGGGGTTTGGTCCACTGCAAAAGGATATTCTCGAGCTGGTCAGATTTTACGAATTGGAAGCGAGCGTTGTTTTTGCGGATGGTGTTGAAGACGTATCTGAAGTGTTACCGGCCATGGACGTGTATGTTTGCCCGAGTGACTCAGAGGGGATGAGTAACGCTGTGCTGGAGGCGATGGCTTGTTCCCTGCCTTGTGTGGTAACCGATGTGTCGGATCATCGTCAGATGTTTTCCGGGAGTGACTGGGACTGCCTGATCGAGCCGGGGGACTATCGCGGTCTGGCGGGCAAGTTGAGGGGGCTGGCAGATGTGCCGCACCTAGGCAAAAGACTGGGATTGATGGCTCGCGACAGGGTAAGGGAAAAATACGATTATATGGAAGTAGTGTGGAGGTACAAAAGGTTCTATGAAGCCATTTCCGGGAACGGTTGTATTGGGTATGCCGAAATAGGATTGCCAGAAAACAGAAAATACCATGAGGCTGTAACGGAAGTGATTTCGACAGGAACGGATGGGGGGGGAAGTGTTGTCTGATACACCGCTTATGAACCAAACGGTCGGATTGATATCGGGGGCAGAGAATCGATTTACGAGACAGCGATCGAAGAGCTTCAGCGGCGGATTCGGCAAGGGTGTTGGAAGTGAATACGGTAGTGTATCCGGCAGGTTTAAGTGCTGGATATACCGCGCGGGTCTGCGATTAGGTTTTATGTGCAGGTGGACGGCCGTCGAATGGCAACTTGTAAGACGGCTGGTTTTTGTTTGGAAAGGAAATGCTTGCCTTGGTTCGTATGCGGAATTGCGGGCAAAGATGTTGGGATTTCCTAGTATATCCTGCGGGTTGCAGGCCAATCCGGGGGGAGCAGCAGGTCCCGAGGCCGTGAAAACGGCTGTAGAACGGGGTATTGATCTGCAAGGACGATTGCTCCGGCATTTTAACGAGACGCGTTTTGAGCCGGGTGATCTGGCCGTATGCATGGAGCCTGTTCTGGCCGGGGAATTGAGTGGCATACTTGATTTATCCAATGTTCAGGTGACGATCTTGGGGTTGTGGTCAGGTCCGCTTCGACCTTATCTTGAGGATCCGTACGGCTTGACTCCGGAGTACCATCATCGTTGTTTTTCCTTGATAGACTCGGCGGTGGAAAGAGTTATTTTGAATATTGAGAACGAAAGATATACATGAGATCATGGTGTATCGTTAAATGTAGAAAAACCAAGGCAATATACGCTGCTGACAACGAAAACATGGGATTTCCACCGCCATTCATCGTCAGGGAACGTTTCTCAAAAATTCATCTGATAGCATAGTTGGCCCGGTTCGTGCATATTAGGCTGTGCATGGTGCCGCTGCAGTGGACTCCCTCGTTTGGGATGGTTAATGGGTAAATGCCATATTCTAGTCATTGGGTTGTCGTTGGTGGATTAATCCAATGGACCGTCAAAATTTACTATTTATGAATCGATGTGCGCTTTCGTCGAATGAACCAGACCGCACTTGGTTTGTTGTTCTCTGTTATAGGACTTTGGAGGGATAGCCGCCAACTCTTTCGGAATAATGAAGATGGTAATTGTGATGGAAGTAGGTTTTTTATGGGAGGTTATTCTGGGGTGTTTCGTTAATTGAATGCACGAAACTCGCTCGTTCGTGCGATTATCGGTCCTTAAGGTTCTGCAGCAGTATCAACTGCGATGTTCAGTCGCTCTTCGCGAAATCCGATAAACACAAAGAAGTTGCCGTATGTACAGCGACTTTACCGGGCGTACGGTTACAGGACTTGGTAGGGCGTGTCGGTTACTACGATTACCAAGTGAACCGACGATCAGCCGGTTGGGTGCTGCTGCAATTGGACGGTGGATTGCAGAAATAGAAGAAAAGGTTCTTTTAGGCAGGGATTTGCAGTGGAGCAGAATCGAAGACAAAGCGCCGCTTCCAGATCGGAGGCAGTCATTGCGGTTGACTCAAGAAACGATCGCAGTATAGAAGATTCTTCTTTCGCACTATTGCGTGATAATATCTTCGAAGCGATGCGTATTCTTGTCTTGCGCCGTTGGGCCTTTTTTGTACCCTTCTGCGCGGTGACCTGTATTGCTACTGTTGCCAGTCATTGGATTCCACGAACGTATAGATCCACTACGACGATAGAACGGCGAGACCACCCGGTATTGATCAATTTGCGGCAGACGGCCGCAACTGGTGGATTCGCTCGTTTGTTCCGTCCTACCTTGAGGCGGGATGTCAAATCACTTGATTCGATGATCGAGGTGGTGGAGAGGCTGGGGCAGGTAGAAGATATAGAGAAAAATCCGGACGGTACTCTGACCGAGGAAAGCTATAAACGATGCGAGTCGCAGGCTCGAGCTTTAGCCAGCGGCATTATGGTGAGACTTGTTCAGAAGGATGAGCATCTCGACCAGATTGAGATATCCTACTCCGGTTCGGAACCAGGCTTACCGCAGAAAATCGTGGACGAAGTAAAAAACGCATATATTCGAAGTACAAGGGAACGGTTGGCCGGTGTACTTAACGAAGTGCGTACTTACTTCAATAATATTGCTGAAGAGGGGCGGAAGAAGATAGACGAACTGGAGGAGGAATCGTTGCGATTCCAATCAGAGTATGTTGGAGTTGATCCTACGGATCCAGGTGATCTAAAACTGAAGATCACCTCGCTGGAGAGCGAAAAGGTAGAGCTTGTCCGGGACGTAAACAATTTAAAGACCGAGATAAGTGCGCGCCAGCGGCTGTTGGATAATTTAAAAAATCGCAAATTGGATCTTGCGAATACCAATACGGGTTCAGCACTTCAGGTTCCACAGATAATCAAGAGCCCGGAAACCAAAGCTGTAGAGGAAGAAATCCGTGAATTACAGAAGGAAATCCAGAACTTTCGGTTGGTTCGAAGGATGACCGATCGCCATCCGGATGTTGTTGAGCGAACCAAGCGAGTAGCCCGCCTTCGAGAGAAACTTAAAGGTTTGTACATAGCTGACGCCAAGGTTTTACCGGCTAACCAGGGTTTGGCTCTGGATGAAGCGGGAGCATCATCGGTAGTGGAACAGGCCGTGGGTTGGGATTCTGAACTGGCCGGAATAAACATGGATATCCTGGACAGGAAAAACCGGCTGGAAACTTCGGAAAGCCGATTGCGTATAGTTGACGAGGACATAAAGAAGCACCTTGAGTTAAGTGCCAACGTATTCAAATTCCGTAAAAAGTTCTCTTTGCAGGCTGAGGTTTTGGAGCAGACTCGAAGCGAGTATCGCACGAATATGCGCCGAGTGGCGGAAATATCGAGTGTTCTAGAGGCAGACGAATCTGAAAGAGGAATATCCTTTACGGAGGTGATGCCTCCCACGGCAAGTCTGATTCCAGAGAGTCCGTTGGGAAAAACGGTCTTGGCATTATCTTTGCTGGCAGGTCTTGGTGCGGGGGCGATCAGTGTTTTGTTGATGGAGCTTTTCGACCAGACGTATCATACGACCAAGCAGATAACCAGGAGTCTGGGATTGGTTATACTTGAATCGGTGGATGAGATAGTGACTTCCGCAGACAGAGCCCGCCTGTTTCGTCGCCGGGTGATATACGCGCCGGTCATGGTGGCTATTCTGGTTGGAGCTGTGGGAATTTTCTGTTCCACCGCTTATCTGGATCTGGAACGGCCGGACACTTACGAGAGAATAATGCGCGTTCCCAATTCGATATGGGATCGAATACGGACGAGTGACTTATTCGTGGAAAAAAGCACAGATTTGTCAGACGACGATAGCGAAATGACATTACAGAGAGAAGGTGTTCCTGATGTGGTTGTCGAGCGGCCTGAAGAAAAAAAGGAGGCAGATTCACCTGCTGCCATGCGACAGGTGGTTGCTCGGGCAGCTTTCTGAAGGTCGTGAGTAATGTAGCTTTTTCGATTATATGTTTCGATCTGTTTATCCTGCAGAAATGCATGTGGTGCATGGAAGCCGCTGAATCCTTCGACCGGTTGGGTTTTATGTGATTGAAGTTTAAAGAATACAGGTAAAGTGAATGTTGATGATGTTTTGAAGAATAACTGATTGCGACATTAATCCTGTTTTTTATTCGCGTATGCGGTGACGCTTTTATCTGTTGCTGCATGGAGTCCGGTGAGGAGTTGAGTATTTATGCAAACAGTGGCTTGCGGTGGTTCGCCGGTATATGAGCTAGTCCGCTATCGGCAGCTTTTGGTGTCCCTGATCTGGCGTGATATACGTGTGCGTTATAAGCAGTCAGTGCTGGGGATCGCCTGGGCTATTCTTGTACCATTGGCGATGATGTTGATTTTCACTTTTGTCTTTACCCGGGCAATCAAGGTGGTGGGGGGGATGAATCTGGAGATGCCTTATCCTCTGTTTGCTTATATCGGATTGGTACCCTGGGCATTTTTCTCGACGGGGCTGAATGGAGCGGTTAACTCTCTGGTTGCCAACCGAAACCTCGTAACCAAGGTATATTTCCCTAGAGAGGTGTTTCCTTTATCGAGTATAGGTTCCGCGTTCGCCGATTTTTGCGTGGCCGGTTCCGTTCTTATTGGATTGATAGCTTATTTTCACCTGACTTCGAACTGGCAGTTTACACTTTCTCCGGCCGTATTATGGCTGCCGTTTGTAATTCTCATACAGGTTATGCTGACCTGTGGTTTGGGGATGCTGTTAGCCATGGCGAACCTTTTTTACCGGGATGTGCGTCAGATATTCAGTGTTTTCATTCAGCTATGGATGTTTTTAACCTGTGTCGTATATCCCGTACCCAACGACGGGTCGTGGTGGGGTGTGCTAATAGTATGTAACCCGATGACGCCGATCATAAAGGCCTACAGGGACTGTGTGGTTCTGGGCCAGGCACCTCATGGTGGAGCTTTCTGGACTGCTTGCCTTTGCTCTGTGGTGATTTTCGTGGGCGGATGGTTTATGTTTAGGAAAATGTCCTACAAGTTCGCGGAGTGTATCTGATGGGTGCCGTAGTTCGTTTCAATCACGTGGGTAAAAAGTTCTGCCGTGGAGAAGTTCACGACAGCCTGCGCGACCTGCTCTCTTCGAGTATTCGCCGCCTGTGTGGAAGGCATAATGGGCGGGTCGATAACAGTTTTTGGGCTTTACGCGACGTATGTTTCGAAGTGGAAGAGGGGCAGGCGTTGGGAATAATAGGTCCGAACGGAGCGGGCAAAAGTACTGCACTTAAACTGCTTTCGGGAATTCTGCGCTGTGATGAGGGGACGATAGAGGTTGAGGGGAGGCTGGCCGCCCTTATCGAGGTCGGAGCGGGCATGCACGGGGACCTCACCGGTTTGGAAAACATATATCTCAACGGCGCGGTTATGGGGATGACCCGCCAGGAGATAAACAGCAAGCTGGATGATATTATTGCGTTTTCCGGGCTGGAGAGTTTCATTCACACGCCGGTTAAAAGATTCAGTACGGGGATGCAGGCTCGATTGGGATTTTCAACCGCAGCCCACGTTTCTCCCGATGTGCTTCTCGTCGATGAGGTTCTTTCCGTTGGCGACGCGGCGTTTCGGCATCGCTGTGAGCAGCGGATGACCGAGATGGTTCGCAACGGAACTACATTAATCTTTGTTACTCATAACCTGGAACAGATGCGTCGCGTGTGTGATCGGGCTCTGGTGCTTGATAGCGGACGGTGTGCTCATTTGGGGGCTACTGAATCAGCTGTGGAACACTATTTGGACGCAACGATGAATGTTGTCGGGGCCATCGAGTATACGGATCAGCCCATAGACAAGAACCGCGTTGCCGAGGTGATTGATCTCCAGTATCTCGGCGATGGAAACGAGCCATTAACATGTGCTGATCCTCGTAAACCAGTACGCGTTGAAGTCAGTTTCGAAGTCAGGAGACATGTTCCGAGGCTGGGAGTCGAGGTTAATATCCGGCAAATGGGCGGAGAGTTGCTGGTGAGTATGGCTTCCAGCAGGTCGGGTGTGGAGTATGAAGTGCGACCGGGGATTACGAAGGTAGTTATGGATTTACCGGCGTTTCCTGTTGCCAGTGGTACCTACTCTGCTCAAGTGCGGCTTATGGATCTGGATTCGTGCAGATTCGTTGATGAAACTCCCTACAAGTATCGCCTGCAGGTTGATGATAACGGATTGACAACGGGAATGCTGTCGCTGGTAAATGATTGGTCGCCTGTGCCGCAACGCGAAATCGAACAGACGCCGGTAGCCGCCGGCGCGGCTTGAGATTGGAAAGCTCATATGCGTATATGTTTTTTTTGGCGATCCCTGGTCACCGCAGTTGCGGCATATGATAGCTTCGCTGGCAGAACGTGGGCACGATATTCATGTAGTATACCGTGGGCAAGGCAGCGTGCCGGGGGCGACTTACGAGTCCTATGCGATTCCCGAGTTCTGCTTGAAATATCCCTGGCGATGGGAAAAGCGAAAGTATAAATACCTTTCCGGATTTCTTAACAACTACGATGTAATCAGTGTCCAGTTTCTTCACAATTGGGAATTTACGCCAGAGATCATGGAGGAAGGATGCTTTACGGTACAGCCGTGGGGGTCTGATATCTGTCCTCCGCCCGGTGGCGTTCAGCCGGGTGAGGGAACCATTGAATGCCGGAAGACCATGCTTTGTTGTGCCCATGCGGTTGCCGTAACCTGCGACACCTTCAGGCATACGGTCGCGGAATATGCCGGAATCGATCCATCTCGAATCGAACGGACGCCTCTTGGAGTTGATCTTGATGAGTTTCGTCCGTTTGAACAGCGGAGCGAGCGGCCGACGATTGGATTTTACAAAGGGTTTGGCTATGCGTATGGGGCCATTAATCTCGTACGAGCCATGCCCCGAATATCTAGGGTATATCCCAATGTGATTTTCGATATGGTCGGCTCCGGGCCCACGCTCGATCCATGCAAAGCTGAAGCCGAAAGCCTCGGCATGAATTCAAAGATTCGCTGGTTGGATAAGGTCCCGCATCAGGAAGTACCGCGGATGATCGGTTCCTGGTGGTTATCCGTAATTCCTTCGATTTGTGAGAGTTTTGGCATCGCCGCCCTGGAATCGTCGGCAATGGAAATTCCCGTTGTTGCCAGTGCGGTAGGAGGGCTGTGCGAAACGGTGGATGACGGCAGAACGGGGACTCTTGTTCCGCCGGCCGACAGCGAAGTAATCGCTGATGCTGTTATCGATTTGCTGGGCGACCGTGAAAAGAGAATCGCTTATGGGACCGCCGGGCGGCAATTTGTGCAAGAGCGATATCAATGGCGGGATTGTGTCACCAGTTGGGAAAAGTTTCACGAAGACGCCATAGCCAGCAGGGTTTCGTGCGGGGTATCTCCTTGAACGTGTTGATAAGTATAAACCTGCGCCTGCTCTGTCGGTTTTGATGGAATTAGTTCAACGGTGTGCAGTGATCGCAATGGTTTGTTAATAGCTCGGAGTATCCTTGCAGTTCAAAACACCCGAAAACAAGGTAGGTCAGTAATGATCGAATGATTCAGGCGGGTGTCAATGATGTGTCGATCAGCGAATCGCGATTTCGTAACCAGTAATGCTACCTTTATGGTTTTTCGAAAGATGTATCGCTGGTGGGTTGTTTTGTAAGAAAGTGGGTGATTTCAATGTGTGCGTCTTTTCCACGTAACGAGTTTCGATTTTGCGGCCTGGCGTGTTTCGCGTTGATTCTGTTTTTTGCGCAGGTTGCTCAGGGCACTGTTTCTGTAAGTGCAAGTGGTGCCCAAACTCTTACGGCCGACACGCGTACGGGAGGGTCGCTGGCTGCGTATACCAGTGTATCAACAACCAATCCGGCGATTACGGAGGGAGCGACGGGCGAAATCGGTACCAATATTGTCATCACCGCGCCCACAAACTGGACCTTCAACACCGCACAAGCAGTTACCGCTACGGTTACGGGGGGGAATCTTACGCTGACTTCAGCTACGGCCACTCCGACGGCGAGTACGATTACGTTTACGGTTAATACAGCCAGTAACAATACTCCGTCCACAGTGACATTTACCAATCTGCAGATAAGACCGGCCAACTGTACGGGGGCGACGATCGGCACGGCGAATATTACGGTTACCACCGATGCCAATGCTGGTGCGGAGGATCTTAACGCCGCTACCCTGGCGGTCATGACGGTTACTCCGGGGACTGCTTACCAACTCGCTTTCACAACTCAACCGGTGTCCACGATGGCTGCGGCCGATCTGACGCTGGCGGTGGCTGTTCAGGACGCGTGTGGTAATACGGTTACCTCGGATACTCGCAGTATCACTTTGGAAATCGGTGCAAACGCAGGCAGTACGGGAACGCTCGGTGGAGTAAAAACAGTAGCCTGCTCATCCGGCGTTGCCAGTTGGACCGCCGCTCACGATCTGAACATAGATAAGGTGGGAACGGGGTATACCCTGAAAGCCTCGCATAGTGGATCGGCGCTGGCTGGTTCTTCTCAAACGGTTACCAGCTCCGCGTTTAACATAACCCGCGGAACAGCTTATAAGCTGGCTTTTACCACACAACCACTGAATACGGTTGCCGGGCAAAACCTGGTTCCGGGGGTTACGATTCAGGATGCCGGGGGGAATACGGTTAGCGATGACACTCGTACGATAACTCTGGCAATTCTCAATAACCCCAGCGTTGGGTCGGCTGTTTTAAGTGGCAGTACTTCGGTTACCACTGTTAATGGAGTTGCTACCTGGCGGAGTTCCGAGTCGTTGCGTATTGACGTCGCGGGGGTAGGTTACACGCTTTACGCTTCGCATTCCGGCGCAAATTTTACCGGTTCAGATACGGTAATAAGCAACACGTTCAACATTATTCCCGCTGCCGCTGATCACCTTGGCTTCGTGACGCAGCCGGTTGATACGCCGGCGGGAAGTCCGTTGTATCCGGTAGTGGCAGTTCAGGACGCATTGGGGAATACTATAACCGACGATACTCGAACAATCACATTGGCTATCAGCGATGATCCGTCCAACGGAGTAGCAACGCTGGGGGGAACGAAGACTCATGCCTGTGTAAGTGGGCTGGCCACCTGGGTCGAGGCGGATGGGCTCAATATTGACGTTTCAACCAGCGGTTTTACGCTGGTGGCGTCACATGGCGGGGCCAACCTTGCCGGTTCTCAGACGGCGGTCAGTGAGTCGTTTGATACTACGGCGAAGCAGCAGGCCGTGGGCAATGATGGATCGGTCGATTTGAGTAATGAGTATGTTTCGTTGAGCGTTGAAGGGGCTGGATCCGGAAGTGGCGTGCTATTGGATACGGATCTTGACGGAGATACTGTATGTACGCTGGCCAACAGTAACGGTAATACGGTTGTTGATTTATTCATAAGCGGTCTGGAAAACGATGGTGGAATAGATCTGGCCATCGATAGTAACGGTAAACAGTCCTTTGTTTTCGCAGGCTCGAACGGGGTTGCGGTTTTCAGTATGGATCTTGTCGGTGTGGGAACCAACGGTTCGATCGCGGTTGCGATTGACGAACAGGGTGACCAACAGGTTGTGATAACCAATTCCGCGGGAATCGAGACGACTTTTGATTTTAATTCGATACCAGCAGCGGCGACTGTGATTCTTGACTTTACTGTTGCCGGTGGACTGTTCATTGAGGTTATCGATGCTGCCGGCAAATCCGGAGATTTATCAATTGAGGTATCCGGAACGGGAGATGGTACAACCTTTGCTATAACTTATAACGATAGGGATTCCGCCAAGATCGTTACCGATCTGCCGGGCTTTGAGGGTGAGATTTCTGTTGGGGGAAGTGTTACTGTCGCTGGAGATAATCTGTCCGACGATGCCCAGGCAACGGTTGCCCTGACCTACCTGGATAGTGATCTTTCGGGAATAGCCGAAAGCAGTCTGCGTTTGCAGAAGCGGGATAAGAATACGGGAATCTACGTCGCGGCCGGTACAAACGACGTGGGGCAGAAAGCTCCAACCGGCATTACCGGCGATTACGGCATAGAGACCGACAAGAACTCCACCTGGGCGGAGGTCGACGAGTTCGGCACATTTGCCGTTGGTATTCCCCAGATCATAGATCCCGAGACCAAAACCGGTTGCGGTTCCGGAGCAAGCCCATGCGGAGCCGCCGGCGTGCTTAGCTGGTCGGTTATGCTGTTGGGGCTGGCGGCGATGAAACGTAAGCAGCGGTAGGAGGCGAGACTTGTTACTCGATTAAAGTGGTTTGTGTCTGGGCTTTCGATAAAAAGACTACCGGAAGTATAGCAGTAGGTAGGCGGTGATAAGTTGCAATCTTCTATAACGTGAACCAATGGCGGGCTAGAAGCTATCCAAGGGTAAACTAGGGGGAAACCGCAGGTGGTTTTTATTGTCGCTTAGTCCGCCAGTGACGGATTATAGGAAAACACTGCAGAGCAGAAAATTGCAAAACGGAGTCAGTCCGCCTTCGGCGGATGGACGGCATAAGCGTAGCCGCCGGTTTCAACCGGCGGGGAAGGTTAGTGGTTTTAAAACCAAGCCCGCCCGCTGAACGCGGGGCGGGCTCCGTTGAATTCTTGCCTCTCGATAACCGCCGGTTACATCCGCCTTTGGTCCGCCGCTGGCGGATAAACTAAATTTACCGGTTATGAAATCCATCTACAAAGTACCAATTGCAGGCAGGATATGCTCATTTCGCTTGCTATTTCTCAAGCCGAGTATGCTTTAACCGGATGAACCTACAAGAAGTTATTACTGGCGAGAATTATTTTCATACCAGTCATCTACTATCCCGTCTATGATTCTATCGTTGGAAGACGCGGCATTACCGCATTCCGGGCATCGTGAAATCTCTTGCTCCTTGCGAGCACTCGCGCCTTAGCAGGGAGGTCGAGGCAGAATATTGGGGAGCAGTGATACCCGTACGTACGAATTACACTGGATGTTGGTCGGATTTCGAATCGAGGTATAATTATACGACGGATGTTAGGTATTTACTGCGAAAATGGGCTGAAGAAGACTCGAACATCGGTATCCTATTCCGAAAACGTGTACTGTTCGAAGATGATCGGGAGTATTTTTATGAGTTTTTGCAGGAGTCGGACCGGAGACTTGCGCCTGGCGGTATTCCTCGAAGCGAGGGTTCGTAATATAGGGGTTGGAATTGTGGTTATTGGGTTTTTGCTCTCACTGTTTGGTTGTTCTAAAGAAAGTGAAGATAAAAAAGCGAATCAAAGAGGCGTCGAACAGGCTTCCGAAGCACGGTTAGCGATGAATAGTTTGTTGGATGAGGGAATGACCGTTGCCCTGCATTTGTTGGAGAAGAACGGAGAATTCTACCCCTTTGCAGTAGGGCTGCAGTTTGATAGTAAGATTGCGATTGTGGCGACTCTGGATGGCGATGACCATCCCGAATCAAACGATGTGCTGGCGTCTTTGTATCCGGCCTTGAGAGAGGATATTCGAAAAGGCGAGTATACGGCGGTGGGTATTGTCACAAATGTTACAGTACGAAAAAACGAGACCGATGAGCCGATAGATGCTTTACGGATTCAGATTGAACATCCGGAAGCAGAACCGATGGCTTGTTTTGTTCCGTATCGTCTTGAAAACGGTAAAGTCATAAAAGGCGAGCTGGTGGCTCAGTGGGCCGAACCTCTGGTTATCGATAACGAACAGAAGGATTGAGCTGGACGAACTTTCTAGCAGGTTATGTAACTTTAAACTCAGGTGCCAGAAGGCGTATTGTCTGGAGAATTCGCTTTGTATAAGTGGATACCCGAACCTGTCCCGGGTTTCTGCCCCTGTCGCGTCGCGCTTATCTGGGCCACAGTTGCGGTTATCGATGTCGTGGTCGCGGTTACTGCCGTTACGAAGGTCAGCCACACTATGATAGCCAGTCGAACTCTGGATTTACCGCTCTTTGGAAAACGCCATTCGAACAGAACTAAGCAGATTACCAGAACCGGCAGCAGCAAGTATCCGTGGTACATCAGAAAATCAAAACCCTGGAATAGCATTTTGGTATAGCCGGGCATTTCAATACCGGCCGAGTGGTAGTACTCGTTTATTTGCGGCAATATGTACATGCCCACAAATGCGATAAGCAGAATCTGAACCGTCAGTATAAGCAGCATGCCGAACTGGCTGGTGAAATTCCATTTCCATTCGGTGGTCATGTTTTTCTCCTTCCAATCCATGGCCCGGTGAATCATGAAAGCCGTTATTCGTTTCCCGTATATGGACTGCAACTCCGTGCGCATCATTTCCGGCTCTCCAAATTCTTCGAGAACCTCTTGCTGGGCCTGTTCGGAGGATTGACCTTTCTCCAATCGGGCGGCGATGGAATCTTCGATATGCTGACGCAACTCCTCCCGGATATGTTCGCGGAGAGAGGCGGGCCCGCTGAGTTCGCTGCAGACGCGGTCGAGATATTTGTCGATCTTATTCATCGCTTTTCTCCAGGACCTGGTTGACGGCCTGGTGCAACTGGGACCAGGATTCGAGTTTCGCTTGCAGAGTTTCCCTGCCGGCCGCCGTTAGTTTGTAGTACTTGCGACGCCTGGCTCCCGGGTCTCCCTGCCAATAGCTGTCTACAAGTTTGGAGTGTTCGAGTTTGTGAAGCGCCGGGTAGAGAGACCCCTCTTTCCACTGGAATGTGCCGCTGGTGTCCGCAGCAACCGTCGTGGTTATTTCGTAACCGTACATGGGTCTGCGGCTTAGCAGGGAAAGGATGAGAAGGGATAGGGTTCCTTTGATGAGTTCATTGTCCATGGGTGGTTCCCCGGATAACATAGGAACGCAATACATAGTAACGCTATGTATTATGCCTGATATTTTTGGATAGTCAAGTTTTCTGTTTAGGGCGGGTTTTAAAGATGCGTTCGTTGTTGATTGGAAATTGACGGGTGGGAGTGTAACTGATGTTGCGGTAGCAGGTTAGCGTTTTTTGTGTTCGGGTAAAACTCGGGGCTTGTTTGAGGGCTGATGTGCCGCGTTTTACGGGCCGGGTTTCCTGGTCGCCACTTCGTGGGCTTTGAGTTTTTATTGTGTTTTAATCCCATCGCTTACGCACTGGGCTAAAGTCTATCACCTGCTCGATCTTTCGCGCCTTTCTAGATAGATGGAGAACTGACGCGGGAGGTGGAACATTCGTTGAAGATGTGAGGTACGCGATTCTGGGAGTCTAAGCACATTCGAAATCGGTTATTTCGCGAAGTTGAGAACATTTTGAACAAACACCCAGAAGGAAGAACCAGTCGAATAGGTCCTGCTCGCGGCCTCTCATGTCGTCGAAGTCTTCATGGAAGAGTTCATCGGGATAGGAAAATCTCGTGTATATTTCGAACGGTTGAACTCCGCATTCCGGACATATGAATGCGGTAGGTTCACCTTTGCCGTGATATGAAGCGGATCCGTAACCTAACTCGGCGTCGTAACCGTGGATTTCGGTATCGAAACATTCTGTTTGTTTGTCGCATTTCTGGCATTTGAGCAGGAGCGGGCTTACGAAAATTTGTGTATTATAGTGCTCGGAGTTCATGTAATACCCCAACACGTAGTGTTTATCGTGTCCACATTTACATTGTAACTTGAATACGGGGTTTATCTCTTGGCCGCGGCCGTCGAACAAGACTTCGCGGAACCTGTTTGGATGTGCGGAGAAGTCTTTGATACATCGTGGAGGGTGAGTTGAGAAATATTCAAATTCACTTTTGAGATCGTTCCCAGTTGGCATTGCCTGGCTCCTTATTTGCGTTGCATTCCATAGCAGACCGGTGCCTGCGAGAATTGAGAGAATGCTAACCCGATTCTGTTAATAGTTTAGCAAGTACAGTTTGTTTCTCCAAGTGATATTTGACGTTTTGTTCTAACAAAGTTGGACTTGCGGTAGGGGATTTCGATTCTAAATGAGGCGTGGTTGGTTATCAGCGTTGGTTGTTTTCGTTGTTTCTATGTTGGCTCCTCCGCCTTTGGCGAGCCATAGGGCGGGCTTTGGGGAGTGAGGGCGTTTTCTTATCCGCCGGTTTCGCCAACCTTCGGTGGCTTCACCTGCGGCTACCTTATGCCGCCCACTTCGCGGGCTCCAGGTTTTATTGGGTATAACCTTAGCGGTTACACATTGGGCAAAAATATATCGCCTGCTTTGCGGGCTGGGATTTGATGAGGCTGGTTGGGTATTCGCTATTTGCGTTTTGATGGAGATCATAACGATTGGATCGATTGGGATTCCTTTCTTGCTCGGGGTGCCTCTGGAGGCGGGCGGGAGGAATTATGGTACGGAAATAGTTTGCGACTTATTCATTTAATGCTTGTATTACAGGCTCAAGCTCGATATATTCTACATGATAGGCCGTGGTGGTGGAGAGAGAGCTTCCCCCACAGAAAACACGATAAATAGCGATGCCGGCTTAACTTACGCTCGTTTGCATTCACGAGAGTCGAGGTTCAGGCTGATACTGCACGAGGAAGGAGGGATTGAATTCTGCTTTCATCGCTGACTTTATGTGTCACTTTGCTGCTTGGTGGGAGCGTGGTCCGCCATGGTAACGCAGAGTAATATGTTAAACTAGGGAGAGAGAAATGTCAATGAAATGTTTAATTGGGAAATTAGTGGGTGTCTACTCACTGGTTTGCCTGGCGGGGATAGCTTTTGCGGCGGAGGCCGTACAGGCGTCACCGCTTGTTCCCCAAAACACGAATATTTATGTGGAGATTGATGGGCAGGCGCGAATCGCAAATGAAGGGCAGGATGATTTCGATACATGTTACCATCTATCTGGAGGAGCGCAGTCGTTTTCGGGCAGTGGAGTAGGTGTTGCATCGAGTGTCAGTACGGGCGCGGTACCCTGGTTTGAGCACGAGGCAATGGCCGGTTCGTCCGGCGGTGTGCTTTTTGAGCAGATGGCTCCGAATGCTTATACGCTTACTCTTTCTTCGAGTGCCATAGGGCAGCTTTTTCGTGGTGGTTATCCAGTATTTGAAAATTCACAAGCGACCGCTCAGTCGCGAGTTACGGTGAGTAGTGATTTCTTAGTCGGCAGTCTCCCGGGGCTTGTACCGGGGATGCCGGCAACGGTCATGCTGGAAATCGAGCATTATGGAGTAATGTCTTGGGTGAACAGCGGCTGGGCACAAAACACAGTACAAGCTTCGGTGTTATCCAGTCAGGGATTATTCGAGTATAACAGTGCACTTGTTACACCGGATCTTCCGTGGGGCGGATTCGATCAACAGGAGTTTTTTGGTGTTCGAGATATTGTTGAGCAGGGAGTCATAACCTCGGCCGTTGGCGAATACATAACGCTCGATATGGAAATGACCAGCGATATTTTCGAGTTTTTAGAGGCAGGAGATCCTTATCATGTGGCCGGTGCGGGAAGCGATTTCTTCTCCGGATTGAAGCTGCATATGACTGTGCTGCCAGAACCGGCGAGTCTCTCGCTCCTGGTGTTGGGGTTTATGGCAGTTGTTCGTCGTCGGCGCTAATAGTTGAAGCCGAGGCCGAGATAAGATTCTTTTACCGAGCTATGTGAAGGGCCGCTCATGTGTGGGTGGTCCTTCTTTTTGTTGTTGAGGATCGGCGGCGTTGAACCGTCTCCGGGGTCTGGTTCCGGGCGGCCTTGCTTTTCTATCGGGTATTGGGCGAGGTATGGAGGGACGCACTCGCAAGATCTGCTTTTCGGACGTAATATGGGGGCTGGTTGAATATTTATGCAGGATAGGTTCCGCTCAATCGTTTCATAAGTTGGAGACGAAATAATGGCCAACTGCCCGAAAGAATCTGAAATGTTGAAGCTGCTCGCCGGTGAGCTGGGGGATAGTTGTGATGCGGAGCAAGTGGATCGCCTTCGCAGTCACCTGATTCACTGCGAGGTCTGCAAGCCTGTTTGGAAGGAGTTGCAGCAGGTTTGGGGGGCGCTTGGGCGATTGGATGATTCGGCAGATCGAGTCGAGTTGACCGAGAGGGTGTTGGCCGCGGTAGAGGGCGTTCCGCAACAAGGTGACGAAAACTTATGGTTAGTCGGATGGCGGCAGCCCGTTCGAGCGGCCGCATCCATTCTTATTGCGATCGGTTTGGGGGTAGCGGCTGGTAAAGTGGCATCAAACCGGCAAAGGCAGGATGCTCAGCAGCCACCATCTGCTGAGGTCGTGGTGGATGCTTTGGGCCTTTCTGTCTTTGGCGTAGAGTCGGCCACGGGGCTATTGGAAGGTTTGGAGATCGTGGCGGACTCCGAAGCGGGAGGTGACCTGTGATCAAAAAAACCAGCTTAGGCATAGTGGTATTAACTCTCGTGGTATTCGCCGGCAGCTTTTTGGGAACGGTTTACTCCGGCACTGCCCGGCAGGTTGAAGCGAAAGAGGCGACTGAGGTTGGCCGCTGGTTGGGTTTGGGTAGCCAGGCCGACCAATCAATAGAAGCGAAAACGACTGAGTTTTCGGAGCAGGCTCGAGTATTGCACGAGCGGCTGAGCGAAGAGCGGATGAAGCTGGCGGCCATGTTCGATGACGCCAACGCTACTGATGAGCAATTGCGTCAGCAGGTGGAAGCGGTGATCGAGGCGCACAATCGCCGGGAGCGACATATAGCTGAGCACCTGATTTCGCTGCGCGGTCATCTCAATTCAGAGCAGCAGAAGCAGCTTTTTGAGCTTTGTGCTAAGGGGATTCGCAAGTGCTGTCGGGGTAGTTGCCCGTTCGGGACTGAAGTGCAATCCAAATGTCCGGCCGCATCTGCTCCTAAAGGGTGTCCGCAGGCAACTAAAAGCTCCAAGTGTGGCGGTTGTCCGAAGAATAGAACTCAATCCACGCCAAAACCGTAAAGGTGGAGTTGTATTATTCGCTTGAACCGGCGAGAAAGTGTGCCCTGATGCAGAAATCGATATCAGATCAGACTGGACGCGGATCTGTTTTTACGATACCTATTTGTGAAGATAGTGGCAGTTAGTCAGTCGGTGAATTAAGGATGATAAGGGCAGAAGGAAATGAGTAGCGAACCTCAAAGCAGCGATTCTAAAACCCACGTACTCATTGTAGATGATAATCCGCAGAACCTGGAGCTTCTGGAGGTTTATCTGGAGGAGATGGAAGAGGTTCGTACGAGCAGTGCGACTGATGGGATTGAGGCGCTCGAGATAATTAACAACGATAAGCCCGCCCTTATTCTGCTCGATATCATGATGCCCAAGATGTCCGGTTTTGAGTTGTGCAAACAGCTTAAAACGAATCCCAAGACGAGGGATATCGTGATAGTCATGGTCACGGCGTTGAACGAGACGGCCGACATCGAGCGGGCAACCGAGTGCGGAACCGACGACTATCTCACCAAGCCAATCGATCGCAAAGCGCTTATCGAGCTTGTCCGAACGCAACTGCAGGCCCATCGGGCGCGGCATTGATACCGGTTACTGCTGATGGTTCAACAGGCATAATCCACTTGCGGGGGTATGTAAGCCGGAGGTTTATTTAGTCGGCCCTGAAAAAGGCGACTATCCGGCAGCAGGATAAACGGCTCGATTTTTTTGAACTTCGAAGACCAGGAATCTTAGCCATGAAATAACGGCAAAAAATGATCGCCTTGCTTTCTGACGGAGTAAGCCGAGTAGTTTTCTCAAGTTCGATCCGGCTCCAGCAAGCACGGCGTTGATCGCGTCGCCGGTTAAACCGGCCAGGAAGCACCGGCCCATACGATGATCACTTTTCAGGTGTCCGATCTTGGGTTCCACCGCCGCTCGGCGTTTTCTCCGCTTGCGCTCTCGACGTGAAACGTCCTTCTTGCCTTTTCCCGCGATGTGTACTTCGGCATCGCCGGTATAATCATGTCCTTGATATCCCTTATCGACGTAGGCCTTGCTCACCGAAACACCTGTAATCTCCTCGACATCAGAAATGGCGGCGTCCAAGGTGTGCCCGTCGTATGGATTACCTTCCATCAGTTTACACCCGACTATCCAATTACCACCATTGGTGGTTGTTACGGAGATCTTCTGCCCAAACTCGTATCGAGTGCGAGCTTTACCTTTGCTGATGCACTTAACTTCAGGCTCGTGCAGGCTGTAAATCTTATTCTTGTCCTTTGGTTGCTGATTACGAATTTGATCCGCAACTTTCAATAGGTCAGACAACTCATCATCCGGGTTGGGAAATTTACGACCAATATCACGTATCAATCGGCCGACGTATGTGCCGAGCTTGCGGATCTTGCGCCTCATACGTTTGAACTGCTTGGCATGAGCATAGCGAGATGCCTTCAGTGATGCCGACTTGCCTACTCGAATATACGACTGACGCAATTTGATACCACGCGCCTTGGCCGCTTCAGCAAGTTTGCAGATAGCTTTTAACAACAGCTTGGAATCGGTGGGGAAAGTCACGTTTTTCTCTTGGACAGTTGTATCAACGTTGACACACTCAAGATCCTTTTTCGTCAAGTGCTTTCCTTCGAGGGCCACCCGAATTGTTTCCTTGATCAGATCTTCAAGCCGTTTATCGCCAATCCGGTTACGCCATTTGGTCATACTTGTCGGGTGGATAGGGAATTTGTGTTGCATGTGAGTGTAACCGCAGAAGTACTGCCAATACGGATTCTCTACCCAGCGGGCTACGAGCAACTCGTCCGACTCATTGTAGGCGTATTTGAGGTAATTCAAGCCAACCATAAGCCTGGTCGGCTTGGCCGGAGCTCCCAGTTTTTCGTGAAAACATTCGCCAAACGCGGCATCAAACCGAGACCAATCGATCTTGCCCGCCAACTGTATCAACTCATGCTCAGGGTTAAGAAGCTGGTCAAAATGAGCTTGAAATAGCTCGAATTCGTCTCGTCGATGGGATTGGGGTTTCATAAAAGCGTCCCGAAATTGCAAGGTTTTGGAGATAGAACGTCCATTACTCTGCAAATTTTACCATCGCAAAATCAAAAAACAGCCTTTATTTATTGTGTTTTTTGAGTTTTTCAGGGACGACTATTTAGGTTATTGACCTATGACCAGCACTTCTTTTGATTTTCCGTTATTGCTTAACACGTATTTGTATTGAGAGCTTTGGCATACCCTGGTCGTTTTTTTGTACTTACGCAACGAGGTTACCAGTTCTTCTATCGAAGGGATGCCGTCGCTACGGTAGGAGATTACCAGGGTTGATTTGGAAAATCGTTTGAAAACAGCCTCAAATGCCTGGTGAATCCTGCTGGGGCTGGTCCAGGGGCTGGACTCTGTTACCAGCCGCCGGTGTTTGCTTTTCCAGTCTATTCTTTTTTCCCAATTAGTATAATCGAGCATGCCGTCTAGAAAGTGATAGAACTCTCCGTAGGGTACGCCCGTTCCTTTATTGTTGATGTAAGGGGGGTCGAGATAGACCAGGTCGAATTGCCCTTTGATACCGGTTATGTTTTTACTGATGGCTTGGCATTTTTCATCGCCGCGAAAGACTGAGTTGTTGGCCGTCTTTACGAACTGGCGGAAGTGCTCTTCAAACGGAGTGTCCCAGGTTTTTTTGTTACCGAATGATCGGTTTACGTCGGCTGTCCGCATGTACAGGTTTTTGCGATGGAAGAGATTGTAGGGGCGTTTGGCCAGGGCGGCCTGGAACAGGGCATACCAGGCAATTGCTTTTTCGTAACGGTTTTTAAGTACGGAGATGTTCCGGCAGATTCTGTCGAGCCACTTGTTTTCGCAATCGGTAAAGTAGATGTCACCAAAAGTTTCGGCAATGAAGCTGGGGTAGCGGACCCGGCCATCGGTTTTCAGTAATCGATTTACGGTCTGATCGGAGAGACGGACGGAATCGTTTTCGATCAGGGCTATTCCCACCTGCTCGTTACTGGGGAGGATGTCGTTGTAGATGACCTTCTTGCCGTGTCTTTTGAGCATGTAGGCCACACTGCCCGTTCCGCCGAAGCCGTCCAGCGCGGTTTCAAAGTCGATTTCCCGGATGCACGACCATATCCAGGGGCATAGTTTCCGCTTGCTTCCCTGGTAGCGAGTAGGAGGGGGAAGTGACACAGACGTTTTGCCAGGAGTTTTTTCGCTGCGGAAGTGTTCTTCGATTGTATCGGCCGGTCGTCTCAAAATCGGTGATCCAGAGTTCCTGATTGTTCAAAAAGCGGTACGAGGAGGGTATTAGTAACCGTTTTCGGGGGAATTGGGGATGGAAATCGGCTCTTTTTACGCGTTATTTTGAATTTTGGGAGGAAAGTTGCCTATGAATGGCTAAAAGGTGGTCTGGAGGAGTTTTGACGACTGGACAGATGAAGAAAGTATCCCTACAATCCGCGTCCCGGTTGTCAGGGAGCGAACCCTTGTTCAGGGTGTAGTTCGTTGGCATTCGTCAAGGGCGATTAGCTCAGTTGGCTAGAGCGCTTGGTCGACATCCAAGAGGTCACAGGTTCAAGTCCTGTATCGCCCATTGACGCAAGTGCTTGTAAATAAAGCACTTGCGTTTTTCTTTAGGTAAGCCTTTACCTAAGCAAGCCCATTTTTTATACTTTCAGAGGGTCACATTTACCTACTGAGGGCACGAAAATGGCCAAGTCCAAGCCAAAAAAAGTAACCAAAAAAGCGAAGCGTAAAGGTAGCAGGCAACCCGTCCAATTTGTTAGACACCCTGATACCGACCTTGATATTGACGGATTACGTCTCCACAAATCAACGGGGTCTTACTACCGTATCGCTTCTGACGGCAAGTCCAGAGTCTACTACAAAAAGAACGGTCTCAAGGGCATTGCTTACCTTCGCAGGGCAATATATGAGCATGAGTGCTGGCAGAACGGTAATACGCCAACCGATACCATAGAAATCCCTGTGACTGCTCCTGCCTTCGATGATTTCGGGGCAGAGATACCTGCTGTTGCCACACTGGAGGAAGACGGAACAGCGAACCTTATCAGGTATATCAGTAAGGATGATCTTGCTGCTTACTTCCGAGACCAGTTGAGCAACCCAGAAACTCGCGCCGAGTTTGCCAACGCAGTCGGTATCCCTGAGCTAATTAATCTCCATTCACTCCCTCCAGTTGCTGCCCCATTGCCTCTTGAGGTAATTATCAAAGAGTACATCAATGGGAAGGTTTTTAAATATCAACGGCAGTATGATGATGCAGAAACTGCCTGGGGGCTTTTTTCGGATTCGGTAGGTGTTGAAAACTTGGAAGATATCGACCCTACTCACTTGAGCAAATACCACAAATCATTGCGAACTTTGCCAACTCCAAGGACTCAGGAAAACCACTTTAAAACTGTTAATGGCATACTCAACTATGCCTCTGCTCTGCACAAAACCAAGCGGCAGGTTATTACCGATTTAAAACATGATCTGAAAGGGCTAGTTAAGCCAGAACAGAAATCAGAGCCACAACCCAATCCTTGGAAAGTGGAAGAATACCACAGCATGGTGAATCTGGTTAACGAAGACCCCTTGTGGAATGCCATATTTGTGACGACCCTTAACCTTGGTTTGCATGGAGGGGAGATGTGCGACCTTTTGCTATCTGAGTTTGATTTGGAATCTAATTCCTTTCGTTCGACGAGGACCAAGACGGGAGTTGCTAGGGTAGCTTATTTGTGGTCGAGAACTGTTGATAGCATACGACAGTGGATGGATACCGAGTTATACCAGCGGAAAGCAAAAGATAGGCTATTTTTCGACGAATATGGTAATTACAATATCAGGCGGGTAAACGCAAAGATTCGGAAGTTACGAAAAGATGTTGGTCTGAAGGTAGTATTTGATGGCATACGAGATTTAACCCGCACCGCTGCAGGCGCTGAAAACGTGGTTGCGATTAGGTGGATAATGGGGCATACAATGGGAGTTGATGACAACTATGCATTTCGGGAGGCGGCAGAGACGAAATCTGTACTTGAGAAGGTTGAGCAGGTAGTTTTTGGCTATAAAGCGGAAAACTAAGAAATTCACGTAACAAGTTGTTATTTTCACTATTGCCTGGTATGTAGCATATCCCTTGTTCCCCTAATGCCTCCAGTCTTCCTGTTTTGCCTGATCACCTCCTTTGTTAACATGATCTTAACGAATTGGTACTAACCAAAGTGCCGGTTACTTGTCTAGTATTGTAGCAGACGACGGTTCTTGTTGCTGTGAAGTACAAATCTAATACGAGCTGTCTCGTGCATTTACGGAGGAGGTCAAATCACAGAGGAGCATAGGACTATTGGGAAACGAGGTAGTGGAGGTTTGTTTTCGCTTCAGCGGAACAATTGTGTCGTGTTACTAAGCCTTCAAAGTGAAGGGAATCGAAGTTCATCTATTGATAAGGAGTAGACGAATGCAAAAAGCGAAACTATTCATCTTAATAACCTCGTTGTGTGTATTTGTGTATTCATTGTTCATTTCAGGCGTGCAAGCAGCTCAAATCGAACTACCCATAACAGTACTCCCTCGTATTACTTATACTGGGCCTCGGACGGTTCTCATTCCACAATTCGATCCATCTTTGGGAGACCTTCAATCGGCAAGTATAAACTATTCTTCAGAAATATCGGGAACAGTTTCTGGTTATAGTGGCGGTTCTGCCAATGAGCCGAATGGTTGGGCCATTGAGTTCAGCGGTGAAGTTAGATTCTATGCTCCATTATTTGGTTCTGACGACAAGCCACATTTCGCATCTAGGAGTGGTTTGGTTTGGCAGCCGAACACGCCAGTCTACGAATTCTTCCAGCCAAGAGTGCTAACCCACCACTTGGGGCCGATTGAGGGAGACTTAAGTCTATACATCGGAGATGGTACAGTATCGGGTACGCTTTCTTGGCCTGTATTTGTTTCAGATTTATTCTGGTCACGTAGCGGTACTGGTCCCACCACGACGAGAGAGCTTGGGGGGGTAGGTGGAACAATTACATACGTATACGAACCAAGGTCCGGTGATTGTGACGGTGATGGTGATGTTGATCTCGGCGACTATGCAGGATTTGAAACCTGCTTTGATGGTCCAAACGTGGATTTAGAGAGCGGTTGCGAATGTTTTGATTTCGACGTTGATGGAGATGTTGATTTAAACGATTTCAGTTTATTCCAAGGGTATTTTACGCAGCAATAGATTTAACTAGAGTACAATAATCATGTATCGAGCATTACTTTAGGGGGGGCCGAAAAACGGTCCTCCCTAATTGTTACTTATCCATGACACTAGGTCCCTGGATCGAGAGTGAAGCTTATAGGCATTGTTTTGTCTAATAAATTAGACCGACATGTGAGGTGGTGGGAGTTTAACTTGTTCGCATAGTGGGAGTATATTATCTATCTCATTAAGGGTTAGTGGGCGCCATTTACTTCCATCACGAACTGCTCTACGAATGATATTTAATTGCTCTTTTCCTATTCTCAATAGGTCGGGAATGCGGTGTTCCTCGGGCATCTGAAATTCGTATATCAATACATAGAGGACAGAACGAGCTGAGTCACTTAGCTCAGGCAATCCGACTTGTTTTATTAGATTGTGTACCACAGGATGGTTGATGTCATAGGAGAAATATCTAGCACGGCTTACTGTTCCCGAAGCATTGAGAGGAATGCTTCGCACTTTTCTACCTTTTAGCCAATCTGGAATATTCGTTGCTTCCTCTATGTCTACTCCAATGAGACGGAGACTGTGGTGATACATGGGGATTAAATATCCTTGATCGGTTTTACGCAGGTAAGCATCCATGCTGCCATTGCTTTCAAGCCAAGTTAAAAAACTTATGGCAGCTTTTTCAAAATTATCCATGCCAAACCACACTCTTTTGTCTTTTGGGGTTTTGCTGAATGTCGCATAATAACGTGTCCTTTGCCGACCGTTCTTAATTATCGACTGTGATGACAACCCGTAGACAATCCTTCCCTCTTTATCTCGAACGAATTGTGGTGGTCTTCCACGTTTTTTAGAACTTTTTTTCGCCATAAAAAATATCACCATTAATGACCCTCTGTTTTTTTCATATGTCACTCTATTATAGTTGTTTAACAATTAATATGACATATATTTAATATCACTCCTTTGATTTTCGTAACCCCTTTATCTGTAAGGAGTTACTTGACTTTGGCTCAATATGTTAAATACTTAGCATGACGGCAGGAGTCGCAAGTCCTGCCAAAAACCAGAAACGAGACAAAACAGAAATCAAAACCAAGGGCAAAGACCCCACCGTGGAGAGTCTGCGCCCGCATCCGAAGGAGAAAAAACAATGGCAAAGAAAAGTACCAGTACCAGTACCGAGACCCTTGCTGCTTGCCGCAAAGAACTCATTACTCTCACTGCTGAATCTAACATATTAGACGTGAAACAAGGGCATCTTGCTTGGCAAAAAGGCAAAGTACTTAAGCAGGTAAAAGAACTCTGTGCTGAGGAGAGAGTTAAGTTTGAAGATTTCTACGATGAGTTCGATTTAAAACGGTCTACTGCTTATCTGTGGATTAGGATTTTTGAGAATTACACAGAAGCAGAAGTAAAGGATAAAACACTTACCCAATTGAGAGATGAAGCAACTGAAAAAAGTAGTACAGATAAACCCAAAACAAAGAACACTGCCACTATCAGAATTGCCAAGCAGGATATCACTCGATTACCTCAAGATTTGGAGGCAATTGGGCAATCACTAAAGTCTGCAGTTGATTTACCTGCTGCTTCCTCCCTTGAGGAAGGAGAAGGAGGACCAGTCAAACTGTATTCCAATTGTGTCAGTCACCTTCATACCATTATCGAGTCGGCAAATGAGTGCATTACGGAGTACGAGCAGAGGATTGGTGATTTGCAAACTCGGTTGCATATAGCAGAAAGTAAGGGTCTAAAACTTTCTGGCAGCAGGAAATCTGCATAAGGAGTGCAACATGCTTGGCATTGCAAAATATCCAGGTAGTAAGCATCGGGTGGGAGAGAAAATTCTCTCCCATCTTCCTCCCTCCTTTGACTGGTATGTCGAACCTTTTTGCGGAAACTCCCCCTTTCTGCAACCGAAGTTCCATAATTCCATTAATCCATTTCGGCACAAGATTTGGGTTAATGACTTAGATGCTGATGTTATTAATGTGGTTAAATCTCTTAAGGATAATCCTTCGAGGTTTTTCTATGATTTGCTTGCCCGTAAGGTAAAAACAAAGACTATAGCAGAAGTAGTTGAGGAGTTCGAGCAGGCAAAAATCGACTGGATAGAGAAAAACGATGCTTCTGCTTATGTCTACCTACGGAGATTATCTCACAAGCAGATAGTGAATCGAAAACGTAAAAACCTTTGCTCGATTTCTCCCAAGTATGTTGCTCCTGCTCCAGATGGAGTAACCCGTAACGGTCTACTTTCTATAACACGAAAGAAAATAGTAGAGGCAGCAATAATTGCTGACCGAATAGATAAGGTTACCAATTTGGATTACAGGGAGGTACTTACTAACCTGCCTGATAACTGTGTTATCTATCTTGATCCTCCGTACTGGACGAGCAGAGTTAAAGATTGGTACACTCACTATTTCACGGAACAACAACATAACGAACTGGCAGAAATCCTGCACAGTCTTGATCCCGCAAAACATAAGTTTCTGCTGAGTTTAGAAATCAGTGAGTTATCCTGCAGGAACTATATCTTGCCCCAGAAGTTAAAATGGAAGACCTTGCCTTTGGTTTATAGTTGCGGAAAAGGTACTCAGCGAGTCAAAGAGTTGCTAATTTCCAATTATGCACTTGTCTAATATCTTAGACACAGATTATGGTTAAACAAAATAGTGCTAAACCACAAATCGTAACTCCTGTAACAGCAAGTATTAACATTTAAATGTTTTTAGACCTTGAAAAAATACCACGTAGTAGATATACTAATATGCTCACTTCCTTCGGGGTTTTTTGAGCAAAAATAATTGGAAAATAAAAAAGGATATGCGCCTGGGAAGGGCGTATAGGTATGTACAACTACCGCAATGGTGCGGTGTTTAACACCCGATTTTTCGGGAGAATTTGGAGTAAAATAATGGGGAAAATTAAAACAGTAGAAAAGAAAGTAGAAGAAGTAATGGAGAAAATTAAATCCGAATATTGTTTCGCCTGCACCGTGTCAGACACTGATACTCAATTTGTGGTATGGCCCGATGGTGAAACTTACAACCACGCTCGAAAATGCTCATGCAGCTTTAATTATTACCGAAAAGAATCACCTCATGAACTAAGATTAGACTTGGGTCCAGGTCTTGACTTGTCGGATTTTGAAGAGGACTACGAGGCATACCTTAATGAGGTGAAATCAGGAGAAATTGAAGATACCGAGGAAACTAGATATGAGTGGTTAATTGTGTGCATTGAGGAAAACACGAACTGGGAGGAAATAGAGGAGCAAGTTAGAGATTGGGTTTTGCGAGGAAATTATATTGGTGATCAGGATTAAATCATGTTTTACTCCAATACGAGGGAGGAGAGAGGTTTGTTGTTTAATCTCCTCCCTCCCTCTCTTTCCGTGAGTTCTGTGTCCACGTCCAATTCCCGAAATAATTCTAAAGTATTTTTCGATTAATGGGCCGAATTCGCTTGGCTAAAAGCACAATTATGGTATGTTCAAGGTAGATACTGACTCCTTTTTGAAAGGGCCATAAATGTCATTTAAAACACTATTTAAAGACTTTTCCGCTGATTGCTCGGTTGTTCCCACTGGTGAAACTTCCACCGTCCCCGCTATGCTTTTGCAGACAGCAAATGGTGATGAATTCGCCGTAACTGAAACTGGGGAAATATTTACTTTTGAGTATACCAGCGCCGACGACGATCCAGTTTTTACGTCTACTGGATTTAAGATCAAAAAGGCGTGATACGTCGGGATATACTTCGCCTTTCATTCTCCTTCCTTGAGTTCTGTGTCCACATCCAACTTCTAAAATAATTTTTAAATATTTTTCGATTTGTAACTGCCTATATCTTCAAGGCTTACGCCGATGGTGGTTTTGTGCCAGCAGGGGAGAGGTGAGTAAAAGTTGTATAATAGGGGAGAAGAAATGCAAAAACCCAAGCGAGAGAGGGTTTTGGAATTATGATCTTGGAAGCAAAAAATAAAACATAATCAACCTTTGCAGCGAGTTCTTCGTTGCACTTTCCAAATGCTCAGCGGTTGAGCGCATCATGATTCCAGCCTCCTGAACCTCTCGCAAAGTTTCAGGAGGCACTTTTTGTGCAGTTTATACGTAAGGAACAATCATGATTTTGGGAGAGGATTACATAGATAGTTTTTTAACTACCCATTTTCCATACGATTACGCAAAAGAACCAATCATCTACCCCCGCACCAATTACTGGCGAGTATATCGGGATGAAGAGATTAAAACTCTAACCTCGACAGTATGGACAAAGGGTAAAGGTAAAGCAATCAGGACTCGATTGAAAAAGTGTAAACCATCATTACTTGAATATCACCTTAGAGAATCAACCAAGAATCCCTTCTGCGAGTGTGAGAGCTATTTTGACTATCAGGCGAGAGAGGAATACTTCAAGTATTATGGTCCTCGTTGGATTTTAACCACTTACTATGATGATTCTATCGTTGATTTTATTCAAATTGATATAGATAGACACGGAGAAGACGATACCAGAGCCAAGGAGCAGGTAGAGATACTTGAAAATACAGCAGATAAACACAACTTTGATATTGTTTGGACCACTTCGCCAGGTTCCTTGGAGAACGACGGAAGTATTAAACATGGTTTGTATGCTTGGATCAGGCTAGATACCAATCATTTCGTAATGGATATTCGAGAGGTAGTTCTTGGTTTTCTTAATTCCATTGGTTTAACAGATATTGCTAAACACAAAGAAGGTGCTTATCTCAAGCAGAAGAAGCTAGTTCGTTTACCTGGACAATTCAATGTTGAACTAGCCAATCCTTCTACATTTGATAAAATAAATCATAGTCACACACCGATAGAAGCTAATAAGGCATTTCAGGATGCTTGGTTAAACGCACAACCATTGAAATACCAAGTACTCCATGAAATAAGCCAGAATCAACCTTCAACCCCCCATAGCATAGGTGTACATATATATACACATAGTAGTGTGCCACTTTCCCCCCTTACCCCTTCAGAAGATACCTTCACATCACTTCTCAAGTGGGGGAGAGCCATTGTTAATGAACATTACCCGAATGAAGGTAAGAAACAGCGGTGTATTGAAGAATTAATGAATACAGCTACTCAACAGCTTCCAGAATGCTCTCAGACTCGTTGTAACAACCGAATTTTAACTTTAAAAGCAAAACAGGTAGTTGACTACCTTTGGAATAATACATGCCGTAAAATAAAAGGAAATGCCGTTACAGAGGAAGAGGATAAACAACGCTTTGAGCCGCATTCCAAGTACATTTCTGAACACAGAACTGAACTACTTGAAAAGGTAAAATCAAGAGATAAGGCTGTAGCTAATCAGTTGCTTGATTTACTGGTTAAACACAATGGTAGACTGGCTGTGGTACAGATATATCATACAAACGGAGATAATCCTGTTTGTAGTCATTACAGGCAGTGGAGAAGAATTAGAGATGCTCTTGGCTTGGTTACATTGGTTGATTATACAAAACCAGGAGAAGGTAAAGGTACATGTAAGCAGTATGGGTTTAAGGTGGCATAGCGTAGAGGTGTATGTATATACACATAGTAGTGTGCCACTTTTAAGGTAAGAATTAGATTGCTTTCACGAAATTGAAGTGGTAATGTATTCTTCGAGGCAGTGTTTGATTGAGTTATTGGTAAACAGCTGGAGGTCGGAATTATGGGTAAACGGTCAGTTGGCAGTCTTCCAAAACCTAAAACAATCATATCGAGAATTCTAAAACATTACGAGGACGAACCTCTGTATGATGATAGAGAGGTTGAACAAGCTGGAAAGCGGGCTAAGAAGCAGGGGTTCTATTCCAAGAAAGATTTTGAGATAGTATGTGGGTGGAAGACTCCCAGGCAAAAAAACAACCATCGCAAAAATACATCTAGTGAGATACGCAAGCAAACGAAAGCAGCATTTGCTTTGATTGGTAACAAACTTCCTGTTGATTGCGACAAAGAGAGGCAGTGTATCTTGGAATTAACGAAGCTTCATGGCGTTGGTATACCAACAGCGTCGGCTTTGTTGTCTGTCGCATTTCCCAAGTCCTACGGAATTATTGATATTAGACTCTGGGAGACTTTGTGGTGCCTTGGAATAATTAAAGACGATAAGAAACGAAGTGACATCCATATTACGCAATGGATACAGGCTATTACACTGTATAGAAGAATCGCAAAAGAGCATAACGTAACGGTGAGGAGGTTCGAGTATTCGCTGTTTCTGCTTCACCAGGAATACTTACAAGATGGGAGTTTGTACGACCCCAAACGTATTTTACGGCCTCTTGCTAGCAACAAAAAAGCATTGGTAAAGCTTTCATGGTTAGTTAAGTGATTGATAACCGTCTACGTCTAAGAGGGTATTTGTTACCCTCTTTTTTTATGTCTGCGGCGGAATAAATGGAATTTTATGGTTAATCCAAAGACGCAAAAACCCTGCGTCCTTGCCATCCAAAGACGCAAACCGATAATAGGAGGTAAAGTGAAACTGTAAATATCGCCACATATAACAATCCAAAGACGCAAAGACGCACCTGACGCTTAGTATTGTTCAAAAACCTTATTATTATATATAAAAACAAGGATTGTTAGAAAAAAACTCTGCGTCCTTGCGTCTTTGCGTCCTTGGATGCGTCTTAAGTTGCGTCTTTGGATTCTCCCATTGTCATGGTTTTAGCAAATCGGTGTCTTCCGCCGCCGCTCAATAATAAATAATTATTTATTCACGATTATTCCACCCTCATTATCCAAACCACGCTCATGTTTACGGGGCGGGTGGCTCCTCTGTGAACCTTGCAACCTTCACAATGCCCTGTGGCTGCTGTAAATCTTGCAGCGTCAGATATTACCCCAGTTTTTAAAATGTCATCAAAATCCTGGCCATGCCAAAATGGGTATACCATGTGATCGCAACACACATCTGGACCAGCAAAAACTCTTGTTCCTTCCTGGAACTTTCCAGATTCTGTACCACCTCGTAAAAACCTCCCACCCGAATACCCTTCTGCGGAATTTAAGTCTGGGAGCTTTCTTTTTTCATCAGCCATATCTGGATAGTTTTCCTTTGAAAGTGTTTGCCCATTGCATTCTTCCCATCCTTTTGGCAGGTCGCTTTTGCCAGAATAAGTTTTATGCCATGCTATGATTGATCCGACAGGAAGGTAATCGTTCGCCATTTGCTTAGCTAGTGCCGCATTCTGTAAAAACTCGGCAACGACTTTGTCTGGGATTTTCTCGTTTACTAACTGCTGTGCGTTACTGGCCGTACTGAAATAGAATGCTAAAGCTGGACCTGATAACGCTGCGAGTCCAACAATAGCGGTAAACAAAACGGCAATTAGTTTGTCCTTTTTCAACATCCAGTATATCAGAGCCAAGCGTGACTCGATCTGTCCGAATTGTTCATCGGTGAGTTTTTCAGCCATTGTCTATATCTCCAGGAATTCTACTCAACTCGCATAATCCAAACTACGGACATGTTGACGGGGCGGGTTTCTTCTTCACTATTAAGGTTATTCCCTGTTGTTTTCTGGGTAACGTAATCGTCAGGCCCGCCGTTCAATTCGTCGTACTTGCCACCTCCTTTTTTCATTACCATAAAGTGGGAATAAGGAGGTGGTGCCTTATGCGTGTGTTCTTTGATAGCATCTAGTTCGTAGATGCCCGATTCTTTTGATCCACGTAGAAACAATTCATAACCTCGTAGCTCTTTAATTATTCCGTCGTTATTGCGAATTACTTCTCTTTTTGGAGAGGCTCCGTTTAAATCTGGAATCAATTCGTTGTAGAAATCGCTGTTCTTGTATTTTTCGTCATCTAACTTCTGTCCGTTGCATTCGACCCACTCGCCATCAAGGTTAAGGTCTTTTACTGGGTTTTTATGCCAAGCAATAATCGAACCGACAGGGACGGATAAGGCGTTTTTGCCATCTTCCCCTTTTGGTCCTTCTTTTCCCTTGCCTGTCATGAGACCAGCAATCGCACCAAAGGTAGAGGATACTGTAATAATAACAGCAACCATTCCCCAAGTTTCGCCCTTCATAGCTTATTTCTCCTGTCAAGTGTTTTTGTAGACTTGTCCGACCAATCTACATCAGCGTAATTACAGCAATACACAAAGTCAAATTGCCTAATTTATCGGCAGGGCTGTCTAATTAGTTAGACACGTTGGAAATGAAAAACGGGCCGCCCAAGCGGAGCGACCCGTGGAGAAAACAGGCAATTCTGTGTCTTGGATATTTCCTTCGTTTCAGTGCGAGTAATGTACCGAGGGCGAGTAGGGAGAGAGTAGTAGGTTCAGGAATGACAATCCCGATGTTGTCCATGCCGAAGTCTTCACCATTGCTACCATCCGCAAAAAACGTAATTCTCTGAACAGCGTCAGTTGTCGTAGTAACGAATGCGAAGAAAGTGCTTGCATCGGGGATGGTCGGTAATGTTGTCGTTCCTGTAACAGTGTGGAGAATTAGATTTACACCACCATAGTCAAGTTCGGAAAAATCGGCAGCCCATGCAATAATTGGCGAATCAAACGCCATATCCACTACCTCCCCTGATGTTGCTGGTCCGATACTGGCATGAATGTGAGGAGTGTTGTCAATAGAAAAGCCAGGATGATATGGTTCTGTATCGATGTAATCTTCGCCGATCATATTCGCCACTATTGAAAACGGACCAGCGTCATATGGAGTATTTAGGAACGACGTATCTACACTTACATCATTGAAGTCTACTAAATAATCAGGATTACCACCAATGGCACTTTCCCATGTAGCTCGATCTGAATATGTGGTCACTGCCGCAAATACTTGAGAGCCACCGACGGCTATTGCAAGAACACCAATAACGACGTTTTTCATGATTATTCCTTCCCAATAAAAAAGAGAGCCGCTCCAAACAGTCTCTCTCGTAGAGTCTTTTGAATTGTGACCTCCATCCCGTCACTCAATTTATCCTTAGCGAATTACTGAAACAAGAAGATTTCCAAAAAAGAACAAGGAATCGAACTCAGAAGTTCCTAATGGTTGTCTAGGGAAGGAGATAACGATGACAAATCGAGAATATCGAGAACGTAAGCGCAAATACTACGAGTATTTACAATCAGCTGTGTGGCATAAGAAGAGGGAGCAGGTACTCAAAAGAGATGACTACAAGTGCAAGGTCTGCGGGGCAGAGGATACGCTTGAAAATCCCCTCCATGTACACCATTGGAGCTATGAAAATATATTCCAAGAGCCGCTAGAAGACTTAATCACGGTCTGTGCAAAACATCATCACATAATCCATCACTGCTAATCCCGCCAGGCGCATTTTAAGGGGGTGTACGGGCATTTTAAGAGCAGTTGTGGCTAATTGCCCTAATGGGTGGAGTTGATCGCAAATAACATAAACACGGGCAGTTTCAGGGCATTTTAGAGAAGGGAGAAGCAAGATGGAAACAGGGGAAAGAATCGATAGAACAAGAGAACTTTTAGAGCAAATCTGTGTCCACAACTCAGAATTGAGAGAAAAGTTGGAACAATTAAAAAAAAGATTAGCTGAACTTGAGAGCGAGAATTGGGAATGCACTCAGGAAGAAATTGAACGATTAGAAACGCTGTATAATAGAGTGCAGAATCTATCGGAGGAAGAGAGTTGAAATTAAAAGCACTGGCAATCGTAGTAATACTGGCAGCCATATTGGTGTTTACCTTCTGTGGATGTAACACCACAGAGCAACAGAACAAATCATTTTTGCAACTTGTAAATGGACTCAACGAGGCAGAAGTTAAATACCGAGTCACTGCTGAATTACCAACTCAGTTTGAAGCTGGTTTGAAAGAATCGGTAGTGATTGGCAGCCAAGGACACATAACTTTGGATGTCACAAACAAGGAGAAATAATGAAGGCACGAATAATGCAACTCCTGAGTAGATATATCGCTATGGCACTTGCATCTTTTGGTTTTGCAAACATTGATGATCAAGCAACAGCGATAGCATCAGGTATAGTCAGTATTGCTCTAGTTCTTTTCGACCTTTGGCTGCACCGCAAGAGGTACAGCAAGACATGACTCCAGAAGATATACCCATTACCGTCGATTTTGCACGCATAAGTGACCGTATCGACTGGCTGCACTCTAAGATGTTAGACGTGGCGAAAGACGCAGAAGCTCATGGGGAGGCAGAGCAGCATGTAAAGGATTTTGATTTGTACAGGTGCAGTTTGATTCAAACGTCGGAACTTCTAATTGATTTAACGGAGAGAGTACAGCAACAGCAAAATGGGGGAGAAACTAATCCGAGCTGAAACAGTTAGCTCGGTCTGTATATATAGCACAAACAGAGGGAGGGGGTCAGAAATGCCTTAAATATAGGGGTTTTTGAACCGTTTTGCCCCTCGAAAATCTCTTAAGGGGTAACAGGGCATGGAGAAGCGTTAAAAACGTGGTTTAGAGGGCAGTTAAGGGGATTAAATGGAAAAAACATGCAAGCACTGTGGAGGGGAGTTTTACCCTACGAGATATAGGCAGAAATACTGTAAGAGAGATGAGTGCAGAAGAAGTAGAACAGCAGCTAAACGCAGAAGGCAAAGGAGGGAGAAACGTGAAGCCATGCAAACAACCAGGCTGCCCGAATCTAATAACAGAGGGGACTCTCTGCAAAGTTCACCAGCAGAAACTGGATAAGCAGAGACGAATCAAGAGGGGGAAACGATTGCTTGATTCTCACGCTTGGAGAAAAGCACGAGCAGGTTATCTAGCAAAACATCCTTTGTGCGAGGACTGTAAAGCAGCAGGTAAAACAGTATTGGCGACTGAGGTACACCACAAGGTAAGGCATCACAATAATCCCGTCATTTTCTGGGATTCAAGCATCTGGACTGGATTGTGTAAGTCCTGTCACTCAAGCCACACAGCAAAAGAGGTTTTCTCACAGTGAGGAGCCACGAGATAGACCACAGGAGAGAAGTTGGCAACACTTGATTTACCAATTCCGCAAAACGAACAAGCAACTGAAGCAGTTGAGTTCATCAACTCGCTCAAGCACTACGAGTCTAATTTATTAGCCGAAGCAGGAGAGCATGTTCAGCTCCAAGATTGGCAGGAAGCCATAATCAGACTGTTATTCGGCACTCTGGATGAAGGGGGCAAACGCAGGTTTAAAACGTTGTTTCTCTTCATTGCCAAGAAAAACTCGAAGTCCTGGCTTTGTGCCATGATTGCTATTTATCTCCTGACGAAGATCAAGAATGGTTCAATTGTCGCCATTGCAGCAAATACAAAGCAAGCAGCTAATATATTTGACCCGATTTTTAAAACAGTTCGTGAGATGGGCTGGTTTGATTCGGATTTAGCTAGATACAATAAGAACAGTAGAGAGATTGAGTATTTACCAACTGGCTGCACTTACACGGTGAGGGCAACTGATGTTGATAAATTAGATGGAGTAAAATGCAATGTAGCGATAATCGATGAGCTACATCGATTGACCAAGTATGGTCCAGAATGTTGGAAAATACTTCAGAATGCCACCATCAACTATCCTGAGCCATTGTTCATCTGCATGACTACAGCAGGAGGAACGAGGGAAGAGTTCACCTACGAAAAATACCAATACGCAAAATCAGTGCTTGAAGGAGAAATCGAGGACTCCAGTTTTCTGCCAGTAGTTTACGAAGCCGCTGAGGAGTTATCGATTGATGATGAGCAGGGCTGGAGGAATGCCAATCCTGCTATTGATAGTGGTTTCTTGGCAATCGATATGTTTCGCCAATTTTCGGAAGTGGCAAAAACCAGTTTAAACGAGGAGTACAAGTTTAGGCGCTTCAATTTGAATCAGTTCACGATGGTTGAAGCAGCCTGGATACCGCTCGATAAGTGGGATGCGATTACAGAGGTAGTCGATGAGCAATCTCTGATTGGCTTACCTGGCTACTGGGGACTTGATGTTGGTATTAATAGGTCAATGACTGCTCTGGTTGGTGTTATCGAGCGTGATGACAAGTATTACCTTATCTGTCGGGCTTGGCTACCACTGGCAGGTATCGATAAGCAAAGTGAAAAAGACCAAATCGATTACAGGCAGTGGGAGAAAGAGGGGCTTATAAAGCTCCTTCCTGGCGAAACAATACACCAAGAGTCGGTAATTCGGGATATTCTTGACCTGCACAAAGTATATCCAATGCGGGAACTCGCTGTTGACCCGATGAACGGATTAGGATATATCCAAGCTGCTGAGGACGCTGGTATTATTGCCTACCAACATAGGCAAGGTTACGCAGAATCTAATTATCCTTGTCTGCAATTTTACAAGGCAATTCTTGACGGCAGGCTAGTGCATGGTGGAAACAAGGTATTACGGGCACATGTTCAAAACGCAGTGATAATCACGAACCATGATGGCTTGATTAAGTTGAGTAAAAAGAGAAGTAAAGGTTTTAGTGCTGATGGTCAAAAAACTGACTCCGTTTGTGCTGCTGTTATGGCACTTGGTCGAGCCTGTTGTAACAAACAGGATGATTATGACTGGGAGAATGAAGAGTTAATCTTCGTTTAAAGGGGAAAAAAGGATGAGAGATTTATTAACATTAGCAGGATTAAGTGCCATTGGTTACGGATTATGGCAGATTTACCAACCACTGACCTATCTTTTTGGAGGTGCAGTTCTGATTCTGCTTGCCTATCAAATGGCAATCAAAAAACAAGAGGGGGAGAGTAACAAGTGATAACAGAATTATTATTTTGGGAAGGAAACAAACAAGCAACACTGCTTGATCGGGATTGGTGGAATGACATAATACCAACATCAACGGCTGGGCAGGCCGTAAATACTAATAGTGCTATGGGTTTAGCTGCATATCTGAGAGCAATTACTTTTATAGCAGATACATTTGCTTCCCTGCCTCTGGATGTAAAACGCAGGTTGCCGAATGGTGATAAAGAAGACGCTAGTGATGATTACAGGTACGCCATGCTCCATAATAAGCCCAATCCAGAGATAACATCATTTGTCTGGAGGCAGACAGGTATCGGCCATTTTTACAACTGCGGTAATAGTTATACTCAGATTGTCAAAAACAACGCTGGAGACCCTGCTCAGTTATGGATTTTGCCAGCAGATAAGACATTTCCGAAGCGTGAAAACGATGGAAGACTAACTTATCACGTTAAAAATGAACATGGGGGAGAGTCAGTACTTGACTATGAAGATGTGATTCACGTCCCTGCTTTCAGTTTAGACGGCATTACAGGTATACCCATTATCCAGTTTGCTCGTGATGTTATTGGTCAAGCACTTGCCCAGCAAGAGCATGGTGCATTATTTTTTTCAAATGGGGCGGTCCCCTCTGGTGTAGTAACTTCTCAGGCAGGGCCAGATGCAAAAAATGCGAGGGAAAAAAGCGCAGAATCTTGGAAAAAGAACTTCGGGGGCAAGAAGAAGCACAGCGTTGCATTCCTTCATCCAGGCCAACAGTATCAATCAATAAGCATACCGAACGATTCTGCTCAATTTATAGAATCTCAGCAGTTCAGTGTTAAGCAAATCGCTAATCTGTTTGGATTACCGAGTGCGTATTTGAATGATGCAGAAGGAGCAACACACTCAAATGTTGAACAAAAAGCCATTGACTTGGTGCGGTTTTTGTTTAACTCGCTCACTCGTCGATGGGAACAGGAACTAAACAGTAAGTTGTTTGCGGGAACTGATTTGTTTTGTGAGTTTAATTTGAACGGGTTACTCAGGGGAGATATAGCGGCACGCAGTAGCTATTATCACAATATGGTTCTTGATGGCATTCTCACGAAGAACGAAATCAGAAGACTGGAAAACTTTAACGCAGTACCCGATGGAGATAAAACCTATACTCCACAGAACATGGTTAATCGGGGAGGGGAAGAAGCAGAGGTCGCTCCTGAGCAAGTGGAGCAGGAACTACCAGAACAACAGGTTGATTATCAAGCGATTTATAAACCGATTTTAATTGATGCAGCAACTCGTATCACGAAAAAAGAAGTTAAGCAGGTTACCAATATTGTCAAAAAGCACGAGGGGGAGGGACTGGAGTCTAATATCTTAGAATATTATTCCAATTCCAAAGGGCTGCACTCCTACATACAGCAGGTGATTACTCCACTAGCTGAATCTTGCACCAGCTTAGGTGTTGAGCAGTATGCATCAACTTGGATATCAAGCAGTAAAGGTCAACTGCTGGCAGTTATTAAAAAAGAGGGAGACTTGTTGGAAGTTCTGAATGAGTGGGAAACAAGCAGACCTGAAGAGCAGGCGAATATAGAACTATTGAAGTTTACAGAAGGGAGAGAGAATAATGAAACTCACTGATATATCACGGGTTTGGGCAATGATGCCTGAAAAAATAGAATATTTTGCGGAAGCTATTGCAGAAGTTAATGCCGCTGAAGTAGAAGCGCTTGCTGACAAAGTGGCATTACGAAGCTCGACACAGAATTATGGAAGTACAGCAGTGTTACCTCTGTACGGGCCGATTACGCAGAGATATGGACTATTCACGCATTTAATGGGTGGTACAAGTGCAGACCATTTCGGACTTGCTTTTGACGCTGCCATTAACAATCCATCTGTATCTTCAATTGTCATTGATGTGGATTCGCCTGGAGGAAATACCTACGGAATAACCGAATTAGCAAACAAGATACGTAAAGCACGAGGAAGCAAACCAATCATTGCTATTGCTAATTCACTTTGTGCTTCTGCGGCCTACTGGGTGGCTAGTGCAGCTGATCAACTCTATGCAACTCCTTCTGCTGATGTAGGGTCAATAGGAGTTCTGTGTCTACATTCAGATTTCTCACAATCGTTCAAAAATTCTGGAATAAAAAACACTTTTATTTTTGCTGATGGTAGTCCCTTTAAAGTTGAAGGAAATCAATACGAACCTTTAACAGATGAAGCCAGGACACAGATGCAAAATGAAGTTAATGAGGTTTTTGAACAGTTTGTTGCTGATTTATCGAAGAATAGAGGGGTTTCTAAGGCAACCGTACGCACAGATTATGGTCAAGGTCGTTGTTTGACTGCTAAAAGAGCACTTGTAGCTGGCCTCATTGACGGTATTTGTATACTTGAAGAATTGCTCAAAAAGCAACCACAGATAAAAAAGGGTAAACACACATCTGTATTACGAAAAAAAATAGAACTAATGGATTAAGAAGTGTGTATAATGTAGTGTTACTCCCGCATAGTCGGGAGCGGATGGAAACGATAAAATAAAATATAATGCCACAGGGTACGTTGCTTCTGTGGATAAAACCTCAACTCACCATGACATCAGGGTATGTCTGTTTTTGGATAACAAGTGGTGGGGTGAGAAGAGCAAATCGACGTAATTATTGGGTTAATAACGCATTGCTGCACTTATGTAATTATTGGTGCCAGCGGTGCGTTTACTTTTTACCAAGCATCTCTGGACAACAAATCTAAGGGAGATGCTACAAATGCAAAAATTAAAAGAGAAGAGAGCAGCCGTGAAGGCTGAAATGGATGCCATCTTAACTGATGCTGGAGAAGGAAATCTTACAGAAGAAGCTCAGGTGCAGTGGGATGAAAAACAAGCAGAATACAACTCATTAACTGACAAAATCGAAAAGCAAGACTGGTTAAACGAACAACAAGCTGAGCTTGATAAAGTTGATGTAGTTGCTCACAAACCGCAACCACAAAACACAGATAATATCAATGTAGTTGGCATATCAGCAAGCCAATTGAATGCTTTCGATGATCCAAAAGACGCACTTAAGTGCGGTAAGTGGATGCAAGCTGAGTTGTTCAACGACAAGAAGGCACAAGATTGGTGTAACCAGCATGGTGTCTATGCTACTACTATGGTCGGTTCGACTGATAATATTGGTGGTGCCACAGTCCCTGATATTATGTCCGCTACTGTACTCAAATTAATTAAGGACTATGGTGTATTTCCTAAGTATGCCAGAAATATCCCTATGGGGAGCGATACTGTGACAGTACCGCAAAATACTGGGGGAATTGCAGTCACAATCGAAGGTCAAGGTGACGCCATCGCTGAAGATAATAGCACTTGGGCAAAAGTTACGCTGACCGCTCAAAAAGCAGCCTGTCTCACTCGCATGAGTTCTGAGCTAGTTGAAGATGCCATCATTTCCATTGTCGATGATTTAATTGACGACCATGCTCGTGCGCATGCGCTTAAAATTGATACTGATGGTTTTGGTGCCATAACTACTGGATTAGCAGCGGGTTCTTACGCTACTTGTGCAGGCTCACTTGTTTCTACTGCTACAGGTGAGACTTCTGCCAGCGACATTACAATGGCACACTTACTTGAGTTGTTTGGCAAATTGCCGAACTTCACAGGCATACAACCTTGTTGGTACTGCTCAAAGCCAATGTATGCCTCCGTTATTGCACGTCTGCAAATGGCCGCCGGAGGGAACACTACTCAGGACTTCGGTTCTGGTCCTCAGTTGGCCTTTATGGGTTATCCAGTGGTTATCGTGGATGCACTAAATGCCACAATAACAGCAGAACCTACATCAATTAAAATACTCTTTGGAGACTTACGATTAGGTTGCATGTACGGTTCACGCACTGGGTTGACTATCAAACAGAGTTCAGATCGATACTTTGACACTGATGAGATTGCCATAAAGACAACCATGCGAAGAGTTGCTATAGCACACTCGTTAGGCAACTCGCTTACTGCTGGTCCTATTGTTGCATTAAAAACTGGTGCGGCAAGCACATAATCTTTTTTCCATGTTTTTCCTCATTCGCCAAACCTGCTCCTATTTCGGGGCAGGTGAGGCTGGGGAAAGCACTAAAGGAGGAACAATGGATATTAAGTTTTTGATAAATGTAGGTAGGTTTGAAAATGGAAAAACCTATACCGAATTACCAAACGGAGTAGCACACTTATACGTTATGAAGAGATGGGCAGAAGAAGTAACTCCAGCGGTCGAAGAAGAACCTAAGAAGGCAGTTAAGCCAAAACCTAAACGCAAGGTTAAACGTAATGCAAAGCGTAATACTAAATCCAGAAGTTGAGCCTATATCACTGGCAGAAGCAAAAGCTCATATGGTAGTAGAGTATGGAAATGATGATGCTCTAATCTCTTCGCTCATTACTGCCGCACGAGAGTATGTGCAGGAGGTACAGTGGAGATCACTGATTAAGCAAACCAGAGAACTACAACTAGCAGCTTTTGGGAATAGGGCAATACCGTTGAGTTACGGGCCTGTGCAGGAAATAACCTCTATTAAGTATATCGATGTCAATGGTACAGAGCAGACTTTGAGTGCTGATACTTACTATCTTGATGCTGTTAATGAACAAGTGGTTTTAGCTTATCAGAAGGATTGGCCAAGTACGAGATATCAACCTGACGCTGTGAAGATAAGGTATATCTGTGGTTACGGAGATGCTGGGAGCGATGTTCCCGAAAGTACCAGAGCTGCAATTAAGTTATTAGTCGGCCACTGGTACGCAAATAGGGAAGCAGCAAGTCCAGTCAATTTGAAGGATATCCCCATAGGAGTGGATAACCTTTTACAAGTTAACTCGATGAGGGTTTGAACAAGTGATAAGAGCAGGCAGTTTAAAACATCAGATCACAATCCAAGAGAATACAGGTGTAACCAATGCATCTGGCGAAATAGTTCAGGATTGGACTGACTTTGCTACTATCAGGGCGTCGATTCTCCCGCTCTCGGGTAAAGAACTAATCACAGCTCAACAGGTAGCAAGTGAAATCACTCACAAGGTGAGAATCAGATATCTACCTGATATATGTGCAAAGCAGCGAATAGTTTTTGGTTGTCGGATTTTTGAGATAGTCAGTGTTATTAATACGGGAGAAGGCAATCGAGAACTTGAAATCTTGTGCAAGGAGTTGACGGAGAGGCTTGTGGTAGTAAGTGTCACAGGAGTTGAAAAAATCTCAAGTACAATTTTCGCAACTACATGGGAATTAACCTTTAGCCAAGATATTATATCGATACCAGATACCGTAACAGGCTGGAATGTCAGTGGTTTTGCCATACATAACGCTGTACTTGATGGGGGTAAATTGCAACTAACCCGTAACGGTGGACCCATCTTTTTACCGCCCGAGAGTCCTCACGTGTTTTATTACAGCGGGGCTGATGGTTCGATCATCGCTGCAAATGGGTATCACATCGATTACATAAATTATGCATGGTACGGATAAGGGAGAAAGCAATGCCAGAAACAACAGTAAGCGCAAAAATAACAGGTAATATAGCGGTAATCCACACTACCTTGAATGAACCAAACGATTCGGGAAAAAATACCAAGCGGTTTGGCATGAGCAGTGGTTATCGCACTGATTTGTCAACTATTGATTTGGATGCTGTATATGTATATCGGGGTATTACGACTCCAGCTGATCCAGTAGCAATTGACTTGAGTGGTACCCTCGAAGGGCCAGCTGGAGAGGATGTAATATTTACTATTGTCAAAGGCTTGGAAATCGTAAATCACTCAGATGCTCCTCTTGGAGGGGAAACTGCAACCGATGCACCTATTGTTATGAGCGGCTCGTGGATCGACTCTATATATCAAGCAGTTGGGGTAAAGGTAACTATTAGAGCGGGTGAAAAACAGATATGCGATTACAACAATTGTGGTAGACCAGTGATTAATGGTTCCGCCGATACTGTAGCTTTTGTGCCAACAGGAGATAGTGCGTATTTTGACTTTATAATAATAGGGGAAACAGCATAATGGCAAAATCATGCTGTGAAATCAAAGTACTTGGTATGAAAGAACTGTCTGGTAAATTAGACAATTTGAACGGTTCGCTTAATCGAAAGATTATCAAGTCTGCACTCATTAAAGCAGCAACTCCTGTAGTTAAATCGGCAAGAAATAACCTCAAAGGAGTGCTCAGTGGCAACACCAGAAGAGCAGGGGGAAGGCCGCCAGGCAATCTGGCAGAATCTCTCAAAGGGGTGAAGCCGAAGAAATACCGCAAATATGCAAGCGGTAAATCTCTGGTGGTAATTGGTCCAAGCTGGCCGTTAGGCGCACATGCTCACCTTCTTGAATATGGCAAACATAACCAGCCAGCTAGACCTTGGTTCCGTCCAGCTTGGGATGCTAACAAGGAGACTGTAAGGCAAATTATCAGAAAGACCATAAGCGAGCAGCTACATAGGGAAACAAAGAAGGGGAATATCAAGTGATACATGAGGCAGTAAGAACAACCTTGATATCAGCTACAGATGTCAGTGATGTAATTGGCACTAAGGTATTTCCTGCAATTGCTCCACAAGGAACAGAATTGCCTTATATCACTTATCAAATAATCAGTAATAACGCAGACCAGCACATGAGCGGGGCATCTGGATTACAGGAAACCAGAATCCAGCTCAACTGCTGGTCTGCGAGTTATGCGGAAGTTCAAAACCTAGCAGAGGCAGTAAGGGAATCTTTGTTGCCGATGTCAGGAACTATAAACAGTACCCTCATTTGTGGTGTAACAAGTGAGGGAAAACGAGATACTTACGAAAAACCACAGTCTGGGGAAGAGGTGGGAGTATACGGTGTCTCAGAAGATTTTAATATATGGTTTAAATAAAATAAGGAGATACCAATATGGCAGCTTCAAATGCTATGTCAGGTTATGGCACCGCAGTATATTATCATGCAGCTACTACATCTGCACCAAGTCCAGCAAGTGGGTGGGAGTCTATCAGCTTTTCAACTTTGATTTCAGAAATTCAGGAAGTGGAATTACCAGCAAGCGAGGTGGAATCAATTGATGTCACTCATAGCTTAAGCCCAAACGGGTTTAAAGAGTCGATTCCTGCGCTTAAGGATGCTGGTTCATTAAGTGGCACAGCTAACTTAATACCAAGTGAATACAGTACTTTTATGAGCAGTGTATGCGGTACAAGCATAGGTTGGAAGATTCTTTTAACTTCCACTGGAGCAGCTGATGATTCAGGAACACCAGCGCTTGCTGTTTACTTTATGGGTACGTTATCGCTGGGAAATGCCAGTGTGCCACATGATGGCAAAGTTTCAGTGCCGTTTTCTCTGAAAGTTGACAGCGCTCCACATACTCAAACAAGTTTTAGCTAAGGTGTAAGGGAGGAAGAAATGCTTACAAGAGAACAAATACTAAACGCAGTTGATTGTGAATTAACTAAGGTGGAAGTACCAGAATGGGGTGGAGAAATCTATATTAAGTCTCTCTCTGGTGCGGAATCAGAGCAACTCAAAGAAGCCACGGAAAACAGTGATCTGACTGATGCTGAAAAAATGGCAGTTACGCTTGCCATTTCCATCGTTGACGAAAATGGTCATCCGCTCTTTACCAGAGATGACATGGTTGAGCTTTCTAAAAAGAGCTTCAGGGTCTTGGTTCGATTAATTGATAAGTTCAACGAGGTTAATGGATTTACGCAATCCGTTGAAGATACGGCAAAAAACTTAGAAACGATCCAGAACTAAGATACTGGATAACCATAGCACGAGAGTTGAATTGTACTGTACCTGAAGCTAAACGGCGCATGACTCAGAAAGAGTTTTTACAGCGATGGGCATACGAAACAGTTGAACCTACAGGGGAGAGAAGGGAAGACTACCGTAATGCAAGGCTATGTTATGCCGTCGCCGTACTTACTTGGTGCCAGGCTGGAGGCAAAGGAAAGCAGCCCAAGTTTGAAAACTTCCTGCCTGACTGGTGGGAAGAGAGAGTGCAGGGAGAAAGAGAAAAGCATCAGATAATACTCATGTCGCTCGGATTAACTGAGGGGCTAAAACTGCTTGAGGAGAGAGAGAAGTGGCAGGAGCAGTAGGAACTTTACACACCATTATTAGCGCTGACTCAAAACCTTTTGAACGAGGCACTAATCGAGCAAAGGGTGCTATCAAACAGTTTGGTAAATCCACTGAATCGATGGGTTCAAAACTCAAAGCACTCAGTGGTGGTTTATTAGCTGCGGCTGGTGCTGCTGGTTTTGGTGCTTTAGCTTCTGCTGCTCTCAATTCTGTTGATGCTCTTGGTAAAACCAGTGCTAAACTTGGTATTGCAACAGATGCACTTCAAAAGCTTCATTTTGCAGGAGAGCAATCGGGCATTGGTATATCTACCATGAACATGGCTTTGCAGAGAATGGTTAGGAGAATATCTGAAGCTGCTTCTGGAACTGGAGCCGCAAAGGATGCCATAGTTGAACTTGGTCTAAATGCTCAACGGCTCAATTCCATGAGTCCAGACCAAGCGTTTTACCGTATTGCCGACGCACTTCAAGCAGTAACAAATCAGGCGGATCGTATCAGACTGACGAACAAGCTTTTTGACTCTGAAGGTGTCAAACTTATTACTCTTCTCCAACAGGGGGCAGAAGGCACTCAGAAACTTGGTAAACAGCTTTCTGACTTGGGTGGTGTAATATCCTCAAGTGCCATTGCCAAGATTGAAGAGTTGAACGATAAGTTCAATACCTTTAAGAAAGTCCTGACTGCTAATGTTGCTCAAGGTATCGGAGAGTTCGGGGATACCATAATCGGCATAACAGGTTCAATTACTCAATCACTGAGTGCATTATCTGCATTTTCAAAATATGTCAATGCTATGACAGGAGGGCTTGCAGGTTTTGCGATTAAAGCTGGAGTAGTTGTAGGTGTTTGGGGTGGTCTTATATATGGAGCTAAACGAGCAATAGTTGCTGCTGGTGGTTACGTCACTTCAGTTCTAGCTTCAACTGCTGCCCTTGTAAAAAACAATATTGCGTTAAAAGCAAATACAGTATTAACCCATGAAAATGCGGCTGCACAAGTCACTAATGGAAGCAGCAGAGCATTAGCACTTGGCATGGGTAAATCAGGTTATGTCAATTACGCCACAGCTGCTCCTGCTGCATGGTCACAGTTGCCGAGCAGATTTAGCAAAATCCGTAGTGCTGGAGCAGCTGCATTTACATCTATATCTGCAAATATTGGATTAGTCACTGTTGGATTGGGTAGCGCTCTTGCAGCTGCTAGGGAGTTCTACTTGTATCTATCTGGTCAAGATTCAAGAACCATAGGGTATGGGCTTGGCGAAAAGTTAAGCAATTGGTGGAACTCAGAGGAACTAGAGGAAAACAATAAAGCATGGGCCAAGCACCTTGATTTAGCTCGCCAAGCAAAGAAAGCCGAGGAAGAAAGAGCCAATGCAATTGCTAAAACTGTTGACAAGTTAGAGACGCAGAAGAAGGCATTACAGGAAGCTCGAAAAACTGTAGAGAACCTGCATCAGGATTCCGCTAATAAAATCCGTGACTTACTCCCAAATGCTGAAGAGTTAAAAGCTGTTGAAGCGATCATAATAGCTTGGGAAAAGGCAGGAGTAAGCAGGCATGCACCTAATGCCGAGCGAGACAAGGCTATAGGTGGTGTTGCTGCTAGTATAGAAGAATCTCGTGCTGCTCAGAAGGCTGCAACCCTGCAAGAGAAAGTACAGCAGTTACAGCTTAAATCTAAAAATATGGGTAAATCCAGTTTTCAACAACTCATTGAGGAATTGCAGAAACGGTATGACTCAGCAGCAGTAGGCAAAAAAAGCTTTTTCGGGCAGCTCATTTTAGATGCTCAAAATGCCCAGTTTGAGATTGAGAAATACAACAAGCAGATGGAGGCTGTAGCAAAAAGGGAAAATGCCATTAGTGAAATCGGCAATATATATGGACGGCTTGAATCAATCCGTAACATGGGAGGCGGGAAGCAGTCTATTGGTGCGTATGATGCTGGTAGCTTGGCAAGTTACCAAGCTACCAGAGCAGCTGACTTAGGCTTGATTAACATGCAAAACCTGCAAAAGGAGCAGAACAGCATAACGAGGGAAATCAAGAAGATAATGTCAGATCAAAACATTACCTTGCAGGACATAGCCGAAAAACTAGGGGAAAAGATCACATTGATGTAAAGGGGAGAGAGAATGGCTACATGTACAAGAGTCAAAGAAGTAGTTAATTGGACAGCGGAACAGACGCAAAAGAACCGATCATTTCGGCGTAACTTTATCGTCACTTTTGACGAGCCAGTAGAGGACTGGAGTATTATTTTTACTGCTGAAGACCCTACCACTGGTGATATGGTGCCTAAGGCAGGTGATGAACACCCCTATGACGAATATGCAACGGTTAAAAAGATTAAGTGGAATTGTGAAAAACAGAAGGGTAATGCTTACGTTGTTAATGTTGATTACGATACCGAGAGCAACTATGCAGGGTGGAGCCGAGATCGAGAATCTGAATTAGGATTTTGCGATGACCCTTTACTACGCCCATCTGTGGAGGAGTGGAGCCATGAAAGATATCCAACTGTATTGACTCAAGCTTACGCAAAGTGGAATTTTGAAGATGAAGAATGGGATACAGGTTCTACCGCTTATGTTAATGGTCGAAAAGTTAAGTTAGGTGTACCCATTGAAAACGCAGCGGGGCAGGAGTTTGACCCTCCTGTTATGGGAGAAAGCGTTGTCACAATTCGAGTATTGACCCGTAATCAAGAAGAATGGGATTACACAGAAACTGAAAGCTATATCAATACTGTCAATTCTGTGGATTGGTATAAGTTCAAGGCTGGTCAGGTTCTGATGCATGACATCACCGCTAATAAAATCTATGAATCTGGCAGGTGGTATTACAGAGTAAGGTATGAACAACATATAAAAGAACACTGGTATAAAGTAGTTCCCAACCTTGGATTAGGGTATTTAGATAGTGGTGGAAATATAAAGGTTTGCAGGGACGGAGAAGATTACACTTATACCCAACCTGTTAAGCTAAAGGCTGATGGTACTCTTGCGGAAGCTGGGGCATCTACTAATTACCTTGTTTTCAGAGTTTTTCCTGAGAAGGATTTCACGCCGCTATTGAGTTAAGGGGGAGAAGAGAGTGTCAGGTTTTGACCAAAAGACAACCAAGCGAATACTCCAAGCAGTAAAGCGGATAGAAACCTTACCTCCTACTCTGTTTTTGCCTCAACGCAGATTCCCCAAAGCTGTAAGTGGTGGAGGTGGCAGCAGTACTACTCCATTTTCCATGCTCGCTAAGATTGTGAAATGGAAATCCATTACGTCACAACTTGGCGGTAATCAGTGGCTTTACTACTTTGAGGAGATAGGCATTAGCAGTACTGGAGCCTCCGCTTCGATATCTAATCCGCTCAAAAGTGAAACCATGATAGTGTTATCACAAACATCAAATACTACTACTTATGGTTACATCACTGCCCCTACGCCTGGAACTGTATTACTCCCCAATGTCGATGATGAGATTAAAATCACTTGGGAAGCGGGGAGTGAAATACAAGAAGAGGGGGATGCAAGCCCTGTATCTCCTATCGGTTACAAGTTGCTAGTTGGCACTACAGCGGAAGGTTTTGATATATTTAACGGTATAGAAACTTCCAACCTTACTCATATGCTTGATGCTGATACTTTGCCTGAGAGTGGTGCTCCCGTATATTTTACCATTAAAACCAGATATCCTGATCTTAACTCGGCAGAGAGGTGGAAACAAAACACCCATACTTTTGGAGGTAAAAACTCCGTTCTCCACTTGGCTATCAATCAAGCAGAACTATCCTCGGTCCCACACGGTAAAGTACAGTGCAACGGAATGCGTGAATGGGGTTATGCATTTCCTGATGATTTTAAACTTGAGCCTATAGGAGGAGGGCAATCTCCTTTTCCTGCTCCTCCAGGCGAGAGTTGTGATGGTTACGGGTGGCCTGAGAATAATGTCATAGTCGAGTTGTCTAATATCTTAGACGCTAACGGGGATACAAGGTATATCTTCCAGCAGATAAATCAGCATGGTGGTGCTTGTAATGGTGGTTTAGGCTATCGGCCAATCACGTCAGATAGATCGACACTAACAAGTCACACCAACAGGGGGGAATTGACTGACGACGAAGATACCTTCACTTGGACTAACATGGGAGAAGGCATCAAATATAGATTGGTAATCACAAACGCAAGCGGATCAACCGTATATGCAAGTGCGTTGTTGACAACCACAACTCAAGACGTGACGGGGTTGCCGGATGATGGGAGATTGCTAATAGCGACCATCTGGACGCTATACAAGGAAAAACCAGGCTGGAAACGCAATGAATACATTCTTAAGGCGTGGGAAAACCCCGCAGGGTAGCAGTAGCAAATGAATCCGATAGCAGCATGCAACAATTGCGATTGCGTACGAGTCACCTTCAAGGCGGCCATATACTCTGAGGGTACCTACGATTTTATGGAGGGTGAAAATACTCCTGGCGCAGTAATAATCGAAACGTCAGAATGCTGTGATGACGAATCTCCCAAAGGTGTTGCTCCCTTTAATAGAGGTTTTTTGAAATCTAATGAATCGTTCACCTGTGAGCTTAAAAGCTATGACGTAACCAGCAGTACTTTTGGCTACACTGACCTATATGCACATAGCTGGATATTGGAAAACAAGTATGGACAAAAAAGTTACTATGATCATGGACCGCTGGAGATAGCGATTAAGAACGCTCCTGCAGAAACTTACCCTTTGACCATTATTGCTGTATTTACAGTTGCAGGCTCAGAAGACCCTGTACCAGAACAATATGCAGGTAATTATGCTGTACCTGAATTCGTAAAAGTTACAATACCAGATACTTTGGATTTAACCTTTATGGGGAGCACTGACGGATTCGGTGATGGTGAAGGAGGTAATGGTTGGTATTGCAACAACTGTCAGGCTGGCACCACATACTCACATATTATGGACCCGCACCCTGGAGAAATGATTCTGCGAATAAACCCCGATTGTGGGCAGTATGGGGACAAGTTTACATATGAATTCGTTAGTCCTGCTGGGTTTTGTGCCAGACTTTATCTGGAAGTGCAATGGTTTGAATCGGGCATATTGCCACAGATATTTAGGAATTGGGGGATGAGCATTCCAGGTTGCCCTGAAAATGCGCCGCTAGCAGACGGAGTGCCAATATACATGGTGCCTGTAGCGAAATGGACACTCCAAACAGATTTACAACTGATGAACCCTACTCGGGTAAATACCAACTACGTATTGACGAAAACGCAATTGCTGAGTAATCCCATGCCCACAGAAACTGTCGTGGCAGCGTATCGAGCTGTGGATGAGCATAAATCGGGGGCTTGTCAAGAACAATCATCTCCACCGTACTATAGGTGCGTGCCAACTGGCGACATCGACGAAGATGTTATACAGGCTATTGTTAACTACATCAATCCGCTGTTGAAATATCCGAGCTTGGGAGGAGAGAAGATAGCTATTGTTGGCGATTTAACAATGCAGGAAGACCTGTATATAAGCAGTGGATATGATATCGGTGGCGACTGGAACGATGACTGGACGTTAGGAGAGAATTCGACACTTGACCGTGAGCGTTTTGTTGGCCCGATTGATGATGCAATCTATCCCGATCCGTGGTTTTTTAATTGGGAAGGATGCTTCGATAGACGGCATCACTGTAACGATGCGTACATGGACACATGGGACAGGCAAAAGTATTACCAGTTTTGCCCAGACGCAAGCTATGATCCTGATCAAATCTGGTACATTTGTGGTTGTCCGAATAACCCTGTTCCAGATTGGCGTAACCTTTGGTATCAGGCACAGCTAAACAGAATAAGTGGCGAGTATATACGGACGCCGTACCACAATTACCCTGTTCCAGGTTTTCACATACGAGCAGCGAGTGCAGAGGACTGGCCGAATCCGCCAGGTAAGTGTAAGTGTCTGATTTTTGATGACGATGATGATGAATTCGATAGGGATGATATCTCTACAACATATACCGATGATGTCGATGACAGCAGGATAGACCTACAAGATTGCGCAGTAACATGCACTAGTCTAGATGAAGTTACAGACTGCATGCCTCGTGGAATAAAGCTCACAGTGTTCCAGTCTTACTACGAGTATGGGGTTTATGTTGTGCGGCCATCAAACAACAAGCCTTACCATGCTCGTGATCGCAAAGCGGTGGCCGATATGGATGTATCATGGGCAAATAACCAACTCGGTACAAACATATATTCAAACTCTGAATACAAATGTTGGTCACCGAGATATCTAAAAGCACCTGATGATTGTACCAATGTGACTCAAGGGGATGGAGTTGATGCGAGGAAACCATTCTTTTTAAACGAGCCATTTACTTACGGAACTGATTTCAAGCGAACAACTGTAAGGTATAAGCTACCTAATCCTAATGGTTTAACCTGTACAGCAGGTTACGTTGAGTTAACCACTGGTTGGATAACTACGGAAGCACGAGTACCTGAGGGGCGAGATACCGAAAAGAAATGCCGGTTGTTCACGATGTGCATGATTTGCACGTATTGGAAGCAAGATACCACCGAAACAGATAAACACGTACCGATTAAGTTTTACGCAATCAATCCTGGACCAGAGTTTAATTTCTACGATTACAGTGCGGCTGACAGAGATAAATATTGTAAGATACATAATCCGTGGGGATATGTGCATGATTGGGTATTTAAGGAAAAGGATTTTGCGCTACAAATGATGCCACCACCTGAGGGGCATCCATCTGACCCTGATCCACCTTGTATCGATTGGTCTTATTCGCAAGACTTTTGGGAAATGTCAAGAGCGAGGAAGCTCTTCAAGTACGATGTATATAAATACGATGAAGCACTTTATCGCTTTTGTCCACCAGCGGGTGATGTCTATGGCGACTACTGCACTACGAGAGGGCATAACATGCTCTATAAATTCGAGGTAGAGCCATGCTTTGACGAACAGGGGATTATTACCTGTAATAATACGGGTGATGATGCGGGGTATGATAATTTTCTAAGATTCGCACCATAAGGAGGGAGAGGATGAAGATAAACGAGTGGAATGCTCCAGTGTTGTCACGGAATAAAACGTATAGACGAAGAGACCACAGGGCCAGGGTAAATATACAATCGAGATTTAACGCATGTATGGAGTGTGATTACTACAACTGTGATATGGACCTGAAACCGACTGATCCACCTTGCGATAAACTTAAACATGAGAGTGGTAAGCCGTTTAATGTTTGCGACTGGAGAAAACTGTTAAATTCAGGTGAAAAACACCCTGACGCTGAGTGCTTATGGCATTCTATCAAGCTGAAACAAGGTTGTTCTGGCTGTCGGAGAGAGATTAGTAACAAGAAAGGAGAGGGGGTAATAAATGTCAGAAGTTGACACTTTAATAGGAGTTTTGCGGGAAGATATAGCCGAAATAAAGGAAGATATTAAAGCAATTAAAGGAAGCTTGCACGGAAACGGAAAGAAGGGCGTGGTTACTCGGGTTGAGTTGTTGGAGCATCGGGTTAATAGTTCGGCAAGTAAGTTCTGGGATATAGTCAAGGTGGTTGGTGCTGCTTTGCTGGCTTGTATAGGGACTATGATTGTTAAGGGGTATTGTAGTGCATGGTAAATCTATATGTTGAATGCAATGAACGCCCTATTGACGTTTGTCTTTTTCAAAGGACGATGAGAAGAATTCTGCGGACTCAAAACCCATGCGAGTAACTGAATAGATGGTCAACTCTGGCGTCTCCTTGGTATATTTCAAGGCACCGGAATTTACGAAATTTTCAAGTATCACTTCGTATTGATTGGCGACTCGTGCAGTCTTGGGATTGGCAAAATCGCAGTTTCCGATCAATACATTGATCCCGTATTGGGCAGGTGTGACGTGAATTTCACCAGCAGGTGATTCAGCGGCTGCAATCAGTAGATTCATTTCTTGTACGTTAAATTCCCATTCAATCGTTTGACTACAAGTATCCATCATCTCTAAAATTTCGTCTTCACAAGTAGTACATTTGTTGGTGACGTTAAAAGGATTGTCTTCAATGTCCGGGAAATGGGAGGTCGGTGCAGTTAAACGTGATAATTCAGTTACTCCAGCAAGGTCTACCTGGAAGTGCGGAGTTTGTTGTTGAGAATTTTTATCTGACCAATTGCTGAGGTTGGTTTTTATGTAAGAGACGAGGTTTTCAAGAGTAACAAGACCTTGGTCATCAGCAGCTTTACCGGATAATCCTTCACAGAGATAGTAAGAAAAAACTCCCTGCTCAAACTCTCCAGTTTCATATGAATATTGTCCGCTTGAGCAGGAGCTTATATTTGCCCATCCTGTTCCAGTAGTAAACAGCGATTCTTGTAGGGCGTCGGTCATTCTGCCGTCGAGTCCACGACCCTTGGAGAACGGTGCTCGACAGGCGTCGAAAATACGAATAACGCATCTAGCCTCTGAGTTGCGGAGTGTGCTGTTAATTTCGTAAACATCAAGCGCTGTTTTGGCAACCACATTCATACGTGTATCTGCTGTAAGGAGATAGGGGTTGTCTAATATCTCGCTGCCATGACCTGCAAAGAAGAGAAGAATAAGGTCATCTGGTCCCGCTGTTTCGGAGATATATTGGATGCTAGCTAAGATGTTTGATCGTGTGGGTGGGTCTATTCCATCAGAAGTAATATGTAACTTTGTTCGATCTTTGGTAAATCCGCATTTGTCGCAGAGGATGTTCCTTAGGCGGGTAGCATCGTTTATCGTATATGGGAGAGAAGATATTCCCTCTCTCGGATCATATTCGGAAACACCGATTATTATGGCGTATCGTCTTCCGGTATTACTTTCTATTGTTTCGAGAGGCGTTTTGCTTTTGGTTTTTCGTTGTCGAATTGTATCAAGGTATTTATGTCCCGATGCAGTAAGTTGGTAAATCACAAACTCACACGGTTCTCCATCAGAAGCGAAAGGCGTTCCTTTAACGTATCCTTCTTCATATAGAAGCTCCATCTGGTAGTTTACGTGCCATTTGTCATGCTCTGGAAATTGTTGAGCGGTAACACCTTCGTTGTTGCTTTCCTCTATTTTAAGGCAGATTTCTCTAATTAGGTCCAGGTCTCTTTTCATTATTGTCCTGTTTCTCTCCACTTGTAAATTCGTGTTTCATCGTAGGATGCAGATATACCATGAACAGACATTCCAACTGTGTGAAGCCACAAAGGTTCAGCAATCTTATCTGAGCGACTAAGGACTTGGGATATATACGAAGCTGGTGAAAAATGTTCACCTGCTCCAGTTCCCACGCCTTCACCGTAGACTTCTTTCAAACGATTAGCCAGGTGACTGTGATCACGGTTGACTTTATGCCAGAGGTAATATGAATTGTAATAACGATGTGGATGTTCCTGGAGGATGGAATGGAGTATGTCCAGGATTTCCTTTTGCTCTGCACTTGATAATTCAGGCATATGGCAATCTCCTTCAAAATTACACGCACGAAAGGTATTAGAATAATAGCGAATATGGACGTAGGTATGCAAGTACATGATGGGGAACGGGGGAGATAGGGGGATTAGGGTGTTTGTGGGGGATAATCGCTAACGGTAGCTCTTTTTCAAAAGGAAAACCTGTTGACGCTGATGGGGGGAGTCTAAGATATTAGACCGTAAGTATGGTCTGGGGCTGAAAGTAATAAGGAGATTACAGTGAAAAACGAAGCTACAATCATTCATTTATGGTGGGAAGGTCCCTATACAATGGAGGAAGCTAAGAAGCTTAAAGATGATAAAGATAGGGGGATATACCAAATATACGGAGCGTATCCGATTTATGGCACTGATGTCCTCTTGTATATAGGAAAAGCAGTAGAGCAAACATTTGCGGAGCGAATTGGGCAACACAAGGAAGGGGCGTTCGGGTATTCTGATGCGAGAAGGGTGTCGGTGTATGTGGGGCGTATCATATATCAAAAGGATGAAGAAGATAAAGTTACGACCGTAGAATTGAAGCGACTAATCGATGAGGCAGAGAAGCTATTAATATATGCTCATGGGCCTGCTTGGAATAACAGCAATAAAAATGGCCTTAAAGACGATATGGCTAACCTGCATATTATGAACTGGAAGGATTATCGAATGTTGATGGCAGAGGTTTCAACTGCAAGACAGGTAACATTTAATTACAAATGTGACGAAGATGATTGGCCGTATGCGAAATATGATAAATGAGGCATGGCCATAGATTTATTAGGGGTCGATTAGATTTAGCGAAATATAAAAAGGGGCTACGAGACCATGTATATGAAACTAAACGTTATTGTCTTAGTTCTTATGTTGTCATTTGCTGGTTGCTCATCGCATGAATCTGCGAAAACTACACCTACTAGGGCAAGGCCGCAAAAGGTAAAGCAGTCTAAACGAGTACAAAGACAGCAAGAAGCAAAACCAATCGAAAGAAGTTCACGAGAAAAATGGTATGTGGGAGGAAACCTCCATGCGAAGAAAATGAGTGATTGGTATAAAGCCACTTATGATAATCGTCTGGCAACTGCTGCTGATTTTGTTTCGGTATATTACCAGCGTCAAGGGAAAAGGTTCCGAAGCATACAACATATGAGAGAAGAGGCGAAGAATTTGGTGATATGTATTACTGAGGCAGGGAGGGGTGGAGTAGCAGATACTCAGGATATTGCAGATATAGGTGCCATGTGCTTTGTTTTGATGAATCAATAGGTAATCTCTTAGGTAAGGTTCTATAGGGTACACAGTTCCATCTCCTGTGTTGTTTATTGACATAGATTTTCGCTTACCTAAAACCTTACCTAAACGGCTTACCTAAAGGGGCTTAAAAACCCCGCTGACGCTATCAAAAACCGCTATAGACTCAGGTTCAAGTCCTGTATCGCCCAGTCCTAGCGGCTCCGTGTTTTCGCACGGAGCCGCATCTTTGCGCATCTCTTTGCAAAATCGATAGTTACAAAATCATGCGGTTTTCTTCTGCGACGCCGTGCGAGGCAAAACGGCGCCCTGCTGCAGCGCATTTTGCAGCGCGCTGTCTTCGCCGGCGGGCCGATTGAAGTGTTCGATTGTGATCTGAAGGTAGTGTTTTGCGGCTACCGGTAAGCTATTACCTGTTCCGAGTCTGGGTGCATAATTTAAAAGTGAGTGGAAGATTCTATGGATCAACCATGGGTTTCGGGCGACGGATTTCGCGAAGGCCAGTCCGCGCCTTGGCGAGCCGCTTGAAGGCGAGTGAATGAGCAGTGAAGGAGGCTATTAGATAGTTTCGGCGAAACGGTTAATTAGTAAGCTTGTAATGCTCCAGTCGGAACTGGACAAACGCTCCGTTTGGGATATTTATATTTGACCCCTTAATGGAGGCGTAAATTATGAGTAGGCAACGGCGAAATTTCAGCGGTAGCGAGAAGATGTCCATTCTGCGGGAGCATTTGATCGAGCATATACCGGTATCGGACATTTGCGACAAGCACGGCATTCAGCCGACGCTTTTCTACCTTTGGCAAAAGAAATTGTTCGAGGAAGGGGCCGGTGTCTTCGATCGACCGGAGAAACAATCCACCCGTCAGAAGTCGGCCGACGCGGCGAAAATCGAAAAACTCGAGGCCAAGCTGCAGCAGAAAAACGAGGTTCTCGGCGAACTTATGGGCGAACATATCGCGCTAAAAAAAAGTCTTGGGGAGATCTGACAGGCCAATGGGTGCCTCACGATACCCGGGATTCGCTGGTTGATTTCGTCGAAAAATGGTCCGCAAAAACGGAGCTGACCGCCAGGCACCTGGTCGGCCATATAGGCATAACCAGAAGCAAGTACTACGATTGGCGAAAGCGGTTCGGCAAAGTCAACGAACACAACGCGCGTGTCCCGCGAGATCACTGGCTTGAAGATTGGGAGAAACGTGCCATCGTGGATTTCCATACACAGTATCCGCTGGAAGGGTATCGCCGGTTGACGTTCATGATGCTCGATCGGAATGTGGTGGCCACCAGCCCCACGAGCGTCTATCGGGTCCTGAGTGCGGCGGGAGTTTTACAGCAATGGAATAAAAAAACGTCGCGCAAGGGAACCGGTTTTGTGCAGCCATTACAGGTGCACGAGCATTGGCATACGGATATATCGTATATCAATATCGCCGGGACATTCTACTATTTGTGCAGTGTTCTGGACGGCTGCAGCAGATACATAGTTCATTGGGAGATTCGCGAAGCGATGCTGGAAGCGGATGTCGAAATAGTTCTTCAGCGTGCCAGGGAAAAATTTCCCGATGCGTTTCCCCGGATCATTTCGGATAATGGTCCGCAGTTCATCGCCAGGGACTTCAAGGAGTTCATCAGAATCAGCGGGATGACCCACGTGAGAACATCGCCGTATTATCCGCAGAGCAACGGCAAGCTGGAGCGGTTTCACCGTTCGATCAAGCACGAGTGCATTCGTCCGGGTACACCTTTGACATTGGAGGAAGCTCAACGGCTGGTCGACGGTTACGTGCGGTATTACAACGAAGTGAGATTGCACAGTGCCATAGGTTTTGTGACTCCGTCTGACAAGCTTACCGGCCGGGACGCGGCTATTTTCGCCGAGCGGGATCGCAAGCTGGCAACCGCTCGCGAGCAGAGACGAGAGCGGCGGCGACAGCAAAACTCCGCGATAACAGTGGAGGCTGCATGTCCCCGGAGTTCCGTCGCCTCGGCGTCGCTTCATAAACCTCTGGGCGATGTCGAGGCGATGGAGCGGAGGGGACACCCTGACAAGTTCCCGACCCGAGGCCGAGCAGGAGAAAATAAACTTGTGGAAACTGCGTAAGTCAGTACATTAACCGTGAAGGGCGATTGTCCATTTTACGCTGAACCATTACAGTATAGAAGGCTATAAACTACTCGATTTCGGATACTGATGACTATACGGAGAAGTTGTTTAAGGGCCAGAGGGGCGACTCATTAACCTGGCGATGGCAGATGCAAGCGCCTGTGGTTATGTTTTTATCGTTGCCATCATCCCCCGCAACATTTTTTGTACTTCTTACCACTGCCACATGGGCACGGATCGTTACGCCCGATTTTCGCATCGGGGCGACGATAGGTTCTGGTCGCTGTTGGATCGAAATCCCGCAGAGCTTCCAGGGTGCTGAACGCCTCACCGTCTTGCCCAACATAAAAATCTTCGTCCGGTTCATTCATTGGCCGGCGCCACTCGTTATGTAATAGATCTATTTCTTCTCGCTTCCTGCGCCACTCACCTGCTTTGGGTAGCGTAATCCCCAGGATCTCAGCAACAGGTAATATGGATTCCTCCAATGATACGATCCATTCTTCGTATCCGTCACGTATCTGCTGTAATACGATTTCGACACCACGCTCGGAGAACAGTTGGCACAATCCGTAACACAGGTTCGTGCGGGTTTCGATATCATCTTCTTCCTGTAAAAGACACAGGATCGCTTCTTCGGAATCGGGATGTTTGATCTCTCCAAGCAGCGATGCGGATACATCCTGGAATAACCAGGATTCATCTCGGTAGGAACGGCAAATGTTTCGTACGATGTCAGGATGTCCGATCCTGGTCAGTACAACTGATGTGTTTTCGGGATAATCTTCATCTGTACGACGGAGTTTATCCATTATCGCCGGTACTGCTTCGCGCAAGCGCCGAGCTCCAGCGAGATCAACCAGGAACATATCCAACCAGCCGTCATCGTCCGAGGGGGTTGTTAACAATCGACAGATGGTTTCGGTGTTCGGTACATCATGCAAGGCCAGGGTTTCGATAATAGCCTCATCGTAGATGTTATCGAATTCTGACGACCATTCAGTGTCCTTGTATTTCAGTACACGGTTCTGAACTTCCTGCCAGAGTCGTTCCCCGGACCATGACATCAAATTCAGGCGATGTTTAACCCGCAGAGAGTGATTTTCCAGCAGTTTCTGGTTATTTCGAATGGCGTTTTCATATTTGTGTAAAATATCAATTGGTGCGTGAGAGAGGATACTGCTCAGGTGCATAGTAGTTTTATTGTCACTTGCATCGGATAGGAGTTGAAGAACACGATTAAAAGTGTCGGAAGTTACCGGAAACCGGTCACAATAGGCGAGGGGGAATTTATTGTTCTCAAAACCATACTGCTCAGACGCATCCAGGATCATCGGAACTAGCTCTTTGTCCTGTGACCAGCTTTCATGGAAGTATTGCGCTACATCGCTTCTGATCCAGGGGTCTTCATGCAGCAGGTATGGTTTGAGTGTTTCACCAGTTAACATGTGACACTCCTTTCTAACCTATCTTTGGAATACGATGAATTTGGCTTCCGGCCGCAACTTCCTTTCAACTGATGTGGATTATCCTTGGTAGCCCTCGTTTTAGCAAGGATTGCGAACGTCATCCTGACGCGAAAATTTTATTAAATCCAGCAACCACAAAAAGTTACCACGAAGGCTCCCGATCCCAGAATACAAGACGGCGTTTTAAAGCTAATAAGGGAACTAAAAATGCAATCCAGAGGCAAGATTTTAGGTTGACATTAGGGACAGAGTTTGATACCTTTTCAACGGTCGATTTCGGGAACACCCTAGGCGGTTCTGGTCCGCCACCCCGGGGTCGGGTTAATTTGAGTCGCACTTTTTCAATCCATTATCTGCGGCTCTCTAAGGTGAAAATCACGATGACAATCAAGTACCCTGTAAGGTGGTTTCTGTGCAGACGGAGCTGCGCAAATCCATGTCATACACTTGTAAGGAGTGTACTGACATGAAACCCAATTAAACAATCAAGCTAATCCAAATACGAATCTGAATTAATCGTGGAATCTGTACGTCCGCATATTCCCAAGCGGGCGGTGTGTATCGGAAGGTCATCACGGCGTGGGGAAGGTATGCGCTACTTAATTATTGAGCTAAGGAGATCGAATATGTGTGATACGAAATGTTGTCATAGATTGCAGTCGATGTCAGTAGTTGGCGGGTTCCTGGACGGCCAGCGGTACGACTTGTCGGACGGTTTGAACTGTATTATTGGGGCAAGGGGGACGGGTAAGACGACGGTGCTGGAGTTCGTTCGTTACGCGATGGACGCACTGCCTACGAATGGAACCCGCCGCAAACGTGTGCAATCATTGGTCGAACAGAATCTGGCTGGAGGGCGGGTTGAAGTGGCGGTGCGAACCAAGGATGGACTACCTTATATCGTCAGCCGCTCGGCAGGTGACGATACCGTGGTCTTGGACGAAAACCGCAACCCGACCAACCTCAGCCTGAGTTCGGGTGGATTGTTTAAGGTGGATATCTTTAGTCAGAACCAGGTAGAGTCCATCGCGGATCAGGCCAGCTCACAACTTGATCTTATCGATAACTTCGAAGCCGAGCGAATCGCCGGGATCGAACATCGTATCATTACGCTCAAGGCCGACCTGAAGGGTAACGCCAGTAAGATCACACCGCTCCAGGGAAAAATCGAGGCCATCGGCGAGGAGCTCAACGCTCTTCCCGGCTTGAACGAGAAACTGAAAGCTTTTAAAGCCGGAAGCGGTAGCGACACGGCAGTGATCAACCAAGCCCATAACCTCAAGGCTCTGAGGGACCGCGAACGACGGGCGATTACGTCGGCCAACAACCTGATCAGGGAGGTCTATCGGAATATCGAGAGCAACCTGGGTAAGATCGGCCAGCAGCTACCAACGGTTTTTACCAACGACATGCTCAACGGTCCGAACTCGGAGATATTGAAGGAGATTCGCCACGGATTACAGACCTGTTCTGACGATATGGACCGGTTGTTTAGAAACGCGTTGATCCGAATCCAGGCTGAAGGGGTAAAAGTGGGAGCGGCCTTCGGCAAGCTTGATCTGGGGCACAAGCAGCAGGAGCTGGAATTCCAAAACCTAATCGAAAAACACAAAGAGGCTCAGGGGCAGGCGGCAGAGCGCCACCGGCTGGAGAGGGTTCGCAACGAACTGCTCGCTAACCAACGCGAGCGGGATCAGCTATTGGAGCAACTCCAAAACTTGCGGGATGAACGTGCTAGACTAGTCGAGCAACTTTCCGAATTGCGTGATGAACGGTTCAGCGTTCGTAAAGGGATCGTAGATCGGATCAATGCGGCTTTATCTCCTTCGATTGTGGTATCGATCGTCCAATTTGGTAATCCTGAAGAATACCGGTCACTGTTGGAGGATGCGTTACGAGAAAGTCGACTGCGTCGCAACGTGGTTGCCGCCAAGATCGTCAGCTCTTTCTGGCCTGCAGAATTAGCCGAAATTATTAAGCTGCGGGATACCCAAGTGCTAGTAGACAAGGCCGAGTTGAACTCCGACCAGGCGGACAAGGTTATGGCCACACTATCAGGTTCGCAGTTATTGTTTGATTTGGAGATCGTTGAACTGGCTGATCTGCCCAAGATAGAACTAAACGATAACGGAACGTTAAAGGAGACCAGTTCGCTTTCGACCGGCCAGAAATGTACGTCCATCTTGCCTATTCTGTTGATGGAAAGTGACAATCCACTACTTATCGATCAACCAGAGGACAATCTGGATAACCGGTTTGTGTTTGAGACCGTCGTCGACAAGATCGGTCAGGTCAAACGGCGGCGGCAATTGATCTTCGTTACTCATAATCCCAATATCCTGGTCCTCGGCGACGCGGATAAGGTTTTTGTGATGGACTCGGACGGTACAAACGCACGCAAGGTTAATGAAGGTTCCGTAGACCACTGTAAGGAAAACATCGTAACTCTACTCGAGGGAGGCGAAGATGCCTTTAAGCGCAGAAAAGTACGCTATGCCTACTAATAGGGTAGATCATTTGGAACAACCAGACTTGGATAAAGCAGTAATCGAGCTGGAGAAGAACCGCGATACGTTTACTTGGCCGCAACGTCGGGCTCTCGTCCGATCTGCTGCGGAGCAACTCGATCAGGTTGGGCCAACCGAGTCTGCAATTGCCGTTTTGGTTCATCTGGTGGAAGATCAAAAGTGGGAGGTTCGTAAGGATGTTGCCGATAGTCTGGTTTTTCTACCCGATGATGAATTTCCCCGTTTAGCGGCCAGACTCGCTCAAGATTCCAATGCCTTTGTGCAGAAGGCAGCCGAGCGAGCCCTGGACCGGCGCCGTCGCGGTCAGCAGACGGCACAGAAGAAACGACGTAATCTCGATCAGCTTCAGGAGCAATACTCAACAATTGAGAAGATGCACGGAAGCATCGCAGCCGATAGGGCACGCCAGATGGCCGAACGGTTGTACGATGTGATCGTAGGCGCAACCGTACACGATATGCGCAACATCCTCAGCCCGCTCAAGTCGGGGATCACATCACTGCTGGGACACCTCAGCAATAATGGAATTGCTCCGAAGCTGTTCGAGAAAAATCTGACGAAGATGGGCTATCAAGCTGCGATGTTAGAGAGATTGCTGGAAGACATGCGAGCTTACTCGCAATCCACACCTGGGGAGCGACGACGTGAGCGTTTGGTTGATGTAGTTAACGAAGCTTATGGAATGGTAACGGACACATTCCAGGTCACGGGACGCGATGCATCCAAGGTAAAGGTGTGGATAGATGTTCCGGAAAACCTGACCGTGGAAATGGCACGCTATCAGATTGTACGGGCAGTGAGCAACGTACTGAAGAATGCCTGCGAGTCATTTGCTGATGATCCGCAAACGTTTACTGCCGGTGAGGTCAGTTTGATTGCCCGGATTGTGGGTGCGCCACGAAAGCCTGAGAAAGGGGGATTGCATTATGGGCCCATGACTCATTTGTGTGAAACCTTTCGTAGGAACCAGGCGGGTTTAGTCCTGCCCGGCAAAGCTGACCGGCAGCCGGAAGCGAGTCTTGCGTTGTGCTGGGTAACCATCATGACGAAGCGTAGACAGCGAGTGCATAGGCCGTGTGATCGAGCCTCGAAAGAGGGCTATTTGTGGGAGCCGACGTCGTCCGCATCCTGTACGGAAGGCAGCATCGAGTCGCCGTAATGGTCTGGCGCATTCGATCCCACCGGGGTCTAAGAGCAGGGCATGTGCATACTGTGGTTCCTCAGGAACGTGGGAGATCCTGTCGTTTCCAGTCGATATGATCCGGATGGGGGCTACCCGGAATAATCAGCCCCTGGCCTGCGACGCGCGTGTCAGGCGTCGTGAGGAGCAAAGACAGACACACGGTTGGTACTGCCAAACGAAGGCAACGAAGTGCGGCAGGATGAACGGCAGGAAGTCGGAGCATCGAATAGTACTGTTGAAGCGGGGGAATTTCACCCGTGAGAGACCCCGTGGAAGGAAGGCGATGCCGAAACATGGAATCGATGAAGGGCAACACGGCGGATGCACAGACATTCGATCGCGTGTTAACGAAACAACATCGGATAGCACAGCTGGCGAGACTAGGTCCGCAGACGAGTTTCACTGCACTGGCCCACCATATCGACCTTGACTGGTTGCGAGTAGCGTATGATCAGGTACGTAAGGATGCGGCTCCGGGCGTCGATCAAGAGACGGCGGCCTCGTATTCAATTGATCTGATGAACAATCTCCAATCATTGTTGGATCGAGCGAAATCAGGGCGTTACAAAGCGACTCCGGTACGGCGGGTTCATATCCCCAAAGGCCCGGGTGGCAAGACACGTCCTATTGGCATACCGACGTTTGAAGACAAGGTGCTTCAACGTGCGGTAGCGATGGTATTGGAAGCAGTATACGAGCAAGATTTCATGGACTGTTCGTATGGCTTCCGTCCAGGCCGATCGGCCCATCAGGCTCTAGAGTCATTCTATGAGCAGTGCAAGTCGATTAGGGTAAGCTGGGTACTGGAAGTGGACATCCAGGGCTTCTTCGATGCTCTGGACCACGCTCATCTGCGAGAGTTTCTCAAGCGACGGGTGCGTGATGGTGTACTGGTACGATTAATAGGTAAATGGCTGAAAGCAGGTATCCTGGAAGATGGATGTCTGCATCGTCCAACCAGTGGGACACCTCAAGGCGGAGTGATCTCTCCGATTCTGGCGAACCTTTATCTACATTATGTATTAGATGAATGGTACGACCAGGTGGTTAAATCACATCTGCGTGGCGGAACATTCATTATCCGCTATGCGGACGACTTCGTTATTGGGTTTACCAATGAGGATGACGCTCGTAAAGTTATGGCGGTACTTCCGAAGCGATTTGGCAAGTACGGTCTGAAACTTCATCCAGAGAAGACCCGCCTGGTTCGCTTTAACCGACCGCCACGTAATGGCGAGCAACCTGATGGCAGTGGTCCCGGGACGTTTGACTTCCTGGGGTTTACACACTACTGGGGTCGTTCCTGGCGTGGGTATTGGGTGGTCAAGCGTAAGACCGCCTCAAACCGGTTGAGTCGATCGTTACAGGGTATATCTAAATGGTGCAGAACTAACCGGCACCTTCGGGTTTGCGAGCAGCATGTTCAGCTTGCCCGGAAGATGCGCGGACATTATGCCTACTACGGTATTACCGGTAACGGTGTTTCATTAGAACGTTATTGGGAAGGGGTTAAGCGTATCTGGAAGAAATGGCTCGGACGTCGTTCGCAAAAGTCGTACTTTGGGTGGCCGACGTTTGTCCGTCTTCTTGACCGCTACCCGCTGCCAAAACCGGTTGTCGTACACTCTGTATACCGTTCGCAGCGAAACCATGATTCGAGGAGCCGGATGCGCTAATCGTGCATGTCCGGATCTGTGGGGGGCTTGGGTGAGTAATCACCCAGGTCTACCCGACATGGGGAATTCGTTGAGATTATCGTGAGGGATAATGGTATGGGTTTGTCTGTAGAGGAATTGGATGAGGTCAGGCGTTTCGTACCAGGAGGCACTTCAAAGAAGACACACGGCACGGGATTTGGTTTACCGATTGCCAAGAGGAAGCTAGAGGATCATGGAGGCTTTTTAGCTATAGACAGTCAGGAGGATGTGGGAACAACGGTAACGATCACATTGCCGTTGGAAGCAAAGGAGGGCGATGAATGAATTTTGATGCTCTCGTTGTCGACGACAGCCCGGCTGTACTCGAAGACGTGCAGGATCGTCTGGAATCAATAGGCCACACGTGCGAATGCGTTTCCAGTATTCAGCATGCTCGTGATAGATTGGGTAAGAATAGCTACTCTTACATCCTTCTTGATTTGGAAATACCGGTTCGGTATGGCCGTCCGCCTCGGATTCAAAACGGCCAGAATCTTTTGCGCGAGGTACGACGTATAAAAGGGTACGAGGATATTCCTATAGTTGTAATGACGTCCCATGGGCATGACGGCTCCGATTTAGCGGTTGAAGTCCTTCGTTGTAATGGTGCTCTCGATTATGTAAGGAAACCGTTCGCCAACAATGGCCATACGTTAGAGAAGGCGATCCAGGACGCACTGGCAGCCAGTGGTAGGTCTAACCCCGGAGCATCCAAGTGGTCGTCCGCAGTTAAAGACAAGCAACCGCAGGTATTCGAAACCGGTGAATTGGTGTTCTCAGATACGCGGGTCGAACTCTGTCAGGTGAAAATCTGCGGTGGGGCGGAGAGCGGTATGATCCGGAACATCCTCGACGAACTACGGCATACCAACCGGCACGGTCGTTTCGTTCGCTACGACGGCAGCGAGCTGGCTGAACTCGTCGGTTGTGATCGTGGACAGAACGGAGTGGCGGAAGCCGTACGCGATTTTCGTAGCACCGTGTGCGAGATTATGCTTGAGGAAGCGAATATCAAGATGGATCGTTTGAGAGATATTATCCTCAATGACCGCCGTTATGGTTACCGCCTTTCGTCAAAAATAAAGGTTCGGAACGCAGATGACCCAGCAAACGTCCCTGAAAGTAAAATCCATGACCCGCTAAATGTCCAAGCAAAAGATGATAATGTCCTGGAAAACAACGAACGTCAGCAATGGGCGATAGAGCAGATGCGGACAAACGGGGAGTTTCGGAAAGCTGCTATTATTAAACAGTTTAAGTGTGCGATTAAGACTGCAGAACGAGACCTTCGCGATTTGCGCAGCCGTGGTTTAATCGAATTCGTTGGCCCGGCAAAGACTGGACATTGGAGGCTGGCGATATAGATATGTAAGCCTCCGGTGAAATGCATCTGGACGTGGGGTTGTGTTTTTTGGCATGATGTGTTTTTTGGAGAATCATCATGTCAGGCGGTCGCGAGTACTGGGGACGTAAGATTTCGTCCTTGAAGTCGAGTGGTTTAAACCGGGCGGAATTCTGTCGCCGCCGTGGTCTCAATTACAATACTCTGACTTACTGGATCCGGCGACTGGCCGATGATGCCGGTACGGATAATGGACGAGAGCGATTATCGTCAAAAAGTAAAACCTTACCGTTCATCGAGGTTCCGATTTCGACCAGCGTTTCCAATTCATCCTACGAGATCGTACTCGGTGCAGGACGATCAATCCGTGTCAGCGAGGATTTTAACGAGCAGGCACTATCGCGTTTGATTCGGGTGGTCGAGCCATGTTAATGCTTCCTCCATCAGTCCGAGTATTCATCTGCCTTGAAGTAACCGATATGCGAAAGGGGTTCGATGGCCTCGCGGCGGCTACTCGCGAATTGATCGGCGAAGATCCGCTCTCCGGTCACCTCTTTGTTTTCTTCAATCGTCGCCGAGACAGGGTTAAGTTGCTCTTCTGGGATCGTTCTGGTTTGTGCCTGTGGTACAAGCGGCTGGAGAAGGGGCGATTCCAATTGAAGTCTCTCGACAGGCTTCGCGCAGGGCATCGGGCGGAAGTTGAAGCGGCGGAACTGGTCCTGATCCTTGAGGGAATCGATCTGAGTAATGCTAAGCGTCGTCCGCGTTTCGTTCCCCGCAAAACGGCATAGGAATTTCACAATAAAGTCGTAGTTGCGGCTTGTAATAATAATACGAATCGGATATCCTTAACCGCAGATAAGGATGACCGCTCGTGACGATTAGTGAACTTCCCAACGACATCGACGCTCTCAAGCACCTGGTGATGGAGACTCACCAGAAGGTTGTCGTTCAGGAAGAACAACTGGCTGATCGTGAAAATCGCATCAAGGAACTGCAGGAGCAGTTGGCTTTCCTCAAGCATAAGCTCTTCGGTCGTAAAGGGGAGAAGATCAACCCTGCACAGTTATCGCTTTTTAACGAGCTAACTGCCCAGGTGGAACAACTGCAAAACGAAACACAGCAGGAAGAAATCACCTACACCCGCCGAAAAGGTCATGGCCGCAAACCTTTGCCGGATGACTTGCCCACTGAAGATGTCGTTTATCCTCCGGAAAGTACCGACTGTCCCTGCTGCGGGAAGGAAATGCACAAAATCGGCGAGGAAGTCACCAAAGAGCTTGAGTATAATCCGGGCAGCCTGTTTTTGCGCAGGCACATCCGTCCGAAGTATGCATGCCGTAAATGCGAAGAAGGGGTACACATCGCCTCGATGCCACCTCGTCCCATAGATAAGGGTATTGCAGGCCCGGGGTTGCTGGCTCACGTGCTGACCAGTAAATACGCCGACCATATTCCTCTGAACCGGCTTCAGGGTATGCTTCGTCGCCACAGTGTGGAAGTGAGCATGGCCACTATGTGTGACTGGGTGGGTCGCATGGCCGACTTGCTTATGCCAATCTATGAAGTCTTGAAAAAACAGTTACTTGCCGGCTCGTTGATCCAGGCAGACGAGACTACAGTGCCATACCTGTTGAAATCGGACAGGAAGCAGGCGGCTACCGGATACCTGTGGACATATCTTTGCGAATCGCAGCGTCTGGTACTCTATGATTTTACCACTACGCGTTCTGCGACAGGCCCCAGCGGATTTTTGCCGGGATTCTCTGGTACACTACTCACCGATGGCTATAGCGGTTATGAAGAAATCGTAAAGTCTGAGGGTTTAATACGCGCAGGTTGCTGGGCCCATGCTCGGCGGAAGTATTACGACGCGCGTCTGAATGATCGCAGACGCTGCGGGCAGATGCTCAAGCTGATCCAGGATCTTTTCAAAGTCGAACGAAAAGCGATAGAAGCTATAGAAAAGTCAACTGATCCTGGTGTAGATCAAGGCGCTTCCGGTACGACTGCTCCAGTTAAACACTTCGGGGCAGACGAGCACCTGGCCCTTCGTAAGGACGAGTCGAAACCGCTGATAGATAAAATTCGTACTTGTGCGGAAGCATGGTCGCTGGAGGTCTTACCGAAGAGTTCGGTTGGTAAAGCGGTGTCGTACATGCTCAATCAGTGGAAACCACTAAACGCGTTTCTGGAAGATTCATCGCTGCCTTTGGACAATAACGCTTCGGAGCGGGCCATGCGTCACGTGGTGATCGGGCGAAAGAACTGGATGTTCGCCGGCAGCGAGTCCGGAGGTCACCGGGCCGCGATAATCTATTCCGTCGTTGCCACCTGCAAACAGAACGAACTGGACCCATTCGCATACCTGCGCTACACCATCGATCGCCTCGCCCAAGGCGACGACCCGGCCACCCTCCTCCCCGGTGCCATGAAAACCGAGCAGTTGGCTGCCAGTAAATCCTGACAAACTCAATCACTGATCCCCATCGGATTAAATCGCAAAACCTTAAAGGGTGTAGTAGACCGAGTGCTTACATAGATATAGCCTAAGGCTTATTCGGAATAATGGCGGCTTACGTGTATGGGATTACTGTGATGGAAACGACTCTGGTCAATGGGGCTTTCGCAAGGAGGTAGCCGAGTTTTGTAACCAGGTGATGTTCCAGAAGGGAGAAGTCCGCGGTAAACTCTGAACTCCATCTGCGACCTGATATATATAGGTTCCACACCATGAACGTATTCGGAGACGGAGATGCTGCAAGCGAGCTGACCCAGCTAAAACAGCAGATCTCAGGCTTGAGTGGCCAGGATTTGACACAACAAACTGACAAGGCCGAGAAGTTATCTCAAGCGTGCTAGGCATTACCAGATTATATCCAGACAACAGCGAGGATTGAGCAGAAATGTCAGTCGCCAAAGACTACGTTCCGTGGTGTTTTCAGGGGCCATCCTTGGCCACACGCCTAGCAGTTTACCGCTTAACCCGGCCTATTTCACGCTTTCACCAAAAGTGCGGGAGAACCGTTTTGACTGCCCGCTGACACATACGGGACGTGTGAGGGGCCATGATTTCGATAAATTACGGACCCATGATGAATGTTCTACGAGCGTGAAGGACCGTGAGGTCGAAGGTACTAACGCTTGCATTCCGGGCCGAACTCAGTCCAAGTGTCCACCGCCTATATATCAAAGGGCGTGTCCATAGGTCTACTTTAAGCTAAATAAAGCCTGACAGTTCCTTTGGGCAATATTGTCAGCTTATCGGGATCAAGAACGTAATCCGCATTCTCGATCAGCGCTACGCTATAGGGACTCTCGTCGGCTAATTCTACGATAAGCCCACTAATCCGGTGATCGATTAGTTGCCCGACGAAGGGTGCTACGGTCGCTTGTTGCCCTTTTGGAAAGGTCTTAGCGAACACATTACCCGATCCGTCTTGGCGCCAACCCAAGGTGGTTAGTCGATCAACAAGGCTTAAGCGGTGATTCCCTTCCACGGTAGGCCGGGTCGAAGGTTGCGATGGATTGAATAGCGGTTCGAAGCCATCGATTTGGATCTCCGATTGTGGCATTATAGAAATCTTATAAGGTTCGCTTCTTGCCACAACAATGCGGTTATTCTGTTGGTCAGCACAGATCTCAACTTGGCAGAGCTGAAATACGTAAGTATAGTTCTGGCTCGTAGTATTTCGCGGTGCTACAGCAAAGTCCCTAAATTCGAATGACACAATTACCTGGCCGCCTTCGTCTGATATACTTCGCATGGACAATAGTCGGTTTGGCTGTCGTACAGTCATAAACGTTGTTCCACCTGCGGTTCGTTCTGGTATGGCTACGTCCTTCCACACCGCGAGTTCGTAGTCGATGTATCGGCGGGATAGGACTTCCGTGCCTTCGTAGAACTCTCCTAGGGATCGATTAGTAGCAATATAACGCAACCGAACGACGTTTTGAGGTTCATCGGCCTCGAGTAAGTCACGTAATAAAAAGTGGTTTGATAATATGGGCTTGATTGGCAACGGTCGGATCCAATCACTTACTGGGGTCCATTCCGACATTAGGGTGTAATCGGTTGGTGTCCCGTTGAAATCGGTGTTTTCTAGCGCTCGCACTTGGAATCGCCATTGATAGTTGTCTCGACGGCGAACATCGGTTGGGGATTCCAGTAGATAAGGCAAAGTGGTGTCTAAATCTAAGGGGTGACGCTGATTGTCCGAAGCCAAACATATAGTCCCCGACAATACAAGATCGGCGCTTCGCCGGAATACCAAGGTTTCGGACGTGTCTGTAATGGATTCCTCTGTGCGATCAAGGCAACCACCCAGCCACGACCTAATTTTCTTCTTATCATCCTCGGATAGAGGAGACCAACGACCATGGCGGATTTGACTCAGGATCGAAAACAAGGACCGACTGCCGTCTTTACGCTGTGTTGCGCGGGGGTCGTTTTGTCGTACGCCCAGTCGAAACTCGAACCAATTGGTCATGTCATAGAGAAGTTCGCGATGTCCGTTTTCGTCTGCTACGTAGTCTGTTGACCACTTGAAACGTATGTTCCACTGTTCGGGCCGTATATCCTTGATTCGAGGTGTCGGTGGAGTCACAGATGAAGCGAAGCGAATCAATTGGCATCCTGCTGGTCCGGCGGAAGATAAAACCCGGTTTGAATCCTTCTCTGGTCTACCGGGGACGACGAAGCGGGCAACGTATCCGATTTTATCCTCCTGCCCGGGTTCGATTACGCTTATCCAGAGCCCGGACTCGCTTGTGTCCGCACGGGACGACCCGTTTAAGTCACTCTGGTTTCTACCATACCTGACTGTACGAATTACTCGTTCCTTGGCGAAACTCACTCGCACCAGTCCATTATTTGGTAGGTCAGCGGTGGTGTGATCGGTCAATATCCTGAGCGACATTAACTGATCGTCCTGTACGTCGTCGACATCGATCTCGGCGAGCGTGCGATGCCACGATAGGCTGTCCGTACTTTCCGTGAGTTCCAAAACTAGGACCGCACCAATCGTGCGGTGTTCTGCGTTGCCATCGAGATGAAGGGGGGGATTAAACTGGATACGGCGTTTGTCACGGCGGAACCGGGTTCCCCAGTGTACTGTCCCCCAAATGCGTTCTGGTTCAAACAATGCAGGAGCGTTGGGTAAAACAGTATAGTCTATCTTGCCATCTCTCGCTTGCTTTGCGACGTCGCCTTCCACGAGTTGTCGATAGGTTTGCGGTGGTCGCATTGATTCGTCAGATACTTCGGAGCGGCGGCCCGGAATGAGTAGTTGTAGGAGTATTGGTCCTTCCACAAAGAACGGTTGTACAGAATCAGCTGGCTTGACGAACGCATCTAATTGGTGTGCAGCCGTCAGCGTCGCCTCGCTGTAGTTAAGCTGTGTTAAACGTTCGAAATCTGAGTATTCGCTTCGAGTGATGCGCGACCAACGTGCACCTACAATCGGTATTCCGTTGTCCGTGGGTGTGGCGGAAACGTTTGGATCTCTCACTGCGACGAAACCACGAGTTGCCAATACCGAGGCAATCCGCGCTCGCCTGGAATCCGAGTCCACGACATCCTTTGGGGTGAGGTTCCGGGTTAACCAAGAGCTGAATAGCGTTTTAGCATCTTTTGCAATCGCGGATTCGCCAGTGACTGATCGCGTACGGTCCAGCATGCCATCGATGAATGCACTTCGAAACCACTGAAGATTTTCTGAGGTAATATTAGAAGGTGCATCCACTAATACCTTGAGCACATCGTCTGTCTGAAGCCCTTCGACATGTGGCAACGGTGTGGTCGCGAAGGATTCAAAGACGATTGGCCTAGGAGTAGCAGAGACAGTCGGTACGTGAGTAAAGCGCGGAGCGTCGGGAAGAGACGACGGGGGTTGGTATCGCAGTTCCGTCACGGCAGGTTCGCTGAATTCGAATCGAAGAGGTACGACATGGTCGCGCTTGCCGATATGCAGGTAACGTCCGTTTGCGACATTATTGAACCGCCGAGTGGCAGGGGGATCTTCCTTTGAGGCCGCTGCCATCTCCGGTTTTTCCGTTTCGACTCGGACCACCGGAAACCCATTGATCTTCGGGAACCTGATAACACGAACCAGGCATACGTTTAGCGATAATAACGGCTTGATATTCATAACCAGTATTCACAAGCCGGATTTCCCCGTTATCGTCAGTGAACTCCAGGTTGATGTGGTCTCCATTTCTACGCCAGCTCTCTCTTTCGTGTCGAGACAAACCGACAAATCCCCAATCGTCATCTAAAAAAACGTTGGAACCACGGTTGAGCCCGGTAGTAATCGATATCGTTTCGAGCGTCCAGACCCGCTCGATGGATGGGTTGTTTCTATCTCGACTTTCGGGATTCTCTGAAACAGTAGCACATGCAGCTCTTCGATACAGAACCACTCAGTGTATCGCGGCATAACACCGTTCTCAGTTGCTGCTGGCATATTTGCATCGAATATAGAAACTGACGCGCTCAACATCTGGGGCAGAGCGTTGTTGTTAGGATTCGATACAAGCGTGAGTTGCAGGGCCTCGGTTCGGACCATCCTGGTCCGATTCGCGTAGCGGCGGGGGCATCTGGTGACTCCGCTGAGAGAGAAACGGCATTGCGTCTGGCGACTCCTTCGGAATAGCTTGTCGTTCTCGGTCTGAGCTGGTGGATAGCTCGTCGGGTAATCGCAGCACTGAGTAATCAGGCCTTCTTCGAACTGGGATGGCCAATGGTCGGCGAACACCGCCCTCTTCCACGGATAGCCATTCGCCTCCCAGAGATCTTACATAAATCCAGAAGTAGTTGACGTGTCCGAGTAGTGCCCACCGATCTTCTTTTAGGATCTCGGAGGTCGGGGATCCCACCTCTTGTTGACGCTCGTAGAGACGATCTGCTGTGTTCTCCGGAATGATGTTGGCAGTTCCATCTTCGTTGTATGGCTGCTTCGCATCTGCATGATAGATGCGATGGTATGAAATCACGGGATGGCCGCGTTTGACAACCGGTCCCGGCGAGGTTGGTGGTCCATATCGATGAAACTGATCTGTGGTAAAATCGGTTTGGTCTTGAGGTACGACGGGAGTTGCAGGTTCGGCTTGCTCCACGCCTGGCGGCTGGTCGGGATTTTCTCCTCGAACAACTACAAATGATGTGTATTGAGCTCCAGGTGTAGCTATGCCTTCAACCGTAATTGATACTAAACCGTCGCCACATGTTGGTTTGTATATAAGCTCGCCTTTGTCCTCAGCTAACATTTGCGACTGAAGCTCTGAGAGCTTTAGATAGGGTCGCGGATCCCAGGGGTTGATCGAACTGACGTTAATCTTTTGCGTAAAGAACGCGTCTTCGACGAACCACGCCTTGGGCATAGTGATTTCCGTTGATTGCAACGGTTGCTGGAAGACGTTTTCAATGTAGTTGTTCGTCGGCATCTCCAAGTTCGGTCCGTTGGCACGATACCAAGTCAATCTGGCGTGGAGTCGTTTTAATCTTCCCTGCAAATCACGTAGCGGTGCGTGCTCGGGGGCGGATGTGTCGATGACGTACTCAAGTCCAAGCAAGGTGCCAATCGGGAACGTCTTTGCGATCGTCGTGTTCCCCGATTTCTTGGTGACTTCGAGCGTAATGCCGCTGGCGACCGCGAAGACGAGGTTTTTCAGTGCATTGCATGCTGCGTCAGTTGGCGTAACGATTCTAGCAACAGCCGCGGCTAGTGGTGCGGTGTGTTCTTTGGTATTAAGCGCCATTCCGAAATGTCTTCGAACGAGCCGTGCGAATCGCGCCGCGAAGAATTCGGCTGGTAAGAAGTTCGTTAACGGTCTCTGGGGATTGGTTGAGGGCAGTGACTCGGGACCTTCGTAGTGTTCCGAAATCAGTGTGTAAACGTCATCGAAGAAAGAGTCGAACTCGGTGTCCTTCGAGAGTCGTTTGATATCAGAGTTGGCGGTAAACGCCTTCAGCTGACGTTCGAATAACGTTCGTGCTTTGGCTCTTATGGACGTTGGATCGTATTGAGCATAAAAATCGCCTAAAATCTCTTTGGCAGTAAACGTCTTACGGGTAATACGCTTATCGTCCGCATCGGGCATGTCGCTAGGGTCGACAGCGGGCACATTGCCAAGTTGAAACAAGGCGAAACGCCACTCATCGTCAGATTGTATGTTCGCAACTGTGTGAATTACCTCAAAACTGCAGTTACTTTTTTTCTCCAGAAATTCGATAGTATAGTGGTCACCTGGCGCCGGAAGTCTTATCTGGCTAGGATCAACCACCACGCCGCCTTCACGCTTGTGCATCGCCTTCAGAGGTGCAACCAACCAGCGGAATTTAAACCGCGGTTCAGACTGCATGTCAGGATTGATCTTGTAGCATCCAAAGTTAATTTTAAGTTTTTCCATCATCAGATCATCTCCGTATTCTGACGAATCCGCTGAGGCCGCCGCTCGAATTCGTTTAGGTATTGCAGGAAGGCTAACTCAAACGAGCTCTCAAGAACCTCACTCCGCAGGAATTCCTTCGGCTCCTCGTAGGGATCCCATGTGTGTGCCGTGCCGTCACTCGTAGCGGTGAACTGGTAGGGATAGGAGATACTACCAGAGATGCACGTACAGGGGGTAAGGCAGATTTTGAAGCCTGCTCGAAATCGGGCAAAGAATGTTGCTTCAACATGCTTCGGACTCAATGCAATAGAGATGCCGGTTGATGCTTGCAACCAGAGACGTATGATGTCCCAACGAAGCCCAAACACAATCACGCCGCCGCGAGCAGAAACCTCAAAAGATACCATACCTGTCTGCCGAAATGTCTGCGTAATACCGACAAGCTGGGTTTCCGCGAGGTATCCGAGATAAATACCCCCCGCGATGTACCCGCCGAATCCGCCAGCTTCCGCTTGAAGGCTGATTTCGTAGCCGACGCGAGTAGCGGCGCCAACCGTCAGGGCTTTCTTGGAATCCTCGTAGCAAAAATACACACCGCCCTGTACTGTGTTGATTGGTACGGGCCAAGGAGGAGGCTCCCATTTTAGTTTGAGCGATCGTCCCCAGTTTTCATTGAAGGGATATCCCCAATCGAATCTAAAGAGACCGTCAGCGATCCGAAAGCTGACTTCACCTAACTTGAGCTGATATTGGCCAAAATTCAATTCCGGTAGTTCGAGATTGCCGGTGAATCTTCGTTTCCTCCAATCCACGGCTAGCATTATTGAACCTAGCTTGATCCCGAGAGGGCTTAGGTCGAGTTGGACGCGAAAGAGCCCGTCGTCACTCAGGACCAAGGCGAACTTCCTGAGTTTTATGATTCCGGGCGCATATTTAAGGTCTAACTCGTGAATATAGGCGCCGACAAACCATGCGAATTCGTCTGTGTAGGTCCATTTCGTTATGCCCTTGAGACTTTCACCTACTGCACCTATATTCTCAGCTAGGACGAGGTCACGTAAGCCGTCGAACGTCCCGTGGTGACTGACGAAAAACGCTGCTAGCGCATCTTTTTTAACCTGTAAATGTTCGAGGTCGATTGGCAGCCCCACCGCACCTGCTACCCAGAATTTCTTATCAGATAGCGTATTGCTTGAACCATAAAAGAATGGAACTGGAACTTCCGAACCTATGACGTTAGTCTCCTCACGCACCGCGTTTCGATCCGTCCACCGCCACGCCAATACAGGATTCATTTCGAATGTATCCCCAGTCCAGGTGAGTGCTCCATGTAAGTGGATAAATCTATAGGGGCCCAGTCTAACCGGCTGTTGTTTGAGTTGCTCATTGTCAAAGGTGATCTCATAGGACGGATTAGTGGTCGACCCACAGAATAAGACGTCTACCTTTACTGATTCAGTAACGGAGAATCCGTCGGTCGTGTCAGCCGTGCGGAGTGACCCTATTAAGCGTAGCGTACGAGCCGTCGAGTGGCTCGCTGGACGCTCGAGATAGAGGTTATCAAGTTTGAAGTCGTAGCCCTTGGGCCTGAGGACAGTTTGGTTGTTAACCTGGAGCGTTGGGAATGTCCACCCTTGATTGGAGGGGTCAGAGGGATTATCAAAGTCGAAACGAAGCCCGCTAAAAACCAGTGAGGGTAGGCGATTCTCAAACCATTCGGTCAGCAAACCTGTGTCGCTAAAGTCAATTTGCCCGTCGAACTGTACCGACCAACGTCCGGTGGCATTCAGTGTTAGGTGCACTCCCTTTATGATTACGTGCTCGATTCCACTCCAGCCGACATTGATGTGCTTATCGGGAAGGGATGCTTGAAGCATAAGGTGTTCGGAGGCGTCGTCTCTGCCAGGTTCCCATCGTCCTCGAATTTCGACCCATTGAAACTCACCGTTTGGACTTTGAGTGTCGGGTATAGCTCGATTAAAAAAAGGCATCTTCCACCAGAATTGCAGCTCGAATTGCTGCACGGTGTTTTGGTGAATCTCGATTTCTACACGTCCGAGGACTAACTGAATGTTGGGATTGTCGCGAACTTCGCGAAGAGTAGCGCTCCGCGGCGCCTCGGATTCGAGATCTAAGACCATGGTCTTGTCGTCATCAGCGCCAGCAACTAGATCGATTACGTGATCGCAGACCATCGTACAACCGTTTCCGTCGTAATGCGCATAGGGAACAGTAAGTTCCTCTAGAAGTAGTTTTATCTTGCCTGGAAGGTTAGTCGTAGCACCTAGTTGTCCTCCCAAACAGAGGAATCCTCGCCAATTCTGATCGCGAGGGCTCTGGGCGGCCGTATGTGTGCCTTCTGCGTTTTTGGGGGGGAATAAATCTGACCACTGGGGAGTGACCGATGTGACGCCGAAGGTTTGGCGATCTCGTTCCTTATCTGGGGGAAGTCCAATGGCTTTGGGCCAAAGTGATGTAACTCGACCCTGTTTGGTTTCAAACCACAATGGTGTCTGGTCGATCCGAGTTTGTGATTCACTGGATGCTTCAACGAGAGCTACAACCGGCTGCCCTTTTGTTTTGGCTTTGGGCAGGACAATAGACCAACCAGATGGCATGCGGAGCGAGCGGTCATTATTATTAATGAACGCTTCGTATCTTTTAGCTTCGTCGGGATCCTGTTGTCTTGGGATACTGTGCCACATAGCCCGAACTGCATTATTTGGTATGGGGGCGTCAGGTTTTTCTCGCCAGATAACCGTTGGGGATTTTGGAAGGCTCCCGTTTGCAGGATCGTCCGGTACCGACGGAAATAGAAACTCGACATTGATTTCGGTGTAAAACGCATCAGGGTGGCTAGTGAATAATTCAGTCGACTGGGCCATTTGTTTTATTTTCGGCGCTAAGTCATCGTCTGGTTCTGCAACAATCGGACGCGTGAGAGAGGTAACGCCTTGATCGAGTCTGAATCTCAATCGTGTGTTTTCGGGTTCTAGCATAGAGACCTCACAATCGGTGGCGATGAACCCCTTCATGAGGTCGGCCCCCTTGGCTATCTCCACATGGTTCTCGGCTGAGATGTGTGTTTCTAGTAGACGTCCGTCAGAATCGAAGATCTTAACTATATCTCCATGCTCTGGATGGTACACCTCCATTCGAGGGTCCGTGGCTTGGGGGGCCGTCGGACGTGAACCACCCCGAAACGGAGACTTTACGACCCGCTCAACTGGGAACCGCCACCGTCCCTTTCCGTTTTCAGTTGCATAACGAGTCTCAAAGTGAACTGCACCGATTTCGTTTTCTTTGAGTTTGAGCAGCAAGTCTCCCGCGGACAGGCCGGTCGCTGCCTCCGATGTATTCTGGCTCGAATCACTCCGCTTTGCGCGAAGCTCCGAGCTAACGCCGACTACGTAGGCACCAGCGGCTTGCCCGTTGGACAATTCCCGGTACCGTCGGATCAGGGATTGTCCCACTAGGCGAATACCTTCATTGGTTTGATCAGGGATAGCGTGTGGCTGAATCTCGCCGTCAACCAAAACGCGAATCTCGCCGGCACGCAGAGGCAAATCTAGCTCGGGAGTGGCTGTTTCGGCAATTGTAGCGATTTTCAATGTTCCACTATATGGCCTCAGTGTATACTCAAAGCGGGAGGGGTTTGAGGAGGGGGAGTCCGTTGATCTATAACGAGCATACTGTTCCCGGATTGGTAACCTCGTTTTCGTCGTACCTGCTTGATCGCGAGCCGAAATCGACGGGTTTACGAATTCGCCCGAGAGTTCTTGTGCGTTGATGCGCAATTTAGTGAGTGGTGCATTAAATATTTCGCCCCTTGGTACACCTTCGTAATCTTCAGCTGCGACCAATAGGTCGTCTACTAAACGAGGTCCTGGCTGCTGGTCCTCGACCGTGAAGCCAGACATGCCGCTTGATATACGTTCCTTGGGTTTCGACTCAGTAGTCGCTTCTAGAACCGGTTCTGCTGGTGTTACCGAATCGACCGAGGTCGGTCCTAAAACTAAAGTCAGCAACTGGGCGTTCGGAATCTGCACACGGGCACACCCAGGTTTGGCTGACACCTGCAGAGGTTGGTTGGGAAAGTCTTTGGAAACAAGTAAGTCAATTGCCCAACTATCGCCAGTTCCTTGGTCCACGTGGTTTCGTTTTGTTATAGGAAAGTAGAGGCCAAGCGTTGGCGTATTGTGCCAAAGGGGTTTAGCGAAGAATTTACGCTCGGGAGAGGCGCCTGCGGTGAAACTGACCAGGCGTTGCTGGAGTTCTTCGCTGAGATCGTCTATTGATCCTCCAGATGGTCTTATTCGGCAAGTAAGCGCATTGGCGAGCAGCATCTCCGCGTCTAGATAGACGAGGTTTAAAGCGTAACGACTCAGTTCCGTATCACCCGTGACGACACTGGTGTTTGCATCGAAGTAGAATAACGATCGATATCGTTGCGGTGTTATTACCTTATAGGCAAACGGCTCGTCGCTAGGGATTACCGAAACCTGGATCTGTTGAGTCGCTCGTACCTCGGTAGTCTTCTGGTTCGTAAACTTACCGTCCAAAAGAAATCGGCCCGATTGACCCGTCAGCGTGATGGAACTAGGTCCAATTAAGACGGGCAAATCGGATATGACGAAATTTCCATAGTGGAGTGTGATCTCGGTCATTTTGCGTGCCCTTTCCCGTCACCATACCACCGGGTGAAGCAAAAATCTGGAGGAAGAATGCGCACTTCGTCGTTAGGCATAAGCTCAAAAGTGAAGTGTTCTCTATCGGCTAAGAAACAGCCATGGTGCCTTGAGACCATTAGCAGCACTGGTTTAGTGCCCACGGCCTGGATGATCATCGGATAGTAAGGGTCTGAGTGCGGTATTCGCGGCGGTCCCACGACCGCCAGTAATACATCGGCAGCACTGAGTTTTGGTCTCCAGGGTTGTTCAAATGTACGTCGACCATCGATGTGGACACGTATCGATCGCTCTACGGGATGCCAAGTCATATCCCGTAGATACCAGTCCCCAAGTGACTCCGCGTTGACGATTGTCTCAAGCAGTTGATCGTAACATTTATCCACACGCAATCCCTCTAGGACCAGAATTTGCGGTAGATTAATGCCTGAGGCCCTACTACTGATACAACCAATCAATCCGGAACCAACATTCAGATCGACCGTACGGACCTTGTTATTGTCTTCCTTAAGAACGAAGTTGAAACGAAATAAGTCATTGGCGCTTACTCGCCCATATGCTGCCAGTGGGACGATGTCTATTTTCGCAATAGCATTAAACTTAGTTTCGTTCCGAGGATTCTCAGACAATAGGATAGGGATATACTGCAAGTGCACTAAGGTTGAGGAATATGGTTTTGCCGCCAGATCCGTTTTCGCCTGTTGTGTCCAGTTATCGATAGACCGATATGCCCATGCCTCGCCTCGCCGTTGCACCTGCGTGATAGACTTACAGGGAGGTCCTGATCCTAGAGTCTCTGTCCAAACAACGAGTTCGGACATCTCTGGGCGGATCAGTAGCTTGTGATTCGATGGAAGTTCGTCTAGATCAGCCGTGAAGTACGTTGTTATCTTTGCATTTTCTGTAGATTCAATCGCGGATACGCGAATCGTCGACATTCGTACCCGTTCGCGCTCTCGGTTGAGTTCGTGACCTGCGCGTAGCATGTTGGGCTTAATGCAGCATCCCGTAGACGTTGACATTAAGACTAAAAAGATGATCCAATCGATGATGAGGACGCGGTGAATTGCGGGTCGCGCCGGGAGTCGCCGCCATACCATGATTCGTCCGGAACAATGCAGATTTAAAAACGTTTTATTTAACAACATAGCATGCTCCTTAATCAGAGTTACCAAGCGATTCGATGGCTGTTCCTGACTTCGTAAATCGGTGGGTACCGAGTTGTCCGTAATGGCCGGGACCATCTATTATCCGATTTGTTCTGAGCCCACGTTATCCGAATAGCCCTTATCCGAATTAGCGAAAATCAATAGTATAGTTCCAACCTTCATAATTCAAGGTTTTTTTTATTCTCGATTACTATCGGAGTTCGTCTATTATCGTTGTTTTGGGTCATTCAGAAGTCCACAAGCAAAGTCCCAGCACCTTGCCGTAAGAGGAAGTCGGAAGATTAATACAAAGAGTAGCTTGCCCAGATGGTTTATCCAGCAGGAGTAAGTTTTCGGCAATTCCAAAACTACATAATGAGAAACGCTACCTAGAAAGTTTACCAGAGGATAACGGTCGCTTTCACGTACCAGATCTCTCGTATGCCGTTGATATAAAACAAGTAATATCCAGGCGATTTTGCACAGATTGTTAACATCACTATATTTACTTTGTTTGGCGTTCGAATCGAAGATATGGGAACTGACGAGGTAGAGAGTAAGGGACCGTTGATTACTGTGAAGGTGCCGGGTAGTCATTTAGTAAAACGAGTGTCGGTGTAATGATCCGACAATTGAGCTGCGAAGCCGGCTTTCATCAAGGATAAATGTACGGAGCGCGGATGACCCAGTAAATGCCCCCAAAATAAAATCCATGTCCCCATAAATGTCCCCGTAAAAATCGATAATGTTCCAGAAAACGACGAACGTCAAAGATGGGCCATGGGGGCATTGGAGGCTGTTGACGTAGGTTTGCACCGGCTGAGATACCTTTGCCGCCAACGTCCTATTGCAACCGTTATGTTGCGCGATTCGATTCATGCTTGTTTTATCAGCGACTTATTCAACGATTAATCTCTGCTTCCAGTTCTTGAAGCGTTTCCATGATGCTATCGAACGTGGGAATTTCTCCGAAGATCATAAACTCCATTTCCCGGTAATCCCTGCGGAGTTCAGCTAATCGTTCTTCAGTTGGAATCAACTTGAAGGTTCCCGGTTGGGCGTCTTCGTATTTCGCCCATGCCGATGGATAAAAACGTTGCTTGAATGCGACCACATCTTGTAACAGCTTTAGGTCCGAGACCGCTGTTTCTTTGATAGAACCATTGGCTAGTTTGTACATGTCGTAGTAGTGACGTGAATACCGTGGAGGCATTGCATTTGTTCTATGAGCCTGTTGGTGGAGGATCGTGGCTTTTTCCCAGAAAGTTCGTTCTGCTTCAATTGCAACGACCGGACAATCCGGTTCGTTGAAAACATTGGGAAACGCTTGTGCTGAGAATGGTTGAATAGTTTTAAGACTTGAAGGTATCCATGACGCTAATGGACCGATTTCGAGTCGAATCTCAGGACGCAGATAATTTTCGGAAAACGCTGCGGGATAGGTTACATTGACTGCTTGAGGATCAATTGAATCGACGACGCTATCGATTTGTGAGCACGTTGCAAACACTCTCGCGAGTTCGGGTACAAACTTGTCATTGATGTATATTGCCGCTTGATTATTGAACTTCTTATTGAATCGGTCTCGTTGTGTTGCGGAGTTAAAATCTTGAAACGGATCCTGCTGCCCAGAACCGAATCCAAGCAATCGCCAGTCCAGGATGAGATCAACATCCTCGGAAAACCGTTCGATTTGGTTATATACTTTAGATAAAGAGGTTCCTCCCTTGAAAACCAACCTGTTATGAAAAAACGGATCGGCGAAAAGCTGCTTCAATACCCAGCAAACCCAGAAATCTTTTTCGATGATTGCTGGATTCATTGCCATTCGAGCGGAGGTTTCGCTGAAGAGATCACGTCGTTTGTCAGGTGATAGGTTAGCTACCTTATTCACTGCAGTTCTCCCTGCAAATCTCGCGGATGGCGGCATATACCCATCCGGTAACAGCGCTTGTGTCTGACAATATTCGATCGTAAAGCTTGGGATCGAGCCACTTGCGAATCTTGCCGATTATCTGTGGTGTAATATGCTCAGGTCCAAGTGACTTTATTGCTTGCACAATCAGCGAGCTTTCGTGATATCGGAACCCCGCTTCTTTTAAGGCAGTGTGCTTGAACGTCAATGCTGTTCTGTTAATTTCGTACGAGCGATTCGGACCGTCGGACAGATAGATGTAGGCGGCTGGAACTTGTGTGGATAATCCCAAAATGTTCTGCGCTGCTGCGCCACTAGGTTGTATACGCCAGCCAAACTTACGTGCCAATGCTCTGGCAACCTGGTCAATGTCCGGGCTAACTAGGGCGTTGAGCAAATCACTATGTCGTGGATGGTCGTAAATCCCGCGAATAATTCGGCGAATATCACCTTTTGCTAGTAAACGGTGTAGGGCAGTGTCGATAGCATGGCGACTTGCTAGCTGCGCGAAATCTTTTTGTGAGAACGCCCAGTTGCGTCCTTTGCCGTAGATTCTACTCAACAGCTTTTGTTCAGTATTCTGTGCCATGTCTACACGTCTTTCTGTAAGAAAATATATCATATTTTTCTTACAAGTCAAGCGACAGGATAACGTTGATATCCTCGATATCGTAGTTTTAAGACGGTTATTATAAGACTATCGCTATTGCCAGGTATGGGCGGTGTAATCTATTCGCGAAACTGCCTGAAGGAATGAGCGTTGGCATCACGTCCTATCATGCGAATTATGTTGCATCGCCTTTTGCAGCGCCGTTTTACGATTTTGCCGTGTTTTTTTGATAAATTAGGGCACTGTTCGGTGCCTGTATCGCCCAATTGAAGCGGCTCCGTGTTTTCGCACGGAGCCGCATTTTTGCGCATCTCTTTGCAAAATCGATAGTTATAAAATCATGCGGTTTTCTTTTGCGGCGCTGTGCGGGGTTGCGCTGCGATTTGTTTGGCGGTACCTTTGCGAGTGGCCGGTTTGAACGGCGATGCGAGGGTTAATGGTCTTGATGTGTAGATGCTGCCTAGTGTGCCGATTGGTTCTGGTTAAAGCATATTAGTATCATGTTATGCTGATTGGCGAATTAAGAGCGAGGTGCGATTATTGAGTATTGCCAATACCTCGCTGCGTTCCCGTTTTGTGGGTGCGTTTCGCATGCAGTTCTATCGCGTCTATTCCGAACTTATAGCCGGTGGACGCCGTGTGTTTCTTTGTGGCGGTGAATGTGATTTGGTGAGTCCCCTTGGATAGTTTTATTTCGCCCAGATCGAGCGGGCCCGATGGCAGTACCAATTGGTAATAGAGATCCTGGGGTTTGCCTGTTTGTTTTTCATCCACCCGGCATTCGATAATCCCAAAATCGGGTGCCAGTGTTGCATAGACTATCAGTTGATAGGTAGTACTCTCAGTTACCGGTAGCTCCAGGGTTATCGTTCCATTCTTTTGAGCTCCGCAGAAAAGCTGGGCCTGATTGCTCCAGTTGCCCGGCCCGAAGTTTTTCATGTTCTGGATAGTGGTTGAACAATCGCTTGTGTTGAGGATACGTAGATTTTCGGCTTCCATTTTTCCGGAACCAGGGCTGTTTCTCAGGGTGGCCATCTTGTTCGCTATTCGCTTTTCCAATATCCAGCGAACCCGGTTGATCTGTTGTACGGACAGCGAGACTCGCTCGTCGTAATAGGACATCAGGTTTGTACGGGGTAATCTGAACTTGCGCCCGTTCAGGGTAATTTCGGGAATTCTCCTGCATTCAAGCGAAGAGATGCAAGGGTCGGGCAGGGTGTCGGTAAATCCGTCTCCGTCGAATACGTTGGGATCGTTGTTGGCCGATGTCAGTCTAGATTCTGCAGCAGCCACGTCAGGCAGGGGGCCTCCGGAAAACGTGTGTTGCAGGCCGAAATAGTGGCCTATCTCGTGAGCCAGGGCGTCTATATGGGAATGCCCGCAATGATTCATATTCGCGAATCCACCCATGGCCACGAAGTCATATGTGCACCAGGAGAAACCTCCGCCCGACGGCTGCGATTCGGGGCCATGTCTAATGAAAACGACGATTTTCCCGGGATATTCAGCGGCGATCTTGTTGCCCAGACTACGGGCTTCGATCCAGTTTGAATCGCTGGTTCCGGTTATGTTGTTGATGACCGTATTGTGCAGTGTATCCCAGTCGTATTCCGGTTTGAATTCAAACCGCACCTTGGCGCGTCTGAAAGCCCGGTTAGCGAAATCTATCCAGGTTTTGAACTCTTCGGCAGTTGCTCTTGCAGGTCGGGTGCCGTCATCGTCGCTTACAAGCAGGGCTTGAACAGGAACTGTCAGCAGCGAACGGAACGCGGGGTTGTCTGCGGGTGTGTAATTTACAGCGGGCGACATGAATAAAAGGTGCAATAATGTGCAGATTAAGATGATCATAGGATCGCCTTCTTTTAGAGCATTTTTAAAAACACTACGTTACTCGACTGCCGCTCCGAACAGTACCTGGCTCCGTTTGGTAGCGGGTGGCTGCAGAATAAGCATTTTGAGATATCGGAATTGCCGTTTTCCTGGTCTTCGGGACGTTTGTATATACCGGTTCCTTTGCAGTATTTGCATTTCCTGGTGAACCCTACAATTCCGATTGTTATGCAGATTGTTGGTATATACAAAAGCTCCCACAATGGTATGGTGACTGACATTGGCTGTGCGTTGCGCAGCAGATTGGTAGTAAGTAAGAAGGCTGCAGCAAGAACGCTGAGTACCAGGCCGAATTTTTTCCGGAATGATGAACCCTTGCATTCACTGCATTCTTTAAATCGCGGTATCTTCAGTTTCCAATTTCGCCAGCTATTTATCACGCAATTACTCCCACCGGTAAATCCCATTGCGGATGCCGTCAGGCGTCCTCTATTATCCAATCGTCAGTTAAGAGTATAGAAAACAGTCAATCGGATCTCAATTGGATAAAAGGCGAAGTTTATAACGGCCCGGATGCAGAATCGGTCCTGGAATTTGCGATTGAATCAAGTTGGGCTTACTGGTAACCCTGATTTTCGGTAAGCGGCCCGAAGCATGCTGAATAGGGTTGTAACTACTCGCGGCTTGCACACAGGTAGATAACAGTTAGGAATAGATAAATACCAGCGTCTGTAAGCGGATTATTCGACCAGGATTTGGAACCAGGTTGCCCAATACGCGGATTGATATTCTAATAGGAACTCGGCGAGTGAATGTGCTCGAAACGTGTCTGGTCGGAGCCGGCGGAAAGGATGATAGAATGGCAAAGAGTTTTCTTGTACTTGGTGCGGGGCGGCAGGCAGGGGCGTGTGCGGCGTTTATCCTGGAACAGTTTGCGAATACCAGCGTTATCTTCGTTGACAATTGCGACGCGAATCTGCAAACGGCGACGGAACTGCAGAAGGAAAAGGGGCGGGTATCCTCTAAAGTCCTGGACGTGTCGAGCGATACTGGTGAGTTGTCCAGGCTCATGAGCGATGCGGCTTGTGTCATTTCGTGTGTGCCGTATTTCCTTAATGCCGATCTGGCTGCCCTGGCGATCAAAGCGGGTACTTCCTTTTGCGATATGGGCGGAAACGTGGGCACTGTGCAAAAGCAGTTGGCCATGGCGGATGCGTGCAAGGCCGCTGGAGTGGCCATCATTCCCGATTGCGGAGTGGCGCCGGGGCTTTTGAGCCTGATGGCCGAATACTGGCAGGACGACTGGGCCTACGAATCGGTAAAGCTCTATTGTGGTGGTCTTCCGCAAAACCCAACGGGTATGCTTAATTATTCCATGACGTTCAGCATTCACGGGCTGCTCAACGAGTATCTCGATGATTGTGAAGTTTCCAGGGGCGGTAAGCTGGAGATTATTCCCGGCATGAGCGAGCTGGAGGAGATTTCTGATCTGGCTTTACCCGGTACTTTTGAAGCATTTTCTACCAGTGGGGGAGCTTCGCTCGGGCCGATGGTTTACGCCCCGCTGGGAGTCGATTACCAGTACAAAACCATTCGCTATCCCGGGCATCGGGACATGATTTGTGCGATGTGGGATGTTGGTTTTTTCGATACGGCCGAGCGGGAGTTCTCTCTTGGCGGGCAAAAGGTAATGGCCGCCCCTCGCGATATCGCAGCCCAGATAATGCCTGAGCATTTGAAGTCTGACGGCAAAGACCTGATGGTTTTCAGGATAGACGTGACAGGCCGGAAGGACGGTAAGGAAGTTAGAGGCCGGGTCGACCTGATCGACTACGCGGTGGACAGGTTCACGGCCATGGAGAGAACCACCGGCTTCTCCACCGCGATAGCGGCCGCTGCTCTAGCCGGTATGTATGAGAAGGAAATAGGACCTGGTGCTTACGTTCCGTTCCAGGTAATGGATCCGAAACTGACTATGGATGAACTCGCCCGGGCGGGCGTGGTAGGTATGACTGTGAGAGAGCTGTAACCAATTGAAAAACATTTTAGATAAATAGAGAGTCTTATAAATGAAGAGCATAGAACGATTGGCGATTTTCGTTTGTTTGATGGAGGTTATCCGCTGGGGCTTACCCTTCTTTTCATATCAGTTGGTCGGGTATTATGAAGAGATCTTTGGCATGCCTGAGCAAATGGCATACTACTGGGGTGGATCACGGACCACGATTGTTTATGTGGCTGTTCCTTGAACGTAGTATTAGCGGCTTGGGGTTTACGTAAATGCACCGCGCTATCGTATTGCTCGCCCGGGTGTGGGTAGCGTTGGCGGTTGATTTATGGTATATGGGGGATTGGCACTAGTTTATGTTACGCATTCTTATCAGTCGGTACGAATCTGGAATAATACCATATCCAACTTGTAAAAAGTGCGGTTATAATCTGTTTGGTATTCCACGAGGAAAGTGTCCCGAATGCGGTGAATCCACATTAACCCTATACGGCGGCGACCAGAGCCCCGCTGCCGATCACGCGAAAGCTGGTTAGTCGTTATGAGTAGGGTCCGCGTGTGCAGACCAAAACGATAGGTAATGTCTTTCGAACGTCTATTGTGTTTTATCATGATATTGGATTATCCCCGTGGGTCCGCGGGGCGGACCCTACATAAACTATCGATCGGCCAATGCGTTTTGCAAGGATAACGGAATCGTTTTCGGCTACGCTCTTTTATTTAAGGTGTAATATAGTGGTTGATGAATGTGCAGAACAGCCATTTGAAAAAGGTATTCCAGTAAAAAACGGTCCGACTTGCGTTGTTTATCCTGTACGGCAGCGTTGCTGCGGTGGGTGTATATAGCGTTTTTTTTCTTCTTCTCGGAGACTGGTGTTTTTGTTTGTTTTTCGGCTGCGTTTTGGGGGCGGTTGCTGCCGCGGGGGGCTGTTGACTTTCTGCTTATGAAAAGGATTTGCAGTTGGGAAAAACGCTGGATCAGGATCGGTGTTGGAGTAGTCCTGGGTTGTATCTGTGGTCTATGTTTCCGACTGGATTATGATGTCGCCTTTGAAGAGGCTTTCGGGATGAAGGTCCCGGCGGGGTGTGGGCAATCTTAAGGCGGAGAGGCATTACGCCGGTGGTCCGGGCGATGTGGCCATGTTCATCGAGTTCACCGCTACACCTGAAGCAATCCAGATAATTACCGGTGAAGGGCGGTTTGAGCGTCGGGCAATTGTATCTCGAAGAATACGAAGGAAATTGGGGCGGGTGTCTGGGAAATCGGTTTTCGGCAATTATGACAGTCTTGTCGAAACGATCTGGCAAACTGTGCAACCGATGTCAAAGCCTCGGCTGTATAAATCAAACGAGAATACCTGGTCCGATCCTTCAGATAATATAAGCTATACAAAGCTGTTGTGGGATGAGGAGACAGGAAAAGCGTACGCCTTGTATACGTACGGGTAGAGTCCTAGGGGCTGCTGTTCGGCCGGAAAAGACAGCCAATCGCTTTCGATTGCCTATTGTGCTTTTGGGATGATATTGGTTATCCATTGGTCCGCAGAGCGGACCCTACAAAACTGAAAGGGTGGATACATGCAATACACGAAATTGGGCAAACGAGGCCCCGAAGTTTCTACTATCAGTTTCGGAGCGTGGGCTATCGGGGGGATGAACTGGGGGAAAACCGATGATGCCGACTCCAGAAATGCCATTCGGCAGGCGTTGGACCAGGGAGTTACGCTGCTGGATACTGCCGACGTGGTATGGTTTCGGGCATTCCGAGGAACTTATCGCCGAGGTATTGGCTGAGCGCGGGTAAGGGGAGCGTCACATCATCGCCACGAAAGCCGGTAACGATTTTTACCATGCGTCAGCCGACGACGACAAGGGGTTACGGAGCAATCCGACAGAATTACGACAAGGACTACCTCATCGGAGCGGCGGAAAAAAGCATCAAGCGACTCAAAGTAGAAGCGCTTGATATCCTGCAGTTACACAGCCCGGACATGGAAAAACTCCAACGCGACGAACCGTGGGAAGCTCTGGAAATACTCAAGCAGCAGGGAAAGATTCTGCATGCCGGTCTGAGCATCCAATCATTCAAGGAGACCGAGCAGGCTTGTCTGCTCGATAAACACCACCGAGCTTATCGACTGCATACAGGTACGCTACAACCTTCTGGGAAAGGGAGGCCGAAGAAGTTCTTTTCCCAAAAGCTATGGAATACGGCACCGGGGTTATCGTACGCATTCCCCTCGTCTTTGGGTTACTCACCGGAAAATTCAATCGGCAGAGCACCTTCGGCGAGGAGGACCATCGAAGAATGAACCTCTCGCCGGAAAAGCTCGACGATTATCTCACAAAGTTGGAAAAACTGCAACCGCTCTTTGACGCCAACAAGTATCAATCGATGGCTCAGGTAAGTCTTCGTTTCTGCATTACTCACCCGGCATGCCATACGGCCATCCCCGGTGCGAAGACGAAAGAGCAGGTAATCGACAACTGCGCGGCAGCCGATCTCGGACCGATTCCGGATTGTGATATCCCCGATTGAAGGAAATATTAGAGCCAGGAGAAAAAGAACAATGGATCGTTCTGGCCGTCACGACAATACGGAAATATCTTCAATCTCCACCGATTCCGGTCTTCAGTGTCTTTATTGTACATATAACCTGACCGGAATCGGCAGTGAGCGTTGCCCGGAATGCGGGGTGCGCCACGAAAGCCTGAGAAAGGGGGGATTGCATTATGGGCCCATGACTCATTTGTGTGAAACCTTTCGTAGGAACCAGGCGGGTTTAGTCCTGCCCGGCAAAGCTGACCGGCAGCCGGAAGCGAGTCTTGCGTTGTGCTGGGTAACCATCATGACGAAGCGTAGACAGCGAGTGCATAGGCCGTGTGATCGAGCCTCGAAAGAGGGCTATTTGTGGGAGCCGACGTCGTCCGCATCCTGTACGGAAGGCAGCATCGAGTCGCCGTAATGGTCTGGCGCATTCGATCCCACCGGGGTCTAAGAGCAGGGCATGTGCATACTGTGGTTCCTCAGGAACGTGGGAGATCCTGTCGTTTCCAGTCGATATGATCCGGATGGGGGCTACCCGGAATAATCAGCCCCTGGCCTGCGACGCGCGTGTCAGGCGTCGTGAGGAGCGAAGACAGACACACGGTTGGTACTGCCAAACGAAGGCAACGAAGTGCGGCAGGATTGAACGGCAGGGAAGTCGGACGCATCGAATAGTACTGTTGAAGCGGGGGAATTTCACCCGTGAGAGGACCCCGTGGAAGGGAAGGCGATGCCGAAACATGGAATCGATGAAGGGCAACACGGCGGATGCACAGACATTCGATCGCGTGTTAACGAAACAACATCGGATAGCACAGCTGGCGAGACTAGGTCCGCAGACGAGCTTCACTGCACTGGCCCACCATATCGACCTTGACTGGTTGCGAGTAGCGTATGATCAGGTACGTAAGGATGCGGCTCCGGGCGTCGATCAAGAGGACGGCGGCCTCGTATTCAATTGATCTGATGAACAATCTCCAATCATTGTTGGATCGAGCGAAATCAGGGCGTTACAAAGCGCCTCCGGTACGGCGGGTTCATATCCCCAAAGGCCCGGGTGGCAAGACACGTCCTATTGGCATTACCGACGTTTGAAGACAAGGTGCTTCAACGTGCGGTAGCGATGGTATTGGAAGCAGTATACGAGCAAGATTTCATGGACTGTTCGTATGGCTTCCGTCCAGGCCGATCGGCCCATCAGGCTCTAGAGTCATTTCTATGAGCAGTGCAAGTCGATTAAGGGTAAGCTGGGTACTGGAAGTGGACATCCAGGGCTTCTTCGATGCTCTGGACCACGCTCATCTGCGAGAGTTTCTCAAGCGACGGTGTGCGTGATGGTTGTACTGGTACGATTAATAGGTAAATGGCTGAAAGCAGGTATCCTGGAAGATGGATGTCTGCATCGTTCAACCAGTGGGACACCTCAAGGCGGAGGTGATCTCTCCGATTCTGGCGAACCTTTATCTACATTATGTATTAGATGAATGGTACGATCAGGTGGTTAAATCACATCTGCGTGGCGGAACATTCATTATCCGCTATGCGGACGACTTCGTTATTGGGTTTACCAATGAGGATGACGCTCGCTAAAGTGTATGGCGGTACTTCCGAAGCGATTTGGCAAGTACGGTCTGAAACTTCATCCAGAGAAGACCCGCCTGGTTCGCTTTAACCGACCGCCACGTAATGGGCGAGCAACCTGATGGCAGTGTGGTCCCGGGACGTTTGACTTCCTGGGCTTTACACACTTACTGGGGTCGTTCCTGGCGTGGGTATTGGGTGGTCAAGCGTAAGACCGCCTCAAACCGGTTGAGTCGATCTCTGAAGGGAAATATCGAAGTGGTGCAGGGGTTAACCGCCACCTTCGGGTTTGCGAGCAGCATGTTCAGCTTGCCCGGAAGATGCGCGGACATTATGCCTACTACGGTATTACCGGTAACGGTGTTTCATTAGAACGTTATTGGGAAGGGGTTAAGCGTATCTGGAAGAAATGGCTCGGACGTCGTTCGCAAAAGTCGTACTTTGGGTGGCCGACGTTTGTCCGTCTTCTTGACCGCTACCCGCTGCCAAAACCGGTTGTCGTACACTCTGTTGACTTATACCGTTCGCAAGCGAAACCATGATTCGAGGAGCCGGATGCGCTAATCGTGCATGTCCGGATCTGTGGGGGGCTTTGGGTGAGTTAATCACCCAGGTCTACCCGACTATAGAACTGGACTGGGAGCGAATTCGCTTTGAGGCCGACTATGAGCGAACATGCCGCCCTCCGGCCTGGCAGCGATACCCGTTATGGGCTAAACCGGTGGGATTTGTGGTTACATCTTTGCAGGCGGCGCTTACTCCGTGGGTGTTGGCTATGCAGCTTTCCGGGCGGACCGGCGTACGCTGGGCGGCCGGTTACGTAGCGATTTGTCTGTGTATTGCTCTGGTTGTTTGCCTGGTTCTGGGAAACGAACCCGGCTTGTGGATGGTTGGTGTTTTAACCTGTCTCCTGCTTCAAACTTTCGTTCTGGGTTTTCTTCTGCCGCCGTGGCATTGTGTAAAGCCGTATAGTTTCTGGTTTAAAGTTACCTGTTATACGAGTTACCCTTTACTTCTGGAATGTTGGTTTGAACCTCCGTACATATTATGGGGAACAAGTAATATTTGGCCATTCGCTTATTGGGACAGCCTTAAGGAATTGGCGTGTGTGACGTCGGTGCTGTTCTACCTGTGGTGGTTGGGCTTGAAAATAATAGCCTGGCTGCGTATTAAAAGGAGTAAAAGGCGGCGGGTATGGCTGCTTATCCTGGCTGTTCCCGCACTCACGTTCGCTTCGAGCTATTCCGGTTGCTATTTCGGCGATATGATTTTTGGTAGTTTTTAGTGATGTCTGGGAATAGAGGATCGGGCGTATTGGAAATCGAAAGGCAAGTATTTTGATTAGACAATACTCCGGTTGTAGAAGAGAACTGGTAAACTTTAATAGCCGAGGATCTTGGTACACTATACTTTGTGAATAATGGATATCGGCTCAGGATGCCCGCTTCAGGCATCGCTTGTCAGGATTGGTGTGATCATGCCTGCATTAATGTGGTTTCGCTCAGATTTACGGGTTCAGGACAACACCGCATTGCACCATGCCTGTAAAGGGGCGGGAGACGGGGTGGTTGGGATTTTTAATATCTGCCCCAAGCAGTGGATGAAGCATGACTGGGGCAGGGCGAGGGTCGATTTTGTTCTTCGCAATGTCCGGGAACTTTCCGAAAACCTGGCGAAGCTCAATATCCCGCTATTAATTATCCGTTGCGAAGATTTCGCTGACTCGCCGAAAAAGCTTTTGGCGATTGCTCGTCGACACAAGTGTACCAGCCTGTATTTCAACCAGGAATATGAGATAAACGAACAGAGCAGGGACAGAGAGGTTACGGAGCTTTTCGAAAAACACGCCTTGCCTGTACACGCCTATACTGATCAGGTGATCATCAAACCCGATGGGATTCGTACCAAATCGGGCGGAGTGTATTCGGTGTTCACGCCCTTTAAGCGGAGTTGGTGTGCAGTGGCCCGCGATACTGGTTTACCCAGGAAGCTGACTGCTCCGGGAAAGCAAAAACCACTGAAGATCGAGGCGGATCACGTTCCATTGAAGCTGCCCGGTTTCGCTGGACAGGCTCACTCGCAAACCTGGCCAGCGGGTGAATGGGAAGGCGGCAAGAGGCTAAAAAAATTCATCGCGAGCAGGATCGATAGCTATCACCGGGATAGGGATTACCCCTGCATAAATGGTACGAGTACTCTTTCGCCGTATCTCGCCGCGGGAGTGATTTCGCCGCGAGCGGTTATGCGAGCGGCGGTTGATGCGAATGGCGGAAAGTTCGATTCAGGCCGGAAGGGTGTTGTCACCTGGATCAGTGAACTGATCTGGCGGGAATTTTATCGTTATATACTCGTTGGCTACCCCTGGGTCGGCAGAGATAAGCCCTTCAAGGCGGAAACCGATGATCTCCCCTGGTCTTACGACGAGAGCCATTTTGCCGCCTGGTGCGAAGGGAGGACAGGGTATCCCCTGGTGGATGCGGGGATGCGGCAGTTGACGCAAACCGGTTGGATGCATAACCGCTTGCGGATGGTGGTGGCCATGTTTTTGACCAAGGATCTGTTTATCGATTGGCGATGGGGTGAGCGTTTTTTCATGCAGAACCTGGTGGATGGGGATTTCGCAAGTAATAACGGAGGTTGGCAATGGTCGGCTTCGACTGGAACAGATGCCGCGCCTTATTTCCGTTTTTTCAATCCTTATACCCAAAGCAAGCGTTACGATCCTAAAGGTCTGTTCATACGGCGCTATGTTAAGGAACTGGCGGTGGTTGGCGATAAAGACGTCCACTGCCCGATTGAGGCGGTTTGCAGAGAAAATGGATATCCAACCCCTATAATCAATCGTGAGCAAACGCGGGGTAAGGTCGTGGAGGCGTTTACCGGAATCTCTCGCCGCAAGCCCCGGAACGAACATTGAGTTAGCCTGATTGATGCATATTCAGTTTTTCCATTTGTAAGAGTAGCGGCAACCTGCCGAGTAATGAACTCCTGTTTTTGTTTGCAGTAGGACAACGCATGTCGCGGCCCATGGATTTTCTGTGAAATCATTAACAAGGTTCCCGCCAATAAAGTGCTGTTCGGATTGAGGTGTTCGAACGACGTTATCGGTCATATATCGTATGAACGAAGCTTTATCAAAAGGAGGGCAAGGACGTTTTTGGGCTTTTCGCCCCATATAAGGGTGTATTTATACCTGACAAAAGGGCACGAGGTTACGGTTGAAGCTGAATCCGGCTTTCCCGGCTGCCGATATGCGTAGAGCCGAGGGAAAACCGGTTTATGGACAGATGGACTCTACTAACATATGGGTTGATAGGGGCGGTAGGTGCTCTGGTCTTTCTGAGACTGGTGAGCAATGAAGTTGCCCTTCGGTTACGAGCGTTAGATTTGCGGGTTAGCAGGGAGAAGCAAAGAAGAGAGGAGGAAAAGAAGAAGGCCCAGGAGCAGGTTGATGAAGATGTGGTTGTTCAGGCTACTCCCGTTCCAGAACAGGGAACTGAAGCTGCATAATCGCCTTGTTCAAGGCATTTTCCTCAAAGAAAACGCAGTAGCAGTATTGGCAGGGCGACTGCCTCGCAATTATGTTGACTTGCCGGGATTGCAGGTCTAGATTGCGGTAGTAGTGGGATACAAAGCGATACTCTGTTCGGATGAAAAAGTTATGGCCGGGCAATCTTCTCGATTGGGTAAATATAAAGCCGCATCTTCGGTAGCAGGTTTTCTGTTGATCGTAGTAGGTGTGGCACTTGCGGTGGTGGGATTCGTGAATCCGGAGCCGGGGCCTGAAGTAATGCTGGTTCTAGGTGGTTGCATAGTCGTTCTGATGGGGTTGGTGGTTTTAATCGCGGCCGCTCTGTGGATTAAGATGGAGTCCAGCGCTTTCAGGATTCACGGGGAGGTATACGAGATACGAGAGATTCTGCTGAAAAAGCAGGAAAAACTCCTGGAAAAGATCGCGGAGAACAGCGCGTTATCCGATGCGGCCAAGTCGTTGGCTAATCGGCAGCAGGAGTGTGAGGCGCTACGTGCGGCGATTCGCGCCGATATTCGTACTGAACAGTGGGATGCGGCTTTGGCTCTGATCGACGGAATGGCCGAGCGATTTGGTTATGTCGATGAGGCGGATGCCCTGCGTAAAGAGGTAACCGAAGTTAGAAACGATACTATGCGGAAGAAGTTTACTCAGGCTTCCGGCATGATTAAAGATTTGCTCAACGATTCTCAATGGGAAAAGGCGTTGCACGAAATCGACAGGTTGGAGCATGCGCTGCCGGATGAACCGAGCATAAGTGAGTTACGCAACCAATACGATGAAATGCGAACGATCCGAAAAGAAGAATTGATAGCCCAGTGGAAGAAGGCGGCCGAATGCAATGATGTCGATACGGCCATCGGTACGCTACAACAGTTGGATCCCCTTTTGACGAGGAAAGAGGCCCGTTCTTTGGAGGATTCGGCGCGAGAGGTATTTAAACTCAAGCTGTTGCAATTGGGTACGCAGTTTCAGTTTGCTGTAAGTGAACAACGCTGGAACGACGCTTTGGAGATTGGGGTTCAGATTATGGAAGAGTTCCCCAATTCCCGGATGTCACATGAGGTACATGATGCCATGTCGGGCCTGAGAAAGCGGGCGGGACTCCTGGGCGACATCGAGGAAACCACCTACAAAAAGGCTGGTACGGGAACTACCTGAGCATAATTATTCGGATATTACTCTGGCTGGGAATATTGAACTGCAATAAGCGGTGGTATTAGGGGGAATACCGTCGTTTGTTGGTGGTTTTATGCACTTCAGTTGCACCATTTCGCTTCCGATATTGCAGGTACAGGATGCGTAATGCCTGTGAATGGAGGAGCAGGAGTCTCCTCTGTGTTTAAGCCCGTTTTTGTCGGGTGGGCTGTCAGGAACCCAGAAAACAGATGTCCCTAACCGGTCTATCATCGCCGACTGCAGTAAGTACACCTGTACGTTTTGCGTGTTTTCGCATAGGCCAGTTCAGCCTGCAAATGAAGTTCACCCTTATGGTGGTGGCATTGGCGCTGGGGATTGGCGCAATCGTAGGCACGGTTACGCTGGACGTATCCTCACGGCTGATCAATCGATTGCACGTCGACCATTGTGTTCAAACTGCCGCCTTGTTGGCCAACAAGTCTTCGCCGGAATACCAGGCTGGCGAGAATGCCCTGGCAGAGCTCGCCGAGAGAATGGTTCGAACCGATCCCCTTCTGTTTGTCTCGTTTATGGATGCGGAAGGTAACCTTTTGGCTGCCCAGCAGGGCGGTAAGAAGGTGTGTCCGGATCGTAGTCTGGGGGGATTCACGCCTGCGGCGACTATTGGAAATCCATTATTCAAAACCGGTGATCAAGGATTGGAAATACCTTATCTGGATGTGACGTACCCGGTTTTAAGGGTTGTTGCCAATGGTGGCGAGGATGGTAAGGAATCGGGCTCGGTGCTTCAGGGGTATGTGCGGATAGGGTATTCTCTGGAACGGACCTTTGCCGAGGTATTGGCCACAACGCAATTGCTTAGTGGGATCGGGGTGCTGATAGCCGCAATGACTATTCCGCTCGGTTTCTTTCTGGTTCGCCGACTGGCTGGTCCTTTGTGTGAACTGGCGAGTACCATGGGGCGGTTTGCCGATGGTGAGCTGGAAGCTCGCAGTCACATTAGTCGAAGTGACGAAATCGGTGCATTAGCTAGATCATACAATGAAATGGCCGACAAGCTCGAACAGAAGCATGCTGAGATTTCCAAGTTGAATGAGGAGTTGGAGCAGCGAGTTCAGCAAAGAACAATGCAGTTGCGCGAGTTGGCTGCTCGTGATCCTTTAACCGGTTTATATAACCGGAGACATTTCAACGAAGTTTTAGGCCAGTGCTTCGCCGAGGCAAAGCGGTATGGTACGGAACTGGCCTGCATGATGATCGATCTGGACCATTTTAAGGCGGTAAACGACCGCTTTGGGCATCAGATAGGCGATGATCTGCTCGTTTTGACGGCGATGACCATTTCCACCGAAATGCGTACATCGGATATCGCAGCCCGTTTCGGCGGGGATGAATTCATTATCCTTCTGCCTCAGACCGACACCGCCCAGGCTCGGGTGCTGGCCGAACGTTTCACCGAGAAACTGGCGATTAACATGAAAGAGCAGTTCCCGGCGTGTGGGGCCAAAGCCAGCGTGGGAATCGGTTGTATCGTTGATGTAACCACAGAAGACGCCGATGGCCTGATCCGGGTGGCTGATAATGCCCTTTACGAGGCCAAAAAGAGCGATACCGAGTCTATCGTAGCCCGGGAAATTGCCGTTTAATACCGATTGGTTCATTAAAATCGGCCATATTTCCTGTTTCCCTCCGAATACATCAATATATGGTGGCCCCTACATAAAGAGATCGGCTTTGTAATCGCTGGTTGCCTGTTTATGGGCTACACTTTGGTCAGATGTATGGAGCTGCCGTCGCGGTCCATGCGGTTTGAGATTGTTTTGGGGAGTACAGGCAAATGTTCGCAGCAGTTGGCCAATACGTCGGAGGAAAGGTACTTACGGCTATTCTGGTGGTTGCCGTCGGTGGCAGCGTTATCTGGTTTTATAACCACCCGGAGCAGTTGGAGAACATCTGGGAGGTGTTGAAATCGGTCCTGGTGTGGCTGGGATTGGTACTGGTACTTCCGTGGGCTGGTTTTTTCGTTACGGCGTGGGTTGTGAAGAAAGAGTCCAATCTGGCCGCTGGGTTGCTGCTGGCCGGGCTGACGGCTGTCGATGCGCTGTTTGCGTTTTATCTGTCCGGTTGGAGTATAGAAGGGGCGCTGACGTGGATGGTTGTACTGCTTGGACTGCTGACTGCTGCGGTTTATAATTTTCTTGTATGTGATTTCCAGGCGGCGCGGCTGGAAGATAGTATTTGAGATTCAGCCGCAGCCGGCTGAAAGACAGATCGTATTGGTGAAAGAATAAGCCATGGTTATGCCTAAACAGGGCGATCGAATAAGTAATTACCTGCTGGAAGACTTGGTGGGGTCGGGCAGTTTCGCCCAGGTCTGGCGAGCTAAGCATCACGTGCTGGACGAGATTGTGGCGATCAAGATTCCGACCGACATACAGTACGTAAGGAATTTTCGGCAGGAGGGGGTGGCGGTACACGGTATTCGGCATCCGAACGTGGTCCGGGCAATGGATATAGACCCGTATGCTGATATTCCCTATATGGTAATGGAGTTTGTGGATGGCAAATCTCTGCGGGCAGTAATCGACGAGCGCCCGGGTGGTCTAACGATAGAGGTTTGCGTGCGGATAATGCGCGGCGTACTCTGCGGATTGCAGGCTGCCAACGATGCGGGAATAGTACACCGGGATATTAAACCGGCCAATATCCTGTTGAGAATGCCGGATGGCGACCTGGACAGTGTCAAGGAAGGCGACGTAAAGCTGACCGATTTTGGCTTGGGAAAAACATCGCAAGTGACCACCGCGTCCCTGCTGCAGTCCGGGAGTATCGATCAGCCGGGACATGAGATAGCCGGTACGCTGGTGTATATGTCGCCGGAGCAGCGGGCCGGCAGCGAACTGGATGGGCGTAGCGATTTGTATAGTTGCGCGGTGGTGTTGTTCGAGATGTTGACCGGTACGCGTCCTGCGGGCATTGATATGCCGAGCAACTTGCGGGCGGAAATCCCGCAATACCTGGATGAGGTTTTCCGAGGCAGCTACACCAGGCTCGATTCGCGTTTTTCGTCGGCGTCGGCAATGCTTTCCGCGTTGGATAAAGGAGAAAGGTTAACTGCGGGTAACGCCCGTGTGATAGGTAAATCGGCCAGTAACTTTTCGTCGCCTCCGGTTGCCAGAACCATATCCGGTAATGCTCCATCCTGTCCGAATTGTCATCGGCTGGTGAGTAAGGACGACAATTACTGTATCCATTGCCAATACCAGTTGGTTGATACGGTTCCGAGATGTTCGCAGTGTAACGCGTTCGTCAGCCGGGATGACAAGTTCTGTATTTTCTGTGGGGTCAGGCTTTCTTTTCCTCCTGACCATAACCGGGGAGGTTGATTGTGTCTCCGATCATTTGTGGAATCGGAGGATTGCCTGTGATGGTTGCCGGGCTGGTGATCTTTATTGGTATTTCTGCCTTGGCGATCGTCTTGTTCATTGCTGTTTTTAACAAAATAGCTAATGTCCTGAACAAGACGCTGTTCGGCAGGGGGCCTAGGATGAAGAACATTATCTGTTCCAACCGCATGTGCCGCTATCCGAATCGTAACGGGGCGATTTTCTGTGCTCGTTGTGGGCAACGGCTTGTTTAACAGGGGAGGGGATGCATCGTTTTGCTCGGTTTTATGCACTTGTTTTTTCCGTTTGTGATTCCGCTGGTCGTAGTGGTTTTGATCTTTGTTGCCATAACGAACGAAAATCAGGCTGCTCGTGGATTGAAGCAATGCATGAATGCTTCGTGTGGGCATAGGAACAGGCTGGAAGCGAAGTATTGCAGTCAGTGTGGGACGCGGTTGGGTTAGGCCGATAGTTTCGTTACTGTTTGAAGCAGGGAATTACCTTGAATTCTAACTCGTTTGGTCTGGATATACTCTGTATTACTTTCCTTATTCCCGTTGTGGTGATAATGGTAGGCGGATGCGGATGGAAGAGACGTAAAAAACACAGGAAATGTGGCAACAGTACATGCAACTGCTTTAATGTTGCAGAAGCGAAGTATTGCGGAAAGTGCGGACAACTGTCAGATGACTCCACTCTCGCTGATTGAATGGATCGGGTTCGAGTGTGTGGATGGATGAAGCAATATGGCTAAGTTAAACCCCATCGCAGGCCAGGCGTTAACCGCGGAGAACAGCTTTATGGCCGGCGTGCGGGCGAATATAGATGGATTGAAGGGGAGTTACCTTCGCGGTTCCAGTTGGGAAACGGTAACAGAAGACGACAGCGACGCTTTGCGGGCGATGATGGCTTCAAAGCGGGTGTATGATCGGGAACTGCTCAAGGAGATTCCACATAATAAGCGCTTCATACTCAAGGGGTATGAAAGCAAGTGGTTCTTCTGGAAAAAGCAAACCGGGGTCGCCATAGCATCGGTTATTTCTCCGTTGGAGCAGTTGCTTGACGAGCAGGGAAAGCCGGAATCGATAGGGTTGAACACTTTGACCGCTCACCTGCAGAAATTGACGGGGGAGGGGAAAGTGCGGCACATCGTGGGTGTGTGTTCCACCAGCGGTTTCACCCAGGATGTATACAGTGCCCGTCACGATTATCCCAATGTGGATCTGGTGCTGGTGGAGCCATCTTCGAGCGGCGGTTGGAAGGTAACCGCAGAAAACGATGTACCGGAATTCGTGCAGAAGATGTTTGATCCGGAAGACGCGGAGCAGAAAGTCAAACGCGTTCGAGAGGAGATAAACCATCGCGGTGCGGACCTGGTGACCGGAAGTATTTCGGCGGAAAAGCTGGCCGAGCATTTGAGTATTCCCAGGGAGTTGGTAGACCAGGCGTTATCGCAGATAGCTGCTGCCGATCCTGAGTTGCATGTATCGAAACAGTCCGGAGATTGCCTTTTGTTCAGAGGTGCGCCTTCGGTATCCAAGGAGAAGACGCCAATGAGCTTCGTCGACAAGATCAAAGATATGTTTTCAAGAGACGGTAATGAAGTTAACAAGATAACCGTCCTTTCAGAGCGGCGGGCGGAGTTGGCTCAGCGTCGGGACCGGCTGTATGAAGAGATCGGCAAGCTGGAGGAAAAAGAGGCTCAACTTATAGCCCAGGGCAAAGAGAACAAGTCGATGGTGGTTCGTCGGCGACTGGCCGCCCAGGTGGCCCAGTTGCGTAAGGATATTGCCCGGCAGAACACGACGGCTAACATGCTTAACCAGCAGATGAATATCATTAGTACGGATATTCACAATCTGACTTTAATCCAGCACGGCGAAACCGCATCTTTGCCGAGTACGGAAGAACTTACAGAAAACGCGGTCAAGGCTGAAGAGATGCTGGAAACTCTTAAGGCGGACGCAGATCTGGTCGGTAGCCTGGAAACCGGGCTGGGCGATGTTTTAACCAGTGACGAGGAGCGGGATATTCTGACAGAGTTTGAGGAAAAAGTGGCGGAAGCTGAGTCGGCGTCCTCGATATCCATGCCGGAAGCGACGCCGGTTGAACAGGAAGTCCTCGATGAGTTCGATGATTCACCGCAAGAGAAGAAATCCGAACGTGGTCCCGCGGACCCGGAAGCGAGTTAGTGATATGTCATTTTTGGATTGGCTGGTAAAGCAGAAGAAGCCGCTTTCGCAGATGACCCGGTCGGAGCTGCGCCGCCAGGAACTCATGCTGGAGAAGGATCGTACGCGTTTGCTCAATCGGGTGACCAAGTTAGCCGGCAAGAAGCAGGAGTTGTTTGAGAAAGGCGCTTCGGAGAAAACGCCTGAAGTGCGGCGCATACTTGCCCAGGAGTTCGAGTTGATGACCAGTGAGCAGCTTATGCTTTCGCGTCAGCTCAACATTCGCAGTAAGGAGATGATGACCGTTTCCCGTTTGCGCATGCTTAGGGAAAACGCGGAACGGTCTCAAGCTACCGGTGGAAAACTCGGGTTGATCAGCGAAAAGGATATTCTTCGGCTGGGTAAAATGATCGAAAGCGATTCGATCAAGTCCGAAATGTATCAGCAGAGGCTGGACGAAATCCTTTCGCTGGGTGCTGAAGTTGACCAGGGAGCGGCCGGCCTTTCAGAGGCAGGGGAAAGCGTAATGCAGGTGTGGGATCAGATGGATCGCGGTGCGATAGAGGATAAGGCCGAAGCGTTCGACGAAGCGGATCGGCGGGTACGGGAACAGCAGAGCGCATCGCCGGAGGATTAACCAATGAGCCATCCGAGACCACTGAGAAGAAGCTTACGGGATAGGTACATAGGTGGAGTGTGTGGCGGGATAGCCGAGTTTCTCGGACTCGATTCGACTTTGGTGCGGGTTTTATACGTGCTGGTTTCCTTCTTCACTGTTCTTCCCGGTCCTCTGGCATACATTGTTTTGTGGATTGTGATTCCCGAAGACGACTATTGATACCTGACAGGATAGATTAATGGCATTGTTTAAATCCAATGAGGAACGGCGAATCGAACGGGATATCAAAATCCGCCAGGGTATCCGCCGTATTGAAAAAGCGATTCGGGAACAGAACAAGTTTACCGACGAGTTCGTCAAGAACGCCCGCAGAGCGAAAGAGATCGGTGACGCCGGACAGTACAACTTTATCCGTAACTCCTTGAAGAAAACCGCGACCATGAAGCGGGTGCTGGAGAGGCAGCTGCTTTCGGTTAAAAACGCCATGCTGATCAAGAAGCAGGCGGAAGCGTCGGCCGACTTCGCCGGGGCTATGGGGATGATGGCCGCTGAAATCGGTAAGCTGTTCGGCGAAACGGATCTGGTGCAGACCCAGGCGGATTGGGAAAAAGCTATGGTCCAATCCCAGAGCATGGAAGAGCGGATGGAAATGTTCCTGGATACGGTTGAGGATATCGCCGCACAGGACGCGGAAATGACTTCGGCAGATTCGATTTCCGATGAAGAAATAGACCGGATGATTGAAGCGGAAGCAGAAGCGGAGCATCAGAAGGAACTGGGCAAGTTGGCCGGTTTGCGAGCGGAACTCGATTCCCTGAAGGGAAAAAGCGAAAAGCAGAAATAACGACAATCGGACTTAGCGCCGATAGCGGGATAAGTATATGGCCGTATCATACGCTACATTTGAAAGACTCAAGACCAAGGGCGTTGCCGCCTATAAAAAGGGCGATTACACCGCGTCCAAGACTTACCTTATAGAAGCGGCCGAGTGCATGGTGGAGCTGGCCGAAGCGGCCGACTCGCCGGAGGTGCAAAGGCAGCGGGAAGAGATTGCCGCGGAATTGATTGATCTGGCCAAGGATGCTACCCGTTTTGAGAATGCTCCGCCGGGGAAAAGGCCAAGGCTTCAGGAAAAAGAAGGCGACGAGAACGGCAAGGACGCCTCTGACTGGATTGCGGCGGACAAGCCGGATATTGGGTTTGATGATATTGCCGGGCTGGAAGAAATTAAGGAAGAAATCCGGCTGAAGATGATTTACCCTTTCAGCCATCCCGAGCTGGCTCAAAAATACGGTATTAATGTTGGTGGCGGGTTGTTGCTCTATGGTCCTCCCGGTACGGGAAAAACCATGATGGCCAAGGCTATCGCTCACGAGATAGAGGCCACCTTTTTCATCATCAGTCCCGCCCAGGTGCTCAGTAAATGGGTAGGAGAAGCGGAACAGAACATTCGCAAGTTGTTTGATGCGGCTAAGCAGGAAGATAAGTCGGTTATTTTCATCGACGAGATTGAGGCTCTGGTTCCCAGACGAAAATCTGATTCCTCAACGGTGATGGCCAGGGTTGTTCCCCAGATCTTGCAGGAACTGGAAGGGTTTGATCGAGACAGTGATCGGGCTCTGCTTTTTGTCGGGGCAACCAACAAGCCGTGGATGCTTGACGAAGCTGTTTTGCGCCCAGGTCGATTCGATAACCTGGTCTATGTCGGACTTCCCGATGCGCCGGCGCGCTACAAGCTGCTGGAAATTCATACTGGAAACAGACCACTGGCGGATGACGTCGACTTGGGAACATTGTGCGACCGGTTGGAAGGCTACAGTGGTGCGGATATAAAAAATATATGCGCCCAGGCGGCGCAGGTCGCTTTCATGGAAGCGCTCAATGGTCAGGAAGAAAGGCCTATATCCCAAAACGATATTCTGGCGATTATCGAACAGCAGCAGCCGTCGGTTAAACCGTCGGACCTGGTCCGGTTCGACAAGTTTATTGAAACCGGCAAGTAATACCGGATGATAAGTTACGAATACCATAATAGTTGAGCCTGTAGCAAGAGCGAATGAAGCGTCGATCCTGCGTTTCACCGATTTGGATAAGGGGGCAATCATGAGCAAGCAATTCAACCTGGAAAACTGGTTTGATGATCCGCTGGGAGTGGCCGCTGCGGTCTCGTCGGAGAAATTGTTTGGGATTTTCAAACGTTCGTTCAAGGTGCCTTCCGGCTTCGTCGCTATGGCGACAGGTTCTTCGGGGCGGGTGGAGGTGTTTTCTGGCGGAGCGGAGATTAACGCTGATAACGCGGATGAAGTTCTCTTTGTTAGTGCACAGCCGGTAGATGTTTCTATTACGACGGATAACCTGCAGGCATCGGATAATTACCTGTGTGGCGCGGATGTAGCGTTGCGGGTCAGGGTATTACCTGAGCGTAGTGAGTTGGAATCCTTTAGAAAAAGGGTTATGGGCAGCCGTCAGGTTCTGGATGCTGAAAACCTCGAAACTTATCTGCAGCCGGCCGTTGACGGTGGTTTGCGGGAATACGCCAAAGTCAATCCCGCGTCGTTTCTAGTGGCCGGAGATGACAGTAAGCCTGCGGCGAAGGCTATTTCCAAGGGGCTGGAAGGACCGTGCTTCGACGGGGGGTTGGTCCTCGATTCCGAGCCGGTAGTGATTTTCCAGTCGCAGGCATATGCAAAGGTTCAACTTGCTCATCAACAGGCGGCCCGAAGTCTTGACGAGCATCAGGCACAAGACGAGCTTCGCCGGGCGATTGCCGGCGCCCAGGAGGAGAAGCTCAGCCACCTGGAGTCAATGCTCAATCGGCTGCAGGAACTCGCTCAGGAATCGCCTGAAGTCGAGCTTCCCGATTTGATGAAGGCTTTTAACGAGTCGCAGCGGGCTCAGCTTTATGAAGCCTTGTTTCAATCTCGAGCGAAGGATCGCGCGACCCGGTGGCTGGCGATAGCTTCCGGGGCGGAGCTTCTGGTTTACGATACCCTGTCTTTGGAAAAGCCGGAACGTGTTTTACCGGTAGATGGCGGGGCGGGGGCGCTTCGTTCCGTGCAACTTGCCGGTGATTCCGGTTCGCGTAATGCGTTGCTTCTTGGGGCGGCTACTGGTGTGTATTGGGTTGATCTGGACGATTTTCGAGTGACCGAAACGTACAGTTTTGCCCCCGAAAATGAACTGCGCGGGGGAGTGAATGGGGCGGTTGTCGCGGGGGATTATATTGTTGCTACTCATTCAGAAGCGGGAGTGATCTGCTGGCCTGCTGGAAAAACCCAGGGGCCGGTTTTCCTGTTTCCCGATTTGACCGCGTCGGCGAAAGCCGTGCGTAACACGTTGGTGACCGGTGATTGCTTCTGGTGCAGTATTGACAACCAGGTTTTATGCGTCCCCTTTGCGGAAATTACTCAGGCTAAGCCCCGCGTGTTGGAATGCGGTCCCAGTACGATTACTTCCCTGGCGGTTTTTGGAGGCTATGTTTACGCAGGCGATGCCGATGGTTGTATCCGTTCGTGGCCTGATAGCCTGGAGGCAGCGCCGACGATTATCCATCGCGGCAGCAGGAGGCCTGCGGAGTCGATCGCGGCCGTCACTTTTGGCGGAATACCTGCATTGTTCTATACCGATACCTCTTTGGCGGTACATTCTCGAGTTCTGGGTGATTCTTTTACCTGTCGATACGAGGCCACCGGCCAAACCATCCGGCGGGCGGAGGTCGCTCCCGATATTGTCGCGGGGACGACAGATAGCAGGGATCGGGTAATTGTCTGGGATGTGCGAAATCCCCTACAACCGTCCGCTATCCTGCAGATAACCCGGCAGACCGGCAGAAGTGTGCAGGACGTGTGCCTGGTACCGCTGGCATGCTGTGCGAAGAGGTGATAGGAGTGATCAGAGGTCCGTTTTCTCTCTTTAATTAAGCGTTGCGGCGGTAACAATGTCATAACCGAATAAACGGCCCCTAATAGCAGCAAATACCTGATACGCCCGATACGCCACAGGGGACATGATTGCCGTCGCGATAACCGACGAGTAAGTGTCTACTGCGTATTGATTGCCAAGTTCATTATGGTAAGTCTTGGGCGGTCTGCTCGAATTTCTACGTTTAAGAAGCAGCAAGTTCTTCTGAATTGGCCGGCTCTGTAGAGTCGCCCGCTTCCGTTGAGAACAGGATGCGGTACGTTCCTGCAGGTAATCATTTCATCTTCTGCTGAGGTGTAGCGACTTCACCATATCCTTTGCGGAAAGACTACTTCAATGCCGCTACGGTAAAAAGCTGAGGATTAAGAGGGCGGGAGGGGAGTATGCCCGCTACGAAAGGTCTGTTCGACCTACACAAAGCGGGTCCGCACCGTGTTTGGGCCAAACAACCTGCCGCAATAAAAGGCACGTTTGATCAGAGGTAAATGTACGAAAATCGAGAGGCGATCACGTGGCGGGATCGTCAACGAACCAGCGAATAGGGCCGGCGAGTCGAAGGGCCGTGTGGAGAAAAAGGTCCACTTGACAATACCGTACGAAGCCCGTAACCTCCCCTCTCTACAATCGATTGCGGGGTAGAGCAGCTGGTAGCTCGTCGGGCTCATAACCCGGAGGTCGCAGGTTCGAGTCCTGCCCCCGCTATTGTAAGTGCCTGTCATAACAGAAGTTACGACAGGCATTTTTTATGATTTTGCCAGCGATTTTGCCAAACGGCATCCCTCATTTTGCCCCGAATTTTTGCCACTTCTTATCCGGGATTTTTGACTACTTTTTGATTTGCAGAAATCCCTTGTGTCGTCGAAATCAGTCAATTAGTATTGAATTGGTCGGTTTTTATATCCAAGGAGGTAATGTTATGCCAAGCATTGGAGAGTGGTTGCTAGTCAAAGGACTAGAGGGCGCAACAAGAATCGGCGCAGCTCTTGGGAATGAAGATTGTAAATTAACCATATCAAGTTTAGATGCATCTTCTGCTCAGTTTAAAATCATGAAAAAGGTTCATGATTATGCAGTAACAAAGCACATTACGCACGAAGCAGCAGCGGAGGAAATGGGCGTAACACTTCCTGCTGAATCTTTTGCGCTAATGCGAGAGTATGATCCTGTTCACTGGGAAGAATATATCTGATGATAGGTTGAGACTATGGCACACGATTGGTCAAGAGAACATCTTAGCGCAGAGGAATTGCTTCACGAAAGCGACCTTGGTCTCTCCACCGAAAAATGTAAAACATGCGGTTGCATAAAAATCACTCACAACGCATATGAAATAACAGGACGGCGCACAGAATATAAAGCTCCGCAATGGACGTGGAATCCCTTTAAAACCTTAAAGTCAGAACCACCCTGCCCCGCAAAGTGGTAAATATTCCGAATTTATTCGGGTATTCGACCCCGAATAGTCAAGGTTCATATTGATCTTCTGGACGTTGTGGAAACAGATCTTTTATTTCTTCGAGCAGGATTTCGTCTGCTTTATCGAGAGAAAATCCTGGAGTAAGCCCCGGAGGTTGCTCCACTTCTTCTTGCCCCTCTGATTCAGGTGGTGATTCAGGAAAGTATTTATCAAGCTCTTTGAGCAGCTCTTCCTTTTCGTAGGCTAAAATACTCTGAGGTTGCTCCACTTCCTCTTGCTGCTTTGCTTCGGTTGAGGGTTTGGGTGTTTTCTTGGCGAAAATCTCCTTCTGTCTCTGTTTATATTCTCTGGTTTGGATTTGAATAAACAAATCTCGCAAGTCAACACCAAGACTCTTGAGGACTGCTGCAATTTCAGGGCAAATACGGCTGTCAACAACTCCACCATACGGGAACCAATTAGGAAGTTCCTTAATCTCCCTCGGGGTCAAACGATTTCTTTTTTGCTCCCACCGCCATTGGGCAAACCTTACGAATGCTGCGACAGCATCGGCACCGAATGTCTTTTTGGGGTCTTCCTTAGCGTAGAAACGTCCTCGGTTTGGTCGTCGTTTCAAGCCAGGTATGGGTTCACCATCTACAGATACGACTGATTTGTTATATGCGTTACGCTTCATAACAGCCAATTATCAACGTTTTTGACAGCCAATACAAGGATTTTGATAGCCTCAGATGGGTTTATCGCTTGGTTATTTGCCAAAAAAATATTTTCGGTTGTTTGTTAGGGTATTTTCGTTTGACAGTAAAAACCCGGTTTTAACCATATCTTTTGGGGTTATTCGCCCGAAATTTTGACAGTACGTAAGTCTCAAGCAGTTGGGATTTTTAGGGCAAAATCGCCGTAACTTCCGTTCTGACAGCACGTTATGTGTTTGACATCCTTCAAATATGTTGTAGTCTTTAATTGACGGCAGGGACTACTGCCAGAAACCAGAAACGAATCAGAAATCAAAACCAAGGGCATAGACCCCACCGTGGGGAGTCTGCGCCCGTACAGAAAGGGCGCAGAAAAATGGCAAAGAGAAGCAAAAAAACAGTCGAAAACCCGAATTTGATCGGTATTGCATCTGACCTTTTTAATTCAGTCCAATCAATAGACATTCCATCAACTGTAAACCTACAGGATTGTCAAAACATCTATGAAGACCTGACTGGAAAAGGTCTTTTTGACAAATGTAACGGTGAAATTGCTTGGTTGAAAGGCAAGATTTTAAACATACTGAAACCAATCGAAAAAGGTAAAACAGGTATTGCCCAGCAAGGAGAATGGAAAGATTTCTGTGAATCCCTAAGCATTTCCCCCGACACCTCGGAAAACTTACGGCATATTAATGTAAGGTTTACCCGTAACGAATCCCGGAAGTTGGGATATACAGAAATGGTACGGACAGTAAGACGTAAGAAAACGGGAAACTCAGGGACCACCCCGAAAACTAAAACAACCGCAACCGTCAGGATTGCCGGTCAGACCTTTGCCCGCATTCCTGCCGATCTGGACGCAGTTTTAAAAGTCTTGACTGCCGCAGGAGATATGGATTTGGCAACCAGTATTGATGAAATAAACAACCCGGCAGAGGTTTACGGACAATGCGTACAGGTCTTGCGGCATATCGAAGAGCGCGCCCGAGAATGCGTAACCGAGTTTGAGCAGCGCATTGACAACATCAAGCAGACCGATCAGCAGGCAGAAGCAAATGGAAAAACTTTGGATTCTCGTGAGGTAGTCGAAGCGCAGATTACTTGACCAACTGAAGGATGCCAACGTAGGCATTCTATTAAACACTCGTTTTTTACAGGAGACTACCAAAATGAGGACCGTCACAAGTGCGCAACTGATCTTCTCCCAACAGCAAGTAGTTGAAGGCATTCTCAACCAAGTCATTCAGTCTGCAATCAAAGGTGGAATGTCGCAAGTCGATGCAAACTCCCACTACTCCGCAATTCAGCAGCATCTTACTGTTGCGAATGAGTGGACAACTCTTGTCCAGTCAATTCAATCGTATTTTCCTACCCCCGTCCAACAGGGATGACCGATGTTAGGACTCGCAAAATATCCAGGCGGAAAGCAACGGGTAGCGCAGCGCATTTTGCGCTGCCTGCCTCCCTCCTTCACCAGTTACGTCGAACCGTTTTGTGGTAATTCACCATTCTTACAACCACAATTTCGGCATTACCTTAATCCTGCCCGTAAAAAAATCTGGTTGAACGACCTTTGCTTCGATGTCGTCAACGTTTTGCGGGCGCTCAAAGATGCCCCCGAGACCTTCATCGACGGTATTCTGGCGCGCAAAAACCGCTGCGAAAACCTTGACGATACTATCCGAGAATTCGAGCAAGCAAAGGTAGACTTACGATCCAACGATGATCCAACGGCATACTTGTTCTTGCGCCGTCTTGCGGTCAACCAAATTGTTCGGCGTAACCGCAGTAATCTTTGTTCTATCAGTCCTAAGTATGCTGCCCCCGTCAGAGATGGCAACAGTCGAAACGGTTTGTTGGCAGTCAATCGGGATCGTCTGCAAACTGCTGCTGGAATAGCGCAGCAGGTATACAAGGTTACCTGCATAGATTTCCGAGAAGTTTTGACTGCTCTGCCAGATGATTGTGCAGTCTATCTTGATCCACCGTACTGGACATCACGAATCGTTGAATGGTACGACCACTCCTTCACGCAACAGGATCATTTTGACCTTGCGGATTTGTTGTATAGTCTCGACCCTGCCAACCATCGTTTTCTATTGAGTCTCGAAATTAGTGAGCTTTCAAGGCATCTATACATCTTGCCTGGGGTTTTATACTGGAAGACTTTGGAGGTTCCGTATTCGACCCCCCGTAATGGTAGTAAGAGAGTACGGGAATTGCTCATTGGCAACTACAGGTTCTAAAAACCCGAATTTGTTCGGATTTCTGTGTCCACGATTCACATTGCCATAATCCACAAAGGAATAAATTATTTATTATTCCTCCTACCTATATTTTTCCATAATTTCCGAAAAATAATTTATCAAATTAAAGGTCTGAATGGCGAAAAAACTGTATAATGGGTATGACGTAGCAGGCGTCTGAGCGAGCAAGTTAGCAGTACGGAAAATATAATTAACGAATCAATTCATTTTCTGTTTTGCTAACCGCTCACGAATTGCTGAGGAACCGCCTGCAACCCGGTTCCTCTTTTTTTATGTAATAATATGAGAAGCAAACGGCAAAACAAATCTGATCGATATGGCAAGGTTAAAACTCGCTCACCTTGGGCCAAAAAAGCTCGCTACTTGCTCAACCAAAAATCGTCAGTTGAAGACGAACTGGAAAAGCAAGAGCGTGAGGCAAAGCGTGAGATTAACCGGAAAAACCGTGATGATCATTTTGCGCGCCGTACGAACAACAAAGTAGATGGAAGCTCGAATAAATGTACCACATAGGTAGGCTGGTAGGAGTGGTACAAGGCTGAGAAGCCCGTGGGCGGGGGAAATAAGCTATCGATAATCCCTAATAATGCCAAGCGCAGACTAAGAAACGATAACTGGCCCGATAGTCGCTAACCATCGAATAACTGAGTTATTATTTTCGAAAAAAACCACAGATACGACTAGGTCAAGGTGCGCCTACACTGAATTACTTTAAAAACTACTAACAATCAGTAAAGGTTATTATTTACAGCTTTTTATCATTTTCATCCTCCTTGGTTCGTGACTGCTTTCGCAGTCACAAAGCGTGAAAAACCCAACTCGATTGTATTCTTCTGAGCCTTTCAAAATAATTTGATTTAGCTCACGAATACAATCGATAAGTATTGTGTTTTTCACGATAATTCGCTAACTCTGTTGTCAATTCTTTTATTGTGCATTTCAAAAGATTGATTTTGCACAAGAATTGACAACAGGTAAGTGAAATATAGGGGGAAGTCAATAATAAAACATATACAATAAATCAACCTTGAATTACTTCTTGATTGTCTTTTACCTGATTTTAAATCTACTTCAAAGGAATTTTTGCGTAGCGAAAATTGCGAAATCACATCAGCAGATTGGTAGTTTTTCAATCTCCAGCGCTTGCCGTTTACGGCAAAATAGCGATGGAGATTGTGAAGATGCTGGTGTGATTGAGCACAAATTTGCCGCTATCACGGCAAATGAGTAACCGAAGATTAATTGCCACCCGTATAGCTATTTTTACAGCTGATTATATGATTATATAATCAGGTTTGCTTAATCCTTAATTCAAAATACGAGCTTTTTTCGTGGGGTAACCACTGCGGTTATCCCATCGTTGTTCATTATTTTGATCTTCAGCAGAATATTCAGCTGCCTGCCTTGCGGCTTTAGCCAGTATTTCCAGAGCCTCTGCGTGGTTTGTTGCCTTATGCAAATCAAATCTAACTGGTTTTCGACCTGAACTTGTAGTGGAACCCGTGAATTCTGGTATTCGTGGATTAACAGCCCCAATCCGCAAACCTTGCCCCAGATTTTTGTCCCAATTGATTAAGATTTTTTCGAACTTACCGGAGTTAAAAGCTTGGCTTACCAGGCTATCTTGAATTGCCCTTGTGATTGATAATGAGTTTTGCCTTTGCTCAAGTTGCAAAGATTTAATGTTTGCTCTGATCCCATTGGCTTCTAGTCGGCCTTTGAAAGTAGATTCATCTATATTGACTAATACCTTACGCAAAGAACCGATTTCTGTTTCCAAGGTATTCTGTAATTCCCTCATTTCAGGAAGCGCACCAATACTACCTAAAGGAGTGGTTTGAGCAATTTGAGCGCTCAGCCTGGCCAGTTGCGTTAATGAGGTTTTTTCGTTTGCCGTTAATTGTAGTTGTTCCTGCCTTGCGGCCTGCTGCTGGAGCTTGCGAAGATTTTGCTCTAACCCTTTCACTGCTAAATAATCTAACCCGGTACGGAGTTTTTCAGCTGATGTTTTGACCTTATCTATACCTGTTTTCAAGCTGTCAAAAATCCCTGAAACAACATTACTTGTGCCAGATTTCTGTTTTTGTTTTTCAAGCATTTCAATCTGCTTATGTAACTCCAGGCGCTGTTTTCGCAAGCGCTCGATCTGCTTGCTATCTGCCTGCGGGAAATCTCCGTAGAAACCTAGGGTTTTGCCAACCCAGCCTTGTTTTATACCCATATCTCCAGAAGGCGCTGAAGTTGAAATCATTGCATCGAGTTCCATCCGTTTGGCTTTCAGTTTTGACAATTCTGTGTCTGCGGTTGATTTCAGTTGATTTGCGATTTTAAAAAGTCGGACATCATTTTGTGTTTTTTCGATTGCCCGGAGCGCTTGGCGCTCTGTATATGCGGTCTGGCCAGATTTGATAGCTGTATATACTCCACCGGCAGCAGCGCCACCGGCCAGACCTACCCCCACAGCGCCCCCCGCAGGCAAGTGAAGGGGAGAAATAACCGGGTAACCATTTGGGCCGAGTCTCGGTAGCATTTTAGTATTGGGTATTCCCCTGCCGGAAGAAGGCATACTTCCGGGCATACCCCGGCCACCAGGCTGGAGCATATTTCGTAAGGTATATTTCCCGATTCCTTTGATGCCTTTGTAGCCCAGATATCCTCCCAGTCCATAACCGATTAGCTCTTTGGTGCTGAGATTTCCAGCAGTCCCAGCCATTTTTTCGAGGATAGAAGTCAATGACTGTATAGTAGGCAACAAATCTTTGACTATATTATCACCGAGTTTATCGAAAGCATCAGCAAGTCGGTTTCCCGTGGTTTTAAATTCTGTGGCAGCCTGCAACATCGGATCAAGTTTGTTCTCACCGGCAAGGTTACCGATTTCAAGAGCATTAAGCGCTGAAGTTACTGCGCCAACATTACCACCTGAAGCAGCGCCAAGTAGCGCCTGCTTGATATTACCACCAGCAGCAACTTTCAGCATTTGTTGCAGTTTTGCCGGTTCGAGACTTTTCGTCACCCCCAGAATCAAATCATTTGCCAGATCCAAACCGATTGGCTCCATCTGCTTTTGCAGATTTACCAAACCCTTTAGCGACTGGTCACCAAGCGCAAAACGAGAATACGGGGATTGCCCCTGAAACTTTGCAGCTAAATCTATGGCGCTGGTTGTATTTCTGCCTTGGGTAAGTTGCTTTATAAGCTTTATTTGTTGCGCGCCACCGGTGACGGCTAAAGTCAATCTTGAATCCATGACTTTTTGAATTCGGCTGATTGCCAAATAACCCAATCCCGCAACACCAAGCATACCCCCGATATTTCGCAAGCTACGGCCTAAGCTTTGGCTTGCCCTTGTGGCAAGGGTCATCTCTTTTCGACTTTTCGATATCAAGTTTACCTGCTGCTTCAGAGGCTGAAGTGATTTTCGGATCGATTGGTTTAGCTTTTGTTGTTGTTTCAGGTATTGAGCGCCGATTTTCAGTTGCGCCTTTTGGGCTTTGGCCTGAGTATTCCATAATTTAGTGTATTTGCTCAGGTGTTTTTCCAGCTTCCGTAAGTGTTTTTGGATTGTCTCCAACTGCTTAGAAGTCCCGGCCGATTTGTAATTTTCTTCGACGATTAGCCTGATTTTCTGCTCTATTTGCGCCGTTGCGTTTGTTTCGTTTTCCATCATATATATAGGTTGCAAATTTTTTTAAAAAAATCCTGCCGCAAAGAAGGAATTATTTCAAAAAAAGCAGAATGGTAAATAGCCCTATATATAAGGAGGATTTAAATGGCCGGTAGACCCAGAAAATACAACTACGAAATTATCGAAAAAGAAATAATGCAAGCTGTAGACACGGAAGCCCCGGAAGCTCCATTAACTGACCAGCAACTCACCGAAAAGATAATACGAAAAGGCATAAGCTGTACTGCCCCCGTGATTTATTCTATTCGCAAAACACGATATCCAAATGCTAAATCTCGCAAAGTAATAATCCCGGCTAATGAGGGTAATTGACAATGGCAGGTAAATATACCCGTAAACCCCGCAGTACTTGTATTGCCTACACAAGCTGGACTGCCACCGCAAAAACCGTACAGAGCGGTAAACGCAAGCCAGCGCCGGGCAGCAAAGGAGTGGTTGAAGTTGTATTTCGGCGTAATTTCCCAAAATACGGATATACACTAAGTACTCCCTTGGCTTATGCATTTTGGAAAAAGTTTATTAACTCAGGAAGTAAAGGCAAATTTTGGAATTATCAAATGAAAGGCAAATTTTAGGAAATAACCAACAATGTTAAAATTACAACTAACAAAAACCAGCGAGTCGATTTGGCTCGAAATTGAAGACAACGAGTGGGAGATTTCCCCGGAAGCATTTTCACAACTTTGCATCGGTTTGGAAAAATTCGAGGCCAGTTCCGACAGTAGCAAAATTATCTACCTTGACCTGGCCGATGAAGATTTCGATGAGGAGGAGGAATAAGTAAATTATGTATATGCCATATTTACCACTGATAGCATTTTGCGCTTTTGCAGGCTTGGGTTTTGCCAGCTTTGCAAAAACACTATGGCGCTGGAGTAAACGCAAATGAAGGAATATGAATTCACGGCCAGTTGGGGTTTAAGCAAACAATCTTGGCTAATCAGTCGGCCCGAAAAAGAGCGCTACGGCAAGATGGTCAGACGGTGGAAAAAGGAAAACCCTAAAGCTACCCTGCTTCAGGAAATGCTTATAGAGGAACTGATTTCCCTGCACATATATAGCCAAAGGCTAAAAGATCGTAGGTGGTTATTTTCTGGAGAAAAAACGGATTATGAAAAAACCGGAGATCATGAGGTGGATATCCACAGCGAAGACCTCGATAGGAAAATGCGGGAATTTGATAAATACATGCCGCAAATTCAGCGGTGGAAAACTGACCTTTTAAAATTGGCCCTGGCTAATGACATAAAGATAGAGTTTGGTGGAGACATTACGGAATTTTTCTCTGCCGTGGATAAGAAAAAACTTAATACGAATGGCAACAGCAAAGAAAACTAAAAAACATACCCCCGAAGAAATCATCAACAGTTTTGATTCCGAAGAACGATCAGTTCATCTCGAATTACGAAATGACCCAGTTCTTTTTGCGGAAAAAGTTTGTGGCATACTTCCCCACCGAAAGCAGCGGGAATTTCTGAATCTACCTGTATGGCAAAATTACAGACTTATGCTTCCGTGGGGAAGGCAATTCGGAAAAAGTTTGTCAACTTCAATCCTGATTGCTTATTGTATCTTTGCTTTTAAGAACTTTCGGGTTTTCCTTTTTGCGCCAAGTGGTGATCAAACCAAGCAAATATACGATAACGTAGTATCGATTTACCAGACTTCCCCGTATCTCCAGCGCTACTGCAAAATCAAAATTAAAGGTGACAAGCTGGAAGTGGGTGGCCCTGATTGGGGCAGCTATGTGGAGTTAGTTAGAGTCGGTTTGACCGGTGACCTTGGCAGAAGTAGAAGTTCCAAGGGGCAAGGCAAAACCATTATTGTTTTCGATGAATTCTCACAATTCATATACCCCGAACAGATTTTGGGTTCACTCACTCCTATTATTGCGGCAGGTGGAGGTCAGATACTGCTTTCCTCCCCCGGTGACCCAGGCAGCGCAATGCACAGGATATACGAAGATTGGACTGAGCAATCGAAATCGAATGACAGATATCGAGTTATCGATTGCGACTGGACCGACACCGACCATATCACTGAGGAGTGGGTTGAGGATCAGCGCCGTCACCATACCGCAATGGGTACATTGTGGATTTTCGAGCGGGAGATATTAGGCCGGTGGGTAGCTCCAGCGAATACATGGTTCCGTCATGAAGATATTCAAAGATGCATCGAGAACAATATCAAGCGGGGAACTCCCAAACATACCTATGTTTGGGGCTGTGACCCTGGCGGCCGTGGAAGAAAGTCAGCCTTTGTGATTATCATTTCAAGGCTAAATCAAGCGACTTCACAGCTTGAAGTTGTAGATTTGCGTTCATTTAAGTTTGAAAATCACAAGTATAAAACAGACAAATCAGGGAGTGAGGTTGTTTCCGAGTATGATCAAATCATTGAAATCTGCTGTGACCTGCGCCACCAATACCCACCTGTTTGGGTTGGATTTGACAATTACGAACGAGCTTTAGCGGAGCAATTAGAAAACCTGCAATTCCCGATTTCCATAGTAAGTACATCCAGCAATTCCCAGAAATGCGAATTCTTTGATGATCTGCGCCGAGCAATTGCAGAGCGGCGCATTATCTTTAATCACCAAACTATTATCAGGGAATTGCAAAACTTCTGCCCCCGCAGAGATAGAACTAAAGTCGGTTGGGTATTTCCAGAAGGCTACGATTCGTTGATTTGCCTTGGGCAGTTATATAGGTATTTAGGAGAAAGAACGATTAAACCTTTTGCCGTATCAATCGGAACCAGAAATAGCAGCAAAGGAGGGCTATGGTAATGAGCTTTTTCAACAAGTTATTTAAAACAACAAACCAGCAACCTGCCCCTTATGCTGTTTCCAGCGGCAGGCAGCAAACAGTTGATTCTGCTCGGCTGTTGGTTTTTGATAAAAACACATATTGGGCAAACTTGAATCCGTGGCAGAAGTTGACACTTTTTGACTCGATTTATCATACGCAAGAACTCGCTCAGGGAGCGGTTAACATAATTACCCGTTTTGCTAATTCCCGAATGCTACCGCTAACAGATAATCCACAAGTGGCACGCAGAATGCTCGAAATCTGGAGAGAAGTTGACGGGCATGTGGTTAATTCCCAGCTAATTAGGCAATCACAAATATATGGTTTTGCCTGTGGGGAATGGGTCAGTGAAGACCTGACCCGAATGAATCGGGTTGTAGTCCCCCCGAGCATTGAAATCAGGAAAATTCCAGATAGGCAGGGACAAATACAAAGCTACGTACAGCTGCCTGGCTTTATGGTCGGTCGGCCTGTTTCGATTGATGGCAGGAGAGCAATCCCCCCCAGCAAAATGGTTGACGTGGTGAGAGACCCCTTAACGAGCTTCGATTATTACGGAGAGTCACTTTTCAGTTCGGCATTAGATCAATTTGAAAGTTTGGCGCAGATACTCGATGCTCAAATAAAAGTGTATATGAGATTGGGCAAACCACGTTTTTCAGTTGGGGTAAATGCCGAAGGATTAACCCCTGAACAATTCCAAGATAGAATCGAGCAAGTAAAAACGACCTTTGCTTCACTCGGTGATTTAGATTCAGCTGACCTGTATACTCCTGCCGGAACTGAAATCAAAATCATTGGCGCTGAAAGCTTCGGGCAAAGGTTTGCCGATGAAACCAGATTGGTAATATCAAACATCTTAGCTGCCCTTGGGATTCCCCCTGCCTTGCTGCATGTAACGATTCAATCTTCAGCAGGGGCTGAAAGTTATGCAAGGCAGTCGATCATAGCCATGCAGACAATGATCGACGAAATCCAGCGAAGCATAGCAGCAGCTTGGAATAAAACCTTCTGGCCTATGGTTGCTCGCATGGAGAGAATGCCAATTACCCCAATTATGGGATTTGAAAAACCGAGACTTTTAGAGCAATCAATTGAGGAAAGTGCAAGGGATTTGAGGTTCCAGAATGACCTTCGGGAAGTAGTCTTCGGAATTCGACCTATGGAGTGGCTTGTCCAGCGAGTTGGGGCTTCCAGCGTTAATGATATTGCTGCATTAAAACAGCAAGTGGAAAAAGCAAGAGCAGAAATAACCAATTCCCCCGCAGGCAACAAGGGGGACGAAAACAAAGCAGATTCAAATACCAAAGTAACCGATGAGAGGGCAACTAAAAATGTCAGTGTCTGACACAACTATTACCGAGTTAATTAGCAAATTAACAATGCTAAAAGAACGACTGGATACCGTAATTCCAGCAGCAGCAGCAGAAAATCCATTAAGAACATATTCTCAAATCAATGAGGAGGAGGGAAACGAAATATATGAAAACGACAATAGTTAAGCAGTATACGAAATCACCTATAGATTTAGAGCTGATAAAAAAGATAGCCGGAAATGCAAACTTGACCACGGAGGAGATATTTCAATTTCCGACTTTTATTATTGCTAGGTCAGGTTTAAACCGCAATCATTCAGACATTACCCCTGAAGGTCAGCGTACAGCAGCTAAGCAATGGATCGGAAAAGCCATATTGTTCCGTGACCACGAATCCAGCAGCAGTAACCAAATCGGAAGGATTTATGATTCATGGGTGGAAGAAGTTAACGGGGAAACCATAACCTACGGTAAGGGCTATGGAATTCTCACCAGCGACCATAAAGATATTTACAAGCGCATTGAAAACCGAATTCATTCGGAAATGAGCTGTGCTTATGAAATTGTGAAATCGGTTTGCAGCGAATGCGGAGCGGATTTGATTGGTAGCCAGAAAAACGAATGCCCACAAGGTCACGTCATTGGGCAAAATGCCCACGCAAGAGATTTAGAGTTTATCCCTGACCATATCAGCTTTGTGGGTCGGCCAGGCGTGGAAGGCGCTGGACTTGTTGCCTCAGAAGACCAACAGCGAATGCTAAAAGTCTTTTCTTCGATTGGTAATAACCCCGAAGAGATAGAAACTAATCTGAAAGCCCTGAAAAGAGATGCCGAAGATGGCCGAGAGTTCCGAGTATGGGCAGCTGATGAATTCGTCAAATGGTATACCATGTCAAATCCTGAAGCTAATTCAGATGCTGTAAATACATTAGCCGAAAAGCTAACCGTAAGGGAAATGTTGGCCCTTGGCCGTATTGAAAAAGAACGATTTCATGAAGTAATGCCCAGCGGTAAACAATTTTGTGAAACCTCACCACCAGAAACAGAAACCGTTTCAAATGATGGTGAACCAATAAGTCTAAAAGAAATATCAAACGCTATGAAAGGATAAAGAATAATGGCAATTACAGATAGCACATATAAAAACCTAATAAAACAAGTGAGAATCCGACAGGGTGCGGAATTTACGCAAATCCCTAATCTAATAGAAGCCGGTGAAGAACTGGCTGATGGGCAGTTTGTTCATATCTCCGATGTTGATGGTAAGTTTGAACTTGCAAGTCAAGCAGTAGCAGCAACTCATTGCGTAATCAAATCGGGTAATCCCCGACTAACTGCCACAGAAATAGCGGCCTATTCAGGCTCAGTCCAAGAAGGTGAACCCGTATTAGCTATAACTGGTGGACCGGGGACCGTGGATATACCCATAGCTGACGAAGTAAGTGTCGGTGATGAACTAACAGTAGACGATAACGGTTACGCAACAAGAAGAGTAACAAGTGAAAATGCCTATATAGTAGGTATCGCAAATCAAGCAGTCAGCGGAACATCGGATAATCCCGTAATGGGGGAAGCTATGATTACCCTGCCCGCAAGATACTCACCAGCAATATAAGGAGGAAAAAATGAATAACTGGAAAGACAGAATAAAAACACATGCACAAAATAATCCACAATATTCGATAAGGGATTTACAGCAGCATCTGCAATCAAAAACCGATGTTGAAGAATTCGCAACTTTAATAAAGCAAAATAAGCACAAACTCTTAAAAGAGTTTTCCGCAACTAGCAATGATTGGCAAGCATTTGTTCCGCCTGCACTGCTTTCTACTGTTTCCCGTTTCGGACTGGTGGAAGAACTACCATCGGGACTTATCACTCCTGTTAGTGAGTCAAGGGAATCGGTAACCAAAAGGTTCATTTGGAAATCTGAGCCGATAGAAGATTATAGCGAAGGTGAAGCCTTCAAAGAAACCTACATTGAAGGTGCAACTTCAACAATCAAATGGAGAAAACCTGGCGCTAAGATTTCCGAAACTCGTGAAAGAGCAATGGACTTGCCTCTTTCGGTACTGCAATTAAATGCTGAACTCACTACCAACGAATTCAAAGCTCGTGAATGGAAGCATTTCATGCACGAAATGCATAATGCAACGTCAAACGCTTTTGATATTCGGGCTACGCTAAAAAATGGTGAAACTTTTGATGTCAGATGGAATGAGCTTTTCGATAATGCTTTCACTCCTGAAGATACCACTACCTATGCCAATTGGTCAGATATTAAAAACGCAAGGTCAAAAATGCTTCGCAGAGAAAGGGATGCCGTAAGACCTACAGTATGTCTCCTAAATGCTTCTACCGAAGCAGAATTAGGGGATACCCTAGGTGTCAATAATGCGGCATTCTGGGGTGGTTCAGAAACATTCTTCAAAACCGGAAGTTTGCCAAACGTCTATAACCTGATCTTTATCGTAGTCCCTGATGCCCTCTTCGGTTATTTCACAAACGATATTACCCGCAAAAATGACACCTTTGTCCCGACAAATGATGTTTTCCTAATCGGAACAAATAATGGCCCAACCATTATGCGCCATACAAGGGAGCCACTTAGCACCGAAGTATGGAGAATCTTCGAGGGGCAAAAAGATGCAATGAATATCTGGGAGCGCTACGAATATTCGGTTTTCCGACATACTAATATCATGCGAGTTAGAAAACCACTGCCAGAAAATGAGTATGGCGCAATTTTGGAGTAAGCCATGGAAGTAGATATTGTCAATTCGCAATCTGGAGCAGTTGAATTCTTTTCAACTCCTACACCAGGCGCTGTGCGGTATACATCAATCGCTGCCTATAAATGCGGAATTCTATCTGTTCCGATTTCTCGAACTTTGACGGCTTTAGAAAATCGCAATTCTTCAGCTGAAACAGCTTATGAGGGCATCGATTACTTGAGAGAAGTTTTTTCGGGTACAGAGTTAGCTACAACACGCAACTGGTCTGATCTTCGGATGGAACATCATTCACGAACAGATTGGATCGAACAGCATAGTTTGGAGTTGACGTAATGAAAATTACTGAATTTGCAGCAACTTTCTGTGAGGGGGGAACATATAGTATGTTAGCCTGGAACGAAACATCAGGAGATTGGAAACCGAGTGGTCGGGAGTATTTACCGGACCGCTATGTTCTCAACCTTCCAGCTTCGCAAACGCTGACGGAATTGAAAATACCTGTAGGTAATTACGAAACTGCTTATGAGGGTATTGATTATTTACCCTCGGCTATGTCAGCAACTGAAATTGCAGGCACCTGCAATTGGCAGAATTTACGAATTACCCACGATACAAAAGTGGATTGGATAACCAGTCACTCAGGGGATTTAACATAATTATCTGTTTCCTTATTTCTGGTTAGCAGGTGGCAACGGACTGACACCTGCCAGCCAGACGAATTTAATAAATGACTATAAATAAAGGGGAAAACATGAGCTTACCACTACCGCTAAATACACCAGAAGAACTTGCCCTTTGGAGTGGTTTCACACAAGGGCCTGCCACCGGCCAGGAGTCTGTCTTGAATGGCACTTTCGAGCTTGAGCAATTTGAAACGGCATTGACTGAAGCTCGAAGGGAAATATACCTTAAAACCCAGTTTAAACAAAATGAAGAATTTACCGAAGAGAGACTTTCTGAGCTAAAAGAGGCCGAACGATATCTGGCAGCTGCCAGATTATACCCTTGTTATGCTGCAAAAATGCGGATTGAATTTCCTGAAAGTAACTTGGCCAGTGTCGGTGATGTAATGTCAGGAGCTGACACGCCTGACCCATACAGCAAAGCTGAAGGGCTGATGAAAGCAGCGCAACAACTCAGAGCTATAGGTTTGGAATTGCTTAATGCTCCCAGCAGATGCTGGGATGTTTCAGTCAGTCAGTTGCCACCTGGCCAGCGCTATCCGTGGCTGACCGCAGCAGCTTATCAAAATTAGGAGATAACATTATGGAAAACAATATACCAGAAGATTGGAAAGATGCTCTGAAATCCGTAGAAACAGCTATATTTGCGGGAAAAAATAACCTGCCCGTATTACTTCAACTCAGATCAAGCTTGGAAAGTACCTATTACGAAGTTGAAAATCATATCGATGTTGCCGATAGCTATGCGGAAAAACAGGAATATATGGCTGTGCAAGCAGATATCAATAACTTGATTGTTGCTTGTGAAAATCTGATCGAGGAACCATCATGGGATTAGTCTTTATACCGATTAAAAACTACTCAAGAGATGCGAATACCGCAGCAACAATCACTGATATCGATATCGGCTCCGTTTGCATCGGAACAAGTGTTACATTTTGTTTCCGATTAGGTAATACAGGTGATACTGCTGTTGATTGGACTTTATCAGTTGTGGATAATTATGATCCAGATACCCCTGATAAATGGCAACTGCCGGAAGGTGGCAGTTTAGCCCCCGGAGAAACCACAAATACCCTTACTGTAGGAATGAGGCTACCTTTAAATGCCGTTGAAATGGGGCACGTTGTGAATTTAATCGCAACTGATGGCAATACCGAATATACCTTAGAAATAAGCTACGAAGCAATGGGAACTAACAGTTTCCGGCGCAGTCAGTACCCCCGCAGAGTCGGGGATTGGACCGACACGGCTTCAAACGTGATTACCCAACTCGGCGATAAGCTCAGGATTTTAGTCTTTGATCCTATGCCCTATGTTGGCGCTCCCGGTTATGGTCAAAAAGTGCCTATAATTATAGGGCCAAAATGCACTAAGTTAGCCGGATACCGGGAAATGGCAATCCAAGATGGATCTGACCCTTGTCAGCGATTACATCCGCACAATGAAAAATACGGGTATACGCAAAGTACATATATTGTTTTCGGGCAGTTTTCAAATGAAAATCGAGAAACCCGGTATTTCAATTTGCGAGCCACCAGCACAGAAATGGAATATCAGGTATCTGCTCGGCTATCTTTCTGTGCAGAAGATGAATTGATCAGGCATTGGGCATTATTTTCCGGGGGAAGTGAAACCGAACCAGCCCAGTACAAGAGGTCAGTATTTGTACTCCAAAGGCAGGGTGAATTATTCAGTATCGAAAATATCAAAACCATCGACCGTGGTACACAACTTAGTCATTTTGAAGCTGACTTAGTAGCGCTTCATAACTGGAGTAATGGCAAAAGCTCATTTTGGAATCCGTTTGCCATCACGTTTGACGGGTTTGAATCAGATATACCTTATGCTATGTTTTCGTGTCACTTGGATTTGCCAAAAGATGAACCGTATTGGGGTGGTAGTGAGATATCAGGTAGCCTAAATCCCAGCAGCTCACCACCGGAACCATAGCAGTTTAGTTTTTTCCTTTTTAGACTGGGGGGTAGTGGTTTGCGATGGACTGCTGCCCCTCTCCCATACCTTATAAGCCAATCAAAAAATAATATTTAATGCCTCAATACCTTGCCAATAAATAATATTTATTGGCCATTCCGAAAATCCATAAAATAAAATTTTTTGGGTGAAGGGGCGCCCACCCCTCCGTTACTTCCCCCTCTTTATTTTTTCGTGGACACAGATTATCCCAATTCTTAGGACACAGATTTCACGACTTCTGCCTTCGTTTGTCAGACCTACCCTTTACTTGTCACGAAGACACAGAACTTCGTTTGTCACCGTGGACACAGAATCTATATATGTAGAGTTTGCGGAGCCAAACGAAGGGATGTTCTTCGATTTTACGTTATGTTCGACGATTTTTCGTCGCCAAGAAATGGTACAGATTAACTTGTCATTACGTGATATGGGTATTTCCCAACATGATAGTACGGGTTATCAACGTGATGCTGTAAAACCCAGCGAATTGTGGGAGAAGTGGTTTGTGGGGAGTGGGCGCTGCTTATGCTTGCTTGCTTAACTTACCTTGTGCTTACTGCTGCTGGTAATTATTTTGAAATAATTAGAGGTATCAGATGCTGGATTGGCCAATTGTTTATATTATGATAAACAACAATGATAGAATAGACGATATGTTTCAGGTTTTGCGCCGGATTAACCGTAAAAATTACAACTCCCCTCAAGGTGGCCGAAGATATGACAATCATCCGAAGTTGAAGAGGGATCTTTTAGGTTTGCAGTATCTTTTAAACATGCTGCTGGATTGTAAAACTGCTTTTGCCGGTAGTACGGGGTTATACTTGCAAGGTGAGGTTGAGAAATTCGGGGATATCGATGTACTGACTAATCGCATGTTTACATCTGAAGAGTTTGAAGAGCTGATAGGGATAACTCCTGACAACGAATCGAAACATGGATTTCAATTCCATAAGACCTCTCTGGATATATTTTTCGTATCTCGGCCTGATAATCAATCGATACTGGAACTTGCCAATTATCATACGACCACAATCGATAATATACGAGTACAGTCGGCTGAATTTATTAAGCAAGTTAATTACTACTGGCAAGGTGGGGACGAAAAGCAACGATTAACAGCAGAGCCTACTATTTTTGGCTTGGGGGAGGCGCTGTAATGGATAAACCGAAGAGAAGACGAGGCAGACCGAAAGGCAGCAAGCCGGAAAAGATTACTGTAAATACCTGTCCTCATACTTTTACTGGGGTTTGCAGGGTTTGCAGTGGGGAAGTGAAAGTGGTAATGGAATTACCGGAAGGAGCGAATATGGGACTGAAATCGGATATATACCGAAAATCCAGTGGTACTTGCAGTAAATGCGGAACTTACTTTTCTGGTCCCGAGGTAATTGAGATTTGGCAAGTTACCGGGGAAGTTGTAGGCTCACCGATGTGCGGGAAATTAACAAGCTGTAAAGACTATCGAAAATCCCGAATGACGGAAACGTATTACAATAAGTACGACAGGCCGAATTAGGCTGTTTTTGCCAAGGCAGCATATACGTTTTGTCTGGAGCAGTTTAGTTTTACAGATATCTGAATTACTGAAATACCGTCATCTCGCATTTTGCGGATTTTTTCGAGATGCTTACGGTTTTGCGGTCTGCCGATATGCTTACCATTTGCTTTACTTGCTGCCATACCTGCCTTTATGCGCTCCACGATTGAGTCTCTTTCAAAACTGGCAACAGCAAGCAGAATTGAAGCTATTAACCTGCCGGTGGAGCTTCCGAAATCGATATTCTCACTGATACTCACCACCCGTATACCCTTATCTGCAAGGTCGGCAAGGATTTCTAATCCTTGGCGCAGGTTACGGGCCAATCGATCCAAACGAAAAACTACCACAGTATCAACCCGGCCTTTATCTACTGCCCAGATAAGTTTTTGCAGTTGTGGTCTATCTGTGTTTACCCCTGATTTCTTATCCTCAAAAAACCGTATTTCTGGCAATGGTACATGATTCGATTTTGCCCATTGCCTGACCGCTTCCTTCTGGGATTTAACATCTTGTTCAGAGGTACTGACCCTGAGGTATGCCCCGATTTTTGCTGATTTTGTAGTCATTTTAAACCCTCCCAACTTTAAAACCGGTAGACGTGAAAATAGGTTCATCGTTTGCGCTGCTGTACTCATATGTAAAGATTTCCCCAGTTTCAGTTATGGCAAATTCTTTGCCCGATGCTGACTTTAAAAGCATAGCAGGTACGGTTTTACTATGCCCAGTGGGGACGATAGAGCAATCGGGGGAAAAGTCTTTAAATAGCGGTTTAAATGACATTTTAGGCCCTTTCGGTTAGAGTTAGAAGTCTAACTGAACCATAGCAAAATGGTGTTTTTAGCCAAGCTAAAAGGGGATTAAATTGACATTATTTTTTCAAAAAAAGCAGAATAAAAGCAGGAATTTTCGGGGGGAGGAAATAAATAATATTAGTTCATTTGAATGCTTCATTCATTCATTTTTATTATTTTCTTTATTAATTCCTTGACAACCCCGGTGAAATGCAATGTTTCATCGGGGTTTGTCGGTTCTGGTTGTTAGTTCATTTCGTTTTCGGTTTCGTCGGTTTGGGTTGCTTCTTCTCTGGGGGGAAGTAAAGCTTTTCGATTGCTTCACAGGCATCGGCAACCATTTTCGGATTGCGCCGAACATACTGATCCGTCATACCTACCGCATGACCTGCCAGCAGTTTTGCATGTAATAAATCTGCACCACCTTCAATTGCTGCTGTATATGCTCCGTCCCGTATAGTATCGAACGATACTGTTTCTGGTAATCCTGCCTTCCTACGCAAGGAAATAACTAACCTGCCGACTGCCTTGGAAGTTAACGGAGTACCAATCCGAGAATTGAACAAGTGGGGGGCATTATGAGGTTTTGCTTTCAGGTAATTTTCAATTGCTTCTGCTGTACGAGTCCAGACAATACCGATTCGAGTTTTACGGTTTTTCGGTCTTACTCCAACAAGGGTTTTTGCTTTCAAGTTAATGTCCGACTTCTGCAATTCGGCAACTTCCCCTGAATGCATACAAAAATTCAAACCACATAGCAGGATTGCCCGTTGCCTTACGTCTGCTTTTTCCAGCAGAGCGCTGAAATCGTCAGGGGTGATCGGATTCGGGTTTGCGGGATTAGGCGCTGGTATCTCCAGAACTCGGCATAAGTCAAGAACTCGTCGATATTCTGCGGGGTCAATTCCCTTGTCGATTGCAAAATTGAAAATGGTTTTGACTTTCCCGAAACGGAGTTTGACATAAGTGGGTTCTTTCCCTCCGTCAAACTCGCTCATGATAGCATCATTGTATTTATTGATTTTGTCGGGGGTTAATTCTTTGACGGTTTTGACTTCCACGATATCAAGGAATTGTTGCCACCATTTCTTGGACTGTCTGACATGTTTGGGTTCCAGCAGTTCCCCCTGTTTGTTGCGTCTTTCCTTGTGGTATTTATCTCCCAATTCCTCAAGGGTAAGTTTGGCAGCGCTTGCCATTACTGGCTTGTCTGCTAGGTGGGGGACATCTAACTCAATTGCTGCTTGCCTCGGATTGGTCAAAATGAGGTTGCGGAAGTAAGCAGTCCAATACTCTTTATGTAATTGCGTAGTCGGCTGTTCCGTTCCGAAGTCGTCTTCAACGTAGGCCAGAACATCGGACCCCTCGGGTGGTTCGATCAGGCTATCAGATTGCTGCGCTTTCCAGACGTAAAAAGCATGGACAGCTTTGGAGGGGTCTTTGCCGAACTTCTTGTTCGGGTTGGAAGAGGCATAGAATCGACCGTCAGGGCGTCTTTTAAGTCCGACTATCTCTTTGCCCTGGTGGGAGTAATAACCGACTGAGCGGTATTTACCTCTCTTATTTTTGCCTGTCTGTTGCGGTTTTTCTGACATGTCTATAGACTCCGTTTTTGGAGGTTATTTTGCCAGCGATTTTGCCAGCGATTTTGCCAAAAATCAAGTAGCGGGGTCAAAAACAGGGCAATGTCTTGGGGTTCGAGTCCTGCCCCCGCTATTAAGAGTTGGAGATAACCTCGACGTAAGTCGAGGTTTTCTATGCGCTTACGTCGAATCGGGTTTGGGCCTGTTTCACCCGTTTCGAACCGGCGACCTACTCGCTACAAACCCTCCTGGGCTCGTTATGAACTCCGACCTTGTCATTTGTCGCGATTAACGGGTAACTACTGAACTACTGCTTAGAAGGTTTCCGTATCGGTCATCGCGTAGCTACGCCAGCGCCACGTCGACCTGCTGCGTGTCGTCTATATTCCCAACCGGAACTACTTGGATGTTAACGGTGATTTGTCCATTCGGCTTGTCGATGTGGATTCGTTCGATGCATTGGCGAAGAGTGACCAACTTCTCCTGGGGTACACCTTCGCGGAGTGTATAGGGCAAACTCGCGATAAATTTCTCCGTGTTGGTTACGATATTATTCATTTCGGCCTGACCGGCCGCAACGCAATCGAGTTCTTCGAGACGAAGTTGGATGGCCTGCCTCCTTTCGTTTAGCTCCTTCAATCGCTGATCCACAAAATCTCGATTACTACGCTTCCCGGTGGGAACAAATGTACGTTATTCAAACATTGCAATGTGCCTCACTTTGATTGAAACAAATCACGACAGCCGATTTATTTCAATCTATTCCATTCTATGGTTTAACTAGCCCCTCACGAATTGCGAATCTCGCCAATTTCACTCGGTCGTGGATTTGCAGTTTTTCCATTAAGTGCGAAGTATGGTTGTTAACTGTTTTAACGCTTATATGCATAACCTTTGCTATTTCCTTTTTCGAAAGTCCTTGGGCAACGTAGCAGAGGACTTCTTCTTCTCTGCTCGACAGTGTGGACGTGCGCGATTGTTTCGGTTGTGCAAGTTGAACGCATTTAGAACCGATTACAATTCGTGATTGTACCTGGGGCGAAAAATAGCATTTCCCGTTCGCCACAGCACGGATTGCGGCCACCACCGATTCCGGTGGCTCAATTTTAGTCAAATAGCCGGTAGCTTCGATCTCAAGCGCTTGCTCGACATACCGATCATTAACGAATGCACTGAGAAAGATTAAATTTGTCATCGGATATTGACAATGGATTGTTCGTGCCGCATCAAAACAACTTGTCCCTGGCATGTCGATATCCATCAAAATAACGTCTGGTCGTAACCTGATTGCCTCAGTTACGGCGGAACGAGCATCCTCAACCGTTCCCACTACTTCAATATCTGGTTCGCAGGCCAGACGATCCACAAGCATTTTCAAGACCAAAACGTGGTCATCCACCAACAACACTGATGTTAGTTTGTTCATGCCGCAGGCTCCTACGCGTGGTATTTATAAGCTATCCAAAAACTTTGCAGGAAGCGATATCTCGCGAAAGTACTTTCCGTAAACAGCCTAAATAAAGGAATTCTGTTGATCCTCAACCTCACGGATAAGTATTTAACCAGTAATGGGATAGGTCCTGGCAAGTGCGTTGCCCACCAGCAGGTGAAGTTCGTTGATTTGGAATGGCTTGCGCAGCAGGATCGTATCGCTATCAAACTGTACCGTCGCGTTCGTATCTGTGTTACCGGTAATGACGATGACTGGAATATGGCAATCGATTGAACGAATCTTGTGTAGACAGTCAACTTCGCTATGTCGTGAGTAGTCGATGTCAATAATCAAAAGGTTTGCTCGTTGGCAATGTTGTTTTAAGCAATTGACGAAACCACTCTCGCTGTTTGCCTGTATAACCCTGTAGTTCATCGATTCGAGGGAAGTTGTGAGAATACTTCGCAGGTGGCTACTGTCCCCGATTAGGAAAATCACTTCCCCGCCTCCCCTGGTCGGGGAAGGCGTATGCTTTGCCCGGTTTCTCTTGTATCTTTCGAGCGGAAGTAAAGGGAATTCCAAAGTGAATGTCGTACCCTTGCCTTGCTCAGACTCCACTTTGATTATTCCATCATGATCGCGGACGATGCTATTGATGACAGTCAGCCCTAGCCCGGCATGCTTCCCGCCCGGCTTGGTTGTGAAAAACGGTTCAAACAACAGTTCGCGCAATTCCGGATTGATTCCAGAACCAGTATCGCTTGCGATGAGTTTGGCCCGCCATTCCTTATTTTTGCCAAATGCGTCAGATTTGGTTGTCTCCACACGCGATTTGGACACAGATAGCTTGAATGTTCCGCCGTTCGGCATTGCATCGCGAGCATTTATCGACAGATTCATTATTACTCGTTGCATCTGAGTCTCATCTGCGAGAACCCATACCGGCTCACCTTCCGTATTGATAACAACGTTCATGTGTGGCGGAAGAACACGGCGGAGGAGGTTTAAACATCGCGTAGCGACACCCTGCAACTCTACCGGCGTCTTCTTTATCTCCGTTTTTTGGCTGACATTTAGGAGGGACCGAGTTACGTCGGCTGCTTGTTCCGTCGCTTGTTGTACTCCAGTCAGCCATTCGACCGCTTTGTGATCACTTGGTAGGGACTTTCTTGTAAGACTTATGTAACCATTGATTACTGTTAAAAGGTTGCCTAAATCATGGGTTATTCCTCCGGCCAGCTGGGCGACCATCTCTGTTTCCCGTGATTGGACTAATTGCTGTTTTAACTTGTTTTTTTCTTCTTCGCTCCAAATTCTCTCTACTATATTACTTAATCGCTTACTTATCTCGTTGATCAGGCTTCGGTTCTCTCTTTGGAGGGGGCCTTCATTAACGATAGGCTCCTCATTCAGGTCGAATACTTCAACGCTGCCGATTGGTTTGCCATATACCACAATATCAGACGCCAGCTTCCTGCGGCCTTCGCGAAATCCTGGAACCGTGTACACAGCATCTTTCAACGTGATTCTTGCGGTAGTGATTTCCGGGTACTGGCAGCTTTGTGTTATTGCAACAACCGTTTGCTGAAGGATGTTATCGAGGTTTGTACCTGACTGTTCCTCGATTTTGGAGATTGTGTAAAGGAAATTCAACTCGTTGGTGCGCTTAGTGAGATCATTGGTCTGTTGCCTCCGGGATCCCTTTGTTTTCTTGCTTTGGGCGATGTTCATGAAGATATCGAAGAGTCGGCGATGATTGTTGGAGGTGTCTCGATTAATCGCTCTAGCCAACCCCAAAATCCAATCACTCAACTTGTTGTGTATACGATGTTCTGTTTTACGTCCGTTGAGAGGTAGCTTGCGCTCGGGAATCGTTCCTTTTTGGACAAATTCCTCTCTGGGGGTGGTACCTTCGTAACTGTCGTGAAGTTCGTGTTGTCTATAGAATAAGTATTTGGGTTTATTGCCGTGGTTTGTATTGTGGATGGGCTGGCGGCAGAGAGCTACAGCGGCGTTATTGTTGGCGCCGGCAAGGATCGGGACAGCTTTATTATCTAGGCCTTTCAGTTTTAGAAAACGTTTTATTGCGGCCTGGAGTTCTCCAGAGACGTACCGTCTCCCTCGCTTATAGTTCATTGCTGGCGGTCCTTTCCTGTCAGCAGGGCGATGCTTCCTTGGCTCGTACTGCAATCTGAATTCTTTGTCATTTCTGCTTCAGTGTCTCTTACTACATAGAATACATTAGGGTCTATTATCTATTACCTATAGCACATATAGGGGCTTACGACTAGACAATATGTTAATATAGGACATATGACCTATATGGGGGGTGGAGGCGATAGAGCGAAAGACGTGTCGAATATTGCTGTTAGTTAGCAGCCAAAGCGTTATAAGCTCTCGATCCGGGTTTCCGATCTGCATTTTTGGTGCTTGCGATGAGGTTTGAACTGGCTACGGTGGACGAATCGGCGCGACGCTTGTGCAGTAGTGAGAGATCAACACGAGAGATGACAATATTTCTGGAGAGTATTTAATCGGTAGTTCCTATTACCTTAGTTCAGAAAGTCTTCCATCGCACGGTTACGTTTTTAGGTGTAGGTATTCCATTCGATATTCTATCGATGCTCGCCGTTCAGGCCGACGTAGCCGAGGCAAGCACAGGGAAGCCTGAACTGATATCGGCAAGACCGAATACGATACGCGTATTTTAGACGGTAATCGAAGCCAGCATAAGGTCGTCCTCGATGTCCGAACCATGCTAAGTCAACGGATCTTCGGAATTGCCATGGGAGACAAAGACGTCAAAGATCAGGATACACTGCGCAACGGTTTTGTCGCGCAGGTTCTGGCCAAGTGATCCCCGGCGGTAAACAAGCCTCTCGCCTCCCGGCCGCGTGGTTAGCCTGTGCAGTTGCGATACAAGAAGGTCAAGGTTGTTTGATATCGGTAACTGCCGGGGAAGTTCACCGGTGTCATCGCAGTCAATAATCGACTTCTTTGGAAGCCTTCGAAAAGGGATAATGAACTGATCGACGAGCGCTCCGCTTATTCAAGTTGCTCTTTCCTACTACACGATGCGGAATACGTACAAGGTGTATGTAAGGCAAGACGATGGGCATTGAAGTTTGAGGCAGGAAAAGGCAAGTGTATCAATCGCTTCGATTCATTACACCAGGGGGATGTTGTAATACCGCCTGTTGTCGCGGGGCGTATGGCAGCGAGTTATCTTTCGTGTGTTCGGTGCACTGTGTTAACCAATGCTGTGTTAAGGTAAAATGTAAATCGCCAGAGTAAGCATTCCGTCTAGTGTTAAACCGCAAACATGTAAGACTGTGAATATCCGGATTAATAATAATCAGGCATGGGTAATAAAGCCATCGACGACACGACTAAGACGAGAAATACACTTTAGTTGCCAACCACTTCTCTCTGCGAAAACGCATCATGGTTCTCATTTTACTGAGAGTAGCCCTTGAATACAACCTGAGGTATGAAATTCGTTTATGGATACACGAAGGGCACAGCCGGAATATCGTCTAGCCAAAATGAGACATTCTTCCTATCAACCGAGCTTGATTATTCGCCGATTTTTAGAGCGATCACCTATCGCAGGGGATTCGTTTTTGAGTGTTCTGTAATAAGCTTTGCCGGCCACTATATGCTAGTTCCATTGCGCATGCGCTGAAGGTACGCGCAGTCTAATGCGTATGTGTAGAGACGCGGTGAAGTTGCCGGAGAGTTTATTGAAGGATGCAAAAAGATACAATAATACAAGCACTGGAAAACTCCATCCGGAGAATGAATAAATCATTGTCGATGATGGAACTTACGGACATAGCTCGTTTGGACCAAACGTTACGACAGCTCTCCGCTGAACAGCTTGGCTTCATACGCAGTACGTTGAACTCGACAACGGTGAACGGGCAGGTTCCAACGCATCAACTCGAGTTACTCAAGTACTTCGTCAAATCATGGTGGAAACATAGTTTGCCCGCGAAGCTGGTTATTATTGATCGCTTGATAGAGATAGCCGATGGAGTTCGCTGGCCCGAGGACAATGCTCTACGTCACGTCGTAACCGGCAAATACTTGAGCGCGAAAGATTAAGAGAAACTGACGGACTATCAGAATGGTTAACACCAATGGCAATCGGACAACGTAATCAGCAGGCCTCAGGCCACTTCAAACTTACTCGGTTTTATCGGGAATCAGGGCGCCGAAGTCCACGCCCGCTCTTTTCTGGCAGGTTCGTTTCGTAGAGCGACCAGATGGTTAAAAGATAGAGATTCCATGACTACTAGTATCAACGAGCATCGGCCCGTTTATTGACTTCTACTTGATTAGTCAATCATGTGAATCCGGGAGTGTATATTGAAAACTATCCTAGACGACAAACGACTTTCTCTCTTGTGTACATTGCTAATCTTTGTGGTTCTCTTCACATTCCCGCCGAAAGTTTCTGCTCGAAGTCCCTACGAATGGGCCCATGTTCGCCTGGATTACGCTTGCCGGGAAAAGGTGAAACAGCTCAACCGCTTTTGCGACAAGATCCATGATACCGCGATCAAAGCGAGAGAGGACACGATTCTGATTTCGTTTTTCGATATCAATCGAAGGTATTCGCGCGTCCAGAAAAATCCCAATGTTCCAGAGGCGTTAACGGAAAAGCTGGCCAACTTGCGTCGGTCGATTATCAAGCATTACATCGAGAATTACTTATGTTTTTACGACATCCTTATGATTGATCCCAACGGCCGTATTCTCTACACCGTCCGTAAGGAGTTGAGTTCGCAGCATAACGTGTTTGATGGTGAAACCGCTAACACGCCATTGGCCAAATGCCTGGCAACAGCCCCCGGAGAAGAAGTATTCATAGACTTTCAGTATTATACCGTGTCAGATGAGCCTGCAGCGTTTTTCGTGGAGCCTGTTACGCGAAACGGCGAACATTTGGGTTGGCTTGTCCTGCAATGTGCCATTAACAAGGTCAATTCTCTCTTCGCCGGGGATGAGTTACTCGGACCAACGGGGGAAACATTTCTTGTTAATCACAACGGATACATGTTGACCGAGTCTAACTTCCAGGGGGACTCGACAATTCTCAAAAAGAAGCTGGACGACCGAAACATCAAAGCCAAGTTCAATGAGAAGCAAGGCCGTAGAACGGTTACTGACTATCGCGGTAGTACCGCGTTAACGTCATTTGAGGTTGTGGAGTTTTTAAAAATCCAGTGGTTAGTCGTCGCCAAAATGGACAAGGATCAAATCGTATCTGAGCACTTCGATCAACATCGCCAATACTACTACGATGGAATCATCCGCAAATTGGCCGACTCTCGTCATCAAAACCAAAGAACCGAACTCGTCGCCGAGGCGGGACAGAAGGTTATTGAAGTCGATATGGATGAATTCGTCAGGGCTAATCAGAACGAATTACTTCGAACGGTTGGCGTATCTACCTGTACGGCGGTCGTTGCGACCTACCCGGGAAAATTCGGATATCTAGCCCACATTACTCCGCAGGACCGAGTATACGGCGGCCAGGCGACAAACCTTCTAGAACACGTAATTAATAAGATAAAAACCTATGACATCTACAAATACGAAAGATCCCGCATATGTTTCTTCGTAGTGGCTCGACATAATGACAGCCTCTCTAAAATCGTGGATAAACTTATCGATGATGGTTTTCTCCTCTCACAAATATCCGTGTTGCGTGGCCCGCCGGGACATTATGCCAACGTTACCTGCGACTACTTTCAGAATCAGATAAGTGTGGAATGGGCGTCCGACGAGAAAGATGGAGACCCAATTGTACAACTTGCATGCGACGGACAGAATCTTGGGCAAGTGGTTGAACATTTGATTTCCGAAGCAAGTGGTGCTCCGGAAGGATAAATAACCGATGGGTCGGCTTGGGTAAGTCGAGATCGATGAAAGGTGTAAAAAATGAAGTTAGGAACAAAGATCGCATTGGGATTTATGTCGTTGATTGGTATTGCTGTTCTGTTAGGTGGGATGGCCATTTGGAACATGAAAAGTGTAGAGGGAGAAACCTCGAAACTTGCCCAGGAGTACGTTCCGGAAGTGCAAGTGGCTAACAATCTGCGCGGGGCCGCAAACCGAACCATGTACGGAATGCGTGGATATAGCTTAACGGAAAATCCAAAGTATTACGAAGATGCCAAGACCGAAATGTCGGCCGTTGCTAACCACCTGAAGGAAGCTGAGGATCTTGCGAACACCGCCATACACCTTCAGGCATTGAAAGGACAGGTAGAAACCGCGAGTTCGGCTATTGATACCTATAGTGACCTTATGGGGCAAACAGAGACCCTCATCAGTAAGCTGGCCCAGGAACGCGAAAACCTGAACAAGAGTGCCGCAGCATACATGGAAAACTCCGCAGCTTTCTTGAATGGGCAAAATGAGGCATTCGAAAAGGATCTGGATGAACGTCAGACCCAAATCACCACTGTTACCGACATCGTCAACCTCGGGACGACCGTTAGAGTTACCAACTTCAAGGCTCAGGCGTCAAACGACATCAAGCTTATGCAAAACGCTATCGATGCATTAGCTGCGCTTAGTTCAAAAACGGTGGAACTGCGCAAAGTCACCAGAGATCCCGCGGACATTCAACGAATCGAAAACGTGGAAGCAGCCGCCAAAGCTTACTCTTCGGGAATGGAAAACTATGTCGAGATTTCTCAGGGGCTCGCCGAAGATCGGGAAACCATGAACAGGAATGCTGTCACATACATGACTGAATGTAATGCATTCTTAGCTGGGCAGAATGATAAGATGTTGAAGGAAATCAAGGAGGGAGGTGCCGACCTGACCGAACGCCTCAAGAAGATCAATCTTGCCAATGATATCATCGCCGTCGGTAATGCCGGCCGCATTTTGAATTTCAAAGGTCAGGCTGAGGGAAACACCGAATACTTGCTTAATGCAATCGATACAATTAAGGGAGCAAAGAAGTCCACCGCTGATTTGCGAGCGATTACACGCGATGACGTGGACCTTCGCCGTATCGATTCCACCGAGGCGGCTGCCGAAAAGTACTGCGCGGCAATGGAACTATTTTTGAAGCGGTTTGCTGAACTTTCTGGTGTCCGAAGTACTATGGATAAAGCGGCCAGTGCCTACGTTCAAAATTGTCAGACGTTTCTGGAAGGCCAACAGGCGAAATTGAGTACCGACATGCATGAGCGACACCAGAAAATATCTCTGGTGAACGACGTTATAAGCCTTGCTAATGATACGCGTATCAAAGCTTTCAAATCTCAGGCCTTGCGTTCACCAGCTATCATGAACGATGCGAAAAAGAACTTTGCCAAAATGGATGAAAAGTACGCTGAGTTACGAAAGATTACTCGTGCCCCAGCAGATCTTGAGACAATAGAGAAAACCAAGCAGAACGGTGACGACTACAACACCGCTATGACCGCTTTTCTAGAGGGTTGGATTCAGCTCCAGGATCTCGCAATTAAACGAGATGAGGCCAGCAAGCAGGTGATCGCTGCGTGCAAGACAACTGCTGAAGCCGGAATGAAAAATACTGACAAAATAGCCAAAGATACCGCCAGAGAGCTCTCAACCGCGACCATGGTAATGACTATTGGACTTGCGATAGCGGTTGTACTGGGCATTCTGCTGGCTTTCTTTATTACGCGTGGAATTACCAAGCCACTTAATCGAATTATCGCCAGCTTGAACGAAGGAGCAGACCAGGTCAACGATGCCGCGAATCAGGTATCCAGTTCCAGTCAACAACAAGCAGCTGGATCGAGCGAGCAGGCAGCGTCTCTTGAAGAAACCAGTAGTGCTTTGGAAGAAATGGCGGCTATGACTCGGACGAATGCTGAAAACGCCAAGCAGGCTAACGAATTGAGTGGCCAGGCGCGCGCAGCGGCGGAGACCGGTGACAGAACGATGGAGCAACTCAACAGTGCCATGTCCGCTATCAACGAATCTTCCGGACAGATAAGTAAAATCATTAAAGTTATCGAGGAAATAGCATTCCAAACAAATCTGTTGGCATTGAATGCAGCGGTGGAGGCCGCTCGCGCCGGTGAACATGGTAAGGGATTTGCGGTGGTTGCCGACGAGGTGAGGAATTTGGCTTTACGTGCTGCGGAAGCTGCGCGCGAAACTACCGGATTAATAGAAGAATCGGTTGATCGGGCAAAAGAGGGCACCGTTGTAGCCAACGACGTGGGCAGCGCACTGGGAGCCATTGTAGATGACGTGACCAAGGTTACCTGCCTTATAGAGGGAATAGCTACAGCAAGCGTCGAGCAAGCGCAGGGGGTGGAACAAGTGAACGTTGCCGTTTCGGATATGGATCAAGTTACTCAGTCCAATGCCGCCGGGGCGGAGGAATCAGCAGCCGCTGCCGAAGAACTCTCTGCGCAGGCATCTGCGGTCAAACGTATTGTTCAGGAATTAGCCGTTCTGGTTAGTGGAGCACAAGGTAGTTCAACGCGCGAACTGACCAATGATACTTCGCAAGCCGTTGCTCAAGATAGAACGTACGGGAATATCAGTAAACCAAGCAACCGTAAATCGGGAGTTGACGGTTCCGGAGTACCTAGTGGTGCGAGTAATGCTGCAGCGAATGAGTTTTTATCGCTCGACCAGGAAAGCGATCTAAGAGATTTCTAAAAAGTGATATCGCGGGCAGGGCTGGCGAGCAGATGTTGATCAATAAAACCAATGTTCTTCTCGTCAGCCCGGGCAGGTACTGGGATCACCTAAAACGTACGGTTACCGGTATCTTGAAGATAAGGCCTGAACATAAAGGAAATACTATATGACGACGTTTTTGGAAAAGCCTGAGAACACAGCTGTAAAAACACAATATACGATTTCAGATGAAAAACAAAAACACTTAACTTTCAAACTGGCCGACGAAGAGTACGGTATCGAAATAATAAAAGTCCGCGAAATCATTGGAGTAATGGATATTACGGCGGTGCCACGTATGCCTTCCTTTATGAAAGGCGTTATTAACTTGCGAGGCAAGATTATACCCGTAGTGGATCTCCGATTGAAGTTCGATTTCGAAGAAATCGAACATAACAAGGAAACGTGTATCATCGTGGTTAGTGTTGGTAGGGAAGTTGGAATAATTGTTGACACCGTTTCTGAAGTGTTGGATATCTCGGTGAACAATATCGAACCACCCTCAACTATGGGTAAGTCGGTCGATTCTTCCTTTATCCTAGGGATAGGTAAAGTCGGGGATGGTGTTAAAATATTACTCGATATAGACAAAGTGGTGACCGTTGACGAGTTGGCGGATATCGAAGCGTTGGCTGAAGACTTGGAAACATAGAACGAGACATTACTCGAACGAACCTTATCGAAGACTATACATAAAGATGGGTAAAAGCTCACCCGCTTTGATTGCCGGTATCGCCCAGTTTTTCACTCCCACTCGGTGCGGTACCGGTAATCACCTTGTTTTTACCGTTATTCCGACAGTCGTAGCGATTTGACGTACAATGACCGTTAGCCCAATCAACTCTTTGACTCGATAATGCTGACTTGCTTTTCGCCCGTTTTGGGAAATCGCGAATCGCATACTAACCGGGCCGGGGAGGTGATCGACTACACCTTGGCCAACACGGCCAACGAGTACGAAACGGTTGCGGGTAATGCGGTCTACTACGATGAATCGGGCAACCTCACGGTTGACGAGGATGGCCGGCAATACGCCTACGACGGCCAAAACCAATTGGTAAGAATCCAGGATGCGGCTGACGTGGTCCTGGCAAGTTACAAGTACGACGCCTGGGGCCGAAGGATAGAGGCCAACATCGGCGGCTCGGTCCCCCATTTCTACTACGAAGGGCAGCGGGTGATTGAAGAACACGACGGAACGGGTTCGTACAAAGGCAAAGATTCGAGCGAATTAAAGGAGAGGAATTCCCGCGGCGGATCGGGCCTGTGCGACGATTCCGGTTTATACAATGATACGCGTAGCGGATCGGGCCTGCGCGACGGCGGCCGCCTGCGCTACCACATAAATGGTGCGTTTGTCCAGTTCCGACTGGGGCATTGCCATGCGACTTCCATACAAATCGTCGGCAATAAAAATTACAAAATAACCAGGTGTTATATTGGGTGGTTTAGGTTTATTGAATATTGGTATTTTATGAGGTATTTGGCGAGCTGCGGATTTCGTTTTATCGCTTCAATCCATTGGTGATTAACGGTACAATAAACCGCAATACACATCAGTGCGGAGGCCTGTAACTATGTATAAGCGTCCCGAGGCGGGTGAAATAACCCGGCTTCTTAAGGCCGTGGCCGATGGAAACATTCGATCCCGCGAAAACCTTTGGAAGGCGGTATATGACGAACTGCGGATTATCGCCAACGCCCAAGTCAGAAAAGAAGCCAGGCCTGCGGCTAGGCAGGCCACTACCTTGATACATGAGGCCTACTTGCGATTATCGCCGTCCGAGGGGGCGCCGTTTGAAAACCGGAAACATTTTTTCGCCGCCGCGGCCCAGGCAATGCGTTGTATCTGCGTGGATGACGCACGTAAAAGGGGGAGGCTGAAACGTGGTGCAGGCAGGGAGCCTTCTCCTCTGGTTGGCGAGCCGCCGATAGTGGATCTGGATCCTCTGGAGGTGTTGGCCGTTGATGAGGCCTTGCACAGACTTGACCAGCTAGCACCGAGGCAGGGGCAGATTGTGGCCCTCCGTTACTTTGGCGGGTTAACTTTGGAAGAAACAGCGGAAGCGTTGGATATTTCTCCCAGAACGGTCAGCAACGAATGGCGACTGGCTCGTGCGTGGCTGTATCGCCAGTTAGGCGATGGCGAAAATGACACAGGTGTAGATTTGTAATCCTAATGATGCGGTTTCGTACTTACGCAATTTGTGATCGGGGGTGATCTGGTGCCCAATGTGGATTGGAAACGGGTGCAGGAAGTCTTTTCTGAAGCGATAAACCTTTCAGGAACCGAGAGGGCCGTATTCTTAAAAAGCCAATGTGGAGATGATGCCGATCTGTTAGCGGAGGTTAATTCGCTGCTTGACAGTGATAAACGAATACCTACCGCTTTCATGATACCGGCAAAGGGTATGCCGGAATTCTCACGTACGTTAAAACCAGGAACGCAGGAACAGGCTCATCAACTTATCGGGCAAAAAATAGGAAGGTTTCACATCGAAGATCTTATTGCCACCGGTGGCATGGGTACCGTATACCTTGCCCGGCAGAGCAGCCCTGAGCGGAAGGTGGCATTGAAGGTAATGCACAGCGGACTTCTTTCGCGGTCGGCCGCCCGCCGTTTTGAATACGAATCGCAAACCCTCGCCAGCCTGGCTCATCCGAACATTGCCCAGGTCTATGAAGCCGGTGTGCATACATTCGGCAAATCCACCGATAGATCCGGGTTTACGCTTCCATACTTTGCGATGGAATATATCCCCGATGCCAGAAGTATTACAAGCTTTGCGGCCGAGCGTTCATTAACTATCGCCGAGAAATTGCAGTTGTTCGGCCAGGTCTGCGATGCCGTTCACCACGGCCACCAACGTGGTTTTATCCATCGTGATTTGAAACCTTCGAATATTCTGGTCGACAAGGAAGGTCGCGTAAAGATCATCGATTTCGGCGTTGCCCGTTCGACGAACACCGATATAGCTGCCACCACCCTGCGTACGAATGTGGGCGAGTTGGTGGGAACCCTGCAGTATATGAGTCCCGAGCAATGTGACGGAGAGACAACAAAACTGGATATACGTAGTGATGTGTACACTCTTGGAATCGTACTATACGAGCTTCTGACGGAAAAGTTACCTTACGATGTGGGCAGTACTGTTTATCAGGCCACACAGGCGATTAAAGAGCGAGCCATACCACGTTTATCTTCGGTCAATCCTAAATTAAGCAGAGATCTGGATACCGTAGTAGGCAAGGCACTGGAGAAAAATAAAGTCCATCGATATCAATCCGCGGTAGAATTGGCCGAGGACCTGCGGCGGGTGGTCAAGAAGGAACCGATTACCGCACGTCCCCAAAGTGCGACATATGTTTTGGGAAAATATATTAGACGTCATCCCTGGCAATCGATGACGGCGTTAGTAAGTCTGGCGCTGGTTGCCGCCTTGGTTATTTTCTACTCCAAACAAATGGGTGTCGCTCAACAGCAAAAGCTGACAGAAATAAGTAAGTACGGAGCAGCAATGGGACAGGCTGATGCGGCTTTGCAGTTGAATGAAGCGGCTTCGGCAAAGAGAATCCTCGATGAGACGGATGTTGCCTTGCGTGGTTGGGAATTCGAACATCTGATGAGTCGAGTGGATCAGAGTATAATAACTATTGGTGAAGCCGAATCGGACAACAAGGATATTGACGATATTGCTTTAAGCCCTGACGAGCGACATGTTGTCGTATGTCGCCCATTCTGTAATTCACAGTGTATTTACGATACGAATGATGGATCACTGGTACAAAAACTGGATGTCAAGGGCGAGGCTCGTGCGGCCGCTTTTGGAGATAAAGGTAAGCAACTTGCGATTATGTCATACGTCAGAGAAAAGGATTGTTTTTGTATCAGTCTTTGGGCACGTTCAGACGCGAATACTTACGAGTTAGCGAAAGAATGGTTTGACAATACAAAAAGTGCCGCATCGCTTGTTTTTCATCCTGAGCAGCCGATTTTAGTTTGTGGTACCAACAAGGGATTGATCTTCTGGGATACGAGTAGAGCCGAACCCGCTGATACTGCATACAGAACATCAGTAGACGATATTTCCCTGGAAGGCTGGGGATGTACTATCTTATTTAATGCTACCGGCGATATCATTGCAGTTGGTAAAGAAGAATGCTCCGTTGTTCTGCTTTGGGATTACAATCAACTATTGACAGGTAAATCGGAACAACCATTAGCCATACTGGATGCACACACTTACCATACCTATGATTTTTCTTTTAGCCCTGATGGAAAACTGTTCGCAACGGCTTCAATGGACAAAACTATTTGTATATGGAGTCTCAAGTCCATATTGAAATCGCGGCACAATGAAAAGGTTTTTCGATCTATCAAGCCAAACGAGATTTTCCATGGGCATCTGCGGGGAGTCAGGGCTGTTGCATTCAGTGCTGACGGAAAGCAACTTATGTCTGGAGGTGGTGATCGGGCAATATACGTATGGGAAATAGAACCAACCACACGTTCCGTTGAGCGACCAGGGCGGTATCAAAAAACGCTGCGAGGCCATGGCGAGGCTATATTAAAAATAATAGCGTTAAAGGATGGACGCATCTTATCCGCCTCGGAGGATGGCACGCTAAAGGTGTGGAATCCCAATGCTGATGATGTTGCAGTTCTCGCAGGGCACAAAAGCAGCGTGTGTAAAGTCGAGTTTGACTCCACGGGGCAATGTTTAATATCTATTGGCGGACAGCGAAGAATATTCATATGGAAAATACGCCAGGGCAAGTGGATACTGGATACTGCATCCGCCTTAACTCTCGGGGGAGCAATCGGTGCCAAATGGTGGCAAAATGGCGACTTATCGACGCTAGCCGTAGCCTCAGACAATGGCACCGTATCCATATGGCAAAACGAATCAACTAAACCGTTCAAACGCACGTGGGTTTATGATACAACTGGAATAGGTATTTATGCCATGAAGGCGTTAGCTGTCGATAACCGTAAAAAACGTATGGCCGTTGGTTACAATGATGGGAGCATTCGAGTATGGAATATCGCGAAATTGGATAATCCGCAACTGGAATATACGGTCGCAGGACATACCACCCCGGTTAATGCTCTCGTTTTCCTTGACGACGAAGGCAAATGGCTTGCCTCAGGCAGCGGCGGAGAGTTGGGAAGCGGAGGCGATCAGACTATTCGCATATGGAATTATACCGCCAATGAACCTCGAACTGTCTATAGTAAAAAGCTGGCTGGCACTGTTTTGGCTCTGGTACGCAATCCTGATCGGACCAGACTGGCTGCAGGTTGTATGGATGGAACTATTCAGGTTTTTGATATAAAAGAAACCGAGAAGTCGTGTCGACTGGAGTTTATCCAAACACTGAGAGGTCACACCGGAGCAGTCACATCGTTAACCTATCATCCTACAGAGCCACGGTTAGTCAGCGGGTCACAAGATCGCATGATCAAAGTGTGGGATACGAATACCGGAGTGGAAGTTGCAACTTTAACCGGACATATGGGGACGGTTTGGAATCTAGCGTTCGATCCGGCTGGCAAGCGGTTAGCTTCAGCTTCACAAGGTTGGCTGGGGACAGACAATGTTGCTTATGTCTGGGATACCACCAGTGCGGCCGACCAATATGAATTGGTGTCAGAATCAACCAATCTGAACAAGGCGCAATACGATCAGGATTCCTTGCTAACGACAGCGCAGAACGATCGAGAAAACTGACCGGCCCTTATCGTAATTCATTTCCTTTAAAGCAACATTCGATTCAATCTTCTAATACGTCAACTTCAATTTGCCTGTGCGTGAATCCGCCGTTTGAGTAGTACCTACTCAACCGGCTTTCGTCTGGTTACGTGAAGATTGTTCTTAAATCAACCTCGAGAAAACGGGGAATCGAGCTTCCGAAGAGGTTCCGTTTTTTTATTTCAAAAAAAAACGAAAATAGAAGCAAGATTTACGGCTATTCATCGTATGTAACAACAGAGGGGTCCAAGCAATAAAAACCTTGAAAGGCATTTACCCTATGGTAATCGGTAGTGGTATATCCACGGGGTCGTCACCAATAAACCTAAACAGTCAGGATGATCAGGTTTTCTTGAAGGAGTCTTTAACATGAAAATATCTTGTTGCTTTTCAGTGGCTACACTCGCGTTCGCTTCCAGCTTCTCGTTGGCCGAGATTGCCATGGACATGGTCGTCGTTGGTAACCCTGGCAATATGCCGGACGCCAGATACCGATCGGGCGGTGTAGGTAGTGTGGATTACACGTATGGAATCGGTAAATACGAAGTAACTGCCGGCCAATATGTTGAGTTTTTGAATGCAGTTGCCGGTGATGATACGTATGGACTTTATAATTCCAATATGCTTACAAGCAACTTCGGGTGCAAGATCGAGCGGACCGGCTCTTCGGGGTACTACGAATATTCCGTTGCTCCAGATTGGGCGAACCGCCCAGTGAACCACGTAAGCTTCTGGGATGCGGCCCGGTTTGCCAACTGGCTGCACAACGGACAACCGTCAGGCCGTCAGGACGCTACAACCACGGAGGATGGATCTTACACTTTAAATGGTTGCACGGGGGATGGGGGTGCCGACATCACTCGAAATGAAAACGCCACCTATGTGATTCCGAGCGAGGATGAATGGTACAAAGCCGCATACCATAAGAACGATGGAATAACCGATAACTATTGGGATTATCCTACTCGTTCCAATGAGAAGCCCAGTAACGACCTTCTGTCGCCTGATCCAGGGAATAACGCAAACTTCCGTAGTGGTTACAACGATTACACTATAGGAAGCCCATACTACCGAACTGTTGTGGGGGAATTCGAGAACTCTTTCAGTCCATACGGCACGTTCGATCAGGCAGGAAATATCGAGGAGTGGAACGACACGGAGATCTGGAGTGGTCGCGGGGTAAACGGATCGCCGTTCATTCCTGAGGATTTTTCTGATCACATGCATGCTCAATCTCGAGGAAGTGCTGATCCGTCTCTGGAGGCAGATATTATTGGTTTTCGTATTGGCGTGGTTCCAGAGCCTACGATGTTTGCTCTCTGCAGCTTCGCGGCATTGTTATTAACCTTGGCAAAATATCGAGGGCGGTAGATCGTCCAGTAGTTTAACCAGGGAAACACATTGTTTGTTGTAAATATCGATAAAAACAACTTTTTGGGAAACGGTAGGGGGATTATGGTAAATTAACCTGTAAACTGGCAAAGTTTTTTCCAGTTTGCAGTTGTCTGTAATGTTATATCATCGGGTTAAAATGAATACTTTATGTGATTTTCGGGAATCTCGCTATGCATGTTTCGATTAACCACTTCGTATTGCTTTTGTTGCTGGCAAGCCCTGTTGGTTTGGCAATGATATTCGCGAATTCCGGTTTGCCTGATACATTGGTCAATGTGAACGTAACTGACACGAACGGGCAATCAACCGATATTGCCTGGGAGGCCAGTATCGATTACACCGAGGAATCACTCTGGCTGGAAACATGCGAAGGTCAACTTCTGCAAACCCTTGATGAACTGGCGGCATCCCAGCGGACCGTGTACTTCAACACTATCAGGAGAGCTCAATGGGCATTAAAGGCGGATGAAATCGAAGCAATGCGCGGCATTCTCGCTGAGTCCCCCGAAGAACTGCGTGATTGGGAATGGAGATGGTTCCAGGCCCAAACGGATAAAAGCCTGAGGGTTTACCAGCCCCAATTAAGTTTTGGAAGCGTCCATCACGTTGAAATGGATTTTAATAGTAACGGAAGTCTTTTAGTTACATCCAAACCGTCGGGGCGTTTAGCTATTGTCTTTGAAACATCGACGGGGCGGCAGATTTCCCGCCTTGGCAGAGAAAAAGAGGGGGTGGAATTCGCTTGCTTTAGCCCTCGTGCTGATCATGTAATCACTACCGACAGAAGGGGAAATTGTATTATTTGGGACGCACGAAGTGGTGAAGAATTACTTTCCTGGGGTGGTCATATGGATGAAATAGAGGCAGCCGCCTTCAGTTCCAGCGGCGAATCTGTCGCCACCATTTCTCGGGATGGTAATGCTTGTGTATGGAATGCCGAAACAGGAGATGAACTTCATCGATTTGAGGTTCGGGTTGCATACGAACCGTCTGTGCAATTCAGCCCTGATGGCAAAAAACTGGCAACCGAATATGGATTATGGGATCTGGAAAGCGAAGCAAAGTTAGCTTCTTTCGATTCTCATACGTCACATGTGCGAAGCGTCGACTTCAGTCCGGACAGTGCCCTGGTTATTACCGCATCGTGGGATAAAACAGCGAAATTATGGGATTCCACTACGGGTGCAGAATTGGCCGTATTGGAGGGACACACTGGATGTATAGATACTGCCGTGTTCAATCATAGCGGATCGCGAATTGTAACCGCGTCATGGGATAAAACTGCCAAGGTGTGGGATACGAAAACACGCAAAGCAATTCTCACATTAGAGGGGCATTCAGGCGAAGTATGTTACGCGATATTTTCTCGCGACGATACCAGAATAGCGACAGCGTCTTGGGATGGTAGCGTCAGAATCTGGGATGCCGGTACGGGCAAATCAATAGCCAATTTACAGGGGCACCGAGGTCGGGTTGAGAAGTTAGCTTTCAGCTCGGACGGCAAGATGCTGATAAGTGGTTCACGATACGGTACTGGTCGGCTTTGGGACGCGACAATGAGAGATGATGGCGACACGCGACGTTGTCACGGAGGTGGTGTTCGTGACATTGCGTATAGTCCGGATGACAGTCGGGTGGCAACAGCGTCGTGGGACGGAAAAGTCAAAATATGGGATGGTATAACTGGTGATTACTTAGCCACTCTTCACGGACACAACGGTAGAGTTGCTTCGGTAGAGTTCAGTCCGGATGGAACCTTGATCTTGACGGCCTCATGGGATCGGTTGGCTAAAATATGGAATGCTGATACCGGGCAGAACATGTTGACACTGGCTGGGCACGAAGGTTGGTTGTTCTTCGCTGATTTCAGTCCCGATGGTTCGATGATCGTGACAACATCCAGTGATCAGACAGTGCGAATCTGGGATACCGGCACCGGAGTTGAAATTTATCGTATCGCCGAAAAGTACGGATGGCCTTTTGTTGCAGCCTTCGATTCTACCGGCAATCGCGTTGCCATTGCCCAGGGATACACTGTGTTTACTTGGGATATCGCTAGTGGATCGGAACTCTCCCGTATGGAAGGGGGAGTGAGATGGCCTTTCCTGAATGAAAATACCGGGCATTCGGGCAGGGTTACCTTTGTGGCTTTTTCCAAAGATGGCCAGCACGTAATTACTGCCTCCGAAGATGGCACCTTGCGCACATGGGACAATGCCGATGGCGAGGAAATAAGGCAAGTGCGTCTACATGAAGCCCGTTGGGTGGATAATCATATTCCGATTAGGGCAAATCTGGATGAACTTTATTCCATACGCATTCGCTCATTGCCTTTACCTGTAGCTAATCAGAATGGTTCGCGGCTATTCAAATACAACGCAGTGTACGACATGGTGACCGGCAGGAAATTATGTGCCCTTCCCAGCCATGCCGTGGGGTTGTTGGCAGTCGCTATGAGCTCTTCAGAAAATCGAATAACTGCCGGATATTACGATGGCAGCGTCAGGTCATGGTATACTTCCCCTTATAGTGAGCTTTTTGAAGAACGTGAGGCTGCTCGCAACAATCGCGAAAAAGCCAAACCACTTGTAGCGAAGTTGCATGCACAAGTTAATGACTGGAGTCAAGTAGCTGATATGCTTCGCGCCGATAACGATATTTCCCCGGAAATCAGACAACAGGCCCTCAATATTGTTCTCAAGGCATCATCGACAGAATTGGAGCAACGCTGGTTAACCATTGCTCGCCTGGGAATTCTGGGGCTGCAATTGGAAAACCGGATGCGCCCAGAGGTAGACGCTGTAATCCAGCTAAATAAAGCTTCCGAGAAGTACAACAGTGCCATATCGGAAGCAATCGAAAACGGTGATGTTGAACAGCGAATACTTGCTTGTTGGAATGGAGTAAGGCAATCCGGCGTTAACAATCAGCTATATGGCAGAGTTTTAAAACTGATGAAATCTATCTGCGAGGAGATACCAGGCGATTACTATTACCTGCACATACTTGCTTTGGCTCAATACCGGATGTCGCAGTACGAGGAAGCTATGGCTACTTTAAACAAGGCAGAGGAAATCCCCTACGACAAGAGACCTCCCAGAGCACAACGAAGTTGCGGTCACCGTATCTATGCCATTCGCTGGCCGATCTGGGCGATGGTTACTGCACGACTCGATCAGTTTCAAGATGCACGTAGATATTGTATGGCCGCGCGAAACTACCTGGATCGACGGACATGGTGGAATGACGAGGAGTTGCTCGGGTTGATCAATGAGGCCGAAGCGATAATTTTCAAAGCAAGTCAAGATGCAATAGAGCCTAAGCCTTGCTGTTCCAGCTATTGTCAACGAGCCCTTGAAACACCTTGATGCGATCCAGAAGGCCGCCACGGGCGGGGTGTCAGAATTCCGGGCGTTTCGAGTTCGTGCTGTTATCAAGCCGTTTTTCTGAAGTAATGTCTGGATAATTCCGCAAGCTATTTTGGGCAATAGATTTTCCTGACATCAACGTCTGATAGCTGCGGCGGCCGAATTCGGTTTTAACTTGCTGGGCTATGTGGACCATCGGCTGCGCTTGGGCGGAGTTGGAACATATAATGATTCAAGTGGCACTTTGTGCTTGGCGCTGAATGGTGGACATTCCTGATCTCCAGCGAATTAAATGGTTACGTTGTTGTCATGGCGAGCAAAATGGACATCCCGGGCAATTATAACATCTACGATTCTCCGTATTCTGCCCCGCTATTAAGAGTTGGAGATAACCTCGGTGTTTACCGGTGGTTATTTCTTGTGCAAAAACGCGAAATCCAGATTGTGGTAGAGCTGAAACTGTTGGTTGTCAAAACGGAGGAATTGCAAGCGTTTCCTGCTTGCTGAGAGGGTTTTATAAGCGGTATTGTCGCTTTGGATTAGCGGTTGTTGTAGGAGCGGTTTACTTTAGGACGTTAGGGAGTGCTAGGTCACTGTGGACGGCGGTTGAAAAACGTGGCGCTTTGGCGATGCCGATGATCGGTTTAAAAACGTAGTGTCTATGGCCTCCCTGGTTGTGATTCGTGTACAATTGGAATCTGTGAGATTCCGGTGAGGCATGAAAACTGCGAGGGCCAAAACGGTATATACGGATATGGGACAATGGGCAGAGATTCGACGCCAGGTATTAGTCGAAGGTAAAAGCAAACGGAGCGTGTGCCAGCAACACAACATTCACTGGGACATGCTGAAGAAGATCCTCGATACTGTGGACCTCCGGGGTATCGTCTGGCCAAGCCCCGCACATGATTGACTAGAACGTGTAAAACCAGAATAGAAAAGTGATTCCGTTTTTTTGGAAACTTTCTCCTTGACTGGCCCGGCTTTATAGAAGACACAAAGAACTGGCGTAAATGTCAGTTACATAGGTCAGGTTATTGCCCCGACACGTGTACATATGCATTCCGGCGGGTCAATAACCAGGTTTATGGACTGGAAGCCGATGATTTGGTTAATCCCTACACAGCTTCAAAATCGCATCGATGTCCTCGCGCAGAATATCCTGATGTTCGCCGAGTTTTTCGTTGCGTTTTTCAATCCTGATTCCGACCTGCTCCAGGCCTTCAGTGATTCCGTACTGGCTGAGCCTGGTTTTCATTCCCAGGCTTTGGAAGAATTCTTCAGTCCTGACAATTGCCTTTTCCATTACTTCGTCTTCGCTGGTATCGTCAATGTTCCAGATGCGACGGCCAAACTGGACGAGCTTTCGGGCTTTCTGTTCCCGCCGGTTGCGTAACAGGGCGGGCAATACCACCGCCAGCGACTGGGCGTGATCGATGCCGTAAAGAGCGGTCAGCTCGTGGCCTATCATGTGAGTCGCCCAGTCTTGGGGAACTCCGCATGCGATTAAACCATTAAGTGCCTGGGTTGCACACCACATCACGTTAGCCCGGGCGTCGTAATTGTTAGGGTCGGCGATAACCTTCGGGCCTTCCTCGATAAGAGTGGATAGTATTGCTTCCGCCTGCCTGTCCTGCAGCGGCGCATTGACCTCGTAAGTCATGTATTGCTCCATGACGTGAACGAAGGGATCTACTATTCCGTTCAGCGTTTGACTGACAGGCAGGGTGCAGGTTGTTTCCGGATCGAGAATGGCGAATTGAGGATAGCACAATTCACTGAAAAACGCCCGTTTTTCATTTGTACTCTCGCGGCTGATAACCGCGTAACCGTTGGACTCCGAGCCGGTGGCGGCCAGTGTCAGCACGCACCCGATGGGGAGTGCCGATTGGACCTGTGTCTGGGCCGTGGGGATATCCCATGGATCAGCGGATGTGTACTCTATAGCGGCGGCGAGAAATTTCGTTCCGTCCAGTGTGGAGCCTCCGCCGACCGAAAGGAGGAATCTTACTTGCTCTTTCCTGGCCAGCTCCACGGCTTTCATCAGCGTTTCGTAACGGGGGTTGGGCTCGATACCTCCGAATTCTATAAAATCGTGATCCTTAAGTGCCAGCGCAACCTGGTCGTATACGCCGTTCTTCTTGATAGAACCTCCGCCGTAGGTAATAAGTACCTTGTGTTTTTTGGGGACCAGGGCGGAAAGTTTAGCTATTGATTTTTTGCCAAAAACTATACGGGTTGGGTTATGAAATGTGAAATCGAACATTTTAAACGTCTCCAATGCTTACAGAAACGAAATATCATATATTAAAACGATGAACCGTACTAGAACCTTCTCCTCGGGGTTTATGAACCGGAGCCGAATTTATGGATTGTTCTTTCCCGCTATCAGTTTCTCCAGTGTTGCTTCCAACGTCGGCAGGTCGTGTACCGGTTTTATGAAAACCTTTTTCGATACGTTGGGTAATGCCGCCACATCTTCCGGAAAAACGTATTCAGGAGAACCTGTGCAGACTATACAGGATATGTCCGGCTTGTGCTTCCCCACGTGACGAAGGAATTCGTTCCCGTCCACCGACGGCAGGCGAATGTCCACTATAGCGCCGTTTGGATTGTGATGCTTTACCAGGTCGATAGCCTCTTCGGCGGATGCTGCTGGCAGTACTTCCCAGCAGCGGTCCTCGAAATACGCTATGAAACTTAGCCTCACAATCGTATCGTCGTCGAGAATCAGGACGGTTTTACTTTGCTGGTTCATTCGTCTTTTCCTTTCACCGGCAGGTGGATGATGAATTTGGCACCACTACCCGGTTCCGATTCCACGGACATTTCTCCACCGTGGTTTTCTGTGATAATGAAATACGATACACTTAATCCAAGTCCCGTTCCTTCGCCTACCGGCTTAGTTGTGAAAAACGGTTCGAACAACCGTTTGCGCGTCTCCTCGTCCATTCCGGGACCGTTATCTTCTATTTCGATACGTACCATACTGAGATCCGGTTCATTCTTCGTACGGAGGGTTAATTGAGGATGACTGACATAAGCCTGTTGCATGGCCTGGGCACCGTTACTCAGGATGTTCAATAATACCTGTTGTATCTTAGACGCCTCACATGGGACCGGAGGTACGTCCGTGTCATATTCTTTCTGTACGGTGATTTGCTTGAAGTCATAGTGTTTTTTCAAATCGAAATCGGTAGCGGCGAGTTCCAGGGTTTTGTCAAGGAGAGCGGCCAGGTCGTGGCTCGAAACTTTCCTGTTGCTGGTACGGGCGAAACTGAGCATGTTTTCCACGATACCGGCTACCCGGCGGCCCGATTCCGTAATGCCCTCCAGCATGTTCATTATCCCGCGAGCGGCCATGTATTCGCTGATGGTTTGTATCGTCGTACCCACTTTTTCCGCCGCACTCACGTTGGCGGGAATAGTATTGTCGCAAAGCCGTTTGGACATTACATCGGCGGTTTGCATCATGCCCGCCAGAGGGTTGTTGATTTCATGAGCCATTCCCGCAGCCAGTCCGCCCACTGAAAGCATCTTCTCGTTCTGGATCATCAACTCCTGCATCTGTACCTGTTTCGTTTCATCGCTCAATGTACCCAGCATGCGATATGCCCGTCCGTTTTTGTCGGGGAGAAAAACACCATGCTCCTGGATATAAATGAATTCTCCATCCTTGCGGCGAAAACGATATCTCACATCATACTTTCCGCATTCTCTCTGACTTTTTTCCAAGGTAATCAGCATTTCCTCCCGATCCAGCGGGTGAATCATGCGACTCCACTTGTCAACATCGACCGTCGCAAATTCCTGGGGAGTGTAGCCGGTCATTTTTTTAATGGCTCCAAGCCACATTATAAAGCCGGTGGCCGGATTGTAATCATAAACCATCTGCCCGGTCTGCTCCACGGTGATCCGGTAACAAGCTTCACTCTCCCTCAGCGACTCCTCCACCTCCTTGAGTTCGGTTATATCGCGATGGACCACACAGACCGACTGCATATTCCCGTCCATGTCACGAATGGGCGAGAGTATGGAATCGGTATAGATAACGCGACCGGCGAGCTTCTGCACATCCTGAACGCGCAGTCTCTCACCGGTTTGGAATACCTCATCGACCCGCTTGATCCAAAGGCCCATCAGATCTGGAAGATGCTTCATACTATCCAGTATGCTTTTATTCATGATCCGGTCAGCATCGGTTCCCAAAAGCTTTATGGACGCTTGATTGGCGTAAAGGCAAATATAATTTTTATCCCAGATAAGTACGCAGTCCTGAGCGGAATCGAAAGCGGCGCGGAAGCGTTCCTCACTGATAGCCAGGTTTTGCTGGGCCTCCTTGAAGTTGGTAATATCAAGGTTCAATCCCGCCACATGCGTAGGTCTTCCCTGGGCGTCCCGGGTTAGGGTATAACCTTTGCCCATCAGCCAATGCCAGGAACCGTCGGTATGTCGCATTCTGAATTCGGTTTCAAAAACTCCATGTCCGCCAGTGTTGACGTAACTGTCCAGGTCAGCGATGGTTTGTTGGCGATCCTCCTGATGAACGAATTCCGTCCAATCCTCAATACTGATACTTAGCGGGTTATCTAAGGTGTTGGAATCACCTTTCCAGAGCTCGCTGAAGAGTACTCCATGTGTTTCGGGAAAATAATCCCAGACTCCGGAATTTGTCGCTTGAACGGCCAGCTTTAGTCTTTCCGTTTGCTCCATGACTTTCTGCTGAGCGGCGCGCAGGCTGGCTATCTTCTCATTGAGTTTGCGTTTCAGGTAATAACTGTTTACACTCAGGGATAAAAGCAAGAGAGCGATAAACACGCCGATTATCTTGAGCAGGCGAACCGTCTCCGGATTTATCGCCGTACCCGTCCGAAATGAAATCCAATCGTCCTGGATTCCCTTAAGGTCGTCTCCTGGAATTGCGGCTAATGCCTTCTGTATAGAGCTGAAAAGAATCGCGTATTTACGGCTGATCCCAACACTGAACGCGAAGGTAAGGTCTGTGGTCGCGGCTACCTGCAGGTTGGTAATACCCTCTTTATCCAGGTAATAGGAGCTTACGGCCAGGTTTCCGATAAAAGCGTCAACCTGTCCGAAGGAAACCGCCCGCAAACCCTCCGATACATTTTTTACCAGTACGGTTTCGATGCTTTCGCCTGTTTGGTCTCGTATGTACTTCTCTGTTGCATAACCGGAAACGATAGCCACCCGCTTGCCTTTCAGCTCTTTTAACGAGATGTTTTTTCCCCCGGTTTGGGTGGTGATTATCACTACCGGAACTATGGCGTAGGGCGTAGTGAAAAACGCGTATCGCTCCCTGTCCTTATTACGTACGATAGTAGGAGCTATGGCGCATTCTCCACTTTCCAGGGCGGAAAGGTGCTTGTTCCAGTCCTCGCAGGGGCTTTTTATGAAAGTCACGTTAAGCAGTTCTTCTACACGGGATAATACATCCGCACCCAAGCCGATGAATTCCCCGGTTTCGGAAGCGAATTCTATTGGCGGAAATTCTGTATTGTAGTATAGGGTTAATTTGTCCGAGTTGAGTCTCAGCCATTTCTGTTCACTTGTAGAGAGGAATGGGTGATCGGTTTTGATTTCCTGGGCGATAACCTTTGAGGGTGCGATCCAAGCGGTAATCAATAAAATGAACAATATCAGTAAAACCCCGGCCAGGAAAAACGCTCTTGTGAATTCCAAACGCTGCTGCCTGTGCCTTTGTCGCGATTTTCGCCGGTTTACGGGTTTATGATTATTCATGGCTTTTACCCAAAGGCAGTTGGATTGCGAATTTGGCACCGTGACCCGGTTGTGACTCCACCGTCATTTTGCCCTGGTGACTTTCAGTTACAATGAAATACGAGACACTCAGCCCCAGCCCCGTTCCTTCGCCCACCGGCTTGGTGGTGAAGAACGGCTCGAACGCTCTTCTTATGGTCTCCTCGTTCATACCCGGACCGTTATCCTCAATTTCCAGGCAGAGCTCCTGCCGGTCATGTTCTACTCGGGCACGCACGATAATCAACGATTTTTCCCGCCCGCAGCCATGCAGGGCCTGCGCCGCATTTCGCAGGATATTCAAAAGTACCTGCTGCATCTTCGCCGGTTCGCAGGGGAGTAAGGGAAGATCGTTTTCGTATTCCCGGACTATTTCGATGGTCTTGAAGTCGTACCTTTTTTTCAAGTCGTAGTCGGTGCGAGCCAATTCAATGGTTTTGTCGATCAATTCCACAATATCCACCTGCTCTATGATGGAGTTGCTCTTTCTCGCGAAGCTGAGCATGTTGTTCACGATCGAGGCCACTCGCTGACCCGATTCGTTTATATCACTGAGCATGCGGATTATCCCCCGCTTTTCCATAAAGGTGCTGATGGCCTTCATGTTCGTTTCGGCCTCCTCGGCGGCTTGCAGGTTGGCGGGGATATTCTTATCGGTCAGTCTGCCGCACATCACGCTGGCCGTTTGCATCATGCTTGCCAGCGGGTTGTTTATTTCGTGAGCCATGCCCGCGGCCAACCCTCCCACCGAGAGCATCTTCTCACTCTGGATCATCATCTCTTCCAGGCGAACCTGGTCGGTCACATCATCGATGCGAATGACCGCGCCATCGACACCGTTGGCGGTTAATGGGTAAACGGTAATGTTCTCGTAGCATATTTCGTTGGCGTTAGGTCTCGGGCGCTTGATGTCCTGCTTTTCTTCACGATCCGCGATTGCTTCCTTGATCCTCTGTAATTCCTTTTCCAGACGGGGAACGGCCTGGGCTAACGGTTTACCAACAGCGTCTTCTGGAGTCAGCCCGGTGGTTTTTTCCGCCTGCTTGTTCCATTGAGTTATATTCCCATCCGTATCCACGCCGATGAGGATTGAGGGCATGGAGTTGATGATGTTCGAGAGGTAACTGCGCAGCTTGCGAAGCTGTTCTTCAGCCTGCTTGCGATCAGTCACGTCGCGATACACTATGCATACCGCTTCAACGCTGCCGTCCGGGTTCCAGACCGGCGTGACGTGAGACTCGGTGTAATAAAACCGCCCGTTTATTACGGTTTCGTCGGCCACGGATTGGGTTTGTCCGGTTTCAAAAACCTTGCGGATGCGGTACGTCCATAATTCCTTGAAATCCGGTAAATGTCCCAGGGCGTCGGCGATATTCCGGCCGATCATCATATCCCGGGTGGCTTCGACATGGTCGATAGCCATCTGGTTCGCGTAAAGGCAATCATAATCCTTGTCCCAGATAACTATGCAATCCCTGGCGGATTCGAAGGCGGCGCGGAATCGCTCCTCGCTGTCGCGAAGTCTGGCGGTTTGGATTTCCACATGCTTGCCCAGGCGGTAATTGATCCCAACCAGACCCAGGAAAAACATGCCGACGATACCGGCGGCGAGCAGCATGATATTCGCCAGGTTCAGCCTTTCATCCAGGGGAACACGGATGGATTCTATCGCCCGGATATTTCCAACCTTGTCGCCGAAACCACCCATTCCCGCGTATCGTTCCTGCAATTGAACGGGAGCGTCCTCCCGGTTGCCGTGACATTTGAGACAGGCGTCGTTGGTGGTCAGGAACGGCAGGGCGATTTGCAGGTAAGACCGGTGGTTTATTTCCACTATTTCCCGGTATTGTTTGACCTCGCGATTCTCATTGAACATCCGCAGGATACGTTCCTCTTCCGCATCGGCCAGGTTCACCGGGTTTCGCGGGTTTACGGCGGCCATCTTGTAGTACAGCCGGTCTTTCCCCTTTTTTTCCCGCTCCTCGTTTACGTAGTTGTGCATGTTACGAACCATGTAGGACGAGGAGAACAGAGACGGCGAATACAGCTCTTGGGGAATTTTGTGAATATCCTTGAGGTGATACAGCTCCGGGTGCATGTTGCGCTGGATGTATTGGTGTATACCCCGATGCTGGAGCAGGAGGTCCTCCACTTCCTCTTCCGCCTTGTCTATGACGAAATCCCTGGCGATCGCATATATGGAAAAGCAGAAGACGAAAAATAGAGTGACGAAGATTATCGTGGCGGTAACTTTCGATCGCTTGAAAAAGCTGAAGCCGGGCGTTTTTGTTACGTCTGGCGTCGGATTCATGGCAAAAACCTTATTACGGGAATACACCGCCACCATCGGGTAAACACCCGATGGATACCCATGGTCTTTAATGTATGATGGTTAACACGCATGGTTCAACGGTTCTCCAGGGGGAGGCGAATAGTGAATCTGGTTCCGGAGCCCGGTTCTGATTCGACCAGCAGGTCTCCACCGTGATTTTCCTTGATTATGAAATAGGATACGCTGAGTCCCAGTCCCGTTCCTCTGCCTTCGGGTTTGGTGGTGAAGAAAGGTTCGAATACCCTTCTTTTGATTTCCTCGGTCATTCCCGGCCCGTTGTCCGCGATTTCGATGCATACATTGCTTCCATCGTGGTATGCCTTGAGACGGAAAGTGGGAATCGCCGTATCGCCGTCGATCATGGCCTGGGCGCCGTTCCGCAGGAGGTTGAGCAGTACCTGCTGTATCTTCATCGATTCGCAGGGAACCGGGGGAATGTTATCTTCATAATCCCGCTCGATGCGGATTGATTTGAAGTCATAACCTTTTTCCAGATTATAGTCGGCGGAGGCCAATTCAATTGCCTTGTCCAGCAGTCCCACCGGGTCGTGAGTGGATCGGAATGTGCTGTCTTTGCGGGCGAAACTGAGCATGTTGTTAACGATGCTTGATACTCGTTTACCGGAATCACGTATCCCGGTCAGCATGTTAATAATTCCACGAGTTTTCATGTATTCGTGGATTACATCGATCGTCGTACCCAGTGCCTGGGCGGCTTTGATGTTTGCGTTGATGCTTTTTTCGCTCAGCCTCTTGTGAATAACATCCGCCGTCTGCATTATGCCGGCCAGCGGATTGTTGATTTCATGAGCCATTCCCGCGGCCAGACCGCCCACTGACAGCATTTTCTCATTTTGAATCATCATCTCCTGCATCCGCATCTGTCTGGTTATGTCGCTCATGGTGCCGAGCATGCGGTTGGCTTTTCCTGTTTCATCGGGGAGAAACACTCCGTGCTCCTGGATGGTAATGTATTCATCCCGTTTATTACGGAAGCGATAGGTCAGGTCGAAACGTCCGCATTTTTCCCTGCTCCCCCGGAATGTATTCAACATTCTTTTCCGATCATCGGGATGGATCATCGTCCCCCAGCGATCGATATCGACCGAGGAAAATTCTTCAGCGGAATAACCGGTGGTCTGTTCGATGGCTCCCATCCATTGGATTTTCCCGGTTTCGAGATCGTAGTCGTAGATGATGTGTCCGGTCTGTTCGGCCGTAATCCGATAACGGGCTTCCCGTTCCCGCAGTTCCTCTTCCGCCCGCTTTCGTTCGGTGATGTCCTCCGCGGAGCAAACCACGTACTGAATGTTGTTGTTCGCGTCGGGTTTGGGAGATCTGGTACTCGATATAAAACGCAACTCACCGGTAGCGCTTTCGATCCAGGTTTCCTGCCTGACCACCCGTCCGGTTTTGAATACCTCGATGTTTCCGCTTCTGTAGGAGGCGGCGATGCGCATGGGCAAAACATCATTTAGTTTGTGAAACGCCATATCGTCGATATTCAGGCCGTGGAAATCCGCGTGGGCCCGGTTGACCATGCCGTAGGTCCGTTCATCAGTAAGGTACCAGACCTGGGTCTTGATGTTGTCCAGAAGGACGCGCTGGTTCTCCTCGCTCATGCGGATTATTTCCGTTCGCTTTTTCGTACTCAGGTGCCTGAGGAAAACCGAGAGAAATACGGGGATGATGCAGATAATCGCGCCGACGAAGGTGATGACGATCAGGCGGTTGTAGAGCCGGTCGATGGCCGCCAGCGATATTCCGATATTGACCACACCCGCGGTCCGGTTTTCCAGGTCGAAATAAGGGGCCAGTATGTCAACGGTTTTTTCACCATGGTACGGGGAATGCGGCTTATCCGCATCGCGAACATATATCTGTTCGACCGGTTTGCCGGTGGAAACGGCTTTTTGGAATCCCTCCTCGTAAAAGGTCATCCCCACCCTGTTTCGTTCGCTGTGAGCTATCGCCTGGGCGTCAAGATCCATGACCAGCAGGTAACTGTAGGTCGAAGGATCGCGATATATTGTCTCTATATAATCCTGCAGGGTGTCCGGGCTTAAACGGGGAACGATATATGCCAGGTGGGTCAGTGTGTCTTTACCCCGTTGGGTAATTCCCTTCACCTCATTGCGGTATGCGATACCCAGCATATAGTAAATAAAAAGAGCCAGGACCAGAAAGGATGCGATAAGGGCGATTATCCAGAGCCGGGCTTCCTTTCGATCGCTTATGCTATCCATAAGTGGAAAAGAATGCTGTTCATCGGAATGTGCGGTTTTAACGGTCATTGCGGTTTCGAAAAACGATAATCCGGTTCAATTCCTGTATCCCCGTATTGGTAATGATTGGTATGTCACTATTGACTCTTTTTCTACCGCCCGATGCTGACGGGCAGGCAGATGGAGAATTTCGCTCCCGCTCCCGGTTGCGACTCCACCGTCAGTTCTCCATCGTGGTTTTCGGTTATTATGAAATACGATACGCTCAGCCCCAATCCGGTTCCCTCGCCGGTGGGTTTGGTTGTGTAAAACGGTTCGAATATCCGCTTGCGGGTAAGTTCGTCCATTCCCGGGCCGTTATCCTCGACTTCGACGCACAGCATATTCCTCTGAGTATCGTGTGAAGCTCGAATAGTCAGTCGGGGATTCGGGGTATTGGCTTCGCGCATAGCCTCCGCCGCGTTCTTGAACAGATTCAAAAGCACCTGCTGGATTTTCGAGGACTCGCACTGGACAGGTGGGAGATTATTGCCGTATTCCCTGCATATTTCGATCAGTTTGAAGTCATAATGTTTTTTCAAATCATAGTCGGTGGAAGCGAGTTCGAGAGTCCTGTCGAGTAGTTTTTTGATGCTATGAGAGGATTTCCGGTCACCGCCTTTTCTGGCGAAACTGAGCATGTTGTTTACGATATCGGCGATTCTGGTACCGGATTCCTTCAGCGCGGAGAGCATATTGAGAATACCACGCTGCTGCATGTAGTTTTGAACTGCCTGGATAGTAATCCCGGCGTCCTCGGCGGCTTTTTTGTTGGCGGGAATGCTGGTATCGGTAAGGCGTCTGGTAACGATATCCGCGGTTTGCATCAAACCCGCCAGCGGGTTGTTGATTTCGTGAGCCATTCCCGCCGCCAGTCCGCCTACCGAGAGCATTTTCTCGCTCTGGATCATCAACTCTTCCATCTGCACGCGTTCTGTGACATCGTCAATACGGATAACCGCACCGTCCGCGCCGTTGGCGACCAGCGGGTATATGGTGATGTCCTCATAACGGATATCCGTATTCCCTATAAGTGTTTTCTTCTGGTTATGCTGAATATTGCGGGTACGAATGCTTTCGGTTATACGTTTCAGCTCGGAGGAAAGCGAAGGGATGAGATCACGCAGGCTTTTCCCGTAGGCATTAGCTGCGGTAATGCCCGTACTCTCCTCCGCGGGTTCTGTTCCATTGGGTGACGTTTCCATCCTTATCGACTCCCACAAGAACGGAGGGCATGGAATCCACTATGTTGGAGAGATAGTTGCGCAGGCTGCGGACTTCTCTGTACGCCTTCTCCAGTTCGCTGTAATTGGATAATTCATTATTCAAAACGAGGGCGAGATAGTTGGATATGATGGCCAGTTGGGGAATTAGCTTAGTATAATTAACTAGCATCCCGTCGAATTTCACCACGCCGACGATATCGCTCTGAATTTTCAGGGGGATGGCAAAAGACATGGAGGGGATGTCCTGGTCATAGGCACTGGATCCACCGTCGTCCCAGTTGGCCATGTATTCGATCGCCGTTGGAACGCACTCACCGCCTTTTTCACAGGTTTCACCGGTTTTCAGGACTTTAGCAATCAGAGGATCATCGGGGAAAGGGAATTCCCGTTCCTCTCCGTGCAGGTCGGTATAGTGCCAGGAATCGTTCGTGTGATAGTAAAGGGCGACATTATTACCGGCGAGCAATTCGGCAAGTATGTCGATTATTTTCCGGGTAACCGGCTTCAATCCGGAGACCGGGGCGAGTACGGTCATCAGTTCGCTGACGATCTGGTGGTCGGCCTTCTCCTGGGCGAGCTTTTTGACCCGCTTGCGGAGCGCGCGGATAGTACGGTCTTTTTCATCTTCCGGTGGGGCGGGGGTATCGATCAGCAGTTCGCTCAGGACTTTTTCGAGGTGATCGGTTGAAACCTCTCGCCATCGCAGGGGGAGTTTAACCGCCTTGGCGAAATCCTCAGCCTGTTGGGTGAAGTCACCTGAACAGGGTGTTTTCAAGGCCAGCACGTACTTGTGCTGAATGTGAAATATCTCCGACCACAGTGCTGGATTTTCTCCTATGGATGCCGGTAGTATTGTTTTCCAGGTATGAGCCCAGTTTTCCAGGAGAAAGAAGGCACCATTGGTGAGTTCCCGCAGGAAATCATCCTTGCCCAGCAGCATTTCGATGCAATTCTGCCCTTGCGTACGACGCGCTTCGTACCTGTTGAGGATATCCTGCATAAGAGGGTGACAGGTGCCGTAGAGGACGACCGGGTTCTCGTTACGGTACTTCTGGAGATTGCATTCAAGCGTATTGCGCAGTTTCTCAAAGTCGACGTGCAGAGAGGAACTGGAAAACCTGCACGTGACAGGCCAATGGTTCTTCTGGACAATGAACTGCACTTCCTTGGCCAATATTCCGCAACCAACCATGGTTACCGGTTTCATGTCCGTTCCCTTCTTATCCTACCGTGCAGGGTACCGTTCCGTATTCAAACGCCGCATCGAGCATCGTCCGGATTTTGTCATCCGGTATTGACATGGGCATTACCATGCTCCCGAAAAGGAATTTCCCGCTGGGCATGCCGATGTCGATGATTCGTTTCACTTCCTGGCGGATTTCCGCTTTCGACCAGCGGAGCAGTTTCAGATCGTCGATCACGCCGCAGGTAATTCCCCGCCCGTTGATTATATCTCTAGCTTCCGCCAGATCGCTCATGGGGCTGATGTAGAAGGCGTTTAATCGCAGTCGATCGAAGACCCGCTCAATCACGTTATTGAAAGGTGCTCCGCCGCAGTAGAATACGAGCCCGCCCCGGTCGTAACCGGCGAGATCCTTTTCCATCCAGGGGAAAATCAACTGGTCGATGAGATTCATCGGCATCGTCTGAGTGGAGGCGAAAGGAGTGGAGTAGACAAGGCAGTTAGCCCCGGCATTTATGTAAAACTCAATATGCTTGCGGAAAAACAGGTGGCATTTATAAATCAGTTCGTCGCGAACCTCCGCGGGACCGGTGAGGAGCAGTTCCAGCCATTTGTCCATGCCCATGAGGATGGCCGGGAGAGTGGTGGAGGCGGAGAGGTAAACTACAATAGGGTATTTCCCTCCGACTTCGCCGGCGAGAATATTCATGCACCGGGCACATTGTTCAAACTTGGGATGGGAGGCGAGATCATCGGGTATTTCCAGGTTGTGGATATCGTCATAGGTCTGAATAATGAACTCGCCGACATTGGGTGGTCCGTTTTCGGCATATATTATCTTCTCGCAGCCGAGTACCTCCGCTTCCCGCCCGACGTAGAAGATATTCCACACATTGTCGTACCCGTATTTTTCCCTCAGCTTGAGCTGTGCCTCTGCCACGTACTCTCCGTTGGAGTAGTATTCCTGAAAGGAGGCGATACCCAGTTCGTTTTTACCCTGTTCGAAAAGATTGCAGAACACTGGGATGCGATCGAGTATTTCCCCGGCAGCGGCGGCGTTTAAGCGATCCATACCGGTTATCATATATTTACCTCCGTCATTTGGGTTTGGCTTACGAGTCTCCTGGCCGCCTCAACTGCGGCTATACCGTTTTCCCCCCAGTCGTCGGCTTCAACCTGTTTGTACAGCTCGTGGTCGAAACGATACGGTGCTCCTCCGACCATGATTTTTATCCGGTTTTCGAGGTTTCGTTCCTTGAGAATTTTACGAACGCCAAGGCATGCGTCTGAGCCGGTCGCGGTATGGGCCATCATTGAAGAAATACCAATGACCTGGGCGTGGTTTTCCATAGCGGTGTCGACGAACTGTTCCGCGGTAATGTTGCAACCCGCGTCAATGACATTGAACAGATTCGCTCTAAGACAACCGCAGACTATCTTCTTGCCCAATGCGTGATGATCACCGACTGAGGTGCCCATAATCACGCATCCGGCCGGCTCATCGCGCGTAGCGAATTTATCCAGAAGTAGAACGGATGTCTTTTCCGAAATTTTTGACGTCAGGTAATGCTGGGCAAGATTAATCTCACCATCGATTACCATGGACTGGTTAATTCGGGTTATCGACGGCATTACGACTTCCATCAGCAGATCCTCGGCGGAAATTCCGCCATCTAGAGCGCTGAGGATTACCGTATTGGCTCGTTCTTCATCCGATTCCCGAAGTGCATCCATATATTCTTGAAACACACAAGCGATACTACGCATAGAGATTCTCCTTTGATATAGTATCTCACGGCGATGGCATACACGTAGTGCGACCTTATAGCACCTGCACTCTATTCGCGCGGTCCTTTCCCTTTAATCGGAAGACGAATGGTCATGGTTGTCCCTTTTCCCGGAGTTGACTCGGCGTACATTTCCCCGCCATGATGTTCAGTGATTATGAAATAGGAGACGCTGAGTCCAAGTCCGGTTCCAACTCCTACGGGTTTTGTCGTATAAAACGGTTCGAATAAACGTTTACGTGTTTCTTCATTCATGCCCGGTCCGTTGTCGGTGATTTCAATGCGCGCAACATCGTTCTCTTTCTCATATCCCGTGGTAACCGTTATTTGAGGTTTAACGGTTTTCGCTTCAAGCATGGCCTGGGCGCTGTTTCGCAGGAGGTTGAGCAGTACCTGTTGGATTTTTGACGCTTCACAAAGTACCTCAGGCAGAGCTTCGTCGTAAGTTTTGCCGATTTTAATGAGCTTGAAATCGTAGCGTTTTTTCAGATCATAGTCGGTGGCGGCCAATTCCAATGCTTGCTCGATCAGTTGATTGAGATCGTAACACACCGTCAGGCTTTCGCTTTGGCGGGCGAAGCTGAGCATGTTATTGACGATGCTGGCCACTCTCTTCCCTGATTCGTTTATTCCGATAAGCATCTCCAGTATGCCGCGTTTGTCCATGAAAGCATGGATAGTGTCCATAGTCGTGCCCAGGTCGGCAGCGGCCTGCAGGTTCGCGGAAATATCTTTACCGGTTAATCGCTTTTCCATGACATTAGCGGTTTGCATTATTCCAGCCAGCGGGTTGTTTATTTCATGGGCCATACCGGCTGCGAGTCCGCCGACCGAGAGCATCTTTTCGCTCTGAATAATCATCTCCTCCAGGCGAACCTGATCGGTAACGTCGTCGATGCGGATAACGGCCCCCTCGACGCCGTTGGTTACAAGAGGATAAATGGTTACGTCTTCGTATTTAGTTATTCCATTAGACTTACTCTGTTGTTTTTTGTGTTGTTTTGGTTCTCTGGTCTGGATGCTCTGAATTATCTCGCGCATTTCGGAGGCCATCCGCGGAAAGACATCAGTAAGAGTTTTGCCGTAAGCGGCAGAGGCATTAATTCCAGTTGCTTTTTCCGCGGTTTTGTTCCATTGGGTTACATTGCCGTCTGCATCTACACCAACGAGTACCGAGGGCATGGAATCGATTATGTTGACCAGGTAATTACGTAACCGGGCGAGTTCATCTTCCGCTCGTTTACGTTTGGTGATGTCGTATCCCTGGGGCATGACCATTACTACTTTTCCAGAGTCATCGAGTACGGGTTTTGTTGAAAAATCAACATAGTGTATTGAGCCTTCTGAATCGGGATGAAATGCTTCGAAGTGGCTTGATTCTCCTTTCGCGGCTTTGGTGATACTGTCGCGTATCCTGTTCTGTTGCTCGGCATCGTGTGTCCACCAGGGAGCTTCCCAGAATAATTTACCAATAATGTCCGATTCTTTGGTACCGTGGAAACGCAACGTCGTTTGATTGATATCGAGTACGATGCCGTCAAGAGACAACAAGCCGATGAACTGGAACGTCTGGTCAAAAACAGCTCTCAGTTTCACCTCCCTTTCCCGTAGCGACTGTTCAGCTTTTTTCCGTTCGGTTATGTCAAGAATTACCCCGTCCAGGTAGAGTAACTGATCGTTCTTATCGAAAACGCCCCGGCCTCTTTCGAGGACCCAGCGGATTTCCCCGCTGGCGTGGATAATGCGATATTCTAGGGTGTATGCGGTTTTTCGCTCAACCCCTTTTTTGACGGTATCTTCAACGAGTTTCATATCCTCAGGATGGATGATCGATGCGTAGGATCTAACGCGGTTCTGGAGAAACTCATCGGCCGGGTAGCCGGTGAGGTTTTGTATTTCATCACTGATGAAATCCATGGTCCAGTCTTCATCGCAGGCGCAATGATAGGTTACTCCGGGAATATTCGCCACCAGTGTGCGGAACCGTTCTTCGTTCTTTCGCTGTTCTTCAAAGAGGAGCATACTGTTGAGGCCATCCGCCAGGCGGTGTCCGATCTCGTTAAGCAGCTTCTGTTCCTGTTCGTCCCAGATTCGTGCGTGTGAACACTGGTGAACCCCGAATACCCAGGGACTGCCGGTCCGGGGATGGATGGCCATAAGCATCTGCGATTGTATGCCGAACGGGTTGGGAATCTCCATTGATAACGGCCTCGGGTTGCCCGGACCGCCGGGGAGTGGTGCGTTGCAGGCAAGGGCGTCGATGAGGTCCCGCCTGATCGTGGGCGTCATGGATATTTTACTATTCGCGGCAGCAGCGCCGGAGTATTCCGGTTTTGTTGATTCAATCGGAACGCAAAAGGTTTCCGCATCGGGATCGCAGGGATAAAGCAGCCACGCCCGGTCGCAATCGAGAATCGTGCGAACGACTGTCAGAACCGACTTAAGCATGTCATCGAGGTTGTTCGCCCGTCTTATGACCCGATCCACCTGTTCGAGATTGTCGACGAATCGCTGGTGAATTTCCGCCGCCTTTTTGCTTTCCGTGATATCCCAGAAAATACCCAATATTCCGGTTGCTTCACCTCGCTCGTTTCTGAGAGGAGTTTTGACCGTATTAATGAGGTATTGTTTACCATCCTTTATGTAGTTTTCCTCGACCTCCACGGTTTCTCCGGAATCCATTATTTTGCGGTCATCGGCGCGGTATTTTTCCGCTAATTCCCGGGGAAAGAAGTCAAAATCCGTTTTGCCGGCGATCGCGTCCGGCTCAATCCCCAAATCCCGGGCGTAGTTGCGGTTGCAGGAGACGTACTCGAGGTTTGCGTTTTTGTGAAAGACTTTCTGGGGCAAATTGTCGTTCAGCTCACGCTGCTTTCTTTCGCTGTTTTTCAGTGCTCCCACCTGGCGGGCGAGGGTCCGGCTCATGGTATTGAAACAGTAGGCGAGTACGCGCATTTCCCGCATACCGGTTATTGGTATATGGAGTTCGTAATTTCCATCAGCGATTTTCATTGCTCCGTCAGCCAGCCGATTTACCGATTTTCTGATACGTTGAGTGAAAAACAAACCTGCGGTAATCCCCAATAAGCCAACCTGCCCGGCTAAAGTGAGACTGGTTAATAAATGTTGAGCCATAAGGGCGTTGACCGCGTCGAGTCGCACGCTGGCTCCCCAGAGGTATTTTCGGCCATGAGAATCCGCGCAGGGAACCAGTACCGAACGAAGTATGCCCCACTTGTCCACTATATTGGTATGCTGCACGGACATAGTGGAAAATGCTTTAACGAACGCCTGAGGGTTTGTGTGTCTTTCGAAAAAGCGAGCATGGTCCTTGTGCTCAACCTTGTTTTGCGAAGTGCCGGAAGTGAACCGGATGACATCATCGATTTCTATCAGGCTCCAGATGTACTCCAGATTATGCTTGAGACAGAGCTTATCGTAGGTCTCAGCAATATCTTCGTATTGTTCCGGGGAGACAGAATTTTTGTCGACAATCAGATCGTGATAGTTTTCGGGCAGCGTCGCTTGGGCAAGTTCGGCCGCCAGCAGCAGTTCGTTGTCGATCTGGGAAATCGTGTTTTTTTCCAGGATACTGGAGGTGACGAAAAACGATATAATCGACAGTGCGACAACCAGGCCGGCTATCAGGATGATTACCCAGGTGGATAATCGCATTCCTTTCGTACTTGCTGCTGACGTGTTATCCGGTGGCGAAGCGGGCCGCATATACAGTTCTCCGTAACTATAATCTTCGATTACGAGTTAAACGGATTATGCAACGCTCGGTGAGCCGTCCCCAACAGGCTCTGTTAGCGGTTTTTCCGGCCCGGTTTCATCATTCTTCCGGTTCACTCTGGCATGGTAAGAGGCCGGATCGAATACTGCCGCTGAACCGTTTTCTTATCCATGATCCGTTCAACCGATTCCTGAGCAATATCTTACGGTAAGGATGATTGGTACACCAGAAATAAAGGGAAAGGCTTCGTGACTTTCGCTGTCATCACCTGAGGCATTAAGAGGTGAAGCTAGGCAAGGCCAGGGCTATTGTGCATACAGGCGAGTGAACTCTGCGAAATCCTGGAGATCGATATCACCGTCTTCATCGCTGTCCGCTTTGGTGCAGAAGGCTGGATAAGGTTCTCCCGGTCCGACCATGCAGTATTCAAAGATCATCAGATCCTCAGAGTCTAGAATACCGTTGTCATCGAAATCGAAATAGGGTAGCGGTGGATTGCACTGTCCGATTTTCTCGTCGATGAGATTCCAGAGTTCCTGCCGCCCGTTGTCGGAGCCCAATGCCCACATGCCGATTCCCTGGAAGCCGTGATCCATAGCCAGGTCGTATTTCAAACCCAGGCTTTGAGCGTCATCGTACCAGATCTGGTGCCAGGTCGAACCGTCATAGTAACGGTACCAGGGAGTTTGTGACGTGCTTTCCCAAATCCGGCCGTAAGTCTCAGCGCCGTTCTGGGCGGAGGTATATCCCGGTGAACCGATAAAATCGGTTGCCGCTGATCTTGCGGTTGAAGATGTGGTTTCCCAGTGGTGGCCGTAATAGGGGACGCCGAGGATAAGTTTGGCCGGATCGGCCTGCGCGTATTGTGAAACAACCGTATTGGTGATGTTGTAGCCGCCGCCGGTGAGCGGCGCGTTTGGCCCTGATGAGCTGCTCCAGCTTCCCCAGAAGGCGTAGCCCATGATGAACACACCGTCGCAGCTGTCGGCCAATCCCTTCAGGTTCCAGCCGCCCCAGTTGACTGACGGACCGGCGTAGGTTACTTCGCATCCCGGTATTTCAGCATGCAGGTAATTCGTTAGTTCGGCCATGAAGTTGTTGATTTGCGAGGTGTACGCACCGTTTCCCTCGAAATCTATATTGAGCCCGTCGGCGCTTCCTTCGAGCATCTTGTTCCTGATGTTGACGAAGAACCTGTTCTTGTTGGTTGTATTGGTTATCAGAGTGTTTATGTCGGAAGGTTCAAAGCATATAGCGGTTAGAATGACTTTCACGCCGGCTGCGTGGGCGTTGTTGATTATGGTAGTCCAGGGCCAATAGTGATCGCTGCCCAGGGTTCCGTTGGCGTTTACCTCAACTCCAAAACATGCCAGGTGAGTGAGCTTGTCGTATTGCAGGTTAGCCGTGTTTCTCGCCCAGTAGGGCAGGTACCCGAACACCGTGGCACAAGGAGAAGTTCTCGATCTTTTCTGGAGCGGTATGATCGTCTCCGGTTCACCTTCTCGGAGCGATTCGGACGTGGGAGTATCCTTGTGTTGTTCCCACATGAGTTGGTGCAGGCTTTTTCCGGGACGCTGATCCTCGGCAAGTGACGATGGCAGAAACAGGCTCAAGGTTACGATTGCAACAACCAGTTGCTTTTTTGACATAATACCCACTGGATGGATTCCTTCCGTCGGAAACAAAAGTTAGCTTAAACTCCAAAGCTGCTATTCCAGCTTGTGCTCTCGCGGCGGAACCCCCCAGGGATGTTAATCCACCGATCGGAGCGAAAGGTACGACGAGGTACTAAAGCGATTCCTTGGAACTGCAATCGTAACAGGTACAAGGTTCGTTTTTCAATAATAGATATCGGCCAGGTGTCATTTAAGTTTGTTTAGACCTGAATATGTAATTATTTAAAGTGATGCTGCAACTGGTGGCTTGCGGGTTGACAGGAACACGAACTTGCGGAGAGTGCGGAGTAAGCGGGGGCTGTGGGATTATCGGAACCTGGTCTTTTTGGAGAATGGTTATGTGTACGCGTTGGTTGTGCAGAATTGGTCTGGTAAGTCTGACGGGGTTGCTCGCGGCGGGGGGATGTGCGTCGGGAAGGAATGGCATTTCTACCGAGCCGACGAGAAACGATGACATACCCAAGCGGGAGCGGGTTCGGGTTTACCCGGTTGACGGGCGCGGTTTCAGTCCGGTGGAAAAGTACCTGGCCAACGGTGCTTCTGTCATTGACGATGAAGAGGGATCGCTGAATCCGTACGTGCTGCGGGTGATGGAAGCGTACCCGACAGATGGGAGTTATCCATATCATTGCAAGCCGCTGGAGTATGATATCTACAACGGGGTTACTCAGGATTTATGGTACCAGGGCAGGGTAGTGGCCAAGGCTTATCCGGATGGCTCGCGGTGCAGTTATTGTTGCGGTCTTACGTTCGAGGTGTTTGTCCGGGCGATGAAGCTGCGCAACATGAGCAAGGGGCTGGCTCGGGATGATTTCAACGGAATGGATTTTTACGATCTGTTTAACCTGTTGCAGATCTGGTACATCGAGGGCAAGGGCGACAGCCCGCGGCTTGGCATAGTAAAGTACGGCCTGGGGCGGCCAATCGACGATTGGGAAGAAGCCAAGGCCGGCGACTTCTGTGATTTCAGCAGGAATAACAGTACCGGGCATTCGGTGATATTCGTCGAATGGAAGCGTGATGAAGCGGGGAAAATAACCGGGATGAAGTATTTTTCATCTAACTCGGCCGGGGTCGGCTACGGCACGGAATACTTTTCCGATTCAGGAGGTAAGTTGCTTCGCAAGTGGGTTCGCCTCGCCCGCGTCGGTAGCATAGAGGAATTCAAGCCGTTTAACCGGCTGGATATTCCGTTGCGGCAGGCGTACGCACCGTAACGGCAGGCGGGTTTCAGGGGCCGGTATTGCCTGATGCAAGCATTCAGGCAATACCGGTATTCCCTTGTGTTGCAATCGAGCTGCCCGCCGGCTGGTGTTGGGCGGAATTCGGGGATGTCCTGATGGCAAACCCGGATGCGCGTTTCAGCCGCGAGTGTCGATTACGATTTCGTCGACAGGCGTAATGACATCTATCATCAGCCCACCTCCCTTATGCAGGGATTTGATCAATGAACGACACAAATAATTGCGAAAGTAAGTTAACGAAATGGAATGCTAGTTCAATCATCGAAACCGTCTCCTATGCAAGAATTACAGGCTCGGTTGACCGATTGACTTTGGTACAAGTGTGATATCGACGGGCAGGCAGGCGGGCTTGAAGTACTTTATTAATAATAGGTTCCGATTTTGCGTTGCGTTTTTTCCTCGGTTTTGCATATGGCAAGGCTGTTTAACGCCAGTAGCCGTGTTCCACTTCACATACGGATCAGGCTTGTTAAAATCGAGTTTTCAGATGCCTGGGAGGAGTTCCGGGCCTTCTTGTTATGCGGGGATGCTTTCGAGAAGCACCTGGCGAAAATAGGAGTTTTTCCCCAGTTTAAGGATTGGAAGTTTCCAATGCGAGAAAACATGCAGCCATTCTGCAAGCTGAGTACATCCGGCGGTTATACATACCGTACTTGCGATTGGGATTTATATACCGATGCGACAGGACGTGACGCCTGGATTGGTATCTTCGCCGATCATACGCCGTCTCTTCTGGAGCATGCCCGGACAAGCAATTCGCCGCCCGCGGAGGATACGCTAGCTGCTTACGAAAAAGCCTATATGGCCGCCCTGGAGGAGTTTCGTAAAAACCCGGACTTGCTCGAACCGTTTGATATTTATCGCCTGTGCGAACACCGGGCGGAGATGATGCGCGAGTTCGGTATCGGCGACCCTTACGACAGAGTCAAGCACGAAGAGAATGTGGCCGCTTTGCGTCATCTGCCCCAGGTGTTTGCCGCTCTTGACGGTTGCACTGATGGCAAGATTGTGGAAATGCTTCTTAGGGGAGTGTTGGCCGGTAACAAGTTTGACCTCGGTGCGAAGGATACGGCCGAGCAGCATGCCAACGGGGGAATAGATTTTTTCACTACCCTTAATGAGCTTTCCCCCCGCCCCTGGTTCGTCGATGACTGTGAGGAAATTGGTAAAAGGCTCGCTCGCGGCAAGGTGACTTATCGCAAAGCCATCTACTTCGTGGATAACGCAGGGGGCGACGTGGTGCTCGGGGCGATACCTTTTGCCCGGCATCTGGCCAACGAGGGGTGTGCGGTTGTGCTGGCCGCTAACGATGAGCCGGCGCTTAACGACGTTCTGGTGGACGAGCTGTGGGAGATTCTTGATATTGCGGCAAAGAGCGATGAGCGGTTGGCATCCCACTTGCAGGCCGGCAGGATTTCCGTGGTGGGGACCGGTTGTGATTGTCCCTTAATCGATCTGGCGGCTGTCAGTGTGGAATGCAATATTGCCGCCGCCGATTGTGACTTGGTGATTCTGGAGGGAATGGGTCGCGCGGTGGAGAGCAACTACGACGCGCAGTTCACCTGCGACGCGATCAACCTGGCCATGATAAAAAACCGCCGCCTGGCGCCATACATGGGTTGCGAAATGTTCGACCTGGTGGTGAGATTCACCGAGGCAAACAAAGCTCCTAAAGTGGATCATCTGCGGTAAGGTTTGTGGGGCAACCGGCAGGGGCCGCTGTGCGAACCATGGAAAAGCCGATATCATTACATCCGGGTAGACAATCAAAAGCGAAATTGTCTACCATTTCGGTCCGCGGAGCGGACCCTACGGGGCAATAATCCGACAAAAACGGTATACGCATCCTGGTCAAAGCGATGATTTGCCGTACATGTACCTCGATATGACGAAATAAAAAGTGCATGAAGGTTTACAGTTTTCCTTCATGCACTTTGCTTATCTATAGCGGCGTTTTCTTAAGCTCCGATGTCGAAAGCCTGGATTGTCTTTCGATCGCGGAGGAACATTCGCTTTCCGCTGATCGTGGGGCAGGTCCAGGATTGTCGTTCGGCTACTTTGACCTTGTTGTGTATTTCCAGCTTGTCTTTGTGCGGGGTGGTGAGGGCCAGGTTGCCGTCCTCGTCCAGGATGATCAGTTGCTTTCCGATCTTCAGGCAGTTGGCTTTTGAAAAACCACGTTTGCGCCAGAGAAGTTCTCCGGTCTTCATATTGGTGGCGGTGATTAAGGTAGGCCCGAAATCGCCGCTGGAGCCGAAGACGATATCTCCGTCACGAACACCGGTGCAGTGCATGAATTTTACCTTGCGGTTATGCCATAGCTCCTCCGCCTTGGTTTTTTCTCCTTCACGCGTCAGCTTTATACCCCGGGCGCCCACACCGTAGGCGGCGGAGACGAACAGGACATTGTCGTCTCCCCATACCGGGGTGGATATATACGAGCCCTGGTGTCCTTCCACCTGCCAGATGAGTTCGCCGGTTCTGGGGCAGATGCCGGCCACTCCCTTGTTAGCCCCGACGATCAACTGGTCCTGGCCTTCGAGATTTATAAGCAGGGGGGTTACCCAGCAGGGGCTGAAGGTTTGTTTTTTCCAAACTTCGCTCCCGTCGCTCATTTTGAGGCAAACGAGTCCCTGGTCCTTTCCGCCGATGGGAAGGATGATTGTTTCTTCATAAGGCAGCGGGGTGGCTCCGTAGCCGTATTGGATTGTGCTGGCCCCGTATTTCTCCTTCAGATCCTGCTGCCAGATCACTTTGCCCGTGTTGCGGTCCAGGCAATGGAGCTTTACGGTGGCTCCCACTGTAAAGAGGCGGTCGCCGACGATGAGGGGGGTGGAGTTTGGTCCGGGCCCGAAGGTTAAATCCATCCCGGCATCCTTGGCCCAGTTAACATCGTACTTGTGTTCCCACTTGGTTTTACCGGTTGCAGCGTCGAGGGCGATGACAACTTCCTTGCCATTGCGTTTAACCGTTTCATCGTCGTTGGGATTAAGTTGCGCTTCCCAGTACATGGTGTAAAGGGTGCCTCCGTCGGTGGTGATGGAGGAATACCCGTCACCGAGCGGTCGAGACCAGAGTTGCTTAGGCCCTTCCGATGGCCAGGCTTTAGCCAACCCGTCTCCGCTTACGCTGAAATCGCCATTGGGACCACCCCATTGGAGCCACTGTGTTTCCGCGGCCGTGGCGGCATTAAAGGTTAGAGCGATCAGGGTCATGATCAACAAAAATGCTTTAAATAGATCCATAGTGGTTATTTCCTGTTATTAGCGGCCAGCTTTTTGAGCCTCGCGTTTTTCCTTGTCCATGGACTACGGTGGTATAGGTTCTGTCAATTGATATTTTCATGTTCGCGCCGGGGAACGGGGTTAATGATACATCGGTATGCCCCGTACTTTCTGCCCGGGTGATCAAGCCCAGTTCACTGTCGAAGATGCAAGTTCCTTTAAAATTACCTTCGATCTTCGGTCCTTTGTTTTCATCGCCGCTGCCGGCCGATTCGGTTTCGGTTTTGTTATAAAGATGCATGGCTGTGGTTATTTCGACCAGCGGGTGATCGCCGGTTTTATTTATACCGGTTACGGTAAAGGTTTTATCAATCACCATGGCACCCATATGTTCGACAGCAAAGGAGTATGATTTTTCCCAGGTATCTCCGATTACCGCTTCCCGGCTGGAAAGGGGAGCTATCGGGTTCTCCGCCCATTGGATTTTACCCTGTGTGTCGTTGAACTTCCTTTTCATGTCATCCCAGCGCATGGACCAGCCCACGGATTTATCTATCTTGGCCACGAGTTCATTCATGCCCGTGAAGGAGGCGACTTGGTTGTCTTTATCGTATTTTACGGTGATGGATTCTCCGATCATCGGATTAAGAATTGCTCCGAGTTGAGGAGCGGCCTCTTCGAAGTCGGGGTTGTCGGTATCGAATTCCTGTATTCCTTCGTCGTCTTCGACCAAGTACTTGGCCCGGTCGAAGGTTATGGTAACTGTGTTGGAACCGTCCGGGTTTGCGGCAGTGGTGAACAATGCTCCGAATAGTTGAGTCTCTTTTTCCTCTTTGGCAAAGGCGGGGATGCCCGAGATCTTCTGGGTGGTTACTTCAGATCGCTCGACGTAGAAGGTCCGCCCGTCGACGAAAGTTCGTTCGAGTATAATCGGCTTGCTCTCCGCGCAGCCGAACAGGAACAAGCCTGCGGGAATGATGAACATACCCATCAGGGTTAAACGACGAATCAAAGGTTTGCTGGCCATCGGCGCCTCCGTATTCAGTTATTTGAAATGAACCGACCAATCTCACACGGTCTACGACCACCCAGTAAGTATGATGGGTTTTTGTGGCGCTTTCCAGTAGCTACTGTGAGAGAGCGTGTTTTCTGACAAGTACTTACACTGGCAGCTTACGGGCTTCTCTGATAACGGTTACCAGATTACCGACTTTTTCCAGTTTAGAAGTGAAAGAGGTTACGGACTAGGAAGTAAATGAGTATGAGTGGTGCGAGCATGGAGCCGGTTCTGTTACCGACCTTGAAGATGATTCTCTTTCGGATACAGATGGTTCCGGCCAGATCAACCAGGAGCAGGATCATCGCCGGAATGCCCAGGACGATCAATGCCGGGTTGTAATTCCACGCGTTAAGCGGATGCAGGTGAATAAGCTGGTGCAAAGCCCGAGTCGAGCCGCATCCCGGGCAGTTGAGACCGGTAAGAGTTTTCACCGGACAGCCGGGAAGGTAGGTCAGATCAGAAAAATCCAACATGAATAATAACGTAACACAGGCTGTGATAGTAAGTAAAACAAGCAGGGCCGCGAGTTGAGCGGCAGTTGTTGCCGGTTGGGTTTTAAACATAGCTTGTTTGTTTTGGTTTTATATTTCTAAAAGAAACTCCATCAATATCCAGAATAATGGGGTTAACACTATGGCTATTGTCAACCAGAGGCTGCGTTTTTTCATGGCAGCTTCGTAAGTTGGCGTGTCACCTGCAATGGCGGCGGCGTTCGCCTTTGCTGTATAGATGATAGATACGATTCCGCCGATCATACAGCATAATATCGTGGCTAAAACCGGCGTTACGTAGCTGGCTAAATCCAAGTCTGAATCAGCAATGATCGCGCGAGATTTAAGTGATTCCTCTATTCGCGTTCCGCATTCCGGGCAATAACCGCCAATGGTCGCTCCGGTAAGGTTGTATCCGCAGCCTGTGCAATGTAATTGTGATTCTGATATTTGTGATTCGCTCATGTCGGTTATTCGTTTTTCTCGTATTCAAATAATTATGAAAAGCAAGTCAGTATTATGCCGGATTGGTTTTTTATAATCAATTGTTTTTTTTGCGGAAATCGCGGATGTTCGTCTTTGCGGTGTTTTGGCGAGTGGTGGGGAACGGGAAATCGCCACAATAATACGTGCGCGGGTGCCCCATTCCTCGCGTTTTTTGCGGGAGGTGAGGACGGATTGTCGTTGTAATATCAAGCGTTTCCTTGTTTGTGCGTTAAAGCAAATGCTGATTAAGCCAATTACTTTAATTCTAATCGTCAATCTTTCTGGATTGATCCGTCCCTCGCCCATGCTTTGCATGGATGGGGCACCCGGTGTTCAAGTTTATTCTGGAATTATAGTTGATCCAATTGGGTGATGTAACGAGAAGTCCGGAAAAACCAATCATTGATCCAGCTTTAATCAAAAACAATAGTCTTGTTCTGATGTACCAGAACCTTGTCTTCCACGTGCAGTCTTACCGCAGTCGAGAGGATTGTTCTTTCCAAATCGCGGCCCTTGCGGATCAGGTCGCTTACCGAATCACGGTGATTGATGGGTACGGTCCCCTGGGAAATGATCGGCCCGGCGTCGAGCTCCGCGGTTACGTAGTGGGCGGTTGCTCCCACGATTTTGACTCCCCGTTCGTAGGCCTGGTGATACGGTTTTCCTCCAGCGAAAGCCGGCAGGAAACTGTGGTGGATGTTAATTATTCGCGAGGGGTAACGGGCTATCACTTGGTCGGTGAGAATCTGCATGTACCTGGCGAGCACGATGAAGTCGATCTTCTCATCTTCCAGAAGTTTGAGCAGACGTTCTTCCTGCTGGAGCTTGTTGTCCGGGGTGATGGGCAGTTCGTAGTAGTTTATGCCGTAGCTGGTGACTGTCTGCCTTAAGTCCGGGTGATTACTGATCACGAAAGGAACATCGACTTCGATCTCGCCGCATCGCTGGCGGAGAAGCAGATCGTGCAGGCAATGGTCCATCCTGCTGACCATGATGGCCACCCGCTTTTTGTCCGTGGCTTGGGCGATTCGCCAGTCCATGCAATACTTGTCGGCCACCGGTTTCCAGGCGGTGGGGAATTCCGCCAGGGAGATGTCCATGGTGCTGGTATCGAATTTCAGCCGCATGCAGAAGGCACCGTCTTCGGGGTTACTGTGCTGGTCCGCCTCCAGGACGTTCGCGCCATGCTCGGCCAGGAAACCGGTCGCCGTAGCGATGATTCCCTTGGAATCGGGACACCAGATAAGCAGCCTGGCAGTGGATGATTTCATGGTTGTATTAACTCCCGGTAGATTTTAAGGCGGTCCCCAATGAGAATAAGGGCGAAAGCGCCGTATAGGCCGCTTCGCCCTGAATAATTGAAAAAGCTGCGTCTAAGTGCTTGCTGTTTAAGCGCTTAGAGTTTTAATGTCGGCCTCGGTAACCTTGCTGGCCGGCTTATCGAGCTTTCGGCTGAGCCAGGACATGACGGCCGGAGCGTAGGGCAGGCTTCCGCCTTTGATCTGCTCCATCATCCGCGCGTCACGACGGGTGCGCTCGGCGGCTTTACGTACACTGTTAACGGATTTCGTTTTAATTGCGTCTTCACGGCGGTAACGCATAAACATACTGCGAGTGACTTTCATCAGCCTAAGCTCCTTTTAGCGATTCTAACTTCAGCCCCGCATAATAGAGGATAAGGGGGTGGTTGGTCAACAGGAGTAGTGTTAAGGGCGAAATCGCCGTTTTTCGGGGTGAGAGGCCTGTTTTGGAAAAGCGAGTTCGGGATGGATGTTTCCGAAAATTGCCGGAAGGAGTAGATGCGGCTATCGTTTTACCGTTTAGCTGATCATTGTGGTATTGGGGATCAAGAGTAAGGATTATGAGAAAGCTACTTTGGGTTATGGCCCTTCTGGCGTGTGTCGGTTGGGGATGTTCAGAGGATAACGCCCGTTCAACTATGCATGAGCAGGATTCAGTTGCCGACGGCGATAGTATAGGAACCCTCAAGTGGCGACGGCGAACGGTGTATCGTTTGCCGGGTAATCGGTTTACGGTGGAGGATGAAGACGGGACGGTACTGGCGGACCGGATCACCGACTGGGAACTGAGCGAGCGGTATCCATCCCTTTATGCCCGAATGGTTTCCGGCGAGGAATAAAACAAGACCGGGAAACCGGGACAGGTTCGGTTATCAACTCTTACAGAACAAGTAGACTTAAAATTAGTGATATATTCAATTAAAGCGGATAACCGAACCTGTCCCGGTTTTTGTTATATGCCCAGGGAGTCTTGAATGTGGCTCAGCATCCGTTTTTTGTCGGGGTGGTCAGGGGCTAGTTGCAGGGTGATGTTCCACTGCTCTACCGCTGATTGGGTATTCCCTGCTTCCCAGTATGCGTTGCCCAATCGATAGTGCAATTCCGGGTTATGGAGAAACTCGGTAGAGGCGAGTTCCATGTATTTGATGTATTTCTTCAGGTCGCCTCTCTGGTTATACCGGGCGGCGATTTTTGCGTAGGATTCGCGAAGGGGGGTTGTGAACTTTTTACTGTCGAGGCTGGCGGCATGTTTCAGATGTTCCAGATACCCTTCCATGTCGTCGTTGCCGTATAACGCGTTTGCCCATGAAAAATGGATTTCCGCTTTTTCTTCCGCAGTCAATGGTGAATTTTCAATTTCCAGCAGGTGGGCGGAGTAAGTTTCGACCGCTTTTTTGTAGCGGTGTATTTTCAGCCAGGTTTCCGCGGCCATTAGATTTGCGTCGAGCGTGTTTAACCCTTGCTTGATAGCCAGGTGTAACTGATATATAGCGGATTCGGGAGGTGCCAGGAGAAAGGAGTTGTGTTTTTCCGAATACCGCTCGACTATGTAGTGGGTGTCGGTGAATTGCCCGGCGGTCTTGTCGGCCAGGGATGCCGACGTCAACTTGCCGGTGTAATTGCCGGTTTGCATGTATGCTTTGGCCAGGCAGTAATGCAGGTCCACATTGGATAATCCCAACTGCTGCGAGATATTGAGCGATTCAATGGCCAACCCGTATTTACGCTGCAGCAGGTACACTTGCCCCAGCTTGAATCTTGTTTCGGCAGTTTCTTCGCCGCTTCTTATCGCTTCGACGTAGCATGTTTGCGCTTGCGGCAGGTTACTCTGCCGGGCGTGGGCGTCGCCGAGCATTACCAGTGACTCTCCATTGTGGTTATTCCAAGGCAAGGAGTTAAATAGAGTGATGATCTCCGCATACCTGCCTTCGCTTTCGAGCTGCCGAGCTTTAACCAGGTAACCAGATAGCGGGGTTTCCGTCTGCCTGTTGCTATCTTCGGGATTAAGTCCAAAAGCAGGTGTACCTGCGACTATTATGGCGATAAACGAAAAACGGAATATAGATTTAACGAACATGTTCTGCTCACTGTCGGGTTAATCGAGGTTGCGGCGCTCTCCCATATCACTTTTTTATATCGGCTGGCAGGCAACTGCCAAGAGCCCAGGCCTCTAAAGTGTGGATATGGCCGGTTATTACTTGATCATTTCCTTCTTTATATTGGCAACCAGTCGGTCCGCCAGCCTGGTCGGTTCAGGGAGCCGGTACTGAGTGGCACATTTGAGAGTCAATTCCACCGCTGTGTTCAGATCGATAAGGTGTCCGACGCTGACGAATACCGGCTTGACTCTGGTTCGCGTACGCAAAAGGCGGCCTATCGTTTCTCCTTTATCGAGTAGAGGTGTGGTGGAACCTTTTTCTTGCCCCGGCTGGTCGTGAGTTCCGGTAAGCCTGCTCTTGCCGCAGCCAATGGTTGGCAGTTCGGTGATGATTCCCACATGGCAGGCGATGCCGAATCTTCTGGGATGAGCTAATCCGTGTCCATCGCACATTATGGCGTCAGGCTGGTGTTTCAGTTTTCTCAAGGCGGCCAATATTGTCGGGCATTCTCTGAACGAAAGTAATCCGGGTACGTAGGGGAAAGTCAGTTTCCTGACGGCGATCTGCTGTTCGACAACGGTTTGATTATGGCTATCCCAGCAGACGGCCGCCGCAATACATTGAGTTGCATCCGGAGAGAATGCCAGGTCCGTTCCTACTATGAACCGGATATCGCGAGTTGGCACAACCTGTCTGACTTTATGAGCCAGATTGTTCTGGATGGCGACTGCCTGTTTAGGTGATACCGACCATCTATGTGGAGTTCGCGGGAATTTCATTGTGCCGCATTTTAACCCGGTACTTTTTTTGAGGGCAAAAATAAAACGCCCGATCCACAGGGTCGGGCGTTTTCCAGGGCTCTAATTGGAAGCAGGAGGGGACTTCCAATATTGGGTTAAGGTATTAAGAAGGCATCGGTAGGCGATTCCTGTATCTCAGTTCCAGTGTATTCTTCCACACCGCCTGCCTGCCAGATGTTGTCTCTTTCTTCAAAGACCGGCGTAGCGAGGAACTTGGTCGAACCGTCCATGAACAGGACATTTTGCCCTCTCCCGCCGTGTGCCTGCGAATTCAGTTCGCGTTTATTCAAGGGGCGGAACTGTCCGTTTTCGAACATGGGGTTGGCATCGGCCGCCAGCGGCATGGCGATGCGGGCGTTGATCCTGGGGACAGGCCCGTTCATGTTCTGGGTCGAGTAGAACCTCAATTGGTTATTCTTGACGAACTTCTCGATATTCTTAATGACTTCTTCCGTATCGATCTCGTTACCCCCATTTGCTGGGCAGATCATGTCCTTGGGGATGATGAATCGTAAGCGGATGGCCGGAGCCATATGCGACCGGTTGGGCTGATGCAACCAGTTTCTGCCAGCCATCGTACCGTCGTTGGGCAGATAACCGTCGTTCGCTGCGGAATACTGATACAATCCTCGATAGAAGGAGGCCATGTTCTGCCCACAATTCGCCTGCAACCTGCGACTGCGGAGAGTGGAAACACCGGGTACGAAAACCGTGGCCATAAAGAGCAGACAAGCTGCGATTGCGACCAACTGCCCCAGGCTGAAGTTAGACCGCCTGATCGGAGCAACAACGCTTTCCGGCTGAATCGACGCAGACGAGGCTACGAATTCCAGCGGAGTGGTATGCTGAACCCTGGCGAGGATGGTATCTACCAGTGCCGGTTCAGGTTCGGGCGTTTCCCAGCTGTTCAGCGGTTGTAAGACCCTTCTGAGTGCAGCAACCTGGCTGGCCAACTCGGAGTCATTCGCCAGTCTGGCCTCAAAAGCCGCCAGGCTTTGAGCATCCATTAATCCGAGTACGTACTCGGTTATCAGATCCTGGATGTTATGTTCTTCGTTGCCCATGGTTGTCTTACGCTCGATGTTTTAAAAAGGTTCGACCGATCAGGGTGAAAATCGGAGAATTTGAGTATTTGGATAGTTTTGCCGTCATAATGCTTCGTAAGTCCTTTTATTCCCGGTCCTTCTGTCTGGCTTTGAATCTGGTGCCGAAGTGGGCTACGGCGGAATTCAGCCTGCTTTTCACTGTTCCCAGAGGGATATCGAGGGTTTCGGCGATATCCTTGTAGGGGAAGTGGTGGAAATAAGACAGGATCAGAACCTCGGACAGGTTAGGAGGCATATTCTCTACAATGTCGCGGACGATTTCCCTTTTCTCCTGATCCATCAGTTGGTCTACAGGAGCATCCATCTCATCTTTGAGTAGATCGAGGAACCGCTGCCCGCTGTCGTCCTCGCCGCCGATCTGAGCGTCCAGTGGCACCTCTTTTTTCCTGGTCTTGCTGCGCAGATGGTCTCTGGCTTTATTCGCGGCTATGGTGAAGAGCCAGGGCTTGAACCGGCGGGACAGATCGAAGGTGTTGGCCGCCAGGTGTACTTGGAGAAACGTATCCTGAACGACGTCGTCAGTGATGGCTTTCTGATTGGTAAAGCGATAGACGAACTGAAAGAGCTCGCGATGGTGTTTTTCGACGAGCGCTCTGAACGCGTCTGTATCGCCGCTCAAGTGTTGGGATAGCAGTTGTTCGTCCGTTGCCGCGTTCACTGGTCCGTTGTATCCTTGCACGCCCGGCGAAGGTGAGTTGTGCGGTTTCTTTGCACCTGGCCTGGACGTTTCGTTTTATTTCATGCCGGGTCGGTCAATACTGAACTCAGCGGTTTGACAGCTTTCACCGCAGACGGTCACCAGTTCATCGAGCCGTGTACTGGATTATGGTATGGGGTAATCGAAGTATAAGCAAAGGTTTACGTTAATAATCGATTGGTTTGAGAGGGACAGGAAGTAACTATGGTGAGGATTACGGGGTCGGGATCGGTGAGACTGGTTTCCGGCCGGTGGATTCGGGGTTGTGTCGGATTGGTTGTGGTATTCGCCGCCGCGGCGCTTATGGTTTTAAGCGCGGAAATGACTTCGAGTACAGAGGGAGTAGTGATAAACGGTTGGCCCAGGGAGGTGGAACTGGGCGATCCTCGTGTCGTGGTTTTAAAATCCAAGAGAATCCTGCACCTTTTTAATGACGGGCAACTGGAACGGTCGTACGATGTTGCTTTGGGAGAAAGTCCGGAGGGGCAGAAGGTCTGTGAAGGTGACAAGCGCACGCCGGAAGGTGTTTTCCGGATTTGTGCGAAGAGAAAAAGCCGAAAGTATCATCTGTTTCTGGGGTTGAACTATCCCAACGCGGTGTCGGCAAAGCGGGGGCTGGATTCCGGTTTGATCAGCCTCGGAGAGTACGAGGATATCGTTCGAGCGGAGAATGAAGGGCGGTGTCCGTGCTGGACAACTGCATTGGGAGGTGCGATAGGGTTGCATGGTCACGGGATAAACGGCGATTGGACCGCCGGTTGCATTGCCTTGACGGATAAGGACATTGAGGAACTGTTTGCCGTTCTGCGGGTTGGAGACGAGGTGGAGATACTGCCGTAGCGGATGAGTTGGGTGATTGGAGTTATCTTAACGGGTTCCGATTAATGAACGCTGGCATGAAAGAATTCGGGCGGGATATGTGGAATGAGCTGGTCAGGGTTTTATCCGCGATCAACTCCTCGCTGGATCCGGGAGAGGTACTCAAGACGATCGCCGAATCGGCGGCGCGGATAATGGAGGCCGAAGCCAGCAGCTTGTTGATGCTGGACAGGCATAGCGGCAAGTTGGTGTTTGCGGCCGCTTCCGGGCCCGTGGGGGCGGGATTGATCGGGCAGGAATTCGATGCCGAATTGGGAATTGCCGGTCGAGTCATTTCCACGCGGTTGCCGCAGGTGGTTCGGGACGTGTCGTCCGATCCGGAGTTTTTCCAGGGCATAGACGAGAAAAGCGATTTCGTGACTCGCGAGCTTATGGCCGTCCCCATGCTCTTCAGGGGCGATGTGATCGGAGTGGTAGAGGTCATAAACCGGACCGATGGCGAATTTGCCAATGGCGATACGGAGGTTCTTCGGGTTTTTGCCGAGTTGGCCGCGGTGGCGGTGGACAATGCCCGCCGGCATGAACAGCTCAAACGGGAAAACGAAGGTTTGCGCACCTCGTCCGGCATGCAGGAGGCGGGGATCATCGGTCAAAGTGCCGCTCTTCAGGAAGTGCAGGATCTGTGCAAGCGAGTCGCTCCGAGTAACGCTACGGTTCTGCTTTTGGGCGATACGGGAACGGGCAAGGAACTCACCGCCCGGCGGATTCACCTGCTGAGCAATCGTCGGGATAAGCCTTTTATCGGGATCAACTGTGCGGCATTGACCGAGACGCTTTTAGAGAGCGAGTTGTTCGGGCATGAAAAGGGGGCGTTTACCGGGGCGGTGTCCCGCAAGATCGGGCGGTTTGAACTGGCCGAAGGTGGTACTCTGTTTCTGGACGAGATAGGTGATGTTTCCCTGGCGACGCAGGTCCGGCTGCTTAGGGTTTTGCAGGAGCGGGAATTCGTTCGGGTCGGCGGTACGAAAACTGTAGCCTGTGACGTGCGGATAATAGCGGCCACCAATCGCGATTTGCCGGCCGCCATAGAAGATGGCGGGTTCCGTGAAGACCTGTATTACCGTATAAATGTTTTCCCAATTCGCCTGCCGCCGCTGCGAGAGCGTCGCGATGATATTCCCCTGCTCGTCGAGCATTTCGTGAAACAGTCCGCCCGGCAGTTGGGGGTGGGGGTTCCTTCGATATCTCCTGACGCCGTGGCGATGCTGGCTTCGCATCGCTGGCCTGGGAATATTCGCGAGCTGCAGAACGTGGTCGAGCGGATGGTGCTCATGTGCGATGAGGGCGAGATTTTGTCCATGCACGTGCCGCGGGAAATAGCCGGGGCCAGCCGGGAGACGCTGGAGAGTAATATCGAATCGGGTCTGCGCGGTTATGAGCGGGCGATGATTACCCAGGCGCTGGCGGAAAACGGCTGGAATCAGACTAAGGCGGCCGAGTCTTTGCAGATCAGCAGGGACAACCTTCGTTACCGGGTGAAAAAGTACAACATTCGCAAGCCGGGGAAATAGTTTAATGCTGAGTTCCATATTGGGATACCCAGTCAACCAACCGAGACATAACCGCTTCGAATATACGATCCGCGTTATAGACTGGGCGGGCCGAGTTCCGGGATGGGAATTCCCAAGAGTTAAGTATGGCGTCCAAAAAACTCCCGGCGAACTCCCCAAACAGCAGTGATTTAGGAAAACACTTGAAAAAAGTGGTTCATCCGACTAAAGCGTACATGGACTAGCAAAAAGGCGGACATGATGTTCTCATCTGAGGTTATCAAAGACTTCAGATACAGGAGACGCCATCATGTCCACCAGCTTACTATATCACGGATTCGGAGTTCGTGGCTACAATTACGAACGAACAGAATACAAGCACGGCCAGGTTTTTTTCTCGCTTAGTCAGCCACGAAACACTCTGCGGTGTTCAGCCTGTGGTTCAAGGGATGTTGCCCCCCGTGGCCACACTGAAAGGAGTTTCAAATCGGTACCAATCGGTGGCAAGGCAGTGAAAATCGTTCTTCCTATCCCTCGCGTTGAGTGTTTAGACTGCAAGGTCATCCGGCAGGTAGAGATTGGATTTGCCGATCGCCGCCGGAGTTACACCCGGTCGTTTGAACGATATGCGTTGGATCTCTTGCGTCATATGACGATTAAGGATGTGGCCGAACATCTGCAGGTTAGTTGGGATGTTATTAAGAAGATACATAAACAGGATCTGCTTAAGCGGTTTGTCCGTCCAAAGCTCAAGCATTTACGCCAAATAGCTATCGATGAAATCTCGATCGGCAAAGGTCACCGCTACTTGACCGTAGTACTCGATCTGGAGCGTGGTGCGGTGGTGTATGTGGGCGATGGCAAGGGAAAAGAAGCTCTCAAACCGTTCTGGAACCGATTGCGAAAATCCCGAGCGAAAGTCAAAGCGGTAGCCACTGACATGTCTCCGGCCTACATTGATGCGGTCTCGAGTAATCTGCCAAACGCGGCACTGGTTTTCGACCGCTTTCACGTGATGAAACTGTTCAACGATAAATTGTCGGAGTTGCGAAGAGATCTGTACCGTGAAGCCAAGGATCAGTTGCACAAGGATGTGCTCAAGGGGACGCGATGGTTGCTGCTGATGAATCCCGAAAACCTGAACTCTGATAGCAGTGGACTAAAGCGTCTTGAAAAGGCGTTACGCCTCAATCAACCTCTGTCCACGGCCTACTACATGAGGGAGGAACTACGCGAAGTCTGGGAACAGGAAGACGGCGAGGCTGCCCAGGCCCATCTGATGGATTGGATATTTCAAGCGGAGGCCAGCGGAGTCAGGATGCTCAAAAAGTTTGCCCAAACACTCCGCCTTCATGCGTTTGGTATATTAGCGTATTATGATTATCCAATATCAACCGGTCCTCTCGAAGGAACAAACAATAAGATCAAGACCATGAAACGCCAAGCCTATGGATTTAGAGATAAGGAATTCTTCAAACTGAAAATCCTCGCCATTCACGAAACAAAGTACGCTTTAGTCGGATGAACCAAAAAAGTGTACGGCAAAGATACTGTTGGCCGTGAGATGAAGTGTTAGGCGTAATTGGTTATTAGGTGAAAACTGTGCTTGGAAATAGTGATCCTTTTCGATCATCGAAGAGGGAAGAGGGAGTTAAGTATGGTGTCCCGCGAACTATCCCCCGGGAACTATGGGTTCTGATTGGCATTTTCCACACATTCATATTGATGGCAGGCATATCGGTTTGGCGCCGGGAGTATTACCATGATTCAACATGAGTCGGAGTTTTACTTGGTATTGACGGATAGGGTTTTAAACCGAGATAAGACAGGGTACCGCGGTACATATAGGACAGACCCGGTTTCAGTAGCGTTCTCGAATAACGATTTATCGTTGGCACAAAGTTTGCTTGAGGAGTGTGTGACGGATGAAAGCTACTTCGCTTCTCTGGAAGACGCGATCAAGTTGGTACGATGCGCCCGGAAGGCGGGAATAGAATGTGGAATCTTTCGTTGTGTCGATTGGCACAATGGTCTGGTTGAACCGCATAGTTTTGGAGGGTGGTCTTTTCTTGGTTATGATGTTGCTCAACCCCATCGTGGTGGGTATTCCGCTATCGTTGATAGATGCTTGAACTGCTGGAGACCTTATGGCGGTAAAAAATCGGTAGGCAATGAAATCGATTCCTATGAGACACTCCAATGCATCGCGGAATTTTTTAATGCAAAGCTTAACGAATACAGACTTTTTCCTCGGTTATGCGATGCGCAACGGTTTTTACAGGTGGACCGAGAATGTGCGGAGCGTTTCGATGGTGAAACGAACGTCGATTTAGGTGTTGTTCTAGTTTTCGAAGAACAAGGATAATATGCAGATAATTCGGGATAATTCGGGGGACATCTATGAGCAAGCCGTTGTCAAGACGAAAACGGGACGTTAAACGGGATATTTCCAAACATCTATTCGGCATCGCCCCTACGGACGTACCATATAACTAAATTCGGATCGGCCACATTCACACACGCGAGGTCTATGCCTCATGTCCCCACAACGAGGTCCGATCTTTTATCCCGCGTTCCGTCATTATTCCGTCTTGCCCTTATGTCCCCACGAATTACGACAATACTCCAATCATGCTATACACCATTCTTATTATGCAGCCTGCCGCCACTCTTCATTGTTTTGCAGCATCGCCAGGATGCATCGCAATAGCCAGTGAGCAGTGGCGACGAGAGCTATCTTCCGTCGATCTTTCTTGTCGTGGCTCAATCGGTCGAACCGTTTGCGCACCGCCGCGTCCTTGCGAATGGCTTTCCAAGTTGCTTCGCACAGGTATTTCCGAGCGGTGCCCGGACCGTCCTTGGTGATATGCCCAAGACGATTCCTGTTGGCACTGGCATCCTGGCAAGGAACTAACCCGAAATACGAGCCAATCGCACAGTTACGCCCGAACCGTTTCGGATCGTCGATGTACGCCACCAGAGCTTCGGCCGTACGATTACCAATACCTGGCACTGTTTTTGCCAATGTGACTCTCGGGTCCAAATCCGCACGTTTGTCCAACTCGTCAGTCACTCGCTGAACCTGTTTTTCAGCATGATCCAGATCCGCCAACAACATGTCCCGCTGCAATTCCGCTTGAGCTGAAGGCAGTTCGACAGTTTTGAGCCAGGCCAACCCCTTGAGCGTCCACAGGGATCTGGGCATCTGAATACCGTGACCGCGAAGCAATGAACGTATCGAGTTTTTTATAGCAACGCGTTTATTGACCAGTGAACAGCGGAACTCAATCATCTTTCGCCAATCCCGAACCTCCTGCTTGGGTACGTATGCCCGGGGAACCTCATCCAGGTAAAGAAGTTTTGCCAGTTTTACCGCATCTACACGATCATTCTTGCGCTTGGAGTTAAAGATCAATCGCAACAGCCCCGGATGGGCCACCGTTACATCATGGGCGATTCGTTTCAGCCTTTCATATAAAGCGCCGTAGCCGCAACTCGCTTCAAAGCAGACAGACCACCGGCCGGTAAGGTCGCGATCACTACAAAGCTTTTGCAGCAGCATATCCCATCCGCCTTTCACTACTTGAGTCTTGATCTTTTTGCCGTTGTCGTTCAAGATGCAGTAGGTTGACGTTTTCCAATGTACGTCCAGGCCGACAAAGTTCATCGCAAGTCTCCTTTTGTGTGTACGAGGTATTTATTGCTAAAAATCCAACCTCATATGTACCACAAGGGAGGCTTGCTACATAGTTTCACACACTTTATTTCAAAGTATTCATACGTTTTTCGTTGACACTAGTGACGCGGTTGATAGTGTTTTGGGGCATGCCTCGAATCGCTCGTGTAGTTGTGCCTGGTCAGCCTCATCACGTTACTCAGCGCGGTGTGCGCTCGATGCGGGTTTTCTACACCGACGATGACCGCCGGGCTTACATCGATCTGGTCAAGGAGCATTTCAAAGCCCACGGGGTTGAAGTTCGCGCCTGGTGCCTGATGAGTAACCACATTCACCTTATCGCAGTACCGGAAACAGAGGATGGGTTGGCCGCGGCGGTAGGGCAGGTCCATCAGCGTTATACGCGGATGATCAATTTCCGGCAGAAAAAGCTGGGCTATCTGTTCCAGGGACGCTTCCATTCGTGTGTGATGGACGAGTCGTATTTTCTCGCGGCGGTCGCCTATATAGAGTTAAATCCTGTCCGGGCCGGGATGTGTGAAAGCAGTTGGGATTACAGGTGGTCGAGTGCCCGTTTCCACGTCGGGCTGCGGCGGACCGACGATCTGGTTGAGCGGAGAGACTTACTGGGCATGGAATCCCGCTGGCGTAAATACCTGGCGAGCGAGCAGGAGCACATAGACCTGCTGCGAAGAAAGACCCGGACCGGACGTCCGTGTGGCGATATGGATTATGTCAAGAAGATCGAATCAAGCACCGGGCGAAACCTGACGCCAAAGAAACCAGGCCCTCGCCCGAAGATGAAGCAGAGATAATGTGTGTGTCAACTGAATTTTCATTCGGCGATGTTAAGATTTTAGTCCCAGGCGAAGACTTCAATACTGTCGCTGAACTTCGGCAGATCTTAGGTAATTAGGCGCAAAGTTATGGCAGATTTCGCAGAGATTAAAGGTGAGTTAAAATGCTGGAAATGTGGCCGAGCGTGTGACTCGATGATAGAGATTCAATGGGGAAAGTTGCGGAATAGCTATAAGCTTGGAGATGAAATAAGGTGGTTTAAGATCGAGGGCGGAATAGTCCCGCCATTTACGATTATAAAAGGTAGGAGACCGTGGAATTTCGGCGATCCGTCCATTCTTAGGCTTCTTGCTTTCGATGGCAAGCTCTATGATTACGATCCGAGTGAAAGTGAAAAAACAAAGATTAAGTGTGAAACATGTAATGCAATACTCGCTGGAGCCGCCGCACGAATTGAAGGCGGGCATATTGTTAGTATAGATACTTACTCGCCTCAACAGATGTACGAAATCTTTGGCTGTGATATAGGAAAATCCAATATAGTCGTATACGACAAATTGGGGCAATACCTAGTAAAAACTGAATGGTATGACGGTGAATTCCGAACTATCGAGGAATTTCCCTAGATAATAGGACATAGATGAATGCCATGAAGCAAATTCGCATCAACCATCTATCGGTAGTTCGGGGGACATCTTACTTAATTCAAACCTCAACCGAATTCGGGGAACGAATTCGTTACTTTTATTCTTTGGGAATCACCATCCCACATTCGGGACACGTGCCACTAACATTACCAGTAAGGCTATAGTCACATACCTCACAATGATTAGTAAGCCTATTTTTACGAAAACGCACAAATAACATCATTAAACCAACGGAGGTGATAATCCCTGACATAACGATAATTGCAAAGACAATGACAGTATCTACGCCCCTATCACCTACAAAAAACGTCATATTCGGGCTAAGATTGTACCACCCCCAAGCAAAAAACGAATAAGAAGTCGCAATCATCACAAATAGACCAGCTACAATCGAGAGTAAAACCCGAAATACAATACCCATACGATCGCCCTGAACAACGAGTAAAACCAACGACTGGTTTTACTCAAAGTGGGAAAACCTAGCAGTTTAAGTAAGAGACGTTTTCTAATTCCACAATAGAATTAAGTGCTAACGCAATATATTCGCATGCATTTGCAGTTGTTCAACTGCCTCTTATTCCCCGTTTTGAGTCCTAGCACTACAGCGCAAAGTTGCTGCCGATACACGTTCTCATTTTCCCCAAAGTGAGTCCTTTCCGGTGTAATTCCCGGATTGTTTTCTTGCGATGACCACGCTTTGCCTGCGTGTTGCGATGTCGTGTATAGCTGATTCTCATCGCGGTTTTTTCCAGTACCTGTTTACGGGCAGATCGCGGAAGTGCGATGGCCTCAAACCAGGCGGACACGGCTTCACGCAACTGGTTAACCGTCAGGCTTTCGACCGGATACGACGGGCGATTGTCGCCGGGGCCTCTGTAGGGAAAAAAAGCCGGCTTTTTCCTGTGAACGCTCCTGATCCATCAACCTCTCCCGCGCCTTGTTTAAATACAAATGGCTGATCTGAGTCAGATACATGTGACGATGGATTGCCCGCCAGGAGCGAACTTCAAAATGGTCGAAACCCAATTCGTCCTTGTCTTCCTGAAAGCATCGCTCGATCGACCATCGTGAATAGCCGACATAAGCCAGCCATTCAATCGGCGTTCCCGCCGGCGCGTTGGAGACGAAGAACTTGATCACGTCCGGCTCTTCCGGATTGCGGGCCGCAATCAACCAGTGCTCTCGAGTCGGCAGGTTATTCCGCTGCATCCAGAATCGAATTGTCTTGACCTCACGAACCATCGGGCCTTTCTCGGCATCTTTGAGATGAATCGCCGTCCAGGGTTGATTGTAAAAAGCCGGTGAATGAATCAGCAGATTCTTCACCTGACTGGCCTTGGGGCTGCCACCAGCGACTCTCGGAACAGGCTTTTTCCGCCCGCCTCGATGCATTTCCCGGGACCTCAACCGGTGTACCAACTTCGGATACACTGCCCATCCGTAGAAGTCACAAGGCACCTCCGCCACATAGTTCTGACCAAGTGCATCCAGACCGTCAAGGAACGCGTAACTCTGCCCGTAATGCTCGTCAAACGTCCATGCCGCTACACGAACACCGTTGGCCAAGGCGCGTTTGATCTGTGCCAATGCAATCTCGGGTTTGGTACGATGCGTTACATCTTCAGGAATCCCCGCAGCTTCCCGCCGGATCGGATCATTCGCCCAACTCTCGGGCAGGAACAGGTCACTGTCCATCAGGCAGTGAAAATCTCCCAACGTATAAGCCAGGTGAACGCTGACGACACAGTTGTCCACCTTTCCTGTACTACCGCACCACTGACGCTGAACCGTAGCGGTGTGATGCCCTTTCTTCGGGCAACATGTTTCATCTACCGATCCAATTGCTTTGGGATGTGCATGATCCCGCATGAGGATTTGTTGCAAACGATCCACCGCCTGCTCTTCATCCCACTTCAACAGACTCAGAAAGGCCTGCAATGATCGCGGTGGAACACCGGCCTGCAATGCCATCGGTTCAACGCTTTTGCGATGAAGATTCGAGTTTTGCCCGCGGACGTAAATGGGCAGATACGCCTCCGTGTCACAACGCCCGAAGCAATCCGAAAACTCCGCCAGATATCCCTCAATACCCCGGCCAACTTCTGCGATTTGAGAAGCATCCATGCTCGTGACTCCTTTCTGCAGCGTAACACACGCCGCTATCAGAAGTTATCGTGCCGAATGCGGTAATTTCTTGAGCTTACTTTGCGCTGTAGTGCTAGTTATTGGGCAAAAGCAATCGAAAAACTAGCTGGGGCCACGTTTTAAGACTGAATCAAAGTACAAGTCCGCCGGGGAAATAGTATATTGAGTTATCCATAATGGACGGTTTTGAGAAAATTACACCCTGCTGCTCAGGCAGAGCCGCAGGGTGTTTGTTCCGGTTTGATAACGATTGGTAACGAGCTACTGTTTTTATTAAGTGCCCGTGCTGCCACCGCCGGCCAGGAATCCCAGCAATCCCTGGAGGATGATTCCGAGGAATCCGTTCAGGAACGTGGTCAACAATTGAACGAGAAAAGCCATATTGGATCCTTTCGCTAGTTTGCGTTTTCTTTACATATTCTGTTATCGGCCCGTTAGCCGTCTTTTCGATAGTCGCAAAGCTGAATACGCGTGATTATAGGTCGGGATGAAGTGTCCGGAAGAGGTTAATTCGCAAATGTGATTGATGACACAGTTGCTCAGGTTCGGTTGCGGTGGTTTGTCGGGCGGGCCAGTGCTGGTAAGTCGGTTATTTCTGGTGGCCCAGGAACTTGTATGTAGTTAATCGCCAGAGGTGTTTGAGGTAGTTCAATTGCTCCTTGAGGGTGAGCTTGCTTTCGCCAAAGCGGCGGTCGGCGAAGTGGATGGGGATCTCTTTGACGTTATTGCAGCCGCATTTAACCAGCAGTTCCAGGCCTATTTTGTAGCCTATGGGGTTGAGCTGGCTGGCTCGTTTGTACACCTCGCTTCGCAAGGCGAAGAAGCCGGCCATCGGGTCTCGGGCCGAGGTGAGCGGGCGAGCCAGGAGCGTGGCGATTTTGCTGTTCAGCCAGCGGAACAGGCCCCAGTCTTCATCGGTACTGGCTCCGGGTACGTAGCGGCTGCCGATTACGAAATCGACTTTGGGATCTTTGATAGCCTCTATCAGTTGGGTGATGGCCGTCGGCGGGTGGCTCAGATCGGCGTCCATGCAGAGTAGATACGTTCCTTTGGATTCTTCAAAACCTCTTATTACCGCAGAACTTAGGCCCCTTTCGTCGGTACGGGTGATCATACGGGCGTTCACACCGGTTTCGGCGATTTTCTCCACCAGCTCGGCCGATCCGTCCTGGCTGTTGTCGTCTACAAGGATGATTTCGTAGGGGAGCTGCGAGTCGGACAGCGCCTCGGTTATCTCTTTTAACAGCGGTTCGATGTTATCGTGTTCGTGGTAGGTGGGTACCACGATAGAGAGCATCTGGGTTGCTGTTTCGCCGGTTGCCGGTTCGGGCGAGTTCATGGCCGGTTGATCCGCGTTTTTTGTGGTGGTCTGCATGTTGTGGTTATCGTTCTGTTTCCGCTGAGAATGTAGCAAGGTGCGTCAGCGGGGACAAGGACTGGTATTGTTGAGTTCCTACGCCGTGTCGGTTAGCTTTTTCCGGACGGGTGTACGGTTTGTTGCCGTTTGCCCGGTCCTATAGTGCTGGCGGAATATATGGTGGTAAGAAAGATGATGAACCTCTTCGAGATAACCGACGCGTTGGCCGCGGATTTGAAAGATCTCAAATTCAGTGAGCCGGTCGCGTTTGTCTATAACCCGTTGGAGTACGCCCGGAAGCCGTTTGATCTCTATCTGGAAAAGTACGGCGGCAACGGTAACGGCCGCAGTCGGTGCGAGGTGGTGATGCTGGGGATGAATCCCGGTCCGTGGGGGATGGTGCAGACCGGCGTGCCGTTTGGCGAAGTGGCGGCCGCTCGCGACTGGCTGAAGGTGTCGGCCGAGGTGGGTAAGCCGGATAAGGAGCATCCCAAGCGGCAGGTGGCCGGTTTTGACTGTCATCGGAACGAGGTGAGCGGCGAGCGTTTGTGGGGATGGGCGAAGGAACGGTTTGGGACTCCCAATAAATTCTTCAAACGGTTCTTCGTGGTTAACCATTGCCCGTTGGCTTTTCTGGAGGAGGGGGGGCGTAATCGAACTCCGGATAAGCTGCCGGTGGCCGAGCGGGAGCCTTTGATGCAGGCTTGTGACGTGGCTCTGCGGCGGACGATTGAGTATCTGCGGCCGAAGCATGTGGTTGGTGTGGGGAAGTTTGCGGAGAAACGGGCGCAGTTGGCTTTGGATGGTTTGGATGTGCGGATTGGGAGTATTCTGCATCCGAGTCCAGCGAGTCCGCTGGCCAATCGCGGCTGGGCGGAGCAGGCGGATAAGCAGTTTGCGGAGTTGGGGATAAAGATACCTTAGTAGATGTGATGTGCCGGATACTGGTTTAGTCATTATGTTGGTTTTTGCCGATTCGTTTAAATACAAGGCGGGCGAGACGCCCAGCGGCTTCGCCGAGAGAGTCGATGGTAGATAGTTGAGAGTAGAGTTTTTATTGTTTGTTTTGTTTGCCGGATTCTGGTTTGGTTTGTTTGTTGGTTTTTATCGATTCTTTTAACGGCAAGGCGGGCGAGACGCCCGCCCCCCAGGGAGCGGTGGGCCTATGTTGAAAAAAGTTGCGGCTAACGGGATTGAGTTTGCGGTTGAGGATGCCGGGAGCGGTGCTCCTGTTTTGCTTATCCACGGTTTTCCTTTAACCCATGAGATGTGGGCGGAGCAGATTCGGTTTCTGTCACAATCGCATCGGGTGATCGCTCCGGACCTGCGCGGTTTTGGGGCCAGCCAGGTTGTAGATTCTCCGGCTACGATAGAGACTTACGCCGACGATCTGGCCGCCATCTGCGAGGCTTTGGAAGTGAAAGAGCCGGTGGCCGTCTGCGGGTTTTCGATGGGTGGGTATATTCTCTTTGAGTTCTGGCGGAAGTATCCACGAAAAGTTCGGTCGCTGGTTCTGTGCGACACGCGGGTGGTATCAGATACGCCGGAAGTGGCTAAAGATCGGTGGAAGATGGCCGACCGGGTTCTGGATTCCGGGAATGAATCGTTAGTGATTGGGATGGTGGAAAAGCTGTTTTCTCCGGCGACTATCTCCGGGCATCCGGCGTTGGTGCAGCAGACAGCGGCGATGATGCGGGCCAATTCGCCGACAGGAATAGCGGTAGCGTTGCGGGCGATGGCCGGACGGGACGATTCCACTTACCTGCTGGCGGGAATCGAGCTCCCGGTGAAAGTAATCGTCGGCGAGGATGACGTGATCAGCACCCCGGCGGAGATGCGGGGGATAGCCCAGGCTGTTCCGCAGGCGGAATTTATTACCATTCCGGTGGCGGGCCATCTGGCACCTCTGGAAAACCCGGACGCGGTGAATATCGCTCTTACTGGTTTATGATCGTGAAATACCATGGACGAATTCGTCAGTGAACCAGTTCAACCGGCAGGTGAGAGCTTCGACGCGGCCGCCATGGCCAGAGGCGAGCCGGGATTGCCCGCCAGTTTCCAATGGCGAGATGAGACATACGAAGTGGTATCCGTAGTCCGTCAATGGAAAGCAACAGCCGCCGAAGGTGGCCGCCCGGGTGGCGAAGTTTATTTGCGGCGACACTACTACGAGATCAAGATGAGTGACGGTTCAACCTGGACGGTTTACATCGTCAGGCAAACTCCCAAGAGCGGTTCGCCGAAAGCTCGTTGGTTTTTGTATACGATTACGTCACAGATGTGATCAGCAAATAGCGTAAATCGTTTTTTAGACAACCCAACTGTTCTTGATTATAGGGTTAAATATAATGCAGCGAGTCTTCGGTGTAGATCAGCTAAAACTGGAACGCAAAATAGTCGAAGATTTTGGCGATGGTCGTCTGCACGCGGACGTGTATCTGTTCGATCAGCTTTCGCGATTAAGTTCATCAGGCCTTGTACGAATTCCGGTTACAGATCTATTGGAGATTATCGCCGAGCGAGAGCCGGTCATTGCTTTCTTCGATCGCAATCCAGACAATTTATTCTGCGTGATTCGATATCTCGATTCGAGATATCATCAATTCGTTGCAGCGCATAAGCTTTCCGCGGCAGAGCTTGCTCCGATGCTTCTGGCCGCCCATTATTGTGATTTGTATGTTCTCACGGATAGCGGTGAACTCATGAGCGTAGCCACACATGAAGACCCGAATAAAGATGGTGTCCGACAGGTGTTAGTTCTATCGCAATTCATGTAATTGGGGGATATAGATTGTTTGTTTTTTTGCTGAGTAAGTTGTGTGCGGCACGCTGTGCGTACAAAAACGAATACCATCTGTTTTCGTTGTCTGGTGTGTTCTAATGTGATTTTGGTATTCCATGGTCCGCGGAGCGGACCCTACAGATTGAGGAAAGCGTATGGATAAACACGTGTTTGTCGCATTAATAGAAGTTAAGCCGCTAGTAGGTTGCGAGTTCGATCCACAGGAAATCGCCGGAGCATTCGTTCGTTGCTATGTGTATTGCGAATCAGAACAAACAGCTATGTCGCGAATCGGTGAGGCTTTACGTGAGGATAGTTTCGCGTTAGTTGACACTGAATGGTGTGTGCCCGACGATGAGACCGAGTGGGAAAAACCAGATGATCCTGATGGATTGCAGTTCGTATCTGATGCGAAGGATACTGGAGAAGTAATCTTTAGCGAATTCATGTGTTGGGGGTACGACGCTACGGATGACGATTAGTTCGGGTTGGACCGGGGCAGTATGCTTTGTTCGGTAAACTCCCAAGAGCGGTTCTGGCTTATCCAAAATAACTATGAGCAGAGCGAAACCCGCTTTCCTCCCTCGCGAGCGGAAGCGAGTAGTGCGTCGATAACCATCGCGTTCTGCAGGCCCTCTTCCGGCGGAAGCATGGGAGCGTTACCGCCGCGAATGGCTTTGGCCAAGTCCTCTATCTCCAGTTTGTAAACGTTTACCGGGTCGAAAGTGATTTCTTGTCGGCCGGTTGGTGTGTCGATTTGCATGGGGACTGGTTTATTGTTGGTGTCAAACCCGTAGGGCAGCATCAATCTGCCGGTCTTGCCGTAAACGACAATCTGGTTATGTACTCCGCCGTCAAATCCGGAAGAGATCACGCCGTGGCGGTCATTGCCGAAATCCATTACTCCGTGCAGAGCGATATCCACCTTGTGTGTCGGGTGGAAATTACCCATGGCCGTCACCGCCAGCGGCATGGAGCCGAAAAGGTAACGGCACGCGTTAACGCAATAGCATCCCACATCGAGCGCACTGCCACCGCCCCAGGATTCCTGGTAGCGCACATCGTTTACGTTGTCCAGCAATATGTTGAATGAGGCCTGCACTGACTTGAGTTCGCCGAGCGCGCCTTCATCGATCAGCGCCTTGGCCTTGAGCATGCACGGGTGGTACCGATACATGAACGCCTCGACCAGGTAGCAATTGTGTTCCCTGGCCGACGCTATCATCTCTTCGCATTGCTGCGGATTACATGCCACTGACTTCTCGCAAAGAACATGCTTACCCCGCTCGAAGGCGGCGATGGCCAGCTCGTGGTGCAGCCCGTTATGGGTGGCGATATAGACGGCCTCCACCTCCGGATCGTCCAGCAGGGCGATGTAGTTATCGTAGCTCCGCTTGGGATTGAGAGCTTCTGCCCGGGCAATATCCCGGCTGGCCGCCGCGGCCAGTTCCGCATTGCCAGCCTCCGCCAACGCCGCAGCAAAGACGTTCCGAACTATTCTACCAGCACCAATGATACCGAACTGTACCGGATTTTCTGTTCTCATACTTTGGATCGTACGCGCCAGTCCGGACAATATCAAGTAGAAAGAACCACGACCGCTGCAGAGTGTGCTTTCCGCTAACGCGGATAACCTAACACGACGTGCCACTGCTCTGTGAGCAGTGCTTATGAATAACCAGTATTTTATATGAATACAAACCGCAGGGCCGAGCATCAATGCGTGACAATAATCCTGGGAATGCTATTTTTCGGCAATTGATACGAAGATGTTCAATATCGCCATTGGCAAATGTTTGAACACCACTCACAGAGCGGTGGCACCCCGGCGTGTCTTACTCTAACTCGGATAACCTAAACCACGACGTGCCACTGCTCTGTGAGCAGTGTTTGTGGATAACCCGTAAATAGTCTGGATACAAAACGGCAGAACTGGCCAATCAATGCGTGACAATAATCCTGGAAATGCTATTGTTCGGTGATTGATACGAAGGTGTTCAATATCGACGTTGGCAAATGTTTAAGCACCGCTCACAGAGCGGTGGCACCCCGGCGTGTCTTACTCTAACTCGGATAACCTAAACCACGACGTGCCACTGCTCTGTGAGCAGTGTTTATAAATAACCCGTATCCCGTTTGAATACAAACCGGCAGGGTTGGCCAATCAATGTGTGACAATAATCCTGGAAATGCTATTGTTCGGCGATTGATACGAAGGTGTTCAATATCGACGTTGGCAAATGTTTAAGCACCGCTCACAGAGCGGTGGCACCCGGCACCCCGGGCACAACGGTTTTTCGTTAGTGTGAAAACCGGCCTGGCGATTTTTATCAACCGGCCAGAATAAGCAACTTCATGCAAATTATGCCGGCGCCTGTGCCCAGCACGTATCCGGCTACGGCGAGCAGGGCTCCTACCGGTGCCAGCGATGGGTGGAAAGCCGAAGCTACTACCGGGGCGCTGGCCGCTCCGCCTATGTTCGCCTGCGATCCGACGGCCACGAAGAAAATCGGAGCTTTGATCAACCAGCCGGTGAATAGTAGGAATCCCACATGGAAAGCCATCCAGATGAAACCGGCCGTTATATAGGCCGGGTATTGGCCTATCGATTTGAAGTCGGCACATGCCCCAATGCAGGCGACCAGCAGGTAAATCATCGCTGAGCCGATTCTTGATGCACCCGCTCCTTCCAGGTTTTTTGCCTTGCTGAACGACAGGATAATTCCCACAGCACTGACGATGATGTATTTCCAGGCCGCGGCCGGAAGGATTTCGTCGATAAACGCAAGACGGTCTGCATTCTTTATTGCTTCCCCGATTGCTTCACCGGCTTTCACGCTTAACCAACTACCTAAAAAGCCGAGTGCCAGGATAGTTATGATATCATGCAGCGAAGGGATGCGGCTGGTACGTTCCTGGAAATCGGTCATGCGATCTTCGAGATCGCGGATTGCCGTGGCGTCGGCTCCTGTCCAGTCGTCGATAGCTTTCTGTTTCGTCGACGCGAAGAGTAATACACCCATCCAGATGTTGGCGACAAGTACGTCAACGATGATGATGGGGCTGAGCATCATGTCCGTTACGCCGGCCATGTCTTTGATCGCGGTCATGTTCGCCGCGCCGCCGATCCAACTGCCGGCCAGTGGGGCCATTACTGACGATGCATCCTCAGGAAGCATGGATTTACACACCAGAAGGGCGATCGGTCCGCCGATTACCACACCGGCCGTCCCTGCCAGAAGCATTATGACTGCCTTCCAGCCAAGTTTGACTATCCCCGGTACGTCCAGGGACAGGATCAACAGAAGCAGGCACGCGGGGAGCATGAATCCCTTGACCCAGGTGTATAGTTCTGATTTTACGGGCAGAATTCCGAAGGTGGTCATGGCCGTCGGTACGAAGTAGCAGAACACCAGGGCCGGTACCACTTTGAACATTTTACCGATCACCGGGTGTTTGGTCAGCCAGAATATTACGGCCAGGGTGGTCAGGAGGACGGCCAGTATGCCGGTCGAATCCTGAAGAGGGAAACAGCTCTTAATCGTTGTCCATGCTTGATCGAATATCGGGAACATGAAGCTTTGATAGTGGAAACTGGCGGCTACGTCCAGTCTATCCGGCCAACTTTGCCGTCGTATACGTGCTATTTGGGAAGAATGAGAAAGCATTACGAATATTTCGGGGCGGTTGACTGGACACCGTGTGAGCGAGAGTGTTGATCGGCGTGGTCGCTGTGTGAGCGTTTCTGATTGATTTGCGATTCTCTCCGCAATGGCCTGTTGGGACGATTTTTCAGTTGGCTGTAGTTTGTGTACAGATGAAAGGTGACGCAATGAAACGATATACCGGGCGAGTGGTTCTGGGAGCAAGTCTGGCATTGACGTTCGTGTTAAGTGGTTGCGGGATAGTGATTTTTCCCGCCCCAACGGCCGAGAAGGATTTTTCGATGTCCACCTCGGCTGATGGTGCAGGTACGGTTGACGTTATATGGATTAACGGTGACGTCACAATAAAGGTCGATGATGCCGCGACCAGGATATCCGCCACGGGGAAAAAGAAAGCGACGGGAGTTACGGAGGAGTTGGCCGAAGAGAATCTCGAGAATCTCGATATCTCCCTGCTCGTTTCCGAATCGACTCCGAAGAAGGTTTATCTCCGGTTTGACGTTCCTTCCGATACTCTGGGGATAATATACACCGCTGATGTGGAATTGGTTTTACCTGCAGGAGTTACTCTGGCGGTGGAAAACTCCAACGGTGATGTTTCGGTTACCGGCAACACTGAAGCGACTACTGTCGATTTATCCAATGGCGCGGTGACTATCGATGAGCAGGAAGGCGATGTCACTGTTGAGGTAGCCAACGGCAGCGTGGACGTAATCAGTGAGTCGGGCAGTGTGGAGGTAGAAGTCGCGTCCGGCAGTATCGATATAGCGGCTAAGCCCGATGAAGAGGATTCCCTGATAGCCAAAACCGGGGTGGGTACGGTGGAGATCGCGGTGCCGGTAACGACCAAGGCGTCTCTTTCGCTTAAGGGAAATGTCGGAGGCATAACTGCTGTGCTGGACGGTTTTACTGTCACCGATTTAACGACAACACCGTTGAATACAGTGACTGCCACTTTGAACGGCGGTGGGGCGGAAATAGTTGGAGAGACCGCTGTTGGCGGGGTTGATTTCCGAAGTCTGTAGCGGTTGGGACAGAATTAGGAATAAACCAAACGCCGGAATTGCCTGGAATAACTGCCGGGCAAAGAAGTGGCGATCATGTAGAAGAAACGGGCAGACTATCGGTCTGCCCGTTTCGATATTTCATAACGAATTATCGGATGTTCCCCGTTTTAATCAGCGGATAAGGTCAGTTATCTTCGTTCCTTCTCCTGGCTTCTTCCCGGGCCTTGGCTTCGAGGTCGAAGATGTGGTACTTCTGCAGTAAGCGCCAATCGTCCAGAGCATTCAGGGCGCCGGTTACCGATTCCTGAATGTGAGCGTGCCGTACTCTGGTTTCTTCAACTGCTTTCAACAAGGATTCTCTTCTGTCTTCAGGCAAAGAGTTGATCTTTGTCATCATTTTCTCGATATGCGCTTCCAGTGTTTCCCGTGTCATAGCTATCTTCTCCCCTCGTGCTCCCCTTTCACTTGCAGTCGAAAGGTTTTTCCTTGTTCGACTTATATCAAGTATATGGATGTAGTCGCAGCATAATCAACGAGGATATTTAGTATATAAGGATATGAGGTGTTTGGCTCGACGTTAGGGGATGCCAGACTTGTTCTTTTCGGAACTGGGGAATAAAACATTCATTGGAAATAATGGTTACCGGCAGGCTTATTGGTTATTAGGACGTAAATCCTCCAATAACGCGTTAGACCCTGGTTTTCAAAGTGTAAGCTGAACCGCTTTGATAAATCAAAGGTGAGACCGGTTAAATGGCAGAGTGTTGTGGGACGAACTGTTTGTGTTCCGGGAGTAAGGTGTTTTTATGAATACGAGGCGATTTAGCGGTTGCGGTTTAAAGGCGATTTCGGTTTTGCTGGTGGTTGGCAGTTTTGCCCTGGCAGAGCCGCTTACGGTTATCGGGTTTAACGTGGAATCGGGCGGCGCGGACCCCAATACGTTATCAAAGCAAATCGCTTCCATAGATGGATGTGATATCTGGGGATTCAGCGAAGTTCAAAACGGCAAGTGGAGCAGCGCGTTTGAGAAAGCCGCCGAAGATGGTGAAAACGCCGACTTCAAAGTGATCACCGGAAAAAGCGGGGGCGGCGACAAGCTGGCAATCGTTTACGACGCTGACCGGTTCGAGTGCCTGGGGCATGAGGAACTGGAGCATATTAACATCAAGAAAAGGGTCCGGGCTCCGCTGGTTGTACACCTGAAAGAAAAGTCGAGCCAGGTGGAATTCAAGGTGATGGTGAACCATCTTTACCGCAGTCGCGACGAGGCCCGGCATAAGCAGGCTCAGTTGATTAACGAGTGGGCGAAAAAGCAGACGTTGCCGGTAATCGCGGTTGGGGATTACAATTTCGATTGGGATGTTTCCACAGGCAAGCATGATCGGGGGTTCGACAACCTTACCGCTGGCGGGGTTTTCGATTGGGTAAAACCGCTCAAGGTAGTTCGTACTCACTGCAGCCCGCGGTATAACAGCGTGCTGGATTTCGTGTTTGTCTCCGGCGAAGCGAAGAACTGGGCCGGAGTAAGCGAGGTTGTGTTCGCTTATGTAAAGGACTATTGCCCGGATAATACCGAAACCAGCGACCATTTCCCGGTAAAGGGAATTTTCAACCTGCCGCCGAAAGCAAAGGCGGAAGCTCTGCCTCCCAAGCAGGCGGAAAAGCCGTAGTTTGCTGATGTTTCAAGCCGCTTATCAGAAGGCGGCGATATCCTTGCGATAATAGGCATTGTCGAAGCTGACGAGGTCGACCGCTTCGTAACTTCTCCGGCGGGCATCGGCGAGCCCGTCGCCTAATGCGGTAATACCCAATACACGCCCGCCGCTGGTTACCACCCGGTCTTCGATCGTCGCGGTTCCGGCATGGTATACATGAACGTTTTCCAGCCGGGCTGCCTGGGAGAGTCCGGAGATAACTTTCCCGTTTTGGTATTTTCCGGGATAGCCTCCAGAGGCCATCACTACGCAGACCGCGGATTGCGTGTCCCAGTCGATAATCATGTCCGACAGTCGACCGGAAGCGCAGGCGTCGAGTAACTCAAGTACGTCGGAGCGGATACGGGGGAGGATAACCTGGGTTTCCGGATCGCCGAAGCGGCAGTTGAATTCCAGCACCTTGGGACCAGCGGCCGTCAACATCAAGCCGGCGTAAAGAACACCATGATACTCAATGCCTTCTCCGCGCAAGGCGTCGATAATGGGAATAAAGACTTCAGTCTGAACCTGGTCGAGCAGTTCGTCGGTTGCCCGCGGCGAAGGGCTGAAGGTTCCCATGCCTCCGGTGTTCAAGCCGGTATTGCCTTCGCCGATTTTTTTATAATCCTGCGCGGTTTCCAGCAGGTATATCGTTGTGCCGTCGACGAGAGCGAGTACGGACATTTCCGTACCCTGAAGTTTCTCTTCGACCACCACCGTTTTACCTGCGTCGCCGAAGCAGTGGTTGAGCATTATGTCTTCGAGTGCGAGCAGAGCTTGGGCGGGTTCTTCGCAGATCACCACACCTTTGCCGGCTGCCAGTCCGGCCGCCTTGACCACCAGGGCGTGATCTCTTGTGGCAACGTATGTTTTGGCCGCTTCGTAGTCGGAGAAAATGCGGGCTTCAGCGGTGGGAATTCTCGCTTGGCGCATAAGTTCCTTGGAATACGCCTTATCGCCTTCAAGCCTGGCGGCTGCTTTTGTCGGCCCGAACGCTTTTATGTTTTCCTGCTGTAATCGGTCAACAATACCATTGCAGAGCGGTACTTCCGGGCCAACGATAACCAGATCCACGTTGTGCTGTTTAGCCGTGGAAACGACCAGCTCGTTGTCGCTTATATCGCCGGGGATGTTCGTGCCCAAGGCGGCTGTCCCGGCGTTACCCGGCATGGTGAATAGTTTGTCGAGTTTAGAGCTTTTGACTACTGCTTGAACTATAGCGTGTTCACGTCCGCCGGAACCGAGAATCAATACATTCATTAGTTTAGTTCGCATACCTTTTAAATAATGGTGGTCCAATCGAAGGTGTGCATGGTACGGGCGAAATCGGAAAGCGACAACGTCTCCTGACGGGGCGTTTGCCCAATACTTCCGATAATGTTCTGATATCGAATTTAAGACTGCTGGTGTAATTTAGGGGACTTGGGAGACATCGTGTATTCTTGCCCCGTTTAATTAGTAGCAGAGAGCAAGTCTTAATTTCGCGGTTCTGTGATGGATGCGCGGATTTTATCCCTTAAGGGTATGAGTACTATCGACATAGGTTGGAAATCGGCTTGTTACCATACTTTATTGGACGTTAAATTGGGGTGTATTGTTTATAAGAAGGTAGACAAGGTTTATACTGTGGGCATATACTGGTACGTGACTGTTCATTTTATGGTGAACGGCGTCTATCTATTTGGGGAGAATCCCATTACTGGGATAGGGACTTTTCGTCGGTTTTGGAGGAATGGCCGGACTTTGTTCAACGTTAAAATCCCAATCGCAGTTATTACTGCGTTGGAGTTGTTCTTAGTTGGCCTTTCGGTCTACAAGTGAAAGGGAAGATTCATGAGCTTGTCGCGTATGACTGAGTCAGTAAAGAAAAAATCTTTTGGGAACAAGGCGGTCAGTTCGCTGCTTGCATTGTCCCTTCTGGTGGCCGGACCTGGTATGGTTCTGCCCGGTTGTGATGCAGGTGCTGGTTTCCTGGGGCTTCAGGATTATCAGCGCGACTTGCTCTTCGGCATTGGTTCGCTGGCCATCGCACTGCTTGGGGGGGATGGAACTAACAATGGCGGAAACGAGCCTGCTCAGCCCCTGCCTGGTGAACAAGGTGAACAGGGCGAGCAAGGTGAACAGGGCGAGCAAGGCGAACAGGGCGAACAAGGCGAGCAGGGTGAACAAGGCCCCCAAGGTGAACAGGGCGAGCAAGGCGAGCAGGGTGAACAAGGTCCTGCAGGCCCCTCTGGTCCGGCCGGTCCCGCTGGTCCGTCACTTTTCAATAGTGTCTATATCGATGAATTCTTCATCTTGCCGTTCGGCAACTACAAAGATCAGAATGCAGCGGATTCGCCTGCTCTGCACCCCGAACGTGACGTAGAGCCGGTTCTGGGGGATGGATGTGCGATTTATGAAGGCACTATAGAAACTGCAGCATATATGATGGCGGTTCCTGAGCGGTATGATTCTGCGAATACCATCGTTATGAGAATGTATATCTGGCGCACGGGTGCTGTTGATGGGTGTATGGTATTCCGTCTGGATGCTTTCCAGGCCCGGCATGGCAGCTCGATCAATACATACGATAATAATACACCTCGTTACATAAATCTCGATCTTTCCCAGGCTGTTGCGGACGGAAGCTTGCTGGTTATTGATCTGCCGCTCAACCAGGGTTCAGATGCAGATCTGTCTAATGGTTTGGGATATAATGCTCCTATTAGCGCCGACTTATTGGCATTTGAACTAAACATGATTACCGCTGTAGACACTACAACACCCGATGATTATCGTGATTCGGGCTGCTACACGATGCTGGGCGTTGATTTCTTCGAGGCTAAAGAAGGAGATAACACTGTACAAAACGCTACTCTGACAACTAATCTCGATGATTTCAACGAATGCAAATCCGGCACCGTGGAAAAAAACGTCGAGGTTATATTTCTGGTTGACTCAACTGGATCGACGAATCAGGTGACTCGAGGTTTGTGCTATGATGCTAATTCCTCGGGAATCGAGCGAGCGGTAGACTCACTTGACGGTGACGATATTACAATGCATTACACTGTTAGACCTGTCATTGAACCAACTAACTCCCATCGGGTGTCCGGTTGTCCCAATGTTGATATGAACGGTGTGGATATGATCTCCACGAATGGTGGGAGAATAGACACGGATTCATGTCCCGGTGATTTGGATGATGGGACGGCAATTGAAAATAGCGGCAATTGGGGGGCGGCTGCGGCGATTCTTTGTCTAGACCCAAACAATGACGTATGGAAAACGGGTTCTGAATACAAAATCATTATTCCCATAAGTTCCGGCAGTGCCTGCTACGGCTTGGATGACGCTGATTGCGTATCGAGTGATTCGACATTAGATGTCGAATTGACTGCGGTGTATACCGCGGCGGATGCGGCTCAAAACAAAGTAAGTATTCGTCCCCTTAAGTTTTGTCAGGAAGATGTATGTACGGATAATTGTATATTTGAAGAGATGGATTGGGTTGCTGTGAATACGCCGTCATGGAATCCGGGGGCAACTTCGGATCTTCCGGAAGCGTTAACCCTGAATCAGCTCAATAACCCAGCTGCCGTTGCAGAAGCGATCAAACATATCGTGAAGAGTGTCGTAAACTAGTAGTTAATCCACTATTATCACCACATGATTGTGTGTGGTTTTTCCAAAACAGTTCAAGCCCCGGATTTCCATACAGGGAATCCGGGGTTTTGCTTTAGGTGGTCCGGGATGAATAGAGGGGTTGCTTTCTGAGTCCATTGGATACAGCCAGTCAGGTCAGTCGGTGAATCATTTTATTGCCTGCCGATTGCCTTACGTACTATTGCGATTGGCAAGGTCACGTCGAATTCGTAAGGTCGTTGAAACTTCGTTTGTTCGGTTCAATCAATCCTTGCCTGGCGTAAATGATTTAACTTCAAGAACGAACGTCCCATATTAAACGCCTGAAAACTTGACAAACCGCATCAAGTCGGGTTTCGAATCCTTAACCAAGGTGTATTGTACGCTATCACCGTGTTTGGTTAGAATGGGCTCCGTGACTGGAGGGGAACCGCGTGGGTAAGGGGATACTCTGTCCGCAGCTTGCGCGGTTGATGTGTCGACCTTCCCTGGCTTTATTAGCCCTCCTGGTAATCGAACTCGAAAGCTCTATTAAAACATGCGTAACCAATGAGGTATTCTTCCATGAGGATCAAGTATCTACCTGTTTTGCTTGGAATTTTCGCAATTGCTGCCGTACCGGCAATGGCGGCGATTACCATCGGCGCGGGGCCGGTAATCGGAACCGATTCGGCCGGTAACACTTTCAACGAGGAATTCCTGGACTGGAATCACTCCGACTGCCGGGCGCTCGATGGTGCCGGCTCGGCCATGGGCGGACGTTACAACTTCGGCGATGGGTTTGACGATTCCCGCGACCTGGTCGCTTTCTATTCCCGCGATGAGGGTAATAACTATTACTTCCGGGTTGATCTTTACGATCTCGCCCTCGGAGCGGAAACGGGGAATGTTGATATATACGTAGCAATCGACTGTGCCTTGGGGGGCCAGGAGTGGATGCCGGATATGACCGACGTTAAGGTGGAGTACCCCTGGGAGGTCTGTATCGAGCTTTACGATTCCTCCAACCATGACGTGATTAATTCCTCCTGGAGTTCGGTTGGTGGTTTTCTCGGCGCGTATTTCAACCGCGAACTCGATGCGGTGGAATTTGGAATTACCAGGCAGACTCTCTACAATCAGGGCTGGAATGGTTCCAGCGTGTTGTATTTCACCGTTATGACCGTAAAGGATGGCAGCGACGGCGGTGCAGGTGAAATCAGCGGCGGCGGCGGTTCGACCAGCGATGCGGCCGACACTTTTTACGATGATGGCCGCGGTTATTATGACGAAGTGATCAACGGCGCGATCCCCTCCAATGCCCAGGTAGGGCGGGCGAAGTTTGCGGCAATCGCGCACGGTAACCAGTCGGTCAACCAGGCCGACGATCTGCGGGTTCACATTTACGATCCGCCGACAGTGCAGAAAACCGGATTCATCCGGGCTCTGGATACCCATGAAATCTTCAATGTTCCCTTGAATATTCACATGAGCGGTACGCTTATCGCCGCCTCGCTCTGGGCGAAAGCTGGTCCGGGAGAGGACCTGCGTACCGACGGACCGACGTTTATCCAGCGGGTTGGTGAATTCGTAAACGCCGATCAGAATGACGGAAAACCAGGGTCGCTCATCGGTGGTGTATTCGCCGAGCATATCATGCCCTATTACGAAGGGGATGTGAACGCGGTCAGCATCGAACAGTTTAACGAGATCATGTACGAGAACTACGGCCTGACCGCCGACGATGTGAAGGTAATGCATATTCCCGAACGCGTGGTCCGCTCCAACAGCACCGGCTTGTCTCCGCTCGACGGTTTGACCTTTGAAGAGATAGATTCCAGCGGTTATACGGCCACCTACGTCGATGAAGTGACCCACCTGCACTGGTGGTTCTATTCCAGCGAGCCGTGGAGTGGATACGGCGGTTCGTACGACGCTCCGCATCATCACAAGATCCACAAGATCAACAACGTGTACTGCTTCGCCATTAATGACCGGGAAGATCAGACGAAATTCGGTAACCACGATTACGGAATGCCCCTGGACACACGCTATACCCTGCTGGATAAGGCCGCTCAAACGGATCAGGCCCAGTTGACTCTGATTTTTGACGACTGGGAGGCGATGGCCGGTAAGAGCTTCGACCCAGGTGCCGGGGTCAGCGTGCCCAATAACAACCAGGCGCAGTACCAGACCAATATCCGCTGGGCGGCGAACCACCAGTGGATCGAAATCGTTAATCTGAAGGACATTCTCGACCGGGCGACCAATGCCGGTAATCCACAATACGACGCTGGTTGGGTAATCGACAAGGGTTATCGTACCGATCTTTCCCTGCAGACCTACGAGTGGCTAAAGCACGCTTCGGAAAACGCCTATCACTACTGGTACTACAACAACAACGCGGGATACACGGGCATCGAGCAGGATTTCTACAACCTGGTTCCGGTGATCACCGGCGAGCAGGGCGATTATCATCGGCGGTTTGGTACTTCCATAACCAGTGACGCCCAGGCCAATTCCGTTGACGGGCCTAAACTCCCCAGTGGCAAAATTCACGGCGACCTGAATTCGGCCGGTACCCTGATGCACGATACCTGGGCGGCGATTGACTCCGCTCCTGCCGGGCAACTCAAGAAGCTGGCCGAATATGTGTATTCCGCCTTGATCTACGAAACCGCCTGGCACGAAGAGGACGACGGCTCGACCGGCAGCTACCAGGGCACGAATTTCGGCAGCCCCTGGCCTCACGCCGACGCTACCTGGGACGGGGTTAACACCTGGGCCCTTCGCTTACAGAACCACGTGCGTAGTGCGGGTATTACCGCAGCGGCGGCCGCCTGGGCTGCGGACGTGAGTAATGGCGTGCAGCCTCGCGATACGGTTGTAACCGCTATTGATCTCGATCAGGACGGCATGAACGAGTACGTTTTATTCAACGATCATGTTTACGCCTGCTTCGAACAGCTGGGCGGAAGGCTGACTCACGGTTTTGCCTATGATCCGGCACTTAACGATGGTTTGCAGGTTCTCGGCGCTCCGGTGGTGAACCCGTCTGAGCCGGGTGAGGAAGAGCGGATTGGGAGTAACGCCAACAGGTGCAGCACGTTCAAGGATATGAACGCGACGTACGTTGATGATACTTTCTCGGTTTCCCTGGGAGACAACTACCTGGTGTTCACTTCCAGTGACGGCGAGATTGTCAAGACGATCAGCCTGGCCGATGGAAGCGGTACTCTTCGTGCCGAATACGCCAATGCGACGGGCGCAGATCATTATGTCCGCGTGGGTGCTTCTCCGAACGTGACTGACCTGATTCTGCACGGGCAGGCGAATCTTTCGCGTACGATGTCGGGCGATCATTGGCTGATAGCTAACAGCCAGGGCGGATTCGTTGACGTCCGTTTCGATACGGCCAGTCACAACCCCTATCCGGCAGACGCTGGTTATGGAAATCGCAATCTGGCCCTGGTGGAACAGGTAGAGGTTTACGGCGGAGCGAACTTCGAGTTCGATGTGCAACTCGCTCGCGGTATGTTTGATACGGACCTGGATGGCGATGTCGATTACGTAGACCTGGCCAACATGCTCGATTGTATAAGTGGCCCGAACCAGGCGATTCCGGGAACGTGTGCCGTTGATACGGGTTTGCTCGATTGGGATCGCGACGGCGATGTCGATCTGTTCGATTTCGCCGCGTTCCAGAAAAGCTTTACCGGAACGTATTAACGGATCAATGAAATACGTTTGAGCAGCCCGGTTAAAGTTGAAGAGTAATAATAAGGTTCGCTGGGTATTTCACTCGACGATCCTTATTTAATTGGCTATTTGTAATCGTAGTTTAGCAGGTCGGGTCAACAGACCTGACCTGCAGTTCCCTTCTACGGTAGAAGTTGGATTAACGGGAATTTCTCTGTTTTTGGGCTATTCTTTTCAAAAACTTGACCAATTCGATAATTCCGGGGATAAGCACTCTCCTGGACCGAATACCGTTGCAGGTGAATAGAATTGTCTGGATTGAGGACGAAGGCCGTGGGATACGCAATTGATATTGTTCTGATAATCGTACTGGCAATTGTGTGCTGCGCGGGGCTGTTTTTATCCGTGTTGCAGCTTCCCGGTACGTGGTTGATAGTGGCGAGTGGTTTCGCGTATTCGTGGCTTTACGGCTGGGAGCGACTTGAAATTCCCTGGCTGATTGGGATTGTAGCTATAGCGATAGTCGCGGAAATATTGGAGATGGCCAGCGGAGTGATAGCGGCCAAACGCGGCGGGGCCAGCAAGCGGGCGACGTGGTACGGCTTGTTCGGCGGGCTGGCCGGTGCCTTGCTGCTGAGTATCCCCGTACCGCTGTTCGGCACGCTGGCCGGCGCGGCGATCGGTTGTTTTGCCGGGGCGTTTCTGGCCGAGCTTCAGGAGGGGCGCGGAGCACAGGCGGGGACAAAGTCAGGCATGTTTACGGCGATAGGAAGAACTATCGGCAGCATGTTAAAGATGTTTGTCGCCGTAGTGATTTCGAGTATAGTACTGGTATCCGCCATAATCGGGCTGTGGGAAAACAAGGTTCCGACCGCGGCGGAGGCGCCGGCGACAGCAGCGCTGGTCAATGTCCATATATCGGGCTAGGGCAAGGAACATACCATGAGCAGCGAACTGAAGACATATGCAATTCGGTTAAAACCAGGCGATGATCTGCGGGCGAAGCTGGAGGAGTTGAGTTCGGCCCGGCATATTAATGCGGGAATTATACTTAGTGGCGTGGGCAGTTTGACAAGGGCCAGTCTGCGACTGGCAGATGGTATAACAAGCACGGAATTCAACGGTCCGTTTGAGATCACCTCTCTGACCGGAACTCTTTCTCCCGATGGCGTACACGTGCATATCGGATTGGCCAACACAAAAGGTGATGCGATCGGCGGACATTTGCTGAGAGGCTCGCAGATAAAGACTACCGCGGAAATAACCATAGGTATATTGACGGGATCATCCTTTCGCCGAGTGTTCGATCCGTGTACCGGATATGCGGAGCTGGAAATCGAACAGGCTGAAAACTGATTCTTGCGTTTTCCCCCTACTTCCTGAAAACTTAACGGACCGTTTCAGAACGGATCAGTCTGTGATGCCGAAAGTGAAACCTGGCGTTACATCATTTCGTCGGGGCTGTTGACCCAACCTACGACCTACGGACTGACCTGCTAGTTCATTCGAACAATTCTATTGAAACTGATGCTGGCTGGTGGTCAGTTTTTAATGGACGTTTCGGCAAGGTAAATGGTGACGGAAAAAAACTCATAAAACGAAACCTGCGGCGGATCATCTCGAAGGCTTAGTTGTGTGAGACGATATTCATAAAGCAGTTTGTATTTTCCGGCTCCTGGTAACAGGAACATTCCAGTAACCGCACGCGGAAACAAGAGTAATGACAAGCGACATATCCAAACTTCGAAAATTCGTCGCCCCGGAAGTGATTTTCGGTGAGGGTGCCATAGAGCTTGCCGGTCAATACGCGGTCAAGCACGGGGGCTTACGCGTTCTGGTGGTCACTGATCCGGGAGTTATGAACGCGGGCTGGACCAGCAAGGTTCTGGAAAGCATCGAAGCGGCCGGCATTTCTTACAAGGTATTTTCCGGCGTAAGCCCTAATCCGCGCGACGCGGAAGTCATGAAAGGATTTGAGGTATACGAATCCGGCGAATGCGATTCAATAATTGCCATCGGCGGCGGAAGTCCCATTGACTGTGCAAAAGGGATTGGGATTGTAGCAACAAATTCGGGGCACATCCTGGATTTTGAGGGAGTGGATAAAATCATCGCTCCGATGCCTCCCTTAATATGCATACCAACGACATCCGGTTCATCGGCAGATGTTTCGCAATTCGCGATTATCAACAATGTCAAGTGCCGGACAAAGATCGCCATCATCAGTAAGGCAATCGTTCCCGACGTCGCCCTGATAGATCCGAACACTCTTACAACGATGTCGCCGTACTTGACCGCGTGTACGGGCGTAGACGCGCTGGTTCACGCCATTGAGGCTTACGTTTCCAATGCTCATTCGCCGATGACCGACCTGCACGCTCTGGAGGCGATCCGCCTGGTGGGCAGCGGTCTGCCAGCCCTGCTTGACAACCCGGGCGATGAAACGCTGAGAAGAAAGGTGATGCTCGGAAGCATGCAGGCTGGTTTGGCTTTTTCCAATGCCAGCCTGGGAGCTGTCCATGCCATGTCACACAGCCTGGGGGGCTTCAAGGATCTCGCCCACGGTGAATGCAATGCCATGCTGTTACCGCATGTCATAGATTTTAATTTTGAGACCAGTCCTGAACGGTACGCAGCGGTGGGAGCGGCGCTGGGTTTGGAATTGGGTGGTACCAGTACAAAGGAAACACACAAACGAATTCTGGAGAAGATAACCGGTCTACTGCAAAAAGGGGGAATAGTTGAAACGCTGGCGGCCAAGGGCGTACACAGGAACGATGTGGCCACGCTGGCGGAAAAGGCTATAAACGACGCCTGTATTGTAACCAACCCCCGCCCGGCGAATCGGCGCGACCTGGAGGTTATTTATGAGCACGCCCTCTGACAGCCTGCCACAGCAGGACGAAATAAGAAGGCGAATAATCGGGCTGGGGGATTCGTCGGCCAGAAAAAGCTATTACCCAGAGTTACAGAAAAAGATTACGGCTCTGGAGAATGAGGTAACCGAACGCAAGCAGGCGGAGCGGGAGACGAGGCGGCTGAAGAACCTGCTGGCCAACATAATCGATTCCATGCCCTCTGTTCTTATCGGAGTTGACCGGGATGGTCTGGTTACGCAATGGAATTCAGAAGCTGACGAAAAGACGGGATTATCTCCGGACGAAGCCATCGGACGTTTTTTCGAAGAGCTGATTCCGGGCATGGGACTGACGCGGGAGGTGGTGCAATCGGCCATAAATACGCAGGAGATCACTACGATAGACAAGCATATGCAGATTGTTAATGGAGAAAAACTTTATACGGATATTACTGTTTATCCCTTAACCGGAGAGGATGTGGAGGGAGCGGTAATTCGGATCGATGACGTAACCGAGCGGGCAAAAATAGAGGAAATGATTATCCAATCGGAAAAAATGACGACGGTAGGTAGGCTGGCTGCGGGGATGGCACACGAAATCAACAACCCGCTGGGCGGTATCATTCAGGGAATTCAGAACATACAGCGACGTACGGATACGAATTTCGCCAAGAACGTCAGCACCGCTCGTGATTGCGGAACTTCAATCGAGGCTGTCAGATCATACTTGGAGCAAAGGAACATCATAGAGTTTATGGACGGAATCATGGAGGCCGGATTGCGGGCGGCAAACATAGTCAGGGATATGCTCAAGTTCAGCCGCAAGAGCGATACGGTTAAAAGCCCGCGGTCGATCACGGAGCTTATAGAGAACTCCATTACGCTGGCAACCAACGATTTCGATCTTAAGAAGCAGTTCGATTTCAAGAACATAGACATCATAAGAGAATACGCGGACAACCTGCCACTGGTGAAAGTTGTCTCCAACGAAATCGAGCAGGTTTTTCTCAATCTGCTCAAGAACGGTGCCCAGTCGATGACTGAACAATGCAGAGGAGAACGTCCGCGATTCACAATCCGGGCTTTAGCTGAAGAGAAGATGGTGCGGGTGGAGGTGGAGGACAACGGTCCGGGGATAAGCGAAGAAATTCGCCCAAAGGTTTTCGAGCCGTTTTTCACTACGAAAGAGGTAGGGAGCGGAACCGGCTTGGGATTATCAGTATCCTACATGATCATCACCAACAACCACAACGGGGTAATGACTGCGGAATCGGGGGGCGAAGGCGGAGCGTTATTTATCATCAAGCTCCCATTGGATACATAGCAAACCACGACAAAAACGGTATGGCAGTCAGGACACCCGAAAATCGCCCATTCTATCGACAACAAGTACTCCAGTAGGTCAGGTTTAAGCGAAAAAAGTCCACGATACCGGCCGATAGAGAGATATTTTAAGGGCGGAAAACAGGATAAAAGAGTCAGATAAAGCCGTTTTAAGGTTGATAAAGCGGTATTTCACCACGGTTAATCTCATAACCGCCCAGAATCCGATAATTACCTAAATTCACATTACGGGACCATCCGATAAACAGTTTGAGTAACTTCTGCCACGGGTATACCTGGCGGCAGTAGATGCTCCAAAGAGTGGAATCCGTAGCGAGAAGTCTCGCTGATTTTGGATACGACTCGTCAATAAAAAGGTCAGGGAAGACCAGGCGAGGATCGCAAGGATGCGATAAGAAAGTCGCGCGCCGACGCAGGAACGAGTGTCTTCAGGATACTGGTTCTTGCAGGTGCGCGATTTTTTTTTTTGCGCTCACATTTTCGTGTGACACGGCTCATTGAGTAATCCCGTAGTATTCCGTCGGGTGGATGACCTGACCTACGGGTGTAAACATCTCTGTAGTTTCAAATTTTTCCGGTTTTTGAGTTTCGCGTTTCTATCGATAATGCGCGATGGTTCTGGCCATTATGGATCTGAGATTTGAAATCTCGAATTAGGTTCATCAGGTTGTAGCGAAAACACGGGCTTCTTGATTAACGCAGATCTTTTAGTATTCTTAACTTGCAAGCATGTTTTTGTCGGGTCTGTTGGCCTGATCTACGGCTACAGCTCTTGTTTTTATTGCTCGGTTTAGACAACCACAGGGTTTTCGATGCTCAGGTATTCGCGTATTCGCCAATCGTCTATGACCGCGAGAAGTTTTTCGTTGGACAAAAAGGCGCCCGTTTTATTTACATTGTTTCGCGAATATGCTGATAAACCCTGAACAAGCAAGTATCACCGCAGACCGTTCGCGAGATCGGCCTGCCTCATTTAACGGCGTATCCGGACTGTAAAACAGGGCCAAAGCGAGCGACTTGGGCGTAAAATATAATAAATATTGACATAGAGACGATTATCGGAGAGGCTGTGAGTATGAAATCCATGGCCGGATCTTCGGATGCTCAAGGCGGACGTTTTAGTTAAAGCCATATTTTTACCTCAAGCCGGGCATCTAATGATCGCGTGATGGGAGTTCATCAGCATGACCAATTCGTCCAATCAGGATAAGTCGGGAACAGCCGGGAAGTCTCTCAAATCAATCGGTCAGCCTGCTCAGATTGCAATTGATAAATTCATCAGTATCACGTCCAATCTTCCGTTTTTGCCCGATAGGAATCGTATTCTCAAACCGCAGGTTTCCCAGGCAATGCTCGAAAAATGGCAAGACGTTGTAAATGCGATGGCTCGAGTCCTTCATGTGCCGGCCGGTCTGATTATGCGAGTTGATCCTCCGGAGATTGAGGTTTTCGTATCCAGCGTAACCAGTGGAAACCCATACAAGCTAGGCGAACGGGCTTCGCTGAACACCGGTCTATATTGCGAAACGGTAATGGCCAGTCGAGCCCCTCTGCTCGTTCATGATGCCCTTCGGGAGCCGGACTGGGATCAGAATCCGGACATCGAACTGGGAATGACGTTCTACCACGGATTGCCGCTGGAGTGGCCCGATGGGCAGATTTTCGGGACGATTTGCGTATTGGACAACGAAGATAACCAGCAGGCAGCAGAATACCGCGACTTGTTGTTGAGTTTCCGGGGCCTGATAGAAACAGACCTCCGATTCCTGATAGAAAAAGCCATCCGTGAGGAAGAGGAGCGGGTGTTGAAGCGGGAGAAAACCCGATTGACATCGCTGGTTCATTTAGGGACCAGGTCCAACTTGCCGGAAGCGGAATTCATCAAGTGTGTTTTAGAAGAGATTGTCCGGCTAACGGAGAGTAAATTTGGGTACCTGCACTTGATAAACGCCAATCAAGATTCGATTCAACTGTATACTTGGAGCGATGAAACGCTGGAGTGTTATTCGGCACGAGAGCAGTCGTATTTCTCGCTGGATGAGGTTGATATCTGGTCACACTGCATGCGTATTCACCGGCCTGTTGTGCAAAACGACTATCAATACAGCCGGGACAGGAAGGGAATTCCCGGTTGGCCAAACATTACCCGCCATGCTTGTGCTCCAATTGTGGAGGATAACAGGATCGTAGCGATTGTCGGAGTTGGTGATAAAGAAGCGTGCTACGACGAGATGGATACGACGCAGATGACGCTGTTCGCGGGGAGTATGTGGACCCTGCTGCAACGTCAACGTGCGGAAACGGAGTTGAGAATACTCAACGCAGAATTGGACAAAAGGGTTCAGCAGGCAACGGCCGAGTTACGTTTGCTTCTGGACTCAACGGCCGAAGCGATCTGCGGCTTAAACTTAAAAGGCGATTGCACGTTTTGTAACCCCGCCTTCCTGCGGACTCTCGGGTACGATGGCGCACACAGGGTAGTGGGACAAAACCTGCACGAGATCGTACACCATACAGACCCGGATGGTAAGGCATGCCCTCGCGAAAAATGTAGAATTTACCAAGCGCTCGGAAGAGGGGAAGGCGTGCACTTGGACGATGAATCGTTCTGTCGGGCCGACGGCTCCTGTTTTCCAATCGAGTGCTGGTGTTACCCCATCCACAGAGAGGGGCAGGTGGTGGGGATGGTTTTAACCTTCCTGGACATTACCGAACGCAAGCGGACCGAGGAGGAGAAGGCCGTGCTTCAAAAGCAACTCAACCAGGCACAGAAGATGGAAGCTATAGGTGAACTGGCCAGCGGTATAGCGCACGATTTCAACAACCTGCTTACGGTTATCATGGCCAACATCAAGTTGCTCAAAGGGAAGATCGGGGCGGATGATTCGATTAGGGAAAGCCTGGATGCGGTTTCGGAAGCGAGCCACCAGGCCGCAGGAGTTACGCGGTCGCTACTGACCTTCAGCCATAAGCAAACAGTGGAAAAAACGGATATCAACCTGTGCGATGCCGTTGAAAAAGCATCTCGAATGCTGAAACGTGCCCTGCCCGACAGCATCGAACTGGCCATCGACACAACGTGCGACCCGGCACCATGGATAACAGGTGACGAAACCCAAATACAGCAGATCCTGTTGAATCTGGCCGTAAATGCCAGGGACGCCATGCCCGAAGGCGGCAGGTTGAGCATCCACGTATATCCGCCAACGTCGGTCAATGCCGGTATAAGGGAATCCACAAGCGGGAAATCATCGTTTACCCGTATAATTGTCGAAGATACGGGCAGTGGAATGTCGCCTGATGTGCAATCGCGTATTTTCGATCCGTTCTTCACTACCAAGCCTCGCGGGCAGGGAACCGGACTCGGACTATCGATCATTCACAGTATGGTGGCAAACCACATGGGGACTATTGAGATCGAGTCAAAAGAGGGTAGAGGTTCGACATTTACCATTACTCTGCCTTGCGTAATCCGCGAATCAGTCGAGCAGGAAGCAGTTGCAGAAACATTCTTACCAAAAGGAAACGAGGAGTTAATAATCCTGGCCGAAGACCATCAGCAGGTCAGGGAGATAGTAGTAATAACCCTGGTTTCATCGGGATACCAGGTGGAATATGCCGGCGATGGAGAAACCTTACTTGAGCTTATTGAACAATATCAATCCACAAGCCGGCTGCTGATTGTGGATGCGGATATTCCCAGACGCAGCGGGTTCAGTTGCATGAGGGAAATCCGGTCGAAAGGCATAAACACGCCGGCAATAATCATGACCGGCAACGTTGACATCACCGAAGAAGATGTAGCTGAAATCGACGCGACGCTTCTACGCAAGCCTTTTGATTTGGAAGAGATGAAAAAGATGGTTCAGACTGCCATTCTGGTTAGCTGACCTGCGAAAATGGTTTCAGTAAGATAAGGCTGAATCAGTGATCCATAAACTGCCCATTTTCGAGAAATACTTCATCCCAATCGCGGTTAAACATCTGCGACGTTGGCAAATCAGGCAAACAAGGTTCCATGAAACTGGAACAATAAAACCAAATTGTCCATTATTAAAAACTTCTCTTTTTTTCTATTTTTTGCGTACGCGTTATCCCTCTTTGTCGTTTATGTATATTGGGAGTATTGCTCCCCCATATGAGAAGTGCGCCTACAGCCAGCGTAGGTGAAATCGGGCTTAAGACATTTGAAAGCGATCGAAGTATGAAAATACTCTCGACAACTCGGCGCGGACTTGATGCAATTCTTACAAACGAATCCCGGGCCCCTCCGCTAGTGCTGGATTTGCCAAATTGATATTTGGATAAACAATAAAATCGTTAATGCAATCGGGGGTGAATGAAAACCGGATTTACTCGTATTGAAGTGAAAGGACAGATAAATGTACAAGTTCAGCACTTTATTTATCGCCTTGGTGACTTCTGTTTTCGTTTCCGGTTTTGCCTTGGGAGATGTTTTGGAAACGGTTGAAGAGACTCCGCCGAGAGTAAGCGTTATTACGCCTCCTATCGGCCCCAGTCTTCATCCGTCCCTGAAGGAGTATGCAGAAGGCGAAACACCTCCCACGGAAATGTCCGAGGCTATAATCTACAATGACGTTTTTTCTGTCGAGCTACCTTTGGATAATACAGTAGGAATAGAACCATCTATCGACGGAATAGTTACAGTTGAAACTCAGTATGAGGTAATCGAATTCGATACTTATTCTTTTGATTCATTGGCGACACTTTCGTGCAATGATGAAGGGGAAGAATGTCTTGCCATTTCTCTTATGAACGATGCCGACGGATGGGTTGACGTAACCGTTTTTGCAACCAAATCCACTGGGTGTATTGCTCATGCCGGATGTGACGTGGAAGCAGTGATGTGTACAGCTACGGGTCCAAATGCCACTTGCTCTTGCGAGGGTAATACCGCAACCTGTTCTGACGGAGAATACGTAACCACCTGCACAAAAAACAAATCAAACAGTGGCTCCTGTACAACCAAAAAGATCGTCAAGCCCCAAAAAAGGAGGTCCATATCAAGACTTGATGAACACCAAATGCCAATAATTTCCCAAGAGTTAATTCCCTATTCGGAGCCCTAATTACAAACTACCGGCTGGCAATAGACTAAAACCGCTTGTCTATGCCAGCCGCTTTTTTAACCACGAAGGGGAAAACGAATATGGCCCGGTTTTTGTATGTAGTATCAGCAGCTTTTTTCGGAGTGGCAATCTGGAGAGGACTAGTATCGGTTGATGACCACAACAAGGTATTACAGGTAAGCAATACTCAGGCAATCGTATCCGCTGTTTTTTCTGTAGGAGCCTTTCTTGGAGCAGTTATTGTAATGATTCAGTCGGAACTGGACAAACGCCTTTCCGGGATATCTATACTTGGCCCTTAATGGAGACGAGGGGATTCGAACCCCCTCAGCTTCCACAAAAACCGACCTCACGCCATCAAAAACGAGGTTTTCAAAAAAATTATCTGCCCAATTATCTGCCATTTTTCGAGACAAGGGGTATCAATCCCCTCACTTCATACCCATTCTTTGCAAATTTCCCATTTTCTGCGCGCGCTTTATCCCTCTTTGTCGTTTATGTACATAGGGAGTATTGCTCCCTCATATTAGATGTACGCCTACAGTCAGAGTAGGTGAAATCGGGCAAAATAAAAATCTGAAAGTGATCGAAGTATGAAAATACTCTCGACAACTCCGTGCGAAATTGCTGCAATTATCACAAATGAACCTCGTGCTCCACCTCCTGCTGGAAGGCGCTTTCATCGTGGTTATTGTTCTTCGGAAGCAGTTACGATGTTTTCACATTCTAATATGAGGAATTAATGATGTTTAAATCGGTAATGGTTTTTATTCCGTTGTTAGTTCTGGCTATTAATCCGACATTCGGACAAGAAACGACGACGGAATTAGGAGACGAAGAAGCAAACGCTTTGTTGACGGCCAAGCTTCAAGAGTTGAACGAAGTAACTGCCAGAGGCGGCGACATTGTTGAAGTGCTCAATGGTACAGAGCAGCGAATGCAAGCCTATTATGATGCTGAGGATATTGGTGACCTTTATATTCGTACTCAAACACTCGGCAAAAACGTAATTTCTGTTTTTCATGATACTACCAATGAGGTTGAAAAGTTTGCTCCCGTTGCGGTTTTAGTAATGGACGAGAACCAAGAACTGGAGTTACTTTATTACGATGCTGTAGCGATGGACGAACTTATTCACCGATTTGCAGAGTCGTTTCCCGAAGGCGTAGAATTAGAGCCAGAATATCGAGAGATGTTCCAGGAGAAAATCGACCAACTCAATACCGACGGCTCAATGCTTTGCCCAACGGTTCAAACCCCAGTAACAGTTGATGCTCAGGCAACGCCTGCTCCCGCTCAAGCTACTACTATCAGCGTAACATGCGTAAAAGCGGATGTTCAAACAATCATTTGCCTTTTGGTAAAGGAAACTCCTAACGGTACCAAGGTCAAAATGATAACCATACGCAAATCCAACAATGTCTGGAGTATATCGGAATCGGGTGTAACGCCGTGGATGTAGTTTTAAAAGTTGCATTAAGTGCCTGGGGTAAACCCTGGCACTCTTTATCAACTGCTGTACGAGATAAGACGATGAGATATTTACGGCATATATGGCTTGTCTTGTCCTTTTTCTTTATTGGCTTTTCATTCCACAACGAGTATATTTTCCCTATTATTGATTACCGCCAACAATGCGGCACGTTTATGGCTTGTATTTGTATTCTCGCTTGGACAGCTTTTCAGATTGCCGCAACGCTACCTCGCAATTCCGAAGAAAAGGCTATCTGCAAAAAATGCGGATATTCCTTGCAACACTTGATCAAGGGGCACGAATGTCCCGAATGCGGCGAAAAGCAATAGATTAAGGGATTAACGACTATGGCCAGGATTTTGTATGTAGTATCAGCCGTATTCTTTGCGGTCGCCGTATGGAGAGGACTAGTATCCGTTGACGACCACAGCAAGGTATTACAGGTAAGCAATACTCAGGCAATCGTATCCGCTATTTTTTCTGTAGGAGCCTTTCTTGGAGCAGTTATCACATCCAAGTTTCCCGTAGTGATAACCCGGATATGTACAAACTGCGGATACAACCTTACCGGCAACACAAGCGGTATATGCCCGGAATGCGGGTGCGCCACGAAAGCCTGAGAAAGGGGGATTGCATTATGGGCCCATGACTCATTTGTGTGAAACCTTTCGTAGGAACCTGGCGGGTTTAGTCCTGCCCGGCAAAGCTGACCGGCAGCCGGAAGCGAGTCTTGCGTTGTGCTGGGTAACCATCATGACGAAGCGTAGACAGCGAGTGCATAGGCCGTGTGATCGAGCCTCGAAAGAGGGCTATTTGTGGGAGCCGACGTCGTCCGCATCCTGTACGGAAGGCAGCATCGAGTCGCCGTAATGGTCTGGCGCATTCGATCCCACCGGGGTCTAAGAGCAGGGCATGTGCATACTGTGGTTCCTCAGGAACGTGGGAGATCCTGTCGTTTCCAGTCGATATGATCCGGATGGGGGCTACCCGGAATAATCAGCCCCTGGCCTGCGACGCGCGTGTCAGGCATCGTGAGGAGCGAAGACAGACACACGGTTGGTACTGCCAAACGAAGGCAACGAAGTGCGGCAGGATGAACGGCAGGAAGTCGGAGCATCGAATAGTACTGTTGAAGCGGGGGAATTTCACCCATGAGAGACCCCGTGGAAGGAAGGCGATGCCGAAACATGGAATCGATGAAGGGCAACACGGCGGATGCACAGACATTCGATCGCGTGTTAACGAAACAACATCGGATAGCACAGCTGGCGAGACTAGGTCCGCAGACGAGTTTCACTGCACTGGCCCACCATATCGACCTTGACTGGTTGCGAGTAGCGTATGATCAGGTACGTAAGGATGCGGCTCCGGGCGTCGATCAAGAGACGGCGGCCTCGTATTCAATTGATCTGATGAACAATCTCCAATCATTGTTGGATCGAGCGAAATCAGGGCGTTACAAAGCGCCTCCGGTACGGCGGGTTCATATCCCCAAAGGCCCGGGTGGCAAGACACGTCCTATTGGCATACCGACGTTTGAAGACAAGGTGCTTCAACGTGCGGTAGCGATGGTATTGGAAGCAGTATACGAGCAAGATTTCATGGACTGTTCGTATGGCTTCCGTCCAGGCCGATCGGCCCATCAGGCTCTAGAGTCATTCTATGAGCAGTGCAAGTCGATTAGGGTAAGCTGGGTACTGGAAGTGGACATCCAGGGCTTCTTCGATGCTCTGGACCACGCTCATCTGCGAGAGTTTCTCAAGCGACGGGTGCGTGATGGTGTACTGGTACGATTAATAGGTAAATGGCTGAAAGCAGGTATCCTGGAAGATGGATGTCTGCATCGTCCAACCAGTGGGACACCTCAAGGCGGAGTGATCTCTCCGATTCTGGCGAACCTTTATCTACATTATGTATTAGATGAATGGTACGACCAGGTGGTTAAATCACATCTGCGTGGCGGAACATTCATTATCCGCTATGCGGACGACTTCGTTATTGGGTTTACCAATGAGGATGACGCTCGTAAAGTTATGGCGGTACTTCCGAAGCGATTTGGCAAGTACGGTCTGAAACTTCATCCAGAGAAGACCCGCCTGGTTCGCTTTAACCGACCGCCACGTAATGGCGAGCAACCTGATGGCAGTGGTCCCGGGACGTTTGACTTCCTGGGCTTTACACACTACTGGGGTCGTTCCTGGCGTGGGTATTGGGTGGTCAAGCGTAAGACCGCCTCAAACCGGTTGAGTCGATCGTTACAGGGTATATCTAAATGGTGCAGAACTAACCGGCACCTTCGGGTTTGCGAGCAGCATGTTCAGCTTGCCCGGAAGATGCGCGGACATTATGCCTACTACGGTATTACCGGTAACGGTGTTTCATTAGAACGTTATTGGGAAGGGGTTAAGCGTATCTGGAAGAAATGGCTCGGACGTCGTTCGCAAAAGTCGTACTTTGGGTGGCCGACGTTTGTCCGTCTTCTTGACCGCTACCCGCTGCCAAAACCGGTTGTCGTACACTCTGTATACCGTTCGCAGCGAAACCATGATTCGAGGAGCCGGATGCGCTAATCGTGCATGTCCGGATCTGTGGGGGGCTTGGGTGAGTAATCACCCAGGTCTACCCGACAATGGGCCTCTAACACAAATGCTACTCTTCTCTTCCGTGGCAGGGCAATGATTCAGTCGGAACTGGACAAACGTCTTTCCGGGATATCTATACTTGGCCCTTAATGGAGACGAGGGGATTCGAACCCCTGACCTTCGCATTGCGAACGCGACGCTCTCCCAGCTGAGCTACGCCCCCTATTTGAGGGTGCTAGTATACAGGCCTGCGCTTTTGTGGCAAGAACGCAGAATCTATGGGAATCATCTCGATTTTCGCCCCTGGAATGCAGGTTTATCGGGAAGTCTCGATCCTGTCCGGCCAAGCAATAGATAGGCGAGCCTTACGGGGTTGTTTGATCTGGAAGTTGAACCGGTTCAGATCAATCAGGTGCGGGACAGGTGATCCGGGTGTGCGGTAGCGAATTGGCCTATCCCGTCGGCGTATTTCTGCATAACCGTCTGAACGATTTCGGGAGTCTCTTCGCAGGTATCCGGATCAGTCAACGGCGGTCCCACCTCCAGTCGGTAATAGAAGTTCCTATCCGAGACCAGGAATACCTGGTGTACGGCCGACTTGCACCGAATGGCGATGGAGAGTGTGCCGGTCAGGAACTCCCGCTCCTTGCCCAGAACGGTCACTATCACGCTTTTCATGTGAGAATCCGGGATTTTGGAGACATCTAGTGCGGCCCCTAATATGTGATTCGCTTTCAGAAGTCGGTACAGAGGGCGAACGAACTCGCCGGTGAAGATCATTTTAGCCTGCGGCATATCGGGATGATTTCGCCGCCACATACCCTGAATATAGCGGCGGATGGCACCTTCATTGGGTGCGCGAACAGCACTGACCGGGTAGCCCAGAAAGCAGAGTCCCTGGGCAGCAATATGGAACGACCCGTGGTGGCATTTAAGGAGGCAAATGCCCTTCCCCCTGGCGAGAGCATCGTCGAGGTATTGCTTGTTGACGATTTTGAATCGCTTGCGAATCTCCTCGGGACTGAGCATATCAAAGATTATGTAGAACGTTTTATCGCAGCGCACGCGCATGAATTGTTCTTTGACCAGCCTGTTGCGCTCGGAACGCGTAAGTTTGCGATTGAGGGCCTGGGCAATCATCTTGCCTATCCGCCGCCGCCTTTTGCAGTTGATGAGAAACTCCAGAAAGGCGAAGAATCGGCAGGATAAGTACAAACCGGTCATACCCCAGATTTTCATGTGCAGCCACAGGAACCCGCGAACAGTGGAGAAGGAAAACCTCTCCCAGGCGGTCACGTCGCCACTGGAATGGTCAAGATCGGATAGATCCTCGGTTAGGATGTTCTGGTCTGGTTCGTTACTCATTAGTGGTGGGAATATATATCGAACCGCGTCTTTTTTCTACGAACGGTGGTTATGAAACTGTGGCACTGGGCAAAGGCGTTCCGCAAGCAGAGAAAATGAATCCTGAACATCTGTGACTGACCTTGGAGGATCGAAGATTCAACCGAGTCGGCAGAGAGCAAGCGGCATTTCCGGTTGAAGTGTTCTTTCACTTTTGATGTGTATAACCGATAAACTGGCAATCTAATACTCAGTCAGTCCGCCCGATCGACACCCCGGCCTTAAGTCTCTCTTTTTAACTGATACGATTTTCCGTAGCCATACAACTTCAAAGGTACAACTCCAAAAAGCAAACCGCCGGCAAATCGTAGTCCGATAGCTTTTACGGCGTTAATATCACCAGGGTATTTGCTGTGAGAATAAAACAAACTGTTTGCCGAGGTATACAGAATCCGCTATACTTTCCTTTATGAAAACGCTTTCGGTCGATCCTGCCAGGTCGTCCGGAGGATATGGACCGGGCTTGGTCTGGCCGATGTAGATATCAAGCGGTGTCACGACGGAGCCTGTTGTTTTTGAAGTAATACTTTATTAGCGAGGGTTACCTCCGCCATGCACACAACGATCGCTACTGAGCCCCTTAACTGCCGAAACGCGGAGCAGAATGAATTGATCAGAAACGAGTTTGGCCACTTCTCCAAAGATGGCTCCGAATACCACATAACCGATTACAACACGCCTCGTCCCTGGTCGAATATCATCGCTAATGAGCGAATGGGGCTTGCGGTCACCCAGGCAGGCAGTGGATTCACCTGGATCGATAACTCCCAGCTTGGCGTAATCACCCGCTGGCAGCAGGATCTGGTTCGGGATAATTCCGGCAAGTTTCTCTACGTAAAAGATACAGAAACGGACGAAGTGTGGTCGCTGTCACCTGCTCCGGTATTTCCCGCTTACACGCGTTACCTCTGCCGCCACGGACTGGGCTACACGGTATTCGAAACCGAATTCGCCGGAATCCACGCGGAATGGACGCTGTTCTGCCATGCGGAGAAAACTGCCGAGCTATGGCACGTTAAACTGCACAATAACTCGGATAAACCGCGCAAGCTGGAGATATGTTCCTTCCTGGAATGGTCCATGGGGGTAACTCCCGATCCACGGCGAGAGTTCCACAAGCTGTTCATTGAGACCTGGGCGGATGAGGAAATCGGAGCGATCTGTGCCAAGAACCACATGTGGGATGTCCCGTCACCAAGGTGGGGACACTGGAATACTGATTTTGCCTATACCGCGGCGATGGCCTCAACTTTACCCGTCGACTGCATGCAGGGCGATAAGGCGGCGTTCTTCGGCCGTCACGTTGAACCGAAACGTCCGGCGGCTATTGATAAATCCCAATGGAATTCACGTTTCGGCAGGTATGAAGATCCTATCGGAGCAATGCGCAGTACGGTAGAACTCAAGCCCAAACAGCATACCGAGTTCGGCTATGTACTGGCAATATCGACCGATCAGGATTCGATGGTCAGCCTGGTTAAGGATTTGCAAAACACCGAGACCATCAAAAACGCCCTGGAAGACGCCAAAAGAAGCTGGAAAGAGTTACTGGCAAGCCACCGGGTGGATACTCCGGACGCGTCGGTAAACTACCTGACCAACGACTGGCTCCGCTACCAGGCTATTTCCAGCCGAATCTGGGGCCGATGCGGATATTACCAACAGAGCGGAGCCTACGGTTTCCGCGACCAGTTGCAGGATTCGCAGGTCTGGCTGCCGATCGATCCGGCGAAAACGCGAGCGCAGATCAACCTCCACGCCCGGCACCAGTTCGCCGACGGCTCGGTATATCACTGGTGGCACCCGCTGACCGAGCAGGGGCTGGTAACCACCATGACCGACGACCTGCTGTGGATGGCGTTCGTTACGGCCAACTACATAAGGGAAACCGGCGACCTGAGTATTTTGGAAGACCAGGCCGCTTTCCTGGACGACGACACCGCCACCCCATTGCTCGATCATGTGCAGCGGGCTTTCGCCCGCGTGTTCAAGCGAACCAGCGATCGCGGTTTACCACATATAGGAGCGGGTGACTGGAACGACGGGCTCAGTGCAGTCGGCATGCAGGATAAAGGCGAATCGATCTGGCTGGCACACTTTTTAGCAGGTCTGCTGGCCGACTGGACCGAGATTTACTCCCGGATCGGTGATGAGGCAAACGCCAGGGATTTCAAAGAACGACGACAAAAGCTCGTCGCAGCGATTAACGAACACGGCTGGGATGGCCAGTGGTACATTCGAGCAACTCGCGATGACGGCTCCAAGCTGGGCAGTTCCGAAGAGGAGGTTGGGAAAATCTTCCTTAATGCTCAGACCTGGGCAATCCTGAACGACGTCGCTCCGGCCGAGCGCGCGGAATCCGCTATCAACGCGGTAGAGAAACACCTGGTTACGGAAGTTGGCTCGCTCTTATTAACCCCAGCATTTTACGTACCCGATGAAACGGTTGGATACATTACTCGCTATGCGCCGGGTCTGCGGGAAAACGGCGGCGTGTATACTCACGCGGCGTGCTGGGCAATAGCGGCCGCCTGCAAGATGAACCGCCCGGAACTGGCTCAACGTATGCTTGATGCTCTCAACCCGGCAAAACGCGACCCGCAGCGCTATTGGGCAGAACCTTATGTCACACCGGGCAATGTGGACGGTCCGGAATCGCCCTACTACGGGCGCGGTGGCTGGACCTGGTATACCGGATCGGCCGCCTGGTTGCAGAGAGTTATCACCGACTGGATACTCGGCGTTCGAGCCGACTGGGACGGTTTGCGAGTTCAGCCATGCCTGCCTCCTGACTGGGACCACGCTTCCATCTGTCGCGAGTTCCGCGGCAGCAGGTACAATATTGAAATCGAACGCATGGAAGCGGATAAATCAGACGGTAAGGTCTGCGTGGTAATGAACGGTATGGAATTGCCGGACAACCTGATCCCCGCACCGGGCGGAACCGGCGAAACACATAACGTAGTTGTACGTTTCTAAAAAAGTTAACTGATCGCGCGGGAGCGAATCGCGCTCCCGCCACATCCTGAAACAGGGCTGGCCATGAGTATCAACCGAATTCTTGCGCTGTTCGTCTTGAGTTTACCGTTATTGGTCGCCGCCGATGATACGCACTGGCCCGCAGTGAGTTCAGACGACATGCAATACCTTCACGACCTCGCCCGCGATACCTGGGATTGCATCGCTTATTACGTTGAGCCGCATACCGGTCTGCCCTATGACACCAGCAAAATGGAAAAACACAGCTCGGTAACCAACCTGGGTTACTATGCGGCCAGTTGTGCCGTTGCGTCGGAAATGGGATTCGTGTCGGCTGAAGAAGCTACGCTGCGCGTGCGCAAGGTTCTCGACAGTTACGAGAAATTCGAAAAGTGGAACGGGTTCTCCCAATCGTGGAACAACGTATCCACGCTGGAGCCTGCCCCGCACGACACCATGATCTCCGTACTGGATTCGGGCAACATGGCCGCCGGGTTCGCCTTGGCCGCCCAGGTTCTTCCCGGTGTTCGGGAGCAGGCCAACCGCATTCTCGCCGAGATGAACTGGAAGGCGTTCTACGATGCAAAAGCCGGGTTGCTCTGGGGCGGGTACGATCTCAAACGCAAGCACATGGACAAAGGGTGGCATGTAGGCGACTACGCCGGGGACGGGCGGATGGCCGCCTTCTGGGCGATAGCCGTGGGAGCCGCACCTGTCGAGTCGTGGAAAAACCTAAAGCGAGAAACGGAAGAGCATTACGGTTTTAAGTACTACCAGCCGGGCTGGATGGGTGGCGGGTTGTTTATGCAAACCCAGGACGGTCTTTTCCTTGATGAACGATTCACACCGGCCGGTGAGTCAACGGCAAATTTCGCCTACGCCCAGATGCTCTACGCCAATACCCTGAACCTGCCCGCCTGGGGCTGGTCTGCTTGTAACTCGCCGGATAACCGTTACCTGGGCTGGGGAAGTCTGGAAGTGGACGTGGTCACGCCCCACGCGGCCGGTATGGCAACCATGATCTATCCCGGTAAATCCACCGCCTGCCTGCGGCAACTGGAAAAGATGGGGGCTCGCAAGCCCATCGTTGAAAATGGCAAATCGTACGAATTCGGTTTTCGCGATTCCATTCACCTGAAAACCAGGGCTATCAGTGATCGCTACCTGGTATCCCTGGACCAGACCATGCTCTTTTTGGGAATAGCCAACACGATTGAAAACCGGCTTGTCCAGAGGTTATTCCAGGACCACTCCACCGTTCGTAATGGATTGAAATCTATCCCGGAGTTTTCCGCACCTGTAGATGAAAAATGGGTGACGGAATTGAAACGGCGAGACAGGGAGCCTTTGGAATTACCGGCGGAAACAGTTGACTCAGGCCCCTCTTTAATCCCTATCAGTGATTTCAGCAAGGTCAGTACCTGGACGCGGGACAGCTCGGATGACACGGTAAGTATAAAGGCTGTGTACGGACTTTCGGATAAAACGGGGAAATCCAAACAACGTTCCCTACGAATAGCCTATGACGTGGAATCTCCCAACCCGGCTTTCGGCGGCGTCAACATTCCGCTGAACAGCCTCAACTGCTCGGGATGCAACACCCTAAGGTTAAAAACACGCGGAACACCTTCAACTTTGAAAATAGAGGCTCACTGCAGCGGCGGTATTGGTGTTACCCGGCTTAGAGGCATTTCACCGGACGATTGGACCGAATCGGTTATTCCCTTTACCGCACTGGGGGGAATGATAACCGACTGGAGCAGCGTCGACCGCATTGTCCTGGTGTTTGAAGATAACGTATCGGTTCCCAAAACGGGAATGTTACTTGTTCGAGATATAGAGTTTTTCCGAAACAGGTAAGGTATCGCGGGTCGGGTCATCGACCCGATAAAATGACACGGATTACCGGAAACCTACATACTCGGCTCAAGTTCACCACTGAACAGATATTCACGCACATCAACACCGTCAACCGCGGCGATGTGCAGGTTGCGACACATCCGCAGATCCAACTGCCGAGGGGCCGCTTTAACCATACCGTCAACGAGGGTTTTGCTTATCAGGCGGATTTGCGGACGACAGGGGGCTTCCGGATGATTACCTATGACCGCCGCCTCCGTACCGTCGCTCAAGGTCACCATGGACCCGATCTGGAAGGGGGGAACCAGGCGAAGTAGAGTTTCCAGCACCACCGGATCGAACCAGCCGACGAAAGCCGGGCTCTTTATATTGTGAATTGCCCTAATCGTCGGAATCGGCTTACCACCCGGACACAAAAGATGATCAAACGCATCTACCACCGCAACGATGCGGGCGAAAATATGTATCTGCCTATCGTGCAACGGCTCTGCCGGCTGTGTCTCATCCCGGGGCTTTCTTGCCGGGAACCCGGTACCGTTGAACCGCTGGTGGTGGTTGAGAATTACGTTGGAGGCTACTACCGAAATATGCTCCCGGGCCTGCTCGAATCCCGCCCGTACGTGGTATTGATATTCTCCCCATTGAGCTTCAGGATCCAGTATCCCCTTGCTGTGCATATCGTCCGGCATCTGCAGTTTACCGATATCATGCAGCAGGGCGCCCACCCCCAGCTCGCTTGTGTTTTCCGCAACCTTCGATGGGAGCGTGCTTCTCTCACTTCTCAAATACCCGGTCATATGCGCACCGATTAGAAGCGAAAGATAACAGCAGTTTGCCGAGTGACCGGCCAGGGATGATTTACACGAAACCAACTGGTGGGTTAAAACCTCATGATCATTGTCGTCAACTATGTTGGCCAGCATGTAACGCACGCTGCGCGTATATTGAGCCAGGTTGATCTTGACCTCCACCCGCCGCTCGAGTGTGTCCACCGAAGAGTTGAACACGTTGTACAACTCCATGTGACCTTCGGAAATACGTGTGTTAACCTGGCGGTCAACCTCTTCAAATCCGGGAAAATCAATCCAGGCGTGACTTACTTCGAGTTCATCCAGGCGCTTGATGTACTTGTGCTTGAGTGTTGTCCCCTTGGTGAGCAATACGCATTTCTCGCAAAGCGGATGGTACACAGGCTGGGCGAGTGCCATACCCGGTTTTAGCGCATTTATTGGAATTAATAACATGCCGCTCGTCCGCCCTTAAAAAACTTACTGCACACCCAAGATACAGTATCCCCCTCAACTTTAGGATATCGGCATAGGACAATGCCAAGTGAGGTATTCACATAAATCTCAACGGTTAATTCAAAGGTGACAATAAAATGGCAGTTTTGAAGAGCTTTACGCGGAGACATGCACTCAAAACCGGTTCAAACCGCTTGGTGATCCGTTTTATTGGAACAAAACCTGATCAAATTTGCTGGAAATAATAGTAATCAATTACAATTCCTCAGCCCATATTTCTCGTCGCTCAAAAAAACAACCCGGTTGTCGCTTGCTACAACAACCCGGGTTGCGCTGCTCTGTTCGTATTAATAAGGATTAAGCTTTCTTAGCCGCCGTCTTCCTGTTTTTCCCCCGGCGAAGCAACTTGGCCAGCAGCCAGGTAACCACGATAGTCAGAATCAACCACGGGGCGATCACCACTAACCCGTAAGTTATAAGACCAATAGACGTGTAAAGGGCGGACAGGCCGTCATTCAGCCACTGTCGAACCGATCCACCCGTACGCTCAGGCCCCGGCGTGATGGCTTGTTTCTGAGCAATGACCAGGTTCAAAGCGGCTACAGCGCTGGTATCAGCACGCGACAGATTACCCAACCCCACCCCTTGCAACTGTTGAGACGTAACCGGACCGATTTCCAGAAGCTGCTTGATTACCGCATCGATTTCCGCCGCTTTGATCCCCAGGCGGAATTGACCTTTCCACGTTCCGTCCGAACTCTGGTTACTCGACGTCCCCAGAACATCGAGCTCGTTTTTCTTGATAATCCCGGTCAGAGCATCCAGCGATTTTTTATAATCCTCGGCTAAAATCACAATATAGCCGGCCGGTAACTGGCGAAACGGTTCACTGATCAATAGTGTTAAACCGCAAAGAGTATTCGCCGCTCCGCCACGTATCTCACCCGCATCGCCGCTGATGGTTTTTGCCGTGATACGTCCGAGTTCGTTCAGGTTCTTCACCACTTCGCTGAAATCACCCGCCGGAACCTGCAGGTTGAGATTGGCTATTTCCGAGCCGTCTTCCCTTTTCGAAATATTGTTTTCCGCAATGCTGCCCCGATGCTTACCCAGTAAATCCGTAAGCGATTCAATGGCAGGCCGAACATCAGGAACCTCTATATTAATAGATCCGGAAGGTAATTGCCCCACAGACTCCTGCAATACCAGCGAGATGTTGCATATCACTCGGTTCGCCCAATCCCTGCCCGCGTCCTTGGCCTGCCAATCCTTAACCACCTTCTTGTCAACGCGACCCAACTGGCTGATCGACTCTATGGTTTTGCCGAATTGACTCAGCTTGACCTTAAGCAAATAGTTACCCGTTAGAGCACCATTGTCGCTCTTACTGATATTACCGGAGGCCAACTGCCCGTCGACCGCCTCCAGGAGCGTATCCATCTCTTTGACCGTCTCTTCAAGATCCCAGATCCCTACCGCAAGGTCGGCCGAGGGAACAATCCGTTTCGGTTCACGCATATCAAGCGCAATCGTCGAGTGTGCGATTCGATCGGACATCACCCGCAAATTCCCCTGAAGCTGCTCGATTTCCGTACGCACGCGGTTCATCTCCCGCTCGACTTCCAACAGAGCCTTCATCCCGTCTACGAACGATTTATTTTTTATCAATTCCCGTAACCGGGTTTCAGTTATCTGCAGTGACTTTATTCGGGCACTCGTATCTACGTATTCCGCGGTAACGTCGGCTGCCTTGGCGTTTTCCGATTGTACCCGACCGATTTGCTTCAAGGCGTTAAACAGCTCTTCAAACCGCTCGGGCAAAACACGAATCACCACCCGCCCCGAAAGAGCGCCTCCGGATTCCTCCCGCGTACTGCCGTCTGCTATAGTAGCCCCAAACTGCTCAACAACCCGGTTCGCCTGCTCCAGAGCAGCTTTGTAGCTGTCCACTTCGAGTGCGATATTGCCCGTCTTGATGATCTTCAGAGCAGGTGATTCAATGGTCCGAGTCCTGGTACTTTCTGAGCTTTCGAGCTTTTCCGCTTTTCTTCCGCTGGCAGCAAAGCCGCCGTATCTATCGTTTGGGACAAGCGACGTCCGACGCCATAGTACTTCAGTGGGTCTTTCTCTCATGAGAACAAACGAATCTTCAAGGGCTTCTGCGCCGGTCTCGCCTGAATCAAGTTCAGTTATCTTCTCGATGTTATTCGATATTTCCTCGGAATTGGAATCGTTCGCAGCCACAACTTCAACACCCCTGTTGACGGATTGAACAGACAAAACATCATCGCCATCGCCAACAGCTTTAGCGGGGTTTGCATATCCATAATCTACTATCCCTGCGCTGATGGTTTTGTCCGTTCGGCCAAAAGCATTAGCGTTGTAGCTGTAGCCTGTAGCAACCGTGTTAAACGAAGCACCGGCCGAAGGCTCCTCTCCAGTTGTTACATAGTCGTTATAGCTTTCGTTTGAACCGCTTGTACCTCCACGCCCTCTGGACATTGCGGTTTTGCCGAAACGTTCGTTGGAAGGTGAGGACAGGCCGCAACAGTTTTCCGTCACTATCGCCTCCAACGGTAATCCGAACGCCAGATCCCGGCGCCCCTCTCCCGTTAAATCTTCCACTGTCGCAACCGGATTCATCTCGCGAGCGGCCGCTTGTCTTCTATCGGATAGGGTATTGAGCGAAGTCGTAGCGTCGGAATCAATCTGATCGCCCGATGAAGGACAGATGAAATCTTTCGCCTTGACGTCTCCACTCCGAACCAGCCCCCACATCGCCCGAGTTGAGTCTGTCGATTGTTCCGCTGATGCAATTGTATCGCCCCTGCGAGCATACCCATTTGTACAGTCAGTTGAGGCGGCGGAATACTGTAATGACGTACCTCCAGCGTATTCCTGTGGAAGCTCACAGCGTACCGTTGCGGCCACTTGTGATTTCCTGGGCATGAAATTCCGAAACTGGTTGTACTTGGATTCTCCCAATATAAACGCAAAAACCAGACAGGCGGCCACCGCTACGAAAGCACTCGCCACTCGCCACTTACCCGCCAGGCGCTCAGTTATTCGCGATGCAGACGTCTCAAACGGCGTGGCTTGAATAACGCTTAACATGGTTTCCTTCTCCATTTCCGTGGGAGTTATCTCGGGCAAATCGGCCAGGAGTTCTCTTGTCTTCTCCAACTGACGAAGATCGGCGGCGCATGCCGCGCAGGATGCCAGGTGAGCTTCCAGCTTCTTCCATTCGCCGCTTCCTCTCTGCTCTGGTGAATCCAGGTAGCGGTCTATCAGTTGTCGTGCTTCTTGACAGTTCATGGCAACACCCGTTGATGCCGTTTTAATTACTTGGCTTTTCCAAAATAGCTGCTATGCCGGAAAAAACTAACCCGACAACTTTGCTTTATCCTCACCCACGAGATCCAGTAAGGAATCTCTCAGGTTCCGCCTCGCCCGGTGCAAGGTCACCTTCACTCGCGATTCGCTCCAGCCCAGGCAGCTAGCCGTCTCCTTGACGCTCATACTTGCAAGCTCGAACAGGGCGATTACGTCCCGCTGCGCCCCGGGGAGCGTCGCTATCGCCCGATGAATCGCCTGGGTCTTCTCCTGCTCTTCCAACACGTCCGATTGCTCCTCCGCTGTGACCAGTTTGAGTACGTTAGAGTCGGACATGGTGGTTTTTCTCTCCTGACGATCTCGGGCGTGGTCGATAGCGACGCTGCGGGCCACCGTGTACAGCCACGTTCCCAGACTCGCTCGACCATCAAAGCCGGCAACGCTTTTGAAGGCCCGCAGAAAAGTATCCTGGCAGATTTCCGATGCCCACTCCCGCGAATGCGTCCGCAGATAGCCGTACCGCCAGATTCGATCCACGTACTGACGGTAGAACACCTCACGTGCCTCGCGCTTGCCGGCCTTCAATCGCCGGAGAAGTTGCTTTTCATTGCCTTCCATTGCCATCTCCACCCCTTTTGACGTGGAAATTCGATTTTGGTTACAAAAATCGGAATTATTTTTTCCACCGGTCATCGCCCCGGCACGTAATTCCTTACGTGACAAGGGATTATAAACACGCTCGCGATTAAAATTTTCGCCCATGATCTCAAACCCTCCTCTTTCCACCCCCTTAAACGTAAACAGTGACCACCTTTGTATTCTTTTTTTTTCAAACCATGTCCGAAACCAATTCCCGTCTTAGCCGCTTAGGTAAACAGGAAGGTTAAAGGGGGAGGCGATAGACCTTGGGAACCTCGTTCTATTCAGTAATGAATAAACCGGGAGCTGTTCCGCGGCGGCGATAGAGGGTGGTAGAACCAAACTGCGTCGGGCTGGACGCCGCCGTTCCCTTAAAATGAAAACCGGGACAGGTTCGGTTATGCGTTCTCACTTAACATGTGTGCGCGAGAAAATGAAAATCGGTGTTCTATAACGCTGAGTAGCCGAACCTGGCCCGGTTTATTGTTAAATCGCCGGCGAGCTGAGTAAAATGCACTACGTGGAGCCAAAAGAACTGGAAATACTGATCGCTAAAGCCCGGAATCGGGACGAGCAGGCCTTAACCGAACTATTCGATCTGCGCGCCCAGCGATTATTAAGCTCCGTTCGCAACGAACTGGGCGCGAAACTCCGCCAACGTCTGGAATCTCAAGACGTAATGCAGCAGGTATACCTCGATGCCCTGGACAACATCGACCGCTTCGTCGATCGCGGAGGCGACAGCTTCTTTGCCTGGCTTAGAAAAATCGCGGTCAACCGTATCTGCGACGTCGATCGTCGCGCATTCCAGACGGCAAAACGAGCGGGAGAGGTCCGGGCGGCCGACGTCGGCGCTTCCATGGTCAACCTGCTCGACGCTCTCGCCGCCTCCAATACCAGCCCCAGTATGGCCGTAGACCTGCAGGACAAGATAAAACTCCTCCAAAACGCCCTCGACGAACTGAACGAAGATCAACGCGAAGTAATCCGCCTGCGATATCTAAATCAGTTGAATGTAGCTGAAACAGCCGCGAAAATGGATCGGTCGGAGCGCGCCGTACGCAGCCTGTGCGTCCGGGCGCTGATTCGTCTTCGGGAGCTGCTGGGTGATGCCATCTGAGGGGTCGAAGCACAATTCAAAAAGCAATTCAGCTCAACCGGACTCTGCCGGGATTCTGGAGAATATCCTGGATGCGTATCTGGAAGAACTCGCTGCCGGCGGCGAACCGGATCAGGAAAAAATCATCCGCGATCATCCCGAACTGGCCGACGCCTTGCGCGGCGTATTTAAAACCCTCGACTTCGTCGAAGCTACCAGCAGGACCCTCCGGGCGGATAAACTCGAAAAGGGGGCATGCCTTGGGGAATACCGCATCGTGCGCGAAATCGCCCGAGGCGGCATGGGCGTCGTCTACGAGGCTATCCAGACCTCCCTGGACCGGAGAGTAGCCCTCAAGGTAATGCCCGCCGGTACTTTGCTCTCTTCTACTTCAGCGGAACGTTTTTCCCGGGAGGCGGCCACTGCTGGAAAACTCCACCATTCCAATATCGTTCCCGTCTACGGAGTGGGCGAAACAGACGGGATCAGTTACTACACTATGCAGTTCATCGAGGGGCAATCGCTTTCCCAGCATATCAAGGATATGCGAAAACACGAATCAACCGTGGATAAGGAGTATTTCAAACGAGTCGCCCGTTGGGGAATGCAGGTGGCCGATGCCCTGGCCTGCGCTCATCGTCAGGGAATTATCCATCGGGATGTTAAACCCTCAAACTTGTTGCTGGATGCGTTGGATAACGTGTGGGTAACCGATTTTGGCCTGGCACGCACAAACGCGATGGCCAGCATAACCGTTACCGGCGACGTGGTCGGAACCGCCCGGTACATGGCCCCGGAACAGGCTCGCGGCGGAAGAGAACAGGTCGACGCCCGGGCGGATATCTATTCCCTTGGAGCCAGCTTGTACGAATTGCTCACGCTCGCACCCGCAGTGGAAGGTGAATCCCGCGAGGAAGTCTTGAATAATATCTGCTTTGTAAATCCCAAATCCATGCGGCAGGTCAACCGGCATCTGCCCAGGGATCTCGAAACAATAGTCTCAAAGTGTATGCGTAAATTCCATGCCGATCGATACGCTGACGCCGGTGCGGTAGCTGAAGATCTCCGACGCTTCATTGCCGGAGAGAGTATCCTCGCCCGGCGAACACCGGTAACGGTGAAAGCCGTTCGGTATATTCGCAAGCATCGACTTCACGCTCTCGGTGCAGCCCTTGCGATTTCCCTGGCCATTGTCGCTATTGGTCTAAAGGGAAAGTTGCGTCTCATGGAAGGAACCCGCCTGCTGGATCAGGCCTATACCGCCGTTCTATACGAAGGCGACAACTCAAAGGCGGTTCAAACGCTGGATAAAGCCAAAAAGCTCGGCGTCGATTCCGCACGTTTGCACCTTTATCACGCCTTGGTTCCGCTGCTGGATAACCAGCCGGGAAAAGCCAGGGAATATATCGATATTGCCAAAGCCAGGGACCCGCAAAACGCTGAAGCCACCTACGCCCTGGCATTGACCTACGCGGCCGAAGGCGACTTCTTTAACAGTAAACGGGTTTTATCCGGGTTGGAAAATACCGATCCACCCACGGCACTCGCCTGGTACCTTCGCGGGCTGACCGAAAGCAAAACCACCGGAAAAACCGCTATAGATTCCTATAACCGGGCAATAGAGCTGTGTCCCGATTTCACACCGGCTATCGCCGCCAGAGCCGGATACCGCGGCACCAGACTTCTGACTGAAGGGGACACAACGCAGCTCGATCCCATGCTGAACGACCTGGACGCTCTGGTCGTGTTTAGACCGAAGCTCGCCGCTTCCCATCTCGCACGGGCTCGCGGTTGGTTGTTTGCCGCAGCCCACACGAAAAATCACGAATCGTATAAAAACCATACAAGCGACTGGCTGCTGAAATGCCGGACCGATCTGGCCCAGGCAATGAATCTCCGCCGTTCCGGTGATTCCTTAACCTTCGTTCAACAGGGAGTGTATCTGCGATATACCGGGGATTACGCCGCGGCCGCCCAGAGCTTCGCCGAAGCAATCCGCGTGGACAAAACCGAAAAACGCGATCTCCACCCTTACCGTTCCCATGAATACGCAACAATGCTATACGCTCTGGGCCGATTCGACGAGGCACTCGCGATTGTAAAACCCGCGTGTGAAAAATCGCCCAGGTATTGCCCGCTGGTGTTATTGCAGGCGATACTGCTTGCCGAAACCGGGCGGATGGATGAAGCAAAACGTATCTGCGCTAAAAGCATTATCCAGCAGCGAGGCAACGCAAACGGTTTATATTTGTCCGCGGTGGTAATGGAACTGCTAGGCGACAGCAAAACTTCCGCCAAGGCGATTTCGGAACTGGATATTGCCGGAATCGAATCGGGTAAAAAGCAGGCGGGTTCGATTTCGCCCGTAAAAGCCGCGGCATTCCTGACCCGCAAGATCGACGAGGAAACTTTCATAACGTCAGCCGGAAACGACCCGGGAGCACGCTGCGAAGCAACCTTCCAGGCCGGCCTCCGCCGCCTCGGCGAAGGGGACAAAGCAGAAGGCCTGCAACTGCTCGCTGGTTGTATCGATACCAACGTCTTGATATTTACCGAATACCGCTTCGCCCAGGCGTTTCTCGCCCGGGCACAAAACGATAGCAACTGGCCGCCCTGGATTAATGGTAACTAGCACTACAGCGCAAAGTTGCTGCCGATACACGTTCTCATTTTCCCAAAAGTGAGTCCTTTCCGGTGTAATTCCCGGATTGTTTTCTTGCGATGACCACGCTTTGCCTGCGTGTTGCGATGTCGTGTATAGCTGATTCTCATCGCGGTTTTTTCCAGTACCTGTTTACGGGCAGATCGCGGAAGTGCGATGGCCTCAAACCAGGCGGACACGGCTTCACGCAACTGGTTAACCGTCAGGCTTTCGACCGGATACGACGGGCGATTGTCGCCGGGGCCTCTGTAGGGAAAAAAAGCCGGCTTTTTCCTGTGAACGCTCCTGATCCATCAACCTCTCCCGCGCCTTGTTTAAATACAAATGGCTGATCTGAGTCAGATACATGTGACGATGGATTGCCCGCCAGGAGCGAACTTCAAAATGGTCGAAACCCAATTCGTCCTTGTCTTCCTGAAAGCATCGCTCGATCGACCATCGTGAATAGCCGACATAAGCCAGCCATTCAATCGGCGTTCCCGCCGGCGCGTTGGAGACGAAGAACTTGATCACGTCCGGCTCTTCCGGATTGCGGGCCGCAATCAACCAGTGCTCTCGAGTCGGCAGGTTATTCCGCTGCATCCAGAATCGAATTGTCTTGACCTCACGAACCATCGGGCCTTTCTCGGCATCTTTGAGATGAATCGCCGTCCAGGGTTGATTGTAAAAAGCCGGTGAATGAATCAGCAGATTCTTCACCTGACTGGCCTTGGGGCTGCCACCAGCGACTCTCGGAACAGGCTTTTTCCGCCCGCCTCGATGCATTTCCCGGGACCTCAACCGGTGTACCAACTTCGGATACACTGCCCATCCGTAGAAGTCACAAGGCACCTCCGCCACATAGTTCTGACCAAGTGCATCCAGACCGTCAAGGAACGCGTAACTCTGCCCGTAATGCTCGTCAAACGTCCATGCCGCTACACGAACACCGTTGGCCAAGGCGCGTTTGATCTGTGCCAATGCAATCTCGGGTTTGGTACGATGCGTTACATCTTCAGGAATCCCCGCAGCTTCCCGCCGGATCGGATCATTCGCCCAACTCTCGGGCAGGAACAGGTCACTGTCCATCAGGCAGTGAAAATCTCCCAACGTATAAGCCAGGTGAACGCTGACGACACAGTTGTCCACCTTTCCTGTACTACCGCACCACTGACGCTGAACCGTAGCGGTGTGATGCCCTTTCTTCGGGCAACATGTTTCATCTACCGATCCAATTGCTTTGGGATGTGCATGATCCCGCATGAGGATTTGTTGCAAACGATCCACCGCCTGCTCTTCATCCCACTTCAACAGACTCAGAAAGGCCTGCAATGATCGCGGTGGAACACCGGCCTGCAATGCCATCGGTTCAACGCTTTTGCGATGAAGATTCGAGTTTTGCCCGCGGACGTAAATGGGCAGATACGCCTCCGTGTCACAACGCCCGAAGCAATCCGAAAACTCCGCCAGATATCCCTCAATACCCCGGCCAACTTCTGCGATTTGAGAAGCATCCATGCTCGTGACTCCTTTCTGCAGCGTAACACACGCCGCTATCAGAAGTTATCGAGCCGAATGCGGTAATTTCTTGAGCTTACTTTGCGCTGTAGTGCTAGGTTATTATTCCTTCTTCGAAATTACCGGTTTATCTGGCTGTGCTTCCGAAGCTTCCGTTTTGATTTCCTTCAGTATGGCCAGCTCCGCAGGCGTGAACTTGAAGGTGTCGTCGCTGATCTTTTCGTTGACAGTAATGGATTTATATGTTGTTACGATTTTGTATCCGTGAGTGTCTATCATATCCTTGATTTCCTCTTCCATTTCCGGTAACTCCTTTGCGATATCGCTGAGCTCATTGATTATGGCTTCCGAAGGAAGAGGATTGTTCGGCGGATATTTGTGTTCAAGCTTACGGATCAGAAAATCGTCTTGCCCGATCCATAATGTTGTTTTTTCCGGATAACTACCTTCCCAGCCCGTTGCGACTACGTAACATCTTACATTATCGATAACCTCTTCAGGCAAAAGTCGCGGAGAGGCTAATTCGTATGCGATGTCCATACGCAGCACCTCGTTGTCTAACAACATTTTCGAAATGATATTATTATCAGTTTCAATATCCGATAGGTTAATGGCAAAATACAAATCGTCGAAGTGCTTGTAGATAAGTTCAGACTTTCGTCTATTTTGAACAAAAACATCTCGACCGTCGGCACAAAACCGGAAACTTTCGACTGAATTACATCCTTTCGCAGTGATTTCCATCTTCAATCTATTCGGGCGTTTATACACCACAGAGAATTCGTGTTTTCCTCTAGAATGTTCTGTATTGCCGATTCGCACCTCTTCGCTTTCACCGATAGCCTGATAAGAAGAAAGGTTGAGGTATACGTTAATCATTTTACTGATTATCGTTGTCGGATCGCTGAGAGTGCCCGGTTTGCTGTTTGGATTATCAATACCTGCCGGTGTAGCGAACAATCCGGCGGAAATCAGTACACTAATTAAAAATCCAGCATTCATCGTTATTCCCTCGATAAAAGTGACAATCCCGCATTTTCAGAAAAAAACATATCAGAAAACATGCTTGGTGATATTCTAAACACATTGAATGGAGAAAACCAGCCATTATCGAAACAGCATGTGAAATAATATCGCTTCCCCCGGTGCCGCTTCTCTGCGAAGTATTGTAGGTCGCGTCATTGACCCGACGGAATGCTGGGCATTCGTGAAGCCAGGCCTAAAATAATACCGATTGCGACTTCCCTTACGAGGAGCAAACGGGCTGCGTCGCCAGGGAAATCATCCACGGGAACGGTGGACTCGTAGAAAGGAGACCGGCAATGACGAATGTCGCATTAATCGGCGGATTGATAATTACCTGTATAGGTATTCTCGATATCGTTTACTCGATGTTCCCGACAAGATGCGGAATGTTGGCCCTCACCGGTTCCATCGTATTCGCCGCCGGTATAATCGCTACGGCTATAGAAAAGAAAAACTCCGCCTAACCGCTTCAGATTGTTGCCCCACGCCTCGCCATATCGCCTTGTATTTACGATAAGGCCGATTCGCCCACAGAGGGAGGATGGTGTTGGTTCACTCCCCGCCGAGTTGGAAAGCCACTTTGCATCGGCCACTATACGATGTAAAATGCTCCCGTATTCCTCAAGCGGGTTCCACCTGAAAAACCGGGTATTAAAAGACTCGGTTTTTAAGGAAACTATTCCGCTAAGAGTCGTCGTTACTCGGCAGCCCGGATGAATTCGCGGGGATAGTTCCATCGTATGGCGCTAGCCTGTTCAAACGTATGTAAAGATGTGTGCCGTTACCCCCTAGAGTTTTCGCGACGTTTTTTCAACAGATTGGTAGATATGAATTCTAACTCCCATAAAAGTATAAAATCTCTTTTGGCCCAAATGTCTGTCGAGGAAAAGATTGCCCAAACCCTGCATCCTTTTGTTCGTCCGCAACAGTCGGAGGAAGAGATTAGAGAAATCCTTGGCGACCTGGTACCCGGTGGGGTTTTCGTCATGGGAGGAACGGCCGATGAGATTCGCCGCACAACCGAATTCATTCAACGGTTGGCCGGAACTCCTGTCGTTATCAGTTCAGACCTGGAATGCGGGCCGGGGCGAATGATCAGGGATGCGACTACCTTTCCCTTTCTTATGTCGCTTGCTGCGGCCGGCAAGAAGACTCTCGCCCGCACTATGGGAAAATCGGCTGCCCGCGAAGGGCGGGAGGTGGGTATTCACTGGAGTTTCGGCCCGGTTGTTGATATCAATCTGTGCCCGATAAACCCAATTACCAATACCCGTAGCCTGGGCGATGACGTGGATACGATCATCGAACTTGCCGCCGAATTCATCGCCGGTATGCAGGAAAACAAGATGGCCGCCTGCGCCAAACACTTTCCCGGCGATGGTCTGGATTCTCGTGATCAGCATATCTGCACTTCCATAAATCCTCTGGAATTCGATTCCTGGTGGGATTCGTTTGGTCGGGTATACAGAACGCTTATCAATCGGGGGGTGCGGAGTATTATGATCGGGCATATCGCTTTGCCTGCTTGCGATCCGGGAAAAGGGATATCCTTGGCTGACGCTCCGCCGGCCACCTTGAGCGCGAAAATCACTACCGAACTTCTGCGTCAACGGTTGGGTTTTGACGGGATGATAATCAGCGATGCCAGCGTGATGGGCGGAGTCACTACCTGGGGACCGAGAGAGGAGATAATTCCGGATATGCTACAAGCCGGATGCGATCAGATCCTCTTCTGCCATTACCAGAGCGATTTCGCAATACTGAATAATGCGGTAAGTAGCGGGAAACTGTCAATGGCAAGATTGGACGATGCAGTACGCAGAGTTTTATTGTTCAAGGAGCAATTGGGACTTTTCGACGACGTGTTCGGTGAGCCCGTTTCTGATGCCGAACGTGAGCGTAACCGGCAGGCCGGAAAGGAATTGGCCGAAAGTGCTCTTACCATTGCCACCGACCGCTTTGACGCATTACCCCTTTACCTGCAACCGGGCGACAAGGTGCTTTCCTTCCACGTACGCACCGGCGACATGCAGGATGTCGATCTGGTTGATCAAAGGCTGCAGGAAGCCGGTTTCGATATTACCCGTATGACGGAAGTGGAGTCGTACAGACTGGCTGAAGGCATCGACGATTACGCGGCGGTTTTGGTTCACATGGTTTTGCCGCCGGGCTGGAATACGAACGATATCAGACCGGCCGGTACTTATCTGCGCGAACTTATCGCATCCGTACCGTTTTATGACCGGAGAGTGGTTTTCATCTCCTACGGTACTCCGTATCTTCTGCATGATCTACCGCGAATACCAGCTTTGATAAATGCCTATTCATATGACTTGGTTACCCAGCAGGCAGTGGCGGATTTGCTCTTAGGGAAAATCAAGGCAAATGGAAAGAGCCCGGTAAACCTGCGGCTCGATAAATCCTGGTTCTCGTATTTCTCTCCGAAATAACCGGTAGGGGAAAAACGCGCCCTGACCGACTTGACCGGCAAAAGGGGCCAAAGAAGGGCGGCGTATCTTTGCTGGCTTGGGTTACACTCAACACATCGGTATCGTAGTATAAGTTGTTTGGGGTTTAAGCTTCATGTTCTGTGAAATCGGTCTTCAAACTTCGCAAAAACGTGAGGCTTGGGAATAACCTTTCTCTTGAATGTGTGTTATTTCAAAACCTCCTTGAGCTTTTCCTTTATCGCGTGTCCGGGCAGGTCGGCCGCTATGAATTTCCCCTCCTTGTCGATGAGGAACATCGAGGGAATGGCCCGCACCTGGTAGGCTTCCACCGCTTTGTTACCGTTTTTGCCGGCCGCGTGTTTCCAGATCATCTTCTGGGATTTCACGAAGTTGCGGACGTCGGATTCCTCGTCGTCGAGACTTATGCTGAGCATTACGAAATCTTCCCGCCTGCCGAACTCCTTATGTATCTCGATCAGGTTGGGAATCTCCGCGATACACGGACCGCACCACGTCGCCCAGAAATCTAGCAGGACTACCTTGCCTTTCAGTTGAGCCAGCTCGATTTTTTCTCCATCCAGCGTAGTGACCGTGAAATTCGGGGCTTCTTTACCGGCTTGCCTGGTTGCGGGATCAGGCTTGCTCTGTTTCTTTAACGAGTATGTGTAGCCGTCCGACTTGGCGGCGGATACGACCTGGTTATTAAGCGGTTCATTCTCGTCGGCGTAGACGGCCAGTTCGAATTCGTCCAGAGGGGAGTCGTGGATAGTGAAAACACCCTCTTCGTCGGTCATAGCCTGCAAACCCAGGGTGGTGTGGTTTCGCCACTTGGTCGCAAAGACGTAGGCCCGGTCGATCGGCTTGCCTTCGGAATCGAGAACCTTACCGGAGACCGCTCTGGAGTTGCCCAGGGAAAAATCGAGAGTGGATTTCTTGTTCGCTTCGACGGTTACGGTGGCCAGTTCCGGGCCGTGATCGGAAAGATGCACTGTGACTATAGCCTCGCCCGGCGCGACACCGGTTATTTCATATGTACCGTCAAACGAGGACCACGATTTCGGACACAAATCGCCACGCACCGGACCAACCGTCAGCCGGGCACCGCCGACGGGACCTTTGCTGATCTTACTGGTTACCGTACCGACGATGGTACCGGCCGTAGACATGGTTAACGTATGGCTCGATTCCGCCTTATCAACGGGCAGCGAAACCTCCCGCTCGAAATCCGTATCGGAAACGTATGATTCGTGGGTAAGGAGAAAGAGCAACGCTTTCGTTTCAATGTCCAGACCTTTTATGGTGGTTTTGCCGTTTTTATCCGTGATCAGGTTATGGTAAGCGCCTCTCTGCCGGTTAACACACTCGACGCTGGCGTTTTTGACCGGTTTTCCCGAATCATCGGTTACCAGGATATGAACAATCCGTTCAGGTCGCATCTCCAGGATCAGCGGCGATTCCGCTTTGTGAGCTTCTTTAATTCCAAACTTCAAATCCGCGTATTTGTCTGCTTTCACCTCCATTCCGACTGGACCGGGGAGAAGCCCTTCGATCCGGTATTTGCCCTCCGCGTCAGATTCGTAGTTCCATTCCTTGAAACCGGCGAATACGGTGATTTTCGCTTTAGGAATGGGGGCCTGGATTTGCTCGTCTTTGATGATTCCGGAAATAACTATTGAACCGGACAACTCATGATCTACAAATCGGGGTCCTTTTTCCGGATCAAGTTCAACCTCAACCGACGCCTGCTTGTGGTATTCCTTGGCGAATTCTATGACGACTTTCCCGGTAAGCTGCTCAGGGCTAGTTATTTTGAAATCGCCGTATTGGTTGGTAGTGGTTGTGGCAATCGTGGTCAGACCGTTTTTTCGCTTTACGGTTACCGTCGCCCCGTCTACTCCACCGCCGAAGTGGTTGAATACCTGGCCTTCAATTATCACAATCTCCGGCTTGGGCGTTGGGCTGGGAGACGGCGAGGCCGACGGCAGGGTTGCAGGTGGCTCTGCCAGAACCATCGTCGATGCTGTTATTGCCAGTCCGAGGCCGATTTTTAGTGCTGTGAGCATGGTTGTCATCCTTCCTGAGACAATGTGAAGGTATTTCCAAGTCTATGCATTATAGCCAATTATCGCGTGTCTGGGGTAAAACGAAACGGGTTATTGTCTAATCGTGTCAAACTGGGATATACACGTTGCTTTGACCGCGATCGGAGCGTAGGATATTAAATGGATTGGTGTAACTTGAGGCTGGGAGGAGTAGGCCCATGACGACAATTCAGCAACAGGTCAAGCGAGCTCGCACAAGGTTGTGGCTCAATACGTGGTTCGATATCGGGTGCAGGGTCTTCACCTGGGGAGCAATTGGTTTTGCCCTGCAGGTTTTGCTTGCCCGGCTGTTCGGCTGGGCTTTGCCTCTATCCCCAATAGCGGCAGGGGTGGCCGGTATTGCCTTGGTTATCTCCATTGTCTGGAGCGTCTATTCCCGTCCGGGTATCGAAGAGGCCGCCGCTGCTCTGGATGAAATCGTTGGGCTGCGCGAGCGGGTTAGCAGCAGCCTTTATTGCGAGGGTGTGGAAGATCCCTTCGCCCAGGCCGTCTGCGCCGACGCTCATGAGAAAGTCAACTCCGTAACCGTCCGCCAACATATGCGTTTGCGTTTTCCGGATCGCGCGTTTGGTATGAGCGGGGCGATGCTGGTGGCCGTCCTGATGTTTCTCGTTCCCAATGGTTTATTGTCCAAAGCGGAAGGGAAAGATAAAAGCGAGCGGTTAGCCTCTGTAACCAGGACCAAGGTTGCAGTCAAAAAGCAAATGAACCAGTTGAAGGAAATGGCCAAGACCAATCCGGCTCTCTCCGATCTGGAAGACGAGATAAACAAGCTGGACATGCTTCCGGCGGAAAAGATGACCCGTCCCTCCGATGTTCGCCAGGAGGCTTTGAAGAAAATCGACAAGCTGTCCGACGCGATCAAGAAAAAGCAGAGCGATAACAGGTTCGACAAGGTCAGTGAAACCAAGAAGATGCTTCGCTCCTTGAAAGCTCCATCCAAACCGCAAACGCCGGTGGAAAAGCTCACACGCAACCTGGCCAACGGCGACTTCAAATCCGCACAGGAAAATCTCAAGGAGATGAAAGAGCAGTTGGCCACTCTCAAGCACGATTCCGACCAGGAATTCGTTAAGAAAATGCAGAAGCAGCTTGAGGAACTTTCCAAACAGCTTGAAGACGCCGCCTCTCAAAAGCAGTTGAAAAAGAAGCTCGAACAGGCCGGTATCGACAAGAAGGAAGTCGAGCGAATGCTCCAGCGCCTGAGCAAAGAAGATATAGAAAAAATCAAGAAGCAGCTCGAAAAGCAGGGAATGTCCCAAAAGCAGATCGAGCAGACGGTCAAGCAGTGCCAGAAGCAGCAGGGGGCGTGTAAAGCCTGTCAAAAAATGGGCCAGGCTATGCAGAAAGCAGCCCAGGGAGCAGGGGCCGGGCAAATGGGAAATGCCGCCCAGGCAATGGATCAGGCCGGTGACCAACTGAGCGAAATGGAATCGCTCGAACAGGAGATGAATCAGCTCAACTCCTCTCTCTCTGAACTGCAGAACGCCAAGAACGATATGAATAACACCTGTCCCCAATGCAACGGAACCGGGAAGAAAGACGGTAAGCCCTGCAGCAATTGCGGCGGTTCCGGTCAAAAGCCGGGGCAAGGCCAGGGGCAAGGTGGCGGTAAAGGTAAAGGCGGTGGCCAGGGTGGTGGTATGGGAGACCTCGGCCAGGGACGTGGTGGCGTTGTTTCCCAGGAAGAAACCCCGGTCGACTTCAAAATGGAGCGGGAGAAGGTTCAGGTTACCAAGGGACGCATCATCGGTCAGTTTCTCGTTGATGGTGAACAGGTTAAGGGGGAAGCCAAGGACGATTTCGTGGAATTGATTTCCGCGGCCGAACGAACCGCTACCGATACGGTAAATAGAGATCGCATTCCCCGGCAATATCAAAAAGCGGTCAAGGAGTATTTCTCCCGTTTGCCCGCCGGATTCGAGATGGAATCAAAAGAAGGCGGCGATAGCGCTCAAGGCGAAAAGACCGAGGGAAAGACTGAAGGAAAAGCCGAAACCGGCAAAAAAGCAACCACCGAAACCGCCGCTGAAGAAAGCACCGAGTCGACCGAAACGGAGAAGTAATCCCATGAAAGGCTGCCTCCCCCGGAGAGTATAATCTCCGGTGGACAAGATTGCTCTTTGGGAGACAGCCATGAAACCAACTAATAGGATATTACAGATAGGTTGTGATTGCCATCGTAAGTTCAGCAAAATCACGGCTCGCGATGGCGACGGACAGATCGTTTGGCGGCAACGTTTAGAGCACAGTGACCGTGACGTATTACGCAAACAGTTAAGCAGTTGGCCGGAAAAAACGCCAGTGATCCTGGAAGGGACGTTTGGGTGGGGGTGGCTAAGCGATGAAATGGTTGCGGCAGGTCTGAATCCGCACCTGGCCAGCAGTTCCAAGATGGCCGCCTGGCGTAAAGCTCGCGGACTGGCAAAAACCGATCGTACTGACGCCGATTTGCTTTCGGAGCTGTGGAGCCAAAAGCCGCGGTGGTGGGAGGTCTGGCTGGCACCGCCTGAAGTGCGAAGTCAACGGGAGTGGTTACGTTACCGGATGTCATTGGTAAAAATGCAAACTGCGGTGAAGAATCGAATTCATGCTGTGTTTCACCGACATGGTATAATTCATGGATTCTCCGATCTGTTCGGTAGTAACGGGCGAATGTATTTAAGCGAACTGATCGCTTCCGGTGATGCTCGACTTCCTGAGAGCGGCCGATTGACGCTTCAAGGTCATCTTGAGATTCTGGATCAACTTCGCCGACAGATTGCTGCAGCGACAAGAGTTTTTCGCAAACAGTCACTGGCATCACCGACAACTATGCGTTTACGTACACTTCCGGGAATCTGCTGGATATTGAGTTATACGATTAACGCCGAGATTGGAGATATTAAAAGATTCCGTAGTGCCAGGAATTTATGTTCGTACAGCTTGCTGGCTCCGTGTGCTGACGATAGCGCAATAGAACCAGGAGATGGAGAATCACCCAAAGGACGACACGTGGGACTTATTGGTCGTCGCACATTGAAGTGGGCTTGGATTGAGGCCGCTCATGGTGCTGTTCGTAGAAAAGGCCGCTTTCGAGACCTGTTTGACAGGTATACAAACGGAGGCAAACGTGATCGTAATAGAGGTTATATTGTGGTAGCGCATGAGCTTTGCCGGCTTGCTTTTACGCTATTGAAGAAGGAAGTTGACTACGATCCCTTCGGTAAGCATACCCGTCCGGGCTCGAAGAAAAAAAAGACTCCTTCTAGAAAAAAAACAAAGGCAAGGAGTAAAATGGTAAAATCGTCGAAGTCTCGTCCGGGAACGGGCCAGCCCCAGGACCCTATGGTCGCTGCTGTCGCTTGACGGCTTCAGACCTCTCAGTAAATGGGCCGCCCGCACCGGACGAGATAATGTGCCGCGTCGGCTTGGCCGCTTATGGCCGGGAAAGCATCAGGTGATAACGATCTATGAAAATGGTCGTTGAAAAGCCGGCTTGTCCGAAGCTAGCACAAATGGATAGCTGGGTCCCTCGAGATGACCCATACCGGTGCACGGCAACGAGACCAGATAAAGGAATCTGGATGGAAAGAAAAAAACTTTCCGCAGTCAATGTACGTACTTGACGCAGATACGCCTTTCATGGATAGGGTCCGCTGGGCGGACCAAAACCAATGCCGGTTGCGCTCGATTACGCTTATGCTTTTGTAGGAATATTGGTAAATACATGGTCCGCACAGCCGACCCTGCCTGGTTAAGGAAATCGCAGAATCAGGTGAGGCGGAGCCTACGTGGACGGATTATCTTCGGTTGTTTTTTCGCTTATACCGTTGGTCGTAATTGATATTTCCAAACCGTCGTACTCGTTATCGAAATAGCTTTTGCGGATTACCGCGTCTACCGTATCGCCGGCTTGGATTGTTTCATTCCATTGTTTTATGGGGTAATCGATCGGGCCTTCGACGCCGTCCAGCGTGATGCGCATCCCCTCGGATGACCAGTGAAATTCGCCTTCGAGCTGCGCATACGGGGTAACGCTTATTACCTTCGCCGCTTGCTGGGGCAGTTTATCCTGCCGCCATTCCCAGACACGGGTGTATCCGAAGAAGCCGGCTGTCGCTACGATAGCGGCAAGGATGACAGTTCCAATTGTCCAGCGAACGGGATTGGTTTTGAAACCCCGCTTGATAGACAAAGGGAGATTGAAGAACAGGTCGAATACCGCGTGTTCGAAGAGTCCGCCGCTTTCGCCGAATACCGGAACGAAGTGGACGGCGTTTTTTGCCCACCTGCCGGCCATGAAGCGGGCCAGGGCCGGATCGTGCTTTACCATCTGCAATGGAAACGCCAGGTAACCGATTACGTGCAGGAATGAGACCGGAGCAGCAATGTAGTAATTGCGAATATCCCGTTCCTTGATCATCAGATATAAAACGAAAGTTCCCCTGGCGATCGAACCGGGCGATATTGGTGATAGTTGGATAACCGCACCGGCGGCTGTTCCACTGGCCAGGCTCATGGGCCAACTCTTGCCCTGGAGCAGCAAATATCCGGTTACGGCCGCACCTACCAGTACCATCACCACTTGTGTAACCGGCACCGTACAGATATGGACGGCCAGGCAGCGGAGGTACTTCTGAATGAAGGGGTCTTTCACCTGGTCGGATATGTTTTGCGCCTCGTCTTCGGTGAGCATTCCATCTTTCTTGCCCAGCTCTACCTGTTCCAAAAGCCATTCTTCGCGGAACGACGGCACGCGAAGGAACTTCAAGGTAAAACCAATAGTATCCTTGATACGCTGTTTGGCATAACCCGGTTCCATAATAAACCGATGCCAGGCCGGTGGTAGAAAACCAAAGGGTATTCGCTGAGCCCAGAACGCTACCGGGCGGTACACCAGCGAGTTCAACGCTTTATCGCATCGCCGTCCCTGCCGGTGCCAGGCAATGAGGGCCTCTATTCTCGCTCCACGCATCGTTCGCCAGAGGTAGCCGAAACTGGTAAGGCATTTTCCTATATGATGTCTGGTATTGGGATCACCCCAGATCTTCAGAACTGCGGCCCCAAAAAACGGAATGAAGGAGAGGAAAAAGAGCAGGTAAAACGTAAACGATCTTTTGCGCAAAATATCCGCGCGATCCTGATCGATCCGCCCGAGATTCGACCAACTGGTGATTGTCCCTTCCCGGGCCGACTTTCGCAGCTTGCCGCTGGTGAGCAGTCGACAACGATGGTAAGTGACATCCGGCAGCGAAGCCCGGTGAAGAGGCTCCTGCCGTTGAAGTTCCTCAATTGCCGGCTGCAGGTCTTTGAAATCCTCCGCGTGATTATCGATGAACTGCTGGAACTTTTTCGGATCGCTGCGGTCGAACTGAACGAATCGGCCGGTAAACAATCCTCGCAACACCAGCTTGAAGTCCACCGGGCTCATGGGCAAAAACGGCAGAAGCGCCAAGCCCGCCCGGAAGTCAACGGCGGTAAGCCCCTTATCGGGAGAAGCGTCGGCCGAGGTCCTCTTCAAAGCGTTGGGCTGACTCTTACACGACCACCATTCATACTGCCGGGCAAGTTCCGGAGCACCCATCTCATGAAGCAACTCAACCAGGCTGTCCATGAAGATCTTTTTGTAGATATACTCGGGGCAGTTGTGATCTTTTGGCGGGGGGCCATCGAACTTCCAGCGGCTAAAGAGGTTATCGTCGACCTCGAACTTCCATACCCGACCTTCGATCCATTCGTTGATCTCCCCGAAACTGTGCAATTCGTCGTCGTAAAACGTGGCGTAGGTGTCGCAAACGCAGTTTTCGTCATTAAAGCGGATGGCCGCTGCCCGGCGGATGATCTTCTGCCAGAGTACTCCCACGCGCACGGCGTTGGGATTGATCTGGGCGCTGAACCGACCCTGGTAGCCAAGCATGAACAGGGCGTCGCGAAACGCACAAGATAGGTTTGACGGCGGTTTCAGTACTTTGACCGCATACCGGTTTCCAACCGTAAGACCGGGGATATCGCCTTCAAGTTTAACCAGCTTAACACAGTAAACCTGCCCGGCGAACCCGCCACCGACGAATTTCTCCACCTCAAGAACCATTTTGCCAGTATTGGCAGGCATGACTCCGGTGATGTTGTATTCCAGCTGATCGCCGGCCTCGTGGCACCCGCGACGGAATGGACGGATCAGTTCGCATTCATGGAACCGTTTTTCCAATTCGCGACGGAAAGCCACCGGGTCCGAGGGGATATTTGTCTGATCAGTTGTATTGGCTAAATCGGTCATATGCGCCTCAAGAGTCATGTTCGGGTCTTTCGGTGCATGAGAGACCGCGCTGGTGATTGTATCGGCTTGTAGCCCGGAATCCATTGAGTGGTTAAAGGCTTTACTGATATGGAGTTGGGTATTATTGCCATCTGGTGGAAAATCGGTGATTATTGGGCTGGATTCAGATCACATTGGTACGTTTTGTTACAAAAGCAAGGAGTTAATCAACTATGAAAAACGCGTTTTATGTTAGTGCGGCGTTCCTTCTGACCAGTTTCATTCTCCTTGGTGGGTGCAAAGAGGGGGAGAATGGTTCTGCCAAGCCGGCAGCGAGCGCGAAGGAACCGGCGGTCAGTGCGAAAGAGCCGGTTGTTTTGTACTGCAGTGTGGACGAGACTTTCGCTACCGAGGCGATAAAGAAATACGAAGAGAAGACCGGGCGAAAGGTGACTTTGGTTGGCGACACGGAAGCGGGCAAGACCACCGGCCTGGTCAACAAGATTCGCATGGAGAAGGATCGTCCGCGGGCGGATGTATTCTGGTCCAGCGAACAGTCGCAGACTGTCTTACTCGCTCGCGAGGGGCTGTTCGCTCCGTATGATTCACCGTCGGCGAAAGATATTCCCGACATATTCAAGGATAAGGATCAGCTGTGGACCGGGTTTGCCACTCGGGCGAGAGTCGTGGCTTATAACCCGGAAGTGATGGCGAAGGAAGATTTGCCGAAACGGTGGGAGGAGTTGGGAGATCCCAAGTACGCGAAGGATGTGGCAATCGCCAATCCCCTGTTCGGAACCACTCGAGGACACGTGGCCGCCATGCATTCACTCTGGGGAGCGGAGCGGTTTACCGGCTTCCTGAAGAAACTGGTGGAAGCCAAGGCGACGGTTGCGGACGGTAACAGTACCGCGGTTCGCAAGCTTATTGCCGGCGAAGTGAAGTTGGCAATGACCGACTCTGACGACGTAATCACCGCGAAGGCTAAAGGCCACAAGGTCGAAATGATTTTCCCCGATATGGGTGACGGCGGGACGATGCTTATTCCCAATACCGTTGCCCTGGTGAAGGGAGCCCCGCACGCGGAAGACGCCAGGCTTCTGATCGACTATATCCTGTCAGCCCAGGTCGAGGAGATGTTGGCGAAAAGCGATTCGGGAAATTACCCGGTACGCGTCGAGTTGCAGAAAAAACTGGGTATGGAATTTCCCCCGGTTAGCAAGGTGGACTACTATGTAATTGCCGACAACATGGAACCGTCAATCGCTATCTGCCGTGAGATACTGTTGAAGTGATTTTGAGGCTTGGACAATGGGGATTACTGATCGCGGGAGTGGCTATCTTCGCCGCTTCCGCGGTGTATCCCTTTGGTGTTCTTGGGTTTCGCTGTTTTTCCGCAGGTAGCAGTTGCCCGGCCGTCGCCGACGGGATTTCCTGGCGACTTCTCACTGAATCGATCATTTTAGCCGCCCAGGGGGCGGTGTTGGCTGTTGTCCTGGCAATTCCCGGCGCGCACGTATTCAGCAGGCTGGGGCATCGTTTCCGCGACACCGTAGCCTCGGTTCTTATCCTGGCTCCCGTATTGTTTCCCCCGATGGTTTACGCGTTCGGCTGGCAGCGTCTGGTGGTAATTCCAGATTCGCTTCGTTGCGTTCTGGTCTGGGCGAGCTGGGCGTGGCCTGTACCGGCCATGCTTATAGGGGCCGTCTGGATGCGGCAGGGGCGGAGGATATACGAAGAAGCGATTATGGAAACCAGTTCCACCCGGGCGATCTTATTTGCAGTTCTTCCCGCTATCTGGCGTCCATTGGTTATTTCCGGACTGGTTCTGTTTGCTTTTTTCCTTGGCGATTACAGTGTGCCTCACGCCTGCGGGCTGATCGTCTATGCCACCGATCTCCTCTCCCGAGCGGAGTCTTCAGGTAATCCCGCCGTAGCCGCATATGCTTCAATACCAATCTGCGTGGTAATAGCGCTGACTATGGGATTGGTATTTTACCTATGGAGGTACAAGGAGCAGGGCACGCCGCACCAGGATGACTGCCTGGGCGGCAATGTTTCACGGAGACTGATCCTGCCCATGCTCATGGTTGCCGGCGGGGTGGTCTTACCTGTCGTTTCACTGGGCCGGAAAATCCCGCTGGTCGAATCTATGAAATCCACCATTGAACTGTATGGTTCGTCGGTGGCCTGGTCGCTGACGGTTTCTCTATTGGCTGGATTGATCACGGTGTTGATGGCTGCCTGTCTGACCACGTTCAGGCGGTTGCGAACTTGCTCCCTGGTCTGGTCGTTGATGTTGGCCGCTTTTCCGGGGGCGTTGGTCGGTGCGGCGATTGTGTCGGCCTATTACCCCTATTCGTTTATTTACGATCATTGGCCGGTTATGGTACTCGCTTATATAGGCCGGTACGGATGGATTGGGGTCCTGGTCTGCTACCTCGCCCATGTAACCTGCCCCGATGAGCTGGTGCAGGCCGCGAAAAGCGATGGCGCAGGGCGATTGTCCTGCACCTGGCGGGTTGTGCTGGCGTTGAATTGGCCGTTGTTGGCTGGCGGCGTTCTGGTTATTGCTGCCTTGAACCTGTCGGAAGTTGCGGCCACCTCCCTTGTCCGGGTACCATCCATTAACCCGGTTTCACTGGTGCTGATCGAAAAGTTCCACCGGTTTGAAGATGGTATAATGATCTCGCTGTGCATGCTTCTGGTCGCCGCTACGATTCCAGGGGCGATCCTGGCGGGAGTGGCCGGTCGTAGGTTCCGGTAGAGAAGGAGTAATCAGAGCACCTTTTATTATGCTGCTACGGAGATATTCAACCTTAACAGTTGCGATAGTGGTGATGGCCGGTCTGCTTGCCGGTTGCGATCCGCCACCGTTGTCGGACAATGGGGTGGTTGGAGTTTTCGGCAGTATCGGAATGGGACCGGGCGAATTTTCCTACCCGCGGGCGATTAGCATAGATCGCCGGGGGCGGGTTTTTGTAGTGGATAAAAGCGCCCGGGTGCAGCGGTTCAGCCCGGAGGGTGAGCTGCAGGTCGGTTGGAAAATGCCGGAGATGAAGGCGGGGAAACCTATCGGTTTGACCATTTCTGACGACGGGCGGGTATTCATTGCGGATACCCATTACAGTCGAGTAATCGTAACAGACGACAGCGGTAATGAGCTCGCCAGATTCGGCTCAAAGGGATCAGGAGACGGGCAGTTCCAGCTTCCTACCGATGTAGCCCTGGACGCCGAAGGCAATATCTACGTCAGCGAATACAACGGTAATGACCGGATTACCAAATGGTCGAGCGATTTCAAGTTTATGAAGGTAGTTGCCCAGGGAGAAATCGCCGGGCAGCAGCTGTTACGTCCGTCCGGTATAGATATTGATCCGGAACAGACGTTGTGGGTCGCCGACGCGTGCAATCATCGAATTTTGCACTTCGATCTGGACGGCAGGCTACTCTCTTCCTGGGGTGAGCTGGGAGCTGAACCGGGAAAAATGCAATATCCGTACGATATAACATGTACACCGGATGGCGAAATAATGGTGTGCGAATACGGCAATCATCGGTTACAGTGGTTCAGCAAAGAAGGTGAATATCTCCGGGTTTGGGGAACTCCGGGTAGACGCATAGGAGAACTCTGGGCACCGTGGGGCGCGGCCGTAGGCCTGCGGGATTTTGTGTATGTGGTGGACTCCCTGAATTCCAGGGTTCAGATTATCAAGCTATGAATACGCTTCTGGCATTAACCTTTCCTGTATCGTTTGAACAACCGGTGTGGTTGTGGCTCCTGGTTTTGGTACCGGTGGTTATTGCAGTCTCCGCGCGAACCTTGATTGCCCTGGAGCCTCTGCGGCGAGTGTTGGCTATTGGTGCCCGATGCCTGGTGGTTATTCTCCTGGCGGTCTGCCTGGCTGAGCCCATGCATGTTAAATCTTCCGACAAACTGACCGTACTGTTTCTCATGGATCGCAGTGACAGCGTTAAGGGTTTGCAGGAGATGCAGGAGGAGTACATACGAAAAGCCTGCGAAGATATGCCGCACAAGGACGACCTGGTGGGGCTGATCGATTTCGCTACCGATCCGTTTCTCCAGCAGTTGCCCATGAAGGGGGGATACCACATCAAACCGGGTCGGTTGCCGGATATGGAAAACCGCGATCGTACCGACGTTGCGGCGGCGATTCGTCTGGCTCTGGCGATGTTCAAGGATACGGCCAAGCGTATCGTTCTGTTGTCTGATGGTAACGACAACATGGGCGACGTGCTGGCCGAGGCAGCCACCGCCCAGGCCCAAGGGGTGGCCGTGGACGTTGTTCCCCTGTGGTACGAACATGGAAACGAGGTTTACGTTGACCGCATGGTTGCCCCAACCAATGTTGAAGATGGCGATATGGTTCCATTGCGGCTTCTCCTGCATTCGGAGAAAGCTACAAGCGGTCGAATAGATATTTACCATAACGGTCAGCTCGTAAACATGTCCGAGGACGAGTACGCCCGGGTGAAACTCCAACCGGGTAACAATCCGTTTTCGGTGAAGATTCCGGTACACGGCGGCGGTCCGCAGCGTTTTGAAGCCAGGTTTGTCGCTGACGATCCCGGTCACGATGACGTTATTGAGGAGAACAATTACGCGACTGCTTTTTCTTTCGTATCCGGTAAGAGCCGCGTACTGCTTTTAAGCACGGATGTTGAGGAAGACGCGGAACTGGCAAACGCTCTACGGAGCGAGAAGATCGATGTGGAGCTGCAGGATGTTGCGACTGGTAAAGTTGATTTGCTTGGTCTGCTCAACTACTCGGCCATCATCCTGGGAAATGTACCTGCGAACACCTTTACCGAAGATCAGCATAAGGCCCTGGCTCACTATGTAAGCAGCCTGGGGGGCGGTTTGATCATGACCGGTGGTGATGAATCGTTCGGAGCCGGTGGGTGGATCGGGTCGCCGGTAGCGGATGTAATGCCGGTTCATTTTGAAATAAAACACAAAAGGATAATGCTCCGCGGGGCGCTGGTGCTGATCATGCACAGTTGCGAGATACCGCGGGGAAACTTCTGGGGTGTGGAAGTTGCCAAGAAATCGGTGGACACAATCAGTTCGAAGGACTTGATTGGGGTATTAGCGTATTCCTTCTCTCCCGGCGGGGTTAACTGGGAGGTGCCGCTGCAACCGGCAACCAATAAAAGTGCCATAAAGAAAAAAATCGCCCGGATGAGCATCGGGGATATGCCGGATTTTCACACTACCATGCAGATGGCGCTCAAGGAATTGATGAAAACCGATGCTTCGCAGAAGCACATGATAATCATAAGCGACGGCGATCCCTCGCGGCCCGCTCGCAGGATTCTCCAGGACATGAAGGATGCCAAGATAACCTGCAGTACAATCGGTATCGGTTACGGTTCGCATGTCATGGAGGATAGTCTAAAGGAAATCGCCAGGATGACCGGGGGAACTTTTTACCCCTGCAGGAATCCCCGGCTTCTGCCGCAGATATTCGTGAAGGAATCCAAGGTGGTTCGCCGGTCGCTGATCAGCGAGGAGCCATTTACTCCGCAGGTTGAATATTCTCGCAGTGAACTGCTGACCGGTGTCAGTGCAAGTGAAGTATTTCCCCGGCTGGGGGGAATGGTGGTTACCTCTCCCAAGGCGGAAGCGCAAACCGCTCTGGTGCGCATAGCCAAGGACGGCACGAAGGATCCGGTTCTCGCTCACTGGCAGGCGGGGTTGGGAAAAACTGTAGCGTTTACCAGCGGTTACTGGGGGCATTGGGGTTATGATTGGGTTAACTGGGATAAGTACTCCAAGCTCTGGTCGCAGATAGTCCGCTGGGCCATGCGGCAGGACGCGCCGGATAATTTCGATGTGTTCACGCGGATATCGGGGAATCAAGGCCGGGTAGTCGTCGACGCGGTGGATAAGGAGTCGGGATCGCTCAATATGCTCGATTTGCCGGCCGTGATTATAAAACCCAATCAAACCGTGCAGCCGTTGGTTTTTTCGCAAACCGGTCCCGGACATTACGAGGCGAAATTCGACGTCGACCAGACCGGGCAGTATATAGCCAACGTTTCGGTTACAGAGCAGGGACAGCATCAAGGTTCGATCCAGACCGGTGTTTCCGTGCCGTTCTCTCCGGAGTTCCGCGAACTGGTTACCAATGAAGCACTGCTTCGCAAGGTGGTGGAAATAACCGGCGGGCGCTGGCACGAAGACATTGATGATGTCGCTCAGCATGATCTGTTCAGTCACGATCTGCCGCCGACCCTGTCCAAGCAGCCGGTGTGGAATTGGATTTTGGCCTGGTTGGTTTTACCGATATTCCTGCTGGACGTGTCGATTCGCAGGCTGGCGAGCTGGCTGGCTTTCTCTGTTGTGGTTGAGGTTGTCCTGGTCGCGTTTCTATTGTTTGGTGTGGGAGTAGCCTACGGTGCGTGGTGGGGAATCCTGGGAGTGTTTATTCTGGGCGAACTGGTCGGCTGGTCAATTCGCTTCCGCTCGATTGGTCCACTGATAGATTATGTTACGCATACAGCCACCGCACTTGGGCATACCGGGGAACGAAGTAGTGAATCACTCGGTCAGCTCAAGGGGGTCCGCAAGCAGGTTCAAGCAGACCGGGACACCGCAGGTCCCGGCGGGGCACGCAAGGTCGCAGGTGATGATAAAGGTAAAGAGGTGGACAAGACTCGCCGCTATGATGTGGGTGATGAAGCGGCCAAAGCGCCTGTAGATGATATTACCCAGTCGCTTGGAGGTGCTCAGGCGGGTGGTGATACGGTGCGGGATAAACGCAGGCCTCCCGCTCCGGACGACGCCGCGGACCAGGGCGCGGACGAAGACGCAACCTCACGACTTCTGCGGGCGAAACGCCGGGCTCGACGAGATTTCACCGAAGAGGAATAGATAAGTAATCAATAACTCGGTTGATTTTACCATTACTCGGTTATCCGCAGGAGGTGGTCAGGATCATGTCTGTTTCCAGATACTTCACCAAGGCGCCATGGGAAACAAAAATCGGTTACTGCCGGGCGATAAGGGCGGGAAACCACATTTATGTTACAGGTACCGCTCCTATCGACGACAACGGTGATGTTGTCTCGGTTGGCGATGCTTATGGGCAGGCTCGCTGCTGCCTGGAATTGATTCAAAAAGCGTTGACGGAACTTCAGTCAGGCATGAATCAGGTCGTTCGCACCAGGATGTTCGTTACCGAAATCGATCATTGGGAAGAATACGGGCGGGCGCACGCGGAATTCTTCGCTGAGTGTCCGCCGGCGACTACTATGGTGGAAGTCAAATCGCTGATCGATCCCGCCATGATGATCGAAATCGAAGCTGATGCGGTTGTGCCCGGCTGACAGGATTGAGGAATGCAAGACTTCTGGTTCTGGGTTTTCATTATTGCCGGCTGGGGTACGTTTGTTGTCTGGGGACATGCCGCTTTACGGCTTGTTTTGTTCCACTACTCGTCGTCCGGGTTGCCCGAGAGAAACGCGCGGACAATCGGGGATAGCCAAAAAACGGTTCGAGTCATCGTCCCCGCCTGCAACGAGTCCGGCTTTCTGGAAGCGTGCCTTGCCTCACTAATCAAACAGGATTACGAAAACCTGGAGATAGTGGCTGTCGATGATCGTTCCACCGATCAAACAGGCGAGATAATGGATTCCATAGCCGCATCCAGTGACAGGGTTCGGGTTATCCACGTTAATTCACTCCCAGGGGAATGGTTAGGTAAAAACCATGCTAACTGGCTGGGGACGGAAGCGGGCGAAGGTGAAAACGCCGCTTACCTTCTGTTTACTGATGGCGACATTATCTTCGAGCCCGATTGCATCAGCCGCGCCGTGGCTTATCTAGAGAAACAAAAACTCGATCACCTGTGCCTGTTGCCCCAGGCGTTGCCCGGCGGGTTCTGGGAAAACGCAATGTGTCATTTCTTTATCATCTGCTACCTGCTTAAATGCAAGCCGTGGCATCTGGGAAATCACGATAGGATGGATTCGTTTATCGGCGTGGGGGCTTTTAACCTGGTTGGCCGAAACGCCTATTACTCAATCGGCGGGCACCGCAGGCTGCGGATGGAGGTGGCTGACGATTACAAGTTGGGAAAATTACTTAAGCAAAGCGGGTATCGCTGCGGAGTGTTGTTCAGTAATGGCGGGATAAAGGTCAGATGGCAGGTTGGTTTGCTGGGAGTTATTCGCGGGTTGGAGAAAAACGTGTTAGCTGCTTTTGACTATTCCGTTTTGAAGATGCTGGCTGATACGTCGCTGTTTTTCGCTGGAGCGATTCTACCGGTACTGATGCCCCTCATTGTTGCCGGCTGGGCGGGTTCGGGCTGGTGTGCTACTGTTATTCTGCAAATCTCACTTCTTTCCTGGTTTGCTGCGATAGGGCGGTGCTCGGCGTTAATCGGTTTGACATTTCCAATATGCTCGATCTGTTTTCTGGGGACGGTTATACGTTCTGCTGTGCTGGCTTACCGACGCGGCGGTATCTGGTGGCGAGGTACATTTTACCGATTAGATGCTCTTCGTAGGGGTTCTGTCTGATTTATTCGCTGCTATAGCGGTGAGTTCACTAAATATGTCTGAGGAGCCTGCAGGTTGCTGGAATCCGTTTTGGATGACCATCAGGCCTATAATTATCGGCGGTGCGGTTGATGCCCCATAAAATATCGGTTTATAAACATTAACTTGCGAGTGACATAGTTTGGCAATATACTCTGTGAATCCCATGTGGCGAGATTGATCATCAGGGGGAACCGGTTTGGTATCCGGTGGAAAGAGCACCTATTTTCTCTTCCTCTCGCTCATTATGTATGTCGGTACGGAGATTCAGTTGTGGCATCACCATTTGAGGGAAAAACCATTCTTGTTGTTGACGATGATCCTGATATTGTTTCAGCTATAAGATCCACTTTGGAAGAAGTCGGGGCCGCAGTTTGTACCGCGGCGGATGGCGACGAAGCTGTTACTATCGCAGAGGATAAACTCCCCGATCTGGTTGTCCTGGATGCCATGCTGCCCAAGCGCAGTGGCTTTTTGGTTATGGACAGACTGAAAAGTTCGCAGAGTGAGTGTAATGCTTCCGTGGTCATGATCACCGGAAACGGTGGAAAAAGGCATCAGGCTTGGGCTGAGAGCCGTGGCGTCAATGGTTACCTGGAGAAGCCATTCCGTATGGAACGCCTCCTTTCTATCTGCGAAAAGCTGCTGGATAAGTGATTAAGGCGGTTTTTTCGGCTTACCTATCTTAATTTCGCTGGCTTCGGGCATTTGGGATCCATTTCAGCGAAAATTGCGCAGTTGCAAATATTGGTCGGACGCGGTAGATTTTGCGGGTTCAACGTGTCCTGCGGTCTCCGTCTACACGCCTCTGGGCGTATCGCTCTGCAGGCGGAGGGCTTCAGGACGCGCGTTTGTTGTAACTAAGGCAGTCAGAGTGAGTTGTGAAAGGTGTAAATACAATGACAGGCGATCATAAGGCAAAGGTTCTGGTGGATTACCGTACGCACGAGAATGACACGGGATCTCCGGAGGTGCAGGTGGCCTTGTTGACCAGTCGCATTATCGAATTGACTGAGCATCTCAAGGTTAACAGGAAAGATTTTGCCTCGCGCCGTGGTTTGCTCAAGCTGGTGGGACGTCGCACCAGGCTCCTGCGGTATTTGAACGGGAAGGATCGGGCGCGGTACCAGAGCTTGATCAAGCGACTCGGCTTGCGCAAGTAGTGCTTTATGTATTGCGCCGGGCATAGAGTTTTGTTCGGTGAGTTGAATGAGATTGGTGGAGTATCATCTCAACCGTTTTACTTGAACGGGATGGGGTGGTTTGTGTCGGGCCGGGAAGTTCGATTGCATTGTAATCGCAGCAATATTTTGTTCGGAAATGTGGGCGGGTTGCGGTGACGCAGCGCGCCCTTTTTGTTGGTTGGTGTGGAAGATAGAAATAAAAAGAAGAGACCGTAATGCAAACTTTCTCTGTTGAGTGTCAGATTGGTAAAGAAACACTGAGGATCGAGACCGGCAAGATGGCCAAGCAGGCTGCAGGCAGCGTGCTTGTCTCCTACGGTGAAACTGTTGTGATGGTAGCTGTCGTGACCGCGGATCCTCGACCGGGGATCGACTTTTTCCCGTTGACTTGTGACTATCGGGAAAAAACTTACGCGGCGGGAAAATTCCCCGGCGGGTTTTTCAAACGCGAGGCACGCCCTTCCACTAAAGAAATTCTCACTATGCGGCTTATGGATCGTCCTATCCGACCGCTGTTCCCCAAGGGGTTCAGAAACGAAGTTCTTATCCAGGCGATGGTCCTGTCCACCGATCAGGAGCACGATCCGGACGTGTTGGCCATGATTGGAGCATCCGCGGCTCTGGCTATCTCTCAAATTCCGTTTGAGGGGCCCACCGGTGCCATGCGTGTAGGCCGGGTCGATGGTGAGTTCGTGGTTATGCCCACGCTTGCCGAAATCGACCAGTCTGACATGGAGTTGATGGTCAGCGGTCATGCCGAAGCCGTGAACATGATCGAATTGGGGGGAATGGAAATTGCTGAAGGCGATGTGGTTGCAGCTATTGACCTCGCCTACGAGCAGATCAAGGTTATCTGCGAAACGATCAACCGACTGGTCGGAATGTGCGGCAAGGAGAAGGTGTGGACTCCGCCACCGTCAACCGATGATTTGAAAAACGAACTGCGCAACAAGTACGCCGACAAATTCCGCACAGCAAAGGAAATAGAGGGCAAGCAGGATCGCTATGCCGCTGTTTCGGCGATTTACGCTGAGGCAAATGAAGAGTATTGTCCGGCTGATGCTGCGCAGGAGCCGGAACATGACGCCAACACCATTCGCGAAGTGATGGACGAAATCGAGGGTGAAGTTGTGGCCAAGATGGTTCTGGATACCGGTGTTCGCGCCGATGGTCGCGGGCCAACCGATATTCGTCCAATCTCCTGCGAAGTGGGAGTGCTGCCGCGAGTACACGGTTCCGCTCTGTTCACCCGCGGGGAAACCCAATCGCTGGTAACGGTTACGCTGGGAACCACCCGGGACGAGCAGTTTATCGACGGGCTTATGCCTGAGTACAGCAAGAAATTCCTGTTGCATTACAACTTCCCCCCGTTCTGTACGGGTGAGGTTCGCCGGCTGGGTGCCGTCTCCAGGCGGGAGATCGGGCACGGTAACCTTGCGGAAAAATCGCTGGAAATGGTTCTTCCCTCGCCTGAGGATTTCCCCTATACGGTTCGCGTGGTTTCCGAGATCATGGAGTCTAACGGTTCCAGTTCAATGGCCTCCGTCTGCGGTGGAACCCTGGCGCTTATGGATGCCGGCGTTACCATGCAGCAGCCGGTAGCGGGAATTTCGGTTGGTGGTTTCCACGATGATACCCGCCGCCAGCTGGTGGTGGACATTCTCGGGGAAGAGGATCACTTCGGCGATATGGACTTCAAGGTCTCCGGTACCCAGCGGGGTATTACCGCTATCCAGGTGGACCTGAAGGATCGTTCGCTCAGCAGGGAGATTACCGCTGAGGCGCTGGAGTTGGCCAGGAACGCCCGTATTGAGATTCTGCGAAAGATGCTGTCGGTTATTCCTCAGCCGCGGGAGGAAATCAGTGCTTATGCTCCGCGCATACTGACCATCAAGATCGATCCGGACAAAATCGGAAAGGTCATTGGACCGGGCGGTAAGGGGATTAAAGGAATCGAAGCTTCAACCGGTGCGAAAATCGAAATCGCCGATGACGGCACGATCACCATCTCCTGCATGGAGATGGAAGGGGCTGTAGGTGCCCGGTCGATGATCGAGGCTATCACTGAAGAGGTTAAAGTGGGTTCCGTCTATAACGGTAAAGTGGCAAGTATCAAGGATTTCGGCGCTTTTGTTGAGCTGGTGCCGGGGCAGGATGGGCTCTGTCATGTGAGTGAATTGTCCAACGAGTATGTCAAGAATGTGAATGACGTATGCAAAGTTGGTGATATGATTAAGGTCAAGGTTATTGCAATTGATAACCAGGGCCGTATAAAGTTGTCGCGCAAGGCTGTCCTCTCGGGTGAGCAGGAAGAAGCCAACAAGGGCTAACGACTGAGCAAACAGCCTGACTGGGATCGGGTGTTTCGCGAAACATCGAAATGTCCGATCCCAAGTCGGCTGCTATAGCAGAAGTCGTTTTGACTAGGCCGGGATTGAAAATACTGCGGGTTGCTCCCGAATAATTCTGTGTGGTCGCGGATTGTGGTTCGCTCTGCGCCGCGCGGTGTTTGTCGGATTAACGTTTCCCAAAGAGAACCGCAGCGGTATTGGAAAGAGTTTAAATGGATTGTGTTTCCGGCGGCTTACGTGTGCCGTTGGATTTAGTTGCGAAGTTCAGTGTTGACTCCTGTTAACGCAGGGGCGCCATTATCGGGGAGTGTTGTTATGCCCACCGGAGAAGTGAAATGGTTCGACAATAAGAAGGGTTTTGGATTTATTGTCGGTCAGGAACAGGACCAGGATGTCTTCGTGCATTATACGGCTATCGAAGGCGAAGGTTTTCGCAGTTTAAAGGATGGGGAAAAGGTCGAATACGAGCTGGTAGACTCCGGTAAGGGGTTCCAGGCAAAGAATGTTCGCCGGGTCGAAACGGCCAAGTAAGGTTTCGGGAATATTCCACTAATAGTATTGGGTTATCCAGTTGATCCGCAGGCGGCACCGGTCAACTGGCTCCTGGGTTTATGTTGGGAGCTCAGTTGCGGGCTGAAGGGAAAACAGGGCCGATGGTATTTGGGTTGGCAATCAGTTTTTCCGTTGGATTGTTGGTTGGATTAGCCATTATGCTGCGTTGGCGTCGACGCGGAAGTGATGACGCTTCCGGCGTGGATGAACGGATTATTGAAATTTCTCGCATATCCGGCGGTTTAGCACACGAAATTCGAAACCCGCTTTCAACCTTACTCCTGAATTTACAACTTCTGGATGAGGATCTGGGAGCCGGTCTGGACGACGATTCAGACACATTGCGCCGAGCTTGCCTGAAGATCGGCGTTGCTCGCTCAGAGGCCGAACGTCTGCAACGAATGCTTGATGAGTTCCTAATGCTTGTCGGGCCGGTGCGCCTCAAAAAAGAGAAAATCGACCTTAACGTTATAGTCGAGCAGTTGGTGGAGTTCTTCTCTCCTGAAGCTCAACGGTACGAGATCACCGTTTCAGCCCAATATCATCCTCATCCGCTGATCTGCAATATCGATTCGCAGATCTTCAAGCAGGCCGTACTCAATCTTTTAATCAACGCTCAACAGGCCACTCGCCCGGGCGGTGAGATCCGTCTGAATACCACCATAGCTGATGACCAGGCGATTCTCCAGGTGACCGACACCGGCGAAGGTATACCTCCAGACGTTGCCCGGAAAGCGATGCAGGCGTTCTATTCCACCAAGCCCAAAGGAAGCGGGCTGGGGCTCTCGACAACCTTGAGGATCGTTACCGCTCACGATGGCACGCTTAATCTCTTGCCCCAGAGCAAGGGGGCTTGCTTTGAAATTCGTATTCCCCGGTCAGGTTGACCGATCCTTGAGGGGTGAAATTCCCGGTGTTTCGGATAGAATAAGAAGCGATGTCTGAAACAGCTTTTGTTTTAATAGTGGAAGATGACGTTGCTCACGGCGAGGCTATCGCGGAAGGTTTGAAACGCGCGGGGCACGCCTGCAAAGTGGTGACCAGTGGCGTAGACGCCATAAACAGCGTCAAGGCTCGCCCTCCTGATGTAATCATTACCGATTACAAGCTCGGTGGTGAGTATGACGGGATGGACGTGCTTAAAGAGGCTCGGTCCATTTCAGAGTATACCCAGGTCATTCTCATGACCGCGTATGGGAATGAGCAACTTGCGCGAGACGCACTCGGACCGGATAACCCTACTCCTGCTTACGATTACCTGATAAAGCCGATTGATATCGAAGTTGTCCGGGAGAAGGTAGATCAGGCCGCGGTTAAGGCAATTGCTATTCGCGAAAACCTGGCTATGCGCGATCAGATGGAGCAGGCCTTTAATTATGAGGGGATCATCGGTACCAGCGCATCGTTAGCCAAGGAGATCCGGCGGATCAAGAAGCTGGCCAAGAGTAAGAGTACGGTTTTGATTATTGGGGAATCGGGTACGGGCAAGGAACTGGTTGCCCATGCTCTGCACTCTAATTCACCGCGATCGGGCAAGCCATTCAAGGTGATCAACTGTGCCGCGATCAGCGAGTCCTTACTCGAAAGTGAACTCTTCGGGCATGTTAAAGGAGCGTTCACCGGTGCTCACCAGGAGAAAAAGGGTATTCTGGAAGCCGCTGACGGAGGAACCTTATTTCTCGACGAGATTGGGGATATGCCGTTGGCTATGCAGGCCAAGCTCCTGCGCACGCTGGAAAACGGCGAAGTGCAACGCGTGGGCAGTACCGAGGTTCGTTTCGTTGATGTGCGTTTTGTGGCCGCCACCCATCGGAACCTGCGGCAGATGGTTGAAGATAAGGAATTTCGCGAAGATCTGTTTTATCGTCTGCACGCTCAAGGAGCGATTCGCCTGCCGCCTTTACGCGAACGGCGGGAGGATATTCCCATACTCGCTCAGCATTTTCTTGAGCGAGCGAATGCTGAAAACGGGATCGATGTTCAGGGGATAACCACAGAGGCCATGCGCCGACTGACCAACCATCGCTGGCGGGGTAATGTTCGCGAATTGCGTTCGGTTATCGAGCAGATGGTTATCGAGGCTGAAGGGGAAAAACTGGATGTCGGCGATCTGCCCGACTCCCTGCGGACGACAACAGAGATTGTACCGATAGGTGGTCCCAGCCTGGCCGGATTAAGTATGGCCGATGTTGAGAAAATGCACATTCTAAATACGCTTAAATTGACTGACGGCAACCGCGAAAAAGCGGCCAAGATGCTGAAGATAGGTGCCCGCACGCTCTACAGAAAACTAAAAGACTACGGCGTAACCTAAAAGTAGCCTGGTTGACGTCGGAAAAAACGGCTGGCTCAAACGGAAGACAGGAGAACCACAAAAGGGCCAAGAAGGGAAAACCGCTGAATTGGCCGGACGTGATACTTTCGAGGATCGTATACGTTGCGATTAGATAAAGACGCTGGCCGTTAAGCCGTCCTTAGTGCCTTTGTGGTAAACCAAAAGGGAAAACCACAAAGGCCCAAAGACACAAAGGACAGGCGTGGAATCATTACTGCCCAGGCTGAAAAAAGATTTTGGTTATAGGCAATACGAAAAAACGAGTTCGTTGGCGTTGTTGCGGCTTATGACCTCCGCCCAACGCTGAGTAAAAATCCCAGTACAATCGCCAGTACCGCCGCGATGAACACCCGCCACTCGGCCGGCATGGCAAATGTGAACGTGTGCGCCGGAATCCAGAACAGCAGAGTCTTCGGTATAAACGACAGCAGAAAGCGTGCGTCGGCCTGGTCCGCGAACTTCTTCAGCCCCCAGGATTTCCAGCCGTTTTTTATCAGGTAGTTGCAATACTCATGCGCGATCATCATCCCCGGTCCGAACATCCCTAAAAAGTTAATCCACAAACTCTTGGAGAACGCCATCCATAATGTACCGGAACTCTCCGCGACAGATGCAGGCCACAAATGAATTGCCACCAGTCCTCCGACCAGGGCAGAGAAACCGGCAAACGCCAGCGTAAACCACAGCCCGAATACACCCCAGACCAACGCCCGCTGAATAACCTTGTCCAGAATCCACGTACCTTTGGCAAACCGGTACTTCAAAATCTCGCCGAACGTACCCAGGAAAAAGAGCTTCACGAATCCCATGGCAAACGGGTGGGCCTTGGTCGTTACCCCGAACTTCGCCGGCATAGTCAGAGCGAAAGCTATCAGAGCTATTGCGCCCAGGGGAAAGAGGGCCACAATCAACTTGCTGCTGGTCTTAATGCTGCTCACGTTTTTCTCCAGGTCCAAAGTATCCGCCGCCTGTAACGCCGCACTCGGACCGATCTTATCCATATTACCAGTAATCTTATGAGGGCCAACACCACGCAACCGATTATAGTCGCCGTTACCGAATCATGTGCCGATTCGCGGCTCAACCAGGTTCTCGCGGGTTAGAATCGGCTTCCGCTTGCCATCGCAGGTGCTCTACGATTAAGGTGTTGGTAGTTCGCGAGAGCGGAACGAAGTTTCCAACGCGGATTCGCTAACGGAATACCTGGCAGATATACCAAAAGGATTCATCGCACCATGACCAACGCATCCCTGCAGCAAGAGCCCAAGCTTACCTGGAAATTCCCCAAAACATTCTGGTTCGCCAACGGCGCCGAGCTCTTCGAACGAGCAGCCTACTACGGGATGTTTATTACGCTCGCCAGATACCTAAACAAAGATATCGGTTTTACGGATGTCGAAACAGGTTATGTAGCTGGCAGCTTCGCTGCGGTACTTTATTTCCTGCCGACTTTTATGGGGATCATGGCCGACAAGATCGGCTTTCGTAAATCTCTGGTAATAGCTTTTGGCCTATTAACTTGTGGGTATACGCTACTTGGTTTGTTTCAATTGAAAGGGACTGCGATCTTGTCCCTTGTGTTGATCGTATTCGGTGGAGCGATTATCAAGCCGGTTATTTCGGGGACTGTCGCCAAGTGCAGTGACTCGATTAATCGCGCTCGGGCAATGTCGATATTTTACATGATTGTAAATATTGGTTCGTTCAGCGGAAAGGGTTTGGCTGGAGTCCTCAACGAAAGGCTTGGGCTTCAGTATATCAATTACTATGCTGCCGCAATGGCTTTCGCAGCGCTGTTGCTTGTGTTGTTTTTCTATAAAGATGTTGATAATCGAGGTGCCGGAAAAAGTATTGAAGAGGCCCTGGAAGGTCTTTTCAAAGTGATGGGGAACTTTCGTTTTCTCAGCTTGATTGTGATTGTCGGGGGATTCTGGACGGTACAGGTTCAGCTCTATTCGTTGATGCCCACATATGTTGAGCGATTGCTTGGAGAGGGATACAAGCCGGAATGGTTGGCTAATATTAATCCTACAATAGTCGTTCTACTTGTTGTTCCGATTACACATTTAATTCGGCGGAAGGAACCTTCAACTGGTATCGGAATTGGTTTGTTCATTATTCCGTTTGCTGCTTTGGTTATCGCGCTTTCACCAACTGTGGAGGCACATACCGGAGCGACAATCGACTTTAATTGGTTTGAGGCTCGCACTTTAGTGTTGTTGCTGATGCTTGGTATTGCGATTCAGGGAATGGCGGAATGCTTTCTTTCCCCGAAATTCCTTGAATACGCATCAAAGCAAGCGCCCGAAGGAGAAGTTGGGCTTTATCTTGGATATCAGCATTTGACCACATTCTTCTCGTGGTTATTCGGATTTATTACTGCCGGGTATTTACTTAGGGAGTTTTGTCCTGATCCTGAAAAATTATCGCCTGCCGATTTTGCGCAATGGGAGGCTGCACTTGCCGGAAACGGAACCCTGCCGGAGGCGTATTCCCACGCTCACTATATATGGTACTTCTATGCTGCAATTGGGGTTATTGCTTTTTGTGCCTTGTTGGTATTCAAAGTCGTGACGGAAAGAATAGATAAAAATCGATCTGCCGCATAGGCCCGGATAGCTATTGATTTTTAATGGCTTGGTCAGAGTTTTTGCGTTTTTACGCTTGGTCTGAACTTCCGATTGTTGGGGGGCTTAACCCACCCGGACATCCGGTAAAAACGTTCTACCAGAGAAAATTCCGCTAACTAAAGTAGCCCCTATACCCGGACGATACCTTGATTGCATGGTTGCGGGTTAGCGTTCCGCAAGGGACGGGCAGCCTTGCGATGAGGATTCAGGTTTACGGCGAGCCTGAATCCTCTTTATTTTTTACCTCACCATCAAAAAAAGAACCCAGCTTACCTATCCTTCTTATCTACCCTGTATTATTGCTGCAATCGTTATAATCGGAACCTCTTGGTTATCCTTAGAACGGTATGAATGAGGTGCCAGCTCCGGTTTTCCGCACCATTTTTAAGCTGCAACCTCCAGATACGGATTCCTGATATTGTAAATGCGGTTTTTGATCATATCTCCTCGTTGCTGGCCGCTGTAACTGCACTACAATCGTGTATTGGATTCTATGTGGAGGTTTAATGGCCTATGGCTGGCATTTTGAAACCGTACGAGGAGATGACCGCTGAAGACTATGCCGCAATAGGCCTGAAAAGCGGCCTGGAAGTACATCAGCAGCTACTTACCAAGAGAAAACTCTTTTGCCGCTGCCCGGCTGGTCGCTACAGCGATGAATACGACGCGGAGATTCTCCGACACATGCGTCCCACCCTCTCCGAACTGGGCGAGTACGACGGTACAGCCCTCATGGAGAAGAAGACGCGGAAGAATATCTACTACCGCATCCATCAGGATACCGTCTGCACTTATGAGATGGACGACACGCCGCCGTTTTTCATCGACGACGAGGCGCTCGATACCGCTCTAGAGTTGGCCATGCTCCTAAGGCTTAACCTGGTAAGCGAGCTGCACGTAGCCCGTAAGCAATACCTGGACGGCTCCATACCGGCCGGTTTCCAGCGAACCACCATTCTCGGTGTCGACGGCTGGATTCCCTTCGAGGATCGAAAAATCGGAATTATCCAACTCGGTCTGGAAGAAGATGCTTGCCGTGAGGTCTCCGATATCGGGCACGATCGCGTCTACCTGACCGACCGCCTGGGTATGCCCCTGGTCGAGGTGGTGACCTATCCCGAGATGCAAACACCTCAGGAAGTGGCCGCCGTGGGGCAGATAATTCGCAAACTTTGCCGGAGCATGGGCAAGGTGAGAACCGGTTACGGCGCAGGCCGCCAGGATGTTAATGTCAGCGTTACCGGAGGAACCCGAATTGAGGTCAAAGGTGTTCCGCAGATTTCCCGTATTCCCCGGCTGGTCTATAACGAGGCCCTTCGGCAGTGCAGCCTGCTTAAAATCCGCGATGAACTGAAACAGCGGGGAGTGACGCCGGAAACTTTCAGCTATGCGGTGAAAGACGTTACCAGGACTGTAGCCAAGACCGATCATGACCCCTTGCGCATGGCACTTGCCGTCGGTCATCGGGTCAAATGCGTTTTGCTTAAGGGTTTTGCCGGTTTGCTCCGCGAACCTACTCAGGAGCATACCGCTTTCGCCAAGGAGTTCTCCGATCGAATAAGGGTTATAGCCTGTATGACGCGACTGCCGAATATGGTCCACTCTGATACGGCCTCCGAAACTCTATCCGGTCGCCATTGGAAGGATCTGCAGAAGAAGATGCGAGCCGGCCATGGAGATGCCATGATCCTGGTCTGGGGTAACGAGCAGGATACGGCCACCGCCTGCGAAGAAATCGCCATTCGTGCGAAAGAAGCTACTATTGGTATTCCATCTGATACCAGGCAGGCGCTACCCGACGGCACCAATGGTTTTGAACGTGTATTACCCGGTGCGGATCGTATGTACCCCGATACTGATCTCCCACCGCTCGCCATCAGCGAGGAAAAAAGAAAACGCGTTCAGGAAAACCTACCCCGGTACTTCTGGGAAAGGGAAGCGGTTTTCCGGCAGAAGGGGTTGCCGGCCGACACCATCGGCACTCTTGCCATTTCCCCACGGGTGGATCTTTACGAACGGATTGTGGATGAGTTAAACATCCCTCCAGTATTTGCCGCAGTGATTCTAATCCAGCGGTTTACCGCCTTCCGTCGTGAGGGGTTGTGTCCGAACGACCTGAGCGATGAACTGATTTACGAAGTGTTCCGGACGCAAGCCCACAGCAGCCTCGCCCGGGAAGGTGTGTTGGGAGTTATCGAATATCTACTGCGGAATCCGGAAACCGAAAACGAAAGTCCGGCCGACCGCGTTGCTCAGGCGGTTAAGGCTCTTGCCTTTACCCCTGTCGGAGAAGACGAGGTGGACCAATACGCTCGGCAGATAACCAGTCGGGTTGACGCAGAACGTTTCCCCACAGAGAGCAGAAGATTTAATTACATGATGGGCGACATGATGCGTGAGCTCTATGGTCGCGTGGATGGACAAGTGGTGGCCAGGCGGTTGGCCGAAGTGTCCGGTATCAGCAATAAGGTTAAATCCGCGGATAAGGTGCAACTATGAGTGAAGCCGCATTTGAAGGATACCGGGGGATCGGTAAACAGGTTCTCGATCGGCACAAGGTAGGTGTCTGGAGCGAGGTCGAGGTGAAATCGGCCGAAGGTTCGTTTAACGGAATCATCCTGCCACGCAGCGAGACCGCGGACGACAGGCATATCGTGCTCAAGTTGGCCAGTGGGTACAACGTGGGTATATCGGCCGATACCATAACCGGAATGACAGAACACGGCCGCCGCGAAGCGCATTACAAGATTCCCGAAAAGGCTTTTCCTGTCGATCCTGATAAACCCAATGTGAAACTGTTTGGTACCGGTGGCACCATTGCCAGCCGTCTGGATTATCGAACCGGTGCGGTTATACCGGCATTCACTCCGGGAGAGCTGTACGGGTCGGTCCCCGAACTGGCCGACATCTGTAATCTCGATACCGAAAAACTCTTCGGCGTTTTCAGCGAAAACATGGGACCGGAACAGTATATCCGGCTGGCCGAGCGCGTGGGCGAGGAGATCGAAGCCGGGATCCAGGGGATCGTCATAGGTCACGGCACCGACACCATGCACCATACGGCCGCAATCTTGAGCTTCATGATTCAGGATTCTCCCATTCCCATAGTTATGGTCGGCTCCCAGCGATCTTCCGATCGCCCTTCATCAGATGCCGCGATAAACCTGATTAACTCGGTTAAAGCCGCATCCGAAAGCGATATCGCTGAATTGCTCGTGTGCATGTTTGGCCCGACTTCCGATCAGTATTGCCTGCTCCACCGGGGAACAAGGGTGCGGAAGATGCATTCGAGTTACCGTTCGACGTTCCGTACCATTGGTGATATCCCCCTGGCGATGATCGATCACGAAAAGATCACTCCTCTGCGGGAAGATTATAAAAAACGCCGCGATGATCGTAGTGTGAAAATCAATACCGCCTTCGAGGAGAAGGTGACCATTCTTTACTATTATCCCAACATGAAACCGGACGTGGTCGACGCCATGGTCGACGCCGGGTACAAGGGTATAGTGATAGCCGGCACCGGTCTGGGCCACGTGAACCAGCCTCTTTATCCCGCTTTAAAGAGGGCGACCGATAAGGGCGTGCATATCTTCATGACCGTTCAGACCCTTTGGGGTTATACCCAGATGTACGTCTACGAAACGGGTAGGAAGATAATGGAACTGGGCGTAGTTCCCGCCGGCAACATGCTGCCCGAGGTGGCGTTCATGAAACTGAGCTGGGTGCTAGGCCAGACCGATGACCGCGACGAAGTTCAGCGATTAATGCTAACCCCAATAGCCGGCGAAATCACCGATAGAGAACCATACAACGGCTACCTGATCTTCCAGGGAGCAATCCCCGAAGTTCAGGAATTCCTGCGAACGATAAAACGTTAAAACGGGTACGGTGTGTTCCAGCGTAACTAGCACTACAGCGCAAAGTTGCTGCCGATACACGTTCTCATTTTCCCCAAAGTGAGTCCTTTCCGGTGTAATTCCCGGATTGTTTTCTTGCGATGACCACGCTTTGCCTGCGTGTTGCGATGTCGTGTATAGCTGATTCTCATCGCGGTTTTTTCCAGTACCTGTTTACGGGCAGATCGCGGAAGTGCGATGGCCTCAAACCAGGCGGACACGGCTTCACGCAACTGGTTAACCGTCAGGCTTTCGACCGGATACGACGGGCGATTGTCGCCGGGGCCTCTGTAGGGAAAAAAAGCCGGCTTTTTCCTGTGAACGCTCCTGATCCATCAACCTCTCCCGCGCCTTGTTTAAATACAAATGGCTGATCTGAGTCAGATACATGTGACGATGGATTGCCCGCCAGGAGCGAACTTCAAAATGGTCGAAACCCAATTCGTCCTTGTCTTCCTGAAAGCATCGCTCGATCGACCATCGTGAATAGCCGACATAAGCCAGCCATTCAATCGGCGTTCCCGCCGGCGCGTTGGAGACGAAGAACTTGATCACGTCCGGCTCTTCCGGATTGCGGGCCGCAATCAACCAGTGCTCTCGAGTCGGCAGGTTATTCCGCTGCATCCAGAATCGAATTGTCTTGACCTCACGAACCATCGGGCCTTTCTCGGCATCTTTGAGATGAATCGCCGTCCAGGGTTGATTGTAAAAAGCCGGTGAATGAATCAGCAGATTCTTCACCTGACTGGCCTTGGGGCTGCCACCAGCGACTCTCGGAACAGGCTTTTTCCGCCCGCCTCGATGCATTTCCCGGGACCTCAACCGGTGTACCAACTTCGGATACACTGCCCATCCGTAGAAGTCACAAGGCACCTCCGCCACATAGTTCTGACCAAGTGCATCCAGACCGTCAAGGAACGCGTAACTCTGCCCGTAATGCTCGTCAAACGTCCATGCCGCTACACGAACACCGTTGGCCAAGGCGCGTTTGATCTGTGCCAATGCAATCTCGGGTTTGGTACGATGCGTTACATCTTCAGGAATCCCCGCAGCTTCCCGCCGGATCGGATCATTCGCCCAACTCTCGGGCAGGAACAGGTCACTGTCCATCAGGCAGTGAAAATCTCCCAACGTATAAGCCAGGTGAACGCTGACGACACAGTTGTCCACCTTTCCTGTACTACCGCACCACTGACGCTGAACCGTAGCGGTGTGATGCCCTTTCTTCGGGCAACATGTTTCATCTACCGATCCAATTGCTTTGGGATGTGCATGATCCCGCATGAGGATTTGTTGCAAACGATCCACCGCCTGCTCTTCATCCCACTTCAACAGACTCAGAAAGGCCTGCAATGATCGCGGTGGAACACCGGCCTGCAATGCCATCGGTTCAACGCTTTTGCGATGAAGATTCGAGTTTTGCCCGCGGACGTAAATGGGCAGATACGCCTCCGTGTCACAACGCCCGAAGCAATCCGAAAACTCCGCCAGATATCCCTCAATACCCCGGCCAACTTCTGCGATTTGAGAAGCATCCATGCTCGTGACTCCTTTCTGCAGCGTAACACACGCCGCTATCAGAAGTTATCGTGCCGAATGCGGTAATTTCTTGAGCTTACTTTGCGCTGTAGTGCTAGTATTAAATAAAAAGGTTGGCCGAATAATATCAAGTTTGCCTAAAAAAAGCCTGCTCAGGAATATTCCTGAGCAGGCAATTGCCAAAACTTGATTGTTAATCTGGTTTATGGGCAACCAGCTGGGCATTGGCAGGGGCCGGTAGAAGTTCCCCAATGTCCTGGAGATGTTACCATCGCAACATCTAGGAAGTTTATTGAACCATTTCCATCAGCATCTGAGCAGGGGTTGGCTGCCATAGATACCGGTTTACCCCAGTTCAGTGGCGAGGTGATTTCTGCTATATCCAGGAAATTCACTGATCCATCGCAGTTTACATCGGTTACGGCACACGGCGGTAACTGCTCCATCGATTTCGTCCAGATGGTTACCGCGTCTACGTCATCCTCCAGGTCGGTGAACAGCATTGAATAACCGGTCAGGAACGAATAGTAGAGAGCATTGGGGTTTAAACCACCGGACTCATCGGTATTCGGAGTCAGCGGATCATCCTCGTCAACGCTGAAGATGATTGCCAGGTAAAGGACTCCAGGCTCATCCGGATTTTCCATGGTGGTCAATTCAAAGGCGTCAACATCTGCCTCCTCGGAAATTCCCAGGTGAATGAATTCGTCGATTATCTGGACTGGGCCGCCGGCCGTCCGTTCGTAGATTCCGCCCGGATCGAGTGCCCATCCGGCGAAGTCCATGAAGGTGGCCTCGTGGTCGGGGCTGAACAGAAGTACCGAGCAGGAAGCCAGATCCTGATTCTTCACCACGTCCAGCGAGTCGACATCGTCGTCTTCCTCGTCGGTCATGGGGTTCGGAGCCATGTTCGGGTGAACGCCAATCTCGTCCGCAATCGGATAGATGGATATGATCGGAACGGGAGGCATAGCCAGCGCGACCGTCACACCGATTATCTCATCCGGATTGTTGCCGTAAATCATACCGGCAGGTGAAGGCGCGGTGACCGGAACATCCCATATGCCCATGCCGCCAGGCCAGCCGGGAGCCATGTCGTCATCGTAAGAGATCATCAGGAACTCGGGCTCGTAGATGCAGGCGTCGTCATATGCCGGGATCGGGTGCTGTATGATGGTTCCGACCGGGATTATCTCAAGGAGGCTGAACTGTACCTGATCGTGACCGTCGAGGTCGAACCACTCATGGTAGCTTTCCGGGGTGTAAGCCGGATTTCCGACAGGTACTGCCGTCAGCGGAATACCAGGTATAGGCCAGGGATCGTACAAACCGGTACCCGTACCACTGAAATCCCTCCAGATCAAACCATCGTCTTTGAATCCATTTACCGGATTGGGAATATACGGGCCCTTCCACCAGTAAATGTCGCCCGGATCGAAGTGCTCATCGCCGTCCCGATTGGGATCACTCAATTCAGTGTCCGAACCAATATCCAGAGAGAACTCGAAGTAATAATCCGGGGTTTCACAAGCGTCATCCACGCCGTTACCATCATTATCACCGAGGCAGACACCACCCGGAGGGAAGAATCCGCCGAGAGCCAGGCAGTCGGCCGCTGTGGTCATGATGCATTGGCCTGTGCCGTCGGTCAGGCAGCATGCCTGCTCTTCATCCTCGCATGCGTCATCAACGCCGTCGCCATCATTATCACCGAGGCAGACGCCACCCGGCGGGAAGAAACCACCCTGAGCAACGCAGTCGGCTGCCGTGGTCATGATGCATTGACCACTACCGTCGGTCAGGCAGCATGCCTGATCTTCATCCTCGCATGCGTCATCGACACCGTCACCGTCATTGTCCCCAAGGCAGACACCGCCCGGAGCAAGGAAACCGCCTTGAGCAAGGCAATCGGGCTGAGGAATCATTACGCAACTGCCGTCAGGCAGGCAGCAGGCCTCATCGGGAGGAAGCTGGGCACATTCACAGGTTACATTGCCACTAACCTGCGTGGACGACACTTGATGAACACCCATTGATGTACCGTTTACATGTACCAGGCACTCTTCAGGGGCGGGGCAAACGCCGTCGCAAATGAGATCCCATTCCCGATTGGGAATAACCTCGACGACTTTTACCGGTCCGCAATCATCAGCTTCATGGTAGCAGTCGCACACTTCAGCTACGGGCATCACATTTGCCGGATCTACGTTGACCACCTGAGGCAGGCAGACCAGATCTTCCGGCCCGTTATAGATGCAGTCCGTTGCCTGCAAGTGGGCACACATTGGATGGGGATCATCCGGGAGAGGACAATAGTCGACGGGAGCTTCGGCACATTCGCAACTGATTGCCTCACCGGCTGTTACCTGGCTGGATCTGATACTTGGCGCACCAGTGCTGACTCCGCCCAGATGAATGAGGCACTCCAGCGGATCGGGGCAAATACCGTCGCAGGAGAATTCGTATTCGGCCGCAGTTACCTGGGTTACGGTAACCGGACCGCAATCATCTCCCGAAATGCAGTCGCACAATTCGGCTTGGGGTTGACCATTACCGTCGACGTAAGCAACCAGCGGCAGGCAGAGATCGTCCGGACCGCCTTTGGTGCAATCCATGGCTTGTCGCGGAGCGCATATCGCCGGAAGAGTCGGAGGTAACGGGCAAACCTCGGGTTCCTGCTCAGCACACTGGCAGGTTATCTGATCACCGTCAGCCACCTGTGTGGATGAGATTGTCGGCTGACCGGTTGAGATACCGGCAACGTGAACCAGGCATTCCAGCGGATCAGGGCAAGCGCCTTCGCAGGAGAATTCGTACTCCATCGCCGTTCCTATCGGCTTGACTTTGACCGGACCGCAATCACCGGGAATAAGGCAATCGCACAGTTCAGCCATCGGCATACCCTGGTTCATGAAAACAACCAGAGGCATACAGAATTCATCTATTTGACCGTCAGCACATTGCAGTGCCTGAAGAGGCTCGCAGATTCGCAGAGTATCGTCCTCTTCGAGAGGGCATTCCTCACCTTGAGATTCGCAGGCGTCATCGATATTGTTGCCGTTATTGTCTCCCTGGCAGAATCCTCCGGCAGGTATATAGCCGCCTGCCAGGGGGCATTCCTCCGGCGGCATCATGATGCAACTGCCGTCCGGCATGCAGCATCCGCGAATATTATCGTCCGCACCATGTATTTCCCAAAGCCAGCGATTTTCAGTCACGCCGTTATTGTTTTCGAAGCGCAGAAGTTGGCGGGAGATCAGGAAACCGCCTTCGGGTACTGTGAACGGAGTCTCCACTGCGACACTACCCGGTGTTGGAGGAGCGTCCAGTTCAAAGAATACATCGAAGAAGGAGTCAGGTGGAAAACTCTGGGGGTTGGCCGCGTTGATTACTCCGCCGGCGTTTACACCATTGATCCAGGGGAGCGTCTGTTGCAGGCCTGTCCGGGTTAACTCGAGGAAGGGATTGGGACCGAGAAGAGCTTCCAATTGGGCCTGATCGGCGATGGGAACAACATCCAGATTGACAATCTCGATTGGAATTTCCCCAGGATTGATGATTCCATCTACAATGCCGTTCTGCAGACGCAAGGTCTGGGCCTCGTCGGAAACATCGAATCCTGGAACGGGGAAAAATCCAAGGTTCTGGCCGGTGTCGATTCGTTCTCCGTCCAGTGTCCACCAGCCTACGAGGTCCACGACCACGTTAGCGCCCTCGACGTCGAAGAGCAGACCAAGATGCAGGATACTGCAATAGGGGTAATCTGCACCAGACCAGTCCGCGGTGAAGAAGAACCAGTTCCCCTCGGAATCGGGATCGGGCGTGATCGAGTAGCTGAAATCCGGGAACAAATCGTCAACGTGTTCCAACAGTACTGGTGGATTACCCCAATTGCCACCCGGGTTGCCCGATTCGATCCTGCCTTCGACGTGAAAATCGTTGGCGATCACATCGAGATTATCCTGATGGACATCGATGTTGATGCCCGCCCATAGCGCGACTGCCGGTGGTGCCGCCAGAAGCGACACAAGTCCGAAAGTCGCCAACGTACATAATGCCACTTGTTTCCATCTCATTTGAACACCTCCGCGGCTCTTTGCCGCTATAACCAGCCTTTGTTTCTATTGCCCGATTGCATTCCGCAAAGCTTCTACAATTCGCGCGCACTACCCACACGACAATGAAAAACTAAAACCTGCCTTCGCTTACTGCTTTTCGTTTTTTGGTTAATGGCTGCCCGTTTGCCTCTTGAGCCACTTCCGCCTTCAATAATCAATAGGCTCGAGCAGCGGTTGTTCTGACACAGGTTTTCAATAAAAAGGCGCCGTCGGGTTGGAAAATTCAGCTTTTACAGGCATCAGCGGAACGATTAAAGTGTAGCTGCAGAAAGTTGTATTCAATTTGTGCTTGAGTTAGTTCGCTCTTCCAGAGAAAATCGAAATCGCAATGGTACTGTTTGATTCCACACGGGCTACGCTTCTCTTGCGGCTGCGAGATCGGACCGACAAGCTGAGCTGGCAGGAGTTTCATAATCGCTACGGCGAGCTTCTGTTCCGGTATGCGCGGCAGCGGGGAGCTTCCGCGGTCGATGCCGAAGACATAGTTCAGGAAGTCGAAATGGCATTGCTGAAAGCCCTTGATGGTTTTGAGTACGACGCGTCCAAAGGGCGGTTCAGGGCATACCTGCGCGTAGCTGTCGTGCGGATAATGGGCAAAAGGGCGAATAAAGAGGAGAAGAGAGCTCAAGCACTAGATCCGGAGTCTCTCGACTACATGTCCGCTGTTCAAGAGGCGGAAAACGATGATCGCTGGGAACGTGAGTGGCGGATGCATCGGCTCAGGTGGGCATTGAGGGAGATAGCTGCGGAATTCGAGCCGGTTACTCTCGATGCTTTTCAGATGCATGCGCTGGCGGGCAAATCAGTAGAGGAGACGGCCGATACGCTAGGAATCAGCAAGGCAAGCGTGTATCAGGCCAAGTCCCGGGTGCTGAAACGGGTGAAAAAACAATTCGAAGAGCAGGACCCGAATGCGGATATCTGATTTTTTGCCGCGGTTTGGGATTAGCTACGAATTTTTTTAGTAAAAAAACGTTTCTTTCCGAAAATGTGTCAAATGTGTGGTCAAAACTATCTATTAGTTTATGTGTGAGGGTGTGACCGATCGTCGAAGATCATTGAAAGAGAAACCATTATGTCGGAGCAAAAACCTCAGCAGGCTCACGAACTTGATGGCGATGATGGTTTACTGGCAGATTTGCGGGAAGCTTTTGGGATGGAGTTTGAATCCTCCGGTTCCCAAGAGCATTCCAGGTTGTGGCCTGATGTTGATAAACTATCTGTTAAAGGTTCGAGCGGTGGTTCGGGCCGACTTGGTTTAGGTAATTACCAGGTTGGAAAGCGGTTGGGAGATTTCGAGGTCGTCGAAGAACTCGGTCGTGGGGGTATGGGTACGGTTTTTCGTGCCCGGCAGCTTTCCCTGGGACGGGAGGTCGCTCTTAAGGTTTTACCTGATTACGCTCATCGCGGCCGGCTGGCTATTCAACGTTTCCGCACGGAAGCGAAAGCAGCGGCCCGGCTGCATCACACGAATGTTGTTCCGATTTACGCACAGGGGGAATACCAGGGGCAGTTTTACTATGCGATGGAGTTGATCGAAGGGGGGAGCCTGGATTTTGCGCTAAAGACCCGAACCCGGATTCTGTGTCCTTCCGATCCTTCCCTGGTTGAAACGGCTACAGCTGTTGCCACGAGTATCAGGCAGAAGACCAGGGAATCTCTGGAGACGGATCAGGCGGGTGGCCAGCATGGTGAAAACCCAACGGATTCTACGGTGGAATCCGCTTCGTCTACTGAGGAGTCGAAGCTTCGCCGGATTTCCAGTGATTACCGTCATTTGGCGCGCCTGATAGCGGAAGTGGCCGACGGGCTGGAGCACGCGCACGAATCCGGGGTTGTACACCGCGATATAAAACCTCAAAACCTTCTGGTTGGTAAAGACAACCGGCTGCACATTACGGATTTTGGTTTGGCCCGACTGGCGGAGGGTCCGGGAATTACCATATCGGGCGAAGTAATGGGTACCCCCGCGTATCTTTCGCCGGAGCAGGTACGGGCGGATCAGCGGGTGGTCGATCATCGGACCGACATTTACTCCCTGGGAGTAACGCTTTATGAACTGCTCGCTTTGCGCCGGCCTTTTGAAGGTGATACCCGGGAGCAGTTGCTGGACAGTGTGCGTTCCGTCGAACCGGTACCGCTTCGCAGGTTGGATAGTGGAATCCCCAAAGACCTTCAGACCATCTGTCTGAAAGCCATGGATAAGGAACCTTCCGGGCGATATCAGACGGCCGCGGCCATGGCCGAGGATCTGCGTCGGTTTGCCGACGGCAGACCTATTCTGAGCCGCCCGGCGGGCCCGTTGATAAGGGCATACAAATGGGCTCGGCGGCATAAGGCTTTGTCGGCCGCCATTTTGTCGTTCGCGGTCGCTTGTATGCTTGGAGCGGGATTGTACTGGAGTGTAACCTCCGCTCGAGAGCAGAAAGAAGCGCATCTGCTGCAAGCTCGCCAGACAGAGGCTGATCAGTTACTCCAGGAAGCTTACGACCGTATTGTGTTTTTCGATTATCGTATAAACAGGGAAATCTACGAGAAAGTTCTCAAGGCTAAAATGCTGGGGGCCGATCCGGCTACGGTTCGCTTATTGAAAGGGATTCTGCATTTTGCGAATACTGACAGACCTGCGGCTATAAAGGAATTAAAGGGAGTACTGGCGATAGAGCCGACGAATGCCGAGGCGTTATACATGCTGGCGTGTACCTATGATCGAATGCACAAGGTCGCGGAAGCGGATCAGTTCCTGGCTCAAGCCGACGCTATTGAAGAGAAAACACCGGGAGCGTGGTTTTTCCGCGGATTGGCTTATCATTATCGTGATCCCGACGAAGCGCTGGAATCTTATTCTCGGGCGCGGCAGATGAGGGTGTCGGAAGGCAAGGAGTTTTTGCAGGCAACGCTGCAGTTGGCCCGTATACATAATCAGCGGATGTATGCGACGCGGAGCATGGACGATTTTGCCGCGGCGATCGACGCTTCGAAGCGATTGGTGGAATTCAAGGTGTATGAGTATTATCCCTATTACATTTTGTCCACCGCTCATCGGCTGGCTGCGGAAATCTATGCCGGAAGCCGGGGAACCCGCAGCGATTCCATAGTGGCTCATCATTATGACGAAGCGCTTGCCGCTGCTAGACAGGGGCAAGCGGTTTCTCCCCAAAATGCCAGTGCTTATTCCGCTGAAGCGTTGTGTCTGGAAAGTATGGGGCGATTCGAGGATGCAATTGCCGTTCATGGAAAAACCATAGAGTTGGGCGGCAATCCAATGCGTACATGTGAAGCTCACCATTATCGATGGCGGTTGGAATTCTGGATGGGGAGATACGAGGACGCCTTAAGGGATATCGCTATTCACGCCGATTGTGTCGGACCGGATGATAAGTTCTATCGCCATGTTTATCCCCTTATTGTGTATGCCGAAATGGGAGATCTGCAGCGGGCGGTTGAGGAAGCGTACGCGATTACTAATGATAATCCCAACGATCCGCTCGCCGTTATCTGGACGGCGACCTGCCTCAACCTGCTCGGCCGACCGGATGGAGCCAGGGAGCATCTGGACCGTTGCCTGGTAAACGGGGTGGGTAATACCGGAGCCGAACCCTGGCAGACAGAGGAATGGGTGGATAGCCTCTGGCAGTTGGTTTATGGTGATAACACGTATGATGAACTGATGACACTGGTAACCGACGATTCTTTTCAGTGGAAAATGAGAGGGGAGGCCGACTTCCACGCCGCTGCGGCCTCTCTTGCTGTTGGTGATCGAAAAACCGCTCTTGAATACCTCTGGAAGGCGTTTCGCTCATTTGACTCAGAGCAGGCGTATACCTTCCATGCCAAGATTTTGCTCGAAAAAATGGAGCGGGATTCCGGTTGGCCCGGATGGATTCCTGTCTTTACCCTTGATTTTCAAGGGGCTGATCCCGTACAACTAGAGGAAATACAATAGGGGAGGATTACACATGGTAACTGCACGTGTTTCTATCGGTACGCCTTGCCGGATCGTATCGGTTGTTTTAACGGTTATGTTGGCCGGGCAACTCTCATCCGCGGCGCCACCACGGAATGGTTTACCAATACCGCTTTATACATTGGATTCCGAGTCGCCAACGATAATGGCCGGAATAGCAAACATCCATTCTGACGAGATACTCAGAAAGTTGGAAGGGAACGAGTATCCGGTGACGGATGTTCTGGCCAGCGGCTTGAACCTTGGTCGTCCTGCCGATGATCTTGATGGCATATCTTTCAACCGGATTGATGTGGCCGATATGGGAAATTTCATTCTATTGTTTTCCGTTGACAGGATGACGACGGGCGATGTGCCGCCTGATCCTGTTATGGTTGACCAGAACATGCCCTTTAACGTCACCGATCAGGCCATGAGGGGGCACGCCGCCGCCGATGGATTCGTATCGCAGTTATCGTTTGATCGTAATGGAATATTGTCGAAAGGAATGCGTGACAGCATTTTTGCCGCTAACATCCAGGTCATCAATAACTATGATGAAGGGGGGCATGATTTTCAATCCGAGCCGTTTGATACCAGTTCGGTTTCTTCGGTAGGGTTGGTTTCGCAAGATAACGTAAACGCCATGGCTTATGCTACGGCAAGCACTACCGGTCTGAGAACCACGGCTCCCTTGTATTACTCTCTGGCGGTGAACTCCCAATCGTTGGATGGATTCCTGCCGGGCAGCAGCGCCGCGGATATTTTCTTTGATCCTGAGCCGGAAGACCCCATTCCGCCGGTTGTGTGCTACGCTACCGCATTTGATCTTGGAATATTGGCGGCGGACGATATTGACGCGTTGGTTATTCTCGATCAGAGCCAGGTAGGGGTATTCGATCAGGGGGATCTGGTTCTGTTCTCGCTGGCACCGGGTTCTCCGTCGTTACAGTTTATCCCCGGCACCAGTGTCAATGGGGCTGCTGATGTCTTCTCCACTCAGATCGGATCCAATGGATTGCCGGAGGTTAGAGTGTTCGCTCACGCGGTTTCCATTGGTCTCGAAGGTGTGAATGATAACCTGAATGCTCTGGAAGTTGTTTCCTGTATGGACGCGACGAATTGTGTCGAGCAGGCCGGTATCCGACTGATTCACGGTGACTGGTCGAACGACGCTAATGTTGATATCCATGATCTTCCGGGTTTCGTCGAATGCATGGATGGTCCGGTCGCTGATCTGAGTGCCACCGTGTATCCGTCGCGGGAGTGTCGGGACATCTTCGATATTGATAATGATCAGGATGTGGACCTGGTTGATTTCGCTGCTTTCCAGGAGGTCTTTGGGTATCACGGTTCGATGCCCAAGTAGGGTTCGCTGTGTGACCAAGGGGACTGAATAGCATCAAGTCAATTGTAACCGATTGGCTTTGAGTTGGTCTGTAGATTGCGTGGGAATATCTGCCGGCAGGTTGCCTGGTTCGAATAAGTTCCAATGAGCTTCGCATATCTCGTTTAAACTTTGAAAATAGATACTATGATCGTATAGTACCGGACCAGCGGTAATCGCCGAGTGTGCGCTGGATATTGGTGAAAGGTATGATTGGTATCGCTGTCGAATGTTCCTTGTTTGTGGTGGAATAATAGACCTGCTGTGCGGATTGTTGTTATTGCAGGTGCTTTAGGGGCAGTTGAAGGAGATGGGGCTTTGATTTGGTCCGCGGAGCGGACCCTACGAACCTGGATATTTATGGAAGCAGCGTTTTCCTGATGATTGCGATATGGACCGGGTTGTTTTTCTGTTGACCTGTTTGAGGAGTGCGGAGTTATGGACGTTTCCCAGCATGTGACTAAATTGGCGGAGTCGGCTACCCTGGCAGTAGCGGCCAAAGCAGCGGCGATGAAGGCTGAAGGTATCGACGTTGTCAGCCTGGCGGCCGGTGAGCCCGATTTCGATACTCCGCAACATATCAAGGAAGCGGCTATTGCGGCCATCAATGCGGGTAAGACCAAGTACTCCAAGCCTGCATCGGGAATACCTGAGCTTAAGGAAGCGATTTGCAGAAAGCTTAAACGGGAAAACGGGCTTGCCTATCAGCCGAGCCAGATAATCGTTACGGCCGGCGCGAAAAACGCCGTGCAGATGACCTTCATGGCCGTCCTTAATCCGGGTGATGAGGTTATTCTGCCCGTGCCGTACTGGGTATCCTATCCGGAGCAGATCAAGATGGCCGGTGGGGTGAGCAAGCTGGTTTACGGCGACTACGAGCGGGGATTCGAGCCGACGGTGGAGCAGTTGCAGGCGGCGGTTACGGATAAAACCCGAATGATCGTTCTCAATTCGCCGAACAATCCCGGAGGGTTTATCTACGGTCCGGAGAAGATTAAGGAAATTGCCGAATTCGTAAAGGGTAAGGATATCTTCATTCTCTCCGATGAAATCTACGACCAGCTTCTATACGGTGACGCGAAGCACCTGAGCATAGCCTCTACCGGTGAAGACGCGTATTCCAAGACCATGACTATCGGCGGGGCGTCGAAGACGTATTCCATGACCGGCTGGCGTATCGGTTTCGCGGCCGGTCCGGAAGCGTTCGTCAAGGGGATGGCCAAGATGCAGTCGCAGCGCAGCAGCGGGGCGGCGACCTTCGTTCAGTCTGCGTATGCTGAAGCTCTAAACGCGAGCCAGGACTGTGTAGCCCAGATGCGCAGCGAGTTCAGTAAACGGGCGACGCACATACATAAACGACTGTCGGAAACTCCGGGGGTGAAATGCCTTCCGCCGGCCGGCGCGTTTTACGCTTTCCCGAATGTGGAAGAAACCTATAGTAAGCTGGGAGTGGCGGGGTCATTGGAATTCGCGGCCAAACTATTGGAAGAAGCCCACGTAGCCTGCGTACCCGGCGTTGCCTTCGGCAACGACGCCCACATTCGCCTGTCGTTTGCTACCAGCATGGAACAGATCGATAAGGGGATAGACCGTTTGCAGAAGATGCTTGGTTGAGTAGAGGTAGTCCGTAGGGTTCGCTGTGCGAACCAGTTTTACTATTCGTTATGTTTGATGAACACGATACCTTCGTGCTTTGCCAGCAGTTGTCTGATGCAACTATACCTGTTGGTACGCATGGCGTTGTACTTATGGTATATGGTGAGAAACCTTGTTCATACGACGTTGAGTTTCCGGATGGAAAGGGCGGTAATCTTGGTAAGGCGATGACGTACACCATTACCGGGGACTTTATGGGGGTAAAATAAGTAAAGGTGGCATCACTGATATTTCCAGCGATATTCAGTGATGTCCCTTTTTTAAGTCTTATCAAAATACAAGTAATGGTTATCCGCCAGCTAAAGGCGTCTATATATAGAGTTAATCCATGAGTAGCGGCCATATCTCGATTGTAAAGCATTTTATTTTCGCCACCGGTTTAATCATCGTTGTATTTGGCGGTGTCTTGTTCGGTTTAATGATGATTACCATTGATAAGCCTGAGATTGAAAACATCGTTGTTTTATCGATTTATGGTGTTTTCGTGGGTTTCGTTTGGGGTGAATGGTGGACTCTTCTTAAGAATCGCATTCCAATTGTAGATTGGGATGACCATCATCTGTCTGTTGTAATGGGATTGTTTAAACGTGTGCGTTATGAATGGCGGTGGGAAGAGTTGGTTTTATCGCAGTTATTCGTGGGGGATAGATTAAAAGAGACTGACGAAGGTTTGTACCTGCTTGTTGTCGCGACCCGTACGCACGAAATGTGGGTAGCTAGTGCCCAGATAAGTTGGAAGAAAGCAAAGCCGTTGGTGGGAGTTATTCGGGAATACGTCGAGGTTGTCGAAAGTCCGTATAGCGTTGAGGTTCTAAGGAAGGGGCCTTGTGTTCAAGAACGCTGTATTATAGCCAATATGAATATTTGATCGCGTTATTGTGAGGGTGGGCGATAAAAACATGGCCGTAGCTGGTTATTGGGATATAACCAAAGGAATTGTTGCGTGAATTCGTGAGGCGATTGTGTGTGAAGCCTTGTGTCGGCCATCCGCCTTTGGCGGGATGGGCTTTTTAGGGAATTACTTTCTTTCAGGCCGCCGGTTGCGTCCACCTTCGGCGGATTTCACCAGCGGCTACCTTATGTCCACCTCCGGCGGATTTCGCTCGCGGTTTTCTTATGTTCCGCCGCCCGTGGGTTCTGTTCGCGGCTATCTTATGTTCCGTTCCGGCGGGTCGTGGGCGGAGCGGACTTGATTTGTGATTGCTGGCAACCCTTCGTTATGATGCTACTGGCTGCCGGGTGCGTCCTTTTTTGAGCTTTCTTCTGAGACGGTTGGTTTTCTCGTTGCTGTTGGCGCTTGCCAATCGTTTGTTGTGGTTGCCGGGGCGGTTGCTCGTGCGATTGTCAGAACGGTTGTTTGTGCGACTGTCAGAGTTATTATTGGAGCGATTGTCAGAACGGTTATTTGCACGATTGTCGGGCCGGTTGTTGGTGCGATTCCCTCGGCGATTGTTTGAACTACTTTCCGCTTGATCGCCTGAACGGTTTTCCGGGTGATCGCTCGAACGATTACTTCTGCTTGAACTGGTTCTTTCGCTACGAGGTTTACCGGATGGGCTGTTGTTGGATTTCCAGCTATCAGCTTGCCTCGAGTTGTTGCGCTGCGTTGGGCTGTCATCCGGTCGGCGATTACTATTCTGCTTTGATCTGGTGTTCAGTTTTGGTCTGCTATTTCGTTTGGAACTGTTATTGCTTTTTACTCTGCCAGCGAATTTGGGGCTATTATTCGATCTGGAAACGCCGTTCCTTTTTGAATCGCTATCAGGTTTCGAACTGTCGTTGGTTTTTGAACTGGTATCCAACTGGGTACTATAGTTTCTTTTCACGCCGCCATTGAAGTTTGGCTTACTATTCGGTCTTGAACTGCTGCTTCGTTTGAAGCTGCCGTTTGGCCCCGGGCGGTTATTGGATTTTGAGCTATCGTTGGTTTTTGAACTGGTATCCAGTTGCGTACTATTATTTCTTTTCGAACTGCTATTGGGGTTTGGCTTGCTGTTTGGTTTTGAGCTGTCGCTGCGTTTAAAGCTGCCGTTCGGTCTTGGGCTGTTATTCGATTTCGAACGGTTGTTGGGTTTCGAGTTACTATTCTTTCTCGGATTGCCAGTTGGACTCGAATTATTGCTGGCTTTCGATCTGCCGTTTTGTTTATCGCGGGCCGGTGGAGTCAGGAACGTGGCGGTATAACCTGATGGGGTTTCTCCTGTTTCCAGTTCGAGCTTCAACAGGTGTTCGGTAATCCTCAGGAGGTTTTGCTCTTCGCGGCTGCAGAAGGAAATGGCCGTTCCTGTTTCTCCCGCTCTGCCGGTACGGCCTATGCGATGCACGTAGGTTTCCGGCTCGTGGGTGAGGTCGTAATTGATTACGTGGGAGATATCCTCGACGTCCAGACCGCGGGCAGCGATATCCGTCGCGACGAGAATCGGAGTCCTGGCCGACCGGAAGGAGGCCAGCGCCCGTGTTCTCGCGTTTTGGGTTTTATTGCCGTGTAGTGCGACGGCGTTTAAGCCGGATTTTTCCAGTCTGTGAGTTACCTTGTCCGCTCCGTACTTGGTTTTGGTGAATACCAGTACGCGCGAATACGGCGTATGATCGAGGAAACTAGTGAGCAGTTCAGGTTTGTTGGATTTATCCACATGGTAGACCATGTGTTTAACCGTAGGGGCGGCCACCGATTTTTCCGAGGCTACTCGTACGGAGACGGGCTCGTTTAAGATATCGCCGGCCAACTCGCGGATCGGCTCCGGTAAGGTTGCCGAAAACAGCAGCGTCTGGCGTTTCTCGGGGATTCGCGAGATCACCTTGCGGATATCAGGAAGAAAACCCATGTCCAGCATTCGGTCGGCTTCGTCGAGAACCAGGATCTCCACATGGTCGAGACGTAACAATCCCTGCCCCAAAAGGTCGAGCAGGCGGCCCGGTGTTGCTACGAGAACGTCAACGCCCTTACGCAGGGTTCGGGCTTGAGTGTTCTGATTGACTCCCCCGAAGATGACGGTCTGCTTTGTTCCGGTAAACTTGCCATAGGTCCGAAAGCTGTCGTGTATCTGCTGGGCGAGTTCCCGGGTTGGGGCGAGAACGAGGGTGCGGATTTCTCTCGGTGGATCTTTACGTTTTCGCTTGTTGTTCAGTATTACTGGTTCGCGGTCGACTCGGTGTAAGATCGGCAGAGCGAAAGCGGCCGTCTTGCCGGTTCCGGTCTGAGCGCAGCCGAGGACGTCTTTACCGTCAAGGATATGGGGGATAGCCTTGGCTTGAATGGGGGTAGTCTTTTCGTAGCCTTGCGTACTAACCGCACGAAGGAGTGGCTCAATAAGCCCGAGTTCTTCAAATCGCATTACACTCAAATTCTCAAAAAGCTTCAGGCGGAGATGAATCGGACGCGCGGTGTGTCAGTTTAAGCCATCGATGCCTGCTGTTGCTCCAATGGCCAAACGATATTTTCCACGGGATGCATACGTATAGTAGGGAAGAAGGTGGGGAATGTCAATCTGGCGGGTTGAGTGGCAGTATGATGGCCGATAATGTGCTCGGTTTTGCTCTCAAGGAGGTCAAAGCGGAAGCTACACGCTAATGTTCGGTCAATCACTATTTCCCTCCGTATAGGTTATTGGTGTCTTTTTCTGGCGGGTTTGGTCCGCACAGCGGACCCTACGGATTCAGTTGAATAACGGGGGGATTTTCGATGGTTGTTGGAAAATCAGAGATGTCCCCTTTTTGCGGGTTGTATGGTATTAAGGAAATAGCCGTTTCCCAATAAATGGGAAACGGCTATTGAGGTTTGATCATTCAGAAATTACCAATGGTTCCACGGTGAGTCTGGTGGGGTATTGCCGCCGGCGCCCGAGCCTACGTTTGTTACGGTACTATTCAGGGTGAAGGTCTGGTAGAGAGTTCCGGGGCTGTAAGTGCCGCCTTCGTACAAGCCGTTGGTGACGCTGCCCGTTGAACTGCCTCCCTGGTACAGGCTGCAGGTTATTCCCGATTGCAGATCCGGCGACGAGAAAACGCATGACCGGTACGTTTTGGTCGGCACAAAGGTGAACAGACCGGTTCCACTGGAATTCTCCAGGTGAATCATGGTGCCGGCCGACTGCTGTTGATTATAGGAGATATTCACAGATCGTTGCGAAGAGGTCGAGCCGGGGGCCTGGGCCATCTGCGAACTGCCGGTCGCTACGATAAAACCGCCACTGATACTGAACGATCCATCGTAGTCGATTGCACTGTCGGCATCAGAGGTCGGGCCGTCGATAAGCACTTTCCCCGCGGTTATGGTAATACTTCCGTTGGCATCGATACCGTCTCCTTTTGAATTTATCGCTATATTACCGCCGTTTATGTGCAGATTGTAATTGCTTTGCCCCTGCTGCCAGGGCTGATGGAAGAAATCACCGGAGCTGTCACCGCCGGCAACGTTTATACCGTCATCGCTGCAGGTTAAATCGAAAACTCCGTCGTTAATGGTGATTTCCTCACTTTCGATTCCTTCGTAGGCGTCGGTAACGGTTATCGTGCCGCCGTTTATTTCCATTACCAGGTCGGCGTGAATCGCATCGTCTCCGGTGGCTATGGTAAATACACCATCGTCGATGGCTATGGTATTGTTGGAGTGAATGGCGTCATCGGCGCAGTCCATGTTGAACTTTCCACCATTGATGGTGACGTTTACAACTCCCTTGATTCCTTTGGCGGAGAGATCCGAGCTGATGTTCTCGTTGTGGCCTCCGCCGGTGTTCAGGGTGAAGGTTCCGCCGGAGATGTAGACAGAGGTTTCGGCGGTTAATCCATCTCCACCGGCGTTGACCTGTAGCGTTCCGCCCGCGATTTCGATATACCCCAATGCGGTATCTTCGTCATTATCTGATTTCAAGCCATCGCCTTCGGCAGTTACCTTGATCAAGCCGTCCTTGATGAACAGGTAGTCCTTGCCTCGAATACCATCGTCGGCGGATACCACGGTGATATTGCCGCCGAGAATGAGCAGTTCGTCCTTGCTGACTATCGCGTCGTTGTAGTTTGCGTAAACGGTGAGTGATCCATTACCGGAAATCGCCATCGATTCATCGCTGAACAGGGCACCGCTGGGTTCGTCCTGATCGGCTTGTTCGTATACGTAGGTGTCGGCGTCAAACAGGTAGTTGTCGGTCTGGTCGGACAACACGATGGATACGAATTCGGCATTTACCACATTGACGCAGGCGCTGGAGGAATTGCTGATGTCCACTCCGTTTAAGATGATTTCCACGGTTCCGGAGTCGGCTGAATCGACGATTATCTGGCCGTCGTTCAGTGTGCCGGCGATAAGGTAAGTTCCCGAAGCGGTTATGGTGGCGGTACTGCCGTCTACGGTTACTCCGGAACCGCTGGCTGAGATGGAATCGCCATTAAGATTGATTTGAACGGTATCGCCGGTGCCGCCTTTGGCTACGAGGTCGAGTGTTGATGCGTAGTCGTGGGCGCAGGCGTAGCTGGCGCTGTTCGAGCCGCTTGAGTCACCCGAGTTGTTTGGATTATTGGAATCGTCCGGATTGTTCGTGCCGGGAATGGTTGGGGTAGCGGTGCCACACTGAATATGCGTCAGGGTGAAGGCCAATATCAGTGCCAAACCGATCGAGTTACGGGTAGTCAGAATCAAACTGCGCAATGCTCAGCCCTCCGTTAAAGTTATAAGACGGTAAGCAGCAACCGCGTCGAGCGGATTGCATAAGCTGCAATAGGTATAAACGTGAGGCCCGTTCGGTTATCTACACGATGAAGGTGGAAATCTTTTGGGAAATCAGTTTGTATCAGAACCGGCGGGGTTGGGAGGTTCTATTGGATGGAATTCGACAACAGAATGTGAGGGCGAGGCGTTTTTCGGGCTAGAGGCTCTCGATGGTTTGTATTGCCAACTTGGTATTGGTTCTGGGGCGGTGTCATTAGGTGGCACTAAGAGGCTTTTTCATTTTTTTTCTGTCAAAATTTTATTTTAAAACCGCTGTTATGGCATCGAAAACGAGGTTTCGTTTGCGATTAAAACGTTTCTGAACGGTTCGAGACGATTTTATGGTGGTCACTGTTTACGTTTTACGGGTGGATGAGGAGGTGCAGGTTCCGTTTTTGCGATCAAAGATAACGGTGCAAGTGGCACGGGCGATACGAGAAGGGAAAAAGTTATGGCTAAAAAGAGTGGATTCCAGAAACAGGCCAACGTTTGCGGGCGGATTGCGAGGGAAACGGCAACGGCAGGTTCGACGACCCAGGAAGGGCGAAGGGGTTTTCGTTTTGAGGCTGAGAGGTTTGGTTTGCTCGTCGCGGTGCTTGGGGTGATTGCTGTTGTCTTCAGGTTTGGCGAGAAGTTTCGCGAGTGTATGGGGGATAAATGTGAGGCCGGGCAGTGGCCGTCGCTTTCGGGGAAATGGATTGGGGATATCCTGAATACGGTCTGGGAGAGGATTGACAGTGTCCAGATCGCTGTAATTTCATTGGCTGATAGATATTTGGGATGTTCTGATATAGCCAATACGTGTTTTTCGGGGGGCTTTTGTCTGAAACCGTCGTTGTCTCGTTTATCTACTTTCGTCGAACAAGTTGGCTTAAAACCACGTAAATATTCGATTCAAATGGGGGACCGAGCCTGTCCGGGTTCTCTTGTCGGCAGAATATGCTGGTTAAAAACAAGGCGGGCGAGACGCCGGGCGGCTTCGCCGAGAGATTTGAGAGTAGAAAGTGGAGAGTTGAGATTTCTGCTGGCTATATTGGGGCGAGTGATAAATGGTAGTAAGGCCAACAGAATATGCTGGTTAAAAACAAGGCGGGCGAGACGCCGGGCGGCTTCGCCGAGAGATTTGAGAGTAGAAAGTAGAGAGTTGAGATTTCTGCTGGCTATATTGGGTCGAGTGATAAATGGTAGTAAGGCCAACAGAATATGCTGGTTAAAAACAAGGCGGGCGAGACGCCCGCCCCCCTTTGTTGGTCGGGAGTCTTTTGGGAGAGGTGTTTGTTTGATGTGGTGTGATGTTAGGGGGGCTAGGTAGTTTAGTGATGGTATGTGTTTTTTTACTAACCAACCGGGGTGTTTAATAATCTATTTATTCAGGTAAGCTGGAGCGGTTCGGGATTTTTATGCTTACATAAGGTGCGAATGTAAGCAGGCGATTGTTGGCTGATTTACTTTCGTTGAATGATGGATTGGTTTGAGTTTCGTGGAATATTCCGATCCAGCACCTTTTGGTTTGATTATCGGTGAACGACGGTTTGGTTCCGACTGAAGTATTCCAAGGCGAAAAGTGTGGTTTCGCTATTATCTTTATTTGAATAATGGACAATGCGAAGGAGGTCATGAATGGGGACACGCAGTCTGATTAAAGTGGTTTTATTAAGTGCAATGTTGGCTGTTGCGGTGATTACCGGTTGCCAATTACCGGCGAATAACGGCGATAACGGAAACGGTGATGGTGACTACGCAGAGGGAGCGATAGCTTTGAAGTTTACCCATACGGGTACTCTCGTGGCTACGAGCGAGATTCAGGATCAGAACGTCGATTTTTATGGCAATGGCACTTTGGTGGTTGAACCCAACCAGACAACCACGGTGAGCATAAACTATACGCAGGATGTGGATTTTACCAACAAGCCGAGCGGAGATAATGAACTGTTTGTATTTGATCCGTTTAGCTTTTCCCTGACAGGAACCCTGGATTGGGAGGTTACGTACCTGGTTGACGAAAAGGGTTCGTGTATACGTATCAGTTCGACTATTGGAGAAACCAATACACAGGAAGTCGCCCGAACCCTTGTTTCATCTGAAGGTACCTTAACGCTGGAACCGTATACCTGGACCACTTTTGATGGAGATCTGGGAGGGACGTTTGCTCCCAATGAAACGCAAGGCGAAGATCGTTGCACAGCACCTTATACCTGGACTGTGGATGTCGGTGCCGATACGGAGTGGCATCGCAGTCTGGAAATCAAGCTGGAGGTGATCGGGTTTGACCAACTGTCAGTTAACCCGTAGTTCAACTCGACGTTGTTTTTTTGACGCAGGGCAGCCCCTTTTTCCGTTATGGAGAAAGGGGTGGTTTATTATGCATGGATCGGCGTTGATAAAGCAGGGATCCTAATATTAGCAGTACGCCAAGAACAAGGAAGGAAATAATCCGGTAGATCATATCCAGGTTGCCGAGGTCGAAAACCAGAACCTTCACCACGGTGAGCAGGAATAGGGTGAGCCCCTTATATCGCAGTGCGGCGAGTTTTCTGGCGAATCCTATGAACAGGCAAGCCGTAGCGCTGATACTCCAGAAAACCGATAGAGCCACATGCATGGCCAACCTGGCGTTATCGAATTGTTCGCGAATGGGTTCGAACTTGAAAACGCGGATTATCTCAAACGATCCGGTCCAGGTTAAGGTGATGGCAGAAAGCAGAATGGCAAGTGAAGCGGAGAAAATCCACGTATGTTCGTCTTCTGGTTTTCGCTTTTTGGAAATGATCAAGTCGGTTATCGCGGCCAGGGTAGCGACAACCAGTCCTGTAAACACGGCACGGTTAATAACGATTCCCGACAGGTGCCGCCAATAACTGTTTGCGGCCTGCAACGTATCATAGACGAAGAACTTGATTATGCAGGCGAGTACGACGGCCGCGGCTATTTTGCGAGCTTGCGGAATTTTATAAGAGGCAAGCAACATCGCGATTCCGAGGATAATCCACCACCAGGTTGCGAGATACCTTTCCCATTGATCGGCGAATATGGCGAGGATCAGGAAACTGCCGAGTACGAGAAACAGGTTTGCCAGTCGGGAGTGGTCGATATTGAGTTTTTTACCCAGGGTGAGGATTGCGGCCGCTGCGAATTGTGAGAAGCCGACGAATACGAACATGATGATCAGCCAGTTGAGTTTCCAGTGCCCGATCTGAATGAGGATTGGGCTGAGCCTGTTATCGGTATAGTCGAAGAAAACAAGGTGGCAGATACCGGCAATGAGTACGGCGGAGAGTTTTAATTTCAGCCAGTTGGTTTCGTAGCGTCGGAAGAACCAGGCGGTAATTAATCCCTGGACCATCCAGCTTACGGTGACGAGGTAGGCGTCGAATTGGAGGGGGGCGGCTAAAGCGAGCATAGCTGCTCCGCTGGTCCACATGGACAGGCGGGCATGGTCAATATCGTCTTCGTCACGGGTTAACCGCCACGCGGTAAGCCATTGCAGACCGGCCGACAGAACGGCGAAAAGGCCCAGGTAATCAGGGATGAGAGTTCTCAATACCAGGTAGCTGGTAGTGAAAAACAGGATATTGTTTAGGGTTACGATAAACACCGCGGTGGGGAGGTGCTTGAATTTTTTCCGTAACAATCCGAGAACGGTTTCGGCATGGAACAGTATGTAGAACGTGGCGATGAAACCCCATGTGATCCAGCGAGGTGACTGGTTGTAGTATTCTCCAGCCCAGCCGAGGAAGAGAATGGTAGTTCCAACCCAGGCGATTATGCGAAGAGCGTCCCATCTGCGCAATTGGGTGCATACGAGAAAACCAATATCGAGGATTAAAACGTAAGTGAGAAGCGAGACCTGGGCGTTGGTGCCGGTGCTTAGAGCTACAGGTGTGGCGAAACCACCAATTGCGGCCAACATGGCTACAGGCAGGAGATTGCCTTGAAGGGACACACCAACGGAAATTGCGGTTATTGAACAACACAGGATGAACGCGGTACTTTGATCGATAAGGTGGTAAAAATGGTATGCGCCAAAAGCGGACAGGTATAGTATGCCGATTCCGCAGCCGAGTATACCGGCGGCGAAATGCCTCATTTTTCGGTGAAGGCAGAATTCACCGATAGCGAGCAGGACTACTCCGGCAGCAGCGCCGGCGAGTACTCTGAAAACCGGGCTTATCCAGCCCTGGTCGAAAGAGTACTTCACGAAGAAAGCGACACTGCAGAACAATACGACTGCTCCGATTCGATTCAGCCAGGTTTGTCCGATGGCCATTTCGAAGGTGCCTGGTTCATCTGTTGCCACTTCTGTCGTTTCAAAGGATTCGTCGGGCGAAGCCGTTTGGTCATCCGGCCTCCGGGATTTCAGGTAGTTTTCGACTTTCCCAAACTGCCTTGCGGGGATTGATGTATCCGGTGTTTCGCTTGATGCTTCAGTTCGCGGAGTTGCGATTGCGTTCGATTGGTTTTCGACTTCAAGTTGGGTAAGCCTGGTCTCAAGTGACTGGATGTGTTGTTCCTGCTCGACAATCGCATCGCGCAAATCAAGATTGTTCTGTTTGAGTTCAAGCAGTTCTTCGTGCAGTGTTTTTTTCTTCACGGGGTATTCTCTCTTGAGAACATAGGAATTTACTCAAGCACAGGCTATACAAGAATGGTGATTCTAGTCGGGTGATGGGAATTACGTCCAGGATAAAGATTTATCAATAGGAAAATCACGTTAGCAAACTTCGATCTGCGAGAGGAGGCGGAAACAGGGAAGCCGTTACGTTGAGAGGTTAATAAAGGCTTTTTCTCAAGCCTACGTTTATTGTCTTCAAAAGGTATCGGCGCTTGTTTCACCATAAAACAGGTCAGTTGTGTGGGATGCGGTGGTCGAGTAATAGGTAAATGAAATTCACTTTAAAGAGCGGTTTTTGGCAGTGGCAGGGTGGTTAGTCGACCAACTTATCGAGTCAGTGTTTTTTTAGACGGAATAAACCCATTTATCGAATCGTTCCGCAGCTGGATTCGATGGAGTAAAGACGGGCAGGGTAATGGGAAATGTATAAGGAAACCGACTTAACGTGGTATTGGGCTTTGTTAAACTGTAAGTTACCTGAGATTGACTCGGTTGAGTTCGGATTTATATCTTGAACTGTCCGACGAGTGATTGCAGTTTTTCTCCTAGTCGAGACAGGTCGTCGCTGGACGTTTGCGTATCTGCCGCTCCGTGTGCCGCCTGTTTAGCTGCATGGTCGACGCCGGCGATGTTGTTGGTGATTTCACTGGCGGCAGTGGCCGATTCCGTTACTCCAACAGAAAGGGTTTCGGTGGCGGCCGCGGTTTGGGATACGTTTTTGGCAATTTCCTTAGTGGCGATACTCTGCTCTTCGACGGCGGAGGCGATGGTTCGAGATACCTCGTTAACTTTGCCGATTATATCGCTTATTTCGCCTATTGAAGAGATCGCGCTGTCGGTCGAGCTCTGAATACCTTCAATACGTTCGCGAATATCTTCTGTTGCGTCGGCCGTCTGCTTGGCTAATTCCTTAACTTCAGTTGCCACTACCGCGAAACCTTTACCGGCTTCGCCTGCGCGGGCAGCTTCGATGGTAGCGTTTAAGGCCAGGAGGTTGGTCTGTTCCGCAATGTCCTGAATAGTTACTATAACCTTGCCAATAGCGTCGGCGGCTGTGCCGAGTTGACCAATGTCACTGTTGCAGGTTTGGGCGGAATTGGCCGCCTGCTCGGCTACGGAAGCAGCTCGTTCGGCGTTTCTGGCGATTTCGGTAACACTGGAAGTCATTTCTTCGACTGCCGCAGCTACTGTTTTGACATTGGTGGACATCTGATCAGAAGAAGCGGCCATGTTGTTCATGTTTACAGACATTTCTTCGGCGGCCGAGGCAACCGTGGATGATTGGTTCGTAGTACTTTCAGCTCCGCGGGCCAGTTCTTTTGCCGTAGCGGACAATTTGGTAGCGGAGCCAGCTAATGTTTGTGCAGTGGCACCGATATCCCCAATAATCGCCTGTAGTTTTTCCACGAACGTGTTGAACCAGCGGGCCAACTCACCGATTTCGTCTTTACTTTTGACTTCCAGGCGTCTGGTCAGATCGCCTTCACCCTGGGCAATATCCTTGAGCATAGTAACAGCTTTGCGGATTGGAATGGCGATGGAACTGGCGATAACGGAACCGACTACGGGGACTATCAGGGCTGCGATAACTCCAATCGTGATGAACAGGGTTACCATCGACGTAGCCCGTTTTTCAATCGCCTTTGTTTCGTTGTTCGCTGCTACCTTGTGGGCCTCCATGCTGACTTTTTTAGTATTAATATTATCCTTTTTTGCTTTAACGACGAGCAGCTTCTGCTCAATGACCTGGGCCTGGAGTTCCTGAAGCTGGTCAATCATGCCGCGCATAGTATCAAATGCGTTTTCCGCAGTACCGCCGTTACTTGATGCGCGGGCCTGGGAGATTTTGCTGGGGTCTTTGGATTGTTCGATTATCTGTCGAGTGCACTCTTTCCATACGGCATAGGCTTCAACGAATTGCGAATATAGTTTTTGAGTTTTCTCGGTATGAAAATGCTCCGACGCCTTTGCCATGCGCCTTTCAGCCTGTTCGATATTTTCGGCGTTGGCCTGGTCGGCTTTTAAGCGGATATCTTCGTCGTTTGCTGCCAGAGCCAGCTTTTCGGCGATGATAGCTTGATGTGCGTCCCGATCGGCCTCAAGCATCAACTTGATACTTTTGTCGGTATTCTGGATATCAACCAGATCCTCGTTGATCAGAGGCAGCATGTCGTTGGAAATCAATGGTGAGATTTCATTGTCGAGCAAAGCGACGAACTGATCGTTCACGACGCTTTGATAACCGCTCTCTACATTGTTTAAAGACCACCATCCGAATCCAATTATTACCGCGAGGGAAAGGACTGGAATACTGACTAGTATGATGAATTTCTGCTTGATTTTCATTGCTTATTTCTCAATTGGAGAATATCTTTCTTTTGACGCTGACAGCGGTACATTCGAGCTTATTGCGTACGATTATTGTTCATGCCATTTTATGTTATTTACTTTACCGACCACTTAACTGTTTTTGGCGGCGGGTAATTGGTTGATCGGACCTGATGATTGTGTAGATAAGATAGGTCAGACGTCGGTGGATTGATTTGACGCGATTTGTTTTCTTAGTTGCTCGAGCCGCGAAAAACCTCGAAAGGCATTAAACCTCTATTTCAACATAGAGTTTGGATTTAGGTTGTTAACTATAACAAAAATAAAAAAGTGAGAGATTACTGATGGCATTTCTCTGCCTAAAAAGTTATCTCGGCGATTGTAGCAACCCGATAAAAACGGAAATAATCGGCCATTTGGTGATGAATGGAGGTTTTGCAGCTATCTGATGAAAGATGATTACAGAGCTCAGGGTATTTTGCCTATCTTGCGAATCGCGGTAAGACATCGACCGAAAAAGGAGTCTATTATGAAAATATCATGCACGCCTGTAGGGCTATCGTGCATTTTTATTATTGCTCTCAGTTTAATATGTTCTCCGCTATATGCGCAGGAGAAAACGGAAAAGAAAAGCAGCGAAGAAACGGTTTCCATTGAGCAGCCTGTTGAGCCGGCGGCAGCGCCGGAAACTTCGAGCGGATACGATTTTTGGACATCAAAGAAGGCAACAGGAGATTGGGGTGGGGCTCGTAGCGATCTGAAGGATCAGGGGATTTCCATTTCAGTTCGAAACATGGTGGAATACATGGTCAACATGCACGGCGGCAGGGAGACCAAAAACGGTAGCGATTTCGCCGGCAGCTACGATTTTAACATCTATCTTGATTTGGAAAAAATGAATCTCATTCCGGGCGGCAGTTTGTATTTCCAGGCCAAGGGAAGTTTCGGGGGAGAGGCCAGCGACTTTGACAGAGAGAAGATCGGGGCTTTGTATAAAACGAACCAGGATTCGGGGATCGAAGAGCCTGTATGGATTGACAAATGGTGGTGGCAGCAGAAATTGTTCGATGACAAGCTGGAGTTTGTTCTCGGTCGCTTGTCGACGGTCAAGGATTATATTGACATGAACAAGGTGGCCGGTCATGAAGACAAGCAATTCATGAACAACGCGTTAGTCCGCAACCCGACAATACCACATAAGAATGGTATTGCAGCATTTGTAAAATACGAACCTGTCGACTGGTTTTACGTTTTAACATTGGCGATTGATCCACAAGCAGTCTCAAGACGAACGGGGTTTGATACAGCTTTTCACGATAGTGATCGGCTTCGGTTTTTCGGCGAAGCCGGTTTTGTCCCCGAATTCGATTCGTCCAACGGCGGGTTGACCGGGCATTATCGGTTCGGCATGTGGTATGAGCCATACGCGAAAGAAGTTTTCAGGGATACGCTGGGAGGTGCGCTGGCTGATCGATATCGCTCCGGCGATACCGGATATTACTTCGGTTTTGACCAGATGGTATGGAAAGAAAACAATGACCAGAAAGACAACCAGGGAATAACGGTATTCGGTCGTTATGGTTTTGCCCGCGAGGATGTTAACCGGGTTGAACATTTCTGGGCGGCTGGTGGCCAATATCTGGGAGCGATTCCTGGACGAGACAAAGATGTAGTTGCGTTTGGTGTTGCTCAAGCGATACTTTCTGACCAGTACCGGGCTGAGGTTGACAGCAAGGCTGATCGAGAAACGGTTTACGAACTGTATTACGCCTGCCAGGTGACGCCGTGGTGCTTTATTACACCTGATTTGCAGTTTATAACCAATGCTGGAGGCGACAAGGATGATCCCAATGCGTTTGTTGCGGGGTTGAGGGTCCGTGTTGAGCTGTAGAAATACCGAAATTGATCGGCCATGGAAACGCCTGCCACCGTCGGTGACGGTGGCAGGCGTTTGTTCATAGGCAGACGGATATGGTTCAATCGGCCATGCGTCTGCGTAGTTGGCCGCAGGCGCCGTCGATGTCCATTCCCCTGCTTTTTCGCAAGTGTACGTTTGCGCCCCGTTTTCGCAGTGTTTCCAGGAATTGCTGTGCAGTTTCGGCTTCAGGCCTGTCGTAGGGGAGACTTTCTACCGGGTTATAGCGGATGAGGTTAACATTGCAGCGCATTTTATGGCAGAGATCGGCCAGCTTGTTTGCGAGAACGGGTGAATCGTTAACGTTTTTCAGGAGTACGTATTCGATGGTTATTTCTCTGCCGGTTTGCTGGAAATAGTAATTACAGGTTTCTACCAAATCGGCTATGGTAGAACTTTTCGCCCAGGGGATCAGTTGTCTGCGAAGTTCGTCGGTGGGAGCATGGAGGGAAAGGGCGAGTGTGATCTGCATATTCTCTGCAGCCAGTTGCTTCATTTGTGGTATCAGTCCCACCGTGCTGACGGTTATTTTCCTACTGCCAATATTGAGTTTTTTCGGGTCGTTTATGGTACGCAGGGCAGCGAGTGTATTCTGGTAGTTTGCCAGCGGTTCGCCCAATCCCATTACGACGACATTGGTAATAGTTTTGTGTGGGAGGCAAAGCTGGCGAGCCCTGAGTACCTGTTCGACGATCTGCTCCGCAGTAAGGTTTCGGGTTAAGCCATCAATTCCGCTGGCACAGAAGGCGCAGCCGACCGGGCATCCGACCTGGGTGGAGATGCAGACTGTTCGGCGATCATCGGAGGGGATGAGTACGCATTCTGTGGTTTGTCCGTCTTTCCATTGCAGGAGGAGTTTTTCCGTATTATCGCTGGAAACCTGTTTGGCTATGATTTTTGATTCAAACACGGAGAAACGGTCGGCCAGTCGCGAACGAAGGTCTTTGGATAAGTTGGTCATCTCCTCGAACGACTGAGCGTTTTTCTGAAACACCCATTCGATGATCTGGTTTGCCCTGTATGATTTTTCCCCCATGCCAGCGAGAGCCTCCTTGAGTTGGCTCTCGCTCATGGCGAGGATATTTGTGAGCTGGTTTGGAGAATTGTCGTCGCTGTTATCCATAAAAGTGGGTTACTTGCCTCTTCGCGTTGTTTTTCTCCGGGAGGTCTTAGGGCGACTAGTTTTTTTCCCGGTTGCAGTTTTTTTCTTGACCTTACGGGTAGCGGTTTTCTTTTTGGTTGTTTTCCTTGCGGGAGACTTTTTTTTCTCCGTTTTTTTGACGGTGGTTGTTTTCTTTTTTGCCGCTACTTTGCGTGTGGTTTTCTTTACCGTTTTTTTAGTGATCTTTTTCGCGGTCGCTTTTGTCCTGGTTGAGGATTTAGCAGGTTTGGAGAAGGCGGCCTTTATGACCTGGGCGATGGTTTTTACGGGGAAGAATTCCAGTTCATCGAGTACATCCTGAGGGATTTCTTCCAGGTCGTTGACGTTCTGCTCGGGCAGAATGATCCGCCTGACTCCGGCGCGATAAGCGGCGAGTACTTTTTCCTTAACTCCGCCGATGGGCAGGACCGCTCCGCGCAGGGTCAACTCGCCGGTCATGGCCAGTTCGGGATCGACGGGAACTTCCTTGATCGCGGAGATGATGGCGGTGAGCATGGCGATGCCGGCGGATGGCCCGTCCTTGGGTACGGCGCCGGCGGGCACGTGTACGTGGAGATCGAAATCGGCGATTTCACCAACCGAGATGCGCAGGTTACGTGCCCGGCTGCGGACTATGGAGTAGGCTGCATGTGCGCTTTCCCGCATGACATCGCCGATCTGTCCGGTAAGTCGCAGGGAACCGCTTCCTGGCATGCGTGATGCTTCGATGAAGAGGATTTCGCCGCCAACGGTGGTGTAGGCGAGTCCGGTGACCACGCCGGGCAGCACTTCTCTGGCAATGACTTCAGGTATGAAGCGAACGGCGCCCAGCTCGCCGGAAAGATTCTTAGCGGTGACCTTGTGTTTTTCGTCATCGCCACGGACTACTCTTGCGGCGTGGGCCCGACAGACGTCGGAGATTCTCCTTTCCAGGTTGCGTACGCCGGATTCTCGCGTGTAGCCACTGATGATTAAACGCAAGGCTTCCTCGGTGAAAGACAGTTGGTTTTCTTTAAGGCCGTTTTCCTTTAATTGCCTGGGAACCAGGTAGTCCCTGGCGATATTCACCTTTTCCGTTTGCGTGTAGCTGGACAGGTAAAGGACTTCCATCCGGTCGCGAAGGGCGTGGGGGACCATTTCCATGTAGTTGGCGGTGGCAATGAAAAGCACGTTGGAAAGATCGAACGGCACATCGAGGTAGTGATCGGTGAAAGTGTGGTTCTGCTGCGGATCGAGAACTTCGAGTAAGGCGGAAGCCGGGTCGCCGCGGAAATCGCTGCCGATTTTGTCCACTTCGTCGAGCATGAATACGGGATTACTGGATCCGCACTTTTTGGTTTCCTGGATGATGCGGCCGGGCATGGCACCGATGTAGGTGCGCCGATGTCCGCGTATTTCCGCCTCGTCGCGCATTCCGCCGAGTGACATGCGGATGAAATTCCGTCCCAGGGCGCGAGCGATACTTTGTCCGAGAGAGGTTTTTCCCACTCCCGGAGGTCCGGCGAAACAAAGAATGGAACCCTTACCGTCAGGATTGAGTTTTCTTACAGCGAGGAACTCCAGAATTCGGCGTTTGATTTTCTCCAGGCCGTAATGGTCGGCGTTGAGGATTTTTTCCGCATGGTCAAGATCGAGATTGTCGTCGGTCTTTATCGACCAGGGCAGTGAAGTCAGCCACTCCACGTAGTCCAGGGCGACGGAATACTCGGGCGATGCCTGAGGGATAACGGACATGCGTTCGATTTCGCGGGCAGCGGCTTTGGTGGCCACCTCGGGCATTTTGGCTTTTTCGACCTTCTCGGTCAGTCGCTCGATTTCGGTGGTGCGAGCGTCGGCCTGGCCGAGTTCGGACTGGATGGCTTTCAGTTGTTCCCGCAGGTAGTAGTCTTTCTGCGATTTGTCCATCTGCTGACGGACCTGCTCCTGCAGTTTATCGGAAAGCTCCAGTACTTCGAGCTGGCTGGTAAGCGCTGCGTATACTTTCTTGAGCCGGTGAGTTACATCGAAAGTTTCGAGGAGTTCCTGTTTATGTACCAGTGAAAGCGAGAGGTTTGCGGCGAGGAAATCCGCGAGCCCTCCGTTGGTAGTGATATTATCGAGAACAATACGGGCTTCCTCCGGTACGTTTGGGGAGAGCTTCATGATCTTCCGTGCCGCATGCCGCGTATTGTGTACCAGAGCTTCGAGTTCAGCGTCTGATTCGTCACTGTCTATACGGTGATGAACTCTGGCTTCCAGATAGGGTGATTCCTGAGTGAGTGATTCGATTCCCACCCGTGCGATGCCGTGAATGATGATCGTTGCGGTACCATCGGGAAGTTTGAACATTTTCAGAATGCGGCAGGCGGTGCCTATCCGGTAGAGATCGTCGAGTTTGGGATCTTCCGTTTCGGAGACTCGTTGAGCAAAGACGCCGACCATGCGGTCAGAGGCCAGGGCGAGGTCGAGAACCTGTTTGGATTTTTCCCTGCCGATATTCAAGGGAGTGACCGTGCCGGGGAAGGCGACGCTGTCACGTACGGCCAATATGGGGAGGACGTCCGGTATATCAGGGTTCCTTGAATCCTCTTCTATAGTCGATTCATTAGAATCGTAATATACTTCCTCTTCCTCCTGCTGAGGTGGATCAACGGGCGTTGCATCGGTAAAGGTCTGATCGCCGTCGAGTATGGCGTAGGCTTCTTCGTGAATACCCGGTTTTTGAGTTTCCGCTTCCTCTTGATCGGCTAATTGTTGATCGACATTCGCGGAGGTTTCCGAGCTATCGTCGATGATAGAATCCTCTTCCTGGAGGATTGCATCATCTACAGACGTACCTTCTTCCACAGACGTATTTTCTTCTACGGGCGCAAGCGGATCATTATGATCGTCGTGTTGCTCTGCGGTTTGGTTATTGTCTTCCATTTCGGAGAGTGCTTTATCAGGATCGGTCATATTGTGGTCTCGGTATTTTCGGAGTCCCGTTTGGGCAAAATAATCCAGACGTATCCGTTTTTATAATTCGCAGTACTTGCGGAAAAATCGAGGTTAGGGGGTACAGGTATCTTTCTGTGGAATTTTCCGGAGTCGATCTCCATAAGGTGTACGCTGACTTCGCGAGCGGGATCGGGGATGTCGGGTTTATTCCTATGCCCGCGAATATGGAGAATCTCACCTTCTATTTGAAGGTCGAGGTCGCCAGGGTGAATACCGGCCAACTCTACGCAGACTACCAGTTCTTGAGACATCTCGTAGACATTGACTGGCGGATCCCATGAATCCCGCCCAGAAGACCCGAAATAAGATGGCGCGGTGATACCTTCCATCATCGCTTCCATGCTTTTGGAAAGTTCCTGTAAGTTGTCGTCTATAGCGTGCATGGCCGGTTACCGATTCAGATTGGTGGAACCGAAGTTGAACGGTGCCAATTCCAGTACCACTGAGAACCCATCAAGCGAATAGTTTATCATAATGTAGCGACGCAACTGGTCAAACACTTGATGTATGACTGGTTTTCAGGTTCTGCTGCCTTGTCGAACCATGCTTGAGAGTTTATGCTTGTCAGGGATGAACAAAGGCACCAAAACAACCTTTGCTACGTTGCGGGAGTGGAAGCGTGAAGGGCGAAAATTCGCTGTTCTAACCTGTTACGACTATACAACCGCGACTATTATGGCGGAGTCCGGGGTTGAAGTAATCCTGGTGGGTGATACGTACGGCGAGGTATGTCTGGGGCATTCCACGACTTTACCTGTAAAAATAGATCACCTGATTGCTGTTACTGAAGCGGTTCGCCGTGGTGCGCCAAACGCGTTGCTCATGGGCGATATGCCTTACATGAGTTACCAAGTATCGCATGAGGAAGCGGTTCGCAATGGCGGCAGGTTCATGGCCGAGGCCGGCTGTGACTGTGTGAAGGTGGAGGTTGATCGGCGGCTGGTTTCGACGGTTGAGGCGATGAGTCGGGCGACGATCCCGGTGATTGCTCATCTGGGATTGAAACCACAATCGATTCATGCTCACGGTGGTTACAAGGCCCAGGGTAAAGATGCGTCCAGTGCGGCCAGGCTTATTGAAGAAGCCCGGATGATGGAACAAGCTGGAGCAATGGGTCTGCTTTTAGAAGCAGTCCCTAACGAGGTCAGCAGGATAATTGCCAGTAATACCTCGCTACCGGTAATCGGTTGTGTGGGTGGTCCTTACTGTGACGGCACAGTGGTAGTAATGCACGATATGTTGGGTTACGGAGCAGGACATCCGCCCCGATCAGTCAAACGATATGCCAATATGCGTAAAGTTCTAACGGAAGCTTTCAGTACTTACGTTCAGGATGTAGCGCACGAGATATTTCCAACCGTTGAGCATGGTATCAGTATGCCCGTTGAGGAGGCAGAGAAGTTAAACGATACGGTGCCGACAACACGGGATGAGAGAAACCTGGTATAGTGATGTTCCGGTCGGTTGGGCTTTAAAGAAGCAATGTGACGTGCAGCTTAATTGGAGTTGGAAGTTATTCGGCTCGGCGGTCAGGGGCTTAATCGTTTAATTTGATGGTTGTGTTGCGGTAGTTTACCATCCTGGGGCGCGGACATGCTAATCAGAATGGATCTCGCTCGTACGATCATTGTCGAAACGAGCGATTCTCAAGTAATCATCTTGAAGGAGCGTGATGGCGATCGTCATCTACCGATCCTGATCGGTATGCATGAAGCCCTGGCGATAGATCGTCGTTTAAAGGGGTTGCAGACGCCGCGTCCAATGACTCACGATCTGGCGTACAGTCTGATTGAGAGTTTGGGGGCGGAGTTGGAGCAGATAGTGATATCCGATTTACGGGATCACACTTTTTTTGCCACCTTGGTATTACGGCATGATGGTAATTTAGTGGAAGTTGACGCGAGACCTTCTGATGCAATAGCTTTAGGGGTAGCGAATTCGACACCGGTTTTCGTGGAGAATCGGGTGTTGGAAGAGGCGTCGAAGAACACTTAGGTAATGGTGAGAGTAAAAAACGGTAGTTAATTCATTTGACTGCATAAAAGATATGACAGACGCGACAAGCTCAACATTGATCGGTGTGGATACGGAATCATTTACCAGCCGTTTGGGTACGAGGATCCCCGAATTATCGCAAGGGTGTAGTGACAGGTGGATAGCCCGATCAAACGGGACACTTGATGTGATGGGAGGTATAGCGGAGTACACTGGCGGTTTAACGTTATCCATTCCTACTGAGGACGTTGTGCTGGTAGCGGCGTTTCCCCGGGACGATCAGAGTCTGCGAATAGTTACTCTGGGAGGGGCCGGTTCTGATGGTAACGGTCACAAGGATGAGTTGGAGTGGCCTTTAGCGAGGTTTTATGGCGAAGATGGGGCCGTGGCTCGCTCCGGCGCAGTCAGGGAACTTTGCGGGGAGATCGGTTGTTCGGTCAAGTTGGCGGTTTTGTCAATTGTGTATGGTTTGCTGGATGGTTCGCTGGTCTCTCACATGGGTGGAGGGTTCACGATAGTCGTAGAGTCCGGCATTCGGGGAGATGTGGATAGCCGACAGATAGCGTCAGTGCAGGCAGCAACGCTGGATGTGTTGCTTCAGGCTTTGAAGCAGGAGATGGCGATTTCTCAACGAGCGGTGATTTGTCGCAGGGCGCAAAATATGATCGTGGGGTGTCCTGTCGGTATTTCGACACATGCCGCTCCACTATTTGGTCAGCCGGGATGTCTGTTGCCCGTGACCTGCCGGCCTTTCGAGGTTAGTGAGCCCTTGGCTTTACCGGAATCGGTCACTTTTGTGGGGATCGATTGTGGAGCCCGTCACGCAACGGCAAACGATAAATACATCCATGCGAGGACCACCACGCTTATGGGCAGGGAGATAATACGCCGGTTGATCGCCAATAACAACGGTGGCGCGAACTGGCAGGGATACCTGGCGAGCGTATCGATTTCTGATTATGTCGATCATTTTCGTGACAAGCTGCCCACCAAGCTGAAAGGATCGCTTTTCCTGGAGAGGTTCGGCGAGCTGGAGGACGAGTTTGCCGCTATTTCTGCGTCGAGCGTATACAAGGTGAGGTCGCGGGCGGAACATCATATTTACGAGGATGACCGGGTGCGGCAGTTTGTTGAGCGATTGACGCGGGCGAATCGAATTGGTGACGAGAAAGCCGTGGTGGAAGCGGGCGAGTTGATGTACGCCTCTCACTGGAGCTATGGTCAGCGTTGCGGATTGGGAAGTATCGAAACAGATTTGCTGGTGAACCTTATCCGTGCCCAGGGTCTTGAGAAGGGGATTTATGGTGCCCGGATCTCCGGTTCGGGGGCTGGTGGTACGGTGGTGGTTATGCTCAAGAATACGGCGGAGGCGTTCCAGGCGGTGGAGAGTGCGATGTCTGCCTATAACGAAAAAACCAATCGTGTCGCAACCTTGCAGAAAGCGGCCGGCAACGGTTCGGGCGGTGCCGGTTCGGAAAGATGTATATAAACCAGGCTGGTTGGTGATACACTGATTCGCTGAGTAACAAGTAACCTTCCGGGGTAGAAACGGATTCGTCGATGTCCATGTCAGTTCCCCGGCCGGCGGCTATCTTCGATTTGGATGGTACGCTGGTTGATTCGCTTGATGATATTACCAATTCATTGAACCATGCGGCGGATATTGTAGAGATCGGTCGATTTACTCGAGAGCAGGTAGCTGACATGGTCGGCGACGGTGTAGTCAAGCTGATTGCCCGGGCCAGTGGTTTATCCGATGAGGAGTTCAATGGCCGGTTTCTGAAATCGTTCATGGAACATTACGTAGATCATTGCGTGGATTGCACTTATCTATACCCGCATATAGACGAGCAGTTGGACAAACTGGTTGATGACGGTTGGGGGTTGGCGGTTCTATCCAACAAGCCGGATGCGCTTACCAAGCGTTGTTGTGAGGTGTTGTTGAAGAGGTGGCCTTTTGCCGTACATACGGGTGCAAGCGAAACTGTTGCGAGGAAACCCGATCCAACGGAAGCGAATGCCATCGCCCGCAGGCTCAACCGCCGGGCGGAAGATGTTTTTTTCGTCGGCGACAGCCTGGTGGATATCGAGGTGGGCAAGGCGGCGGGGATGGTATCGGTAGCGGTTGGCTGGGGGTTTCGGGAGGAGGCTGTTTTGAGGAGTGCCAATCCCGATATTTTCGTTAACGATCCGCAGGATCTGGCGGAAGCCTTGATGAACTACGGGAGTTGAGAGATCAATTCTCTGATTGTGTTTTCGGAGTGAGAGTCGGCCGCTTCCCGGGCTATGGATAAACTCAACTGCAGTGTGCTGTGTGCTTCGTCGTAGCGTTTTTCCGAAAGTAGTATTTTCCCCTTGCGGACGTGTGCGGCAAGGTACTGTGGATCGAATTCAATGGTCCGGTCGTATTGTTTAAGGGCATCATCCAGTTGCCCGGCCGACTGGTACTCCATTGCCAGGCTGAAGTTTAGAAATATATCCTGCGGGTTTGATTCCAGCATTTTTCTAATCTGGTCTATGCGGCTCATAGTCAGTTCTCCGTCCGGTGTTTGATTAACCGCCGGTTACTTTAAAATCTATAGCTTAACGGGTCCAGCCCCGGTTTGAAAAATGCGGTAAGGGGTGTCTGGTTGGGGCAATATTCTCGTAATAGACGGCTAGTGATTCCAGGGGAAGGTGGCGTGGCCCCTTTATCAGTACTGAAATGTGCGTCGTCGTCGGAAAGATGGGCACTGAGAGACTTGGTTGCCGGTAGCTGATTGACCTGGCTGGTACGAAAACCTAAGATCACAGTAACGTAGTCGGAATGGTTGGTTCGGAGTTCCTGCCGGAAGCGGCGAGTGATGAAACCGGAGACGACCGGAATGCAGCAGAAAAAGATATGGTCGAGGATGAAGGATTGGGTTACCAGGCAGGGGGGTACTCCCGATGAGGTTAATCCAGAACTAGCCGATGGCAGCATTGCGGTGGATGAAGGCACAGAACCTGCCGCCTCCGCAGCGGATCGTTTGTCGGGGGTGGGCGGGCTGTTGTCCAAGCGAAGGCATAACGATGCGGTGCTGGAAAAACTCCAGGCGGGGTATGCGCAAGTCATCGACCTGATGGGTTCCATTCAGGAGCACCAGCGCAGCCAGGATGCGCGGGCGACGGAAATTTCCAATTCCCTGGCTCAGATAGCGACAACTTTGAGTAGTGTGGAATCCGGAGAGAGCTGCCGGGCTGAAACTCTGACGCGTATTGCCGATGAACTGCATGCGGGAAACGCCCGGGCGGAGCATTGGGAGGACGTTATAACAGAATTTCCCAAGATGGCCGAAACTCAGCGTGAGGCTTTAATAAGCGTGGCCCGGCAGATGGAGGCAGTGGGGAGCAGGGATAGTCAACTGGCACAATCCCTTGAGTCTTTTCGTGACGCGGTCAGTTCTCTTGGTGACGCGACAACCGCTTCGAGCGTGGCGGTGAAGAATCTGCAGATGTCTGCTTTGGAAAGCCATGATCGGACGGCGGCGTTGATGAAGGAGCAGAACAAGAGGTTCGTGATGCTGTTCGTGGTCACATTGGTGCTGGTCGCGGTTTCCATCACGATGGCGGTTATCGCGCTTGGGAATAATTGATTTTTGTTTCATATTGTTTTATTCGGAATACAGTCATGGCAAAAGAATTAGGTCCCCCGGAAAAACTGATCGAACAGCTTTTAACCGGAATGGGAAAACTTGAAGCGTCGGACTTGCATCTCAAGGTTGGATATATTCCCATTTATCGTATCGGCGGTCACTTGCGTCGTTTGGAGATGTCCGAAATACCAAACAGTGAATACATCGAGCAGATGATGAAGCCGTTGGTTCCGGAGTCCAGACTGCATGAATACGAAGAGAAGGGGGATTTGGATTTTGCTTATTCGGGCAGTACGGGGGATCGTTACCGGATAAACATATTTAAGGCCGGTAACGATATGGCCGCGGCCATTCGACGCGTGCAGAGTAAGATTCCCGACTTTAAATCGCTGACTTTGCCTCCGGTTTACGAGAAGATCTGCAATATAGCCTACGACGGGCTGGTACTTATCAGTGGTGTAACGGGTTCTGGTAAAAGCAGTACGCTTGCTGCGATGCTTGATTACATCAATCATCGCCGTACCGCGCACGTGATCACCATCGAGGACCCGGTGGAGTATCGCTTCATACCTGATAAATGCATTATATCGCAAAGGGAGATTGGTATAGATATTCCCGATTACGGTGAAGCGTTGCGTTACGTGGTTCGCCAGGATCCGGACGTTATTCTAATTGGTGAAATGCGTGACCGGGATACGATGATGGCAGCGCTGCAGGCGGCGGAAACCGGACATCTTGTTTTGGGTACGGCTCACTGCAGCGATACACAGCAGTCTTTTGCCCGTATTCTGGAGTTCTTCCCGCGAACGGAGCATGCTTTTATCCGATCGTCGCTTTCCAACAGTCTTCGGGCTATCTGTTGCCAGCGGCTGCTGCCGGGAATCGAGAAAGGTACTCGAGTGCCGGCCACCGAGGTGTTGCTGAATAACTCTATTGTGAAAGACCGTATCCGTACAGAGCAGGATAAGGATATACCGGCCATCATTAACCAGTCGACGGAAGAGGGAATGAGAAGTTTCACTCATTCACTTGCCAAGTTGATTGATGAAGAGCTGGTTCACTACGACACAGCTATGGAATACGCGCCCAACCGGGAGGCTCTGGCGAGCAAGGTCAAGGGTATCCAGGCCGCTTCTCAGGGGCTGGTGTGATATCCAAAAAACTGTAAAAACCAACCAAGTGTAACGGAAAGTTGGCGGGCAAATGCCCGCCAACTTTATTACTGGGTTTAACGCAATATGAAAAAACATTCATAAGCTCTTCATTTTACAGGGAATGGTTTCTGGAGTTGGGTGTGTCGTGATTTCCATGCGGAATGTTTGTATGTGAAAACACAATGTCGGGCAGATTCGGAAGATGATAGCGTGTGCAACCTTATGTCGGCCATCCGTCTTAGAGGAGTCAAAGGCGGAAGGGCTTTGAGGAACGTGGGTTTCACCGGACCGCCGGTTGCGCCGGCTTTGCCAGCTTCACCGGCGGCTACCTTGTAATCCGCCTCCGGCGGATTTTGTTGCAGAACGGATTTTGAGTTTACGGGCTGACGGCTATATTTATGGTGTCGCTATAGGCGGAAGTTTGCGAGCACTGGTGCGATTACATGTGTCGTTAATGAAACAGGAACTAACGGGAATCATCCGTCAGTTCCTGTTTTTTGATACCACGCCGCGCTGGATTCGAACCAGCAACCTTCGGTTCCGTAGACCGATGCTCTATCCAATTGAGCTAGCGGCGCCTGTTGCCGTATTTACGTAACATGCTTTACTGTAGCGAGTTACGTTTACAAACTAACGCTTTCGGGTGGTTGGAACCCTTTCAGCGGAGCGAAAGAATACCCGTTTTTTGATTGATTTGCCAGTGTTGGAAGGCGGAAAGTTGCTGTTTCGGGGTCGTTTTTTTCTTTTTTCGTTGTTTTTGTCTCTGCTGGTCCGTTTTTAGAGCCGTTGGGCCACTGTCTGCATGTGCCCTGATAGTTGGTTTTGAGCCAGGAATGTCTGGAATACTGGTCCGAGCGTTTCCCATTCTTCCAGAAGGATGCGATTCAGCAGGGGCTGGCTGGTAAGGTCGATCTTCCCGGCGAGAGCGGCCGAGCGGACCAGGTCGGCGTCGAGCTGGCCTGGTGTTTGCATATCCAGTACCTGCAGATCGTATCGTTCGAGGAGGATGCGGATGGATGTCGGGTGAAAGTAGTTTACGTGTTCGTGGTCTATGGTGTCGGAATGGATTCCGAGGGTAGCGATATCGAAACCTCTGACGTTGGGGCAGGAGAGAACGAGCAGTCCGCCGGGGCGGAGGAGTCTGGTGGCGGCCTCAATCATCTTTGCGGGGTTGAACAGGTGCTCGATAACCTCAAAGGACGCTATCGCGTCGATGGAGTTATGGGGGAGGTCGGATTCTTCGATTGGTTTTTCAATTATCTCCAATCCTCTGTCTCGGCAGGTTTGAGCCAGGTCCGGGGTGGGTTCGATGCCGATGATTCTGTTGAAGATGTTCAGCTGTTGAAGTTCCTGGCAGAAGGTTCCGAATCCGGCTCCTATTTCAAGAACTGTTCCTTGGTTAATTCTGTTTTTACGGCAGATGTCGACCAGTCGCCTGGCGCGGGGGTTGAAGATGTTTTCTCTGCGGGCTTCTTCCGTCGCGGGGAAGAGGTGTTTATTCCAATAGGCGTAGTTTTCGCTGCTGCTGTAGAAATCCTTTAATAGCTGTTCGTTGGGGCGGGGAGTCATGTAAACGGTTTGGCATTGACTGCAGGTTGCGTAGGAAAACTCATTTTTGGTAAATGCCGGTTTGTGATCGGTGCTGTCGCAGGCAGGGCAGGAGACTTCCACGAATTGGGTTTTTCTTTTCAACAGGAACTGGCGGTCGTTTTCGGCGCACCTGGCCTGTTGGGTCATTAATTCGGCTGGTCGGATGTCTTCTTCATTTATGGGCATTGTTTAACCTGTTCAGTCCCAGATATTGTCTTTAACCCAATTGCCGTTTTCCTTATGCCATACTCTCGGGTCGCGGAAGGTGTCGGCTATGGTGTCAAATTCCTCGTCGGTCATGTTTACGTATTCGAGCCAGCGGGCGAGGTCGGATGATTTTACGTGGTCGTAGCGGCGGACCATTTCTATTCCCTCCTCGCGGGTCATTCTGCCGCAGCGGATGTCCTTGCAGGCGTGGTCGGAGGCTCTGCCATAACCGAATTTTACGTATTTGAGGTAATCGTGCATGCCGTTTTCGTGCATGTCGTCGAGGTTGGAGATTCGGCGGTAGGTTCGCTCAAACGGTTTTTCCGCCGGTTTCCAGCCGTAGAGGCGAGTCATCTGCTCTGCGTGGGCGTGGCCATCCCAGGGAACGTAGTTGTTGAGGTAGATGCCGCGAACGCCCACTTCGTCGATCTCGTCGTCGGAGGGGTATTGGGTCCAGAGCAGGTCTTTGGTAGTGAGGCCTTCCTTTATCTCGGGGCGTCCGAGTTTTTCCAATCCCTCGTCGGTGAAGTCGTGGCCGTCGTAACCACGCAGGTTGTGTTCCAGGCGGAACTTGGCGGTGAATTCGACGAAGTCGTTGTAGGAGTACATTCCGCCGAGGTCCATGAAACCGTGTTCGCCCCAGAGGATCAGCGGAACTTTATAACGCACGGCCACCTGGATAGGAACGGTGAGGATGCCGCAGTGATTGTGCCAGTTCATATCTCCCTGGAGCTTGAATCCGACGCGGTTCATGCGGATGAGGACGTCGACGCTGGGTTTGAAGATAATGTGGTCGCAGTCGAAGATTTCCCGCATGCGCAGCAGGTTGTATTCGCCTTCGGGGAGGAAGTTGTTGCCGTGGTAGGTTACCAGGAGTGGCTTTAATCCCAATTCGTTGACAATTAAGTGGGTCTGGTAGTAACTGTCTTTTCCACCGCTTACGGGGATAACGATATCGTAGTTGCTGCTGGAGCGATATTCGTCGGTGAGTTCCTTGAACATCTGTAGTCGTTCGCCCCAGTTTATGTCTTTGACCTGGGCGGCTACCCGGCAGCCGGAGCAGACACCGTTTTCGTCAAAGGTTAAGGGGGTTGCGGCTACAGAGGGATAAACACAACGTGTACAATATTGAACGGCCATTACTTACTTCCTTACATTCGGACGTCTACACCGGCTCGGGCGAGTGCGCGTTTTCCGTTTCTGTCCGAAAGCTCCTTAAAATGCCAGATGTTAGCGGCGGCGACAGCGGCTGCGCCAGCTTTTATACCTTTGGAGTAGTGTTCGTAGGTTCCTACCCCGCTACAGGCTATAACAGGAATGGTTACAGTACCAGCCACTTCCTGGATAAGTTCGAGATCGTAACCTTTTCCGGTGCCGTCTCTGTCGATTGACTGGAGAAGGATTTCGCCTGCGCCGTTTCCTTCGGCCTGGCGAGCCCAGTCGCCCGGTACCAGGCCGGTTCCTTCCTGACCGCCGTTGGCGACTACCTCGGTGGTGTTGTCCGGGTGGCGGATGCAATCGATGCTGACCACGATGGCCTGACTGCCGAAGGCGCGGGCGGCTTGGGTAATTAACTCGGGGTTGTCGATGGCCGCGGAGTTGATGGTGATCTTGTCGGCCCCTCGGTTGAACCGGACGCGCATGTCTTCGATGGTGCGGATTCTTCCGCCCCAGGTAAGGGGCATGAAACATGTTTTACTTACGGCGTCAAGGATCTGCAGGGGATCTTCAAAGCCGGAAGACTTATGGTCCGGGCGGCGGCTGGCGTATTGTCCGTTACGGGTAATATCGAGGTAGATGAGTTCGTCAACATTCCACTGGTTGAAGCGTTCGACTTCGTGGATGGGGTCGCCGATTATCTGGTGGATCTTGAACAGTTCACTGCGCACGAGTTGTCCGTTTTGCAGGAGCAGGACCGGAATAAGCCTTTTCTTTACCACGATGCTATGCCTTTTGATTCAGGAAATTACTCAATACGGTTAACCCCACTTTCTGACTTTTCTCCAGGTGGTATTGGGTTGCCCATATGTTTTCGCATTCGATGCTGGCGGCGAATTCTGCGCCATGGTTGCAGGTTCCGGTGATTATGTCTTTGTTGTCCGGGCAGAGGGCGTAGCTATGTACGAAGTAAAAGCACGGTTTTTCCGGGCAGTTTTTGTAGAGGCCCGTTTCCTGCTTGACGCAGACCTCGTTCCAGCCAATGTGGGGAATCCTGATGTTGGGGTCGGAAGATTCCAAGCGTATTACTGTTCCGGGGATCCAGTTCAAACCCTGATGGTGGCGGTGTTCGGTTCCGGTAGTGGCGAGCAGTTGCATGCCCAGGCAGATACCGAGCAGCGGTTTACCTTTTATGCGCACGTGTTTTTCCAAAGCCTCTATCCAACCGCCGGCTTGGAGGTTATGCATACCATCGGCGAAAGCTCCGACTCCGGGGAGTATGACTCTGTCGGCCGAATCCAGTTGGTGGGGGGTTGTTGCGATAATCGGCGGTTTACTGATGGCGGTAACCGCGTTGGCCACGGAGCTTATATTGCCCATCCCGCAATCTACGATGGCCGTACTCATGACAGGTTACCGGTTTTACGTATGGAACGAACCAGTTGAAAAGCCTCAGCCGCGTTCAAACCGGAAACACTGCCCCATTTTTTTGCGGTAGCGGTTATTGCCTCGCTGCTGCGAGGGTGGGGAAAAGACCTGGTTTCGCTGTCGTACACGGCCAGGGCTTCGATCTTGGTTGCCAGCGTGTCGGTTATGTCGACGAATACGTTTGGCGTGAAGCAGTTATCGTTTTGATGAAAACTCCATTCGGTGGAGGAGGGGACTTCGTAGGTGTAGACTTCGCGAACCGGTTGGCCGGGTGCGGGTCTGGTTGCGGTTAAGGTTGCCCGGTGGACGATCTGGTGATCGATATTCAAATCGCCGTGATGGTGGGTGTAAACAATTTCCGGCGAGGTTTCCTGCAGAACGTTTTCTATCAGTTTGACTATGTCGAGGAGATGCAGGGTATCGAAGCGGTTGTCGGGCAGGTCGAAGTTGAATATCTGGGAAGAACCGAGTATGTCGGCGACTCTTTGGCTTTGCAGTTTCAGTTGTTCGACGAGTTCAGTATCGGCATTCTCTCGTTGTGTTGCCCGGGAGGTTGATCCTTCCCCTAGAATAGCGACAGATATGTAGTGTCCTATGGCGGCGAGCTTGGCGATAGTGCCGCCGCAGCCGAGAACTTCATCGTCAGGATGAGCGGCGATTACAAGGATTTCACTCATGGTGGTTAACCTCTACTTGATGATATAGGCTGTCGGTTGCCTGGTATTGGGGACAGAATGGAGTTTGACGTTATCGCCGAGCACATCGTGAACGGCACTGGTTTCTCCGGGCCAATCCGGCATGTTGTATTCATCGAAAACCATTATGCCGCCGGTCAGCAGCTTGTCGTAAAGCAGTTCAATAGTCTTTTTGACCGGTTTATACAGATCCAGATCAACGTAGATGAATGCAAAGCGTATGTCTTTTCGCTCTTCAACGAATCGGGGCAGGGTGTCTTCGACATCGCCTTTAACCAGGTGAACGAAATCGTTAAGTTTGTGGAGCTTTAACGCATCCTCAAGGAGGTTGATATTGCCTTTATACCGGCCGGCGGTTTTGTCGGAGGGGTCTTTTTGACCGTCGAATGTTTCCAGCCCCTGGAAGGAGTCGAAGCCGACTACCTCGGTTAATGCCTGTGGTTTGAGGATGGCCACGATTTTTGCCAGGAAAAGGAGGTTGGTGCCGTTCCAGCAACCGAGTTCGCAGAAATGCCCGGGTAAGTCGATTGCCTTTTTGGCAAGTTCATAGGTAGCCAGGAAGCGGGCGATATTCACCGATCCGGCAAAGAGCGGCCAGTTATCGGCAATAAACCAGAAATCCGCGTCATTGTATTCCTGAGCCAGCTTAGTGCGCTGGTCGAAGAATTCCTGGTCGGTTGTTGAGAATTTTCGCACGGCCATTCTCCATTAATCGTGTGTTTCAAGCAACTGTACTGTCAAGGAGATTCTACTGTACGTACAGATCCTTGTCGTGTTCGTATCTCCAGTATATAGGTTTAAACCTTATTCCTTTTCTGCGGAGGAAGTTTCTCACCTCGTCAGACAGGCGGTTTTGTTCACCATAAAGCCGGCGCTCGGTAAGGTCAAACACTACGAACTTATCCGGCGAACCTGGCATATTAAGCGTTTCAAAGGTTAATACAACTTGTGCGTCAGGTTTTAAAGCTGCGTCGAATGTTTGTGTGTAAACGACTTTATCCTCGTCAAGTTTGCGGAAGCGGAGCAGTTCGTGCAGTTCGTCCATGAACCGGCGGACGATACGATCCTGTTGCTGACGGGATAGATCGGTTTTGATTCTGGAGACGACTTTTGCCGGTACGCCGGAGACGACCGCATAGGGTTCGACGTCGCTGGACACCACCGAGTTTGCCAGGACGCAGGAGCCCCGTCCAAGTTTAGTACCGGGAACAACCAGGCAGTTGCCGGTGATGTAAACCTCGTCTTCGATGGTGATAGCACCGTGATGATCGCTGTAGCCTTTGAGAATATCCTGCCAATGGCTGTGAGTGAACAGTTGCACCTTGGGACTTAAACCAATTTCGTTACCGAGGGTTACGGGTTCGGCGGTGTTGATCAGGCAGTGGCTGGAGATCAGGCACGAGTCGCCGACTTTGAGACAGGAGCGAGGTCCCCATGCTCCTCCGCCACCGATCATGATGTCGTTGCCGGAAAAAAGCACATCGCCGATGATAACTTCCCTGGTGGCGATTTGAGCGTTATTGCCAATGACAGACATTCTGCCGAGTACGAACCGTTCGGTTTTAATGTGGCAGTTTTGGCCTATTATCGCGTCCTTGCCGAGTCGGATTACAGGGCTGAAGATAATAGTCCCCTTGCCGATAGTTACGCCGTCGGCTATTTCCGCGCCGAATTTTCGATACTCGTTTACCTTCGACTCGGAGTCGAGGTTCGCGAAGTGTTCGTTTGCCTGTAGCTTCTTTAGGAAGTCGAGATCGAGAAACCCCGGTTCATCCTTTGTCGGATATGTCACCCAATCGTCAAGGTGTTTATTGTCGCAGGCGTGTTCTGCGTGTTTACGCACATCCTCTTCGGTAATGATTCCCTTAGACGCAATATCGTCGATATCCACGGAGAGTTGTTGGGCCAGCGCTAGAGCTTTTTTTGTTGCTTTTGTTGTCGTTTTTTCCGTTGTAACTTTGGTAGTTTGAGTTTTTTTCAATGCGTTAAGATCGGGACCGATCAGGGCTATGTTGCCTCCAACCGGTATATCATCACCGGCTTTGGCCATGTGTAGAATGAAACCGGGGCCGGACGCTTCTACTTCAAAGACGCTTTTGGTAGTTTCCATAGCGCAGACCAGCTGGCCAGCTGTGACCTGCGATTCATTCGGAGTGTACCATTCGACGAGTGTGGCTTTTTCGTCATTCACTCCGGTGCGGGGGACATTCAGGTAGATAATCTCTCTGCTCATGGGTTACCTCGATAATACCTTCCTGATAGCTGCTTCCAGGTGTTTTACTTGTGGAAGGATTTCGTTTTCCAGATGTTTTGCGCTGGGAATGGGTAGATCTTTTGCACCAACGTATTCAACGGGACCGGCTAGCGAAGTAAAAGCTCCGGCGGAAAGTGCTGCAGCGGAAGTTGCCGCCCAGCCGGCCGACGCGTAACCTTCTTCCGCGATGACTGCATGAGTATTTTCCGTAATACAAGCCAGGCAATCTTCAATGGGAAACGGTTTGACCAGAGACGGAATTGCTAATTTGACAACAATCTCCTCTTCCATGAAGAGGTTATACGCTGCCTCCATAGCGAGAGGTGTCATGCCGCCGTAGGTAATCAGCAGGACATCCGCACTGGCGTTTTCAGCAAGAGAGAGGGTGACCGTTGGGAAAACAGGCGAACTGTTCGATATTATTCCGGTAAAGAAATCGCCTGTCTTTCTTGGGTTATCCGGCGTAAGGAGTTCTTCCGCGTAAAGCAGCTTGTTTTCGATAAACAAGGTCGGCGATTGGGATTCGGAGACAATACCAGAGAGAATCATGCCCGGGTTATGGAGATGACTGGGGGCGGCTATGGTCAAACCCGGCACGTTGAGAAACAGAGACTCCAGAGTCTGGCTATGGGGTTGGCCCGTATCCGCGCCGGCCTCCCATCGGAGTACGAATAGTCAGGGGGACTTTCACTTTTCCGTTGTACATCCAGGCGAATTTTCCCGCACCGTTTACAAGCTGATCCGTACAAAGGGTGAGAAAATCCCCAAACATGATTTCCAGTATCGGTTTGAATCCGCGCATAGCCATTCCGCTGGCGAAACCGGTGATGGGCCGCCTCGCTGATCGGCGTGGTTAAGACGCGATCGGGAAACTTTGTGGATAATCCCCGAGTAACCTTGAATGCCCCGCCGTACGGGTCGAGAATGTCTTCGCCAAGAACGAATACGCGATCATCAGTCTGCATCAGGTCGTGCAGGGCGAGATTAATGGACTCCGCGTATCGCATCAGCAGGTACTCCAATCGGCCAATGGCATTTCCCTTGCGGTTATTTCCGAGTTAGTTATTTCATTGGCCGCTTTTTCTTCGATGCTTCTGCAGGTTGAAGCATCAATTCTATTGCCAAGGATCATCAGCGGGTCTTTCTCTCGCCAGGTATCGATCTCCTCTGGATTGCGAAAATCATTTCCGGTGCTATGTGGGCAGTAGCGATAGGTATGTACCACTTCGACATGTGGTTTACCTTTAGCGCGAACGTTATGAATCAGGCCCGCGAACCGCTTATGCAATAACTCCGCATCGTTGGATTCCACTTCACCGGCCGACAGGGCAAATGCCTGGGCGCGTCGGCAGAAGTCTCCGGCGAAATTCAGCCGCAGCGGGGTGGTTTGTGCGTATTGGTTATTTTCAATGACGATCAGAAGCGGAATATTCCAGAGGGAGATAAGGTTGAATGTCTCGTATACTATCCCCTGTCCCATGGTTCCATCGCCGATGAACAGGGTGGCTATGGCTCCTGTTTTTTTGCGCTTTTCGGCATAGGCCATCCCGGCCGCAACGGGGACCATGTTGCCCTGCACACCGTTGGTGTAGAAGTTGTCTCCGCAAAGATGCTGGCTGCCACCTCGTCCCTGGCAGATTCCTCCTGTTTTTCCCATCAGCTCTGCCAGCAGGCCGGTTGCGTCGCCGGTTTTAGCCAGGTAGTGTCCGTGGCAGCGATGATTACTTACAACTATATCTTCAGATGCGAGGTGGTCGGTTACTGCTGCGGCGATGGCCTCCTGTCCGATACAGGCGTGAGTAGTACCGGCCAGCTCCCCGAGAGCGAAAAGTTCAAACAGTCGCTGCTCGAAGCGGCGGATGAGTACCATCTTGTGATAGAGGCGTTCCCGGAGAGCAGTGATATTGTTTTTTGAAGTATCCATCAATCACCACTATATCCAGAACAAGCTGGGGCGCGGAAACCAGCAGGTCATTTTACCCCTTCAACCATGTCCCAGGCCAGGGGGGTTCCGCGGGCGATGTCCTGTGTTGCCTGTTTTCCCAGGATCTCCGGCAGATGTTTGGGAGCCAGGCCGAAACCTGGGCGGATACATCGCGTGTTTTGCTCGGTGAATTTATCGCCCTTGTTTATTTTATCGGTTACGAACAAAGAGCGGCGGAACACCTGGTTGGCTCGCTCGCTTTTGGTTATTTCATAACGCACCTCTCCGATGGATTTTTCCGCAACGCGGATGGCTTCGACCATGGCTTTGAATTCATCCGGCTCCATGGAAAAAGCACTGTCGGGACCCGGCACGTATCGGGAGAGTGCCAGGTGTTTCTCAACCAGGCTGGCGCCGAGTGCGACACCCACTATCGGGATAGTTAGTCCCAGGGTGTGGTCTGACAGTCCGACCGGAACGTTCAGACGTTCGGCCATGTCCACGATGGTTTTAAGGTTCATCTCTTCGGGCTTGGCGGGATAGGCGCTCGTGCATTTGAGCAGGATTATCTCCTTAGCGCCGCTTTCTCGGGCGGTATTTACCGCTTCTTCGATTTCTTCAAAGTTGGCCATCCCCGTGGAGATGATCATTGGTTTGCCCGTTTGGGCGATTCGACGAATCAGGGCGAGGTCCACGATTTCAAACGACGCGACCTTGTAAGCCGGTAGGTTAAGATTTTCCAGGAATTCAACGGCAGTGTTATCGAAAGGAGTGGAGAACAGATCGAGCCCTTCCTCTTCGGCGATCTCCTTGAGTTTTCCATGCCAATCCCAGGGGGTGTAGGCCTCCCCATACAGGTCGTATAGCTTCTGTCCTTCCCAGGGTGTTCCCGCGCCAATGGTGAAATGCTCGTTGTTACAGTCGATAGTGAGCGTGTCCGGAGTATATGTCTGCAGCTTAACGGCGTCCGCACCGGCTTGTTTAGCCGCTTTGATTATGGCGGCCGCCCGGTCAATATCCTGATTATGGTTAGCGGAAATCTCTGCGACGATATATACAGGATACCCTTTGCCGACCTTCCGACCATTAATGCTTATGGTGCTGCTCATCCGCCGTAACTCCTTCCTCATATTCGAGTTGAAGGCGAAGGTAAACCTTTCGGCCTTCGCTAACAAAATACGCCCCCTTATATGGTAGAAAAGTACGCGCTCGGATGATGTTGATCAAATCTTTGGCAAGGTATTTTTTATCCAATTCGATTTCGTCGATTTTTTCGACGTCTTTCGTGCGGTGGCAGGTACCAGAATCGCTGATTTGAGGCTGGCGAGGGGCGTTGCAGGCATGTATCGAGGGCCAGGTTTCTGTGAATAAATTCACACAGGCCTGTTCCAGTTTGCGGTATAATGTTTCGCCCGTGTCTATTGGTTCGGTTGCTACTTTTCGTTGAGCGATTATGTCCCCGGTATCGATACATTTGTCCATGTAGTGCAGGGTAACGCCGGCCTGTGTCTCCTCTACTATGCTCCAGACGTTCGGGTATTGCCCCCGGTTGTAAGGGAGATACGCCGGGTGAAGATTGATTACGCCCCTGGGAAACAAATCGAGGTATTCAGGTTTCAGAATATAGTTGAATAGAGCTGATACTCCCATGTCGGGTGAGAGAGCTTTGATTTTCCCCAGCGTGTCTTTGTGATTGAGTTCTGAACCGTCAAAGACCAATTCCGGATCGAGCGCAGCGGAGCTGATTATTTCCTCCCTCATGGTAGCACAGTTGGCGGGGTGAACGACCAGGGCTACGATTTGATCATCTTTCTTCTTGAGCCACTGTGTGATTTGCCACCCGACCCAATTATTGCAGAAAAGGACTACTCGCATATTGCTTACTCTTTTCGGGGTTCGCCGCTATGAATTGTATTCTGTAATTGCCTTAACCACTCGGGAGCTTCCCTGCCCGTCGATCATTATCCGTCCTTTTTTGCTCATTGTTTCTCTTTTCTGGCTGTTTTTAATGATCAGCTTGAGGTGGTGATCAATGAGTTCGGCGGATGCTTCGGAGTGCCAGCCCAGGTTTTCCACTACGCCTGCTTTGGCCAGTGCCTGGGCTATAGGCCTCTGGTTTTCGGCGAGTATTATGGTCAGGGCAGGCAATCCCATAAAGGCGAGTTCCCAGCAGGTGCTGCCGCCGCCGGTAATGGCCAGGTCCGCCCAGGCCAGCAGTTCGGACATATCGGCCACATTGCGTTCCAGTTGAAGTTTTGTCGGGTTGTTTTTGCAGATACGCTCTATTTCGGAAGTGGCCTTGTTGGCGGGCCCCAGGACGATTCTGGCCTGCCAGTTTTCATCGGTAAAGGACTCCAGTACTTTTACCGTACGCAGCAGTGCGTCGCTGGTTTCACCGCCGCCCATGGTGACCAGTATCTGTCTGGCTCGCGGTTTGAACTGTCTTTGCCAGGTTTTGTAGGCGAGGAATTCCTGGCGAATCATTGCGTATTTCGTACCCAGGAGCAAGGCAGTGCCAGGTTTGCGGTTTGGGTACATCGACTCTTTTCCATGCGGATTGGGATTCAGGATCATATCTGCCGGGCAGGGTCCTTCAAACGCCAGATCGGTAATCAGGAGCATTTTCAAACCGGCGTCAGCAATGGTTTTTAAGTAATTGCTGTCGAAGTGATAGCCATCTACGATAATCCATTCTGCGCCGATTTCCCTGGCGATTTCCACCGTGTTTTCGGCATCTTCGGCATCGGCCCGTTGCCGGGATTGGACGTCGGTGACTTTCAGACCATCGCGACTTAGTCGATCATCAAGCATGGAAGGAATGGAGGCCATGGCGAAAAAGCATTTACCGCCCTCCTGCCGCCAGGCCTGGGTAAACGCGAGGCAGCGCATGACATGCCCCACGCCGATTTCGCCGTCGGCATCAGTTCGTATCAGTACAGTCTCTTTAGTGCTCATGGAGTTACCTTTTGCATAACGTGACTGTTGATAGCCAGGATATCGTTTTCCTTTTCCAGTGTTTTTGCCAGTGTTTGCCAGTCGATATCTTCCCGCCCCTCGAGCATGGTTACGACCGCGCGAATAAAATCGAGGTCGTCTGCGGTATCCACAGTCCAGCGCATCCGGCGATAGTCTCCTTCGCCCGGGCTGGCGGAAATTACTTTAAAACGTCTGCGGTCACGGAGAATGTAAGGAGTTACGTGCTCCCGGCTGGCGGGATTTTCGTCTTCCAGCCAGGCGGTTTCCAGTGCCTCTATGGAGATTACTTCAACCGAAAGCCCCGTGGGCAGTGATTCGGTGATGGCGCTGCTCAGAAGGGCGGGCGGAGGTATATGGTCATAGTACTCGTTAATGGTTCGATCAATAAAAGCGCTATCGACCAGGGGATTGTCGCCGGTCAATCGAACAACGACGGCGGCCTGGTGTTCTCTCGCCGCGCCGAAACAGCGGTCGAGGCAATCGGTCGGGTGCCCTCGGAAACAATCCACTCCGCATGCTTCGGCTAATTCGACGACTGGGTCGTCTTCCGGCAGAACGGTGGTCGCGACGACCAGTTTACCCAACCGTTGAGCTCTTTTGATTTGCCGGATAATTCTGGTGAGCATCGGCTGGCCGCAGATGTCGGCCAACACCTTGCTGGGGAGTCTGGTCGACCCGGTTCGAGCCTGTAATACGCCTATGGTTTTTCCATTTTTCGGGTGCATATCATATATACTGCCCAGCGTCCACTTTGATAACCTGGCCTGTTACGTGCCTGGCATTATCACTGCAAAGGAAAGTCACGACCGCGGCAATATCCGCGGGAGTTCCCAAGCGTTTTATGGCACACTCTTTTATTATCAGATCGCGTATCAGTTCGGGAGTTTTTTCTTGTGAAGGAGTTTCGATGAATCCCGGCGCGACGAGGTTTACGTTGATGTTTTGAGGCCCCAGTTCGTTGGCGGCTGTTTTGACCAGTCCCGCGAGACCGGCTTTGGCCACGTTGTAGCTAGCACCGCCGATTCTGCCTCTTAAACCGTTAATGGAGCCAATGCACACGATTTTCCCCGCTTTATTTTCCGTGAAATGAGGGATTGCTCCGTGAATGTAATTGAAGGCCCCTTTTAAGGATACATTCATCACTATATCCCAATCGGATTCCGTCATTCTGGAGATTGGGGCAGGGCTGGCGATTCCGGCATTGCACACCAGGATGTCCAAACCGCCTAATTCATCTATGACTTTTTCTGTTACTTGTTCAGCCAGGGTGAAATCTGATACGTCGGCACGGATAGGCAGCGAGCGACGTTCCCGTGATTCGACGTGTTCGGCCGTTTTTATCGCACCGTTTTCGTTCTCTTTGTAGGTGAAAGCGACATCCGCACCCAATTCCGCCAGTTGGATGACTATTTCCGCGCCGAGTCCCCTGGAGCCGGCGGTAACCAATGCTTTTTTACCTTTCAAGTCGGACATGGACTAGAAGCTCCGTTGTTAAGGTTAGCCGCAGTCTTGGCTATAAGGGCTGTTTTTAAAACCTTTCGCCCCTGTTCGAGATCTGAAAGCGGGGCGGTGCCGGCTCTTACGCATTCCATAAAGTGTAGAATTTCCGCTATGTACATGTCGTTCGGTTCGCAGGGGTGTTTTGTGGTTTCCCAAGTTTGAGTTCTGGTTGTCCACGTTTTAATCTCATTAGTACCGTAATCCCATATTGCAGTTCCCTTGCTCCCCACGAGTTTACAGGATCTGCTGTAGCAACGCTGGATGAAATCCATATGTATGTCGATTTGTGCGCCGGAGTCGAACCGCAGTAATATAGAGGCGCAATCTTCGACATCGGTTTCCAGGTTGCTGACCCTGCCGGCCATACACTTGATTTCTATCGGTTCGCCGAAGAACCAGCAGGCGTAGTCAAGTTCATGTGAGGCGTCGAGTATTATACCACCGCCGAGTTCGCTTCGCGCCGTATAACTCTGGCGATAGTCCTGCCATGGTCGCCATTCGGGCAGGTATTGGCCGACTTCCAGACGCCCCCAGAGAATGGTTCCGATGGCGTCGGTTTCGACAATTCTTTTTAATTCGCGGATTCCGGGGTGGAAGCGAAGATTGTAGCCGACCTGAACGATACGGTGTGAAGATGCGGCTTTTTCGATCAACTCGTCCAATCCTGCCAGGGAATGGGATAACGGTTTTTCGATAAAAAGGTGAGTACCGCTTTCGATCGCCCGTTTAGATTGCGATACGTGGTGAACCGGTGGCGTGCAGACGAAAACCGCTTCCGGTTTGAAGTCGGTCAATGCCTTGGAGAAACAGTCATAGCTGTCGATGGCTAACTCCTCGGCTATCGGGCCTGTTCGATCAGTATCCGGGTCGCAAACCGCCAGTTCGGTTATACCCACAGAATGGAGATTACGCGCGTGACGTTGACCTATGGAGCCGCAACCGGATACGAGTACTCTCATAACCGCCTCTTTTCTGGATTGCAGGCATCGCGAAGAGAGGTGACAACTCGCTCGACGTCAGCGTCGGACATTGTGGGGAAAACCGGTAGCGACATGATTCTTTCATATGCTGATTCCGCTACCGGGCACATTCCTTTCGCCGTTCCGAAGCGGCTTTTGTAGAAAGGATGCAGGTGAACGGGAATGTAATGGACGTTCACGCCGATTCGTGATTGCCGCATGGCTGAAAAAACCTCGGCTCGAGAACCGGCCTGTTCGGCCAGGCGAATAACGAATAGATGAAACGCGTGGGATACATCGGGCAGGACGGGCAAAGGTTCAGCAAACGGAAAGTCTGCCAGCAACTGTTTGTAGAGTGCAGCGATTTCCTGCCTACGTTCGATCCATTTTTCCAGTTTTCCAAGCTGCTGGATACCCAGTGCGCATTGGAGGTCGGTTATGCGGTAGTTATAGCCGAGATCGGTTATTTGGTAAAACCAGTTACCTTCCCTGCTTCGCTGATGGTGATCGGTACTAATGCAGTGGTTTCGGAAAGACCGCATTCGCTCCGCCCACTCCCGGTGGTTGGTGGTTACCGCACCTCCCTCTCCGGTAGTGATGTTTTTCACCGGGTGGAAACTGAAGGTGTTCAGATCCGCCAGGCTGCCTGCCGGACGATTCTTGTATTTTCCACCAAGCGAGTGGCATGAGTCGGATACTAGAATCAAACCATGCCGATCAGCCAGTTGGCGGAGAGCGTCGTAATCGCAAGGATGCCCGGCGTAATCCACCGCAATTATCGCTTTGGTTTTACCGGTGATTCTGGATTCAATCGCAGTTGGGTCGATAAGCAGGCAATCGGGTGATACGTCCGCAAAAACCGGCGTGCCACCCTGGAATACAACCGCGTTTGCGGTGGCCGCAAAGGTTATCGGGGGGACGATCACTTCATCACCCGGTTGGATATTTATCGCGTACATTGCCGCATGCAGCGCCGCGGTGCCGTTAGCCACCGCTACGGCATGGCTACTCTCGGTTGTTTTTGCCAGAAGACTTTCAAACTGCTCGACGGCGGGCCCTGTGGTTAACCAGTCTGAGCGCAGGATTTCAATTACGGCCTCTATATCCTGCTCGTCAATGTGCTGCCTGCCGTAAGGTATGAACGGCGCATCGACCGAATCGCAAACCGGGTTTTCTTGCTCAGCAGGCACGGATCAACTCCTGGATTTGATCTTGAGAAATCCATTGATCATTCGTATCGCTGGCGTACGACCAGCCATCCGGCAGGGGAGTGCCTTCCGTTTCCCAGGAGCATTGATTGCGGAGCAGCTTGGCCGGCAACATTATATAGCTGTCGCCGATGTCGATTGTGGTTCGGGCTTCTTCCGGGGAGATGAGCATTTCGTGCAGCTTTTCTCCGGGCCTGATACCGATGTATTCGATTTTGGCCTCCGGTGCCACGCTTTTAGCCAGGTCAATGGTTTTCATGCTGGGCAGCTTGGGGATGAAGACCTCTCCACCTTTCATTCGCTCTATTGCGGAAATCACAAACCGGGCTCCCTGTTCCAGGGTAATCCAGAAACGGGTCATCCGCTCGTCGGTTATTTTCAGTTTCCCCGTTGCCTTTTGTTCGGCGAAAAGCGGCACGACGCTTCCGCGACTGCCCAGGACGTTGCCATAGCGCACGCAGGAAAATGCCGTACCGGGGTGATTGGATCGATTATAGTTGTTGGCGTGTACAAACAGTTTTTCCGCTACCAGTTTACTTGCCCCGTAGATATTAACCGGCGCGGTAGCTTTGTCCGTACTTAAAGCCAGCACATGGGAAACGCCGTTATCCAGGGCGGCATCGATCACGTTTCTGGAACCGTTTATATTGGTCGCCACCGCTTCTATCGGATTATATTCGCAGGTCGGTACCTGCTTAAGGGCTGCGGTGTGTACAACCACATCCACATCCTGAAATGCCCTGCGCAACCGCTCCAGGTCGCGAATATCGCCGATGAAGAAACGCAGGTTCGAATGGTTGAACCCGTTGTTCGACATCATGTATTGTTTCCACTCGTCGCGGCTATAGATGATGAGCTTGCGAGGCCGGTAGTCGCGAAGCATGATTTTGGCGAACTTCTGCCCGAATGAGCCCGTTCCACCGGTAACCAGCACTGTTTTGGAAGTCCAGTCGAACACGCTTGTCTCCCCGAGCGGCCCCCCTGCAGGCGCCGACAGTAATAATTATTTGCATTAGACCGTGCATTATAACCGGTATTGTACCTGCTTTCGGCTAATTTGGCGGTCGCTAGTATTTTGCCACCCGAATCCGCGTCAACCATACCGCCGAAGCGGGCAAGGTCAAGGGATTTCACTCTGTATATACAATCTTGTTGAATGCCTGGAGGTTTCAAACTTCCTTGCAAAACAGCCCTTAAGTGTATCGGTTGAACTCGCTATACTCAATCCAATCCGGACAGGTTTTGTCTATTCGACGGGAGATATTCCCGTCCCGGTTGCTGGCAGGGAATTCGTTGGTGTTTCGCTAAGGATGTTTGCGAATATGAGGGTAATGTTCTTTTGGCCCGGTTGTGGAAATCTTCCTACACTGGGGATACCACTGTTGATGGCTATCTTGCGGAAAGCGGGCCATGAGGTGAAGCTCTTTTCGAGCAGTCCGTATCATGCCTGGCCCAGGTCGTCGCGCGGGTCGCTTTTCAGATCAAGTGATTGTCGCGATAGTGGTCCGGCTAGAGACCGGTTCGAGCAGGATCTGGAGCGAGGTTGCACGGCATTTCGCAGTGAAGTGGAGAGGTTCTGCCCTGACGTGATCGGCTTGAGTGCGTTATCCACTAATTACGAGATAGGAATGGCTTATCTTCGTAGTATCCCCAAGGATTTCTTTCTGTTCGTCGGTGGCGCTCATGCAATGGTAAAACCGGAGCAGGTGATTTCCGATCCTCTGGTTGATGCGGTCTGTGTCGGTGAAGCGGAACCAATGATACTGGATTTTGTCAATCGCCTTCAGGGCGGCGGAAACTATTCCGGTGTGCCGAATCTGTGGTACAAGTCTTCGGACGGCGAGGTTGTCAGGAACGAGTGCGGGGTAACGGCTGATTTGGAAAAACTTCCATCACTGGCCGAATCGGGGATGGAGCCTGAAATCGCTCATTTTGTGGGGCGGAGATATCGCAGGTTTTACGGCGAGACTTCCAGGGGCTGTCCTCATGACTGTTCCTTCTGTGCCAACAGGGAATTAATGAAGCTGACATGCGGAACAGATCGTCCCCTTATCCGGCGAATGGCACCATCTGCGGCCGTAGAGAAATTCGTCGATCTCAAGGAGAAGCTGGGGATCGAGATGCTCCGCATTGTGGATGAGAATTTCCTTGCCGCGCCGATCACCTGGCTGGGGGAGTTCTGTAAAATTTACGGGGAGCGGGTGAATTTGCCGTTTACCATTTCCGCTAGTGCGATTACGCTCACCGAGGAAAGAGTCGGGTTGATAAAACAAGCCGGATGTGTAAACGTTAATTTCGGCCTGGAAAGCGGGGGAGAAGAGTTCAGGAAAAACGTACTCAACAAGGCGGTCAGCGATAAGGATATAATCAATGTCGTACGTGTTCTTGAAAAGTACAGACTCCGGGCTAACTCCGGCGTGATTATCGGTTTGCCGGGCCAGTCGGACGCGATACTGGCCGAAACGGTCGAACTGATAAGAAAGACGAGGCTGCCGGTTAATATAGAGTTTTTCCTGCCCACGCCGGGTTCTCTTTTACACGATAAACTCGTCTTCCGAGGGGAGTTCACTGACCTGAAAGATGGTTACGATTGTTACCGGGCGCTTGGCGAGCCTGTGTACATCGCCGAAGGCATGAGCCGGGAAAAACTGATGGGACTGGCCAGGACGATGTTACTTTACGCTCATTTGCCGCGATCACTGCGCGAGCTTGTCGGGCTTTGCGAAAAAGAAACTGACGAATCCAACCGTGTACTCGATGCCCTGGAGAGTGTTTTTTCCTTTTAGATCGCCACGACTGGAGCGTGTTCATGTTTTACTACCAGCAGCGAACGCAATTGCAGCGGCTTTATTATGATTTCCACCAGCAAAACGGGAGAGGCTCGAGTATGTTGGGTTTTATAGCCGAGCCGCATCTGCAGTACCTTGCCCGGTATCAACTGCTCAATTCGTTTCATCAGGATCTGCACCCCTTTTCCTTCTTGAAGGAGGGGGATAAGGCGCTCATGGTCGGTTTTCACGATGGGTTTATTGGATTGGGATATTCAACGCTTTTTATCATGGCTGCCCTGGTCGGACCTGAAGGTCATGTCTGGGGTATTGATCCGGATGAAAGGAACATCAAAGCGGCTGCCGAGTTTATCGAACTGAGCGGTATTAAAAACGTAACCCTGGTACAAAAGGGCGTTTGGAAGGAAAAGGGAAAACTAGATTTCACCTTTTATACCGACTACAGCAGTTCCAATACCATTGCCGACTTGCATGAAACGAATCTGGAAGCGGAAACCGTTATCTGGGGTAAAGACAGAATACGGCAGCAAAGCGGAAAAGTACGCGTTGAGGTGGACACTATCGACAATATTGCCGGAGAATTCGTTGGCGGGGAATTGGATTTTATCAATCTTACTATTAACGGGGCGGAACCGGAGGCCATTGAAGGAGCGGATAAGTACCTGGATCGACCCGGTGTAAGTGTGGCGTTTCCCATTAACGATCCGGCGCATCCGGTTTTTGGCCGGCTGGAGAAGCGAGGATTCCGAATAGCTGTGGCCGATGCGCCCACTAAAGCATGGGATGACGCGCAGTTTTTATATGCCTGTGCCACACGGGTAGAAGAGGCTGAATTGGAAAACCGTGGTTGCGTTCCGGCCAGGATAAAACGGATAGCAGAGACTGCCGGGCAAAACGCGCCGAGTAAGCTTGTGGTTACCTCGATCAGTTAATAACTGCAGCAGGCTTTGTAGAATTCCTCAAAAAAGAAAATCGATTCGAGCAATTCATCGAAGTCAGGATCGGCTTTTTCCATTAATCGCAGGCGAAGCGATTCCTCCTGCATCTGCAATACAGTGCTGACCTTGTCCACCTTCACGTGTTCGCGAATCCAGGGCGTCAACTGTTCTCTTTTCACCTGTGGTGGATCGAATAACAGATGATCGGGAAGGCTGGAAGTCGGCCTGGTCACCGTTTCGTACTCGAACATGTCCATCATGGGAAAAGTTAACTGTTCGATTAACTCCACTTCTGAATCGCTCAAAACTGTTTTCCAGCGGTCTTTGCTGCGATTCTCGATTTTTCGCAAGCTGACCTGATCGGCGTAGGATGTATTGTTTTTCCACATGGTGCCATCGCCGTCCTTGTGGTTATCCGGATTCAACATTGAGGCGGTGAATTCCAGTTCCAGAAATTCACAAATCAGCCTGCAGGCGATTTCCGGTTTGGCCGTAAGGTCTTCGTAGCGGATTAAAAGAGTGCGTTCTTTTGCCGGGCCGAACTTGGAATTGTACCAACCGATAGTGGACAGTTTTCGCCAGTGGCGGATTAAAAAGAGCCAGGGGTATTTATCATCGGCCACGTTCTTGGAGGCACACATGGCTCTCGGATCTCGGATTATGTGGATGCACTTTTGCTGAGAAAAATCACGTTGGAGTACTGCGGCGAACTCGTCTGCCCACACTTCCTTGTGCCCCGAATATATCTCGTCGCCCCGGCCGTATACCTCAAGATTAAGTCTCAACATGTCCAGGTAGAGCTCGCGGTAAGTGTTTCCCTGCAGTTCATCGATCCTGGCGACGAGATTATGGGAGAAATCGGCCGCTCGTTGTTTTATTACAGGCCAGAGCGATGGTCTGGCGGAGTCTGAAAAAGCTCGATCAAAAGTGGCTCCTTGCACAGCTCGATACAATGCCAGCTTATCCGGCGAGGCGAAATAATCATCCAGCGGTGCCTGGGGCGGAATCGGTTTTGAATTCTCGATTTCCCGGTGGATCTCATCGCGAAGGTGCTTGAAAAAAGGCAAAAAAGGATCTGACGATAAAACTATATCCGGGTGAGCGTTGAGGATTTTTGCGAGCAGCGTGGTTCCCGAGCGGAACATCCCGGTAACGAAAAGCGGTTTGAAATTCATTTGTCGTTCCTTTCCACTCGTTCGATCAGGTTGTGTTTTTCAAGCTGGCTGCAGAAGGAATGCACGTAGTCGAAATCGGCGCCCAGTTTGTCGGCCAGTTCCAGGCAGGAAAGTTTCCCGTCCATAAGAATCTGGATTTCTTCCTGAACATCGTGCAGATGCTCATCAACCTGCAGGGGCATGTACAAATCGTACCGTGACAGGTAAAGCGGACCCTTGAAAAGACGGCGGGGAATGAAATCGGACTCGAATACATTCACGATGCGTTCGGTAATCCCCAGGGCTTGAATCAGTTGGTTTTCATCGAGAAGTTCCAGGTTATCCGCATCTGTGTGATGTTCGTCGTGCAGAGAGCAGCCGAATTCCGTTGTGGGAATGCAGAAGCCCGGTCCGTTGTAGAACATCTCGTCGTTTCCACCCAGTTTTCTGTGCGGCAGTTGAACGTGTTCTTCGGTGTGGTAACGCATTACGTTGGTTACCACCTTATCGATTAAGGTGTTACCCCGGAATGAGGTGGAGAAAGCCCACTTGTGCCGATTACCGATCATATCCAGATAAACACCGCCGATCAGATTGTCTATTTCGTTTTTGGGGGTGCTTGCCAGAAACGCTGCTGCTGCGAAATACTCCGGGCCTAGAATCAGGCGGTAACTGTATTTACGCTTCTTGAGGCTCGCCAGTTGGGCAAAAAGCTCCACCAGGATGGCCACATCTGACAAGCCGTCGGTCACTATGCCGGGATGGCAGGTGTGTGCTGCAAAGAATACCGTCTGCTGTTTTTCTCCAGGGAGATGAAAGTCTACTACCTTCATCGTGCCTTCATGGTCCAGATCCGTATCTATATGGACGTGATATTCATCATCTGTCAACTGATCGTACTGGTTGCGCGATAAGCAGAATCCCCATTCAGAAGGCTCATTGCAATAACGGTATCCATTCATGAAATGGTAGGGGATTCGATCTGGAAATTCCGGATGAAAGAAAAGATGTTCTTCGAGTTGTTCCCGGCTGATTATGCCCTGTAAACTTATCGAGTGTGTCCACAGGTGAAGGGGGTTATTGGAAAAATCAATAACTCTCGTTCCATCGGTCCTGGCAAGGTATGCCTCTCTAACTTTCCATCGCCTGGGAACAAACCAGGTCAATACTTCCGTCCCCGCTTCAAACTCCCGGACCGGGCATTCCAATTGTTGGGCAATTGTAGAAACTAGAATATCCGTGTCGTCGTTGGTTGCCGATCGGTTAAGCATGTAGTGATCGCGAATAAGCTTTACCATTCGCTGCTTCTGTTCCGCTCGATTCTGTTTGTTTAATTCGGTTAAAATCATTTTTCCGCCGGAATATAATTATTGTCTATTCGGTTGTCCTGAGCTTAAGGTGACTGACTTCGGGCTAATTTTACCAGGCATTCGCCGATTGTACATTTGTTCGGCGCAGCAGAGGGGTAGAAATTCGCCCTGGCCTGCATTGTTTGCGTCAGCAGGGCGTCGTATCGTGCAGGGTTGTCGAATGCCTCCTCTATAATCAATTCCAGCTCTTCCACGGAACCAGCTTTAGGCCAGCACTCTGTCGCCCAGGTTAGGTGGTCGTACCAGCACATGGCGGAGTCGAGGAAAATCACCGGCTTGGAGAAAAAAGAAGCCTCGATAAGGGCCGACGATTTTACATTAGGTATAACAACGATATCGGCGTCCTGGACAGCCTCCTCCAGCGATGAGTTGGTAACGACTTGGATTTTTGGGTTGTCATCCAATTGCTCATTCACGTATTCGTAAAGTCGATAGTGGTCCCACCGAGGGTGACAGCGGATAGTGAACCGCCATTCCGGTTTTCGTGCCGCAAGGCTGGCGAGCGATTGAAAATCGGCGGCTGCTTTTGCCCAGTTAGCCTGGGGGAGGTAACCCGTTGTCGATGGCAGGCCTGTGATACACGTACAAATAAGGATTTTGTTTCTGCTTTGCCTGCCGCCCGGTGATTGTTGTTGTTCAATGCATTGGCAGGCCGGATCTCCGGTTACCGTTATCCGGCTTGCAGCGATACCCGCCGAGACCAGTTTTCCCTTATGTTTTTCACTCAAAGCTCCAATGTGTGTAGATTCCGGCAGTGAAGTATAAAACCGGGTTTCGCCAATAATCATAACGCCGTGAGGAAACACGATTGTTGGTATGTTCAAAGAAGCGGCCACGTCAATAACGGGGCCATGGTAATTGGCGACAATCAAACTGGGTCGATGACTGTTGAACAGCCCTTGCCAGGTCTGAATGTGTTGAACCATCCTGGGTATATATATATCGTATATGAAATCGAAATGGATATTCATATATGGGTTATCGAAAATGCAACTGATGTTTGAGTGGCAATTACAGCGTTTCTCGTCGAAATCCTGCCGGATGGCAGCCAGCCAGGTTTTGTCCATTTGTTGTTCAATGTGTGATGTCAATTGAAATTCGTGATATGCAGTGAAACCTCTATCTGCTAATTGTTGCAGTGTAGAAGTGTCGGCTGATTTGTACATTTGCAGAGCGGTGAATTCCGTTTGCCCACCGATGACCACAAGCAGTGGAATTTGCCTGGTCAACCCACTACCGCTGGCCGTAAATAGAATATATGGTTTATCTCCTATTACCTCTCCAGGGTCCAGGGAGGGCAAGGCCATGTTGGCATCAACCGCTACCTGGTCTACGAACGAGGGGAAGGCTGATGTGGTTGACCTGCTCAGTAAGTGGACAGTGATACCGGCCTGTTCCGCCATACCCCGCAACAGGGCGAAAAGCAGAGGCATTTTCGTGTATCCGGGCGGCTGTTCCAGACCGTGTCCTTTGGGCTCGTCGAAAGCGATTACCTCGTCAGGCTGAAGTTTATTAAGAGCCGCTTTTATTACGAAAGCTGCCCAGGCCAATCGGGTGAAACAGGTTATGTGGCGGAATCCGGCCATCTTCAGGCAGTCGATGCCCCCAAAAGGGGCCGAACCGTTTTCATTCCAGAATCGTTGTACCTCTGCCTCAAACTTTTCGAGGTCTGGCAGGCTGCTTTCTTCAATGACATCCCAACAGGTCAGGTGCTTGATGTTTCTACTGAGTAACTCTACGTGAATATCCACGTCAAAAGCCAGGATTGTCCCTTCCATAGCTTCCGGGTAGGCTAAGGAAACGGAATCGAAGTCATCTTTGTCCAAAAGAATCGTGAGCCGGCGTTTTTTCATTAAATGACTTCTTTTCATCTTTAAAGCTAACCAGAGTGTTCCGATTATTCCGTTTTTAACATTGTAAAACAAGGATACCGGGGAAGGAACAGGCGTTCTCTGCTAAAAGTTACGTTGATTTTTCGGCGCAGGATCAGGGATTTTGGTTACGAATCAGCGTTTCTTATACCGGTTGCGCGTGAAAACGAGATCATGGCCGCTCCAGAGTGTGAGGACGTTTCCAAGTGATACCGAGTATGAGTAACCGTACGTATTTGTAGGCGATTTTGGGGACGCCGCGGAAAGCAGGAACCGAACGATGCGGATGCTAAAGGAGTTGGTTACCAATAGGGCGGCGCGAATTTACGCAATTACTCTTGCTAAAAGGTTTTTTATTAATTTGGGTTAAGAAATGTGCGGGTTTGAGAATTTAGTGTATTCATATGCCCTTTTTAAAAACGTATGCTCGCGATGTAAGTAACAGGAGTACAATAGGGGTATTGCCCCTATTGTTTTGGATATCTGGAATAAATAGGTAAGAAAAGTGTTTGGTTTGTTAAGCGTTTTGTTTCATATGTCAGGCTAATCAGGTAGGATTACCGGTGATAAACAATCGCCTTTAAGGCTCGCGGGCAAGTAGGGATGGTAGACGAGAGTTAAAATTCGGCCTGGTAATGTTACTGCGCCTTATGTATAGCCAGGAAGTGGATGATAGTACGTGGCGGTAATATGAAATAATAAACCCGTCAATTCACAATATGGCTTGATCAGTAAACGCTTCGCGTTGATGGAGGTGAAGCGATGTTGAATCGAACCGCATATGCGCCGGTATTGCGGTGGCTTTTACGCGTAGTATCCGTTGGGGTAATCTATTATATCTCAGCAAGAGTGGGTTTATTACTTGCATTTGAAGGTACAGGTGCGTCACCTGTCTGGCCTCCAACGGGCGTTGCTCTGGCATCAATTCTTATATTCGGTTACGGAGTTTGGCCAGGCGTGTTTCTGGGGGCTATTTGCGCAAACGTGGCGATTTTTGGTGGCAGAGCGGATGCCAGTATCCATACCGTACTGCTTGCTTCGTCGATGATTGGCGTTGGCAGTACCCTGGAGGCCGTTGCCGGGGCACATCTGTTCAGAAAATTCATCAGCCATAAGCCCGTATTGGAAAAACCGCAAAATGTGTTTGCGTTGATTGTTGTCGGAGCAATTATGTGCCTGGGCAGTTGCCTGATTGGTCCTGCCAGTATCTGCGTTTTGAAGCTGGCATCGTGGGAGGTTTATCGCACGATGCTTTTCACCTGGTGGTTCGGTGATTTCGCGGGAGTACTGATTGTATTTCCCGTTTTTCTTGGTTGGCGACGATGGAAGATGTTGGATTTTTCTATTCTCAAAATCACTGAACTCGCGGTAATACTTGCGGTTCTGGTGGCGATCTGGGTACTGGAATTCGGCGGGCATCTTCCGGCTCATCTTTCGGGCGTGGCGGCCCAACTGGTATTTCCTATCCTTTTGCTGGTTGCTCTTCGATTTGGACAACGAGAAGCAGCGGTTGGCACGGCACTGGTTTCCGCTATGGCAATCTGGGGAACGGTTAATGGTACGGGACCATTTGTAACGGAAACACTAAATACTTCTCTGATTCTGCTGCAGGCGTCTTTATGTGTGGTCGCGGTGATGATACTGACTCTGGCGGTTGGTATTTCGAATCGGCGCCGGTTTGAGGACGCACTGAAGGAGAGTGAGTCCGCGTATCGGGCGCTGACTGAAAATTCTCCTGGATTGATTTGCCGGTTTTTCCCCGACGGTGAAATAACATATGTAAACGATGCTTATTGCGAATATTTTAACAAATCCCGCGATCAGCTTATTGGTACATCTTTTCTCGATCTGATTCCTGAGAGTGACCGGCCGTTAGTAATAAGCAGCATAAGCTCGTTAACCATCAACGAGCCGATAAAAACGTGCGAGCATAAGGTCGTGCGGAATGATGGGGAGATATGCTGGCATCGCTGGACAGACCGGGCGATGTTCGATAACAAGGGCAGGGTCGTCGCGTATCAGTCCATCGGCGAGGATATCACCGCGTATAAACGGGCTGAGGAGAATCTACGGGCCAGCGAGAAGCGATACAGGTTATTAGTGGAAAACATTCCGTTGGGAATCGCACTAATAGATTCCACGTACAGTATATTAATGGTAAACAACAAGAAGGCGGAGATTTTCCGAAAATCTGCAGGCGAACTTGTTGGCAGGAAATGTTACAGGGAATTCAAAAAACGCGAGGCCATATGTGTGGATTGTCCTGGTGAGCGGGCAATGACTTTAGGGGAGCAGTCAGAATGTGAAACGCTTGCGGTTCGCGATGATGGTTCAGCCATTGAAGTAAGGGTCCAGGCAATTCCCGTATTTGGCGAGGACGGCAAGGCGGTTGGATTCATGAAGGTTGTTGATGACATTTCCATGATCAGGGGAGCCCAAAAGGCCTTGGAGGAAAGTGAAGCCAGGTTAAGAGGGATGTTGGATGCCGTGCCGGCGATGATAGTTGCTCAGGATAGCACTGGCCGTTGTGCAATGGCTAACAGAAAAACGGCCGAGATATTTGGCATACCTATCGATAAATTGGTTGGTCGTTTGCCTGAGGAGTTAGAGGAGGTCGGTTTAGATGCCAAACAGTTGTTGAAACACGATGATCTTGGATTCAGAACCGGTGAGCGAGTGGAAACAAAGGAATTCTCAATTCATACGGCGCATGGCCAACGCCGGTTTTTTCAAGTAAGAAGAGTTCCTTTCCGTATTTCAAATAAAAGCGCTCCGGGCGTGTTAAGTATCGCGGTGGATGTTACCGAGCAGAAACTGGCCGAACAGGCAGTACGCGCCGGAGAGAGCCGGTACCGGGAATTGTTCAACAATATGACCAGCGGTGTGGCTGTCTACGAGGTACAGGATAATGGTAATCGTTTTGTTTTCAAGGATGTAAACGCGGCAGGCAGAAGGAATGCGAGTCTGGAGGGGGTCGAGTACATCGGTAAGGAGGTTCGGGAGATATTTCCCAGAGTTGTGGACATGGGGTTGTTTGATGTCTTCAAGGATGTGTGGCGAACGGGAAAACCCAAGAACTTACCGGTCATTCGGTACGACGATGGTAGATTGACCGCATCGTTTGAAAACAGGGTATATCGGCTTCCCTCAGGAGAGTTGGTGGCGGTGTTTGATGATGTTACCGCCCGGCGTAGCGCAGAGGATGCGCTTCGCAAAAGCGAAGAGCGTTTCCGCCTTTCGTTCGAGCAGGCTACAGAAGGAATTGTGTTGCTTGGGCTTAATCGGACGGTTATTGATGTTAATGACAAGTTCCTTGATTTGTTTGGATATTCCAGGAACGAGATTGAAAAGAAAGGTATGCCGGCGATTTATGCTACGGATACTGCGGAACTGGGTGAGCAGACTTTTGCCGGTATACTGAAATTCGGGGCGATACAGCTGCAGACTGACGTAATGAAAAAGACCGGCGAGATTTTCCCCGTTGAATACAGCGCATCGGTAATTGAGCTTGACGGCCAGAAAGTCGTAAGAGCAACCTTTCGCGATATTACCGCGAGAAAACGAGCAGAGGATGCTCTGCGGGAAAGCGAGCGGAAGTACCGCCAGTTATTCGATAGCATACAGGATTCCATTCTGGTTTTTGAATACGGTAGTGAACACGTGATTAATCCGTTCTTTATGGTGAATGATGTTGCCTGCAAATCGTTGGGATATACGAGAGAGGAGTTGCTGAAGCTGAGCTTGATGGATCTCCAGGCCGCAGATGAATCCGGATCGGATGTTTCCACGGTTATGAATCGGATTAAAACCCAGGGAAGCATGGTTACCGAAGCTGTCTATATCTCCAAGAGTAATCGCCGAATACTAATGGAAATACACGGATTGGTGACCGTACTGGGAGACCGGCATGTAGTGATGATTGTTGCCCGGGATCTCAGTGAACGTCAGGCCGCCGAGAAAGAAAGGCGCAGGCTTGAGGCCGAACTGCGACACGCTCAGCGACTGGATGCTGTCGGTCAATTGGCGTCTGGCGTGGCGCACGATTTCAATAACCTGCTTATGGCTATTACTGGATATTCCACATTGGCTCGTCGAACTCTGCCGGAAAACCACGATGCGTTGAACCTCCTGAACGGAGTTGAAGAAGCCGCGAAACAAGCCACCGGAGTAACCAGGTCTCTTCTTGCGTTCGGCCACAAAACGGCGTCGGAAAAAGAACCTACCAGGATGAACGAGCTGGTTGACAATTCATTCGGATTGTTGCGCAGGGTTTTACCTGCGGTTATCGACCTGGAGCTGGAGATAACCGACGAAGAGGTTTGGGTGCTGGCCGATGGCACGCAATTGCAGCAGGTTCTTATGAATCTTGTGATTAACGCTCGCGATGCAATGCCGGACGGAGGTATTCTTCGTATTTCCATGTCGCGGACAGTTGATCATCGAACCGGCTCGAAGCTTGGGAAAACTAAAGAGGTGATGAAGCTGGTCGTTGCGGATAATGGAGTTGGAATGGCGGAGAATGTCCGGGAGCATATTTTTGAACCGTTCTTTACAACCAAGCACAGGGGAGTGGGAACCGGCTTGGGTTTAGCTATCATTCACGGAATCGTCAAAGATCATAAAGGGTGGATAGAGGTGGAATCCTCTCCGGGAAAAGGCGCAACTTTTATTATAACCTTGCCGGTTTTAAAGGAAAAGCAGATCAGTAAGGATTCAGATCGGCAGTTTCCGACGCGTGAAGGATTCGGTGAGTTGGTGCTGTTGGCTGACGATAATCGTCACGTTCGCGGTATTATTGCTTCGTCCCTGGAATCGTCCAACTATTCGGTACTCGAAGCGGAGGATGGGGTTTCGTTCCTGGAGGCTTTCGAAAGGCATAAATCACAGACAAGTCTATTGGTTGTGGATGATGATCTTCCCAAGAAACGCGGGACAAGCTGCTTACAACATATCCGTAATGCGGGGGCGACGGTGCCGGCTATCATAATAACCGGAAGTTCAGATAGTAATCTGGAGAAAAGCCTGGATTCGAGAACCTCGCTGTTAAGAAAACCATTCCAGATTAGCGAGTTGAACGAATTGGCTTCACTGCTGTTGAGCAGGGAAAATAACACAGCGGAACATGTATGAACACGAACGGTTGTATATCAGTCCTGTTGGTTGATGATCATGCTTTAATGCGGCAGATGCTTGAAGAAAAGCTGGCCGCCGAAAGCGATTTAACTGTCCTTGGGGCGGTGGAAAACGCCGATCGCTGTGTAGACGAGGCGATCAGGCTGAAACCCGATGTGGTTCTCATGGATATCGACATGCCCGGCCTTGTCTGCTTTGATGGAGTCCGGTTGATAAACGAGCAGTGCCCCGGCACTCGAGTGATTTTTCTAAGTGCATTTTCTCATGATCATTACATTGAACAGGCCTTGGCGGTAGAGGCGGCCGGTTATGTCACGAAAAGCGAAACGCCGGAGGTGGTCATGCAGGCCATAAGGTCGGTAGCCAAGGGCAGAAATTTCTATTCTGAGAGCATACGAAATAGAATAGTCGTTGATACCGGCGGGACGCGACTGGCTCAGAAAAAGAAATCTCGAGTAGCGACTCTAACGCCGAGAGAGCTTGAGGTTCTCCGTTATGTGGCCAGGGGACTGACCGAAAAAGAAATCGCTGCTACCATGCGATTAAGCCCCAAAACCGTTCATTGTCACACCGCAAACCTGATGAATAAATTATCAATCCACAAGTCCGTCGAACTGGCTCGTTTTGCTATCAGAGAAGGGTTAACTGAAGCATGAATCACTATTTTCAGCCCTGTTGAAGCTGTTTTAAAACGGTTTTCAATCATCCCCGCATTTAGACGTTTCGGCTGATAGGCCAAAAACACATCTCTGTTCATACTGTAGCCATGATCGGAATACCGGAACAGGCAAGCGAAGCGAAGTGTGATTCGTGCGTTGATGTGCGGAGGATGAATTAATGGACGAGAAATCACGGATTGTGGCAACGGGAGCAGAAGGAACTGGAGGTGAACGGCGCATTGAAGGGCTTCTCTCACTTAACGATACTGGTGGTAGCGGGGGCAAAACCATCTCTGTGATTCTGGTGGATAATCACGTTGCTGTTCGTGAAGCGCTTCTGGCCGGGCTGTCCTACGAAAAGGGAGTAAATGTGGTGGCCACGGCGGACAACGCGGAGAACGCATTGCCTTTGGTGTTTGAGTTTCTGCCGGACGTGGTATTGATGGATATTGATATGCCCGGATTGTCTTCGTTCGATGCGGCCCGGCAGATCCAACTGCAAAGTCCAGGCACCAGGGTTCTTTTCCTCAGTGCCTTTTGCCATGACAGCTATATCGCTCAGGCATTGGAAATTGAAGCGGCAGGATACCTGGTGAAGGGGGAATCACTGGACGTCATTGTCAAGGCGATCAAGGCTGTCGGCTCGGGGAAAACATACTATTCCGCTGAAGTTCAGGAGCGGATAGTTGTAGGGGATAAAAAGGCCCGGCTGGGTTCTGTTGCCCGAACGAGGCTGTCTACGTTGACCGCCAGGGAATACGCCACTTTGCGGCATATCGCAATGGGAAAGGCCAAGAAGGAAATAGCGGAGATCGATAACGTCAGCGTGAAAACGGTTGATAATCACGCTGCGAGTTTGATGAAAAAGCTGGGAATCCATGATCGTGTGGAACTGGCGAGTTTCGCTATTCGTGAAGGGATAATACGCCCGTAATTCCACGAGGTACATTAGGAAGTGTCAGGCTGCAAGGATGCTGGCTTGAAAAAAGTTTTGTTGTTGTATTATCAGATGCACGGATGCGCGACTTACTCGTGTGGGACTGCTGGCTGCTGCGTGAAATTACCAAAAACAAAAACCGCTTCCGAAGCTTGTGTATATCCCTTCCGTGCGGTTCTTGTTTCAGTGGTTGGTTAAAACCTCAACGAATCGGATAGCCCCGGTCGGTCAGCACCTTGATGACTTTATCCGTATGATCTCCCTGTATTTCGATCTTATCGTCAGTCATCGTACCACCCGCGGCACAGACTTTTTTCAGTTCCTTGAGGATGGAGTTCAGGTCCGAAGCTGATTTATCCAATCCGGAAACGACTGTTACTATTTTCCCTTTCTTGCGTTTTTCGCTTTGGATGCGTACCGGCTGGTCTTTGGGGAGCAATACATCGCCATCGTCGTTTCGCGGACAGGAACACTGATCGAGAGTCTTCCCGCAAACTGCGCAGGTGACTGGTCTTTCAAGTGGAGTTCCGTCGAACAGCCCTGACATTTCAGATGTTCTCCTCGCAGATTGCGGCTACCAGGTCCGCAGTTCCCGTGCGGATAGCGTCTACCACTACAAGCCCTGTTTCCTCGGCGGCCTCCTCCCGGGCGGCCCGGGCCTGCTCGTCGTTCCAGCCGTGGCAGTTAAGGGAAACACCAATAACCTTCGATTGAGGATTCAGGGGTTTGATTAGTGCTTCTGAAAGAAAGATCATCTGCGATAGACTGGGCATGGGGATATTGTCGGTGCTTCGCATGGTTTCTCTAAGTGGAGTATGGCAGAGAATCATGTAATCAGGCAGTGATCCATGCATCAATCCCAGGGTGACGGCCGAATAGCTTGGATGAAGCAGCGACCCTTGCCCTTCAATAACAATGTAGTCGGCATCCTTTTTTTCCAGAATAGCCCCTTCAACTGCCCCCGATACAAAGTCGGAGATAACGGAATCGACTATCACTCCTGAGCCGTTAATCATGACACCGGTTTGGCCGGTAGGAACTGATTCCGCATTAATGCCGCGGCTTTTCATCTCCCGGACCAGTTCCAGGGCGGTTACCCGTTTGCCCAGGTTACAGTCGGTTCCGATGGTGAGAATCCTTTTACCTCTGGTCGTCAGCGCTTTGGCTTTTCCCACGGTGAGTCCGGGCGGCGCTTTGCGTACGTCGGTAATGGTTTGCCCGGCTTGGGCAGCGCACTCGGCCAACTCCGGATCTTCAGACAGAATGGTGTGAAGCCCGTTTAGTATATCCATGCCGGATTTCAACGCGCCAATGATTATTCGCCTCCACGCGTCCGGCACTGCACCACCCGGCAAAGCCACGCCTATCGCCAGGATATTGGGTTTAAAAGCTTTAGCGGCTTCAATACTATCAATGATCGGCACACCTTTACCTACACCCAGGAATTGTTCCAGATCTTTACCGGCGTTTTTCCGGTCAAGGACGGCCACTACTTCCTCCGGGCAGTAGCGAAGTAATCCCGCTGTTGTTTTCGCGTTGAAAACATCGAGAAGTCCGTCTACCAGGACACATATACGTCGTTTGTCTTTCATATTAACCAATCCAGGCGGAAACCGATTTACGGTTGCTTGGCCATGAAGAAGTCTTCGTCCATCCGCTCGTCATAAAGCGGATCACCAGGGATGATGCTCCCGATCTGTACTGCGGGCGGTGAGCAGTCAACAATATGAGTAGAGTTGAGAGCAATACCGGTATGATAGATCCTGCCGGCGGAGGTTATGAAATAAATAATATCGCCCGCTTTCATACCCTTTCTGCTCCAGCGGGTCGCGGTCACTGTTCCGGCAAAAGCCATTTGCCAGGCATCTCGAGCGGTTGACTGGGGGATACAGCTTCGAGCGGTTGCGCCCATTACCAGTCCGCTGCAGTCGAGTCCGATGGGGGATCGGCCACCGAAGAGATAGGGAATGTACAGCAGATCAAGACCGGCAAGCACGCGCTGCTGTGCGGCGAGTTTGTCGGCAGGGGATTTCATTTTTACTTTTGAACTCGATATCTCACAACACTTGCCGTCCGGGCAGACCAGCTCTAACTTTGATTTACCCTCTTGCTTTACTGCTACAGTGGCTCCTCTAGGTACCCGGAACTCTTCAAATTCCAGATTCGCGTTTACCACAGCCTTGAGGTGATTGTTGTACGCGAGAAATTCCTGTTCGCTCATAGTGTGAATGGCATCGTCACGAACCCATCCCCAGTAACCATCGCTGCCGTGAATAAGGTAGTAATGCTGGTCATGATCGAGAAGAAAAACCGGTTCGCCGAAAAGTAGTTGCGTTTGCTTTCCTGCATATTCACTCGGAGCGGTAAAGGTGATAGCCATCGATTGCTTGCATGCCCCATAGAGTTTTCCTTGTAATTTCCCCTCTTCCGGGAGCACGCGGACTTTGTCCTGAATATCTTCGATTCCCAGGCTTTTCAGGGCTATTATCAATCCATCCTTTACGAGCGGAGTATTGGTTATTCCTCCAATGGTAACTTGTTCTTCAGCAACGGTGACTGTTGGCTCCAATAGGGTCAAGCTGGGGTTGGTGATAGCCAGTCGAGGAAAGATATTGCAGAACCACTCCACCCGATCAGTTGTGAGTTTGCCCTCGGGACAGATAACTCTGGCTAAGTCACGGATCTTTTTACTCTGTCCGCCTCGACGAGTGAACGGTGTATTTTTCGCCTTGGCTTCTTGATTAACGTCTTTAACTGATTCTGAGTACTTGGAATAGAACCGTTTAATTCCACGGCATATGGCGATTGCGTTTTTCCTAGCGGTCAAACGGTCTTTCTGGTTGATATTCTTGTCCGGATCGTATTGAAAGGTTATCTCGCAGGTGACCGGTTTGGTATCTGGTTGCAGCGCAGTTGCTTCCGATGCCAGGTAATGTCCAATGAGAAAGGATGAAATATTCTCGGCGAGAACTTTGCTGGCCGAATCGTTTTCGGGCGTGGTTATAGCTATTGCACTTTGTCCGGTACATTTTTCGTATTTGAAGGATACGAATAAACGACAGCCATAATCTTCAAACAGGCGGTTTCGGTCGGCTTCTGTTCCCTTTCCCTGGTAGCGGAACGGGCGGTCATCGGCCCGGGTCAACAGGGGAGTTCCGCCAGCTTTTCGTATTGTGTGATACATATACCCGGCCGTTAGGGTGGCCATATCGTCGTAAGGACGCTGTGCCGGGATAGCAGATCCGCCGCCAGCAACGTAAACTCCCACGGTCAGACCGGCCAAATCGTGTTTTTTCGAGAGCCGGAGGCTTTTGAAAGTTCTTGATTTCCGTTTGGACATACGTGTTTAGAAGTTCAAGTTCGCTTTTTTGAGCCTGTTGTCCGACGCTCAGTATGCAAATCAGAATTGTTGTCAGCCACACGATGGTTACCCCTTTTTTTTAATCACCCACGAACCATACGACTGTAATCATGCTATTATAACTGACTGAGAAAACAAATACTCGGGGAGATAATTACTCAACGTGGTTTCTTTTGCCCCGGTGGTCAGTGGAAGGATTCTAGCCTATCAGGGAGGTCATCTAATGTTGCGATCTAATGTTGCTATAACGGCGATTCTGGCGGTGTGCGGGTTGGTTTTGAGTGGGTGTCATGGTTCCAAGTGCGGATTCGGAGGTCAGCGGATGTCGTTGGATTGTGAGAAGGGTTTTGTAACCAAGAGCGTTGAAGTGGACGGCGATGTGTACAAGTACTCGGTTTACGTGCCGCAAGAGTACACTCCCGAAAAAAGTTGGCCTGCTTTTTTATTCCTTCACGGAGCTGGAGAACGGGGGAGCGATGGTGAATCGCAGACAAAAGTCGGCTTGGGTAAGGTGATCCGCGAACATCCGGAGTGGTTCCCCTGTATCGTTATTATGCCCCAGTGCCCGCTCGACCGCGCCTGGGAAGGGGAAATGCAACGGATGGCGTTGGCTACCCTGAATGAGGCGATGGACGAATACAATATTGATTCGGATAGAGTTGTGTTGACAGGCCTGTCGCTGGGTGGTTTTGGTACCTGGTCTATTGGTATGCAAAACGCCGAACGGTTCTGTGCCCTGGTGCCCATCTGCGGGGGGGGAATTGGCGTTAATGTCCATTTGATCAAAAGCGTGCCCGTATGGTGTTTCCATGGAGATGCCGACCCGGTGGTAAAAGTTGATCGCTCCAGGGAGATGGTCGCGGCAGTCAAATCAGTCGGTGGAAATGTTCGTTACACCGAGTTCAGGGGTGTCAGGCATAACTCCTGGGATCCGGCTTATGGTGATCAGAAAGTTATCGAATGGATGTTAGCTCAGCATCGATAGGTATTTGTCTAATAAGCTGACGAGGAGGTATTATGTCTGGGATTTCTGCAGGCTCTTGCTGTCGGAGTGGTTGTGTCGTTCTATTATGCCTGATGCCCACGTTTGCTGGTGAGCCAGGTTTTCCTTCTACGGTAAAACCCGGTGCCGGGCTGGTTGAAGTTTACGCGGCCGACAGTTTCTTTGAAGGACCGGTATGGGATAGAGCCGGCAAAAACTCTTTTTCACTTCCTTCGTTGACGGCAACCAGCAGGTTCTCCGGCTTGACGAACCCGGTAAAGCCAGCTTGTGGATGGATAAAACGGAGGGGATCAACGGTATGTTCCTCTCCCGGGACGGCAAGTTGCTATGCGCCCAGTGTTATGGCTATCGCGTGTTATCGTGTGCTATCGGTACTGATGGTCCCAAAGAAATAAAAACGCTGGCGGCCGATAGCACATGGAATCAGCCTAACGATGTTTGCCAGAGTGTAAACGGTGACATATTCATAACTGATCCCGATTTTGAAAAACGCAAAACCAGTGCAGTTTTTCGTGTAACCGCTGATGGCAAAGTCACCAAAGTTGCTGATGATATGGCAATACCCAACGGCTTGATTACCAGCCTGGATGGGAAAACTCTGTACGTTGCGGACAGCTACCGAAAGCACTGGCGGAGTTACCCTGTTCTGGAAGATGGCACACTGGGAGAGGGAAAGGTCTTCTTTGATCCCGATACTGACGACCGGAGTGATCCTGACGGGATGACCATTGATGAAAACGGGAACCTCTATTTCGCCGGCCGGGGCGGTGTCTGGGTTGTTGATGCTCATGGAAAACAGTTGGGTTTTATCAAAGTACCGGAGTTCTGCTCCAACCTTACCTTCGGCGGAATTGACGGCAAAACTCTTTTTCTGACCTGTAAGGGGAAGGTTTATAGCCTGGCCATGCAGGTCAGGGGAGGCTTGCTCCGCTGATTTATGACACCGGATTTTAAATCAGGAATCGTTCGACTATGTACACTCCCAGCGAGATATACAAACCGTCTCTTTCGCTTTTGACCGATCTGTACCAGCTTACTATGGCATATGGCTATTGGAAGCTGGGCCGTGACCAGGAAGAGGCGGCTTTTCATCTGTTTTTTCGCCAGAATCCGTTCAAGGGTGGTTATACTATAGCTGCCGGGTTGGCCCATGTTATCGATTACGTTTCCACGCTTAAATTCGAGCAGGAGGATTTGGAATACCTGGCTGGTTTAGAGGGTAATGACGGGGAAGTCCTTTTTGAACCGTTATTTATAGAGTACCTGCGCGATCTTGAGTTCCGCTGTGATGTGGACGGGGTTCCGGAAGGGACTGTTGTTTTTCCCCAGGAACCGCTTTTGCGGGTCACTGGTTCTATCCTTCAGTGCCAGTTGCTGGAGACGGCGCTGCTTAACATGATTAATTTCCAGACCCTGATCGCCACCAAGGCCGCCCGGGTATGTGAAGCGACAGACCGAATGCCCGTATTGGAGTTTGGACTGCGGCGCGCACAGGGGGTGGATGGTGCCCTGGCGGCGAGCCGGGCGGCTTACATCGGCGGCTGTGCGGCCACTTCCAACGTGTTGGCTGGCCGCTTGTTGGGAATACCCGTCAAGGGGACACATGCTCACAGTTGGGTAATGCTTTTCGAGGACGAACTGGAATCGTTCAATGCCTATGCGGATGTTTTACCCAATAACTGCGTTTTTCTGGTTGATACTTACGATACGCTGGAAGGTGTAAAGAACGCGATTACTGCTGGACTGCGCTTACGAGCCAGGGGCTATGAAATGGTGGGCATCCGGCTCGATTCAGGCGACCTTGCTTATCTCAGCGTGGAAGCCCGGAAAATGCTGGATCAAGCCGGATTCCCCGATGCGGTGATAGTGGCCAGCAACGACCTGGACGAGAAGACGATCGAAAGCCTCCGTGACCAGGGTTCGCAGATCGGTGTGTGGGGAGTTGGTACGCGTCTGGTAACCGGGCACGATCAGCCGGCACTCGGTGGGGTGTACAAGCTGGCCGCCGTCCGTAAACCGGGGCAGCAATGGCAGTATAAGGTCAAGATTTCTGAACAGACTGTTAAGGTTTCCACGCCAGGTATTCTGCAGGTTCGGCGATATGAAGGTGAATCCGGATACGTAGCTGATATGGTTTACGATGTAGGGCTGGGGGCGGGCGAAAGCGGCTGCATCGTGGATCCAATGGACTCCACCCGCAGGCGGGATGTACCCACGAATACTCAATTCGAGGATCTTCTGGTCCCGGTACTTCGTGGAGGAAAAGTAGTATACGAAATTCCTTCAGTTGAAGAAAGCAGAACGCGGGCAAGAGCGCAACTGGAGAAATTCCATCCAGGTATTCGTCGTTTTCTCAATCCGCACGAATTCCCTTCGGGGACGGAAAAACACCTCTTCGATCTCAAGACGAAACTGATAATGGAGGCTCGTGGACTGCCGGATTGAACGGTTGTCGGTGTTACGAGGTTGGTATTATGCGGGCTCTTGTAATAGTAGATGTTCAAAACGATTTCGTCAGCGGTGGATCGCTGGCCGTTCCTCATGGAGGGCGGGTTGTTCCGGTGATCAATTGCCTGATACCGGAATTCGAGCTGGTGGTGGCCTCCAAAGACTGGCATCCTGCGAACCACGGTTCCTTTGCAAGTCAGCATCCGGGTAAGAAACCGGGCGAGATAATCGATTTGAACGGGTTGAGGCAAATTCTCTGGCCCGATCATTGCGTACAGGAAACATTTGGTGCCGAGTTCGTGGCTTCTCTTGATACAAGTCGCATAAAAAGGGTGTTCTACAAAGGGGTAGATGCGGGGATAGACAGCTATAGCAGCTTTTTCGATAACGGTAGAAGTAACTCCACCGTTTAGGGGAATACCTGAAAGAACAGAATGTTCAAAGTGTGACTCTCGTGGGGTTGGCCACCGATTATTGCGTAAAGTTCTCCGCTCTGGATGCCAGGGAATTGGGTTTTGAAGTAATTGTTTTACGTGATGGTGTTCGTGGCGTGGAGTTGAACCCCGGAGATTGCGAACGGGCTTTCGAAGAGATGGCTTCTGCCGGTATAGTTGTTACATGAAGACTATTTGGCGGGTTATTTCAATGATCTCCTAATCCTTTTCGTGGTATCGAACAATTAGCTCGTGCAATGGACGCATAGCGCTGCAGCAATGATTGCCCCAGTGAAAATGATGTAGTTTCCAACAGAAAACCGCATCGAATATTCCTTGTCCGTCGCAATCAAAACTATTCAGTCCGCGTTTTATATCGCAATATATGCCAGCTAAATCGTCCGCAAGGCAAGTCCCTACAGTTTCTTCGTTATCGTAAGGATCGTACAACTCGTGGTATCGATTATCTTTGCTTAATTTTCGACTAATGTCATTATAGATTTTTCTGCCATTATGAGGTGATAGGCTTTCTTTGTTTGTCTCGAACATTTCATCATGATATGGCATATTCAGAATAGGGATTATATGAAGATACAGCTCAGGAATTAACGCAGCGCAGCCGTGGATGAAATCTCGTTTTTTGGTCGTGCCGACGGATTCCATAAATGTGCAATATCGTCGGGCGATGTCGACAAAGTTCTTCACTCTCTTGTCGTTCGCTAATTGTTTTGGAGTCATGATTGGTACTACCTTGGGAAAACAAAGGAGGTTCATTCAGTCAAAGCGTACTGTTATTCAAGGGCAACTGTGTATTGGTAACGCATTTCGTTTATTCAGTTTACCCGCAAAGGTGGACCGAAGGCAAACTTCTGGCGGAGGATGTAACCGGGCAGGTTAAAACAGAACTCGTTTGTTAATATTCTCTTTAGCTTAGTCTGCCAAGGGCGGACCAGAGACGGATCGTTGGAAAACACTACAGATTCGAAAATGGCGTAAGCGTAGCCGCTGGTGAAGCCCGCCGAAGGCGGGTGTAACCGGCGGAAGAGAATCTTTTCCTAAAAGAAAAGCTCCGCAGCCTTTGGTCCGCGTTCGGCGGACCAAAGGCTGCGGGCCGATATAAGCATCCGCGCATCGATCCCTTTTTGAATACACGCAATATCGTAAAGCACGCTTTGGTTGGATTGACCAAAAAAGAGGCGGGCATCATGCCCGCCTCAAGGGTTTGCTTTGGGGATGGAAGACGACTGAGTGCTTGTTTACTTATATAACAGGTATTTGCTGCGTTGGGTTTTGAATTCTTCGACCCCTTCATTCCAGACAGCCAGAATTTCTTTCAGCGGTTTGCCTTCGGAGAACATCTTGCGGATCTGGTCCGTGCCGCAGACCTTATCGAACATGTTATCCCGCTTATTTCCAAAGAGTTTCATCTCCGGGTGGTTTTTCCGAACATAGTCCATGACGTAGAACTGAATGCTGGTCAGGTGGACGGTTTCCGGATCGGTTATATGGAGTTGTACACCGCCGCAGAGCTCCTTTTTGTAGGACGCGTAAAACGGTTTGTAGTAGATGGGGCGGAAGAAAACACCAGGCAGGTTCTGGCTGTTCATGTAGTTGGCCAGTTTTTCCGCGTCGAAATTGGGAGCACCGGCCATTTCAAAGGGCAGCGGGTAACCCACACCTTCGCTGACCGTTCGAAGTTCGCCCATGATTCCAGTTGCGGCATAGAACATTGACGTGTCCGGACGCGTGATGTGTGGAGAAGTCAGTACCCACGGTAAACCAGTATCATGGAAATTCATTTTCCGGGTTAAACCCTTGCAGGGAACGACAGTAAGGTCGCACTTG
>CAXXKI010000028.1:0-179294 GCA_963667855.2 Phycisphaerae bacterium | reverse complement strand
ACAATAAGTTTCCGCCTTAAACCGGCGGATACTTTTCAGACACAGTTCAAGTAACACTTGGTAATTCAAAATGCGAGTCGACATGGGTGGGTTTTCCGGCATATATGGTAAGAACGGCTTTTCCGGTCACTTTTCTCCCGGCGTAGGGAGTATTCCGGGCGAGAGAGAAGAAGTTATCGGGGTTTATGGTCCATTTTCTCCGAGGATCGATTACGGTGATATCAGCTCTTCGGCGCGGCTGCAGGGTACCGGCGGGGATGCCAAGCACTCTGGCGGGCGAAGTGGACATGGGCCTGATCAGGTCCAGCCACGAGTAGTTTTCGTTGAGCAGGGCTTCTATAGAACAAGCCAAAGAGGTTTCCAGCCCGATTATTCCCATAGGGGCTTCGTTAAACGCGGTTTGTTTCTCCGAAACAGCGTGTGGAGCATGGTCGGTGACTATGCAGTCGATAGTACCGTCTCGAACAGCGTCTACGCAGGCGGAGATATCCCGCATATCCCTCAGAGGAGGGCTCATTTTGAAATTGGGATCCGGTTTTCCATATTCATCGACAACCTGTTCGCAAGTAAGCAGGAGGTGGTGGGGACAAACTTCGGCGGTAATGGGTAATCCCTTATTCTTTGCACGGCGTACGATTTCCACACCCCGCGCGGTGGAAATGTGAGTTACGTGATAGCGTAATCCGATCTCTTCAACCAGAGCGAGATCACGTTCGATCATGGCCTCTTCACCGAGCGGATCGTAACCTTCCACCCCCAGCCGTCTGCTTACTGAGCTTAAGTGCATTGGGGCTTTGTGCGAGATATCCTTGAATTCGCAATGTGGGGCGAAAACCGAATCGCACTCCTTGATACCGGCCATAACCCGGCGGCAGACTTCGATGTCATCAATACCATCGCCATCGTCGCTGAAAGCTATCGCACCGCTCTCTTTGAGCGACTTGAAATCAACTGGCTGTTTTCCCAATCGCCCCACAGTCGCGGCGGCGACCACGTGTACATCGCACAAGGCGATTTCCGCGGCCCGCTTTTTTATCCACCGCAAGGTGTCGGGATTATCGACAGGCGGATTAGTATTCGGCATACAGCAGACGGTGGTGAATCCGCCTGCGGCGGCGGCTAGGCTGCCCGATTCAATGGTTTCCTTGTGGGTAGCGCCCGGCTCGCGGAAATGTACGTGCATATCGACCAGGCCAGGAGCTATGATCATACCCGTAAGGTCGAATGAAGGTAGACCTGCGGGGTAGGAATCGCCGGGTTCGGCATCGATGATTATTCCATCTCGAACGTGCAACCAACCTGTTTCGTCAAGATCGCGGGAGGGATCGATGAGCCGGCCTTTAGATAAAACGTATTCAGTTGGAAGGTTCATGGTTTCCTGGACCTTTTTTATTCTGGCTCTTTTGCAAAATCGATACGCTGAACACCCAATCGACCCGGCTACTTTTATCAGTTCGTATTCCCACTTCACCGGTCCTCATTTCATCAAGCGAGTGCACTTTATCGCGCATTTTGAGTTGCAACCAGACGTGAAGGTTTACTCATATACATAACCACAGCATGGCTATCTTAGTGTTTGCGGATTTCCGGCTTGATCCGCGTAACAACAATTCAAGGATATACTCCATGGATTAGTCAACAATAAACGCAAAAGCAGGCAACCGTGCCTACCGGTGCTGGAGCCAACCTCAGAGAGTTTGAGTCCACCGAATGACTACGCAAGCGGGAATATATTCGCCGTCAGTAATCGCTGAAAACAGGCGAAGATATCCCCTCTATTCGATTAATATGGCCGCTTTTTAGGCCTACTCTATGGCTTTTCCGAGAGCGGTTATCAACGGCATTCTGTCGGGTCTGTTGACCACTGCTGTAAACATCTTTGTTGTTTTAGATTTTTCCCGGTTTCTGAGTTTCGCGTCTCTCTAGATAATGCGGGAAGGTTTCGGCATTACCTATCTGAAATTGAAATCTCAAATTAGATCATCAGGTCATACCAAAAACCCAGGCTACTTGGCTAACATACGCCTTTAAAAAGATTTACAATTACAAAAGATGTTTCAAGCGGTGGTCTTTTGACCCGACCTACCGCTTTTTGAGCCTACTCGTTCACTTTTCCGGGGCCGGTTACCAGCGGGAAGATCAAGTCGTAGTCAGCCAAATCGACCATTTCCCCCCCGGTCATATTTGCCGGTTCGCACCCTCCGGACGCGGATTTAGCAAAACAAAGCTGGAATCGGGCGAAATCCTGGAGGTCGACGTCTCCATCATCATCGAAATCGCCGTCCCCGTAAGGTTCGCAAACATCAAGCGATTCATCGCACCAGGTTCCAGAACTGCAGGGATCACCGGGCGAGACACACCCGACGAGGGCATCACAAACCTCTGGACCGTTACAGAAAAACACGTCGGAGCAGTTAGCGTCATTGGGAAGGGAAATACAATTTCCATTCTGACAGGTGTCATCGGTGCAGTCTATCCCATCTTCGCAAGCGTTGGTGTCGTCGGCCAGGAATTGACAACCGGAAATCGGATCGCAGGAATCATCAGTACACGGTTTGCCGTCGTCGCAAACAAGCGGCGTTCCAGACCTACAGTCCCCCCCCAGGCAATACTCACCACCATTACATAAGTTCCCGTCGTCACAGGAGTTACTGTTATCGTTTACGAAATGGCAGCCGGTGATGGGATCGCAGGAGTCGTCGGTACACGGTTTTCCATCGTCACAAACGAGCGAGGTACCGGGACGACAGAGTCCACTATCACAGGTTTCGTAACCGTTACAGACATCATTGTCATCGCAATCGCCGTTATCATCGCATTGGATGGTTGAGATGGATGTCGCGCCGGTAATGATCAGGGAGAAATCCTGACTTCCGCTAAAGAGTGAGCCCTTATGATTAACAGTAAGCAAGTAGTTAGCAGACGCAGGTGAAGAGACAACGATTTGCTCCACATTATCAGTGTTATTGTCGCCGGTAGTCGCGGGCCACGATGGATAGGCTGGATCAAGTACCCAGGGATAATAGGTAGTGGCCGACGCCGTACGTTCGAGGCGAAGGTCCAAATCGTTAACCAACATTTTGGTCGGGGGATCAAGGACGTACCCGGGAGGGGTGCCCGGTGGATCGGTCCAGCAGATACTCGCCCGGAGCTCGCCAGTACCAGCGGTTACGACCAGTTGCAGGTTTTCTCCATTGTTAATGGTTTGCTCGCTGATAGTCAGCGGTTCAGCTACATCGGCGGAGATCACCTGGGCAGCTTTTTGTGTATTCATGAGGCCCCAGCCGAAACTGTAATCCGGACCGTTTGCGGCTCCCGCTTCGTCTGCGGTATGAAGAACCAGCCCTTTCAGTGTAGCAGACCTCATATCGGGAGAGACATTATGTGTGTTGCGCCAATGTTGAATGAGCAGGCCCAGTGAACCACTGGCGTTCGGCGCTGACATTGAAGTACCGCTGATGGCGGCATAATCACTATCCGAGCCATCGAATGTGGAGTACAGGTAAGCTCCATTGGCAACGATGTCCGGTTTGATTCTTCCGTCGTCGGTAGGACCATAACTGGAGAATTCAATATCATACACACCGGACGGCCCGTGATATCCGGCAAAGATGTCATAGACGGCTCCCACGGCGAGAACGTTTTTGGCTGAGGCAACGGGGCCTACACAATCGTATTCGCCGTCCGGCTTGTGTATATCTTCACTCCAATACACGTACCCGGAATTCCAATCAACAATGTAGTGTCCGGCACCATCGCCGGGCCCATCGTCGTTTCGCTCATTTCCCCCAGATTTCACTATCAAGTATTGAGGATTATCGTAGGCGATATCGTCATGCTCCCAGCTATCGTAAGTGTAGAGTCCAAACCTGTAATCTTCGTAAGAGTCTATGCGGTAATCGCCCAACCAGATCCAGTTTCCGTCGCCGAAGTAATCGTAATGCCAGCCGCATACAGCGCCATATGAATGGTTTGAGACGAGCAATCCGTTCTGGGCGGCAGCTCTCATTTCCGTAGAGTCATCGGTCCAATCGTAACAATCGAGGCTAGCCACGGGCGACATACCCATAGCATTCGGATTAACACCTCCAGCGACCATTGTTCCAGCAACGTGAGTGGCGTGATAGTGAGTTCCGTTTGGTGAATCCATCTGGATTGCCCGGCCACCGAATTCCTGGTGAGTGGTACGTACACCGCCGCCATCCCAGACGCCGAGTATAACGCCGTAACCGGTCAGGTTTAATCCAGTGGAACCGCCGGGGAGGCATTCGTCGGTACTGATGGTATCGGCGGCATTAACGTTCTGGGTTATATAATATTGAGGCATACCATTAACAACGGCTTTCAGCTCAATCAATCCGGAAGCCGTTTCCCTGCGAATGACCCAACCTTTTTTCGCGGCCAACTGCCTGGCTTCGATCCCCTTAATAATCTTTCCTTGAGTCAATTCGGCATATTGAGCAAAACCGCTTGACGCGGAAAGCACTAGCAGAACAGTCACGACAAAAATCCTACGTGAAGCCAAGAACATTATAATTCCCTTCCTGTTTCGACTGGAACAATTTAAGCCACCTGGGCATAAGCCTAATGCAAAGAGCGTTTTATTTGTTTTACTGCACAATTGCGACGATAAGTCTTCTATTAGCATATTAGCAAATCGGGCGGACTCAACTCAACAGGAAGTTCGCCCTAAATGTTCGAATTTTCCGCCAGAACTCAATTAACACGAGGTAATTCGAAATTAGCGTCGATATGGGTGGGTTTTCCGGCATGAATAGCGAAAATGGCTTTTCCGGCCAGTTCTTTCGGGTATAGTGTATTTACGGGGAGAAGGAAAATGGCTTATCCGGGTCTATAACCCATGTTTTTCGGGAATCAGTTATGGAGATATCCGCTCCCTGGGTACTGCATCCCCAAAAAACGCCGGGCTCAGTAAGCCACTGACGGCGATTATAATCCGTATCATGGCTTTTTCATATCCATGATCATAGGTATTTCCGCCCAGATGATTCGGAGATATTCCGGGTTACCTGGTAAGCAGCCGGGATTTTTATTAAACGCGTACGATAAGACCGGACATACTCCCGTCGCGATTACACTATTGCCTAAATGCGCTCTACCCCCAATCTATTTGGCACTACGACAGCGGCTTTTTCCTCTACATTCGGCAACATCTGAAACAGCAATACAAATGGAGAAAACGTCAAGCACATGACGATCGCATTAAAGACATATGCCAAATCCAAAAAACCACTGCGGATCCGCTTGTTCTCCAGTTTTTGCGGGTAACGCCTTTTCTGAAATCCCTCGACACTGCGCCCGACAGCCAGTATTTCGAAAACCGAAGAAAACGGAGCGAGCGTTGATAGATATTTCTGCTCGTCCTTCGATGGTTTGCTATGAGTCCTGGAGAGGATAATAGATATTATGCCAAACGGCATAGCAACGATGAACAGATGCATTCCCAAACCAATACACATGGCCAGCAGAAGAAAGCAGAGCAAAGTCAAGCCCGCAATCAACTGCCGCAAAGACCACCAGCGACGGCGTTCTACATTCAACTCCGCATCTGACCTGAGCAGCAAGAGAATGCGCTGAAAATAATCCCACTGCTCTTTCGAGAGAACAACCGTGTGATCATCGCAATCGTCATAGTGGTACCAGAGAGCTCTAACTACATAATGAACAGTCTCGTCTTTACTCTCCGCAGCAAGCTGAGTTATTTTTTCGTCCAACTCAAACGCGGTTATCCGCTCATCCAGATAAAGCTCTATTGAATTTACCAATAGGTTTCGCGTTTCCCGGTCGAGCATAAGAGTATCCTCAGTCACGTGCTTAATTAAAAAAGCCAATTAGCAATTTACTCAAGATGGGTAATTATAATACCGCCAGCGGACACTTTTGCCCAGCATCCCTGGAATCGCTTTGGGAAAATAAAATTTTATTCAACCGATGAGTACTTTCAGTGGATTTCTGATTACGCACTTTCTGTCAGGTTAGATACCCCAACATACGCTTAAATCATCTCGTCTATAATAAGCAAGTTTCATTAAACTCTCCGACGAATTTATCGCGTAATCACACAGGTTTCCAAGCGTTAGTGAGTCAGCCTCAGAAGAGTTTATTGTGCAGATATAACCACTTTACACACAACAGTTTATATTAAAAGAGCACATAAATATCGCGGATTTTCAACTTGACTAATGGTCAAAATAGTCGATACTAATAGCAGCTCAACCACCATGTGTGGTAGGAGTACCGGCGCCGTGTCTATCAGATGCGGCGTTAGCTTTTTAATGCCGCATCTCTCTCTTTCCGGAATTTCAGTTTCCGATGTTCCTCCATAGTACAGTATGCGGTAATCAATTGCCAATACCCCGGTAAGGTCGCACCGAAGGGACGCGATGCGATAATGACGCAGAATTCCTCCTCATACCAAAAGATTCGTCTTTGATCACCGCGCCGTTTATTCAGCCAAACATCAACAAGTTCATCGTTACTGTTTTCGATTATGGCCCTTACCCAACATATCCGTTCAAGCCTGCGAAGATCAGGAGTTCGCTGCGACTCTGCCCGTCCTTCCGATGTACAGTGCCAGAATCCAGCTTCCTTTCCGTCGTAAATAGGATCGCGCCGACAAGCAACATCCAATCCCAGATATTTCGGCCTTGATGCAATAAAATCCTTATGAAATTTTCCATATGCTGCTTCTATGAAAAGTTTCGAGTCACCATTGAAATCGGGCAACGTGAGCAGTTCCGGTAACCAAGACGGAGCTTCAGCCATCGTATCGCTCCTTTGGTACCCACCGTAATAGATTCAGTTTTGATTCTCTTAGCCAAGTCGTGTTTTCCAGAGACTGTCGTGACCGTTGTTTGATTCTATCAATCACCCTTTGTTTGGCAGCACTCGTTTTGAGGCCTCGATTGTGATAGCAGATTCCACCAATAATAAGATCCGCTAACTGCAACAATTCGGATTCGTGCGATCTAATCTGTTGTACTCTTTCGATGATTCGACCCTGATAGTCATTGCGGCTGTTACGAAGAACCTGTTCAAGCTTCCTTCGTTTCTCTTCACTTCGCGTGTCCTTAATATCCAGGTAAATATGGTAATGTTGCAGAGGATCGATAATCGCCTCCAACATACGAAAGCACATTTTGTAGTACCACGTATCATGGTCTTGTCGATAACTATTGTGGCATAAGATGCGCTTGTCGGGAATAATAATCCCTCGGAAGTGCAAATCGTCATCATCAAAAAAGTAGTCGACAACCTGCAGGTAATAGGCCAGCTTTGCCGGTGAAATTTTTTGCCATTTCAACTCGTACGGTTCTTGGCTATCACGGTAGTCTTCCGGATTAACCAATCCGTGGCAGGATTTGATCTCTCGCAGCCGATCAGAAATTTCATGGACGCGATCCTTCAAACACCAGACACAACCGAGAACCATGACATTCGAATTATCATTAAGCAGGTGACAGCTTTCGTCACAATATACGTTGAATATTTCCGCCATTATGCCACACCTTCCTACGACAGGATTCAGGGAAGTGAAATAGTAATCACACTTCGCGACAAACCGCGCAAGTACGCTCTGCAAATCGAACTCGCATCAATATCACTGGTGAACATAAAAAACAATCAAAAGTGATTAGGCATCCCGTCGGGTCTGATGACCCGACCTACGGCTGTCGCCTCGATTACGTTCTGGATGAATGATTGCTCGACCTCCTCTTGAGGCGGCTTTCCGGGGACTGGTTGGAGGTTCGGGTGGTTTGTGACGGGGATTATTTTTGCGTTGGAAACCTCACTGGCGGGTGTTTCAAGGCTGTTTTGGAGGTATTTTTGCCTTGGTCCGAAAACTACTTGACTCCAGGAGCCGCATGTTGTATTCTATTTCTATAGAATTCGTTAAACGATCTTAAGCAGGGAGAGTATCGATGGCTAGACCGGCTAGCAAACATCCCACTGACGGCGAATTGGAGATCCTGAAAATTCTCTGGGACGAATCGCCCGTTGGACTGAAACACATCTGTGACGCTATCCGCAAAAACAGACCGGTGGCGACCACGACCGTAGCTACCATCCTTAAGGTTATGCACCAGAAGAAGCTGGTTATCCGCACGCGGACCAACAGCGGATACGTCTGGAAGCCGGCCGTTGCCCGGGAGATAACCGCGAAGCGAATAGTTGAAAAGCAAATCGACGGCCTGTTTGACGGTTCCGCGAGACTGTTAGTCTCCCATCTGATCGAGGACGGAAAACTGTCTAACGACGATTTCGACGAAATACAGCAACTGCTCGATAAGCACCGGAAAAATAAAAAGAGCTAAGTGAGGAATAACTCCAATGATGGATATGATCACACAGTCGCGATTATGGATGACGGCCGGTTGGACTATGCTCCACTTCCTGTGGGTGGGAACCTGTATAGCTATCCTGGCAGCCGTTATCCGCAGAACCTACAAGTCGGCATCACCTCACGTGAAATACGGCTTGAATCTGGCATTCTTCATCGCCCTGGCGTTATCACCGGTCGTCATGTTTTCGTTCATGATGAAAGACAGCAGCCACAGGCGGATACCGGCAACTGCACAAGCGGTTACGCAAACGCAATCCTCCAGCAATTGCGGTTTGCAGGCACCGATACCACTTGAGTTCCCGGTTGGGTCCCCCAAAACCCAACCTTATCCCCAACCGATCAAAGCCATATCACCTGAAAAGGTAGCCCCTTCCCCCCATAGGCCGGCGCAGGCAAACTACCGGGGCATGCTGACGAGCATTGCCGCCCGAGCACCCTGGGTATGGCTGATCGGTTTCCCTTTGGTTTTTCTACTATTAAGTTTAGGCCTAATCGGGGTGAAGAACCTGCGGAGTCGCACGGAAACAATAGAAGCAGGCCTGGTTTTCGAGCTATGCCGCAAGCTGTCGAGCACGGTTGGATTAACCCGCGCAGTTACAGTGGGTGTTTGCGATAAAGTGGTGACACCAATTTTAATCGGTGTATTTCGCCCCATGATACTCTTGCCCACAAGTGCCGTTACCGGTTGGAGCGCCGAGCAACTGGAGATGGTTCTTCTCCACGAGCTGGCCCATGTCCGGCGGTGGGACAACCTGGTAAATATCGCCCAGCGTACGGTTGAATCCTTGCTGTTTTTCCATCCCGCGGTGTGGATAATCTCGAGTTGGGTCCGCTGTGAACGGGAGTGCAGTTGCGACCAGATCGTGTTGAAGCATACGGGTAAACCCAGAGAGTACGTCGCTGCGCTCGTATCACTGGCCCAGGCGCACGGAGTCAGAACAGCATCGGTAGCGATGGCCGACCGAAGCCTGGTCTCGCGTGTCCGCCGAATACTTCAAATAGAGCAACCGACATCAAGGTATTCCAGTCACACTGTTTCCGCGTTTGTGCTGGCGGTTCTTGCGGTGGTAATCGGGATCGGATTTACTCAACTGGGAGCTTCTGCCCGGCCTTACATGGTCAAAACCGATCCGGCAGAAGGTGTAATTCTGGAATTGGAGGGAGCCTGGCCTGACGGCAAATTGTTCGACATAGCCGACGAAAACACCGGGTTTAAAACGAAGGTTTATGCTTTTGACACCGCGATACCGAAATACAAATTGAAGACCAACCGCAAAATATCCACATCGGCTATGGATATTAACGGTTTTGAAATCGATGTGAGCCAGGGTTACCCATCAATAAAAATCGATTGCCTGTTTACTGATCGCAGCAATGGCGAACGAGTTGGATTAGTCGTGTATCTTTACGGAAGAAACAGTAAGTTACTCGGCATGCAGACACTTCTGGAACCGGATAAACCTATAGTCACTTCGGGATATGTCCAGGTGGATGCAGTTTTTCCTGAAGTGAACCTTCTGGACATACAAAGCTACAAGCTCTCCTTGCGCGGTTCGGAAACCACGGTAACCATAGATTCCTCGCCGGCAACCATAGCCGCTACAAGTGCAAGATTACAGAACACCCCAGCCGGAAAGGGTAACGCGACGTTTTCCACCGGCATGAACGTTGAACTGGTGGGTATATCCAATACTCCTCAGGACGATAACTCGTGGTGGTCGCCCGACGGTACACCGCTGAGCGCAACGTTGATGCGCAGTTTCAACAGGAATTCCGCTATTGAGGTGCCGAGAGGAGCTTACGCATTCGCTTTCAAACTCGGCGGCAATCTGGAGCGTCACGACACTGCTTTTGTCGATGTAGGCCAGGCGGCGAGATCACAGGACGTAGCCACTTATCCTATTCCGGAAACCGGAGAGCTGTTGAAAGTCCAGGCCGCTTATCCTTACGCGGATCTGCAGAAAACGAACCTTCGTTTCGCGATCAAAACCAAGGTGTGGGTTACACACGCCACGTGTTTCGGAAGCAACGCCGCTGAACTCCTAGATAACCACAACATGTACAACTTTGTAGCAAAGCCACCGGTGGAGCTTCACGGTGACACAATTCTGGAAGTGATTTGCCGGGAATCGAATTTCCGCATACTGGCCATCGATCAATCCGGTACAGGGCATGAATCTGATAGTTCCGAACTTATTGGAAGTAAGGGAGAAGATAGAACCGCGATTCTTCGATTCGGTAACCTGACTCCCGAGGATATAAAAGAGTACAGGCTTCAGAAATTCCAGGTTGCGGGCTGGGAATGGGTTGACTATCAGAACGTGTCTCTGAAGCCGGGAGAACTTACAGATACGATAGTTTCGGTTCGACCGCCGACAATAGATACTTCCATGCTGTATGACCATAAACTATATCCGAGCCTTATGCGGTTTAACACCAAGGGCGAGCTATGCCACACAAACCCGGCTGCAGGTCCCGATTCGATTGTGATCGACGATGATTCGAGTACCGGCATCACCTTTGAAGGCAACTGGCAATGGCGAGACAGCGCTCACGACAAATACGGACCGGGGTATCATTTTGCTCACGCGGGAAGTAAAGGAGCAACGGCCACGTACGTTCCGGATATCCCAAGAACCGGACGCTATGAAGTTTACTCCTGGTGGGCACAGGGAAAATGGAGACTCAGTGACGCACAGTTCATAATCCGGCATGCCAATGGAATCGACGCCGTCTCACAGAACCAAAAACGAAACGGCGGGCAATGGAACTATCTTGGAACATATGAATTCAACAAAGGAACAGAGGGAAGCGTAAAGATCGTCGACGGTCAAAATGGAATAATCTTTGTAGCCGACGCAGTGATGTTCAAACCTGAGTCATGAATCAGCAGTGCCAGGGACACGGAGTACTGAGTCAATTTATCCGCTGTCAACTTGCCCTTGCTGTAGCTCGTGTCCCAATAATGCGCGGACGCTTATATCGGCGAGCAGCCTTTGGTTCGCCTTGTACGGATAAACCGAATAAGCTGAATAAACCCAATAGGCTAAATACTGATAGTCACCTCCGGATGCGGGCGGATTCAACGCAAGGGAGGTCCGATTGAGGAAATCCAACCCGGGCGATGCCGTCTGGTTTGAACCGAACGAGAAGCATTGGCACGGCGCAGCTCCTACGACGGCAATGACTCACATCGCCATCCAGGAAGACAAGGATGGAAGCGCCGTGGAGTGGATGGAACACGTAAGTGACGAGGAATATTCATCTTAATGTTTGAACGCGATTTCGCTGATTAATACAGCCGGCGATGATATAAGGCTGTAGGTATTTCCCGTACAGGAATCATTATCCGCAGGGTTTCAATGGGGATGTTGACATTTTCAGGTCAGGTCCGGAGCGGTTTTGTCCGTTTTTTTGTAATCCTTGGGCAGTTTCAGTTTGAAGGTTTCCTTATCCAGCTTGGGATCCACTTTCAGGTTGGATAGAGATTTTTCAATCGTGCCTGAAACTTCATTGGGGATATTGATTTTATCTATACGGCCGCGGGGTAAAAAATCCTTCTTGGAAATATACCAAACAGCTTCCGGCGCCTTTTCCACGGCATAGATAACATGTATTTCGTAGCAATCCTCGCCGTCGATAACCTTGCTGCCGGTTATCTTCTGGCTTTTACCATTTATTTCGTCGGTGAACGGTTCCGGAGTGACGAATTCAATCATCATACCGGAGAGGAGGAATTTGCTGGCCTGGCCCATGACCGCCGGATCCTTATTCTCATGAGCCGTTTTCTTTTCATGGTTAATCAGAAAATATGTTTTCCCATCGGTTCCGCCGGTTAGATGTATTTCCTTTTTGGCACAGGGGAGCGTCATATGCGTATCGACCGAGTACTTCTCGGGAATTCCGGGAGGATTGTAACCGGTAGCGATTATCGATGCTTTTGACGGTCCCCTGAAACGCTGCAGATCACCGGTGATATTAACCACAACATCGTACTGTACGGCGCTGACGGTCTTTGCGGCGGAGTCGGCCTTTTTAAGTATTTCCACAGCCAGCGGCGATTCGCTCTTGCCGGCCTGTTTTGCTTGATCCTGGCATGGCGCCGACACCTTTTCATCAGCAAGAGCCGGCATCGATATTATGCAAATAGCCAAAGCCAGGGTTATGGCACGATACATCGTCCTACTCTCCTATGGTCAGCTGGTGATGTTATTCTCCTACAATAGTTAATGGTATAGGCTCTATCGAGCCTTAAACAACTTTCCTGTGCGGTTTCTGTTGTCAGAAGTTGTCGGATCGAGCGATCAGCCGAAGGAAAACGGAGACAAACCGGGCCAATGTTACTTATTCATTCACATACAGTTATGTTCGCCGGCATTTAATCTTAACGCCGGACGGCTTGCCTTGATCGCAGGAGCAATTTACTCTGAGCGGCAAATGGTCGGTGGATAGTTACTATGTCAGGAGAAGCACTATGTCTCGCTCAATTACAGTCATTTTGATGGCCATTTTCTGCGTAGCGCCGACACTCGCCGGGGACTGGCCCTGCTGGCGAGGACCGGATTATAACGGCATATCCGCGGAGACCGGTTTCAAGACTACGTGGGAAGAATCACGCCCGGCGATTTTATGGGAAGCTAATATCGGATCGGCTTACAGTTCTCTTACCTGTGTAAATGACAAAGTATACACCTGTGGCATAAAAGACGGTAAGCAGATGCTGTACTGCCTGGCCGGCCTGACGGGCAAGGAGATCTGGTCACAGGTTATCGAGGAGAATTACAAATCGAACTGGGGCGACGGAACCCGGGGAACTCCCACGATCGACCAGGAGCGAGTATATGCTTGGGGAGCCCACGGCACCCTGGTCTGTTGCGATGCGAAAACCGGGAAAACAATATGGAGCCAAAAATACAACAACGAACCGAAGTGGGGTTACAGCGGTTCGGTATTGATCAGAAATAACCTGGCGATCATCTCTCCGGGTAAAGACCAGGGCTCACTTTGCGCACTGGACAAGAACACCGGCAAGATGATTTGGAAAAGCGGTAACGACATCGCCGGTTATGCCACGCCCTATCCGTTCAACTTCGGCGGCACCGATTACGTTTGCGGATTCACCGGCAAGTCAGCGATCATAGTCAAAGAAAAGGACGGGACCGAGGTTTTAACCATTCCCTGGGAAACCGACTGGGACGTCAACGCGGCCACCCCGATTTACAGCGACGGTCATTTGTTTTTGTCCAGTGGTTATAAAACTGGATGCGCGCTGTTCAAGCTTGTAAAAACAGGCAAGAAGTTAAGTACCCAGGAAATCTGGCGAAGCAAAGCCCTGATGAACAAGTTTCAAACACCGGTATTGTATAAAGGCAAGCTATACTCAAGTGATCAGAAATCGATGAAATGCGTTGATTTCCTGACCGGTAAGGAGCATTGGGAGAAAAATAGAATCAAGCACGGCACGGTATTACTGGCCGATGGACAGATTATTCTGCTCACGGAAAAAGGTACGCTGCAGATAGGACCTGCCCGGACCGACGATTTCGTTCCTACTGGTGTTTCCCAGATTCTCGAAGGGCGTTGCTGGACAATTCCAACATTGTCCAACGGGCGGCTATACGCCAGAAACCTGGACAAGGTTGTGTGCGTAGACCTGAGCAAGTAAGGCATTCCATCGATCTCCTGCTAATCACGACAGAAGACTCTGGTTGATCGGTATCAGCGAGCTGAAATGCACATCAAGGATAAAGAAGCAGTCGATGTAGCGGTAATCGGCGGCGGGCCGGCGGGTTGTGCGGCCGCTGAAGCCGCTGCCCGTGAAGGCGCCCGAACACTACTGGTCGAGCAATACGGCTTTCTCGGAGGCATGGCAACGGCCGGACTGGTACCCGCGTTCTGCCCTTATACCGATGGGGAGAAAACCATAATCCGGGGAATCGGGCTGGAAATATTAGAGGAAATGAAAGCCGGCATGCCGCATATACCGGCGGACAACTACGATTGGATTCCCATCGATGCTGAAAAACTCAAGGTAATCCTCGACCGCCGAACCACCGATCACGGAGTCTTGCCGCTCTTTATGACCCACTTCGTGAATGCAGAGGTGGACAATAGCGGCTGCGTCACCGGGTTGGTCGTACATAACAAGTCCGGGCTGCAGAGATATTCTCCCGGCGTGGTAATAGATTGCACAGGCGACGCCGACGTGGTCGCATCGGCCGGGGGAGACTTTGAAAAGGGAGATCCTCAAACCGGCGAGATGCAACCTTGTACGATGTGTTTCGTGCTTTCGGGTATTGATAATGCTCGGTTCCAGAAGTACCTGTGGGCCAATAACGGGGAAAACCTGCTGCTCAGGCGATTAATCGCCGAAGCGAAGAAAAACGGCGACCTGGACATAGCAGAAGAGGCAGCCAACGTCTCCTATCAATCATCAGGCACGGTAGGCCTGAACTTCAGCCACGTCTTCAATGTCGACGCCACCGATGCCGGGCAATTATCCCAGGCACATATAGAGGGGCGGAAACTCGTAACCCGCCTGACGGAGTTTATCCGAAAATACTGCCCTGGTTGCGAAAACGCTTATTTAGTCAGTACCGGCGTCCAGATTGGCGTGCGGGAGACGAGGAGGATAATCGGCGATTACCAACTGACTCTGGACGATTACCTGGCTAGAAGATGGTTCGATGACGAAATAGCGCGCAACAGTTATTACATCGATGTTCACCTGTCCGAGAAGGAATGGGCGGAAAAAAAGCAATCGGATTGGAAAGAGGAAATCCACCAGTACGGTCCGGGAGAGTCGCACGGCGTCCCGTATCGCTGCCTGGTTCCGCGGCGGCTGACCAACGTACTGACCGCAGGCAGGTGCATCAGTACGGATCGCGCGGTCCAGGGCTCCACCAGGGTAATGCCAATGTGTTTCGCAACCGGTGAAGCGGCCGGCATCGCCGCTGCACTCGCGGTCAAAGGTGACCTGCGAGATGTAAGAGCGATCGATGTTTCTCTTCTGAGGCAACGATTACTGGATCACGGTCAATACTTACCACCGATAAGATAAAGCAGGTCAGGTTAAAGCGGCCTGCGTACAATTTATAAGAACGCGGCCCCACAAGAACACTATCTCCTTCATAACCCATGAAATACCATGAGGTTACGAATTAAGCCGATATTTGAATTAAAACATCCAAGATAAGCAGAAAAAGCTTGAAACCGCCATCATGATTATATAACCTTAATATAATGCTCGGCCCTTGGGGGGTTCGCAGTGGTCAGGCTCCTGATAGCGGTGGGAATCGGTTGGGGAGCCTGAGCTTTTCCGGGTTAGTATGGAGCCCCAGGCACTTGACTAACCGGAAGAGGCAGGTTTATCTGATCTCCCTTCCGCTAGAGAGCGCCGTTTCCACTATTAGTGGAATTAGAGTAGCACAGTCGGCGCGATAGTATCGCCGATTTGCCCGTAGGAATCGCGCTACCGATGAAGTGGTGTTGCGTGACGTAACCACAGGCAACACTTCGAAGTAGTTTAGGCAGTATCGCGGGGATGTAATGATCGCTGGGCGACTATTGGTATTCCATAAACTCTAAACAACCAGCGTTCTACACACTTCTCATCTGGTAATGGAGCTTGGCAGGCTCAGTGGGACTTGTCGAGTTAAGCAGGGTAACGGACATGAATAACGATTTATTATTAGGCATGGTGGATGCTTCGGATCCGACTCCAAGGTATCTGCAGGCCGAACGAATACTTGCTGACGCTATCCGTAGTGGTTTGCTGCCACCGGGCTCCAAGCTGCCCCCCACGAAAGAAATAGGGGATTTGGTCAATGTCAGCCTGATCACCGCACATAAAGCTCTTGACCGACTGGTAAAATGCGGACTGCTCCGCCGGGAGATAGGTCGTGGAACATACGTCTGCAACGACGTGGCCGGCGCCATGGCGGCCGAACGGAGAAAACTCATCGGCCTGGTCATCGACCGAAAAGTCAATATCGACGATTTTTACCATAGCGCGATAATCGACGGTTTGCGCCGCGAATCCCGTGACGACGAAAACGACGCGGAATTCTTTTTTCATGATACTCAGTCGCTTGCTTTCCCGAACCGCAGAAACGCGGCCGGCATGATTTGCATCCACCTTCCCGACCAGAAAAAAAGGGAGGTCGAGGAGTTAGCAAGAAACGTGCCGGTGGTTGCTCTTGGCGGCAATTTTTCCAATACGAACATTCCATCAGTCGATTGTGATAATTATGAAGGTGCGCGGGAAGCGGTGCGACATTTGCACGATTATGGGCATAGACGTTTTCTACTCTTCGCCGCTGATACCAATCTGAGCAACACCTGCGACCGAGTTCGCGGCGCAGAGGACGAACTGAGCGAACGAAACATTTCACTCGCTCCGGAGGATAAGCTGGTTTCCAACGAACCGACCGATATCGAAGACAATATGATCGCCAAGGTCAGCGCCCGCCTGCACGGCGAGCATCTCCCGACAGCTATTGTAGCTTGCGGGTTTTACCTGGCGCTGGCGGCAATGAAAGCAGTGCGACAGGCCGGTCTTTCCGTTCCCAGGGATGTATCAATCGTTGGTTTTGACGACCCGCCATCGGCTCAAATGCTCGACCCGGCCCTTACCACCGTGCGCCAGCCGCTTCGGGAAATAGCGGGTAAGGCCTACCAGGTCGTCCAGGAAATGATTGATCGAAAACTCAAGTGGATTCCATCTTATGTTCTACCGGCAGAGCTGGTGGTTCGCCAGTCTACTGGACCGGTTAACCAGGTAACGAAATCGTAAAGCCCGCTGGAGAAACCTGCAGTTACTTCACGATGTTTTCCGCCTCCCCTGCCAGAAACGCGCTTACATTATGGACGGCCACCTCCATCAAACGCCGGCGTGCGGCTTTGGTCGCCCAGGCGATATGTGGAGTTACATAGCAATTTTTTGCGGCAAGCAAAGGATTGCCCGCCACGGGCGGCTCGGTAACCAGAACGTCCAGCCCGGCTCCGGCTATTTGTTCGCAGTCGAGCGCTTCGGCCAATGCCGGCTCGTCAATAAGCGGTCCCCTGCTGGTATTAACCAGGAAAGCGGTTGGCTTCATCAGGGAAAGTCGCCGCCTGTCGACCATGTTCCGGTTGGTATCGGTTAACGGACAGTGTAGGGAAACCACATCGCTGGATTCGAACAAGGTATCGAGCTCAACATGCTGTACATATGGTGGTAGCGTACTCAACGCTGGTTCGTTGTACGTCACGACTTTCATCCCCAGGGCCTGGGCAATGCAGGCCACTGCCGACCCAATGCGGCCGAAACCGACAATGCCGATTGTCAGGTCGGCCAGCTCCACAAGAGGATAATCCCAATAGCACCAGTCGGCCGATTTCGCCCAGTTACCCACGCGCGTAGACTGACTGTGATCCCCCACGCGCTGGACGAGATTCAATATATGAGCGAAGGTCATTTGCGCTACCGATTGCGTACCGTATGTGGGTACATTGGTCACGATGATGTTGCGATCCCTGGCAGCGGTGACATCAACGATGTTGCACCCAGTGGCCAACACACCGATGTAACGAAGTTCGGGCAACCGGTTAATCGTTTCGCGATTGAGTACGGTTTTGTTGGTCAGGATAATCTCGGCATTTTGCGAACGTATAAGAACATCTTCCGGGCTGGTTCGTTCATGGATAACACAATCCCCCAGCAATTCCAACTTTTCCCAGCTAAGATCACCGGGGTTCAAGGTGTAGCCGTCGAGGACAACGATTTTCATTTTCAGTAACTCCCAGAGTTGAACCGGGACAGGTTCGTTAACATTCCGGCTAAAACATTAAGTTATCAATCCGATGACAACCTTGTCTCAACAGCGACACTAATGCACCGAGAATCAGGCCGAGTAATTGGTATCGGATGACCGTTCCCCATGGCCCACATCGAGGTCTCGCGAATTTTGTATATCTATAGCCAAAGAAAACCGAAACCAGCACACCCATCAAGATCAAAATCAACAAGACGCAGCGTAGTTCATCGGAAAGTAAGCATACTGCAAAAACACCAACGAGTCCTGAAGCCCCAAAACATATCTGTAACGCCCGGTCCGCGGCTTTCTTATCCGATCTTTTGATATAACCGCGACTCACCCAGGACGACCGGTTAGGAAAACCGCATTCTGGGCAGGTCATTACCTCACCGATATGCCCGGCCAGACTATACGTCGGGTAGACCTGGGTGATTACTCACCCAAGCCCCCCACAGATCCGGACATGCACGATTAGCGCATCCGGCTCCTCGAATCATGGTTTCGCTGCGAACGGTATACAGAGTGTACGACAACCGGTTTTGGCAGCGGGTAGCGGTCAAGAAGACGGACAAACGTCGGCCACCCAAAGTACGACTTTTGCGAACGACGTCCGAGCCATTTCTTCCAGATACGCTTAACCCCTTCCCAATAACGTTCTAATGAAACACCGTTACCGGTAATACCGTAGTAGGCATAATGTCCGCGCATCTTCCGGGCAAGCTGAACATGCTGCTCGCAAACCCGAAGGTGGCGGTTAACCCTGCACCACTTCGATATTCCCTTCAGAGATCGACTCAACCGGTTTGAGGCGGTCTTACGCTTGACCACCCAATACCCACGCCAGGAACGACCCCAGTAGTGTGTAAAGCCCAGGAAGTCAAACGTCCCGGGACCACTGCCATCAGGTTGCTCGCCATTACGTGGCGGTCGGTTAAAGCGAACCAGGCGGGTCTTCTCTGGATGAAGTTTCAGACCGTACTTGCCAAATCGCTTCGGAAGTACCGCCATAACTTTACGAGCGTCATCCTCATTGGTAAACCCAATAACGAAGTCGTCCGCATAGCGGATAATGAATGTTCCGCCACGCAGATGTGATTTAACCACCTGATCGTACCATTCATCTAATACATAATGTAGATAAAGGTTCGCCAGAATCGGAGAGATCACTCCGCCTTGAGGTGTCCCACTGGTTGAACGATGCAGACATCCATCTTCCAGGATACCTGCTTTCAGCCATTTACCTATTAATCGTACCAGTACACCATCACGCACCCGTCGCTTGAGAAACTCTCGCAGATGAGCGTGGTCCAGAGCATCGAAGAAGCCCTGGATGTCCACTTCCAGTACCCAGCTTACCCTAATCGACTTGCACTGCTCATAGAATGACTCTAGAGCCTGATGGGCCGATCGGCCTGGACGGAAGCCATACGAACAGTCCATGAAATCTTGCTCGTATACTGCTTCCAATACCATCGCTACCGCACGTTGAAGCACCTTGTCTTCAAACGTCGGTATGCCAATAGGACGTGTCTTGCCACCCGGGCCTTTGGGGATATGAACCCGCCGTACCGGAGGCGCTTTGTAACGCCCTGATTTCGCTCGATCCAACAATGATTGGAGATTGTTCATCAGATCAATTGAATACGAGGCCGCCGTCTCTTGATCGACGCCCGGAGCCGCATCCTTACGTACCTGATCATACGCTACTCGCAACCAGTCAAGGTCGATATGGTGGGCCAGTGCAGTGAAGCTCGTCTGCGGACCTAGTCTCGCCAGCTGTGCTATCCGATGTTGTTTCGTTAACACGCGATCGAATGTCTGTGCATCCGCCGTGTTGCCCTTCATCGATTCCATGTTTCGGCATCGCCTTCCTTCCACGGGGTCTCTCACGGGTGAAATTCCCCCGCTTCAACAGTACTATTCGATGCTCCGACTTCCTGCCGTTCATCCTGCCGCACTTCGTTGCCTTCGTTTGGCAGTACCAACCGTGTGTCTGTCTTTGCTCCTCACGACGCCTGACACGCGCGTCGCAGGCCAGGGGCTGATTATTCCGGGTAGCCCCCATCCGGATCATATCGACTGGAAACGACAGGATCTCCCACGTTCCTGAGGAACCACAGTATGCACATGCCCTGCTCTTAGACCCCGGTGGGATCGAATGCGCCAGACCATTACGGCGACTCGATGCTGCCTTCCGTACAGGATGCGGACGACGTCGGCTCCCACAAATAGCCCTCTTTCGAGGCTCGATCACACGGCCTATGCACTCGCTGTCTACGCTTCGTCATGATGGTTACCCAGCACAACGCAAGACTCGCTTCCGGCTGCCGGTCAGCTTTGCCGGGCAGGACTAAACCCGCCAGGTTCCTACGAAAGGTTTCACACAAATGAGTCATGGGCCCATAATGCAATCCCCCTTTCTCAGGCTTTCGTGGCGCACCCGCATTCCAGGCAGCGCCATGAACGCCTTTTTCGCAGTTGCCGTTTAAGTTTTTGCTCTTCCGAATTCGTATTCATGCTGCTTTTTCAGGCGGTCGTTTTTCATTTCCGTAAACCTACAAAGCGGCTGCAGGAAAGTATCCACAGGATAATTCCTTGCCTGTAGACAGCACAATACCATTTTCATTAAACCATTGGAACTGCGTGCAGCTACGAAAAGGTGGGATTTTTCAGCCTAATCAACCGGCTTGAACATTACCGCATCGGCTATCACCACCGGCAGCATCGGCTCGTCTGCAGGAACGTCGGTAATCACAACGTACCCTTCGATTCCCTCATCAAACCAATAGGTCCCCAGCAGATTCCACTTCCCGCCGTTTATACCCTGGTTCCAGCTAACGATGTCCGAACCATCAGAGTGCCGGATTTCGAACTGGGTTAACGGCGTGCGCCAGAAACCTTCCGTCCACCAGGCGTATACTTCGTATTGACCAACTCTTGGGGATATCCGGAGTATAGGTGGCCGTATATCCCATGGCCTTGGCGTGAGTGAAACGATACCCCCGCCCATAGCGGTCGGAAGCGAGATCGCTCCAAACCATTTCCGAGAAACTCCGCAATGGCGAGGTTACGTCTATTCGGGTTAAGTGGGATTGCGTAGTTCACTCTAATTTCGCATTAACCTATACCGGTTGCACAACCACATCGAATTTCGGAAACGAGTGATAATACCAACGTCGATGGATAGATTGACGAAGAGAAAGCTACCGAGTTAGAGATAGCTGAAATGCCTATTCCCTATATCAACTACAATTGGAACTAATTCGTGCATAATACGAAAAAGTCAGGTTGTTCGGTAACACTAATCGCACTATGGGTTTCTCTGGACAACAGTAACGTAAAACAAGCTGATAGTTCCCTCTCTCGGTTCTGGGAGTAAAAGGAACGACGACCGCGAGCGATAGTACAAAACTCTCGCTCGCGGTCGCGTATTTAAAGGGAAGGGTTAGATCAATCAACAGCCACCGGCAGCATTATAGCTGACGGGTAAATACTGTTACTTTTCAACGGTTATTGTCGGAGTTTCATCTTCTGGTACACGATTAAAAGTATCGGCGTCCGCTCCGGCGACGGTAACTCTTATACTGTGCCCGGCTCTGAAACAGTACGGATACCGGCTGCATCTTAATTGGTATTTTCACAACCCTCGCCTGGAACTAAAGCTGCAGCGTCGGCGCGTTTATAGGTGTGGTACGGTCCTGGAATTGGAAATGGCGGATCCTCGGGGGATACCTTACGATGGATTGCCCGCAGAACGCCTTCAGTCACATAGGTAACCCGACCTGTTTCGTCAACATCCTCCAGATATACGATGAAGTTCCCGTCGGTGGCGGTCGAACTTGCGTAAAGAGTAACCACCGGATCACCGGTAAACCCGCATATTCTCAGGGAGAGGATCACTTGTATAGGTTAAAAGCCTGGCGTCAGCTTCAGATCGGGTCCGGGTAGATCACATCGCCACCGCCCATCTGGGTGAAGTACCTGTTGGTTGTTCCGGTCGTGGCGGAAAAGTCTACGGTGTAATCGATACTACCCGTTTGCTCCGCCGGCTCATCACCGGTCAGCTTTCCGTCAGGAGTGAAGTACCAATCCCTGCGAATCGAGGTTCTCGATAGGGCCAGGTTTCGGTGGTTCGCCATAAGCCCTCGTTCAGGGTTGTGTAACGAATCTCGCGTTTTTTTACCGGAGTGGTTTCCGCCTTCAAATGGGAGTCGAAAAAGGCGAAAATATCTTCATACTGTTTTTCCACGGTCGGTGTAACCGGCGCGTCGGCCGCGTTGAACGGATCGGCATCGATGTCTCCACCGTGATTCCACGCACCAATAACAACCTGCTGCGAATTGTCAAAAGTCATATACGATTGCAGAGCATCCTCGGCGGCATCAAGCCAGCTTCCCCAACTAAACCAGGCCGCTCCACCCGATTCGATGGCGCTTTTATAGCGATACAGGTTTTGAGTCGGACATCAATATACCGGTATCGGCGAAAGGATCATCCAGGTACTTCACCTGCTGCAACACGTCTTTCAGGCAGATGTTGTCGGCATGCTGGTCAATCGCTGCATTCAATTGGGATAAATCAGTATCGCTGTCCGCTGCCCGGGGACCGTAGTAAACTCGCTTCACCTGTACACAGTCATCCCCGGCAACCTCGGCCACTCCGCAGATGTCGCCCGAGTCGAGAACATCGTTGCTGTCGCTCCAGGTTTCGATGAATCCGTAATTGAATGTTCCACCGGGAAAAGCAATATCCCAGGAATCGAAATCGAAGAATCGCGGCACAACCGCTTTAAACGGCCGAATGCTCGATAGCGGATAAGAGAGCGGACGTATTACCTTCGTAGCTTATCCCGATCGCTCCAACGTTACCGTTGGACCAGGATTGGGAAACGATCCAATTGACAACCTGATGATAGTCCGCCACTTCGTCTTCGTCCCAGGGTCCTTTGCTTACCCCAAACGACGCCCCCGGTTCCGCGAACGTCCATGGTCACATACGCATACCCCTGGTCAACGAATTTGTAGGCTAACTGGTTGGAGTCGTCGTCATTGGTCACCCCAACAGGATTATTCTTCACCGCGCCGATCGCTTTCCAGTAGCGGGTGATATTCATTACCGTCGGATACTTCTTACTCGGATCGCTATTGCTCGGAACCCAGGTTTCGATGGCGATTTTTGTATTATCACTCATGGTGACATATAAGGACTTGTGCTTGAATGGTCCGGTGGGAACAAAGATTCCCGGACAACCGGCCAGGGGAATTAACAGGCTACAGACAAACGCGAGGATAAAAACCGATCTGAACTTGGTACGTCTTGCTGTCACTTTGTACTCCTTTTGTTTCTTACACCAAACCGTGAAAGTGATTTTCACTTTTAACCCGAAAAAACGTCGGGGAATTGTCAGCATTGAGCAAGAAAGTTTAAAGGAGCCAATCGCGTCAATCAGGGGGCATCTGGCGCCGCCTGCCCTTCTGAAGATTAACTTCACCGAATTCCGTCTTTCGCCTGCCAATCGGAAGGAGTCATTCCTGTCCATCGTTTAAACGAGCGACGAAATGATTTCGTGTCGGCAAAACCTAGTTCCGCAGCGGTTTTCTTTACCGTACGGTTCTCCATGCCCAGGAGTTGCCGGGCACGTTCAAACCGCACCTCGTCCAGGATAGTGGAATAGTCAAGATGCTCCTTTTGCAGGTGCCGCTGAAGGGTTCGAGGAGCGAGAGCCAGTTTATCCGCCACGTCTTCCAGGCGGATACTGCCTTCATGTAACAGCTCAATGATCGCCCGGCGAACTTTTTCGGTAAACCCAATATCAGCGGTCAACCCGTCCACAGCGGTTTCCACCTGACGGGCTAGAAAATCGCGTAATTCACTATCCGCATGAATAATCGATATATCAAAGGCCGATGAAGGGCATTGCAGTTCGTTATAGTCGCAGCCGAAATGAACGGAACATCCGAACCAATCCAAAAGCTCATCAATACATTGCGGTTCAGCGTGGCGAAAATGAACGGCCAGCGGATGCCACTGCTGCCCAATCCATTTTCTGGCCAACGCGACATAGGTGGCGAGTACCGACTCCGCCTTATGCCTGGTCCAGGGCAATTCCGAAAGCTTTGGACCATCTATCAGACGTGCTATTTCCCCGTCATCTATTAAACGCGTATCGGTTGTCTGGTTGAGAACGGGCGTATATTTGATAACCAACTCCACCGCTTCTCTAAGGGTATGGCAGGTTTTTCCAGCTAACCCGACCGCACCGTAGGTGGTGGCGTCGGCCTGGTTCTGAGCGAGATGTAAGCCGAAGAAAGGATCGTCCACCGCATCTTCGATTGCTTTCCACAATGCGATATAGCGGGCATAAGGTATTCGCCCATCCCTTTTTTCGATTTCGTGGTTGTTTAAACCGGCATGGGACAACAACCGTTCCCTATCCGCACCGGAAGCAACTGCCCCTTCCAAGGCGGTAAGAGCGATGCTGGTTAATACCGTGCCACTTGTTGACTCTACCATAAGCTTCGTATCGGAGCGGCGGTCCCGATCTTCCCAAATCCGCGAAATCGTTTGAATTCAGTTACGACTGTTTTTTTATTTCTATAGCCGGACTATTGCCTATGCAAATCCTTCCAGGTTAAACCGAACTTGGCCAGGTATTTCCTGATTCTATCCGCGTCGTTGAAGGATGCCTTTTTCTTTCGGGAGGCGGCGAATAGGATTCTGCCGGCGGCGGACAGGGTTGGTGATTTCTTACATACAGCTATCACGTCGGCCAACTGCCCACGGTCGAAGCGGTCTATACCTGCAAGGTGTTCCGGGGAAAAGAATTCTTCGAGGATTTCGCTATCCTCTGATTTGTGCGGCTCTACCCAATCGCGGTTCAACCGCTCTATCTCCTGATCGACTATTGCGGTGTTGATTCTGCCGCCGGAGGCAAGTGTACACATTCTGGTAACCGCCCCGTTGAGGTCGCGGAAGTTGCCTTTCCATAACCCCTGCGGACCGGTAGCGAATTTCAGGAAGCGGGTTCTTGCCTCCTTATTGAAGGAAACATTTGTTCCGGTTCGCCGGCTGTACTGGTCTAATTCATATTTAAGGTTTGGCTCGATGTCTTCGGTCCTTTTAGCCAGACCCGGTAACTCGAAAGTCCAGAGATTGATTCTCGCCAGGAGGTCCGGACGGAATCTGCCGTTATGAACTTCCAGCCGCAGGTCGCGGTTGGTACCGGCAATCAGTTGAAATTCGCTGGATACTGGTTTATCTGAACCAACGGGCAGGAATGTTTTTTCCTCTATAGCGCCGAGAAGCATGGCCTGCTCGTCTGCGCCCAGTTCACCGATCTCATCGAGAAAGAGAATTCCATTATCCGCTGCTCGCAGCAGACCTTCACGATTGGAGGCCGCTCCGGTGAAAGCGCCCTTGACATGCCCGAACAAAGCCGACATGGCCGCATCGCCTCGAATTGTTGCGCTGTTTACTTCGGCAAAATCTCCGCTGACCAGTCTTCGAGCGTGCTTGAGTTCATAGATGCGGCGGGCTAACAGTGATTTTCCAGCGCCGGTCGGTCCGGTGAGAAGAATCGGCGCGCTGGAATGGATGGCCACCTTCTCGATAAGGTCTATTAAAGCGTTGAATTTCTTGTTACGTGTATCGATTCCCGACTTGAGGAAAGACACGCCTTCGGTATGTTCCTGGCGAAATCTCGAAGCGATATGATCGTATTTGGAAAGATCAAGATCGATGATACGATAATCGCCCGGTTCTGGAGATTGCCTTTTTGCCGGAGGACTGGTCTGGATCAGCTTGGCCGGCAGGTAATGGGATTCGGTCAGCAGGAACAGGCATATCTGGGCAACGTGCGAACCAGTGGTTATGTGAATGAGGTACTCCTCTTTTTCCTCATCAAACGGGTAGCCGCGGGCGAAGTCGTGCAATGCGGCGTAAACCTGCTCAAAATCCCAAGGATCGTTGAAGTCTATAATCGGAGTGGTTACTTTGGTTTCCGGAGAAACCGAATGAATATCATCGGCAACGGCACCGGCCAACTTAGTAAAACGCGGTTGAATAAGCAGCTCGAAGCGATCGACGAGAAGATCCTCATGCTGACAAAGAGAGATTGAAGGCCGCCACCGTTCCCAGCGCGAAGCCCCTTTGCCTGTGTCCACCGAGGTTCCCAGTAATCCGATCACTACCGTTTTCTTTTTTCGCTTCTGATTCATAGCTCTAAGAGTATATATATTTTTATATTTTATGCTCAAGAACTTCCCGACGCTATTCTCGGCGCCTACAGACAAATCACATATAACTTATTACCAGAAAAGCATTTACATTATTCGCGACGTCACATGGCGTTTACGGCACACCTCATGCTCTACAGGCAGGCAGAAAGCCACAGGAACGAAATCAGAGATTACGAAAGGGCAGAAAAATGGAAACGCTCACCAGCGAACAGACAAACTCGAAGCTGATAGCGACCGGAGAGGCCACTGCAATACTCCCCGCTCGAAACAACAAGTGTTCGCCGATCCGAGTAATTGCCACCCAGGCTATACGAGACGGATTCGATGAGACATGCCTCAAGCAGGCGCGCAATGCTCGTAGTGCGCCCGGCGTCAGCGACCTCGTGCTCAATCCGGACGCACACGCCGGGTATGGTGCCCCGGTTGGCTGTGTATTGGTTTCTCCAACGCACATCTACCCGGGCCCGGTAGGGGTGGATATCAAATGCTCCATGAGCCTGCTCCAGCTCGATCTGCCCGCAGCGGCAGTGGCCGACAAAAGCCTACGACGGGAAATCATCAAGGCCATTACCGCCCGCGTTCCCACGGGAACCGGCAAAGGGAATCGTAGCGTACCAAAAGGGCGAAAGGTAAACGAGATTACCGGCAGGCGTGCGGTCGTGGAAGGCGCCTCTCGAGCGGTCTGCGAAGCTATCGGCATCCCCGCGTCCTGGGCGTTGAAGTGCGAGGACAGCTCTCACACGGGACATGATGGAACCCGGGACGCGCTCTCAGTCAGACTGGATTGGTTAATTCACCAGCAAGGGGGAAACAAGCTAAAAGAAAAGCTTAATCAACTCGGATCGTACGGAGGTGGTAATCACTTTGGCGAATGCGAGATAGTGAAGGTAGCTGACAATGATCGAGCCAGATTCTGCGCTTCGAATTTCGGCTTGCTGGATAATTCGGTAGCGTTTCTTTCACACTGCGGCTCCAGGGGATTTGGACACGAACTGGCCAGTAGACAGTTCGCAACGCTGCAGAACCATTTTGAGCGTTGGGGTATTCCTTACCCTGCTGGTGACAAACAGCTCGTGTATGCTCCCCTGGGAACCGTTGAGGCGAATAACTACCTTGATGATATGGCTTTAGGGGCGAACTTCGCCACGGTGAACCACCTGCTGATAAACGCACTTGTACTGGAAACGTTTCAGGAAGTTATCCCGGGCGTGCAGGGTGACCTGGTATACCTGATCAGCCACAACATCGCCCGCAAGGAGGTTGTGGATAACCAGGTTTGCTGGGTGCATCGAAAAGGTGCCACGCGGGCGTTTCCCGCAGGGCATTTTTCGCTGAAGGATACGGCTTACTCCAATACGGGCCATCCTATCCTTTTACCCGGTAATCCTGTATCAGGCTCAGTGGTCATGGTGGCCAACAAGGGTGCCAAAGAGAGTTGCTACAGCGTAAACCATGGAGCCGGTCGGGCATTGGGAAGGAAAAAACGCCATACGCACACTGGATCAGCAGAAAATAAACAGCGAGTTCGATAATGCGGATATCCTGACCAACTGCCGAGACTACCCCAAGGATGAAGCCCCTGAAGCTTATAAAGATTTTGACGAAGTACTGGATTCTGTGGAAAAAGCTGGATTGGCCAGTACAGTAGCCAGTTTGAAAGCGTGCTTCGTAATAAAGGACGCGGACAAGGCAGACGATTGATGCCTGGATTAACCGCGTGATCTCAACAGGCAGGACAGAACGATGTTGACTATAAACGGATCAAAAGGTGAAGGAGGCGGACAGGTGCTGCGAACGGCACTGGCCATGTCGCTGGTAACCGGTACGCCCTTCCGAATAGAGAAAATAAGAGCCGGTCGAGCCAAGCCGGGGTTAATGCGCCAGCACTTAACCGCGGTTCAGGCGGCGAAGGATGTGGGAGCGGCTCACGTGCAAGGCGACCAGATAGGTTCGCAGGAGTTGACGTTCACCCCGTCTTCCATCGACGCTGGTAATTACACCTTCTCTGTAGGGACGGCCGGTAGCGCGACGCTGGTGCTGCAGACTATTCTGCCGGCACTGTTGATAGCCGATGGCCCATCGATGCTGATCCTGGAAGGCGGTACGCACAACCCGTTTGCCCCACCGTATGATTTCCTGGCGAAAAGCTTTGTCCCTCTCGTTAACCGGATGGGCCCGACTGTCTCCACCGAGTTGAAACGGGCAGGGTTTTATCCAGCAGGTGGCGGGAGGTTCCAGGTAAACATTACTCCCGCACAAAAACTGACCGGGTTCGACCTTATCGAGCGTGGGGAAATACGCAAACGGTCGGGGAAGATCCTGCTCTCCAACCTGCCGCTGATGATCGGCGAACGGGAGCAGAGGACGGTATGCCATAAACTGGGTTGGGAACAGAAATGGGTTAAAATCGAAACGGTGACTCCTTCTTTCGGGCCGGGTAACGTGGTTTTACTGGAGATCGAGTCCGAGCAGGTTACGGAAACCTTCACCGGCTTCGGCGAAAAGAGCGTGAAAGCTGAAACGGTAGCCTCTAACGCGGTGCGCGAAGTCAGGGCCTATCTTGAGGCGGAAGCACCCGTAGGCAAACGTCTGGCCGACCAGCTTATGGTTCCGTTGGCTATTGCCGGAAGCGGTTCTTTCAAAACGGTTGCTCCAACACAACACTCACTTACCAATATAGAAGTACTGCGGAGTTTTCTGGATGTCAGACTCAGCCTGGAGCCCTCCGACGAAGGTTTATACATCTTCTCCGTCGGCTGATTTGGCACCAATCCAGACGGTACTCAGCAGATTAAATTGTATGATTTTGTCAAAAGACCTGTCATCTATCGGCCTGAATCGTTAGTTTAACGGAATGATGTGGTCAGGGTTAGCAACGTGTTTCGCGTGATCTGTTCTCTCCCCGGGAACAGGTATCAGGCGAGGCACGTTTTTTTGACATTCCATTTTTCCGGCAAGGGTTTGCGATGAATCGAAAGTTAGTATCCCTGTTCGTACTTGCGTTGATATTTCCCGGATGTGCTCAGGCAACAGACCAGGCTTTTCCTGTTTCCACACAGAGTGGTGAACAACCAGAATCACTTACTACCTCGATAGAAGACGCGGACTCCGCGCCGGCCGGTCGTGTGGATCTTCCGCGGTATCCATCCATAAGTCCGGGCGGAAAGAATATCGTATTCAGCTGGCGGGGTGATTTGTGGAAAGTACCATCAACAGGCGGACACGCTCGAAGGCTGACCAGTAACCCGGCGGACGAGCATCTGTCGGCCTGGAGTAATGACGGGAAACTCATTGCATTCGATTCAACCCGCAAAGGTGGCCAGAACGTTTTCGTAATGAACGCCGACGGAACCGATGTTCGCCAGATAACCAACACCGACCAGTACTGCTCGCTCTCCGGGTTCGGAATCGACGAGAGCGGCCGGAAGATAGTCACCTTTGCCGCCTACCTGGAAGGAGACAACTATCGCTCACCGCGCCCGTATGGATGTCTGGTTGAAGGCGGCGACTTTTTCCGGCTCCACGACGCATTTGGCAGTTACCCCAAGGTAAGCGGAGACGGATCACGAATAGCCTTTACCCGGGGTACGTCACGCTGGGACCGGCGGGGATATCGCGGTCCCGACGCCCGGGATGTATGGCTGTTCAATCGCAGTGACGGTAGTTTCAAGCAACTGACCAGTTGGGAAGGTAATGATGGAAAAGCATGCTGGGCTGGAAATAACCGGATCTGTTACCTCTCTGATAAGCAGCTCAATTGCTTCAATGTATATATTATGGACGCGGACAAAGGAGAGAAAAGTGCCCGGCGGCTCACCTCCTTTGACGAGTATGATATTCAGGATCTCGACGTTTCCGCCGACGGTTCGACCGCCGTTTTCAAATCATGGGACAAGTTGTACACGTTGGATTTAAACAATCCGCAGACAGAACCGGTCGTGGTTAACATGACCGCCAACGAGGATGAGTCGGATAATTTCGAATTGAAGTCCATCGATAAAACGGTAAGCGAAGCGGCAATCAGCCCTGACGGTGAAGTCATGGCTTATGTTGCCTATGGCGAAATTTATGTCCGTAGCATGGAAGAGGACAGCCCCACTAGAAGGGTCACGAAAACCCACGCTCGCGAACGCGGTGTAACCTGGTCTCCCGATGGGTTGAAACTCTATTTTCACAGCGATCTCGACGGAACAGAATCCATTTACACCGCCACGGTCGCTCTCACCCGTAGCGAGGTCAAGGAGGATTTCGAAAAAGCAATCAATCCACCCAAGGAAAAGGAACCGGCAGACACGGAGGAGGTTAAAGAGCAGGCCCCCCAGGAAGATGATTCAGCAGACGAAGTTAAAGCTGAAGCGGTAACCACGAACGGAGAGAAGAAAGCCGACGAGGAAGAAACGGATGAGCCGGCAGAAGAGGAAAAGGATAACGACAAGAACGGGGACAAGAAAGACAAAAAGGAAAAAGAGGAACTTCCCAAGGAGCTGCAATCGGACCGATGGCACGACGCTTTGAAATTCAACGTCGAACCCCTGCTGCAGACCGGCTTCAATGACCGCTATCCCAATCCTTCCCCCGACGGCAAGCTGCTCGCGTTTCAACGCGGTGCAGGGAATATCATGATCCTCTACCTGGAAACGAAAGAGGTTCGTGAACTAATAACCGGTTGGGATTCGGGTATCTCGGTGGTTTGGAGTCCGGATAGTCGCTACGTCGCCTACACGCAGAGCGATATGGATTTCAACTCCGACATTTGGATAATGCCCACTGACGGTTCCAAACCGGCGGTCAACGTCACCCGACATCCGGACAACGATTACGCCCCCTGCTGGTCGGCAGACGGCAAAATCCTCGCATTTCTGTCGGAACGGGTCAATGACGAGTTTGACGTGTGGATGGTTTATCTGGATAAGGATATCGAAGCTCTCAACGGTAAGGATCGCGAAAAGTACTACGAAGAAGCGGTTAAAACATCCAAAAAGCGAAAACCGCTTAAGGTAGAAAAACCCAAGAAAGACGACGACGAAGAAAAGGACAAGGAAAGCGAAGATAAAAATGTAGAAGTTCAGAAGGAAAAAGGCGAATCAACAGACGCCGGTGAGAAAGACACTGACAAGGATAAGCCCAAGCCGGACGAGGAAACCGGTGACGAGGACGAAAAGGAGAATAAGGAGAAACCCAGGGAACTGGATCTGGAAGACGCCTACCTGCGCGTGCGGCGAATAACCACATTATCGGGAAACGAAGGGGACCTGGCCCTTACCCCCGGCGGTGATATGTACATCTTCACCGCAACCATCGGTGATCGTGGTCTTTACTCAGTCAAGTGGGACGGCAAGGATCGTAAACGGCTGTGCGGAGCAGTATCCGTACATGGCGTGAGCCTGACCGGCGATAAGATCGTTGTCGTATCCGGTGGTCGAGCGGGAACGATTGCCCCCACGGGAAAGAAGATCGAGTACGTGGACATATCCGATAAAACCCGCATTGACCTCAAAAAACAGGCGAGTCAGAAATTCCTGGAGATGGCTCGACTGCTCGGCGAAAATTTCTATCATCCGACCCTCAAGGGGCTGGATTGGCCGGCACTTACGAAAAAGTACCACGAGTTGGCTACCCAAACCCGAACCGCGGCGGAGTTCGATTACGTCGGCTCCCGATTGTTGGGCGAATTGAACGGATCGCACCTGGGTGTTTATTCAGATGCTCCCGATTTACCCAACATCCAATCGCAGGGGCGACTGGGAACGATCCATCGGCGAGTTGACCAGGGGTATCTGGTCGAAGATGTTATTCCACTATCCCCCGCCGACAAGGGCAAGATGGCCCTGAAAGCCGGTGACATAATAACCGCCATTGACGGGAAGGTGTTTGGTAAAACCGATACAGTTGAATCACTGCTGACCGGACGGATCAACAAGGAGACAATGGTCAGCATCAATCGCACCAGGGAGGATGGTGAGGTACTGGAGTTAACCGTTCTGATTACTCCGGTGTCCAGACACAAGATTCATAATCTCAAATACGATGCCTGGCGGCAACACAACGCGGATCTGGTTTCCGAATTGTCCGATGGAAAAATCGGTTATATTCACATCGAGGGTATGGGCCAGGCAGAGCTTGATATATTCGAGCGGGATTTGTACGCGGCCGCTTACGGCAAGAAGGGGCTGATCATCGATGTGCGGAACAATGGCGGTGGCTGGACGGCCGATCGGCTGCTCTCCTCCATCATGGTTAAACAGCATGCCTACACAATGCCCCGCGGTGCCGAACCCACCGATGTTGGACACTATCCCCAGGACAGGTTGTTTATCCAGCGTTGTACGCTTCCCATCAATATGCTCTGTAATGAAAAGAGTTTTTCCAATGCGGAGATAATCTCGCACGCCTTTAAGACGCTTAAGCGCGGAACGCTGGTGGGTCAACAAACCTATGGCGGCGTTATCAGTACCGGCGGGACAGCCCTGATCGACGACACGTTCGTACGCTTGCCGTTCAGGGGCTGGTTCCTCAACGACGGCACCGATATGGAAAATAACGGCGCGATACCGGACGTCACGGTAATCCAGACGCCGGAAGCGGAATCGCGAAATGAAGACGAGCAATTAAAGACCGCAGTTAAGGATCTACTGAAACGATTGTAAAATCTAAGTGGGTCAGGCTTGCTTTTTTCATAAGCAAGCCTGACCCACTTTTACTTTCCCTTTTTACTTTGCATACTTTAACGATAAAACGAACGTGCAACCGGTCGTGCTTGTTTTTCCCAGGTAGAGATCTCCACCTATTTGCCTTGCCAGGCGGCGGCTTAACGCCAGGCCCAACCCTACTCCGGGAGCGGTTACTGCCGCCCGGTGTGCTGATTTGCGAAATGGCTTGAACAAGTTCCGCCGGTCCTGTTCTAATATACCGGGTCCGTGATCGCGAACTGAGATCAAGGCTTTGTCAGCCTCTTCGACAAATTCCAGGTGGATCTGAGGTACCGCCCCCTGTGCGGCGTATTTGCAGGCATTATCCACCAGATTAAAAAGGATCTGCTCTACAGTGGAAATATCGAGTACGACCCGGCGGGTGGTTAATTTGCCAAGCGGATTCACCACCAGTTCCAATCCTTCCTGCGCTGCCCTTTCAGCCAAACGGTTCTCCATTCGGCTTAATACCTGACTCAAAGGCATGGATTCCAGGCGTTCGGCCTCGTTGACTTTTTCCAACCGGGAATAAGCAAGCACGTTTTCCACCAGGTGACCAAGGCGAAGAGCTTCCCGCCGCAGCGTTGTAAGATACTTGCCCCGTTTTTCTTCGTTCGGAACCATCCCCTTGACCAGCATATCGGTATACATGCGCAGGGTGGTAAGTGGAGTACGCATCTCGTGGGTCACCGCGGAAACGAAAGCCGCCCTTCGTTCACTGAGTGAAAGCGTACCGGCCAACAGAGCGGCAACCGCAATAACCGCGAAAATGGCAAAACCCCAGGCGATATACAGTGAAAGACGAATAGGGTAGGCAAAGCTGCGACTCCTGACAGGTATTTTTCCAGGATCGAGCTTGACCGGCAGAGCGGCCAACATGGTGTAATCTTCGTCCGATGGCTCCAGTAATACAGGCTCAAAAGAAGCGTCGGGGAGGAGGTCAGCAACCTCTTTTTTAAGCCAGGATTCAATAGCAGTCCAATCGAGCCAGCATCCTTGCACGTATTGATCAGAACCAACCGATACCCGCTGAGCCAGAAGAAGTGCATCGCCAACCCAGTGCGGAGTCAAAGTCCCGGTAGTTACATCCTTGGGTAATTCGTAATCCAATGAGTTTCTTGCAGAATTACTAATGAGCGCCTGCTGAAACTGTTGACCTCTTGCCTGTTGTTCATTACTGTTCAGGTCAATCTGCGCCTGCCGCGAGTTGTCAGGAAATAACAGTTCCTGGGAATTACCCAGACCGGTAAACCTGACTGAAGATACGTTACCAATCGCAGGACCACCATTGGCCGGCAAAGCGGCATGCACTTGGTCGAATTCAAAAAAACCTCGCAGGTCATCCAACAGAAGAGACGACCGCTCGATTCTCTCTTCAGTAGTGTGAGACTGCAGAGCCATGACTCTCATATCGCCGGATGGCACTTGCGGTGAATATACATCGCCTTCCTGATCGCACTGAAAATAGAGGAGTACGTATTCGTTCTCCATAGTCAAAAGCGGCGAAGGAAGCAGTATTTCATCCGCAGTAACCCGGTTGAACATACGCGTGTAGGCCCGGTTGGCCGGATAAAACGGCTTGTAGACAAAATACGGTAAACCGGCAATATGAGTCACCAGTGGAGAAAGAGCGGAATCCGCGCGCCACAAGGCCAGCCGTATAGCCTCCTGCCTCTTGGCATTAGCCTGAGCCATCGCGTCCGCGTGATCCAGGCGAATAACCGTCAGGCTCACCCACCCCATCGCCACGAAAACGACAATCAGGCAAAAACCAAACGCAAGCCAGGTATGCCAGGGACGGTTCATCAGTCCGACTCCTCTATCCCGCAGGTATCCTGCTCAGACCCACTGTGATTCGCATTGAACATATACCCCTTGCCGCGAACGGTGACAATCAAACGGGGTGGCGTGGCCACATCGCGAAGCTTATCACGCAAACGAGCGATGTGCATATCAATAGTGCGAGTCGAAATACCGCTGGGATCGAGCCGCCACACCCGGGAAAGAATTTCCTCCCTGGATATGGCCCGTTCGCTGTTGCACGCCAGGTAACGAAGCAGTTCCCGCTCTTTCTCGGAAAGCTCGACCCGATCTCCATCATCATATTGAACTTCGCAACGGGCTAAATCCACTTTACCGGCCGGTATCTCTATAACCTGTACATCAATAGGCCGCTCGGCCGACCGGCGCAACACAGCTTCCACCCTGGCCAGTAGCTCTTCCACACAAAACGGTTTTACCACGTAGTCATCGGCCCCCAGGCGCAGTCCGCGTATACGATCTTTCTCTTCACCGCGAGCGGTAAGGATGATAACCGGCTGGGCCGGACGCACTTCGCGAAGGTCGCGAAGAATGTCCAGCCCATCGGCCTGCGGTAACACCAGGTCCAGCAGAAGAAGATCGTACTCGCCGGTAAGAGCCATACGCGTAGCGGTTTTCCCATCAGCGGCCTCCAGCACTTCAAATCCGCGGTACAGGAGTGCATCAACAATTCCCTCGCGGATAGCCGCGTCATCTTCTGCAACCAGGATTCGGTGCCTGCTCACGTTAGTGTTCCCCGTTTATGCAAAGCCAACAGAAACCGCCTCAATTCCAGTAGTAATGGTAAGTGTAATTAAGTTCAACCGGTTGGCCAGCTTCAAGCGCAATATTCCACTTGGCCGACCCGAAACCGTTGAAATGATGCCACCACCAGGGCCAGGAATACCAGTGCCACCAGCACGGGTATCCGGCATAACTTCCAGCCCAATCCCATTCTCCGAAACCGGTTTTGGATTTCTGCCCGTCATTGTCGACCGTGTCGATGTTGCCGAGCACCTGGCGGGATACCTCCAGCTTCACCGGATGATCGAAGAAGTTCGTAATATTGATTTTCCCGGCCAAGTCAATCTTGGTGAAATGGTCACCTGACCATTTAACAGAGTTGTATTTTCGCTCAACCTCCTCTTCGGACCTGCTCACATGGATATCGATAGCCGTGGTTGCCTTCAAGTCACTGTAAGAACCCGGGGAAGCATAGGTCATCAATCCCTGGGCAAGTAGCCGGTCACCATGGAAAACCATAGCCGGCGCAGTGGTTAAGGGGTATTCGCTATTATTGCGCAGGCGAATGACGTGCATGGCCTTGGGAGCAGCCTGCTGCCTGGCCAGCTCCTCCTGCTGCTGACTGTTAAAGTTTCGGCGGAATTCCGGCGGCGGCAGGAGAGGCACATCCAAACTGTAAACATCCTCGTACTTCAAGGCGAATTCCTGTATCGGTAACACCATCCGTTCCCCCTTTTTCAAGGTGATGTTTTTAAGCGTAAAGATGAACAGATCCTCACTTTTACCCGCACCCGGAACGTCCGGGCCAAGATCGACCGATCTACTCTCTCGAACCGGTACAGGCCGTGCCTGGTTCGGTATGAAGGATTGCGACATGATCGCGTTGCTGATTCTATTGCTATCAAAATCGTTCCTGAAAACCTGCTGCTGCAATTGAACTGCACGCTTTTCGAAGGAAACAGGATCTACCAGGTCGGAAAAGGCGAATCCAGGTACACCAATAACCAAGTTCGCGGTGACATTTTCAAGATCGACCAGTTCATTTATTATCGTGGCCTGTAACTTGACCTTGGCATTCCCCTCACCATCTATGGTTACCTTGTAGCTGGGAATCCATCGAATTCCTTTTTGAACGTAAGCATAGCCGACAGCGGCCGACTTGTTTGGTTTGCTACCCGCCCAATCGAGGTGCAACGTCATGCGATCGCAGGTTTTCTCTTCAGTCCTGGTGAGTTTAGGATCAGACAGGAACGTCACATCCTTAATACGTTCTATCTTTACCACTTTCACTCCGCCTGAAGCACGAAGCAGAACCACGCCGGGCGATTGTACCCGGTTGTTATTTTCCGCAGAATTTCCATTATCGTCTGCGTTCGGCACCGCCAGGATGGAAGCGGCATACTGGCTTTCTTCAGTAATCAGCACATCAGCCCCGATGTTGGCCTCAAGCAGTTCCCGAATATTGACTGCGGTTTTCTCCTTACTGATCTTCGCCCGGCTTGAAACTACCGATTTGAGCTTGGCCTGCTTATCGATAGAGTACGACCAGAAGGTGCCCATCAGCGGAGCGGGCAGATAATCCAGAACCACGTTCCCCGAATCGTCGGTGAGCATGTTTCCGAAGTGATCAACAAAAGCGTGCCCATCTTTGAAAACGGTGATTTCCCTGACTGGTATATAAGGAGTTCCTGAGGCTTTTTCGGTCAACTCCGCAACGGCCGGAGCCACGATTCCCGACAAAAGAAGAGCAATTACGGTCATAATGACTACGGATTTAGTGTTCTTATGCATTTCGTTTCTCCACGAATTACCACCTGGCGTTTGGCGTAACACTGCTTTTCAAAAAAGCAACGAGCTGGCAGCTCCCCCCTTTTGCAAATCAGCAAAGGGGGAGCCTGTGCACTACTGCAGCTTAAACTGGCAGGAAAACGTCGGCTGTCATCACGTTTACTGACAACAGCCACTCCTGAACTTCGCAGGAAACCGGAGCTTCACAAGAATCGAAACCTCTGTTTCAAGTAAAGCAGTTTCCAGATAAAGTGTACGCCATAACAGACGTTTGGATTGTAAACGGTATGTAAAACGGTCATTAAAGGACTGGTCTGTTTTTATTATTTCGCCCTGCGATCCACGCACCAACAAAAAGACGGCGAAATGAGGTCCCATCCAAAACTCAAATAAATAGAAAAAGTCGTGACAAGAATCCAGGCTGCCGCACAGCTTTTTAGAGGATTTTTCCGGAGGTTTCATCAGGACTATGGGTTCGTTCAGATCCCAAAGTGCGTACATGCCGGGCGTACGATTTGCAGCCTTCCCTGGTTAGTCGGTACGAATAGGCTGCGCATACATTTTTGGCTAATTCACGTTTCCAGGTTCCCGCACAAAGCGGCCGTTACCTGGTTCGCTCTTAACGCTTCACTTATCATCCACGATTGTGATATCCTTAAACCGTGCGGTAGCTAAAACATTGTTATCGTGACTCGCACAGAAGATACCGGCATACACCTCGGCCCCTGCGTCCTTCAAGGTTACAGAGTCAAACTTGTCCCAATCGTTTTTTCCACAAGCGAAATACCTGGTAATTCTATTGCCTTTGCGAACAAGCTTTAAGCGAATATCCGGCATTTCCGTACCCATTACGATTTTAGTCCAGACATCTTCACCCTTGGTCGGTCGAGCACCAAATTCGATGCTTCCGTCGGGGAATACATCGACAGTTGTAAAGCTTGAATCCTTATCCAGATCGCAGCGAACCATTATGCCGGCCTTGGCATACTTGTCGGTAAAAGTGAAGTAATCGACTGTGGCCTGCAGCGTGAAATCGCTCTCCATTTTTTTGCAGACGAATCGGAACTGATCTTCTTTACCGTAAACATCGCCACCTCCGGCGTACAGTTCAACGGCACTATCGGAAAGGACTCTCTGCCCGCCCTTCAAAGCATTGTTTATATCGATAGATTTCCAGCCAGCGAAGGTATCATCGGCCGGAGGTTTGGTTGTTTTCGGTTTATCAGTCAAAGCAATCGGTCCGGGAGATTCCCTGGCGGTCAAAGCCTTGAAAAGATCGCTGTTCTTTTCGTACTCGATCGTGGAGAATGATTTAAACCAATTCTCGATTTTACTTTTTTCCGTAGTCTTGAAATCCACTGGCTGTAATGGGGTTTTATTGGTTACTATCCACCACGCGCCGGTTTTCTTTGTCCCGGTATTGGTCACCAGCCACCAGCCGCCGGTGTTTTTCCGGCCCGGACTGGTTATTAGCTTGTAGCTCCACATGGTTGCCGCCCAACCGAGCTTTTCATAGACATCGTAATGACGGCGCATCATCTCCGCCCCGCCGGCGGCATTGAAAACCACGTTGAACTCGGTAACCAGGAAGGGAATATTCAGAGCATCGAGCCTGGGTTTGATATGACTGTTCAACCACTCGAAATATCCCTTATGAGTCTCAGGGATGGCCGCTCCCCCACCGAAAAGGCCGGGGTAAAAATTCTGCGAAAAACCTACGCGAAACCATCCGTGGTTCTTTGGATCACCGAAATGACCAAACCCGGTAAAGTGGGCCGACGAAATGATGATATGCCGAGGATCGTGCCTGCGAATAGCCCTATACAAATAATCAAAGAGTTCGACCTGCTGCTCAGGAGTTCCACCCCATGGTTCGTTTATAGGCTGATACGCGGCTATGACAGCGCAATTTTTATATCGTATCGATATTTGCTCCCACAACCAGGCGGTTCTCTCCCAGTAAACTTTATCCGCCCACAGCTTGTTCCAGTCTTTTCTCCCGGAGTGATCGAAAAGATTCTGGCAACCGGCAGCGGCGTGGAGATCGAGAATAACATAAAGTTCGTATTTGTTCGCCAGGCTGATAATTTTATCAAACCACTTCCATGCGTCTTTTTTCAAGTGCATGGGATTATCATCATCCTCGATGATGTTGTAATGAAACGGTACGCGCACGCAGTTGAAGCCGAGTGACTTGATTATTTTGAAATCCCGCTCGGTAATCCAGTTCTCCCGATGCAGATCCATGATCCGCTCTTTTTCCTGCTTACCGAACCGCTGCTGCAGTATTTTCTCAATGGTGTACTGGTCCGGATACTGAACTTCATCCTTGATATCCATCATCCACATTTCCAGGTTCAGCCAGCTGCCCAGGTTGCATCCCTTGAGAATAACCGTCTCCCCCTGCGGATTGACAAACCTTGTTCCCTGCGAAGTCAGCAGCGGAAGTGCTTCTGCGCGGACATGTTGAACCGAAAGCACAGAAAGTAATGTAACCGCCACAACCGTAGCAATTCTTCCGAAAGTTTTTCGCCTGTCCCTGGCGATATCTCGGTCTGTGGCGGCAATGTTTTGAAAGCAGAGTTCTCGGGAGAAAAGATGCATGGCCAGTAAATCCTCCAGTTGGTTTAGCACGTATTTTTGAGAAACCTGGCGTGCTTTGACGTCGAAACGGAAAACCGGTTTCCCAGAGAGGTCTTCGCCAAGGATGCTTGCATTAGACTACTACAACGATCCGATCTTATCAGGCAAACCTCGAAATCGAAATGCAGTTCAGATCAGAACCCGCTTTTTACAATAATGTATTGAATCGGAACAAAGGGTTTATACACTTCAAGCGGAACACAGAAACGAAAACCACAAAAAAGGCAGCCGGGTTATAACCCGGCTGCCTCAAATACTGTGGAATGCGGATGAGAGGATTCGAACCTCCACTCCCTTGCGAGAACTGGCACCTGAAGCCAGCGCGTCTGCCAATTCCGCCACATCCGCGAAGCTGCATTCCAGATCTGCAGCGTATCGCCGATTCTGTCCGTGTCAAGACAGCTATAAACTGATCGACGGCTCATACCCAACCTCTCGTGGCTTAGAGGGCCGACTTCAGATTAATCCAGCCCTTCACCAGTAGCCGTCATAACCAATTGTCCGTGCTTGACACCTTTAATCGCCAGCATCCGGTTGGAAAACTCCTGCAGTTCACCGGCCAACCCTTTCATTACCACAACTTCCAGGCAATGATGATGATCAAGGTGGACGTGCAGCGAACTGATGACCTGCTCGGTATGTTCGTGCTGTGCACTGGTCAATTTGGAAGAGAGCTCCCGCATATGGTGGTCGAAGACCATACAAAGCGCAGCTATAGTAGGTTCGTTGCTCTCGGTCCATTTGGTTTTGATGATTTCGTCTCTAACCAGATCTCTGAAAGCTTCCGACCGGTTTGCATACCCTTTTTTTTCGATAAGAGCATCGAAAGCGGACAGCAACTCGGCATCCATTGAAACACCAAACCTCGACAATTCGGCCATAATCGGGATTCCTCCACCAACAAGGTCCTATATCCTCGTTTCGGGGCTGAAAAGGGAACGCAGTACTCACGAAACGATTGTAGTGCAGTATAATTGCAAACAAACGATTAGTCTTCTTTCCAGTTAACAGACTTGACCGGTCGCCTGAATCCGCAATAATTGCCGTGGAGTGGAAGAACCTTGGGTACTTCCGCCTAAGAATTGGCCCATGATGGAGTTTGATCGCGGATATACTGCGATCCTCGGAAGAATAACGCGCCATGCCCAATCAGCGACTAGTCAAAAACAAACGTTCGTTCCCCAGACTTAAACACATGGTTTCCCTTTTTGCCTTGGCATTACTCGTAAACGCCAGCGGTTGCTCGAGTTTTTTGAGCCCGTCGTTCATGAGCTTGATAGCGGCACCTAGCGCAGGACAAACCGGAGAAGTTAGCGGGTTCACCATGGATAATGCATCCGGACATGTTCCCATTTTTTTTGTTAACAATACGAGATTCGACCAGAATCTTCTGGATTACCTCGAAGAAACCGGGGTGGATGTATCGGATCCCAACCTTCGACCAAGAATCCGCACTTCTGTCGATATCATCTACACCAATGGCAACGAAACCACCGTAGAATTCGTAGATGGATCAGCCATTGTAGAGGGAGTCGTTGATGGTACGAATTATGCCACTCCTCCCGAACTCACGGACTTCGAACTCAATAATGTAGTAGCTGTCTGCGATATTGACCGGATCGAACCCTCCAGTGTCGAGATTTACGTCCCAGTCACGATGACTCAAATCGGGTACGTTGAAACGGACGATGCGGTCTACCGCGAGATAACCGGCATCATTTCTCCCCGGTTCGTTGATCTGCTTGCAGACGAACTGGATAGCGATAACGACGTTGCGGTAGTTCGAAACTTTGATATTCGAAATAGCCCAGTTCTGGTCAATAGCGTACAATGCGGCTCGGTAATAGGCTTTACCATAAGTGGCACACTGAATGTCAGCTTTGAAAGTGTATACGGTGGGTTCATCCCGGGCTACCTTGAAGACGACGACGTAAGCCAGGCGGCCAACCCGGGACGGTTCAAATTTACCACCAATGTTCGCTAAAAACCCAGTCCAGACCGGGTTGATGTTTGTAGAAATGTGGAGATTACAAAAATGCGTTTATTGCCTAATTTAGCTGTCTGCTTAGGTTTGTTTGCTCTTCTGGCAGTCGGCTGTAACAACGCCATGATCTTCAACCCGGCGTTTATCAACCAGGGCTCGGGCGAATTCTTCCCCCTCGCCCCGGCGGAACGCACTGATTTTATTCTGGTACGAGGCAATAACTCCACTACGGTTCCTCTGGAGTTTCTGATTACCGTTGAACGAATCGTAGATTCTGGTAACGACGATGGCACAACAGAGATCGCCAAGGAAAGCTACCGGATTTTCACGCCCTCTGATGCACGCGCCAATGACATGGGAATACTCGTCGATTGCCCCGTATATCGTATCGGGCTAGGCGAAAACCTTGATCGCCCGCAGACCGAACCGGGAGTCTTTGTCAACGCAACGGCGGCCGGTGTCGGCGGACTCGGTGTACCGGCTAATGTTAATCCACTGAATATCGAAGCAGGGAATTTCACATGCGGTGACACCATCGTATTCCAGGCCATTGAGGCTAACAGCACCGTTGGCGGCGTGAGGGTCAGCTCTTTCGTTCTTGATGCCGATGACCTGGCGACGGAAATCGTTGGAATTGATACTTTCGCCAACGCGAGGTCGTTCCTCGAAGAACAGGCCGTTGACGACTAATTAGTTACCTTTGCTGTATCATAAAAAAACGTTGTTCGGTTCCTTTTATTGCGAGGAGATCAATGAAACGACATACGAAGCGTTCTTCGCGATGGATGGTCCTTTTGACCACAGCTCTTGCCGGCGGAACCGTACTCGGAACGTGCAACGTAAGACTTCACGACGCCATTACCCAGGGAACTCAGCAATATATCCTTAACTCTCTGCTAAGCCCCTGCAATATCGCCATTGACGGCGTATCGATCTGCGGAGAATAATCTTCTATCACGGCACAGGCTGGTATCTCCCCACTCGCGTCGACCTGAACAACTCTCGACATAACCAGAATTAATCCATACGATTGTCTTATGCGATCAGGCAGGGTTCCCAAAACCGTACTAATAACCGGTTGCAGCAGCGGCATAGGGGAAAAAAACCGCCGATCTGCTGGCCAGACAGGGATTGACTGTTTTTGCTACAGCCAGGACGGTCGAATCGCTCGAAAAGCTGAACCAATGGGGATGCAACTTTCCTGAAGGTAACCTGCATCCCCTTAAACTGGATGTCACCGACGAAAACAACGTCAAAAACATCGTCAGCCAGATAGAACGCGAATTTGGCCCCATAGACTGCCTGATCAACAATGCAGGTTACGGCCAAGCCGGCGCCATTGAAGACCTCTCACTACAGCAACTCAAGAACCAGCTGGAGACCAATCTGATCGGTGTCGCCGCTGTAACGCAGGCTGTCCTGCCGGCAATGCGTAAAGCTCGGTTTGGAAAAATAATCAACGTGTCCAGCGTTGTCGCCCACGTCGCGGTCCCCATGATGGGGGCCTATTGCGCCAGCAAACACGCTCTAGACGCCCTATCCGTAACACTGCGAATGGAAATCGCCCAGTTTGGTATCGATGTTATTCTAATCGAGCCCGGCCCAATCAAAACCTCATTTCGAAAGAATACAGGCCGGAATATGCCTTCCGAGCAAATCTGCGAACAAAATCCCTACACAAATGATTACCAGGCTATGGCAAACTTCTGGGCAGTAGAAGAAAAACGCGGGGCCGGGAAAAACGCTGACGAAGTTGCCCGGCTAATCTTTAAAGCCGTACAAGCCCGCAAACCTAAATACAGATACCGCATAACAACAGAGGCGAAGCTGGCCCACTGGATCCTCCCTTTCATTCCGGAGCGAATAGTTGATCGCATCCTCCTTCGACGGCTTCGTAAACACAATCCTGACGCAAAATAAGTTTATGAATCCCAAAGAGTTAACACAAAAAAGCAAATTCCTGAGCTATGTGCTGCGACACCGCCCGGATGAAATCGGCATAACACTGGATTGCGCGGGTTGGGTACCAGTAGACTTATTACTCGAAAACTGCGCCCACAGCGGTCACACGATTTCGGCCGACCAACTCTCACTGATAGTCCAGGCAAACGACAAAAAACGATTCGAATTCTCCGCCGACCACACTATGATCCGAGCGCGACAGGGGCACTCCGCAACGGTGGATTTGGGTTACGAGCCAATGGTTCCGCCTTCAATCCTTTTCCATGGAACGGCCGAACGCAACCTTCCATCCATCAGGGAAAAGGGGTTACTGAAGGGGCAAAGGCATCACGTCCATCTGTCAGTCGACTACGAGACGGCCACCAAGGTGGGACAGCGATACGGAAAGCCGGTAGTTATAAGCGTCAAAGCCGAAGAGATGCACCGGAACAACCATGTTTTCTACTGTACGGGAAACAATGTCTGGCTCACTGCCCACGTACCGGCGAAATACCTGAAGTTTTAAACCTCATCATGTTCCTTCCCCGTCGCAATAGACAGAGATCTCCCCTTTATCCAATACGACAAGCAGAGATATTCAGAGTTCAAATCAGTAAGGCGTGAAGCAAGCCGGTGTAAAAAGCAAAGTGGCAGTGTTCAGGCTCTCTCATTCCAGACACTGCCACTTTCACCCAGGCTTGGTACTAATCTGTCGTTGCTTTTGTCAGCGGCTCTCGACGCCAACGTCTCTCTCTCACTTCAGGCTCTCTCTCGTGTCGGCACCGCGGCTCTCTCCTTCCGCTTTACCGACGCCCACATGGCCGGAGGTAGCTAACCACGTGGACAACCTCTCTCTCTCCAACTAAACGCATAATCCCCTAAGCGGGTTTCAGCGCGCATCGACAGACCAAGCAATAAACACCCAGCCTAAGCCAAGTGATACAACCCAAGTTTAATATACGAAATAATACTTCTCGCGGCGGGAGTGCTCTCTCTCGCCAACAGGCAAAGTATAGCCTATAACAAATGTCCAATCAAGAATTATCTTGGTTGAAAATCGTTATTATCAGCACTGGTAACAGGCATTTCGATTCGCCATCACATAACCCTTTGTCAAACAGTCATTTGCGCAAACATAATAAAATGCTCAGAGCCACAGTCTGATAAAAGAAATATATTGGACATAAATTAGGAAAAAACCAGCACAAGACAGGTTATGAAAGACGGAAAATCATCAAACCAGCATTAAAGGCATTGCGAACCATCCAACGCGCCGTTATTCTATGCCCTCGCTGCGGGCGTAGCTCAATTGGTAGAGCATCAGCCTTCCAAGCTGAATGTTGACGGTTCGAACCCGTTCGCCCGCTTTTTTAGAAGTGCTTGTTTTGACATGAGTTAGCTCCTTTCCTCGGTTTCAGCAAGCCACCCGATTCACCCCTATTTCGGCCTCGGGCGTCATTTGGGCGTCAGTCGTAGTTGAGCCAACGGTTGAAACTTCTTCTTCGTTAATCACCTGTTCTACTATCCATCGGGTTTTATCTGCGAATTCATCCCCAACGGTCAGATAGAATTCCTGCGTTGTCTTGATGCTGGAATGTCCCATGTACGCCTGAGTAACGTGAATCGGCAAATGGTTAGCCCAGTTAACACCGCAGGACTTACGCAGAGAGTGAATGGTTAACTTCTGGGAGTCTTTCAAATTAGCGGCTTTCGCGTGACGGCGAAACTCCCGAAGTGCGTTGTTTACCATACACTCGTGTGTCCATTCCTCTCCGGTAGCTCGGACTACTTTCCAGTTCTCCAGAACACGCTTATTCCTCTCTGGCGTGAGCAGGATAAACGGCGATTCGCCATCCATCCCCTCAAGCAACGCCCCAAGCAACTCCACGGTAGAACGTGGAATAGGAATCATCCGGTCCTCGTGGTCCTTAACGGAGAAGGGAGGAAGCGTATCCGTAGCAACACGACTACGAACATGAACAACCCCGTCGATCAGGTCTACATCAGAAACTAAAAGGTTCACAAGCTCGCCCAAACGAAGCCCAGAGGTATAAGCGACAGCATAGAAGCACTTCCACCGTAGGCTTGGAGCGGCCTCCAGCAAGCTCTAACGATTATACGATGAGGGTTCTTTCCTGTGTTTATATACAGTGGTTTTTGCGATTTCGATAACGGTTTCAATACGAAACGGTTAGCAGTCAGACCTTGATTTGCTTTTTGGACATCACACCATACGACAATTCGAAATCTTCCAGTTCCCCGGCTTCTTTTCGACGGGCTACGTCCAACCCTGTCGGGCCGTTAAACGTAATGAAGATTTGCATCAGCTTGAGCATTTCATAAGCTCGAAACCTCTTACGGGCCTTCAAACTGCTGTCTTTCCAGGTCTCCAAGAAACCGGGCATCTTTTCAACGACTCCCCTGGAAATCGCCATTCTGACTAACTCCGAAACACTCAAGTCAATCCGGCGTGAAATCTCCTTTAAAGCCTGGAGAGATGGACCGGGAATCCTGACCCGCAACTCAGCATCGTGCTGCCGTCCCGGTGGCCTGCCCGCTCGTTTCTTAGGTGAATCACTCATACAACTATTCTAGTCACGACCGGAATAGTTGTCGAGAAGGTAAGTGTTTATTACCTAAAGGCTTGCACACGCTCGCCTTTTCGCTGGGTATTAAAACACGTCCGCCTACGGTCTACAAAACCAACAAAACCGGCACTCACGAAAACATCACACACCTCAAAATTAGAGTCACTACCGCCGAACTAAAACAAGTCCGCCGAGAATCAACAACAATAAACTACTCGGCTCCGGGATTAGAAGAAACGCCCGCGTATATCCGTCTCGTTGTCCCCAACCCACTATCCAACCATCATCGTTGATATCCCAAGCCTCACACAACGTCCATCCGGCTCCTGGTGGAAGCAAGGAATTAAGGTCATCATACAACACGCCGTTACTCCACAAGAATGGACGATTTGCGTAAGCTCCCGAAGCCTGATCGCCCGTCCACCCAACTACCTGCCCCACTTCGTTTATTGCACGCGGCCACGCATATACATTCGAAGGAAACTGCAGTCTGATTTCAGTGCTCCCATCCTGGATGAATGCGTGTTGTGCCCCCCCCAAGATACTCCCACGAATTGCCCTGAGCTGTTCATATTATATGCCCGATTACAGCTATCTCCTCTGAGTTTCGATGGGCTACCACTTGTCCATATGGCAGAATGCTCCTCCGCCATAGTATCTTGTGCCCACCCCACGACGTCGCCTTGTGGCGTTATACCCCAAGCCTCACTCTGGTATCTGTTGTTGTAATCGAATGTTCCCAAGTCCGTCGCTAATCCGCTTGGCCATGTACACGCATGCCAAGGGTGTTGTTGGTCACCTCCATCCCAGTGGGACCGTCCAGCAATAACACCCGAATCGTTAATGGCAAAGGCGGTACTCCAACCGTCCTGAACAAGTGAACCAAGATTTGTCCGTACTCCGCTATCCCACCTAGCTGCCACATTTTCGGATTGTCCAACTACAACCCCACCATTGTTCACGGCATAAGCCGCCCCTCTCCCCAGGTCAGTCATTACCCCGTTCTCCCACACAAACGCGTTCCAGTGCCCGTTGAACGCGGTTGTCTTGGTCCCAACAACCTGGCCTTGGTTATTAATCCCAAAAGCTTGGGAATAATACGCGTTTCCAAGGTCAACGATTGTGTATTGAGGAGTGTTTCCTAGAGCTGATGTTGAGATTGATAGGGTTAATACCAACGATCCAAGTGCTACAATTCGTTTGAGCATATCAGATCACTCCATAAGAAATGAGATTTACTATTCCCTATTCATGCAGTTTATTTTCTTCAACATTGTCGGTCATTTCGCTATTGAGAGTTGAAACGCAATAACCGTTCACATCACGTGCTAGAAAAATATCGGGAGGCAGGTTTCTAAGGATATTTTCGGAAACTCTTTCAGCAACAAACTTTGAGTTCTCCAACCCGGTCCCCTCTAAGGCTTTATTCATTCCAGCCACACCTTCGTCGAAGATTTCCTGGAAATCAACATCCCATTCACGCCATCCCCAATTACGAATAGTCAGGTTTGAATAGGTGCAATCGGTTGGCTCGGTGCTTGGCCAATCAACGTCCACTGTGTAACACCACAACTCTCCTTCCGGTAAGGCTAATTCAAAACTACCTGTTAAACGGTAAGATGATTTATCCAGAATTACGCATGCCGGTTCTTGATCGCACGCCCTGAATGGGTGATGCCATTTAATCCAATCTGCTCGCATTCCCTCACCTTGCACATGGTTAAAAACAATGTGCCGAGCAACGCCGTGCAATTGATCTTGAGTCGGCAGTTTAAGTTCATCTTTTCGAGATGCTGTGGGTCGGGTGACACTTTCGGCCGAATCTTCTGTGATTTTCGGGTTTTGATAATCGCGTTTTTTACTATCGGAACAACCGCAGCAAAAAACTGCCAAGATACAGATAGTGCGAAGGTACATTGATTTTCTCCGATGATCTAAAGTGAATCTCGGTCCCTTGGGATGATTCCGCACACTTTTTTCCGGTTGTTGTGTCGTTTTCATAGAAAAAAGGAGCGTTGAACCAAGGCCGCTCCCGAAACCCCCGCCAAGGGGGACAGTAGAACAACACATGGCCAACGCCCCGTATTGGGGCGTGGCTCAAGTGCTACCTCTACTGTTTAAGAGCCCGAAAGCTCAGATTGGCGGTTTTTCGGGAGGCAGTTACTTGACGCTCACGCGTCTTTCAGAATGTCAATCCCGCCCACCGGCGGTTTATTACTATTCTCCGTTGTAAGTAGTACGTGGGGCTATCTGTAACCCCGGTCCGTCGTTTACTTTACAGTTACGCAGCGTTAATTCCAATAGAGAAGTGGATTTCGGCAAGTGATCCGTACTTGAGCTACATCTCCGCTGAACACAACCCCGGATAATTACCGATAGAAAGGTAATACCTGTTTTTGGTACGGTAGTAATACACAGGTACGGCGTACCGGGAGATCGCCGTTACCAGATAATCGGGCAATTGGATTGAGAGAGACGCTGAAAAGCGGGCTCTCTTTTTCATTATTGGGCAACGATACCAGTAAAAATGTTGCCATTCTCATCTCCAGAAGAGAAAGAAAAGATATGGATTTTTCAAAGATTGTGCAGCTAACAATCGTTGTTTTCGTTCTAGGTTCGGCTTCATTGGCTTTCGGAGGTACACCGTTTTTTACGGGGTTGGGTGATCTTCCCGGTGGCCTGAATTTCAGCAGTATAGCTTACGGTCCCCGTTCGATTTCCGCTGATGGAACGATCGTTGTGGGCTACAGCAGTTCAGGATCAGGAACCGAAGCATTCCGTTGGGAAAACGGTGTAATAAATGGTATGGGCGATTTTCCTGGCGGAGCCCTGGATAGTGCAGCGTTCAACATGTCAGCCGATGGTTCCGTTGTTGTGGGTCGTGGTCACCATGAACTTGGATACGAAGCAGCCCGATGGACTCAATGGGGAGGTATGCAAGGATTGGGTGATTTACCGGGTGGGGACTACTACAGCCGAGCTATGGGAACCTCCTATGACGGTACTGTGATCGTTGGAGACAGCGAATCTGCCTCTGGATTACAGGCTTTCAAATGGACACAAGAAACTGGAATGGTTGGGTTGGGTGACTTGGAAGGTGGCGGATTCAGGAGCCTTGCCTGGGCAGCCTCAGAAGATGGTTCCGTAATTGTCGGAACAGGAGAATCCGAAAACGGCACAGAAGCTTTTCGCTGGGAAAACGGTGTAATGACAGGTTTAGGCGACTTGCCGGGGGGTGGCTTTCGGAGCATCGCTTTAAACGTATCCGCCGACGGTTCGGTCGTAATCGGTCAAGCTCAAAGGGGAGAAGAACTTGACGAAGCTTACCGCTGGAAAGACGGCGTAATGGTTGGCTTGGGAGACTTGCCGGGAGGCGTTGTCGAAAGTACCCCATTCGGCATGACTCCAGACGGTTCGATTATAGTTGGTAGCGGGTTTACAGAATCCGGTTTTGAAGCGTTCATCTGGGATGAAACCAACGGTATGCGAAACCTGAACGATATCATGGCCAACGATTACGGGCTGGATATAACCGGGTGGACGGCCTTGTGTGCAAGAAGTATCTCTGCAGACGGGCTTACGATAGCGGGGGTTGGCACTAATCCTCAAGGTTTTCAGGAAGGATGGATAGCCCATATACCAGAACCCAATACGCTCTCGATTCTGGTTGTGGGTGCGGTAATGTTAACAAATAGAAAACGTAGGCCACACCTGGCAGTTTAACGCCGTGGGCAAGCAACCGGATACACAGGATCAGGAACAGACGGCAACACCCCCGTTTTTCACGAGATTTTCGGAATGGGGGTAGCCTTTCTTAACCATTCAAGAAACGCTCCAGGGGGCCAGTGGGGGGGGGCAATGTAGGAAAATCTAAGCTAAGTCGCTACGATAAGCGGCATATCGTATTCGTTTAGAAACTCCTGTACGAAATCGGGCAATTCAATGGAAGAATATGGAGGCAACTGCAATGAAAGAGATATGGATTAAATCAGGTCTACGGATTATTCAACTCGCTGTCTCGATCACGTGCCTTTTAGGTATTCATGGTTGTAATAGTATACCGACCACGACTTCCCATACCGAAGTACTCTGCTCAAGTGCAGAAGGTTTGGCAATAGCAGAGATGGCGATTCAATCCGTATGCATTGACAGTAACGCCACCTACAAGGAATGCCGAGATGCGATATTCGCAAGCCAACAATACAACTACAGCCCCGAATTCGTCTCTTGTGCTTTGGCTGTCGCAGAACGAGACTACGGCCAGTAGGCCGCAACGATCAACCTGTTCAGTTGGCTTACCAATAAGACAACACTTTCCAGACTCCATACTTCACGTCAGTCGGTATGGCTCTGAATGATTGCCAGAACAGCGGTCCTGAGTGAATCGGGCAGTGTTTTCCAGGCTTCGCTAATTCGTTGCAAATCAGAATCAGAGGCTACGGTTTCCAGCAAACTGTTGGGACTATTGGCGGGGGTGTCGGTTTCCGTTTCACAACTCTTGTGTTGACAGTCGGTTACAAACTGGCTTGTCCGCCTTCCAAGCTGAATGTTGACGGTTCGAACCCGTTCGCCCGCTTTTTCGCATCCCTTCGCATGTGGTCGCATCTGGCCGCTTTTCCCCTTGTTTTGCAGGGTTTTACCGCTGCCGGTGGATTGTGTTTTCGCACCCCCGTCAAAGCACGATGCCGCACTGGATTGCACTGTTTCGCGCCTCAACTGCTGGGGATACTGCTGGTGTTTGGAATTGGCTTCTGTGGCCTCCATTGGAACCGGCTGAACGTCACAAGTTCCAGTTGCTGCCCGGCGTTCGGTCGCCCCAATCTTCGGTAGCTGATCGATTGCTTTCGATGTATCCGAAAGCCCCAGAATAGTGTAATGCTTCTGAGTCGTTCGATAGTCTGAGTGCCGCATGATCCGCTGGGCAATCTGTGGAGCAACGCTGGCACGTGCCATAACTATCCCAGACGAAAATCACTTCCGGGACTCGAAGGATTTACGAATTAGCGGTGCGGATTCATCCAATTCGGATCGTGTACAGATTCGCAGTTCTAAATCGCCAACTCCCCAGTGACCGACACTTGCAACATCTCTGGCAAAGGTTGGAGGTTGAGCTATTTCTTTGTACTTTGGTCGTAACCAAACACGAAGACCACTTCTGCGAAGGTGAACACTACAGAAGCAGCTCTTGTTTATTTCGTAATTAATAGATTTTGCCATGTATCGCTTCACCACATTACCCGACGAAAAACTGAAGCATATCCGGTCGAGCGCACGATAGAGCTGAACAATCTCTCTAGGTTTATCGGTTACATGATGCTCCTCAGTAACGGACGACTTCGTTTTCTTGTTCTTCTCACCCTGCCGACTTTTCTTGGTGACGTTCGCAACGCGTTGTTCTTCCATAAAAGCCGTCGCCACTGTTTCCGCAGGAACCGCGGGACTCTCAAGGAACGTTGCATCGCTTGCGATTCTTGTCAGACTGTTCCTGATTTGTTTTATAGTAAGGTTGTCGCCATCGACAGTTTTACTAAGGAGATTAAGCAGAGAACGCGGTGGAGCAATTATCAGTTTCTGGAGCGCCTTGCGAACCTTACCATCCGTGAAGGTCTGTTCCCCTAAAGTATCCAGCGTACCTTTAGCCAGCTCTTCCGGAGAAAAACGCCACATCTGCCTGGCGATTTGCTGAATCGTCATACCCTCGCTTTCGTCTGGATCTAGACAAACCTCAAACATCAGCTTTTCTGGAGCCGAACATTTTTCCACGCTCCGGTATATTCGCCATTTAAGACCGTTTGTGAGAATACACCATACTATGCCATCATTAGCCGAGTAACCAGCCACCTGAGTAATCGCTTTCACATCCAACAACGGATCATCAAGTGCTTTTGCCTCTATAAGTAATGTCGCCTTCTTGTTCAACTTCAGCGCATAGTCCACAAACTTTCCGTCGACTGTCGGGTACTCCAGCTGAACTTCGTCCGGATCTCGTATATCCCAGCCCATCGCGTCAAGCAAACGGTCAATCACGATAGTACGAGTTGGCGTCTCCTTGAGAGAATGTCGCCGATACTTCGGTATATTTTGCCGAATTTGCTCAATTGTTTGGATTAGTTTCTTGATGGAACAATCTCCTCTGTTTGGGGATAAGTGCTATCACCTGATGATAAAACTCTTCTGGCTAAAAGACACACATCCAACAGGAAGTACACAAAAATCATCGTAAACGATACGTTTGGCCAGTACTAACTCAAGCACCAGGTTTTATCTAAAACACTAAGCAACGGATCAAATGAACTGTCAGTGTGTTCGATAAGTCTGAGCTTGTAGGCAACCCGAACAACGACAACTCCAAGCCCGTATCCGTAAACGCGTTGCAGTACTCAATGTAGATACGTCCGCTCTGCCCGGCAAGCATAGCCCGGGAAAACCCAAAGCAGGAGAATCGCTTTAACCCGCTAAGCCAGAACACGGGGCACCTCGGCAGTCCGTACAATACCAGTTTCGTAACACGCATAAACCACCCTGCCAATCGCGAATTAATCGATAATATCTTATCAATAACATGCCTGATGGGCGACCAGTAAAGCGATTGCCAGCCAAGAAAAATAGTTACAAGAAACCGGTTCCTGCTCCCACAAAGAACTGTGCCGTCAATGGTTAACACTATTCCAGAAGGAGTATTTACGGCCATGTTTTTCCTGGAGGTGGGCCATCAATTCACGCTGTTCGGCTGCAAGACCTGCTCGGGACGCTAGTTGACTGGTAATATTCAGGTAGTCTACGGCGTGGTGGTAGGCCTTGGATCGGCCCCTTTCGAGAATATCCAACAGCAACGCCCGGTACAGTATCCATGCCGCAGCAGGATATTCTTCCCTTAAAGGTTCGGCCAATTCCAGCAACTCACCGTAAAAACCGCCATCGAAAGCTTCCGGATTATGAGTAATTATCCTAACAGCCTGTTCAATCCGGTCGTGTTCCATAAGAAACAATGCGGCCGTTAGCTTATTCTCATACGCCTCCACCGCAGTGATTGCCTTTTCCAAAAGCTTCTGCTGCTCTTTTTTGGGAGTAATCGCCAGAAGTCGTTCAAGAACTCTCGAACTGGGATACTTGAGAAACTCGTTCCATAAAGTATCACAAGCCTCATCGTCGCGACCGAGGGCCTGGAGAATATTACACCGCAGTGTTGTACTGTCCAGCTTTCCGGAACATCGATATTGCTGTTCACCGCCTACCCGATCAAGGTATTCCAACGCTTCATCTGCACGACCGACATCAAACAACCGCTCGGCAATGGGATAAGCGTACTCCTCCAGTTGATCGCATTGACGCCGTATGTCGATGTACATATCCACATCCCCCAAGGCGTCGGCCACGTCCGCGAGTTGCCTCCACAGTCGCCGCAACACCCACGCATCATTAGTTTCGTCAACCTGCCTGGATTTTATTTCATCCACGCACAGAGCTTTCAAAGCCAACAAACCGTCGCGACCAAGTGCCGGAGCGAAATCGCGGATCATATAATCGCGAATGCCGTAGTTATCGCTCTGGATTTCATAAAAAACTACCTTCGCAAGTTCAGATGAAACACGAGGTTCAGTTTTTGCCCACGCTTTACCTCGTAATGATGTGGCATATTGCCCTACTGTCGTGAGTTCCCCATACGAATCGTCTACGTCAAGTATACCTTCCTCAACCGAATCGATAACCTGGCATAAAACATCTTCAGCTTCAATTACACAACCACGCTCGATAAGCTGCTCCAGAGCAGCTAATATTGAATGGAGATCCCCGGCAATATAACCGGCAAGTTTCCATTGCTGGTTATCAAATCTGTTTTTTCCCCACGCCCTGGTGATTGCGTTGCCAAGTTCGGATACCAAATGATCGACATCGGCTTTCGGTGCGACGAATTCTAGTAATGCCTGTCGCAGCTCGCTATTACTACCAGCCTGCTCGACAATCCATTGAATTAACGAAATCTTGCTTTGATTGCTGAGAACTTCAGCAAGCCTCTTGTCGTCCATACCATCCATAGTTTTACTCTTTTCGATAGGCCGATCGAACTGCCCGCTCCATCCTGGCTACTTCATCATCAGTCAAGAAGTCGAAGTGGCTGGCTCTTTTACGGGCCGACAGCTGCCCATTGTTTTGCAGGCAGAAGCGAATAAAGAGATCTATCTGCCTGTCAGGCATATCTACTACATCCTGGATTGCGTCCTTCGTACGATCGTAGCTTACGAGAAAATTCAGATCTTCTACCAACTCAGTATCAATGGTTTTCTCAATGAAACCAAACAAGGCTTCAACCTGCGCCGTCATGTCTATAAACCTGTACGAGTCACGAGTGTCGTTGAGGATCGTCATTCGCCCGACGTCGTCTAGTTCATATTCGACCAGCGGCATCACCTGTTTCGAAAAAGCTTCCAGCGATGCGTCGTACTCACTTGGGTTTTTGAGCATGGCGGCCGACACGGGGAACATCAGCCCTTCTGGCGTAAACCCTTTCCTTGCAAGAATATTATGGATCAGGAATCTATGGATTCGCCCATTGCCATCCTCAAAGGGATGCATAAACACAAACCCATACGCGACGACAGCAGCGTGCACCACCGGATGTACGGAACCATCCCTCATTCGCTGATGCGATTCAACCAAACCGGCCATCAAGTCGTTTAAATCATCGGGTTTGGGACTTGCATAGTGAATTCGCTCCGTCTCCCACGACACTGTTTCGCCGACGTAGTTCTGGCTATTACGATAATCTGAAACAGCAAAACGAGGATCGACAATTCGATTATGCAAACTTACAAGTCGAGGCTTCTGGCAAAAATTTTCCTTCTCGGCCAACTCCAACAGGGTGACAAAACGCTCAGTGCGACTTGCGTTAGGCTTGATATGCTCGATTTCAAAGGAGGACTTGGTTTCTTTCGTATATAGGTAACTCAGTGCCCGTTTAAACAGTTGTTGTGGATAATCGGCCACTATATCCTGACACCGCTGCCGCAACTTGGCAGCCATGTAGTTCTCAATTGCTTCCGTCCGTCGAACGATTGGGCAAAACCTGACATCGCCGAGGAGATTATCATTAATGCACTGGCGGGAAACACGCTTGCCCGGATTAACCGTGATATTTTTGTCCTGGTCCAGTAAATCGACATAGCGACAACCCTTGAGGTCATGCAAGGACAAACGTCGGCCTGTGATCTGCTCAAAAAGATACCAGATTCGGCGAGCGTACTTACCGCTGGGCTTGGAGGCGACATATGCTTCAATCTCCAAAGTCTCAACCCCCCGAAAGATGCAGGCCAGAACGGCTGGATTCACTCCGTCATACTTAAGGGCAAACTCAAGATGGTCCCCCACACTATCTCCAGGCCAATACTTGGAAGGATAAATCTCCTTAACCAAGCCACCATTCGATTCGATTTTATGAGTATTACCTGCCGCAATGTAGGATTCATGCCAATTCGGAATCGTACGTAGACCAAGAAGAGCCGTAATCGCCACGTATCCCGCTGGCCTGAGTTCATCCACACGAATATTTTCCGCAGACATCGCAATCTCCAAAAAATCAACCTCGATACAGGATTATCGCCCGTAAACAGAAAGCACACAAGAAAAACACCCGCTATTCACAAAAAATAACCGTGAAACAAATATTTGCAGGAAAAATACACGCAATCCAACTAGGGCGAGTTCCAAATCGCATGAAGTAGTTACGCTGCCGGAACTGCGTATTCTAATCGGTGGTGCAGGCGATTTTGCTGTGGATAATCCTTTTTGATAAAGAGTGTTCCCCGAGCAACTGATTCGGGTATTTAGCTTTGGAGCAGCTGACCATGGATATCGATAGTGCCGCAAAAACGCATGAACGAATCTACGACGACAAACCTCAGGTGGTAGCGGCCGCTCCGGGCAGGGTTAATATCATCGGCGAACATGTGGATTATAGCGATGGAATGGTTCTACCCTTCGCGATTTCCCAGGCGATCGTTGTTTCGGCGAGCATGGATAATTCCGGTCTGGTTACCGTCCATTCCGCGGGTTTGGATAAAAGAACATCGTTCCCAGTGGATGTTAACTCTCCGTCCAATCCACCTGCCTGGGAAAATTACATTAGAGGCATGGTACATGGATTGTGCAAGAAAGGAGTCCACCTGCTAGGTGCGAAACTCCTAATAGACGGTAATCTCCAATCAGGTTACGGGATGAGCAGTTCGGCCGCTTTGTGCGTATCTGCGGGCATGGCTCTGACTAAACTCGCTCATGTGGAAATACCGCGCGAGCAAATAGCAAAGATCGCTCAGACTTCCGAACACGATTTCGTCGGTATGCCATGCGGGATTATGGACCAGATGGCCGTTTGCTTCGCGAAGAAAGATCACGCAACCCTGATCGATTGCAAAGACCTTACTCATGAATACGTTCCCTGCCGAACGAATAATGTCAGCTTTCTGGTTATCCCAAGTGGGGTAAATCACTCGCTTACCGACGGGGCTTACGAAAAACGTGTCGCATCATGCCGGAAAGCTGTTTCGGTAATTTCACAAACCAACTCTGAGATCAGAACTTTACGAGATGTGGACGCTGATACGCTGACCGCCCATCGGGATAAACTTGACAGGACCACTTTCAACCGGGCACAGCACGTTATCTCCGAAATGGCTCGCGTAAACTCCGCGGTTGAAGCACTCAGAGCCGGTAACTGGCATAGGGTCGGAGCCCTGCTTTGGCAGACTCAGGACTCTCTGCGCGACGAATACGAAGTATCATGCGAGGAGATCGACCAGTTAATCGACATTCTCCGCAAAGAAAGCAGTGTTCTGGGAGCCCGCATGGTCGGTGGCGGATTCGGCGGAATAGTATTAGCCGTTGTCCAGACGGAGCACATTGCGAAAATTCAAGAGCTCGTAGCGACCGCGTTTTACGCCGCTCTCGGTATTTCCCAACACTGTTTTACAGTGAAACCGTCGGAAGGTGCCAACGCTGTTTTTTACGAATAGACCGGTTTTCCGGACGAATCACCAGCGAAATTATTTATAAGCGTCCTGAGATTCATATCAGTTTTGGTCTTATCAAACCTCCTTTTGTTGCGTTTGTTGGGTATATTCCCATTGGGTTCGGTGAGCATTTCATTGCTGCTTGTGGTCTGGAGCTTGTGACGGGTTTTCTCACGGCGGTTGGGCGCGGGGTCTGGGAGCTGGCCGAGCTTCTTGTTTTTTCCAAATGGTTTGGTTGTAAGGGGTTATCTCCGTTTTTGCCACAAATGGGTTCGTTTCGTATTTTTACTTTTGGCGGGCTGAGCTTGGTTTCTTCAGGCGATTTACCGGCTTCTGTTTGAGCTTTCCGGTTGTTCTGGAGTTTTTCCAGGCGGTCTATCAGTTGGTAGAACTGGCGGTTGAGCATAGTTTCGTAGCGGCAGATGAGGTTGAGGTTTTCCGGATCGATCATAGTGGCCTGCTCGTGGGATTCGAACTGGGTTTCAAATTCGTTGGCGTCGATCAGTTGGATGCGGCGAATACGCCAGGTGACGGAGATGAGTCTTTCGACCATGATTTTCTCCAGTGGGGATTGGGGGCGGTATTCGTCGTACAATTCGTCGGTTAGTTTTTCTAAATCCTTTTTCCACTCGAAGGCGACTTCGACTGCCTCGAGTGTTTTGGTGAGCAGTCCGTGTTTTTTGGCGTTGTAACGCGAGCGGCTTTTCCCGGGCTTTGTTTTCGGGCCGGTGGATTTCATGGCGTTCCGTCGGTTAGCTTCGATTTGTTTTGCTGATGTGGCCATTGCTTCTCTCCTTCTTTTTGCATGTGCGATTTCGTTCCGGGGATGGAGCTGTTCCTCCCATTCACCCCTATAAACGTAAACAGTGACCACCCTTTGGGACCTTCAGCGATTTTGTGCGATTAATGGCGGCTCGATATACGGGTTTTTTGATAGCGCCAGGGCGGATGTTAAATGTAATTTAACGGAAAGAGCGGTAGAAATATTTTCTAGTGCCACTATGTGTCACTTTGATTGTAGTGTTTGTTGATGAGGAGAACCTCGTCCGGTTTAACCGCTGGTGGGATTGTTATATTCGCAGGGTTGATGTCGGCCCCCGGCCTTTAGCCCACCGGAAGCGGGCTAAAGGCCGGGGGGCTTTTTGGGGAATCTGGGGAGTTCGGTTTCCGCCGGTTCCGCCCGTCCGCTCCGCCTTTGGCGGACGGAGCGGGCTCCACCAGCGGCTACCTTACGCCGACCGTCCGCCTGGGCGGACGGGCTCTGGTTTACCAAATGTTCGGTTTTATAGTGTTTTTTCCGCGGTTTGCCTTGGGTCCGCCTATGGCGTATTTACTAAATAAAACGTTTTAACTAATCGGCAATATTTCCAAGCCAGTCTTTAGGTCGGGTCCACAGAGCACTGCTGTTAACATCTTTGTTGTTTTAGCATTTTCCCGGTTTTCTGAGTTTCGCGTCACTATAGATAATGCGGGAAGGTTTCGGCATTAACTATCTGAAATTTGAAATCTCAAATTAGATCCATCAGGCCATACCGAAAACCCCGGCTACTGGGCTAACATACTCCTTTTAAAGGATTTATAATCACAAAAGGGGTTTATGCCGGTGGTCGACAGGCCCGGCGAAATACGTATGAGTGCGCGTCGGGGTGTTGACCCGACCTACAAACTCGCCGCAGGCTGCGCAGGATTGAAATAGGGATATACCGCACATTACCATTCTTGCTTATGTTTTTACGTAATCAGGTTTAATGCTTAGCGCAGGCAAGAGGTCCTATTCTTTTCTGCTTAAACGGTGTATGCCGATGAAGCCGTATCGCCGCCTCGTCCTGTCCAGTTCGTGTGGAAAAACTCGCCTCGCTGTTTGTTCACCCGTTCGTAGGAGTGGGCGCCGAAATAGTCTCTTTGCGCCTGAAGCAGATTTGCGGGCAACCGCTCTGTTCGGTAGCTGTCGAAGTAGGCCAGGGCCGAGCTTATCGCTGGCACTGGAATTCCACATTCAATCGAGGCGGATACGACTCTCCGCCAGCTTGCCTGGGCTTTGTTCAGGGCATCACTGAAGAAGGGATCGAGCATCAGGTTTACCAGTCTGCCGTAACGATCAAACGCCGCCTTGATTTTATCCAAAAACGCAGATCTGATAATACATCCTCCGCGCCACATCAAGGCGATTCCGCCGTAGTTGAGTTCCCAGTTGTTCTCATTGGCAACCGCCCGCATCAACTGATACCCCTGGGCATAGCTGACGATCTTGGCCGCGTATAACGCCTGTTCCAGATCATCTACAAACTTACCCTTATCGCCGGTGAATTCTGTCGCCGGACCTTTTAAGGTTTTTGCGGCATTGCTCCGTTCATCCTTCAAAGCTGATATACAGCGGGCGAATACTGCTTCGCCGATCAGGGTTAACGGTTGCCCAACGTCCAAAGCGGAGCAAACCGTCCACTTGCCGGTACCTTTCTGGCCCGCAGCGTCTAGAATCATTTCCACTTCGGGCTCGCCCTGCTCATTACGGTACCCCATGAGATCGGCCGTTATCTCAATCAGGTATGAGTCCAACACTCCCTTATTCCAGCGGGCAAAGATGGCCTGCATCTCCTCCAGGGAAATACCAAGTCCGGATTTCATAAAGTGATACGCTTCGCAAATGAGCTGCATATCGCCGTATTCTATTCCGTTGTGTACCATTTTCACGAAGTGTCCCGCGCCCTCCGGTCCGACCCAGTCGCAGCACGGTTCTCCGCTTTCCGTTTTGGCGCATATGCTCTGGAAAATCGGTTTGACGTATTCCCAGGCAGCGGGCTCGCCACCGGGCATGATCGATGGTCCGCGCAGGGCGCCTTCCTCACCACCTGAAACACCGGTACCGATAAAGTGAACACCCTTTTCCCGCAACTCAGCGGTTCGCCGGGTCGAATCAGGGAAATGCGAATTCCCGCCGTCGATGATGATATCGCCCGGCTCAAGGTGCGGGACTATCTGCTCGATAAACGCGTCAACCACAGGTCCAGCTTTCACCATGAGCATGACCTTACGCGGCCTGGTTAATACGCTACAGAATTCTTCGATAGAATGCATGCCCAGAATGTTTTTTCCCTTGGCTCTTCCGGCAAGAAAATCATCCACTCTGGATACCGTTCGATTGAAGGCGGCCACAGTAAACCCCTTACTCTCCATGTTCAGAATAAGGTTTTCACCCATTACCGCCAGGCCTACCACACCAATATCCGCTTTTTGCATTATATCAAATCTCCTGCCCGAAAGTGGTTTACCTACCGGAACCTTTCGGAGCCATCAGTTACTGTTTTAGCTTTACAGAATCAGTTGTTTCCAAGTATGCTCTTATGGAAAACATGCATCTTCCGGTAACTGTCGAGAAGATGCTGCCTGGTGTTGTTGAGATCGTCCATATAGGGATCACCGGCAAACCGATTCCTCGCCCAATCCTCTTCTATCCAGTTAATCTGCTCCAAGCATACCTTATCCAATTCGCGAATTAGTTCTAAATCCCATTTGCCGTCAGGTTTAGCTTTTTCACTGGCAAGTAAATGTTGCCGTACATAAACTCCGACATCGACGGAGCGAACGAGTGTGCGCCAGGGCAGGTCGTTCCTGCGAACATCCTTTCCGATTTCCTTAAGTTCACTTTGAATTCGCTGCAACTCCTTGAGTTGCCTGCGAGCCTCCGCTCCCCACGATCCGGCGGCTTTTTCCTGAGCGGCCAGCAGGCCTTTTTCATCATGCCAGCAACTGACCTGGAATTTATCCAGCCACCAGCGCATGTGGTAGAATCCGCTCCAGGTTTTACCGAAACGCTCTCCATCGGGTAAACCGTAGAAATCGCCGGCAAACTGCCGGTAAAAGGCGGTTTCGTCCCATGTACTTCCGGCCCATGAATGTGCAGCGGCATAGGCGATCCCCGGCCAGAGAACATCACTCATATAGCGAACGGGAGTCCAGATTGTAGTGTCTATTCCGGTCAGATCATTATCGCGAGCGATCTGGGCAAACCGTTGTATATTTTTGTAATTGTAGTCCGAAGGGGCCACCATATGCGGATGGCAAACCAGAGCAGGACAGGCAATTACTTCAAAGCCGAGGCCGGTAAAAAACTTAACCGATTCATCTGTCGTATCAGGTCTGTAATGCCAATCGTAAATTACCGTACCCTTACGTGGTACACGATCGATAATATCCCGGTGATTCAAGAGCATGTCGCCCCACAGGGCCACCTTTCGCCCGTCGCGGGAAGCCAACTCATAACATCGGAGAAGGTGTTGGACCAGCCATTGCGAATGCGAAATATCTCCAAACTTCGCCTTGCAACGGGCACACACGGTGGTGTCCACTTCGTCATAACCTATATGAGTTTCCGGAAACGGGAAGTTCTTCGCGGCGCGAGCGTACATTTTATCCAGGTATTCGACGGTGATCGGGCTTGCGGGGCAGAGAACATTGGTAAATCCAGGAACACTGGTGCCCGCCCAGCTTTTAGCCGGTTTATCCACCGTTGTCTGGTGAAGAATATCCTTGTATTGCGGATGGCGAACGAACAGCCGTGCGTGGCCCAATGACTCGATCTCGGGAACGATATCTATATGACGTTTTTGAGCATAGTCGACCAGTTTCGCGATTTGCTCCGCCTTCCAGGCGTTGGGATGCATTATCTGGGTAAAATCTTCATGATAAAGGCAGGCGTTTTCATCATCGGTCAGGTGCATATGCAAACGGTTGATCTTGTGATGGGCACAGAAGTCGACGACACGTTTGTAATAATCCAGGTTCTCGTTGGCCCGTGCGGTATCCACCATAACGCCCCGAACAGCCAGATCCGGCCAATCGATTATTTCGCCACACGGCAGGAATTCTTTCCCGTCGAGAAGCATGACCAGTGTCTGCATGCCGTAGAAAACACCTTGCGGAGTCCGGCCTTCCAGCGTTATTGCGTTTTTATCAATCAGAATGCGATATCCCTGTGACGCCAGGCTCTCGCAATGCTTTGATTTAATGGCAGGAAAATCTATTTGGGCGATTCGCAAATACAGCGGAACGCCCTTATCGTTTATCGCAATTCCCCTTTCGGCGAGCAAATCCTTCAGGAGAACTACTTCCCGGCTCAAGGCCGGTTCGACATCAACAATCTGCACGCCAGTAAAAGGCAGACTACCTGCAGTTGCACTCCACTGCTTGACAAACGGAATCGGTTTCACGGTCGAATCGCTCGCCAATGAAGAACATGTAATTAAAACAGCAGCGGCAACGGCAATGATACCAACAAGACGACATTGCCTGTTGTTTTTTAATCGTGACAGCATGTTTTTTCTCCATGCAGGGAAGATTAGTTTATCACAGTCATACATACGGCTAATGAATACTATTGGGCCAGCTGAACCGGTTCAGGTCACACGATCACGTGTCCCTCTCCCCTTATCGATAGGCCTGGGGTACGTAGTCCTCACATTTTCGATCGGCGAACACGGGAAGAAAGCGGGTAAACCGCTGCAAGCCGTTTTCCAATGGCACCACCGGCCAACACTGTCCGATCAGTGGTTGAGCATAGGCGATAAATTCATCGGTCACATCATCGCGATTGGCAGTAATCCAGTTTTCGGGAAAACACCGTTCCGAGTTAGCCACTACGTCGAGGGGAACTTTATCATACTGAACGCCATAGCTTTCACCGGGGAGTCGCTGAATAGTTCCCATCCACCCGTTCCCATCCCCGGCGGCAATTGACACGCATTTCTTACCCACTTCGTACGCTTCGTTCATATCAACGGTGGAAGCGTAGATCGCAGAGCTTCGCTGATCGGTACCGGGAATCTGGTAACGGGCCTTTCCGGGAACCGGAAGGTCCCGCGAGTTCAGGTAGTTGGTCAAGATCTGAGCGACAGATGATTTTGACGCACCGAATGAGGCATGCCCGAAAGCGTCTTTTACTTCCCCAAGTTCGCCGATTTCAAGCCCTTCACTGACCACAACGATACACCGACCGTTTTCGCTCAGGCAGGAATATATGTTTTCACCTATCTCCTCCAGCGACAACCCCGATTCAGCCAGGAAAATACGCAGCGGCATTGTTCTTTCCGGATCGGCTAACCGGGCAGCGGCGGCGATAAAACCAATCCGCCTCCCCATGACCTGTATGACTAGAACGGGATCGGCCGGACATGAACCGGAGCTTTCCTCATTGGCGTTTAGAATCACCTGGGCGAAATATCGAGCGGCGCTGCCGTAGCCTGGCGTATGATGAACCAGCTTGAACTCGGCATCACCAACATCGTTGTCAATCGTCTTGGGTGCTCCAACGGCGATTAGATCCAACCCATGATCGCGTGCGAGGATACTTATTTTATTGGCGGTATCCATTGAATCGTTACCACCGATGTAGAAGAAATAGCCGATATCGTGGGCAATAAATACGTCAATAATCCGTTTGAAATCCTCGGCTTGGTGCTGGTTCAGTTTATACCGACAGGTACCGATCGAGCCGGCGGCCGGTGTGGTACTCAGGAGTTTGATTTCGCAGGCTTTCTGAGCAGACAGATCGAGCAATTCCTCTTTCAACACACCTTCGATTCCATGCCAGCCGGCATAGAGGCGTCCAAAGGTATCGGGAAAAGCCATACAGCCCTCGATAATCCCGCGCAGGGTATTATTGATTACCGGCGATGGTCCTCCGGACTGGGCAATCAACACGTTTCGAGCCATTTTTTCCTTATCCTTTTTCAAGCAAATCAGAGAGCGAAACGCTGCCGCGTAGTCCACAGGCTGCGTCCCGGATCCGAAACGTAGTAAAATGGAGTGTTATCCATTTCCCGCCAGCCGTAGCCGGTATCTTTTGAGAGCATGCCTGTTAAACCATCATCCAGCTCCCGGTAATCGAATCCAACCGATTCCACCTCCTGCCGCGACAGCCCGCCGGCACAGAGAGTCACTTTGAACCTACCTTCGGTTGAACCGTGAATCAGGTGAGCGGCAGCGGAAAGGTTGCCGGCGAGGTCCTGGTTGTCTCCAACAGCGGCTAGAACGTATTCGGTTCCGCGGTAGCCGTATTTTCTGATAAGCCGGTCGATCTGCGGGTCTTCACCAAACGTGGAAACCCCAGGTGCCAGGATGGTAAGTTCGCCGCCGTCGGCCATTGCCATTCGCATACGGTAAATCGCCTTATTACCGAGCCACGCGGATTTGTAGGAATCAGGATCGAGGTAAACCACCGCCCGCGTTATTGGCTTATCCAGCAGGCAGACATTTACCTCACGGCACAGCCCGGCACCATTAAGAAAACAGTTATCATCATCACCGGCATACAGTCCGCAGGTTACCGCGTTTCCTGCAGCATCCGTCGTACGTACGGTGAGCAGGTAACTGAGAGGCAGATTACCGAGAAAACGGCTTGACATATATCGAAACACGGAGCGGACGGGAGATTCGGGCCTCCCCATAACCGATTCCATACCGCACACGGCACCGATGAAATGGGTCTTGTTTATGGTGTCCTGCCCCCCCACGCCGACGAAAACGTTTTTGGCATGATTGGCAATACCAACAACCTCGTGCGGAACAAGCTGACCGATCGAGATTATGCGATCCCAATTACCGTCGGCAAGCCGGCGATTCACCTCACAGGCGACCGGATAATCAAGTTTCCCCGCGGTAATTTCCCTGACAAATGTTCCCGGCACTTCTCCCAATCTGACCAGGTTGTCTCGCCAGTTGTGTACCTGAAACAAATCCGCCGGAATGCCGGGAAACATTTGCCGACGTTCCTTGTCCGACATGGGAGCGTGTGTCCCCAGAGCGGGCATGATCTCTATATATGCATAATCCTTAAGGCGATCATAGAGCAAGCCGGTCATGGTTCCCGCCCACGAATACCTTCGGGTGTAATCCGGCGGGAGGAGAAGAACTCTCCTGGGATTACCCATCGCAGCCAGCATATCGTCGATAAGCGATCCTGCTTGCTTCTCGTCGATGACGCTATCCGGTGATCCCTGCTCAAAGTAATCCATCGCTCACATCCGTTTTGCCTGGTGGTTCTGCCAAGGAGCGGTATCCGGCAGCAGAGTTTCAAACTCAGCGATAAGACTATCCTGATACCGGCCGGCATAATTTCCGGAAAGGAAACGCTCCAAGGCTTCCTGGTTAAACCTCTCCCACGACCGAGCCTCCGCGCCAGGGATAATCGGATAGAAGAGTACCTGGTTATCCCGGGCTGCATTCAGATCACCAATTGCATCACCAATCATGAGAGCGCGATCCGAACTGTAGTTGTTTCCGGCCGCTATCCGCAGATGCTCCGCCTTGGTTCCCATTTCCTGCCCGGCTATCAGCGAAACGTATTGAGATAATTCGTGTTCCGCCCACTCCCGCTCAAGCGCTTCCGACGGGGTTGCGGAAACCACCATGAGATCGGCATGCTTGACCGCCTTCTCCAGGGAGTTTCTAACTGCGGGAAAAGGTGGAATATCATGAACAATATCCGTAACCGCCCGGTTCACCGCCATACTCCATTCAAGTACGAGCTTCAATTCCGCGCAATCGGAATTGCCGGCGGCAATTACCGCTTCCAGCGCGGGGTTTCCCGGATGCGACTCTGCCGCCAGCCATTTACGAACCGCAGGCAGGCGAGGTACATCAAACTTCCGCTGCCGCACTTCCTCTCGCTCGGCGAGCAGATCCATCGTGCGCAAAAGGGCCGGGAAACGGTTAACCCCACGCCATCTGGAATACAGGTTGAGAAACTCGGCAGCTTCCCTCGTGTACCTGGATACCGCCTGAAGCCCGAAATACCTTATAATGTTGGGAATAAAACACTCCTTGTGCTTTACCTCCATGGTATCAAAGGCACAACCATCGGAGTCTATACCGATGAAATAATCCTTACTCGGGCGAAAATCCAACAGCGGTCTGGACGGTTCAGTATTCATCACCTGGTTTTTACCATATATAGTATCTACGAAAATTCTCGCCAGCGGATGGCAAATCCGCTCACACGCCACTGTAGGCGGAAAACCCGCCGTCAACGGGGATAACCGCACCGGTCACAAACGACGCGGCCGGCGAACAGAGCCAGAGGGTAACTCCGGCCAACTCATCTGGTTCACCAAACCGTCCCATCGGAGTGTGATCCACAATCGACTGTCCGCGCGGGGTCAGCTTTCCCATATCGGAATCGGTCAGGAGGAAGCGATTCTGGTTGGTCAGGAAAAAACCAGGAGCAATAGCATTCACACGTATTGCAGGGTTATATTCCTGAGCCATATGCACGGCGAGCCATTGAGTAAAGTTGCTAACGGCCGCCTTGGCCGCTGAATAACCGGGAATACGTGTCAGCGGTCTCAATGCATTCATCGATGTTATGTTCAGGATGACACCGCCTCGATCGATCATAGCCCGGGAAAAAACCTGGGCAGGCAACACCGCTCCGCCGAAGAAATTCAATCCAACGACGTCACTAAGGGCCTCCTGCGGCAGATCAAAGAAGGACAGTTCCTTTGAGGTCGTCGCGGCAGACACGTTACCACCGGCAGCGTTTAGTAAAATATCAATATTGCCGACACGCTCGGCCGCCGATTCCAACGACCGGCGATCCATAACATCAACCGCAAGGGAGTCGGCGTCGAGATTATCGTCGCACAGTTCGCCGGCAACCTGGCGAGCCCGGTCTTCGGAGAGATCGGTAACCCACACTTTAGCACCGGCCTGAGTCAGAGTACGGGCAAAAACCGTACCAAGTACCCCGCCCCCTCCGGTAAGCAATGCGGTTTTACCCGCCAACGAAAAAGTGGACCAAATAGTTTTTTTATCCATAGCCGTACCGATTCATTGCTTCACCAAGTTCCTGGGACAGGAAAGCGGCTATATCGACTTCAACACCGCTGACCACGCCCGTGTCCGAACAACTTCCGCGATCAAGACTTTTATGGGCACACTCACATACAACCGTCGCCCAGTAACCCAACTGGAGAGCACTCATCATAGCGACATACTCATCCTCATCCATATCCTGGTCACGATGCCGCAGAATGCACTCGTACAATTCGCCGGGGTAAGCCATACCGTATCCACTTACCATTCCATCCGAATGGAAATTACAGAAAAGCGGGTTGAGTTCCCTGATCCCCTCGGTAGATGTTTCACGGAATCCGGAGGAATCGAGGTTCAGGTCGATCAGTCCGTCGGTGCAGACGATTCTTGACGACTGCACGGTGGTTGCATGTGCGGTATTAGGCAAATGCCAACCGGTGATGATATGCGCGACACCTCCACTTTCAAAAGTCACTTCAGTATCGCATAGATCATACCCCTTTACGGCTATAGGCCGCAACGAAGGCAGCTTCTGGGAAAAACCGGTTGCACGCACCCTGACGGGCTTTTCACGAACGACCTGCAGAAAAGCGTCGACCATGTGAACGGTAAGAAACGAAATCGGCGAGTTCGTTTCGGCGAAATCATCCGAGGTAAAGAATCGCGGGGTATGGTTGGGGTCGGCGACAAGAAGTTTATCCAGCATATACCATACAGCCACCTGGAATTTACCGTACAAACCACTGCGATACCGGGCAGCCACCTCCATGATTCGCGGATCTCTGCGTTTGTGGAAATCCACGGTAAGCAGTCTCCCGTACTGCCGAGCGGCGGCAATCATTTCGTGGGCATCCGAAACGGATTCCGCCAGCGGCTTGGGTACAAGAACATCCAGGCCCCGTTCCATGGCAAAAACAGCCGGAGCTCTATGCAAGTGGTCCGGAGTATTAACCTGCACCGCGTCCAGATTCAGCCGGTCAATCATTTCCTCGTAGCTTGTGAACCGGCGGTCGTGCTGAATACCGTATTCATCACAGAACTGGTGCAAAGCGGCGCCGTTCGGATCAGCTACTCCCTCGATCGAGAGCAGTTCTGAATAGTGACTATGGAAATACAAATGCTGGTATATTTCCCTTACTACCGATCCGGTTCCTATAATGCCCAACTTGAGCCGTTTCATACAACAACTCCCTTTCGCGTCATCAGGGTACCAATGCCGTTCCTGTCTGCTTGAGAATAAAGTGGGTCAAGAATACCGCCATCTGCGATATTTCGTTTACGGAAATCCGCTCGCTTGTGGAATGAGCATATTCAAGTGCCCCTGCTCCAGCGGTAATAACCGGCATTGAAGGATATTCACAAGCGAAAATCCTGGCATCGCAGGACACATCCCAGCCGACGATGTTTTCGTCCGTCGGTAAACCGGAGGCTTTTGCCGCATCGACGGCGTTGATCATGTCTGGAGAATCAACCGAACGTGAAAAAGCCGCATTGTGCAACTTTTCGTAGCCAATCCGGAAGACCTCCTCCGGTTTAACTGATAATCCCATCAAGTCGAAATACCGATGCGCCCCGCGATGAACCGCCTCTCGCAACCGCCGCTCGATTTCCTCCAGCGTATGCACCGGGACAAATCCCTGCCCCCCCTCCATCAACAGGCGGGAGGAATCGGGCCATCCCTCAAGGGAAAGGGTCATCGGTCCTTTTGCCGCTCTTTCCAGGAACCCGCGACTGCGCACCAGGGCGCGAACCAGGGTAGCCATTTTGGTTATGGCCCCATCGTTTTCCCGTATAGCCCCCATGTGCCCGGTAGCCCCGTAGACCCGTACGACCTGCGATTGTCCGGCCGCTGCGATATCATAGTGACGTTCTATTTTCGCACTTCCGGGGATTCCAGGAACATCTTTTGTTTTATCGCCATACAAAGCGATATATTGCTCCAGACCATCGGCCAGGATATCCTCAATCAGCGATATGGTTTGGGATGTAATTTCGCTTTCAGGCAAATCAATCCGAATACTGACATCGCCGTTGATGCAGGATGGGTGTTCACCATAATGACCGATTATGCCATGGCAGGTTTGCACGGGGCGGTGCGGAAACAGGGGATGGTCGGACTCGGCCCGAATAGCCCTTCCCTCGAGTTCCAACTCCTCGATAATGAAAGCGGCGGCCTCGAAGAGGTTGGCATCCGGAAGATTCCCTTCGATTTTGTACCATACGCATCCGCGGTTCCCCGGATGCAGGCGCCCGTTGGTACACTCCAGCACCATCAGGCTGTCGTACCGCGATTTCAACTGCCGGTCCAATGCGCAGGAGAGCGACCCGTTTCCGCCGGTCTCCTCATCAATAACGAACATGCAGGTAAGGTTTCGGTTTATTGGTATTGCCAATTTCGATAATACATTATCCAGAATTTTTAAGGCGCCCAGCAGGGCCACAACATTTCCCTTGTCGTCGCAGGCTCCACGCCCATGAACGATTTCACCATCGTCACCAGGCGCAAAATAAGGTGCCACTACGTCGATATGCACGTTAAACGCCTGATTCACTCCCCCACTGTTGTTACCGGCTCCGTCGACAGACGCAATCAGATTCGACCGCCCGTTATAACACTCACTGACATCGAGTCCGGAAGGCTTATCTTTTGTTCCGGTGTAATACAGGGGAGTTAAGAACGGATGTTTATCAATATCGGGATTAACCGGCTGCCTGGCATACTTAAGTGCCAGGTATTTAAAACTCTGACACTCACGTTCGATTATATCGAAAACATCGCTCTCAACACCGGCCAATCTTTGCAGCTCACCGCTGGGAGATGTGTCTAACGAGCACAATTCAAGCAGAAGATCATGAAGATACGGCTGGAAATCCGCACCCGCGGCGATCGATTCGATCGAAGCGGCAAAGGGATCATCGCTTTTCTGTTTGTTGCCGGTATGCATTAGTAATATCCCAATTGCCGTTACAGCTCCGCGGCAATCTGCTCCAGAACATCCAAACCCTCGCGCAGTGCGTCTTCGGTAATTACCAATGGCGGATTAATCTTTACCGCCGAGCCTCCCACACCCACCGGCGCAAAAAGCAGCACTCCCCGGGTAATCGCCCGGCGTACCATCTCCCAGGCTGGCTGGGGGCACGGTTCCGTACTCCCCGGTGCGGTAAACTGAATAGCGCCGACAAGCCCGATGGAGTCTATTCGCCCGATTTTTCCACCCGCTGCTTGTTGAATACGTTTCACCCCCTCAGCCAATACGCCTGAAAGTTGAGCGGCATTAGCAACCAGGTTCTCCTCGCGGATAATCTGAAGATTGGCCAGAGCCGCAGCACAACAGACAGGATTAGCCGAGTGGGTACTGGTCATCTCGCCCGGCCCGTATTGATTCATCAGTTCCTCGGTTCCAAACACCGCGGACATGGGCATACCGCCGGACACTCCCTTACCGCAGGCGACAAGGTCAGGAACGACACCAAGATGCGAAAACCCGAATGGAGCCCCAGTCCTCCCGAAACCGGCCTGCACTTCGTCGAGAATCATGACGCTGTCATGACGGTCGCACCAATCGCGCAATGCCCGGGCATAATCGGCGGGAATAATGGCAGCGTTACATCCCTGGTACGTTTCGCTGATCACTCCACATACGTTATCAGGGTTAACTCCCATGTCAGCCAGAGTTTGCTCGAAAACCGCAAACCCGGTATCCGCCTGGCGAAAACCATCAGGGAAGGGAACTTGAACGAACTGCCCCTTACAGGTATCCCCCAGCCAGTTTTTCAGTTGCCTGGACCCGCCGGCCAATTGCGACCCCATGGTACGGCCATGGAAACCGTTAGTGAACGAAACAAGCACGTTCTTATCCGCTCCGCCGACGGCCAACCCGCGCGTGCGGGCGAGTTTTATACAACACTCCACCGCTTCGGAACCAGTGGTCAGCAGAAACACCCGTTTCAGTTCGGAGGGTACCCACGAAACAAGTTCCGCCACAAGATCCCGCCGCACCTCTGTAGGAAAGCAATAGGCATGATAAAGCCCTTGTCCGGCTATATCGGTTATGGCTTTGATAATCCGTGGATGCCCGTGGCCAGATGAGGTAACCAGAACTCCAGAGGAAAAATCCAACCAGGTATTTCCATAAGCATCACTGACGGTAGCCCCATTCCCATGATGCCAGACAATAGGAGGTTGCCCGCCCATGCTCCGGGGCTCCGCTTGACGCAATTGTTGCAGCATTTCCAGAGATTCCGGAACGGGAATTCGCGTTTGTATTTTCCTATACCTGGTATTTATCAACTGCGTGATCTCTGGAACCATTGAAAAACCGTACTGTGAGCTCATCGCTCTCTCCTTGATTTCCGACGTTATTCAAGCGGAACCGTTCTTCGGTTATTCTCCGTATCTATTTCTGCTGGTGGCAGCTCCGCTATAAATTCACTGAATATTACTTGTCTTCGCGGCACTACGGCGTGCGGCCAGGAAGGTTAAACCACCTCCCAAAGTCAGTCCGGCCCCGATGCCCGCGTTCAACAACGTCTCCACCCGCCCGGCAACAAACGGTGAAACAGACAGCATTATCAGGCCAATAAGAACGACCGATATACCGACAATGCTAAATGGTGAAAACCCAGACGAGCCGTTTCCGCCAGCTTCGGTTTCATCCTCATCCATCTGTCCCACCGCAGAGGCAAGGCGTGCATAGAACAGAGAAGATCGCTTAACCTCCTTCTCGCTCTGAGGCAGCACTTTACTCACCACCACCATGACCAAACCAGAAACAATAGCCGTACTGAAGAGCAACAGGTTCTCGGTTTTAATCGCCAACCCGAATACGTTAACTTCGCCGGGCAGGATTGCGAAAAGAACAATACCCAATATCAAACCGGCCGCAAAGCCGGCCAGGGCGCCCGCTGCGGACAACTTCCGCGAAATCAGACCGAGTACCATGGGAACCGCAACCGGAGCGGTGGCCACACTGAAAAGTTTGACCATCGAACGGAACAGATCCTGCCCGCCAAGCTCGATCATCAGGAAAGCGACGGCCAGAGAGATCAACCCCACGGAAACAGTAGCCACTCGACCGACAAGTACGAGCTCCTTCTGCGTCGCCTGAGGGCGAATCAGTCGTCGATACACGTCATTGGTAATTACATTAGCACACACGTTGTAGTCGCTGCTCAACATGGACATGGTGGCCGCGAACATCGCCGCGATCATCAACCCCAACAAGCCAGCCGGCAGAAGGGATACGCACAGCGTGGGATATATTTCCCGGGGAACAACATCACCACCGAGAAACTGGCGAGCGGCCATCGCCGGAACGAACATGAGAACGGGAGTAATGAACTGCAGGACTATGACCATAAATCCCATCTTCTTGATCTCACGTTCATTGGGAACGCAGCAGAAACGTTGAATAAGCTGCCAGTGAACACTGCTCATGGACACCGCGTATAGAAAAACCATTGAGACTATGTACACCCAGCCATAATCCCCCTTAACGACGAAATCAAACGTTCCTTCAGGAGCATTATCGATAAAGCCACTAATCCCACCCGTTCGCATTAACGCCAGAACGAAGAGCAGAACAACCGCGCAACTCATAACCACAAATTGCACGAAATCGGTAACCACGACCGCCCAAAGTCCGCCCATGAAAGTGTAGGCAAGCATGATCAGTCCGGACCACAGGATGCTTTCTGTAATCCCCAATCCAAGGCTGGCCTTGAAAAACACACCAATCGCCACAAGTTTCAGGGCGTCGTCTATTATTTTCACCGGAATACCGTGCCAGGCGCACACCTGGCGCATTGTCGGACTATAGCGGGTTTCCAGATACTCAATGGGACTGTCGATTCTGGCTCTTCTCCATCTCTTGGCAAAAACCAACGTACACAACAGGGTACCGGGTATATAGGACCAGAAAATGGTAACCGCCAGCCAGCCGTATTCATATGCCAGGGCGGAATATACTATAAACCCAAAAACACTGAATGTGCTCATGTAGAACGAACCGCCACTGAGCCACCAGGGTATCCGGTTTCCCCCGCTGAAATAGTCGCGCATGTGCCGCATGAACCGGTAGAAGTACACACCGATAACCAGCATGACCGCGAAGTACGAAGCCAACACAACCCAATCGACTGCCGTCAAGGAACCTGCTGTGGCTAACATCAACTTGAATACTCCTAGCCTAAGTGAGGTGTGCCAAAAAGCCTATCAAGAGTGGGCGTAACCGCACCAACAACCATTCCCATCTCGCCCAGGCGCGAACCCACCACTTTTGTGGTTCCCACAACCCGGCGTAATCCGTCGGTTTCCACCATTTCCTGCAGTTTGCTCAATACTACAGAACCAAGCACGGCATGATCCGAGTCAATCACCACCATCGCCGGATCAAGGAAGTTGACCGCATCCATTAACCGCGAAGCAATATCCCAGCCAACCCGCTCCATAGCGGCTACGGCGTTCGGTTCTTTCACTACTACAGCCTCTTCGAACGAAGCCGTGTCCGCATAAGGCATTCCCTGATCATTGAGAGCCAGCATGCGCGGATGCTGCACGAGGGAGGTAATCTCACCAGCCGCCCCGAATTCGCCGTGATACGGTTTGGAATTAATAATGATTCCGCTACCCAGTCGGACCACACCTTCGCTTTGTTCCTCGCCGCGTTCGAAAACGTCGAACCGCAGGTATACGTAAACCAGGCTTCGCATCTCGCGCCCGACACCGAAGGTGTGTTCGGCCATGCTGCCGGAAACCGCGTTATTCGCGACATCCGTACTTGTCTTCCAACGTTTTTGGCAAATATCCCGCAGATTCACCATGTGCCAGTCGAAGGGACGGCTCCAGCGGACGATTCCCTGCCGGGAATCCACCAAACCTGGTAAAGCCACACCGACCCCCTCCAAGTCAGACCAGGCAAGCTTGGCCTCGCCCAGAAGACGATCACCGATCTCAAACAATGATTGCACCGTACTTTCCGGGTCCTTCGGAGAATGATTTGATTTTGCCCATAAAGAGACTGTTCCATCAAGGTGGCACAGCCCTGCACGAATGGAGGCAGCATTCACTTCAAATCCCAGTGCCCGGGGGCGTTTCCTGGAAAGAGCGACCATGCGCGGTTTCCGGCCTGTACCGGTCAAGGTTTTCCCATCTCCAACTTCCTCCACCAGGTCTTCATCAATCATCTGTTTGATAACTGCGCTAACAGTGGGAGGTCTGATGTCGGTGAGTTTGGCCAAGTCCGCCCGGGAGACTTCGCCCTCTCGCCGAATTCGTTCAAGAATCAATCGGCGATTGAACAACCGTACCATTGGGGGTGTTCCTGTGACTCCAGTATTCATGTTTGGTATATTAATTAATATTCCAAACTAATACAAGATTAATCCGGATTTCTTTTATAAACCAGCTTTAAGTGCCTGTGAGAGCTATAGTTAGACAGACGACCACTTATCACGTTCTCCCGTGATCTGTTTCATCACCGAGAGAGTCTGGAGAGGGAAAGCCAGCGTATTAAAATCGCCGGCGATTTAAAGAATCAGAATCGCCCCAGGGACAGGTAGAAGGTAATCTCAGTGGAAGGCGACTTTGCCAGAACCTGTTTGTCGAAACCAGTACCATTCCAGGAGTAGCAGCGAAGTTCACCTTGCACATCAGACGCAACCACGATCTCGTTCTTACCATCGCCATCAAGGTCACATACCATCGTTGCGTGCTCAAAAGATGAAGAATCGGAATCGATCAGGGTTTTGTACCAGCGATTCCTCTCGTCGAGACGCAACAGCCAGATACCACTTCGCATACTCGCAGCCACTATGTCCAGCCGATCATCACCATCCACATCACCCGGCACGAGGAATCTGCATTGAGTATCTTTCAGCGTAGCAACGGTTTCGCTTTTGAATTGCCCCCCGTCATATTCGTAAGCCTTGATTTCGACCGGCTTAACCAGGCTGAGAGATCCGCCTCGCCTCTGAGTCTGCCCTTCCACGGCAACCATAAGAGTGGATTTGCCATCACCATCGAGATCCACCGCAAGAATCTCCTTGGCGTGGGTAGCGGAATATGAGTCAACGGTACTACGTTTAAAAGTCTTCCCGTCCCAGCGATACATGGCCACACTTCCCGGCTGGGATACCAGACTTCCGGAATTGGGTTTTGACGGGGTAGTAAAAAACTCCAATCGACCGTCGCCGTCAATATCGCCGATTTCCACCTCATGCACGAAGGTGTTTGGGCTACGATCCACTTCACTTGTCGACCAGCCATCAGGCCCGCGCTGAACTAAACCAACTACTCCCTGATCGTGGGTGGCGATTACCATATCTGGTTGACCATCACCGTTAACGTCGCCGATTTCCACGTCACGCATTCGGTCCCAGCGTCCACCAAACATCGGTTGCCACAGAGTTTCCACACTCCAGCCGTTGTCCCGCCAACGCCAGAAACGCAAGGCAGCGGCCGTTCCACCGATCGTCAGAATCCCCCTATCGTCGCTACCAAAATCAAAGGGAATCGCCTTATGAAAAACATTACTCGCGGGATCTTCGATGACACTCTCCTGCCAGCCGGCTTCGGTTTTTCTTAAGAGTACAAGCTTGGCAGCGCCGGGTTCAGGTTTTTTTTTGCCCTGGGCGTCAGTTCGATAGGTAAACTGCGCTTTGGAAATCAGAATGGTTGGAAAAGGACCGCCGACCAGCGGGTCGGCCGTCATCGTCTTGCCCGCGGGGTCCGGTTGATTCTCGCGGTCACCGGCATCTTTTGCACATCCCGCCCCACTTAAAAACCAGGCGGTAAGCAAAACCAGCATCCAGCGGCTATGGGATTTCCGCGTTTCTCTTAGCTTTTCCCGTATTTCTTTTGAAATAATCATAACCGAATTGTAGTACCAACCGGGTGCAAAAGCCACCGATAAGGTCACTCTCAGGGGACTACTACTCTTCAAGCAACCCCTTGCTCCGGTCACGGCAGAAGGTAATGAGCAAGTAACAGAAAATACAGAAAGCAAAACAAACTGCCGACTCCAGATAGGCGGTCAGAATAAGCTTGCCCAAACCGATCATTGCGGAGTAAAGGGCCAGACCAGCCAAGAGCCAGACGGCGACCATTCTCATTCCGCCAAGCCCAGACTGCACATCCGGCATGTTCCGAGCCACAGGCCGCCACAACACTCCGCCCGGACGAACCTTGCGATAGAAGGACTCCAATACGCTCCGCTCCACCGGGTTGGTCAACAGAGTTGCCGCCACCCACACGGGAAGGCTGACTAATACTGTGTATAGAATCAACTCCGGACCTTCTAGATGGTAATAACGCGTAAGCACGACGGTACCGACGAATGAAGCGAGCATGGCCGATACCTCGCTCCACGCGTTTATGCGCCACCAGAACCAGCGCAATAGAGTGACCAGCCCTACCGCGGCCTGAAGACTTAGAAGATACACCCAGGCGTCCACAATACTGGTCAGGGAATAAGCGATCACTATTCCCAGTGCCGCATAACCCACAGTAGCCCAACGGGAAACAGCAACACACTGTTTCTCCGTTGCCTCAGGCTTCCAAAACCTGCGATAGAGGTCGTTGACAAAATAGGACGCGTTCAAGTTGAGATGGGTATCCACAGTGGACATAAACGCAGCCAGTAGAGACGCCACTAACAACCCGCGCAAGCCTACCGGCAATATCTCCATCATCAGTTTAGGATAACCTGATTCCGGATCTTCCAGGTTTGGGTAATACACCATAGCCACCAGAGCGACTACAATCCACGGCCAGGGACGGAGAACGAAATGGGCAACGCTGTACCACACCGCCGCCAACGTCGAGTCATGCTCAGTCCTGGTACTGAACAAACGCTGGGCGGCGAAACCACCACAGTCACTCCACCAGAGTACGGCCAGGCATATTGCAAACGAGCCCCAGGTAATTGTCCACGGAGAGGAACCACCAGGAAAAAATCCCAGAACTCCTTCAACACCTTCCGCTCCGATCTGTTCACCGAGGCGCTGAAGCAAGGAAGACATTCCACCAACTGAATCGACGGCGAAAACCGCAAACGCTATTGATCCGATCATCGCCACGATGAACTGAATCAAATCGGTAACCACTATCCCCCAGAAGCCGGAAAGAACCGTGTACAAGGTAGCAGCCAGAAAAAGGATAACCAGCAGGAGCCACTTCCACAGGTCGATGGAATCGGGCGCCCACCCCATAGTCTGGGTTATCTCAAGTTGCCACTCTGCTACCCACGCTGGTTGAGCAATAGTAACATTAATGATTTTCTGCATAGCCAGCATAACCCAGGCAATCGTATACGTACTGGTGATCGCAGAGTTATAAACCGCTTTGAAACCGCGAAGAAAGGCCCCGGACCGTCCACCGTAACGCAGCTCGATAAATTCCGCATCGGTTAAAATGCCCGAACGGCGCCAGAGTCGAGCGAAAAACACGATAGCCAGCGACCAGGTAATAATCTGGTTCCACCATAACCAGTTTCCCGCGATCCCTTTGGTGGCGACGATTCCCGCAATAACCAGAGGTGTATCGGCTGCAAATGAGGTAGCCACCAGCGAAGTTCCCGCCAGCCACCACGGCAAATTGCGACCGGCTACGAAATACTCCGCAACACTGCCGCTGGCTCTGCGGATAAAGACAAAGCCAACCAGGGTAACTATAAAAACATATACACCTATTATCGCCCAGTCTATTGAGTGCATCAGCGACGGCACTCCTGAACAACTGAGTTAATACCCGAACCGGTGTAGCAACGCACGAAAAGTGCGAAATCAAGAAGTGTCACCGCACCGTCACCGTCGAGATCGTCATCTATATCCAGCCCTTCAGCGACAACCGCCGGACCATCCAACGCCGCGGAAAAATGGGCATAATCGTCCAGATCCACATCTTCATCTCCATCCAGGTCTGCAACACTGTAAGGATCAGGAGCCTCCGTCAACAATCCGGTATACTGGAATATCGCGAAGCCGGACATGGCCGCAAGTCGCGAGGGTGAAAGTAACGTATGGAATTCCTCAAGGGAGACGGTCATTGCGGAATACCCTGTTGGAGAATTATCGGCGAAAGTGTTGATCGGCAAAGCCGGAGGTACAGGTTGAATATCCGCCCCAAGCTGGATGGTTCTCCCCTTGGCCGCGGCCTGATCGAGTTCGAAACTTGTCCAGCCGAGTAAACCGGAAGCCGAATCAATGTAGCTCATTACCGCTATTTCATCGACATAGTCGAATACATGCCCGATAAAGTACTGCGTCGTTCCGTTATACAAAAACGGATTGGGCAGATGATTGGAGTTTTCATGGTGAGCCGAAAGATCGACCGTAATTTCCATATCGCTTTCACCACAAGCGTCCAGGTAATTTCGCCCATTGATTAAAACATTATCGAGATAATCGATGGCAATCTGCCGACGTCCCGCTTCGTCAGCCGCATCGTGCCAGGAATCGTCGGTCCAGAATTCCACATCGAAATGGATGGCGTCAAAATCATCATTACTGTTACCCGGCGTAGCGGTATGCATGGCCAGTACCTGGTCAATCTTGGTACGCACTTTTTGCGCATCCTCCTGCCAATCCGATCCGCCGAACATGGCTTCAACCCGAATGCCGCTGGCGTGAGCCGTCTCGACGAAAGTACGCATATTCTCCTTTTGCGTTGCGGTTCCCAGCGTCCACACGGAATAGCCGCCACAGTAAAGCCGGTTCACACCTTCCCTGGCACAGAGGTCGAGCAGTTCCTGGGATGGAGCACTGGTATCGAAAATCGTGCCAGGATAAAACCACAATGCACGGATAGCGTCACCGTCGGGGGGAGAATTCAGAACGACCGGGTTAATGGAATATCCTACCGGGCCGCCGGCTGCATAAGCGACGACCTCATCAAAATCAAAACGAGCCCTGCCCGTTTGATCGTTTTTTTCTAGAATGAATTTGACCGTCGCATTGGCCAGATCCAAGGGACCACTGCCGCTGCGCAGAGCAAGATCCGAAAAATCGAAGGAGTACGTTTCGAAAACATCTGAAATCGGCACGGCAGGTGTGGACCACTCGGTACCGTCAGTCATGTTCATCGCCATTCTCAGGCGAGGCGTTCCGGAATACCCGTCGCCTTCCTCCAGGCGGGCATCCAGACGTATGCCATCGTAAGCGGACAAGTCACGGGTTGCTTCTCTATTTCCTACTCCCCACGAGGAATCTTCCCACCTGATGGAATGATACGCACCGCGCCCGACCGAACCGCTGTTGGTTACTCCGCGATCGAGAGTTCCGTTACCGAATGCCGACCAGTTTTCCCGTGGGTTGTAACTGCCGGTAGAGGCCGAGTTGAAATCGGTAATTATCAATTCGTCGGCGAGCAGGCTGGAACCCGCTCCTGCCAGGAAAATCATGCTTAACAACACGCACGATTTACGCAAGGATAACCTCAGCCTGCGCATCAATCGGATTGTCATTCGCCACACGATAACTTACACCTCCACGCTAACATCAAATATTCGTGATACTTTCCCCATCAAGGCAGTCCGCTAAGCTGATCGTATTCGAGCTTGGCCTTACCGGCTTTACCGGTTTTCCGGAGAATCAATTTAACCCGCATTCCGGGATCACTGAGCTGGCTTTCGGTTACGGGGCCGGTGGCCGTACCCTGCGGAGTTAAATCGGCGAAATCAACGGAAAACCGCTGGTAGTTCTCCGAAAGTTCCACCTCTTCCGCCCACTCCATGTAACCGATGGAAAGCATGAATTCCATAATCGGAGACCCGGTAAAAGGATTCCCCGCGTCGTAGCTGGTCAACCTGGCGTCGATACTCATGCCGGAGTATTCAGAAAGATCGACACCGTCGGGCGTTTTATCTCCCGCTCCCCAGGTCATTCCGGGATCGCTGAAGTTAATGTTGTGGAAGCGGCCGTTTCCCACAGAGCCCTCTGTAGTTATTCCGCTACTGATTGTACCCACTCCAAATGACGACCAACCCTGCGATCCGGACTCAAAATCGAAAAGCATGTCGGCCTGCCGCAATGCTGCTGTAAGTAGTGAAAAATCGGCCAGATCAACATCTCCGTCTCCGTCACGATCACCGCACAGGCAACCCGAACCGGGCAACACATCCGGCCCCTGCACACATGGAATGAACCATGATATCTCCTCAGCTCGAACCCAAGCCTGGAAATCGCAGACACATTCATCGCCGGCTTCGTCACAAAGCTGTAGCGGCCCTGTACAGGGAATCTCACCAGACTGGCACATCTCCCCCACGCAGGTTTCCTGACCATTGCAGAATACGCCGTCGTCGCAGTCGCCATCGACCTCGCACTCACCCGGCAGGCCAATGGTTACATCGTCAATGATCAGTTCCATTTCTTCGGAAGGTGTATTCCCCTGGAACATCCAGAAGTTAATCCGGAAAGTAGCGTCGGACAGCGGTGGGTTATTCGAACCCGTATACGTGTGTTCCCTTATCAGATCACCGGGATCGAGCAACGTATCGGAGTGCCCATGATAACTTTGAAAATAAATATCGTCCGGCGACCAGGTAAAATGGTGAGTGGATGCCGGATTGGTTCCGGTAAACCCTGTTACAAAACGAACGCGACTGGAAGTGTTTGGAGTACTGGGCTGAACGGCGAACTGCCCGGTATTCGGATCGCTCGTATTGCCCCACTTGGTAAACTCAATATCAATCTCTTCCGTATCGTTTTTGTAGGTGAAAAAACCAATTACAGCGTTGCGATCAAACAACTCAGGATTACTGGACATCTTCACGCTGTAACGTGCGTATCCGAAATCCTCCTGGGCGATTATCTCAGAGCAGTACCACGTACTGCCGATCTGCCGGATTTTCATATGCAGCCGCCCGGTAGCATCCACCCAGACACTGTCAGTACTATCCGACCAGAAATTCGGTCCGGGACCGCTGTGGCCACTCTTCACCGTCCAGTTGATACCGGCAAACTGAATAGTACGGGCCTGAACTTCCGCTCCGGCGATGCACGACAAGAGAACAATACAACCAAGAATCAGTTTAGCCATCATCGCCCCCCCTGCACACCTAAGAAAAACACCTGAACTATTCAACGCCTGGAACCATTACAAGGGAAGCGAAATCCCCTCTAATAGGCCGGGACAAGACCACAAAGGTTCAACGCCTTGTCCCTGCCTGGCTGTTTTTAGTCAACCGGAAGAATCATAATCCACCGATCGGCTTCGGCTGGTCGCTTGTCACCTTCCACCTTTCCCAACTGATTCGATTGTACGGAACCGTGACCGGGTTGAAGCTCTCGACATGCGTATCCACGCACATACCATTGCCAAGTTTGGAATGCGGGGCACCTATTACCCGCATATCGTTATTATCTGCTGTATACTTGGGTATGCTACCATCTATAGCGTTACGCCATCCCAACCAAAAGGCACCTCCCTGAGGTACGTATTTGCCTCCGCTACCCGGCTGGGCACCGCGGTTAAAACGCCAACCAGGTGTCGATGGAAATTTAAGCGGCCGATGATGATCCATAACCGCAAACACATCGGCCGCCCTTCTGCAATTATCAATTTTATTCATATAAGGCGGCTCGACTACGTTACCGCGTTGAAGCTTATTGGTTTCCGGTGAACGATGAACCTCTTCGGTCATGGCATAACTTCCGCCAAGCTCGACCCTGTCAACCGGATGCGGACGACCTCCACCGTCCCACAATTTTATCACGCGCGGGGCCCGTTCAGACGGGCAAAGAAATATCGAAGAATCGCCTTCAGTAATCTGGTGATCATTGCTATCAAAGGTGGCGAATTGGGCAGTGATTATACCGGCCTTGTGGAATGGAACGGGCCAGCGATTCTGCGAATTCAAGTGATCGACCGGCGGCGGCCAGAAATTCAGGTTACTCTCCGCATACATCACGAAAGCCTGCCCAATGCCCCGCAAATTGGATTTACAGACAACGCACTTCGCCTGTTCCCTCGCATTCTTCAAGCTCGGTAGAAGAATAGCGATAAGTAACGCGATAATACTGACGACTACAAGCAATTCGACCAGGGTAAAGCCAAATCGCGACGATAAGTTATTTCTGTACGGTCGGGAAATCATATTGCGGCTCATCGCTGTTTCTCCAACATGCCGGCAAACGAATAATAGTCATGTATCGCCATACCCACGCAACCTTTCTGGTACGCAAGCAGACGCTCCAAGGTATCCAACTGAGACAATAAATACTCCCCCGAGTACACTCCAAAAGTGATACCCTTTTCCACCCTTTCCCCTACGCTGGTTTCCACTGAGGAAAAAACGTCCACTCCCATGCGCTGCCCCAGGTCGAACTCGGTTAAACAACAGTCGATCACTCCGTTGCGCCCCGTCGCCCGCACCCGATAAGACATGATTCCAGCGTTTTGAACGATCTCGAAAATCGCCTCCAATAGAGGCTTCTGCCCAGAATCGGTCTGCAGGTAATAAACCCGCCTGCCTTTACCATCCACGGAATCCCACCAGAAAGGAATATCCACCCCATATTCCATTCCGGCGGCGTTCACCTTACGACGTAACTCGCGATTCAAATCCAGATAGTCGCGGATTATCTCCTGCTGGGCTTCGAATCCTGCTTTCCACTCTTTAAGCACATATGGCTCATTGTCCATATGTACGGCCACATAACGCTCCTGGGGTTCACACTCTCCGTTGAACCGAGCGATCGCTTCCACTATTTCCAAAACCTTATGATGATTCTTTCTCCACACGAATTCCGGATCACCATCCAGGGCATGCATTCTTATTCCCGCCCGATGAACCGCGGCATTGAAAGCGCGTTGCTCATCGATGTACCAGAAACCGCGTTTCCCATTCTCCAGTTTACGATTGGGTAATTGCCAAAAAATATCGGTAATCGCCTGTTCCTTACAGAAGGAAAGCAGGTGCTCTGAACTCATCTTCCCCGCCAGGATATCCTTGCTCTTCCAAACCCACATCGCTTTTCTGATAGGCTTTTTGGGAGCCGCCGGTAATGCTTTTCGGCTACCATCGCCGGAGCCGCCAAACCATGCGGCGTTGAGAGCAAACCAGGCTTTCCCCTCACCTTCCGCAGTTACACGAATCTCGCTTGCCGTTTTCAGCCCGCTCTCGTTTAATGAAAATCCCTTTACCTGCCATGTGCTCCCGTCCAGCTCTCCCGATGACAATGTTCCCAACGAAACACTTACACCTTCACCGCCCTCCGGTATCAACTCCACTCGCAGTGTTCGCCCACCAGGCTCACCGAGAACTCTCAGGTACAGATGTGTTTGCCCGGTAATATCAACGGGTTTTCCCGCTCTGCGGGAATCAACCAGGGAAATCGTCCCTCCCACGCCTTTTGCCGGGGCATCGGCACTCAACTGTAGACGCCACGCTCCGCAGGCAGGATCGCCTGCAGTAATCAATGAGTCCTGCAACTTGTCAGGCCGGCTTCCCGTGCAGGTGTAAAAACCACCATTAGCAGAAAACGCAGAAGTATCGAAACTTATCGCTTCAATCACGGCCGCTCCCTGAGCTGTTGCCATACACAAAACCGCAATGCTGAAAAAACAGGTTGTCATCGCTATCCGTTGCATTGGTTTTCCTCTGGCGGATTCGGCCAGCTACACATTCGTTTTACATGCACTACAGGTGCATTAACTCACTTAATCCACAAAAACCACTGGTATGTACGGTGTTGGTGACCCTCGCGCCACGATGGATTTATGGCGCGAGGATCTACCCCATTACCGTCGGTTATCTTCTCCGCCTGAGTATTACCAAACCACCGGCGGCAAGCAAAACAACTGAAACCGGTTCAGGTAACCCCTGAACATTGTCCACTCGAAGCCTGATTTTACCTGCTGGTGCGCCGGCTTCTCTCTGAGTGTTCCTCAGTATCAACCGTATCTGAAGACTCGGATCCTGCAACTGAGCCTGAGTAATCGGCGAAGTAGCCAAATTGGAAGGAACCAGGTCCGCTATGTTCGATGCCAGGTTGTAATACTGCCCATCACACGGAATACTGAAAGTCGCTGTCCACTCCAGATACCCAGGCAGGTTTAACATCAATTCAACATCCGGACCCGGACCGGGATAAACCGGATCCAAACCGTCGTTGCTCAACTGCACGTCGGCACTGAATGCTGTGTACTGCGACATGTCGATACCGACCGAAGGCAGGTTTGGGGATCTCACTGCACCACCCCAAAGAGTTTCGTTTAAGCTCGTAACGTAAACGATTCCATCGCCAATGGAACCTTCAGCCGGCGCCGGACCGAAATGTAAAGTTCCGCCACCAAAACGATACCAGCTCTGTACGCCACCTTCAAAATCGAAGAGAACATCGGCGTTTACTGTGCCCACAAAACCGAGCAACATCATCGCCCCAATTAATACGCTACGCCTCATAATCCTAACCTCCTCGTTATAGAGAGAACACAACCGTCAAACTGTGCAGGCCACCCGATTACTGTCAACGTTCGTAGAAACCCAATCCCTGAAGCGACGGTCAATAGCACCAGGGGAAAAATCCATCAGTTACACCCGCTCCCTGCAGGCACTCGGTGAAGTTCGCCAGATCGTCAATATCAATCTGCGCGTCGTAGTTCGCATCCATGGAGGAACACTCAATGTCCACCAGCGGATCGGCCCCGAAACATCGCTGGAACTCACTGAAATCCTCCAGATCGACATCACTGTCTCCGTCGTGGTCCGCCCATAGAACCGGAACATCGTCAATCAGCGTGATTTCGTCGAAGATTATCTTGTTCATTCCTGAACTGGTGAGCCCTCGACGGAATAATAGTTTAATTCCATTAATGTCGGTTAAATCCAAACCATCGGTGCCGGCTACCGCCGAGTTATCATACGAATGATCCAGCCCATTAAACCAGATAGTGTAGGTGTGCCACTCTTCATCATCACTCAACGGCTGAGAGCGATTGATATAAGGCTTGGTGGGAACACTGCGGGGAAGAACGGCTACCGTATCAGGGTCCAGACTTGAGGCCAAACCATTAGTATCCGCCAACTGGAACTGCAGACGTGCACCCGGGTTACCGCCGTCAATCAAGAGCATCTTGATCCGCATGGTAATACCCGTACCGAGACTCAAATCAAGATCGGCGTCGCGAACGCCCGAGCCCAGACCACCACATAGGGGCTGACCGCAACACATCCTTCCGGCACCGTGTTTCGCCCCCAGGAACTGGCAAGCCGAAGACCCGTAAATTGCGTCACACAAAGTCCAGTTGCCGGAAGTAAATACTGCGTGCCCGTCCTCTGAATCAACTCCGTTTGAACCGAAATCGACTGTCGGATATCCGAAAAAGCTCCAATAATCCGGATCGCAGAATTCAACATGCGTATCCATATCAAAGATAACCTCACCCGGATTAACCAGTTGCCCGGCATAAACTGAGGTCGTAACGCCCGCCATGCCCACGAGCATAAGCGCCAATTTTACTGTTTTGCTCAACATTGTCACAGCTCCTCCTTGCCCCTTTAAGAGACACTTGTTTACCCAACGCACGACCATCGCGGCATACGAAAAACGCGATGCAAGGCAGGCACTACCGCTCCTCGCACCGCACCGAATTCACCAAGTTCTGAAGCAACCAGCTTTGTTTTACCCGCCTCGTGCAACAACCGGTGCTCCTCCAATATAACCCTCAACCTGCCCAACAGTTCATCGCGCAGAACGGGGTGGTCCGAACCGAGAACCAACATGCCCGGCTCGAGGAAGTTGACGGCATGGATCACAAGACTCGAAACGTCTCTGGCTAAACGATCCATCGCAGCAGCGGCCGTCCCCTTACCTCGCTGCAATGAGTCGCAAAAAGCATCCACATCGGGAAAAGCATTGCCGTTTTCGTCACGTGCATCGACTAATGGGTGCGACACTAAAGTGGTGATCTCTCCCGCAGCCCCAAATTCCCCGTGATACGGCTCACCGTTTATTATAATGCCGCTACCAATACCCAGGACTCCATGCACAGAATCATCAGTCTGGGACTCGATAACATTGAAACGCAAATAAATGTACATCAGATTGCGAATACTACGATCCGCTTCGAAGAAATGTGCGGCCATACTACCGGCAACCGAATCGTTCATTACATCAGTGTCAACCAGCCACCGGTTTTCGCACATGTGCTTGAGAGGGACGTCGCGCCAGTTGAGCGGCTTGCTCCAGCGAACCATTCCACGAGTAGCATCCATATGCCCCGGAACGGCTACTCCGACACCGTAGATATCCTCCCAGGCCAATCCAAACCCACCCAGCAGTTCTTCCCCAAGGTCGCTTAATCTCGTAACAACCTTTTCCGGAGTGCTGGGTAAAAACTCGACCCGTTTCTGTACGGTAAGTTTCCCCTTAAGGTCACATACACCGGCAAGAATGGCCGTTTCGCTTACTTCAAACCCTATTGCTCTTGCCCGTTTACCGACCAAAGAGAGCATGCGCGGTGCTCGACCACCACGAGACCGGCCACTACCGACCTCTTCAACCAATCCTTCATCTATGAGTACTTTGATTACGGCCGACACGGTGGGTGGCCTTATGGCCGTCAGTTCCGCAAGCTCCGCTCTCGATACCTGCCCCAATGTACGAATACGATCAAGGATCAAAGTTCGATTGACCAAACGATTAAGCTGAGGTTTTCCTGTGATTGTATCTTCCATGATAACTATCTTAATTAAGTCGATATAACTACGTCAACAACTTTATTAAAAAACTTCATTAAGAACTTGTTCTTTCTATAACCAGTTGCTATGCTGAAAGTTATGGTAGCATCAAGAATGCCAGGTACGCTTAGAACCGATAAACGAAAGTTCATTCGACCTACGTCATTTGAGCCATTCGAGAAGCCTGTGAGCGCTTTATGACAACCTAAAACGCTTACTCTCGGTGACAGTGATACGACAGTATTCCAACGCAATTGAACGCTCATTCAGGTTGCTTGGTATTAGTTTAAGGAAGGAGCATGCAATGGCCGTTGCCGTTGCCAAAGATAACCAACTCGCCAGCGAGATAGCACATATTCGCGATTTAAAGCGAGAACTCGATACTAACCTGGCTACTGGAGTTGAGAGGCTGTTACCCGGTAACGTGGCATTCCTGCGTGACGGCCGGGTCATTTGTCTTGAACGCCAACAGGGAGATAGTCGTTTTCCCTATGGTCACAACGGGTTTACCTTCTGGGTCTGCGCTTCCGGCTACATGCACGCCAACAAGGGGCGTTTTTTCCTTTTTCTTCCGACAGGCTCGGGAAAAGAACCGGAAATAAGCTTCTTTGCCGGCCAGAAAAGGCCGGACGGCTCGTTTATGCCCTTTTCGCTTCTTCCCGTTCCCTATATTCAAAAGAGCGAACGATTGCTCAACGAACGTTACGCGGTGATCGGACATGACGCAACGTATTTCTTCGCCGAAACTTCAGATTTCTCGTCCTGTATACGCGTATGCCTTAACCAGAACGATTCGGAAAAGCCTATTATTGCTTTCACTATTCTACTCGAAAACCGCACAACATCGACCAGCGACTTCTTCCTGTCAGCGTACCTGAATCCTTTTTGCAGACACAGGTTTTTCGAAACCAGCGAAGATTGCTGGTTCAAGAAAGTGTACGTCGACTCGGAAACAAACAATTGCGGCAATTCAAAAACTACAGCGCAAGCAGATGATACGATCGCTCTGCCGCCTTTTGTCGTTATCACTAACGAGGACGTAAGCAGAACGGAATCGGTCACTTACCGAATGCTTATCCGCCGGTCGATCACTGCTTCAAAGCAACTGATAGACGATACGAAGCTGCAAAACCAGGTGTGTACTTCACACCGCGCGTACACTGGCGGACCACGACGTGGAATCGGGCAAGCCTCTTTCCTGGAATCCGGTATGTTCTCACAGGAAGTACCGGTCACGGTGTTTAATGATAACGCTATCGCCGGTGATCTAAACCGCTTCAAGTTAGTTCCGGGAGCGGCTATCCGCATGGATTACCTGGTAACCCTCGCCCCAACGGAATCTTCACTCGATGAGCAACTTTCCAATACCATCAGCCGCAAGATGGTAGATGAGGCCTGCCTTCAAGCCCGACTTTCGCTCGATAATACGAACCATCAACTCCACATGAGTGTGCGAGGCAGTTCACTTGAAGGAATTCATGACAACACTTTTAACCACTTCTTGAAATACCTCCGGACACAGGTGCGGGTTTGCGCGGAAACGCGCGGCTTCATGCAACCCTCCCCCATGGCTCTAATCGGTATCAGAGATGTGTTTCAGGCGATCGAAGGCCATCTGTATGACCAGCCGGAAGCTGCGAAGAACAGAATTCGCGAAGCGCTAAGTTACGAACTGCTCGATGGACGTTGCCCGCGGCAATACATGATACCGGAAAACGGAGAGTCCGCACTGGCCGACCTGCGAGAATTCATTGACCAGGGAGCCTGGGTGATCTCCGCCATTTATACTTACTGCGTTACAACTGGTGATTACGCTTTTCTCAATGAAAATATCGGATATTGCACAATCGACTCTCGCGATTACAACGTGCTGAATCGCGCACAGGAAGTGGATTCCGTACTTAATCACCTCCTGCGAATCATGAACTACCTGGATCGAAACCGCGACTCGGTCACCGGTCTGGTCTACGCTTTATATGGCGACTGGAATGACGCACTCGACGGGCTTGGCAATACGACAGCCCCCGACAAGGAGTTCGGTACCGGTGTCAGCATAATGGCCAGCCTGCAGCTTTTCCGAAACTGCACGGAGATGATCGAATTACTCACAAGTCTATATCCCAATCAATACGAAAAGGAAATCGCAACTTACACGGCACTCAAAACGAAACTCCGCGACTCCCTTCTCAGCCATGCAATTGTCAGCCAAAACGGACAAAAACGCGTCGTACACGGCTGGGGTGATAGAGCATCCTACTACGTGGGAAGCTTCCGCGACAGTGACGGCCTGTCGCGCGACGGACTGACATCCAACGCCTTCTGGATTCTATCGGGAATGCTGCCTCACGATCTCAGCTTGCGCAGTCACATTCTCGATGCCATGAAACGCCTTGACTCTCCATACGGAATGAAAACATTTGAACCCGGTTTTCAGCCCGATGCCCCGGGCGTTGGTAGAATCCCCAAGTTGCCGATCGGTACCGCGGAAAACGGGGCCACGTATGTCCATGCAACCACATTCGCCATCATGGCGTTGTTTCATATGAACGAACCCCGAATCGCCTGGGAACAGATATACAAGATTCTTCCTTTCAGCCCCCACCAGCAAGGGATAAGTCACTCGCCGTTCGTACTCCCCAACTCCTATGTGCATAATCCCGAATTACACCTCACCGGGCAGAATATGAACGACTGGCAGACGGGATGTTCCAACGTCCTGCTGAAAACCCTTATCTGGTACGTATTCGGCTTCAGGCCCGAATTCGACAATTTACGAATCTCCCCGGCGACATGGTTCCCCATAAACGGGTTTGATTTCCGAGCTATGGCCCATGATCGAAAAGTGAAGATCGTTCTCTCCCAGGGAGACGTAAATGAACGGCAATTCCTTTTCAACGGCGAAGCGATTCCTGCGGCAAAGGATGAGTATTCAGATATTCCTTATGTAAGGATTCCTTACGTACAAATGGCTGACGACCGGGAAAACGTTATAACGGTAATCGATCCCAAACAATAACTTCTATTACCCGGGCGATAGGCAATCAGCCCGCGGGCGATTGCATGCCGCTGGTGGTTCGGCTTATAGGCCTGACCACCTCGGAAAATGCTGATTTGACTGCCATATGGTCTTAGGCGAACATACCGCCATCGTACGAGTATTGGAAGAGACACAACATGCAGTCATCTACCCCCTGGTTTACACGTTCCCGACTTATTGCGGCTCTCTTCTTCCTTGCGGCTGTAACCATCGGCTTATGGATCGTAACTCAACCAACCACAACCGATATCGATATTCAACGTGTCATCCTGATCAGCATAGACACCTGCAGGCCCGACCGATTCGGGTGTTATGGCAATAGCTTGGGAATCACACCGCATATCGATAACCTGGCAAAGGATTCACTCCTCTTTGAGAATGCGCTGTCTCCGGTTCCCATGACTTTGCCGGCGCATTGCTCACTCATGACCGGCTTGGATCCGGTGCGGCACGGCGTTCACGATAACTTCGCCTATAAGCTGGGGGAATCCAACGAAACGCTTGCGGAGCTGATGCACAAACATCGATTCATGAGTGCAGCGATAATCAGCAGTTTCGTCCTCGACTCGAAATTCGGAATGGATCAGGGTTTTTCGATTTACAAAGACAAGCTACCGATTAAACCCACCGCGTTCGGCAATTTAAACGAAAGGCGCGGAGACGACGCAACAAAACTGGCTCTCGACTGGCTTTCGAAAAACCGTAACGAACGAACGTTTCTTTTTCTCCACTACTATGATGCTCATGCCCCGTACGAAGCCCCGGAACCGTTCGCTTCGCAATGGAGTAACGACCCGTACTCAGGTGAGATAGCCTTTGTCGACAGCTGCCTTGGGCGTTTATTCAATTGGCTCAAAAAAGAAAACCTCTACGATACAACCCTGATTGTACTGACCGGTGACCATGGAGAAATGCTGGGCGAACACAAGGAAAGAACCCACTCCTATTTCATCTACCAATCGGCAATACACGTACCCTTGCTGTTCAAGATTCCGGGAAATCACAATCCACGGCGGATCAACGAGGTTGTTAGGCTGGTCGATGTTCTGCCCACTGTTTGCGGCCTGCTGAAAATTGAACCGCCGGCAGTCACCGGCCGCGACCTTTGCCGGTTCATGCTGCACGGCTCATCAGACACATCAGACAATGCGCCTGTTTACTGCGAGAGCATTACACCACTGAATTACGAGGCAAACGCTCTGCGCGGGCTCATTGCCGGACAGTGGAAATATATCCATGCCAACAGACCGGAACTGTACGATTTGAGCAACGATCGCGAAGAGTCACACAACCTGGCATCAGAACAACCGGAAATGGTTGCGGAAATGAGCGGTCGCCTGTTGGAAATTTTCGAATCATCAAAATCGTTGAATGCCGCAGCCGACTCCATCACATTGGACGGACTCTCGCGCCGCAACCTGGAAACACTTGGTTACGTAGGCACAACACTTACTGAGAATCCATCATACTTCGATGACCGATTGGCCGACCCCAAAGATCGCATTGAGTTTCACGAAAACGTAAAACACCTGGCCGTCCTTGTTGCCCGCAGACAGTATGCCAAGGCCAAAACCATTTGTATAGCACTTCTTGAAGATTGGCCTGAGTTCTATAACGGCCACTTGACGCTGGCAAAAATCGCTCTCGAACAAAGGGACCTTCCTCTAGCGGAAAAACACCTTCGATCAGCGATCGCGCTCGCGCCGGACGATGCCGAAGTTCTCACTATGTCGGGAAAACTATCATCACTACAAAACCGACCGGCAGAAGCCGCCTCCTTCTTCCAGCGGGCCCTTGCTATAAATCCGGAATCCACCGGCGCCCTTAACGGACTTGGTATAGTACTTGTCGCACAGGGAAAAAACGAAGAAGGGGCAAACTACTTTCGTCGGGCGATCGAAATCGATCCGCAATCCCCGCAGGCTCACCAGAACCTTGCCTCCGTTCTCTTCAAGCTACGTCATATTGATGAGGCGATCAGCCAATACCGTATCGTGCTGAAACTCGCGCCGGATATGCTCGAGACACACAGTGGGCTGGGAGTGGCACTTCAATCAACGGGAAGGCTCGATGAAGCGTACGAGTGTTTTCGACAGGCTCTCGCCTTGAATCCACAGGATGCGGTAATTCACCATAACCTTGCCTCGATCCTGGCAAGCCGCAACCAACTCGAAGAGGCCATCGAACACTATCGCGCGGCGATTAATCTCCAACCCGATTATCCACAGGCACATAACAACCTGGGCGCAGCCTTAACGCTCACCGGTAATAACGCCGAGGCCTTGACGCACTACCGTGAAGCTGTTCGCCTTCAACCAGACTGGCTCAATCCGCTGAACTCGGCGGCATGGATTATGGCAACTCATCCCAACGCCGAAATACGCTCCCCGTCAGAAGCAGTCCAGTATGCCGAGCGCGCAGCATCCATCAGCAGGCATTCAAACGCCTCCTTATTGGATACGCTCGCGGCAGCCTACGCGTCGGCCGGTTTAATGGAAAAAGCTGTACATACCGCCAAGAAAGCACTGGCTCTGGCACAGGCCGCCGGAGACAAAACGCAAACAGAAGAGATAAAATTCCGCCTATCGCTCTACGAGAAAGGGCAGCCATATATAGAGTCGCGGTAGGAATTAGGGTTATCCCGATACCCACCTACTCCGTAAATGAAGGATTACTTCATACGAATTTCGCCCCGGCATTCGACGCTCCTGAGTTCCACATCGATACATCCAGTTAGTAGAGCAGGCTATAAATAGTTGATGCCCATCGTTCGGCTCGTTCAACGCGTGCTTCAAGCTGAGCCAGCGAAGCCGCTTGCGCTGCCGGTGACGGTTCGCACTTATTACATGCTCTTAGGATTTTCGCAGCTTTCGCCGATTTGCTCGAACCCTTGATACTACTCAGCAAGCCCAACCCTCGCTCGTTTAGCGGTAATCCAAGCTGCGTTTTCAGCTCGACAAGGAGTTCCAGCGCAAAATGTCCATCCCTCGGCAGCGAATCCAGGCTTGCAAGCCACATGTCCAGAACATGATAAGCGAATCGTGCATGCGACGATGACAGCCGGGCGATCTCAGCTAGTGAGCCACACGCTCGATTCATTTTTATACAATCCCCCGCTGCAAGCTTAACCAGTACATCGCCAAACTGACCGGGATGAGCACGACCATCCTGGATAGCCTGAATCAAAGCGTCGATAGCCGTCCCTCTAACATCGGCGTCGCGACCGATGAGTCCAATCCAAAGCGCCAAACAAGCCATTTCCGAAAGCGGAAGGTCGGGCATAAATAAAAGATGTAGGTAGGCGTGATTAGGATTTAAGTTAGATGACATATCATCTATGCGTGACATCATCGCCTCGATTCCGTTCTTCAGTATCGCGTCGAGGTTTGCGGGCCAGATCATGCTTACCCACTCTGCGAGCCACACGGCACTGATATGGTACGCCGACCATCTATGGTAACGCCAATGAATTGCCACCGTCGGTTGATCTTCTGCGTTTTTCCCTTTCCCGCCCTCAGGAAAAACCTGAAACTCGATTTTCGCGTAATAGCGCGTTTCGTCAGCCAATTTGCGAACAACCCTGTAAGGACGCCATTGGTAAATCGCCGACTCTATACCGTCAGGATCAGAGTAATCTAATCCAAGTTTACCTAATTCTGCCAGGCTCCCTTTGGCGGTTCTACACCGTCCTGCTGCCAGCCAAATCTCCGCTGCTCCTTTATCTTTCTTTGCAGGCCCCTCTTCTCCTCCCAGCGCCCATCTAATTGCCCGCCCGTAATCGTGGCCAATGGAATTGGCATCTGACAATGCGCCATACCGATGATCGGGAGCTAAGCGCAACAAAGCCTGAATTAAATCCAGCTTGGGTATTTCAATATTTTTATCCTGAAGCACAAGAACACGCTCGACAAACCGACGAGGATCGATCCACCCGTACATATGCGTGGGGGTAGCGAGAAGAGGGCATGGTTTCTGCTCAAGCACTCGATGGGCAAGTTCAAACAACCGCGCATCCCAAATAGCCACCGGACCCAGGCCCGCCCACTCACTCCCGGGTACGATTGTTTTAAACGTCCCATCTAATCGCAGCCATGATCCGAGAACCTGAAGTAAATTAGCAGGACTTCCCCAGTCGATTAGTCCTCGAGAGCGGTCACCTGCCGCTCTGTCGATAATCCTCTTAACCAGCGGGCCGGTAAGTCGTTCGAAGTCAGCCGACTTTTGATCACAGAGCCTACTGATACCATCGAGAATCCGTTCAACTTCATCAGCGGAATCAACCTCTTCCACCGCGTGAGAAACAGATTCGATCAGTTCATCAACAGTCTCAATGGGCGTAACCGGATCGATACTGGTTAATACCGGAACCACCTGCAGATCAAAATCCAGCGGCGGCGGTAACTCTCCTTTTTGGACTGCCTCGATTGCCTTGTCGATCCCCGCAATACCTCTCCATGTGGTTTCTACCAATCGTGCCCGAGCAATCAAATCTGTATGCAGTTGCTCAAGTTCTTCAGCCTCCTCACCCGATTGTTGCTCAACACTGTCAATACCAAGCTTGCTGGCCAACCCATCCGCGAGTGATTTGCAACTGGCAGATATATAGACAAGCCGTTCGGCGATAATCGCCCTGGCACCGTTTAGACTCTCAACGCTTAACGAGTCAAGAAGCTTCAGCGATCGCTCCTGTATGTCAGGCGCCTCGTGCGTTAGTCCTTCGCTAGCCGCAACGGCAACGTCGCGGCCCAACTCCGGGTGTCGACCGGCGATTTTCTTTAGCAGCATCAGCGCTGCCTTCGGTTGAGCTTTCTGGTGCCCACACAAAACCGTACTAACCGCACGAACAAACGCCGGAGCATCAAGCTTTTTCTCTTTTTCTATCAGTTTCAGGTTTCGAAGGGCAAATGTAACCACTGCCGGGGTTTGGCTGGAGATCAAATCCAGATATGTTTGTTGCCTGGCACAAACCTCGGCAGCCGTTGGCTCAAGACTATCATGAAACTTGGCATAACCGGAAAGAGTATTGGCCTTAACCCCAGTACTAAGCCCGGACAGGCTAGCGTCAAGGAGACGGTCACGATCAAGATGTTTCTCGCAGGCCAACCTTTTCAAAGCCATCGCCCAGGTTTCATATTGCGACGAAGCATGGTTTTCATAGAAACTCTCGTTTTTAAAAGCTACGGTGTCGATCTCGAATAACCGCCAGACTTCGTCCTTTAAAAGCTCCGATTCAGCCAGGAGTTTCTTACTCAGCGGGATGAAGTTATCGTCATCCTTTTCACCCCATGAACCGGGCATTGATGATGCCATCAATTCAAGATAACCATCACTTGCTGGCTTCTGACAAACCCCTTTCTTGATCAATGCTCGTAAAGTAAGCCAATCAATCTGCTTCCACTCGCCCTTGAGCCTTTCACCAATCCACTCGTCAATCCAGTCCGGTTGCCGATCTGACAGAATCTTAACCAGATATTGGTTCGCCTCTTCTGAGTATTGAGAGCCAGCTCTAACTCTCTTTACTTTGCTAAACGGGCATACCGCGAGCATGGCATACCTGGCTGCTTTATTTATTTTGTTGAGAGTTTGCTGATCCGGATCACCAACCCAGGAACGCAACCTCTCCAGTGATTCCGGAAGTGGTTGTGTATCGTCCTGAACGTAGTTGCTCATCCGGGCTTTTTCAATTTGGCTCTCGAGTTTCGCCGCCGTCGTCGAAAGCTTGCGGCGATCCGCTTCAGACATAGATTCGCACGCCTTTGCCAACCCATCGAAGTCAGCCTGAGCAACTAGCCGTTCCAGATTTTCCGGGGTCATGTCAACTCCTTCTCAGACTCGTTGTCAACTGACATGCGCGCGGCCAGAATGTGTTTACACGGACCTCGCTGACCTAGGTTCTTACTGAACCAGGGACATGTACACTTGTCGCCTTCACCTCTCAGTCGTACCTGGTGATAAACACCGGTCCCGGCAACCTGCCAATTTGACGCTTCATCATTCAACCGCTCGATTAACTCCACCTTGCCATCCGCAAGAAGCTTATGAGCACCCTTTAGACGCGGTTGGAGTGCCTCTACCTTGTCGAGTTCAAACGGCAATTCCCGGTGAAAATAACAGTTTCGTGGCGCATCGTATCCTGCCAGACCCCGGGAACCAAGAACCGCGAGCGAGGCCTCAACGGCCTCCACGGCAAGGTTTGTTTTACCGGCTATTTTCCCTACATCGATTTGTGACTGCCAGGCCAATTGGGCACGAACAGTATCCAAGCCGCTTTTCCAGTCGCCGGTTGCCAATTTATCAAGTACCTGCCCTTCACCGGAAAAACCGCGATAAAGTTCGGGACTGATCAGCATAAAAAACGAACCAGCGTCAAACACAACTTCCCACGCACTCACGCCCGAGTCGTCTTCCGACCAGATTCGCAATCCCTTGGCCACGCCAAGCAAAGGCTCCAGAGTCCGAAGGCGGTTCAAACCGGTAAGGCGAATGGCTCCCGGCGTTTCGCGCTGACTTAGTCGTAAAGCTTTACCCACCGCCGTCACAAAGGAGGGCCGCTTGGGCGCACCGCCACGTGGAAGCGATCGAATGAACCTGCGAGCTTCGGATATCGGCAAGTCATACCTGAGCGTCAGAAGCGGCTGGTAAGCCTGCACCTCGCTGAATCCCTTGATCCACCTCACGGGTAACTTGACCTTTTTCTCAACGACCTGATCACTGCCACGCGCGAGTACAACTTCATCACACCCCACGGACAACCGGGCCTGGTCACGATCCCTGAGCCGGATCAGCGCCGCACGCATCGGATTGTTAAAATCAACATTCGTCGTTCCTCGACCCTGCAGATCACTATCGAACGCCTCCGCAGGCAAATCCACCCGGGCATAAACACCGCAACAGCCGGAAAAACCTTCAAAACGGAGCATTTCTTCGTTACTGGTAACCACGGGATCAAGGTTGGGCGGTTGAGGCAAAAAAAAGTGGGTGCGCACAATATCAGAGAGAACAAGCAACATGTCTCCAACGCAGCGAGGCTGTCGCAATCGACCTTCGAAAAAATGAGGGCTTTCCTTGTGAGCCCCGCAGGTTGCCAGACGCAAACCGAATCCACGTTCGAAATCGCCGACGCCGGAAGAAAACCGGTACGAATAGGTAAAATCTATAGCTGCCGATGTGCTCATGCCACTACACCCTCCTCCATATACCTGCTACTAGATCTTGGGCAATTAGCTCAAAGACCAGTATACTACCTGGGCTCTCCCGGATACAACAGTTACCCCCTCTTTTTAAGCGGAGGAGAGCTTAGAGACTCCTGAACTGTGAATTCGACATCTTGAATCTTTGCTCAGACGACAAAATAGGCGATAAATCAATCGTCGTGATGGTTTCACCAATAACGGTTATCTACCTTGTGTAGAATACCTTACATCAAGTTCCGGCCAACGATTACCTGTAACGTCCACCTGCTTGATAACACGTTCATCCAGCGGAATTCGAGGCCCGGCTGGCTGGGGCTGGAAATGAATACACGAATATATGAGAGGAAGTAAAAAAAGACGATCTCCGGGTCAGGTTAACGCGGAGATCGTTATGTTTTCACAATTCGGTGGTTTGCAGTTTACGACTGATCTGTTATTCGCAGCCGACGCACTGTTCCTGCAGTTCCCGTTCGGCCTGCAGCCAGTTTTCCAGCTCACAGCCTGAGTTATATCCGTTTTTCTCGAACAGCTCATAAGCTCGATAGCGAATTTGATCTTCGGTTACGACCGTTTGCTCTGCGGCCTTGGTGGTCGTTTTCTTCCTGGTCGTTGTGGTCTTAGTCTTGGTAGAAGCAGTTACACGCTTAGCCATCTGCGGGTCCTCCTTATGACACGAATTACATCCAGCTTTATTCAATGCCTCTAAATATTACTCACCCTGGTCAGTCGTTCCGTTTAATAATCTGCCGGGCACTAGAAATTCGCTTTAGCTTCAAATGTTGACGTCAAATGCAAAAAAGAGAGTGTCAACACTATTTTATCGGCGCGATTGTGCAGTTTTTTCAACTGAACTTCAATCATTGAATCGGTGTTTTTGGCATACCACTTTTTGAAATGCGGGAAATCGTAGGCAAAACCCGTTTACCAGTATTGAAAACGGGGATAAGGAGAAATCCGTTCATCAAAAATTTACACGGCTAAATCTCTGCGGCCGCAGCCTGAACCGCCTTAACAGCCTTACTGCGCAAACCCCAGAAGGCCATCTCGCCATCGGAAATCGGCAGCGGTGAGAAGAAAAACGGCTCCACATCCACGCCGTTAACTTTGTATACAAACACATCGTTCGTTTCCGCAAGGTTGACGATGCCGGCCGACATGCGAACTCCGGGAACGCCCGGCTCGCCGCTCATTACCGGGCGAACAATCGGAGAACAAGGTGCCTCGCCGTGGTTCTCGATTACCACGGCCTTGTTGCCGTCGGAAAGAGTTACAACCGAACCCACCATGAACGGTGGAATCAGCCTCATCAAAGCGGCCACCACAATAGGATCAAACCAACCCTGCAGTTGCATCTCTCTCAATACGTGAAGTGCCTGGATAGTCGGGCGCGGTGATTGCGGAGGCCCTAACAGGTGATCAAACGCGTCCACTACCGCCAGGATTCTGGCAAAGATATGTATCTTGTCGCCGGCCAGTGGAGCAGGCCCCGCCCCCTGTTCACGCGACTGCACGGAAGGAAAACCCTTACCGTCGAAACGCTGATGATGATGATTAATCATGTACATCACCAGCGACGAGAATTCGCCGCGAAACATCTCGCTGCCGACTTTAACGTGTGACTGGTATTCCGGATCCTTCGCGTTGCGACTGAGAATGCTGATTTTCTGTACCCGTTCCGACAGCTTGGCCTTACCCATATCGTGGATAAACGCGCCGATACCCAGTTCGCGAATATCCTCGGCCACCTTGCCGGATAACCGCTTTCGCTGATCCCGCACGTAACCGGAAAGATGTGCCCCCAGAAGCAGGCATAAATAGCAGCAATTGGTCTGGTGGCGGACAAGGTTGCTGCAATCAGCGGCCACCCCGCTCACGATGGGCTCGTGAATCGGGTCATCCATTATCTCGTCCAGAAGACCGCCGACTTTGGACTGAAACACGGACGCCTTGAATTTCGGATTATCCTGGCTACCGGCCGACTCCACAGTATTGATTAGAAGCCCGCTGAGCTCCTGCCGCTTTTCCACTACTGCGTCATTGATCCTCTCCCCGACACCCTCCATCCCTTCGCATTCAACCCAAATACTCTTTATCCCCAATTCGCTCAACCGTTTTATCGTACGGGAATCGAGCTTTAACCCTCGCTGGGCAAAGAATATGCGGTTGCGGGTCTGGCTGATCGGTTTGGCTACCACCATTCCCGGCTTAACACAACTTATCGGAACATACAGCATAGTAATACCTTCGTCACCATCTACGAAACTACTTGTATCGGATCAGCACTTATTCCAGAATACAATCCCTCCCTCAAAAATGCCTATTCGATTCCGACTTCTACGGTTCCGATAAACGACGCGTTTTCCCCACGCTATTTACGGCGGCCTATCACTATTTATATCGGGCATATTCCTCTACGATGACACGGATCCCTCTGCCGACTGGCTTATTTCCAGTAAATCGTAATTGGCAGCGATCGCCGACCGGAGAAAGTCACTGAGCTGTCTAGCCTGAATCTCCGGCGAATACGCCAATACCAGGTCCCGACCGGTCAGAACCGCACCGGTCCAACTGTCCCTGTACCAATGACCATTACCGAGTAAAGAAGGCAATTCCCAATCAGGCTCACAAGGCCACGGATTCACGTAAATATAAGGCTCATCAAAAACCGAGTCACCGGGGTTCATCCCCACCGTGATCCACTTTTCGTCGTTCTGTAATTCATCCGATTCAACTACAATGCGCGTACAGATATTGATATGCTGAGGCCAGCACCTTACCGACGACGCACTATGCTTACTCCCCGCCACATCTCGCAGGGCATTCGCCGCGTTTCCATACCAGTAGCTCAGTTCTTCAAACGCCTCTTCGTCCCTGGTGGAAAATGGTTTCCCCTCAGACACCCCGTGTGCTGGAACTCCATAATCCCTGAGAGTCAACGGATCATTGGATAATCGCGAAGTAAGCTTTCTTGTATGAACGCTCAGCCAGGCCAGCGACTGTTCCAGCGTGTGTCCGTGAAGACACAATTCCTCCCTGATCGAAGTATCCTTGTCCAGAATAAGCAGGGATAGATCCGATATTCTCAAGCCGGCTCGAAAGCCGGTGGGAACTCTATGCCCCACAAGCGCCTGATGGTCTTCATACCACTTTAAATTATCGTGGTTCATATCCAGAGAAGACCATTCAAAAGCGTCGGTGAAAGCCATGACAAGCTGCACAGCCCAATGTGTCTGCTGCACCGCGTCGCCCAGTTTTTCCGGTGACACTTCGCCTAACCGGTGCCACATACGGATGGATTCTTCCTGTAGAACCATTGTTAACCCCAATACATACCCAAAACACCGTCGCTCATCGATTTCCATTGCATCAGGTACAGACAAACATCACGCAGTCTCCGGTTTAGTGGCATCAAACCACAAAACCCGGGATTTACTCCCCGCGCAAATAATACTCTGCATATAAATCGGAAATCACCTGACATGTCTTTTACGCCAAACAGGGAGAGATGATCAGTTCCAATCACGTCGACAGGAAATAGAAACCCTGGTCAATTCAATCACACGCGGCTGGATGCCATAAACCGTTTTTGTCAACTGCTGCTTGACCTTTTCGATTTCTTCAAGGCATCCCAGGAGTAAATCGCAAGAGCTACCCAGATAAAACCAAAACTGATTCCTTGAACCAGGGTAAACGACTCACCATAATACAATGCTATCAGAAACTGCCCCGTCGGCGCCAGGTATTGCAGAAAACCTAAAGTCGAAAGCCGTACTCGCCGGGCGGCATAGCTGAACCATAACAAAGGCAGGGCAGTAACCGGACCAGCCGCCGCCAGCAGTAGATCCTGCTTCACTGATACCAGGCCGAAACTGCTGATGCCCTGGTTATACCAGTAGATTACGCAACCAAGTGCTAATGGAAAAAGCAGGCAGGTTTCGGCCGTCAACCCGACCATGGCCTCTACCCTGGTCACCTTGCGAAGCAAGCCATAAAACGAGAAAGTGAAGGCTAAAACCAACGCTATCCAGGGCAATTCACCGTTAATGACCACCAGGCACAATACACCCGCTATGGCCAGAATCACACTGATCGATTGCCAAAAACGCAATCTCTCTTTCAGGAATACACAACCCAGGGCAACCGTAACCAGCGGGCATATGAAATATGCCAGGCTCGCCTGCAAAACCTGGTTATTCGTCACACACCAGATGAAAATAAACCAGTTAGCTGCTATCAGCGTTGTGGTTACCAGAAGAATCAGAATCGTCTTCTTACAGGCAAACGATTTGATCGCTTCGCGCACGCGCCCGGTGACCAGAACCAGCATGAGCAAAAATAAAGTCGACCATAAAATGCGATGACAAAGAATTTCCAGCGGTGATACGTGAGCGACAGCCTTGAAGTAAACCGGTGCCACCCCCCAGGCAACGTAAGCAGCTACACCGTACAACACCCCGGAGCGTGCCAGCTTCCGTTCCTGCTCCGCGTTATCACACATCCGGGTCAAGCAAACCTCTCCCTGGAATCATCCCTGCAAAACGGTCATTTACCACTCTGTTCCTGGTCGCTTATAACCACATCGAACAGGTCCCGTCGGTGCCAGTTTTCCCATATATTCAGGCCGAATTCACGAACGCCCTGCCAGTAACCGTCGTCCTCCAGGGTGTACTTTTCCAGTAGGGTTTTAATGCGGGCTCTTACCTTGTCCCGGTATTCCTTCTTGACCGATAGAGTTGCACTGCGTTCGTTGTAAGTGAAAGTCACCTTCACCTCGCCGTCCGTACCGGGATCATGAGTAAACAATCTCCGCCCCGGCGTACTGCCCGTAGCTACAATCACTCCATCATTCAAACAGCTCACCGGCGGTCTTGCGGCACATTGGGAAACTACCACCATGGAATGCTGCGGAGCGTTCAGCAACTCCGCCGCCCGCAGACCCATCTTCACCCCGATTATTGAATAAGCCCCCAGATGCTCGTGCAGTTCGTTCATTAAAAGCTGGGCAAACCATTCATCCGAACCGTTCTTGGCTATTATCTGCTCGCGCCGCTGATTGACGTCGCCCTGGAAAACGCTATCCGGGAACAGCCTGTCGGCAAACACAACCCGCTGCTTATGCTGCCGCCCTTCATCAGCCAGCCGGGCAAACAAATCGCAAATCGCCAGCTTATCCTGCGGAGACGCCATGTTCCCCATACTCGCGAACAGGTCATGATTGGCATAATACAAAACAACCAGCTCGTCGTGGAAGGAAGTAAAATGACCCATATAATGCTGACGTATCCTGGGTTCGCTCAGGAGTGCCCCGATGTAAGCGGCCCCGATGGAATTACCGTTCTCCACAAATGGCATTTTCTCCCACCAGGAATCCAGCTTCTTACCTCCGGGACCTGGCGTTACAAATGTCACCGGCAATCCGGAATTCTGCACAAACTCCGCCGCCTGGGGATCGAACCTTATATTCCAGGCCTTCTTCGCATCTGAAAAACCAGCGACGACCACTCCGGAAATCCCGTCCTTGATAGCCGGTTTTTCCTTAAGCGCCTGCGCCAGGTTGGTCAGCGGACCAAGCACCCATACCACGCTCTTTTTCCCCTTTACCAGATATGCATCCGGGCTGAACGGCTTTGCCGTAATACTTTTATTCTCCGGAAGTGATTTACTGACAGCCTGCTGGGCGAAAGGCCTGAACGGCGGTGCCGGTTTGGCCGGTTCCACCCTGGCGGCACCATACAATTGAATATCGCTTCGATTAAACAGTTCCAGCATCCTCGCCAGCAGTTCGCTGCCCTTCTCCCCACTGGCAACACCTTCGCAGGCCACTACCGCCGAGATTTCCACCGAATCCATCTGCAACGCCAAGGCCATAGCCACCGCGTCATCCAAACCCATATCCGTATCGATCACAACCGCCGAGGAAGACGAAATATCGTGAGCAGACACCGAAGTAAACGAAACAAGCACCGCAAGCAACAGGACTATTTTACGCATAACTCTATTCCCTTAACCGGTTTAAAAACAAAACAACTAGTTCGGTTCATCTATAGACAATTGGGTTCTCAACGAATTCAACGCCGTTCGGGCAGCATAACCCCGAATATTCTCCCGAGCAGCTGTTGGACGGAAACGACGCTCGATTACGGTTGTTCCAGACGGACCGGCCAACCCGATAAAAATCAAACCAACCGGTTTAGCCTCCGTCCCTCCGGTGGGACCGGCCACCCCTGTTACCGAAAGAGCGTAATCACTGCCAACCGCTTTCCGGCACCCATCCGCCATCGCCCGGGCGACTTCCTCGCTTACCGCACCGTGGGCAGCAATAAGCTCTTCGGGTACTCCCAATAAGGCGATCTTCTGCTCATTACTGTATGTTACGAATCCACCGAGATAATAAGTACTGCTGCCGGATACATCGGTAATCATCTTACCGATCAAACCACCGGTACATGATTCGGCCGTCGACAGGGTTTGGTTACGTCCCGCCAGCATTTTACCGGTTACTGATTCCAGCGTATCATCTTCCTCGCCGAAGATCAGTGAGCCCAGTCGTTTCTTGATTTCCCGCACATCGTCATCTATGAGCCGTTCCGCTTCTGCAGCCGATCCAGCTTTAGCCAGCATCTGTATACTTATAATGCTTTCGCTGGCGGTTGTCCCTATAGCGGGATTTCGCCCGGGAACCATCAAGTCGGTGATCTTGTCGGCCAGTGAGGATTCTCCCAATCCACATGTGCGGAGTACCCGGCGTGATATGCCGGCATGATCTACCCTGACCGTTACATGCGGCACCACATACTGGCCAAACATCCCCTGCATCTCCCGCGGAACGCCGGGAAACGAGAATACCACCGCATCTGACGCTGTAAGTTGAATACCGGGCGCGGTTCCCCACTGATTGGGTAAAACTGTTGCCCCGCGAGGATACATCGCCTGCTGACGATTGTTCGCCGTCATTTCCCGGTTGATGGCCGCAAAAAACTCGGTGATAACCGCCAGCGATTGTTCATCCATCTCCAGCGGCTGGCCCACCAGTTCCGCCAGTGCGTCCCTGGTCATATCATCCAGAGTAGGCCCCAATCCACCGGTGGAGATAACCAGGTCGGCCCGCTGCGTCGCCTGCCGAAAGGCGTCGACTATGGTCGCCAGATCGTCACCAACGGTTGTATGGCGGATCACCGAGACTCCCAACAGGCCCAACTGCTTTGACAGCCACGCACTGTTGGTGTCGACATTGACTCCGGTCATCAACTCCGTACCTATGCTGATGATCTCCCCACGCATTCAACACCTGCCTTCCATCCGCGTTTTCCTCGGTTCTGGAGCAATCCACCAGTTATGGGTATAGTAACCAAACGAAATCGCACTGGAAGAGTACTCGGCTTGTAACAGCCTTTATTACGTTGAATTGATGATGAAAGTTCCCGCTCCCACCGCCATTATCTTCGATATAGACGATACGCTCTACGCGGAGCAGAGCTACACCTTCAGCGGATACCGGGCAGTGGCCAACGCATTTAAAGACAGGCTCAAGCCCGAGTTCGACCTCTTCGAGAAGATGCGGGAGCTCTTCAACACGCCCGATCGCAACCGCGTATTTAATGTTATCGCGGAACTGGCCGGCATCACCGATCCCGACTCTGTCGTAAACGACATGGTGGCTACATTTCGTAATCACAAACCGGCCATCAAACTCTTTGAACAGGCCGATGAATCCCTCACCCATCTTCGAGGAAAATACAAGCTGGGAGCCATATCGGACGGCTACCTGGTTACCCAGCAGGCTAAAGTGGATGCCCTGGGCTTAACCGAAAGACTCGATGAGATAATCCTTACCGACCAGTGGGGCCGGGAATACTGGAAACCACACCCGCGAGCATTTGAAGAAATGTCTGAAAAACTAAACGTACCACACAGCGAATGCGTTTACGTTGCCGACAACCTGGGCAAGGATTTTCTAGCCCCCAACCAACTGGGATGGCTGACCATATTCATCACCCCCCCGCAAGCGGTCCACGCAGGAAAGCAACCCCCAGCCGGCGGAGAACCCCACATCACCATCAAAACTCTACTCGATTTGGAAAAAACCTGGCAATAAACTTTCGTTCCGAAAAGCAGTTGTATATAAATCTCTCTGCTTGCGTTGATTATTACACCCAGATTACGAAATCAGATAGTATACAGAAATGGGGATGGCCTTTAACGGGTTCTCGTTTTCGCAACTCCCGGTTGTCCTTGATAGAAATCGGCCTACATTGAGTTAAGGTCAAGTCGGTAGCCATAGAAAACACTGATGCAACCAAAGGGATAAGGATTAAGCCTCGTCCGAACGTTCGCAGGAGGCAACCAACATAATGGCAATAAAACCCCAATCGATTTAAAATATTGAAGATCAGATTATAACAACCGATAGTAGAGTTCTCCTGTCTACTTATGTTGAGGAATTGTGAGCAACGAGGAAGGTAATGTTTGACGGCGTCAATACTGGTCAGCTATGATGACCTAATAACATAATGGCCAAATTGGCATTCTACCACACAAATAAGGATAACTACCTGTGGTACCTGACGACCCTACTTTAAAAAACCACCCAGTTATTTGGCGATTCACAGACGCAACTAAATATACGCAATTATCGTTGGAAGAATTCAAGCGGTTTCGACCTCTATCAGAAGAAGATAGCATAAAGCAATGGAAGAAATACATCTACCCGTTACCTGAGCCGGATAGACTACATCTTTTACGTCTTGCTCTGGATGGACATATCTGCTTACCTGACCGTGCCGAGATACCATCAGAAACGACGGTGGAACCAGAAGAAATCGCAGCCCATCTTCAGCGTCACATTCCTGCCGATTATTTCGAACCGGCTGTTTTCTTTTGGTTTGGCGACTTAGCAGTGGAAATCGACTGGGGGCTTTTCCTGGATCACTGGGATGATTTCTGCTATCCAACTGACGACAGCAATATCGTGGTAATACCTGAACTTAATAAAGCTGTAGCCTATATTGATGAAGCGTGGTTCATACTGGAGAAAACCAACTCAAGCACCTCCTTCCCGTTGTTCGAAAATAAATGAATACAATAAAATACAAACAACTCCTTAATGATTTAATAACTAAGTCTCAAACAGAATTGGAGACGGTACATCGATGACTACTGGAGATGTAAGGGAATTCGTTAATACGCTCGCCGTAATCCCCGGTTACAATGATCTGTTCGCACGCAAGCCCACACTTGAAGAACTAATTCGTTGCCTAAAGAAATATCCGGTAACTGAATGGCTAAGCTACCTTGCTCGGATTCAAAATATGCTCGGCGCCGACAGATCCGACAATGAAGAAAGAATGCGTCATGTTCTCTTTGGTGCATTGAGCCCCGAGATTATCGAAAAGTTAAAAGATTTCCAGAATAGTCTAAAAAATCCTTCTTCTCTCAGACTATTTTACGAGAGACAGTTGAGCACATTGCAACAATTGGCAATATTATATGCACCAGAATCCGGAGCCGGAAGATTAGCAGCAAACGATGGCCGTCACGATCTTGGTATAGCACTTTTAATGACGATGGATCTCATGGGGAAAGACCGTTCAATATCTGACGGTTCTCTTCTCCCGATAATTATACAAGATCAGATTCGCATGTCCATTACTCCTGCGCCTGTATTCGCAGCGCGTTCGTTACGTTTCTACGAATTATTTGAAACAAACCCTACCCCAGAAGTATCCGAATACCTAAGCTTATTCGAAAAAGCAACCAACGTAAACGCAATCGATTTCATACTTGGAGGGATTGCTGTTGCGATAAGTGAAGACTACGATCCGAATGAACTCGCTGAATGCTGGACAGCAATTCATCGACCACATCAATGTAAAAACCCTAAAGAAGCGAAGGTTCGTACGGCATACGAAACAGTACGAATGAGATCGATTTCTAACCTAAAGGCTTTAATTAAACATTTCGAGAAGGATAACCCACCACGAGATTGGAATCTCATAGCACTTTCCCAAGCTCCCATCTGTAATCTGGGCAAAATGGGAGCTTATGTGTTAAACCACACAGCACTCGGACGAAGCCTATTCGACGGAGTACGGCACACAGTTTTAACTGCAGCCGTTAAAAAAAGCTCTCCATTGCCCCCACCGTACAACAATAGTAAAGCTATTGGACAACTTTACGGCAAAGTTTTTGAGAATTACGTACAGTATTTGCTTGAGACTTATTTTCCGGGCCAAGTCTACCGAATACCCGAACATAAAAAGGAAAAACGTGCAGACTTACTGATTTGGTTTCCCAATAAAGTTTTAATTATCGAAGTTAAGGGCGTTCACTTTGTTGGATTACGCCATGCTGCTTTTCTCTCAATTGAACAACGACGGAATGAGCTGGAAGCCATAGGCTTTCCCAACGCTATCAAACAAATAGCCGCTACTATACTAAACATTCGCGATGGAAAGATCAAAGCACCATCAATGCCCTCTTACGATTGGACTATTACACCGATTATCCCTGTTATTGTAACCGAGGAACAAATGCCTTTGGTACCCGGTTGCTGGGATGCTTTTTATAAGCCGTTTTGTCGTCCCTTGGATGAAATGGAAAATGCCGGGCCAATAAATAAATTACGTCTTTTAACAGTTACCGAATTAGAGCGAATCCAAGATTACGAGCTTCCATATGATTTCGCCACAACGCTTACGCGTTGGGCAGCGGATCCAAAATTAGCTGAAGTACCGTGGGATTGCTTCGTATCGATTCAGCGTGTAACCCGAAAACAGCATTCGATGCTTTCTCGTTTTGGAGACACTATAAAATTACTTGCTAGCAAACTTGGCATTGATCAATCTTTAATTCGACCAGTCGACGAAGAAAATAGGCATTAACGATACTAGCCTCCATCTCTGTAGTACACCAAGTAACCAAGCAATTAAATCAAATTGTCCTTTTTTGAAAGGTATTTCACTTGATTTTGTTCTTATTTTCGGTTATAGTTAGGTTGTGATCACCTTCGGGCGAGGGAGATAAATCTCGCAGCTTTTTGCAGCGATACCTTCTCCAAAAATATGCCGTCGTTGCCCCCAGCGCAACGTGCTCATTGAAAAGTAAATAAGCGCAAACTAATTCCTCCGCAGCGACGAATACACTCAGTCCCTGCCCGGGTCGTGAACTCCACAATATCCAAGTGGTTGAAAACGATAAATTACAAAACGAACCCAAATCGATAAATTCGCTCATAATCTCTTATCAACAAAGGAATTACACGCGAGCGTATCGACATTATGTAATACGTTCTTCGCAGAAATGGAGCATTGATTCCCAAGATCTCACCCCGGAAAACTAGAGAATCCTTAATTGTCAATTTAGAGTATCTTCTCAGCTTAGCGGCCGTATAGCGACTCGCCGCTCAATGGCGTGCCTTCGCGGATCGCCCTCACGAACGAACCGAAAAACGAACCAGAATCGTGGGGCCCAGGGCTTGCTTCCGGGTGGAACTGGACTGCGGTTATCTGCTTGTCCACGTGAACGAAACCTTCCAGGCTGTTATCGTTCAAGTTGATGTGCGTTTCAACGCCGCCGACTTCCTTAAGGGAATCCCTATCCACCGCAAAACCGTGGTTCTGGCTGGTAATCTCCACTCGCCCGGCGAAATGGTTTATTACCGGCACGTTCGCTCCATGATGGCCGAACTTGAGCTTGTATGTCTCCGCCCCCAAAGCCAGCGAGAGCATCTGGTGCCCCAGGCAAACACCCAAAACCGGGACTGTCCCGATTAACTCTTTCAATACGTTAACCGTAGCAACTACGGCGGCCGGGTCGCCCGGGCCGTTACTTACTACCACGCCGTCCGGTGAAAGTTCCTTGATCTTTCCCGCATCCGTGTCGGCCGGCACCACCGTAACCTCGCACCCTTCGCTGACCATGTAACGCAGAATGTTCTGCTTTACCCCGCAGTCAATGACCACAACCCGGCAGTCCGCCCTGACTGCCTCTTTAGCTTTTTCCAATTGCCATAAAGGCTGCGACCACGACTCCGTTTTATCTGGAGCCACTTTTTCCACCAGGTTGGCACCGGCCATCGACGACGATTCGTTAGCCATCTTCACCAGTTGAACCTCGTCGGAAATTTCGGTGGAAAGTACGCCGCGCAAAGCGCCGTGAATACGAACCCGGCGGGTCAAAGCCCTGGTATCGATACCGGCCAAACCAATCACATTGCGTTCGGCCAGGAAATCGCTCAGTGACATGTCCGCACGGTAATTACTCGGACGAACCGGCAACTCCTTGACCACCAGCCCTGAAAGGTATGGACTGGAGGATTCAAAGTCTTCCCGGTTCACCCCGTAATTCCCGATTAAGGGAAAAGTCATAGTCACTATCTGACCACAATAGGAGGGATCGGTGACGATCTCCTGGTAACCGGTCATCGAGGTATTGAACACCACCTCGCCGGCAAGAGTTCCGGTAGCTCCAAACGAACTTCCCGTAAACACACTGCCATCTTCCAGAGCGAGTTTGCAGATCATCGCCTACCTCCATCTGCCAGATAATCCTGCAGGGTACGAACTTCCATACCGCCCGACACTAACGCCTTGATCGCCCCGACGGCAGCCTTGGCACCCGCCAGCGTAGTGATCAAGGGAATTCTCATTTGCACGGAAGCCGCTCTCCAACGCCCCTCTTCCGATGCACTACCGGTATGAATAGGCGTGTTGATCAAAAAGTCCAGCTCACCGCCCTTTATCATGTCCAATAGAAAAGGATGCCCCTTGCCGTCATGCTTGGAAACAATTATCGAAGGAATTCCGTGCTCCTTCAGCGTATTGTGCGTACCGATCGTGGAGAATATCGTAAAACCCATATCGTGCAGATCACGAGCAACCGACACCACCCGCAGTTTGTCCGGGTCGCAGACACTGACCAGGGCATTGCCCGAGGTAGGCAACCTGACACCCGAACTCAAAAGCGCCTTGGCAAAAGCCAACGGATACGATGGATCTATCCCCATAACTTCTCCGGTACTGTGCATCTCCGGACCAAGTACGCAGTCAACCCCGCGGAACTTGTTGAATGGGAAAACCGGGGCCTTAACCGAAACGTGACGCGGGGTCAGCACATCGTGAACTCCAAGCTCCGCCAGAGCCTCATCCAGAGATTGCCCCAGCATGACCTTGGTCGCTACCGTCGCCCAGGGCACGCCCATTGCTTTACTGGCAAAAGGAACCGTTCGCGACGCTCTTGGGTTTACCTCTATCACGTAAACTACTCGCCCCTGCACCGCAAACTGCACATTCATCAAACCGCAAACTCCCAACCGGCGGGCTAAAAGCTTGACCTGGTGCTTGATCTCGTCCACCAACGCCGGAGACAGGGAATAAGGCGGAAGCGTACAACAACTGTCACCGCTGTGAATACCCGCTTCCTCAATATGTTCCATGATCCCGCAAATATCGCAACGGCACTCGGCTGGATCCCGACCGGGATATCCGTAATCGCTCACCGCATCGACGTCCACCTCTACCGCGTCCAGGAGGAACTTGTCCACCAGAATAGGATGCTGCCGGTCGACACTGATCTCCCGATCAGTAGCGGACAGGGCGTTATCAAAATAACGGGCAAGGTCAGCCGGATTATTACAAACCTGCATTCCGCGACCGCCGAGCACGTAGGAAGGACGCACCAGGATCGGGTAACCGATCTGTTCAGCCACCTCCACAGCCTCCGCCCGGGAATAGGCAATACCATTAGGCGGCTGACGTAAGCCCAGTTCCCTGATTATCTTCTGAAAATGATCCCGATCCTCGGCCAGGTGAATATCCGCCGGCGAAGTACCCAATATGGGCACACCGGCATCGGTCAAACCCTGGGCAAGATTCAACGGTGTCTGGCCGCCGAACTGAACCACCACACCGCGAACGTTTCCACCGGAAGAATTCTCTCGATCACCCGGGATAAAAGGCTTACCGTTAAGCCGCTCGCAGATATTCAATACATCCTCGTGCGTAAGCGGCTCAAAGAACAGCAGATCACTGACATCGTAATCGGTACTGACCGTCTCCGGATTAGAGTTGATCATCACCGTCTCGAACCCCATCGCCCGGGCAGCTTGAACGGCGTGCACACAGCAGTAATCGAATTCTATACCCTGGCCTATTCGGTTTGGACCACCGCCGAGTACGACCACCTTGGGTTTATCGCTAACCTCCAACTCACCATCGTGCGACTCCACCAGCACGTGCTCATCGTCGAGAATCCGGTACCGATGAGGCGAATCCACCCCCAGGCTTTTCACAATATCAGCGATTTCCGTCCGTCCGCCGGAATTGTGATGCCTGCGCAACTCGCTAACCGCTTCCGGATTGCGAACCACCTGGGCCATCACCTTCTCGTGCGTGGAGTAATAATACGGAGTATAAGCCTCAAACTCGGCCGCACAGGTATCCACCAGTTTGTACTTCACCCTGTCCAGCTGGTTCTTGAGTTTACTCAACGTGGATTCGTCTATCCGCCAGATGCTCCGCAACTGCGTGTCGCTATACCCCAACGATTTAGCCTGCTGATAAACCTCGGCGATCTCCGAAGTTATCCGCAGTGCCGAACCGTTACTCACCGGCGTTTTCGACAGAACATTTTCGAAATTCACCAATTCCGCTATCTGATCCAGGAACCAGGGATCGATTTTGCTGATCTCATGCACCTTCTCCACCGACCAACCCAGCTTCAAAGCGTAACGAATGTAATACGGGCGCCCCTGGCACGGTATAGACAGTTTCTCCGTCAAAATCTCGTCGGAAACAGGCCAGGCCCCTGAAGATTCCTCGTTAACATCCGCAGGCGCTTCACTCAAACTGCCGCCAACGAATAAACCGAGTGGTGATGATTCCTCACCGAAGGCGTCAAACCAGACTTCCCCCTCGGCTTGTGAAAAACCCAACCCCTGCGCATCGAACCATTTGTCTTTCGGATGCAGACCGTATCCCGGTCGCTTGATCTCCATCGAGCGAATGCACTTTTGGAACGCTTCCTTGAAAGTACGCCCCACGGCCATCGCCTCGCCCACCGACTTCATCGCCGTAGTCAGTGTTTCATCAGCGTCGGGGAATTTCTCAAATGCAAACCGCGGCATCTTGACTACGCAATAATCAATTGCCGGCTCGAAACAGGCGGGCGTCTCCCGGGTAATGTCGTTGCGAATTTCGTCCAGCGTGTAACCGATGGCCAGCTTGGTGGCGATCTTGGCAATTGGGAAACCGGTAGCCTTGGACGCCAGAGCCGAGGATCGTGAAACCCGCGGGTTCATCTCGATGACCACCTGCCGCCCGTCAGCCGGGTTTACCGCAAACTGCACGTTCGCTCCACCGGTCTCCACCCCCACCGCACGCATGACCGCAATCGACGAATCACGCATGTGCTGGTATTCCTTATCACTAAGAGTCATAGAAGGAGCAACCGTAATCGAATCGCCCGTGTGCACCCCCATGGGATCGAGATTCTCAATTGAACAAACCACTACGACGTTATCGCGGCGGTCACGCATCATCTCGAACTCGAATTCCTTCCAGCCGGTAAGATCCTCTTCGATCAGAACCTCGTTAACCCGCGATTGAGAAATGCCATCGGCCACCAGGGCGTCGAACTGCTCCTTGGTCTTGGCCATTCCTCCGCCGGAACCACCCAAGGTATACGCAGGCCTGATACAAGCCGGCAAACCGACATCTTCAAGTACCTTATGAGCCTCTTCCAGACTGTGCGCTGTGCCTGACCGCGGCAGATCGATCCCTGCCGCAATCATGGCCTCCTTGAAAGCCAGTCGATCCTCAGCCCGATTGATAATCTCCCGGTCGGCCCCAATCATCCGCGCGCCGTGCCGCTCCAGAATCCCCTGCTCCGCCGCCTCCATCGCACAGTTCAGACCGGTCTGACCACCCAGCGTAGGCAGGATCACGTCGATCTTCGTGCCTCTCCTGGCTTCGGTATCCAGAATCTTATCGATCACCTCTGGTACAATCGGCTCGACGTAGGTGCGGTCGGCCACCTCCGGATCGGTCATGATGGTGGCCGGGTTGCTGTTAAGCAGGACAACCTCGACCCCCTCTTCGCGCAGAGAACGACAAGCCTGCGTCCCCGAGTAATCGAACTCGCAGCCCTGACCAATTACGATTGGACCGCTCCCGATGATCAGAACTCGTTTGATCGTTTCGTCTTTTGGCATCAGTTTTACGCTTACTGGGTGATCCGTTAGGACAATAGGCTAGTTTGTTCATTTACCCCTGCGGTATTATAACGAAAACTAAAACCCTGAACAGAGCACTTCCCCTGCTATCTTCACCTTTCACCATCCAACAAATAGGAGTATAATGCTCCCTATATATGCCGACCATGTTCTCCTGGATAATCTCCCCCAGGTCGGCAAAGGACTAAGCAATGATGTGGATTTCAGAAATACTCATAACCTCCTGGGACATACTTCGCGAATCGGCCGCTTTCATCCTGGTCGGTTTCCTTGTCGCCAGCTTCCTCCACGTACTGATGAGTAAAGGTCGCTGGGTCGAATGGCTCAAAGGACTCGGATCCCGATCGGTCGTGTTGGCCTCAGCGGTCGGCTTACCTCTGCCTTTGTGTTCCTGCAGCGTTCTACCTGCGGCCATCTCACTCAGAAAAAAAGGGGCAGGAAAGGGTGCTACCCTCTCGTTTCTTATTTCCACTCCGGAGACGAGTATCCAATCCGTCCTGTTGACTTACTCCCTGATGGGACCCTTGATCGCCATATTCAGACCCGTAGCGGCCATGATTACAGCGTTCATTACGGGCCTGGCGGAGAATTTCATCGAAAAGAAGTTTCCCAGCTCCGAGCCGGATTCGGTTGCAGATATGCCGACATGCTGCAAATCAAAAAACCAGCAGGAAGACGAACCTGCCAAAAAAGTCGACTGGCGAGCTGGGTTGAAACACTCATTCGTAGACATCTTCGATGACATAATCGGCTGGGTGATCATCGGCATATTGGTTGGTGCAATCATCAAGGTGGCTATACCGGGATTCCTGATCGACGCGGTTTTCGGGAATCCAATACAAGCCATGCTTATCATGCTGGTTATCGGCGTACCCATTTATGTATGCGCGGAATCGTCCACTCCCATAGCGGCCGCCCTGGTTGCCCAGGGAGTCAGCCCGGGAGCGGCATTGGTTTTCCTCCTGGCCGGACCGGCAACCAATATTGGATCGGTCGGCGTGCTACTCAAACATCTGGGCAAACGTACCGTATTAATCTACCTGGTCGGCATTGCGGTAGTGTCCGTATTGATGGGCCTGTCGCTCGATTGGTTTTTCTCTGCCAAAGCAATGGATATAAGCCAGAGAGCTCTTGAAGAACCGTTTATTCCCGCATGGTTCAAGACTCTCGGCGCATATGCCTTTGCAGCCCTGACCATTATAAGCATGTGGAGGCAGAAATACGGACATAAACTGGTATCGGCCGTCAACTGGCTTTTACCATTAAAAGTTACCGGCAAACGTTTCGTTATCTTTCTCGTGATCGCCGCCCTGACAGTATACGCATGCAGCGGTTTTTTCATGATCCAACCCGGGCAGGTAGGTATGGCCAAAAGATTCGGGAAAGTCATTCATTCCGACCTGCCGCCCGGCCTGCACTATCGCCTTCCCTGGCCGATCGATTCATTAGATCGGATTGACATACGTAAAGTCTATAGAACGGAATTCGACTATCTCGAACCTGCCGACGAAACCGATGTCCAGGATGAAACGGAGCATTGGGTTTTACTTGGCGACGAGAATATCGCCAAGATCACCAGCGTAACCCACTGGCACATGACGCCGGGTATGACCAGGGAATTTGCCTACGCATCGGCTGACCGCGAAGTCGTTGTCCACAATGCCGTTCAGGCGGCGATCAGAAGAGTATTAAGTAATGCTACTATCGAAACCGTCCTAACTACCGATCAAAAACTATACGCCGACCGAATCCACTCCGAAGCACAGCGGAACCTGGACATATGCAATTGTGGCGTGGAAATAATGTCGTTCTGTTTCCGCGACGCGCATGCCCCCCCCGACGTACACGACGCATTCAGGGAAATAGCAAGCGCCCTGGAAGATAAAACCACCAGGAAAAATGTCGCCTTGACTCAAAAAGCTCAAATAATACCTGAAGCTAAAGGCCGAAAGAATCAAATGATCACGGCCATGAAAGGCTATCATTACGAGCAGACAGGAGAAGCTGCCGGAAAGGCTGAGCGATTCCTGCTCTCGCTCGAAGCATACCGCCATTTCCCCGAGCTTACTCGATCGCGTCTGACATTCGAGATGTACGATAATGTTTTTCCTGGTTTATATAAATGTATCAAGCCCGGCAACGAAAACCTCTACCTGGATCTGCGGTTTAAAGACCTAGAGGAAACACGCTCCGGTTACTGATTTCCAAGGATACAATGCCAATGAGAAAAGTCATTACAACAGCTATTCTACTCGGACTCATCGGTTACTTCGGTTCAACCTGCTTCGTAGCCGTCGACGAAACCGAGTACGTTATAATCAAGCAGTTCGGCCGCCCGGCACGTACGGTGCTCGAACCGGGGTTACAGGTTAAATGGCCCGTCCCCATCCAGACCGTAGTCCGCTTCGATAACCGCCTGCAGGTTTTTGAAGACCCGGCTCCTGATTCTCCTCCCAAGGAATACCTGACCAGGGACAAGAAGAACGTGGAGGTAACCACGGCCACTTTCTGGCGAATCAACAGGAGCGAAGAGTCGGTTTTAAAATTCCTGGAAACAGTAGCCGACCTGGAAGGTGCTCAAATCCGCCTCAGCGATATTGTTAAATCTCAATTCAATGCCACCCTGGGCTCGAATACCTTTGAAACACTGGTGTCAGACTGTCCCGATAAAAACCGCTGGGCTGAAACCGTATCAGGCATTCACGAAAAATGTGCCCAAAGGGCGTTTGCCAGTTTCGGCATCGATATATTGGATCTGCGTATAGAACGCTTGAATTTTCCAAACCAGAACCGCACAAGCGTTTTCGATCGTATGCGAGCTGAAAGAAAGCGAATCGCCACCCAGTTCCGAAGCGAGGGAGACGCTGAAGCCATGCGCATCCGGGCGGAAGCCCTGGCCGAGCAGCAGAAAATACTCGCCGAAGCCACCGCGGAAGCGGAAAAAATCCGCGGCCAGGCGGATGCGGAAGCGACCCGCATATACGGCGAAGCATACAGTACAGATCCCGCGTTTTACCGCTTCCTCCGAACACTGGAATCTTACGAAAAGGGGATAGATGAAAAGACAATACTCATACTCCCCTCAGAATCCAGGTTTTTTGAGCTTCTTACCAACGCTGAATTCTCCCCCGATGACCCAATCGGAATTATCCCCGTTAAACATATTTCCACCAATGGATCGAATATTACCCAATAACGACCATGACCGAAAAAAACGGAAAACATACAAAACCCTCTCCAGCTGATCGTAGTCCCCATACAGCCCGAAGACTCGTCTGGATTGTGGGAATATTCGGCTTGTGCTGCTACCTGGCTTCCGGTTTCTACTTTGTGCAACCCGATGAACGAGCCGTCGAGCGCCGTTTTGGCCGAACAGTCGAAAAGCAGGTCCAACCAGGTATACACTACAGTTGGCCCGCGCCGTTCGGCCGGGTGGACAAGCCCAAAACTACCGAAATAAAGAGAGTGGAAGTAGGCTTATCCCCGGAAATCCGAGCCGCCATAGCCGCCGGTGACATCGTCGCACGTGGCTCCAGCCCTGAAACAGACGTCTTCACCGGCGATGTCAATATTGTTAAATCCACAATGGTCGCCACCTACCAGATAACCGAAACGGACAAGTATGTCACCAGGACATCACGCCCGGACGAAATGGTCCGCCTGGCCGTTCTCAGCGTAATGATCGAAACACTCGGCGGGTGCACTATCGATGAGGCATTGGCGGAAGGTAAAGCGAAAATCCAGAATATCACCGAAGAAAAAGTCCAGCGAATGCTCGATCTTTACGAATGCGGCATAACCATAGTGGATGTAAATATCGAGAGTATCGAACCCCCGTTCGCCATCAATGATGCTTTTCGGGACGTCGCCAGCGCCAAAAAGGACCAGGAGAAGAAAATCGACGAAGCTGAAGCGTTCGCCAACTCCATCCTGCCCAAGGCCCACGCCAGCGCTTTTGAACTTATCGAAAAGGCCAAAAGTTACGCGGAAACCAGGATAAAAACAGCCATTGGAGAAACCGACCGTTTCCTGGCCATCCAGAAGCAATACATCAGGAATCCCGAGGTAAGTCAAACGCGTTTATTGCTGACTACCCTGAGCAATATCGTGCGAAAATCGAAAACCTACGTGTTTACCCCTAATACGGATGAACAACCACTGAGAATGACAATACAAGTCGGCGACAGTCAATAACCGGATTCCCCACAATCGCCCGCGGTGCTATTCCTTGAACACCGCGGTAACCGTTTTATCCTCGTCCATAGTCAGGGTAATACCCGCATCTGTACTGTCTGAATCGCCGGTCCATTTTTCAAACGTGCTTGTCCCTACCGGCGTTGCGGTCAGGGTAACTGTTTCGCCATGGCCGTATCCAGTCTTATCCGGCGTGATAGTTATATTTCCTAACTCGGTTGCGGGCCCGACTTCCGCGGTCAGAGTATACGGTTTCGCCCATAAATCGCCGGTAAATACAAAGGTCTTATCCTGGGGCAGGAAATCAAAAACGGTATCGTCATGCTGAACCTGCAGATAATCGATATTCCCAGGAATCGTAACCGTTCCGATATTCCCAAACGCTCCGTATTCCAGCAGATCGAACCCGAAAATCAGGTACTCCCCATCGCCCATATCAGTCAGAGACCAGCCGTCTGCCGGGTTCATCAGCCCCCCCGCTCCCTGCAGTTCGAATACCGCACTGCTATGCGCGAACACAAGATCAAGCCGGTTAATACTACGTGGTATGTACGTTGCTCTTAAAAGAAACCGTGTGCGGTCCATGAAGGCGTCGTAATCGCGATCAACGACTTCGATAATTCCCTGGTGAATATCCCCGGCCAGTTGCCCCGCGTCGAAATTGGATTCATATTCCGCGGTTTGCGATTCCCAGGTGAATTCCACTTTCAGATCGACCGAACCGCTGTTTCGCTGGGTAACGTAACACAGATTCCACTGCCCCCGCAGATCGGAAGCGACCTTGGTCAGAATATCCTGTAATTCAGCGGCATCGGAAGCCGGGAAATAAGCACCACCGGTCTGGTCCGCCAGGGACTCGAGTACCGATTCATTATCCGCTACATCACCGAAACCTATAGGGTAAAGGTTAATCTCATTTGTTACGGCGGCGGAGGCTATTGCATCCGCATCCAACTCGCTGGTTGTGTCCCGTCCGTCGGTCAGAAAAACAATTGCCTGTACCTCACCGGTCTTTCGCTCGGTCACCGCCAACCGGACCATGGCCAGATTGATGGCGTCCCACACGCGTGTAAGACCCGGCTCCAGAGAATTAGCCGAAGGTATCCCTGCCTTTATAGCGGTTTTACCTTCTGAATCAGCATCGGTCAGTTCGACCGCAACACTGAACCCCTCGTCTTCACCGCCCCGGTCGTGGAATTCTATTATCCCAATCTGGTGCGAAGCGGTAAAATGCTCCTGCTCCACAAAGCTTCTGGCTGCGTCGATCATTGGTGAAATCGCCGAAGCCGTATCCATGGAATTCGTATAATCCAGTACAAGCATTATCCGCAACGGCAGGTTTGCGCCAGGAGTTATAAACTGATTGGTTTCCGTGAGATCGAGTTTCACGTTGTTTTCGTAAATGGCGAACTGATCGCTGGTCACGCCACTGGGAATAACATCATCGTCAGCATCGATCAAACGCATATACAACCTTACAACGTAAGGTACAATCAGTTCCTCTTCCAGCACGGTTATCGAAGGAGCCGGAGCAGGCGGAGTAACACAGACACCGTCTTCGCATATTTCCCCATCCTGGCAGTCGTCTACGTTCTCGCAGGTTGTCGGCGGTGGAGCATCGACAATCGTGCCCTGCTGGATATAGGTCTTTTCAACACCGTCGCATTCAGTTTCCACAGATATGAATACGCTACCCTTTTCCGCTAAGGTTAAGTTCGCTGCGCAACTTTCGGGGGTATCAAATGTTCCGGCCGAAGTGGGCTCAATCGTCCAGCTGCAACTGCAGTCCGCAGATATCACCCTGGCCCAAACCGACAAGGAAGCTTCTGCAATCGGCGGAGCGGTTATACTGAGAACATCCCCAACGACAAGAGGCTGGCTGAAATCCACCAATGAGTCGTCACTCGCATACAGGGCGTACCCCTGAAGAGCATTGCTGCCGACTTCAATTATCGTACATACATCGTCTATGCAGAATCCCTGTAAACCACAATCTTCGTTCGACTCGCAGGCTCCACCGCTGCACGTATCGGTCGCCTCGTCACAACTCTGATCGGCTGCGCAAGGGCTCACACCATTCGTGCAAAAACCGTGAGTACAAACTTCCGCGCCGTTACAAAATAGCTCGTCATTGCATTCGCCGTTGGAATTGCAGGCCACCGGGATACTGTTGCTGTCGATATCATCGGGAACGCCGGTCAGGCGAATCCTCGCACTTTTTAAAATCGGTTCAGCTTCGCTATCCGCAAGGCTTCCATTGGTTCCCACTTCAAATGCACGTATTTCATAATCCGTATCAGCAACCATGTCACCGGATATCCGCCAATTATGTTTACCACCTGTGCCATTAGTGGTTATATCCGTACCAACGGAAGTCGCCCTGTTGAAACAGGTCAATTTCAATCCATTCGAAGTGACTTCGGTCGACCATTGAATTTCGATCAACTGGCCCGGATAAACGTAGAGCTTGGTGGAAGGAACCTCATCCGGCACATACAGCGGTATAGAGTCGGCCACCTCCGTATTCGGTGTTTCACCGGACTGACCACACCCGGAGATTCCGGCCAAAAACACAAATACCGCCGAAAAAACAACCCAGCCTGAAAAACCATTATTCATCACAAACTATATTCCTGCTTGATAGCGCCGATCTCCCGGCGCGCGGACTTTTCACCACAAGCTCTTAGTAACAATACAGTTATCGGCAATCTTCAACGACCGATATTAACGCCCCTGCAAACCACCTGTTTCAGCCCCATTTGCGAATTAAAACCCGCCGCTACAATGCTGATATGACAGAACGACACGAACATTTCATGCGATCCGCTCTTGATGAAGCGATGGCCGCGTTCGACAAAGAGGAAGTACCCGTAGGGGCGGTCGTGGTTCACGACGACAGAATTATAGGCCGGGGGCACAACCAGAAAGAGATGCTCTCCGACCCCACCGCACACGCCGAAATCATCGCTATCACGGCCGCCGCAGCAGCTATCGGAGACTGGAGGCTGAATAATTGCACCATCTACGTAACCCTGGAACCATGCCCGATGTGCGCTGGAGCAATAGTCCTTTCCCGTCTCGACCGGGTCGTATTTGGAACTGCTGACCCGAAATTCGGCGCTTGCGGTTCACTCTACTCCATTACCACCGATCCGCGAACAAACCACCAGACTGAGCTGATTTCCGGAGTGTTGGCTCAGGATTGCTGCGACATACTTCAAGAGTTTTTCCGCATCCAGAGAGCCGCTGGCAAAAAATAAACCTGCTAATACCGATAACTCCAGCTTTCATGCTCCCCGAATTGCATATTACCACACCTGGAATTTGCCAGTCGATTCGTTCAACCGCATCCAACTGCTGGCCGATGTTCTAATTGAACGATTTAACGACCATTTGACGCAACCTGTAACCACAGTCACAGCTTGCGAGCCCGGATGGCCACCTGGTAAAGATTCCCCACCGGCTTTTACATTAGTGGCCGGAAAAGAAAGCCCCTGAGCCGATATAGGGGTCATATTCTAGAAGGATAAATATCGATGGGTGCGAGTCTGGTTCTGTCTCTATTCTCTGCGACAGACAACGTATTCGTTAAAATGCTTGGCTCGCCCTGCAGAGTAAGCAGGCCTGTTGCAGCCCCCTGTTTAATTTCTCAACATGAAGAACTTGCTTTGGTAATAAGGATTTCCGGAAGTGCTTCGGGCGCCTTTGTAATCCAGTTTCCAATGGCTACAGCTCAAGCAATAGCCAGGAATTTTCCCGTACAAATCGAAACAAGAGAAGTGATTAGCGAACTGGGACGTATGATCGTCCGGCGTCTTAGACGTAATTCAAGCGGAACCGACATATCGATTTCGCCGCCTCGACTATTTCCTAAAGGAAATGCATCAGAAGCAACAAACGATTTCCGCTCATGGGTGGTGGCTGAATTCGTTTCCACGCCAGGCAAATTCGTCGTAGCAGCCTCCATAACACAATCCCAGACCACCACGACAAAACCGGAACAAGCAGGTGCTATAACCAACTCAACTTCAGCATCAGGAAATGCCTGCTACTCATAATAAACGATTCCAGTTTAATAAAATCAACGGTTTGTTCAGCTAGATTATTTCACTTACATAGCCACTTCGTACAGGTTTTGGGCAGTTTTCTTTACGGCCTGCTCATTTACCAAAAATAAATCGTAACTTTATTGTATGGACGAACCTTAGAGGCTTGGCGGTAGAATCTGCAGGCCGCTGTAGAGAGTGTCGATACACCGGACACTAATGCAAACCAACCGATACCAACGGTGCTTTGAGGCGGAAAGCGATGAAAAGAGAAAAACCTGTCGTTCTGCTCGCCGATGACGACAAAAACATCACAAAAGCCCTCAAAATCCGCCTGACTAACGCCGGCTTTGAAGTTATTACCGCAAACGACGGCGACTCCGCTATTGCAGCCTTCGATAAAGCACTTCCAGACGTAGTATTACTTGACGTCGACATGCCTGGTACTGACGGATTCGCTGTCTGCGAACACATACGCAGCGATATCGGCGATCCCAACATCCCTGTAGTTTTCATGACCGGTGCAGACGCGGGCATCATTCGCAATTACCTCGAGCAACTCAGCGAAACGGTAGGAGGCAGTGGAGAGGTAACTAAACCATACGATCCCACAGAGTTGACTACCAAGCTGTGGAACGCCGTCAATCACCCCCAATCCAGGAATAAACCGGGAGACTCTGCTCTTCCGTCCTGATTCAGCAGCGTCAAAAAACAAACAAACCGGCCGCAAGCGTTGGCCCATACGTATCCTCACGTTACACTTGAACCGTGCTTTGTGAAATCGTTCGATTGTAATAGAGAAACTATGAAGGCTAACATCGTAATAGCAGGAGCAGGATTGGCCGGCGCATCCACCGCGTACCACTTGCGCCAAAAGGGCGTGAATGATATCCTCGTAATCGAAAAGGAAACGACACCGGGTCAGCACTCGTCCGGGTTAAATGCGGCCATGGTCCGGGAGAAAGTTGCGGACAGTAATGTCCAGGTTCTCACCAGCCGCGGAGCCAACGCTTTACGAACCGGCCAATTTTGTGAATTTCGCAAAACCGGTTCACTGCTGGTGGGATGGGGAAATGAAGATGTAAGCAAACGTTTTCCCGGGGCAATGGGAAAAGCATTATGGTGTCCGGAAGACGGTGTGGTGGATACCGCTGGTCTTTTACAGACATTCCTCCGCGAACAAGAAGTTCTTTGCGATTGCGAGTTGCTACAATGGACTCCGGTTGATGGAGGAATTGCCATACAGACCAGCAAGGGAACAATCACAACCGGATTGCTGGTGAACGCCGCGGGCCCCTGGGCGGGAACCGTCGGGGATCTTCCGCTGACCCCGATGAACCGGCACCTGTTCCAAACTCCTCAAATGCCGGAAATTTCAACGGGCTGGCCTATTGTCTGGGACGTAGTGAATAATCTTTATTTCCGACCAGATAACGGCGGTTTGCTAATGTGTGTATGCGATCAGCAGGCCCGAACCCCCGGTGATTACCGGGTAAACCACAATGTACAGATTCAATTAGCGGAAACCATGAGCCGTCTTCAGCCGCAATTAAGTAATTTAGCCATTAAAAACTGCTGGACTGGACAGCGAACTTTTGCGCAGGATGAAAATTTCGTAATTGGATTTGACCCCAGAAATATCCACGTTTTCCATGTTGCCGGACTGGGAGGACACGGCGTCACCTCATCCTACGCGGTTGGACAACTGGCTGCTTCGCTAATAACTCAGCGTCAGGTGGAGCCAAACCCGTTTGACCCCGCCCGACTCGTAACTGCTGCAGAAAACAAAAGAACTGCGGTATAAGGCCAGCGATTAAAATTAGTTCATCCAGCCGGCGTATATCCGATACAAGCGAAACTTTTAAGCGGGAGCGAATCCGTTAAGATTTATCCGGGCTACAAACGGTAACAGGCATCTGTTGCTTTATACTTAACCATATCCATTGCGGTTAAACCGGCGGTAACATAACCGCTATATCATAATTTCACATCGTTTATTGACGTTAACATATAGGAAATCAAAGCGTCTTTGGGAATGGCGGGCTTACACCTTTGCCGCACATCAAACGGTGTATATCCATTGGTTCAAGGCATTGAATCAGACTGGTATGTGCGTTTTGGGAACGTGATCGCATAATGAGCGACAACGGACTCTACAAAATTCTCATTGTCGACGACAATGAGATGATCCACAATGACTTTCGCAAGATACTTGCCGGCGAAAGCTCAAACAGTGATGCCTTAACTACAGCGGAAGCGGCACTCTTCGCGGAAAAAAACACGTTTTCCGTGGATTTGGCGTATAACATCGATTCCGCTTATCAGGGGTCGGAAGGCCTGGAAAAAGTACAACAATCCCTGAAACAAAACAGCCACTACGCGCTGGCATTCGTGGATATGCGTATGCCGCCCGGGTGGGACGGCTTGGAAACCGTCTCTCGTATATGGGAAGTCGATCCGAATATCCAGGTCGTCATCTGCACAGCATATTCCGATTACTCGTGGGCGGAAATGTGGTCTTGCCTGGGAAAAACAGATAAACTACTGATTCTGAAAAAACCTTTTGACAATGTCGAAGTACAACAGCTTGCCAGCTCCCTCTGCAGTAAATGGCAATTGAAGAAAAAAGAAGTGCATGCACGAGCGGCACTTAACGAAGCGATCAAACAACTGAAGGATTCAAACAAGGAACTTGAAAAAAGCAATTTCAAACTGATAAAGGCACGCAAGGAAGCTGAACAGGCCAGCATGGCTAAAACCGAATTCCTGGCCAACATGTCCCATGAATTGCGCACACCGTTGAACGCCATTATTGGATTCACCAACCGACTCCTGCGGCGAACGGAAGATGTTCTGCCTGAAAGGGATATGGACGCCCTGCTCACAGTTTCGCGAAATGCCTCACATTTACTGGAACTGATCAACCAGATCCTGGGAATCATCAAAATAGATTCCGGCGAGGCTGAAATGGAATTTTCCGATTTCGACGTCGTTGACGCTGTACGCAATATCTGTAACCAGATGCAACCACAAATCGGTGATAAACCGATAGATTTTCTAATTGATCTGCCTGATCATACGATCAATATCTCCGCGGATATCACGAAAGTTCGCCAGATATTAACCAACTTAATCTCCAACGGAATCAAGTATACCCAGAAAGGGTCAATAACAGTCACCGCGATACGCGAAAATCGCCAGCAAATGGGAGATTGCGTGGCCATTTCCGTGACCGACACCGGTGTGGGCATCAAAGGGGAGGATCATGACAAGTTGTTCAAAACCTTCTCCCAGATCGACTCGAGTACAACCCGACTGGTAGGCGGGACAGGCCTGGGTTTAGCATCATGTCAGCGATTGATCGCTCTACACGGCGGTGTAATTGAATTTCAAAGCACACCGGGAAAAGGAAGCGTTTTTACCGCGGTATTTCCCTGCTCAGGAAAACAAGTTACCAGCCCGCAGGAGACGAATCTCGATATCCAGCAACCTGAACAGGCATCCACTATAACCATCCTTTGCGTGGATGATGGCACCACACATTTCAGCGACATCCAGAAAAACCTTAAAGATAGAAATTACAACACGGCATCCTTAAAAAGCTACAACGAAGCCTTGGATATTTCCAAAACCGCAACGCCGGACATCCTGTGCCTGGACATCTGCGTTCCGATTACAGAAGGAAGGCAGGTTGCCAAAGAGCTTCTACGGGAACCTTCACTTCGAAATATACCTGCCATGATAATTTCGGTTCGCAGTGAGGAAAACTCGGACCACAAACCGGGGTCCAGGATTTATCTGCCCAAGCCGATCAAACCGAATAAGTTGCTACTGACCATGCAGAAAATCGGCTCGGCAAATCTCACCGATGTACTGATCGTTGATGACGACGATATCGTGAAACACGTAATAACCAGTGTTTTGGATAATAAAGGTTTAAACGTCAGAACCGCCTCCAACGGCATCGAAGCCCTCGAACAGTTATCCACGTTTACTCCCCAGGTTATTCTGCTCGACCTGATGATGCCCAGAATGGACGGTCTCACCCTTTTGGAACACCTGGAGTCGGACGCTGTCTGGAACAAAATTCCGGTCGTTATCCTTACAGCAAAGGAGCTTTCGATGTCTGACATAAACAGGCTGCAAAGAATCGGCTCCGCTGTCGTAACCTGCGGTTGTGCGGATGCCGAACGAATCGTCCGCACGGTGATGGAAGATATATCCACGAAAGCCACCGTATGATCAACTTCAGTCGACACACAATGATTAAGGAAACCACTACTTCAAGGCCAATGCAATGAATGAAACCCAGGCCACGAAAATTCTGATAATAGACGACAACGAACTCATCCATGAGGATTTCCGTAAAACCCTGTCACCGACAACCGGCAATTCCTGTTTGCATAATGTTGAAACCGCCTTTTTCGGTGAGAACGAACAGGTAACTCAAGCCCAGTATAATATCTCATCAGCAATGCAGGGCCGAGACGGCTATGAACTTGCCAAAGAAGCTTACGATCAGGGAGAACCATTTGCCATTGCGTTCGTCGACATGAGAATGCCGCCTGGGTGGGACGGGCTGCTGACTATTGCCCGGCTTTGGGAATTCGATCCGACACTGCAGGCGATCATATGCACGGCCTACTCAGATTACAGCTGGGAACAAACCATCAATAAACTCGGACAAACAGACAATCTCCTGGTTCTTAAAAAACCATTTGACACCATTGAGGTTCGTCAGATCGCCTGCGCCTTGACCCGCAAATGGAAAGACCATCAACGGGCTCAGTTGAAACTCGAGCAGCTCAGGAAAATGGTCAACGATCAAACCGCGGATATTCAGGCTGCTCATAAACAACTCTTAGAACAAAACAAGGAACTCGAAGAGGCACGTCTGTCAGCAGAACAAGCCAATCAGGCAAAAAGTAATTTCCTGGCCAACATGAGTCACGAAATACGTACACCAATGACCGCCATCCTCGGATTTACCGACGTTCTCGAAGAGGAACTGACCCCAGACGAAGTGACCGAAAGAGCCGCTGATTCAATCAACACCATACGTAAAAACGGCAATCATCTTCTGCAGATCATAAACGACATACTCGACCTCTCAAAAATAGAATCACAGAATATGGAGGTTGAGGTAATAACTGTTTCCACACAAAAGCTCATCGATGACGTACACGCGCTCATGAAAGTGCGCAGCGAAACGAAAGGCATTCCAATAAGCGTGGACATAACCGGCGAGCTTCCGGATAAAATCGGTACCGACCCCATACGAGTCAAACAAATACTCATTAATCTTATCGAAAACGCGCTCAAGTTCACCGATGAAGGCACGGTACGACTGGCTATCGAACGGATCACCGATTCGCAGGAAAGAGACTGCCTGAAGTTCGACGTCATTGACACCGGTCTGGGAATTCACCCTGAAAACATTAAAAGGCTATTCAAACCTTTTTCCCAAGTCAATGTCTCCGACACTCGAACTAACGCGGGCACGGGACTGGGTCTGGTTATAAGCAAAAAATTCGCCCAACTCCTGAGTGGCAACATAACCGTCCAAAGCACTCCGGGAAAGGGAAGCTGTTTTTCCCTGATTTTACCAACTCGAATAGGTGAAGGTTTCCTGGAATCATCGGACCAGACAGACGACGATACAAATGATTTAGATTTCCCGTCGCTGGAAACCGCACTTGTCGGAACCAGAGTTCTTCTTGTCGAAGATGGAAAAGACAATCAGAGACTCATGAAATTCATGCTTGAAAAATCAGGAGCGAGAATTGACATAGCGGAAAACGGTGAAATCGGCGTAACCATGGTCGGAAACGCCGCGGATGCCGACAATCCCTATGATGCCATCCTGATGGATATGCAAATGCCGGTAATGGACGGCTTTGAGGCTACTCGCATTCTCCGCCAGAAAGGATACACCTTTCCCATAATTGCTTTAACCGCCTTCGCCATGACCGGTGATCGCCAGAAATGCCTCGACGCCGGCTGCGACGACTATGCAACCAAACCGATAAACCGGAAGAAACTGGTACAAACTGTCACCCAATGGATCTACAGACGAAACAGGCAAAAAACTCAAGCCAGCGAAGTTGATCTGCAACTTCCGGTGAAAAACTGACAGAACAGACGTCAACAGGTTAAAAATCCAGCAGGCTTACCGGGAAAATCAAAAAGATATCTCAAATACCGAGTACCGCCCGGTCCCCGGAGATTCAAAGGAATCTACATCTCGAATATAGTGCCCCATTGCTTCGTTGATCTTCGCCATAAAACTTCTTAATTCCCTGCCCTCGCCCTCGGCCACCACTTCCACGGTCCCGTCCGGCATATTCCTGACATACCCGGTAACCGCGAATTCGGTTGCGATTTGTCGAACCGTGTAGCGAAAACCAACTCCCTGAACAGTGCCTCTGAAGGTAGCTGTGATACACTTCATTGTCAGGTCAACTTTTTCCGCGATAGGTGGTTTTGCATTCTGCATTACCGGCGGGAAAGCATACACTTGCCTGCCCCGATTACCCGCTTTTGTTTTCTTTCGGATTATTTCTAACCATAAAGACTTCCCGGCCGTCGTCGCGGTATTCCACTTCGCTCATGTAAGCCTTCATCAGCATGATTCCCCGGCCGCAAGGGAGGGACAATCTATCAGGATGCGTGGGGTCGGGAACACTGCAAGGTCTGAACCCTTCGCCTTCATCCCGGATAGCGATAGCTACCCGTTCTGGCGATACGGCGTATCGAACGACGATTTTCTTCCCGGGATCACCACAGTTGCCGTGCCGAACCGCGTTGGTCATTGCCTCTTCAAGAGCGAGCTTGATGGCAAAAGTGGAATCCTCGTCATAACCGCATTTTTCGATTTCACTTATGATATGCTTTTCAGGAATCTTAGCATCCGCCAGAGTACTGGGGATTTCAATCACCTTGAAAGTCTCTTCGTTGTACGGGTCGGCGACTGTCATTAAGAGACACTTGAGATTAGATGAGATTAGCGTAGCAAAAACGGCCAGTCCGCTTTCCAGACGAGAGCGAACCGGCCCCCAATTACCTGGTCTTAAAATTTCCCGATAGCGTCGTTCATCGTATTGTGAATATCAAACAACTTGCTCAATCGGGTGATCTTGAAAACTTCGAAAATCTGTGGACGAATATCAGAAAGCTTGAGTTCGCCCTTATTCTTCTCAACCTCTTTCTTCAGGTTGATCAACATACCCAAAGCCGCGGATGACAGGTGCTCCACATTGGAGAAGTTCAACACCAGTTTGATGGCCGGCGTAGCCGCAACCAGCGCAAACAGCTCATCCTCGATTTCACGAATAGACAACTCTTCCAGGATTTTCCGATCAGCGAAATGAACCACTTCAACGGAATCCTGCTTCTGCACGGTCAAATGTGGAGGGTTTTCTGGCATTTGGTTTACTCCTGCCGCGTTTTGTCTGACTATACAACTACAAATTCAGTCTAGCTCCGGCCAGGGTACTGTCAATCCCCGACTCCCCCGGCTTACACTGCCGAGCTGGATCGCTCCGCCACTTCCAGGAGCTCATCGACTACTCTACTATTTAATCGCCAGGAAAGCAGGAGTTTCCTTACTCGTTTAGCAAATCAATACGTAAACAACGTTTAGTTAAGTTGAAACGAATTATCCAAATCCAGCCAAACAAGACAAACGGTTTTTAAGCTGTAATCCAATGTCCGTCAGCTGTCAGTCATTGTTAAACGGGCTTATCATCGCCCTGAGTCCCTAGGTCGGGCATTCACCGTTGGTATTGATGCTCACACCGGCCATCGCCGCATCGCACGCGTTTGAGTAGTCGAGGGAATCGCAACCACACACCGGTTCATACAGATCCGGACATTGTTCCGGTATGAGGGCGCAGGTTCCCTCTTCGTCATTCGCCCCGCAGACGCCGTCCTCGTACTTGCAGTAGTAGCCATCAGCACAAAGGACACCGAGCAGACCGCCACATGTCGTGGCCTTATCCACACACGGTTCATCTGACTTAAGGCTCACACCGGCCGCATCGGCCAAACAGGCGTTGGCGTAGTCATTTTCATCGCAACCACATACTGGGGCGTATTCTTCGGTACATGTATCCGGCTTTTCGGTACAGGTGCCGGTCTGATCGCCAGATCCGCAAACTCCGGTTTCATACTTACAGAAATATCCCTCGGCACAGAGAACACCCAGCAACCCACCGCAAGTTTTTACGTTGGGATCAGGGCATTCGCCGTTGGTATCCACGTTCGCGCCGACCGCAGCGGCCGAACATGCGTTGGAATAAGTCTCGCCGTCGCACCCGCAGACAGGATTGTAATCAAGGGTACAAGCCTCAGGCATAACCTCGCAGGTTCCCGTTACGGCTGTATCGTTTTCGCCACAAACTCCTTCATCATACATGCAATACAGGCCCGTATCGCACACGACCTTGGTCGTACCGCCACATGTATCACCCTGGTTACCAACCTGAGGTAACAGATCGATTAAGTTACAGCCCACAATCACGCAAACACAACAAAGACAACCTAAAGTTATTGCCATCAAGTATTTATACTTCATGCTCAGCCCCTTTTGGTTTCTGTAGGTCAACACTTGAAAAATGTATAGCTATAACTATGTCGTCAATTATGTCCCGAAAAGTACAGTCTGAGTTATCAAAGCGACATTTAAACAAATGTGCCTAAAAGGCGTGATTTCCAACCCTGTGTAGCTGTCAATGGATGTCTATCTGAGTGCAGTCAGCGAGATTATGTTACCCACTCTAACGACACTTCCGAAACAATCATTTGCCGGAAAGAATAGATTATCCAACATCTCAAAATGGGTTCGTTTCGTAATTTTGGCCTGGCTATGAACCGTCTCAGATACAGAACGCGGACTTTCTCAGCCCATTCGGCGATAGACGACCAGGGTTGGCTCCAGGATTTCGTCACCGCAGGTAAGCTCATAATCAACCGTATCCCAGGTTTGCATTCCGATTCTCTCCGCGGTCTGCTGTCCCTCGTCGAGTTCCTCGCGGGTCAGGTTCCGCCCCTTGAAGACCAGGAGGTGCCCATCACGAGCGACCAGCCTCTCGGCAAATGACAGACACCGAGCCAGGTTTCCGACCGCTTTGAACACCACGAGATCGAAGCGTCCCAGATCGTTCTTCCCGCCGGCGCGAAGGTGCCTGGCCGTCAGATTGTCGATGGATAGAGTTTCCGCACACTGCTGAACGAAGCGGGCTTTCTTTCCCGTAGCGTCGATCGCGGTCACTTGCCAGGCAGGCGAAGCAACGGCCAGGGGGACAGCCGGAAAGCCCGCTCCGGTTCCGATATCCAGGCACTTGGGCACGGTGACATTCGCCTGCCTCGCCCAGGCCAAGGGCGCCAGGGAATCGGCATAGAGTTTTACCGCAGCATCAACCGGATCGGTAATACGTGTAAGGTTGAACTGCCGATTCTGCTCACAGAGAAGCGAAAAATGCTCGGCAAGTTTTTCGACCTTGTCATCGTCAAGGTGCAATCCCAATTCTTCCGTGGCGGCAACGAGGGCGCGTGAGAACTTTTGCAGATCAACCATGTCTTATTCCGAAGCTATCAGGTCTATAAGTTGGAATTTCTCAACATCGACCAACCCCTGGTCGGTCAGCTTGAGTTTTCCAATTACGGAGAGGCAGAGAAAAGCCATAGCCATGATAGGCCTGCGAAGTTTTCCATCAAGTGCTCCGGTCGCCTCGTGCAGTTTTCGCAACTGGCCGCTGAGAGTGGCCGCATCAACACCACTCATCAATCCGCCGATCGGCAGTGGAACATCGGCGAGAACAACGCCATCCTTAACCACACAGAAGCCTCCGCGTATTTTCACCAGGTGTACCGCTGCGGTGTACATATCGTGATCGTTCGTACCAACGGTAACCAGGTTGTGCGAATCGTGGCTCATGGAAGAGGCTATAGCGCCACTGGAAAAACCAAACCCACGAACGAATCCGAGTCCCATATTTCCGCTGGCCTGATGTCTTTCGATAACCGCTATCTTGGCCAGATCCCGTTTGGGATCGGCGTGAAGCTGTCCGCCGGCTGGTTTTATTGTTTCAACACTTCGCTCGGTATCAATGCGTCCTTCGGAAACCTCAATAACGTGGACGTTACACTCGTTACCGTCTTTGGCCGCAATAGCAAACTGCGAGGGTTCAAGCCATTGAACGTTTATACTGCTGCGGAGTATCTGCTGCCTACGCATGTGGGCGTCTTCATCTATGGCAACACCGTTTACCGCGGTCAGTTTTCCTTCCCGATATACGCGGGTAACCTCGCAGTCCTGTAGATCCTTGAGTACGGCAATTGACGCAACCCAGCCGGGAGCGATAGCTCCCACATGCCTCAGTCCGAAGTAACGGGCGGTATTCAAAGATGCAAGCCGTACAGCATGAATCGGATTCATACCCGAGGCGATCGCCCGTCGAATCATATAATCTATCTGCCCCTGGGTAAGCAGATCATCAACGTCCTTGTCGTCGGTGACGAACATGAAACGATCGAGAGTTTCAGGAGTAACCAGAGGCAACAGGGCATCCAGGTCACGAGCCTGGCTGCCTTCACGAATCATAATGGACATTCCCATTCGGAGTTTTTCCCGAGCCTCTTCCAGGGTCGTACACTCGTGATCGCTGCCGATTCCGGCGGCTGCGTAGGCGCAGAGAGCCCGACCGGAAAGCTTTGGGGCGTGACCGTCTATAGGCTTGGAGCCAACAACGGCAAGTTTATCGAGACAGGTCGAATTGCCGTTGACAACTCCTGGGAAATTCATCATTTCGGCAAGTCCCAATACCCAGGGATCGCTCATCAGCGGCAGAAGATCCATAGCTTCCAGCTCGGCCCCCGCGCTTTCGAATCCTGAAGCCGGCACGCAGGAACTCATCATCACGTAAACGCTGATGGGACAGTATTTACTTGATGAGAGCATGAATCGAATACCTTCAGTACCCATAACATTAGCTAATTCATGCGGATCGGCGATTACCGCCGTCGTTCCATGAGCGGCCACCACCTTGGCAAACTCCGGTACGGAAAGCATCGAGGATTCTATATGCACGTGCCCGTCGATAAATCCAGGGCAGATGTACTGCCCATTCAAATCGACAATTTCCTTTCCCTCGTAATCGCCAATGCCGACTATCCGATCAGCAACGATTGCGACATCGCCCTCATGTATTTCGCAGGACAGCACATTAACGATGTGTCCGTTCTTCAGCACGATGTCGGCCGGTTCTCTTCCCGCGGCCACATCCACTCTTTTTTTCAGATCCATATCATTACTCCACTGCCTGCCAATATCCTCTTTTTTAATCGCGATTTTCCGGAACGTTTTATTACACCAGCGTAGCTTGCGGGATGCAAGGGGTATGAATAACCGCGCCGGCTATTGGCATTAAAAAAACACCCGAACCATTACGGTTTCGGGTGGTTTAAACTATTTTAGCCGGAAAACTCGGGCAATCAGCAAGGTCGGGGCTTAAACACCGAGAGTTTTACAGAGGAAAGCCCACTCGTCGGCCTGCTCTTCAATACGTTTAGTGGTCGGCTTGCCGGCACCATGCCCTGCTTTGGTTTCGATACGAATGATGACCGGAGCGTTTCCGCCCTGAGCCTCCTGCAGGGCAGCGGCGAATTTGAAACTATGCGCAGGAACGACGCGGTCATCGTGATCGGCCGTACTCAGCATGGTGGCCGGATATTTCGTCCCTTTCTTCAGATTGTGCAGAGGAGAGTATGCGTAAAGCGCCTTGAACTCCTCCGGATCGTCGGGAGATCCATAATCGGAAACCCAGGCCCATCCAATAGTAAACTTGTGAAAACGAAGCATGTCCAAAACGCCAACTGCCGGCAGGACAGCACCAAACAGATCGGGCCTTTGAAGCATGCAGGCCGCCACCAGCAAACCGCCATTACTTCCGCCGCCGATTCCCAGTTTTTCCGACCTGGTGTACCTGTTATCGATGAGCCATTCTCCGGCGGCGATAAAATCATCAAACACATTCTGCCGATTGAGTTTTTTACCAGCATCGTGCCACTGTTTGCCGTATTCACCGCCACCGCGGATATTGGCAACCGCGAAAACGCCGCCCATTTCCATCCACACCAGGTTACTCACCGAGAACCAAGGCGTCAGAGGAACATTAAACCCTCCATAACCGTAAAGGTAGGTTGGGTTATTACCATCTAAGGTTAAACCTTTTTTATGGGTAATGAACATGGGTACCCGCGTGCCGTCCTTGCTGGTATAGAACACCTGTTTACTAACATACTCGTCCGGGTTAAAGTCCACCTTGGGGCGACGGAAAACGGTACTCTGATCATCTACAAAACTGTAGCGATAGATCGTAGTGGGTGTAGCGAAACCGGTAAAAGCATAGAACATTTCCGTATCCTGCCGCTTTCCACCAAAGCCGCCGGCGGAACCCAATCCAGGAAATACCAATTCTTTCCGGAAAGAACCATCTAATTCATGAAACTGCACTTTACTCGTTGCATCCTGCAGGTAGGCACATACGAAGGTATCGTTCACGGTCGAAACCGAACGGAGCGTCTGCTCCGATTCCGGTATAATTTCCTTCCAGTTTTCCACATTGGGTTTACTCAAATCGATTGCGACAACTCTTCCTTTCGCCGCGTTGTAATCGGTGCGAATCCAGAAGACCGGACCATCATTATCGATGAAGCCGTGAGAGGCATCGAAGTTGTCTATCAGGGCAACAACCGGCGCATCCTCCCTATCCAGTTCCTTGTAGAAAATCCGCTTTTTCCTGTCCGACCCCTTCCTGACTTCGATAATCAGGTATTTGCCGTCATCAGTAACGAACCCGTCGAAACTCCAGGTTTTCTGATCGGGGCGTTCGTAAACCAGTGTATCCTTCGATTGCGGCTCTCCCAAACGATGGTAATAAAGTTTATGAAACTCGTTAATACTCTGCAGTTCTTCATCGGTCTTCGGCTCATCGTACCGGCTGTAGAAAAAGCCCTTATTGTCCGCGGTCCATGACGGAGCGGAAAACTTAATCCATTGCAGGTGATCTTCCAGGTCTTTGCCGGTTTCCACATCGCGCACAAACCATTCCTGCCAGTCAGAACCGGCTTTGGATATACAGTAGACCATCAGCTTTCCGTCGTTGCTGATTTCATAAGAGGACAATGCCACTGTACCGTCTTCTGAAAGCGTGTTCGGGTCGAGGAGTACTCTCGGTTCATCGTTGAGCGATTTAACCGTATAGAGGACCGACTGGTTCTGCAGGCCGTCGTTTTTAGAGTAGAAGTAGCGATCTCCGCGTTTGTGGGGCAAACCGTATTTTTCGTAATTCCACAGAGTGGTAATCCGTTCCTTGATTTTTTCCCTAACAGGAATCTGCTCAAGGAAACTGAAGGTCACCTTATTTTCAGCTTCAATCCATTCTCTGGTTTCAGGTGAATCGGGATCTTCGAGCCAGCGATAAGGATCGGGTACCATGATCCCGTGATAATCATCAACAACGTCCACCTTGTGTGCTGCCGGGTATTTCAAAGAGCAGCATTTTTTTTCCTGCTGCACACATCCGAAGCCCATACCAACAAGTACGACCGCCAAAACGAAGTGTTTCATCCCGCGCATTATCAACCTCCTTCTCAGACCCAAACTTATATCGAGCGAAAGAAATATCATCCGATCCATAACCTGCATCGGCAGGAAACCTACCACCGGAAATCTTCAGACGCAAGGAAATGCCGGGGAAAGTGCAAATGTATAATGCAGACAAAATCTCAGGCTGCCGACCGTAATTGTGCTTGAGAGGAAACCTGGAAAAACAGGAAGAGGAAAAAAAAACGTCCCCGGCGAGATTCGAACCCACAACCTTCGGCTTCGGAGGCCGACGCTCTATCCAATTGAGCTACGGGGACAAGTGGGTCCAATCGTGACATGTCACAAGCGATTCGTCAAGAGCAGGAGCATAATCGCCGTTTACGATACGAAAAAACGATTTTTCGACAACGCCAGACGGAGCCAAAGAGGAATTACTCCCCAAGCAACTTCATCCATTGATCACCACCAAGTGTGCTTTCAGCCATCATACATAAATCGACAACTCAAATTTCTTGACAGTAAAAGATGCAGATCGCTAACTTTCAGACAGGGGCCAATCGGACAGAGTCCGTTCAACAGGATTCGGGCTTCGAACGGGGAGGGCAGGAGAATCCCTCCGACAACAAGGAGGATCTCATCCATGAACTTCCCGAGCGAACCGACAACCAAATTATTTTCTCTGACTATAGTATTCCTCATCATCGGTTTTTGGGGGATAACATTATCAGCAGAAACCACCGAGGAATCAGAGCCTCTCGTCGGACACAAGGAGGTTGTCGATGATAAACCCGAACCGAGAGCGATAGTCAAAAAACGCGGTTCCACCGGCCAGCGACAGGTTTACGTTCAGGGTAATTACGTATCGGTGCAGGTCAACGTGGACAGCAACGGGATCAACATCCCGGGTGACGCCGCCAACGAACCATCCATAGCGGTCGATCCGACAAATCCTGCAAGAATGGTTATCGGCTGGCGACAGTTCGACAGCATATCCTCGAACTTTCGCCAGGCGGGCGCGGCATACAGCCACGATGGCGGAGAGAACTGGATATTTCCAGGCGTATTAAGTCCTGGTGTTTTTTCAAGCGATCCAGTTCTCGACTGCGATAATGAGGGGAATTTCTACTACTATGCCCTGCAGCCGGACAGAAATGAAATACCGTGGGCATGCTTTTTGTACAAATCTTATGACGGCGGAATAACCTGGCCCCAAGTGACTTACGCCAGGGGTGGAGACAAGGCGTGGATGTCCATTGATCGAACCGGAGGAGCCGGCGACGGAAACATCTACATGGTCTGGAACAGCCAATACAGTTGCTGCGAAGGGCTGGGCATGGCTCGCTCAACAAACGGTGGCGTGAGCAGGCCATCTGCTTTTCCGTTACCCAGAGGTCTGCATTGGGGGACAACCAGCATAGGCCCGGACGGCGAACTGTATGTAAGCGGCGAAAGTTTTTACGTGGCCAAATCAAGCAACGCATGGAATGCGCAGCAGTCGCCGGTTTTCGATTTTGTCACTAACGTGAATCTTGGCGGGGCGATACGCCCCGGTTCCGGACCGAATCCCGGAGGACTACTAGGACAGGCGTGGGTGGCGACCGATCATTCGGAAAGTTCCACCAGGGGCAACGTTTACCTGATGTGTTCGATCCAGCCGGCGTACGGCTCCGACCCGCTCGACATCATGTTTTCCCGAAGCACCGATGGGGGAATAACCTGGAGCAGCCCGATCCGAATCAACGATGACCCGGAGGAAGCGAGCAACTGGCAATGGTTCGGAACCATGTCTGTCGCCCCCAACGGCAGAATCGATATTGTGTGGAACGACACGCGTAACCATCCAAGCGATTATACCTCAGAACTGTATTACTCCTTCTCCGCCGACGGAGGTCTGACCTGGTCACCCAACGTACAGGTCAGTCCCAGCTTTAATCCCAATATCGGTTATCCCCGTCAAAACAAACTCGGTGACTATTACGATATGATATCCGACAACCTGGGCGTTTCACTCGCTTACGCCGCCACTTTTAACGGGGAGCAGGACGTATACTTTTTACGTATAGGCACCAGGGACTGTAACGGCAACGAGATAGACGACCAGGACGATATTTTCTTCGGCACCAGTCTGGACTGCAACACGAACAACCTTCCCGACGAATGCGAAACGGACTGTAATACGAACGGAATTCCTGACGATTGCGATCTGGCGGATGGAATAGTACTGGACTGCAACGGTGATCGTATACCCGATATTTGCCAATTAGTTAACAACGACTGCAACGGGAACGGCGTCCCGGACGATTGCGAACGTAGAGATTTAATCGCCCAACAGCCTGAAGACGACAGGGTTTGTGAAAACGGAACTGCGGTATTTTCCATAGAAGCGTCTGATCCTTCGTATACTTTTCAATGGTATAAGGATCAGGAAATCCTTCACGATGGCATGCACCTTTCCGGGACCACTGCAGACACCCTGACTGTAAGCAATGTGGATACAACAGATACTGGTTTATATAAATGCGAGGTGAGCAAGGGCTGCGTTAAGAAATTCAGTATCGGCGCAGAACTGAGCATACCTGAACCGGCAATCATTACCGAGAACCCGGTCCCAACACTTACCGCCTGCCTCGGTAACGGCGGACTTTTCACTGTCTCCGCAACGGGCAGCCCCCCTTTCACTTATGAATGGTACAAAGCCGGAGAAAGGGTTTTAAACAATGAAAGAATAACCGGAGCAGATACTGATTCCCTGCTTGTTCGTGACGTAAATGCTGCAGATACGGGCGATTATTCCTGCATAGTATCCAATCAATGCGGATCGCAGGAGTCGTCAAGCTGTGAGCTAAAACTGGAAGCAATGTTTGCGCTGATCCCGCTGGACAGATGCACGGAATCGGGAGGAACATCCGTATTCAAGGCTCGTGTAACAACACTTGCCGAGGATATCCCCGATTATTACTGGCGCAAAGACGGGGTCTACCTGGCAGACGACGGAAGAATTACCGGTTCCCACACTTCCACGTTAACCATCAACAACGTCGTCAGTTCAGACGGTGGGGCATACGAAGTCGTTGCACTTTCCACCAACTGCACACTTGAAAGCCCGACAGCAATCCTGGCGATTGACAATTGCCCCATATGCACCAGCCTGAACCCCGGAGATATGGATGGCGACAGCGATTACGATCTCGTCGATCTGCAACTATTCACTGCCTGCTTTGAAAATGACGTGATAACAACTCCCGGTTGCACGTGCGCCAACCTATCCGACGACGATTACCTGATTAACCTTTTAGACTGGCAAAACCTGGAGTCAATCCTTTCCGGACCGGAATAACCTCCAACAGAAACAATTCAGACATATATTTGCGAATTACCAAACGCGTAAGATCTTCATTAAAACAGGATCACTTACCAATTGCCAAACCGCGTACCAAAAACACTTCATTAACAACCGATAATCAAAGAGATTATTAGTTCTTGAGCACCATTTCGGCTATACTTGCGGTTACCTGGAACTGGGAGTCGCGTGAATGCAAATCGATCACGTTTTTGTGTTCACCAATCGAGACCCGATAAACGCAATACCGAACTTCCCGTTCCAGGGCGTCGATAACCTGGTACGCACGAATTACGCGAAAGTTGTCTGAAATAAACGAACTAATAATAAATGGTTTTATAACCGGAATACTTATATTGGCGTTTTCCAATCACCACGCCTGGAAATTCGCAAAGAAGGAGGAAAGTCGTGAGAATTACTCAAAATATCCTGTTTATTACGTTTCTCACGACATGGTTGAGTTTCACGGGATGTTCTCAGAAGCAGGCTTCGCTTTCGCCGGAGTTCAGAGAGCAGGGTTTTAAGCATATAGAAGTAAGGGCCAACACCTACACCTACAACCGGCAGACCGAGCCGTCCATGGCTGCGGACTCTTCCGGTAATCTCCTGGTCGTCTGGGGCAGCAGGCGACAGGAACTCGGCACATACGGCGTTTTTGGCCAACTGCTTGATCCTCTGGGACGGCGTATCGGCAGTGAATTCCACATAAATACGACGGTGGAAGGAATGCAGAGCGACCCGGCTGTCGCCTTTGACAATAACGACAACGGCTGGATAGTTTGGGATTCCAACCACCATAACGGTTCACAGCGAGCGATTATGGCCAGGCAGTTTCACACGAACTCCGCGGGACGGATGGTTCCGAAAACCGCGGAACTCGTAATCAGGCAGGATAACAGTCGTTGCCCGTCCAAGCCGGCACTGGCAATTAACCAGAACAACGAAATACTGGTTACCTGGCAATCCGACGAAAGCGGGCGGCAAACGGCCATGGCCTGCCTGGTCACGGAATCCGGAACGGTTAAAGGGCAGCCGTTCGAACTGGGGGAGAAAAACGGAGGTCGAGAGTCCCACCCCAGCATTACGGCTTTAAGCAGCGGCGACTTTGCAGCCGTCTGGGCAAGAACCAATGTAAACGGTGTACCGGAACACGTAATCGCCCGTATAGTCGACCGGGATCGAGGACCGGTAAACGGCGAGTGGATAGTAAATACCTCTGATGGGAAAATGCATATTGAGCCGTCAATCGGGGCGGATGGCAACGATCGATTTGCCGTCACCTGGATGACCCGCGAAGACACCAGTTACTCGGTAAGCTATCGTATCTTCGACGGAACAGGAAAAAGCCTAAGCCAACAACAAACAGCGGCCGAAGGTTCGGAGTGGAAAAGCGGGGCCACCGTGGCTATGCATCCTGACGGCGATTTCGCCGTTTTCTACAACGTAGACAAGCCTGAACAATCCAAGGAAGACAGTATCCAAAAGCCTTCTCATCGCACCATTCCGGCCGAGATTCGTGCACGCAAATTTAACGCCACCGGCAGACCGCTGGGCGAATCGTTTAGAGTAAACCGCTTTAACAAAGGGCGTCAGGCCTTGACCGTTGCCGCTTCGGGCAATCAGGGCATCTGGAGCAGGCAGGATCAACTGGCACTGGCCTGGGCAGGCAACACAGGACAGGATGATCACCGCGGTATCGGCGTGTCCATCATAGCGCCGAAGACACTTTCCTCACCTGCCCCGAAGCAAGTCGCCCAGGTCCCGGCCGCTCAAGACCTCAGCGTCCGGAAGGTATACCCTTTAATACCGCCTTATTTCGACCCGGACTTCGTGCGCGAGCCGAGAGACAAGCCGGTCAAGTTGCGCGGCGCGGATTACGGTTTTCTAGGTATACAGGCCACGGGATGGACACCGCCCGATCCGGACATAGCCGCAGGTCCGGACCACCTGGTCGTGGTAACCAACGGCGAAATAGCCTTCTTCGAGCAGGACGGTACCATGACTTACAGCAGAGCTATTGCCGGAGGCAGCGGTTTCTGGGGATCTGTGGGGGCAACAAGTTTCGTGTTCGATCCGATCACCGTGTACGACACTCTTTCCAACCGGTTTATAGCAGCCGCGTCGGAACACGCGGACAACGGTGACATGGCACTTCTCCTGGCGGTTTCCGATGATTCCAATCCCAACGGCACGTGGCATAAGTACCGTTTTAACGTCAGCAGCTACGGTGATTTTCTTGATTTTCCCAATTTGGGCGTGGATAACGAGGCAATCTACATATCGGCAGACTTTTTCAACACACCGAGTGGTAACTGGATTTTCATTATTCCCAAGGCTCCGGTGTTGGACGGTGATTCGGTGAGTATCTCCGGGCTGAAAACAGCAAGCGGGCCGGTTTCCCTGGGTAACACCAAGAGCTACGAAACAGGCGCCCCGGCCCAGTACTTCGCCAGGACTAATACGACAAGCTCCCTGCGGTTACACGCGGTGACGGATCCCACCGGTACTCCAACCCTGCACACGGTTAACGTCAGCGTACCGTCATTCAGCTATCCGCCAAAAGCTGAGCAATTGGGAACAACCAACCTGGCGGACACAATTGATGTTCGCATCAAGAACGGAGTTTACAGAAACGGATCGCTCTGGCTTGTCCACACTATTGGTCAGAACAACACCGCCCGGGTTCGCTGGTACGAAATAAAAACAAACGGCTGGCCCGGCAGCGGACAGAACCCGACGCTGAAACAAAGCGGAACTTTCAACTTCGGCGAGGGCGAGCATAACTGGATGGCGGATATCAACGCCGATGACGCCGGTAACGCAATCATCTGTTTCAACCGATCATCATCCAGCCAATATATATCAGTTCAGAGGGCAATACGACGACTAAACGATCCTCTGGGGACTTTCCAGGATCCTGTCACGTTGCAGGTAAGCACCTCTCCTGAAACCGGGGACCGCTGGGGTGACTACGCCGGCGTGGACGAGGAACCGGACAGGCCCGGAACATTCTGGACGGTAAACGAATACCGTAGGTCATCCTGGCGAACCTGGGTAGCAAGAATAACCATAGACTGCAACGAAAACGGTATAGCGGATGAATGCGATGTCGATTGCTCCAATCCCAATTGCAATATTCCCGGCTGCGGAACAAGCGACGACTGCAATGAAAACAATATCCCGGATGAATGCGAAGAGGACTGTAATGAAAACGATATAGCGGATGAATGTGAAATAGTGATGCTGGTTACCGACCAGCCGGTCGACTGGACCGACTGCCAATCCGAAACAATAACATTAAATGTCAGCGCTCCCGACGCGGACTCATTCCAGTGGCTGAAGAACGGAACGGAACTAGTAAACGGCGGTCGCGTTTCCGGAGCAACAAGCAACACATTGAATATTTTCAATGCCCAGATTGATGATAGCGCAGTCTATTCATGCCAAATCGCCGATGGATGCCTGGAAACGATAAGCGATCCGGCAACTGTCACCGTGGTGGGCGGCATTAGCCTTGATACAACTCCTCCCAATACAATAACAGCGTGTATCGGAGCGACCGCGTCCATGCAGATCGGTGTTTCGGGAGCAGAACCGATTGAATACGCGTGGTTTAAAGACGGCATACAACTGGATAACAACACGCGAATATCCGGCGTTCATACGAACAACCTTCGAGTATCCCTACTCGAAGTGGCAGATGAGGGTGATTATGTATGCCGGGCATCCAACATCTGCGATACAGTGGAAACCGATCCAATAACCGTGGCAATGGAAGCTGTCTTGGCAGAACAACCACATGACACTTGCGCTGAAACCGGCTCTGCAGCAACGTTTACAGCTAATGCAACAGCGGAAGGTCAGGATCTTTATTATTACTGGCACAAAGACGGAGCGTATCTTAGTGACGGCGGCAACATATCCGGCTCGAAGAGTTCCGTTTTAACCGTATCCGGAGTTACCTCCACGGATGCCGGGCAATACGGAGTAAGAATTCTCAGTATGAACTGCACCCTGGATTCACAACTGGCAACACTCACTGTGGACGATTGCCCTCCGTGCGCACACGGCAATCTCGGCGATATGGACGGTGACGGCGATCATGACCTTGTGGACCTGCAGTTGTTCACCGTCTGCTTTGGTGCTGATATTACAGTCTACGAGGATTGCGCTTGTGCGAATATAGATGATACCAATGACATCGTGGATCTAAGCGACTGGCAAGCATTGGAAACGATTCTGGCAGGCCCGGAATAAGCGGAATTAACCCCGTTCCCCTTTCTTTTCATCTTCGATGGTAACATCGGTTGCCGGTCGCAACAGTTTGTCACCAGGCTCAATCAGGCGGGTTATCTTAACCGCTCGATTGAGCTTGTGTTTTCCTATATGAGCGGCGAATTTATTCTTGCCTTCAACACAGACAAGAACCTCTTCGTTTGCCGGTTTTCCCGTCTGAATAATATCACCCGGCTGAAGGTTTATCAGTTCCTTGACCGTAATACCGGTTTCAGCAAGAATGGTTCGGACTTCCATCTTAGCGGCATCAAGACACTCAAGAATGTCATCTGATTGGTCATTTACTTCCTTGGCCCTCCGATAGGACAGCCACCCCTGGCTGCTGAGTTTGCTCATTACCGGCTCGATAACGTTGAACGGAATGCACAATCCCATAGTACCTGCGCGTTGTCCCATTTTGAGTTCGAAACCAAGGACAACGACAACTTCATTAGGAGCAACAATCTGGACCAGGTGCGGGTTACTTTCCGTTTCACTCAAATCGAAATTAACCGTAACCAAAGTGGACCACGCTTCGGTCAGTTCTTTTAATACCCGATCAATAATCTTTTTGATAAGCCGCAACTCGATAAGGGTCAGCGGCCTTTGAGGAATGAACATTTCCGCGTTCGATCCGCCAAGAAGACGATCGATAATCGGGTAAATGATCAGGGGACTTATTTCCAGACACATCTGCCCTTCCAGAGGTTCGCACCTCAGGAGGTTGAAGTTGGTGGGGTTAGGCAGTGAATGAATGAATTCGCTGTAGGTAAGCTGCTCAATGGTGGCCACCCTTACTTCAACAATGGTTCGCAGATAAGCGGAAAGGGACGCACCAAGATTTCGGGCAAAACCTTCATGCAAGCTCTCCAAAGCCCGCATTTGATCTTTACTTACCCGCTCCGGACGTTTGAAATCGTAGGTGTGCGCTTCCACCGAGGGCCTGGAGGTCGCTTTGCGCACCTTGGGAATGGACACCTCTTCAGGACTACCCGAACCAACGGCCGCCAGAAGAGCATCAACCTCGTTTTGATCAAGAACGTCCGCCATCGGACCAACTCCCGCACTTTTATAACCGCGCGAAAAAGCGTGCTAAATACACACGGGAATCTTATCGGACAAAAGCAGGTTAAACTTGAACAAAACGCCGTTTTTACCCATTCCAGGCCGCTTTTATGCGAGGTTATTCCGTCTCTAATACACTATAACATAGCTTTTAAGCGGCGAATAAAGGACCTATCAAGCAGGCTGGAGCTGCCCGGATCACCCACAAAGAGCTTCAAACCGATCGAAGAAATCCGGAAAGGTTTTGTTTACACAAGTCGGGTCGAGAATCTCAACATCAGGCACAACCAGAGCCGCCAGCGAAAAACTCATGGCCATCCGATGATCGTCGTAGGTTTCAACCCGGGCAGGTGTTGGTGCCTCCGGCGGATAAATGGTTATCGCGTCACTACACAATTCCACACGGGCGCCGAATTTCACCAATTCATTGCGCAAAGCCTCCAGGCGATCAGTCTCCTTTACGCGCAAGCTGCCCACGTTACGGATGCTGGTCGGCCCTTCAGCGAATAACGCCACCACGGCCAGGGTCTGGGCGATATCCGGCATATCGTTCAGGTCCACGTCAACACCGGAAAGCTTTTGACCGGCAGGCGGTCCTTCCACGCGCAGCAAATTTAGCTTTTTATCAATGCGGCATCCCATTTTCTCCAGCACGTCAACGAAGTTAACGTCACCCTGGACACTGCCTGTACCAAGCCCCTCGACCGTCACTACTCCTCCAGCCACAGCGGGAGCGGCCAGGAAATAAGAGGCATTGGACGCATCCGGCTCGATTGAGAAATCCCTGGCAGTGTATCTTTGTGGAGCAGGCACTATATAACGCGCCGACGTGCCTTCCACTTTCTCCACCACCGTTACGCCAAACGAATCCATCAGCTTAACCGTCATCGAAACGTAAGGAACGCTGATCAAATCCCGGATTTGAATAAAGATGTCGCCCTGAGAATACGGAGCGACCATTAGCAGGGCACTGATATACTGACTCGAGGAAACCGTATCGAACCCGACGATTGACGATCTGATTCCCCCCCCCCGGACAACTACCGGGGGATAACCGTCTTTATCTTCGTAACCGACGACCGGGCCCATGGTGCGCAAGGCATTGACAAGATCTCCGATTGGTCTTTGCCTCATTCGATCAATGCCGTCCAGCTTGTACGATCCAGAACCCAAGGCGCAAAACGCGGTGCAAAAGCGGATTGTCGTTCCGCTGTTACCGCAAAACAAATCGCCATCTGTGGCCGGTACCTGCCCGCGGCAACCATCCACTACTATCGTTTCCTTTTCCCTGTCCGCTTTGACTCTGATCCCCAGGGTTCCAAGTGCGGCGATCATCAACTCCGTATCATCGGAAAACAGAGCCCCGGAAAGGGTAGACCGCCCATCCGCCAGCGCTGAAACAATAAGCGCACGATTGGTCAGCGATTTAGAACCGGGTAACCGAACAACTTTGTCGAGCGGTTCAGTAACAGGGGTGATTCGTTTTGCTTTCATCGCCGCAACATACGTTGTCAGAGCCCGTAGTTCAACAGTAAGCCGCTCTCTTTAATCCATCTTTACCCCCGGTCTTGCACCGCCGGGCGATTGAACGTAGAACGATGCCATGAACCTGACCAAGTTCATTCGCCGATATCCCCCCCTGCGAAGGGGCATATACCTGGCCGAACCGAAGACAAACGTCGGCCAGATGGATGTTCAACTTTTACCTGTCCCGGATTCCCCTTCCCCGCAGGTACGGCGAATACCGCTGAGCCAGTTCACCGAAAAGCCCGCTCAACCTGTTGTTGCAGAAGGCGACCACGTACAACGCAAACAGGTTATCGCGGTGAACGAAGAATCTGGAGAATCGCTACACTCCCCTTTCTCCGGCAAGGTTACCGGCATCGTGAAGGTGACCACTCCCTTTTTAAGGCAAGCAAAGGCGATTGAGCTAACGGTTGATGTCCCGGACTTAAGCAAACAGGATTACACCTGGCCCGGACCTCCAACAGTTATTCCAAAAACTTATTCAGAACTTAGACAACTGATGTTCACCGCGGGGGTAAACGGAAACATACCGGAAGAAAAAGCCAATAAGCCAATATCCACCGTGATTATTAACGGGCTGGATTCCACCCCTTTTGAGCATGCTAATATCATAACTATCCACGACGCAGACGAACGAGTGGTGGAAACGGCGTCCATGCTCCACGAACTGCTTGGAGCCCGGCGAACGTACCTGGCTATCGATGGCGGAAGACACGAATTGGTTAAACACATAGAACAAACCGCGCACGGCAAACCCGTCCGCGTCACTCCGTTGATAAACAAGCATCCGCAATATCTTGCTCACATGCTGATCAAGACCATCTGCAAACGGGAGGTTCCACTGGGAAAAAACGCAGAAGATATCGGGGTTGCCGTTATGGAACTTCCCACGTTGCTGGATATCGCCCGATGTGTAAGCGCCAACCCGATAATTACCCACCGACTGCTCAATATCACCGGTAAATCGGTGGCCAGATGCGGTCATTACTGGGTTCCACAGGGAACGAGTATCCGCACAATCGCCGACGCGGTCGGTATCCGGGGCATGTTGCACAAGGCTATTCCCGAATCCCTGCTCAACTTCCCATCCGCTTCCGGCTGGGATATGGTAATAACCAAGAGGAGTAAAGCCGTTTTCTTCCTGCCGACGGGTCCGGCGGAATTGCATACGCCGTCGGCCTGCATCCGCTGCGGAGCCTGCCAGGATACCTGCCCGGTGGCGTTGTCTCCCCGGGCATTGCTGGATGCCTTTGAACGTCGCGATTTTTCCAATATCGGGCGGCTGCACCCATCTGCCTGCCTGGAATGCGGTTTGTGCGATTACGTTTGCCCATCGGAACTTCCGCTTATGCGTAGCGTGATCGAGTGCAGGAGTAAACCCCTTGACTAATAGCGGATCAACTACAGACTGCGCGAGTATTGAATCCGGAATTTACCACCGCGCGCCGCATATACGCCTGCAATCCGTCCGCCAGCACGTCGACCATGCGTTACTGTTGGCCGTGCTTCCCTGCATTGCCGTTTCCCTGCTATTCTTTGGATGGCGTAACAGCGGCTTATACGGTCTCGCCATTGCAGGCGCGATGGCCGCTGACTGGCTGTGCCACGCCTTGATGAACCGCCCCGGCAGACCTCGTTCGCTCCACGCACCGCTGATTGGCATTCTTCTGGTAATGATTCTGCCACCTGCTGTGCCCTGGATATTGGCCGCCGTCGGAGCATTTATCGGAGTGGTAGTGGGTAAAGCACTGCAGGGTGGATACGGAAATTACCTATGGCATCCGACGCTTGTTGCCTGGGCATTTCTGCAATTGTTTTTCCCGACAGAACTGGCCCCGCAGCAATGGCCTATCCTCGACCGGGGGCATTTACTCACCGGATCTTTACAGCGTACCGAACAGGCTGATTCATACCAGGGTTACTTCTTCCTGAATGGTGATAAAAACACAGAGTGCTGGCAACTGAGCAGGCCTATCGACGTAATCATCAGCCACTATACAAAAAACGACACGCCCGAGTGCTCACTGCGTGATTCCGTTTTACACAAGCTCCCCCCCTTCCAGGATACGCTTCTGGGAACTGTAACCGGCGGACTTGGTGAAACATCGGCGATAGCCATTTTGATTGGAGGAATTTGGCTCATCTATCTCGGTCACCTTAAATGGCAACTACCGGTTTTCGCTCTCGCCAGCGCCGGCTTACTGGCTTGCCTTTGGCCACTGCACCTGGGAGAAGGATCGCAGTTGACCTGGATTCCCCTGGTAGCGTCCGTTGACGGTTTTCCAGTTGGCGTTTCCGTCGTTTTATATCACCTTACCGGAGGAGGATTACTGCTGGCATGCTGCTTTCTGGCGGCCGACCCCATCTCCACGCCACTGACTTCGCGGGGCCACGCCCTTTTCGGCATTCTTCTTGGATTTGGCGTAATACTATTCCGTTCGATGGGTGTTGCCCCCGGCAGTTGTTATTGGGCTTTGCTCGCGGTCAGTACGCTCGTTCCCGTGATAGACCGCGTAACCTGCCGCCGAGTATACGGAACTTGATCATTGCCTTTCTCTTTTCCATCGATAAGATAAGAGTTGAGCCTGAAAAATTGTACGAATAAGGTTTGAAGGATTCTTCGATTTACAGTTGAACAGACAGGCCAGCGCTCGCATTGATGGCCTGAGTATATCGAGCGCACCAGCAGCATGAGCAATCCCCAACTCCGGCGGCATATCGCCATTGAAGCCGCCAAACTGATGTACGAACGAACGGAAAGCGAGTATTTTACCGCCAAAAGAAAAGCGGCCGCCCGCCTCGGCGTTAACCCTAAGCTTCAGCAATATCTGCCCTCCAACCGCGAAATCAGGGACGAAATCCAGAGCCTCGCCCGTATGTACGAAGGCGACCAGCGATATGAATGTCTCCGCGATATGAGGTTGGCCGGGCTGCGAATGATGAGACTACTCGCCCGGTTTCATCCGCGATTAATCGGAAGCGTCGTAACCGGACACGTCAGGAAAGGGTCAGATATTGATATACATGTTTTTTCCAACTCCGCGTCGGCAATCACCGAATTACTCGATGCGCACGGTTTCGACTATACCGTTGAACGAAAGCGCATAATAAAACACAACACAGAACGTTTATTCACCCATATACACATCCGGGAAGAGTATGAATTCGAGTTGACCATGTACTCGCAGGATCAGGTCAACTATGTCTTCAAAAGCTCCATTACCGGAAAAGCTATCGAACGGGCATCCATACCGCAACTTGAAGAATTGATCGCCAGGGAACACCCACATACGAACCTGGCCGGAGATACGGAATACGCGGCAGTCGACCCTTTTGTAATCTGGCCTCTGCTCCTCGAACCCCTGGCGAAAGTAAAACAGAATCCGCAATGGCACCCGGAAGGTGATGCGCTTTACCACAGCCTGCAGGCGTTTGAAATCGCCCGAAACAGATTTCCCTACGACCAGGAACTCATAACCGCCGCCCTTTTGCACGATGTGGGCAAAGCCATAGACCCGCAGGACCACGTAAACGCAGGACTGGAAGCATTGGAAGGCACTCTTACCGACCGGGAAACCTTTCTTATCAAGCATCACATGGAAGCGCTGCATTACCACGATCGGACACTGGGCAACAAACGCAGTGCGAAGCTGCAGCAATCGGAATGGTTCGAAGATCTTATGGCTCTCCGAGAGATAGACAACGATGCCCGGGTAATCGGGATGGAGGTACCGTCAGTGGAAACCGCGATGGAGATACTGGCCTGCATGGCTAACGATAGTTGATCGCACACGCAGCGATAACATATCGGGGCGAGGACCCCCTTTTCTCCTCGGTTTTTGAGTTCCTGCGCGTGATGGTGGCTAATCCGCCTCTCGCCTAATGGCTCGCGTGCGGCGAACGGATTACGTGACTTATTGGTTTTACGAACTAATCGCAGCTCGGAAACGCCATCGGGGCAAGAAGCCTGGTCTGACGACGTTGATAACCAATGCTGCCTGAATCTGGCCACTTGGCTCGCCACACGAATCAGCCCTTGCAAATGAAACCTGTCAGCTTGCTCCGCCTTGTCTCTCTGACGATTCCGTTTTATCCTGCACATGATAAGGCGGATTTGAGCAGGATTACGTAAAGCGCGCACGCTCGGACGGTATTAATGGGAAAGTTGCAGGAATATATTGAGCGAAACCAGGTAAATGCGGAACTTGTGGATCTCGGCGTTCCCATGACCACGGCAGAAAAAGCCGCGGTCCAGCTTGGAACCGAGGTACGCAATATATTCAAATCGATCGTGGTAACCGACACAAAAGATAACTACGCCATTCTGGTTTTACCTGGCGACGGCAAAATCCACTTTCGGTCTGCAGCAAGAGTACTCGGCTGGAAAAGAGTTGTGATGGCCAGCAGTGAGCAGGTGCTGAAAGAAACCGGCTATGCGGCCGGCGGTACCCCACCCATAGGGCATACCACCGCCCACCCGGTAATCGTGGACGAATCCCTGCGAGATTACAAATTCGGCTACGCCGGCGGCGGTGAGGCCGAACTCCTCCTGCGTATACCCCCAGAAGAAATAATCAAAACCACCAGCGGAAAGTTCGCTTCGCTGCAGAGATGATTAGCAAAACAACCATCAAAGTTTGAACCTAGTCGGGTTGAATCCACTGCGTATAGCTGACGGGCCCCCAGAAAGTGCCGGCCTGGTTTTCGTAGGGTGATTCAAAAGTCAAACCGTGAATCAAACCGTTTTTTTCCACTATTACCGTGTGCAGAATCTTATCGTCGGGATTTTTCAGAACTATCAGGCCCAGTCGGCCTTCCACGCCCTGCCAATGGTAGTAGTTAGAGTTTTCCGATTCGGTAAGTTCAATACGTTTTCGCAAGTGATCCAGCATTTTGTGCGTTTTTCGATACGTCCCCCCGGTCGGACCTACAACCAGCTTACCGTTGACCTTTATTCTCCGGTCATCGTATGCCACCACGCCGAGGTGATTTCCATCTGACTTTCCCAACCATCGAAGAAACTTCTCCGTGTGCTGTTCGCTGTAACCGTAGTTGGCGTCCAGAAAAACTATCCGACGAACGTAATCGGGTATTTCTTCAAGTTCGTTAATGAACCCGAAAATGAAGCTCCCCCCACCGCTATGACCGGCCAACTCCACGCTTACCTCACCGGCGAACTGATCCTTTATCGATTCAACCAGTTCAACAATCAGCTTGCCGCTGCCTTCATGAGCCTTGCGCCATCGGGGCCAACTCCTGCTCCCCGCCTCCAGGTAAACAACCACGATTTTTTCTTTGGTAATTACCGAACGCAACTGGCGAACCTGGGCACCGATATGCTGAATGAAAAAATGCCAATCCACGCCCTCCTGCTTCTGTTTACCGATGGTCTGCGCGGTAGTATTGCCATTAGGCAAGGCGTAAAGGACAATCCGCGTGGGCTTGCGAAAATCAAACCGCTCAATCGAAGGCGCGTTAATGTGAACCTTGACATCCGGATCGTAAACATAAGACCTGACCTGCTCCCTGAAATAAGGTGAAACCGCAAACCCAGCCAAAGGTTTCGTATGCGAACAACCGGAAGCGAACTGCATTACAAAAACAATAGCCAAAACAAAAGATATCCGTCTCAGGCAGTTGGTCATAGCTTGCTCCCAATAGCATGAATCGATTATATTATTATGATAGCGCCGATTTGCTGGATTTGGAAGCCTGGTTATGCAATGGAGTTTACAAAGCTGGTTCCGCTGGGTGTGGCTCGCGATAGTGATTATAATCGTAGCCGTATTGAGCTATGCTATTAATCATGCGAACTCTAGAGATCCATTAGGTTTGGCTGTTTCTGTAGCTCCGATCTACGCCCTCGTCACGTTCCTTGTTTTATCTGCTATCTCCAGACTTCAACGCAACCCCACTTCCAACAAGGATTGTGTTCGAATCTTCTGCTGGACTTTTTTCGCCTTCAGTTTAGGTATTAACAAAGCACCGTATTATGAAGTATTCTTTCCGCAGCACTGGTATGTAAAGGAAGTTGTCTCAATAGAGGCCATGATCCTCAGCCTGCTGGGCATCGTGCTTTCCACGTTTCTTATGCAGCAGCAACCGCTTACTGAAACTGCAACACTGTGTCTTGAGTGCGAATACGATTTGCGAGGATCCACAGACACCGGACGATGCCCCGAATGTGGGACTCCGTTTTCCAAAACCTGAAAAAAGACTATAAGGGGGCAGGTAACGAATCGGCGATAATGCACTGTCCACAAGGCAACTCCTGCCGGTTTTGCCCATTGACTATTCCTATCGTTTTTCCCGATACGCGCGCATAAGAAAAGCCAGCAGCACGTCTTTATTGTGTTACGCTCGGGCCGGCAAGGGAACGTAACTACCCGTTGACAAGACGGCGTGCTGGCTCTTCACGGCCGCGTGATAGCGACCGCTTGTTCTGTACTTTAAGCCTACGATACAAGAAAATACGGGCAAGTTATTATCCGCTGGTTCCGATATGGTCGCACCTCAAACCGCGGAATCACCCCCATGATGAAGATAATCCGACAGGACATTAGATCCTTTTTCCGTAAGGCAGATTACCTGCCCACGCGGACCATGGGCCTCCTTGACCAACCCCTCTGCCCGGGCAAACCGCAAACCGTCCTCGCGTAACTCCCGCGGTAAATTCAGTATCGGAGTAAAGAAGGATCGCTCCTTTTCAAGAGCTTCCGCGACAACCGCCAGAAACTCTCCCACGTATTCAGGACATAATGTCTGGTTTAAAGCCATGGAACCGTTCTCTCACTTATCAATCTGGACTGTTACCAGCGAAACGACCAGAAAAAACGCCTGGTTAGTGCGTCATCCGCAATATCGTTTTTCCCCCCAACCCTACGATATATTCTGAATTCGCCAAATAATAAGAGAACTGCATTTCCGGGATAAGCCCTGGCTTCAACCGGGGTAAACATCATTGGCATAAGTCGGATATGTAAACGAGGAGTTTCAAAAGTGAGTATAAAAAGAAACCACTACCGGTTTACCGGTTATTTTATCGGTTACACACTAGCTGAAAGGAAATCCCGCGACAGGAAACAAGCTTACGCAAAACAGCACGCAGGTCCTAAAACCTCTTAAACGCGAACCATTTACCGGAACCCCATACACCCGGATCGGCCCGCCCAAAACAGTCGGCGTTGATGCTTCGCAGCCAGTTACAACAAACGTCAGGCCGGAAGGCTGTCATCATCCAGTATTACCATAATCAAGCACCAGACGACCACCGCTATCATCAACCACGGGCCAAGCATGAAACCCCTCCTGACAACACTGAAAACTCACTCGACCGCCACCAAACCGCGATTTTCCAACACCGGAATAAAACCACTGGTAACCAAAACATTATCGGTATCAGCTGTACCTACATCGGTCCTCAGCTACGAAATTCAACATCGTTTTATTAGAGAAAACGGACAAAAAATAACGGCGCGTGGTTCGCTAAAACCATGCGCCGTTAGCACGGAGCACTCGACATTCTAACTTCGGTCAAAGACCCCTAAAAACATCATCAGAACCAGGGCAAAAACCTGAGATAATGGAAAAAAATAGCCAACCTCCCCCCCAAAACCGGCCGTTGATGAACTAAACCAAACGAATCCAATACCAAAGAACAAATCAAACCACCCCTGTAATGTCCGATAAATAAGATGTGTTCGCTCTAAGCCGACCGGCCCCAACCGTCGATACCGATAGATATGAGGTTATGCGTTTACACAACTAAACGTTGGCTACACCGGGAGTTCGCCCTGACAATGCTCTTTGCCAAGCGAATACTCATGGTCATCGCCTGCCTCTGCCTGTGCCAGTACGCGATAGCACAAACCCCGAAAACGCCAGAAGCCGATTCCGGCATTAGCAGGATCGTCCATGAGTTTACGTTCATGGAACCGGATAACCTCAACGACATACCAAAATACTGGGTCAGGTTCCCCGACCTCACCGAGCCGGATCCCGTGTTTCCGCGGTACACCGAAGGATTCTTTGACAGGGATATAGGACATCTCGCACCGCCATCCTTCTACCTGGAACACAAAGGACACTGCGTAGCGTTCCGTTATGTAGGGCCGGCCGCACGCATAAAACCGGGAGACTATCTGGTTACTGGATGGGTAAAACCGGACCGCATACAGCATGCTCGCGCAACCATCAGCGCCTATTACCTGAATTGGGAAGGTGAATATATTGAGGGAACCCAACGATACGGCAGGCTGATAGGATCCCAGGGCGACCGGGACGAATGGCAAAAGGTGGAGATCCATCTGCCTAACGCTCCCAAGAACGGCCACTTCATCGGCGTTACCTGCTGGGTAGTCCAACAGGACGTATGGATGGAAGGGATGATGCCCCATCGATACATCAGCCTTCGCGACATCTACGGCGGCGCATGGTTTGACGACATCACTATTTACGGTTTACCGCGAGCGGTATTAAAATCCACGCACCCGGGAAACATTGTGGAAAAACCTGCCCCGATTCAACTGCTCGCTACAGTTTCGGACGAAGAGGTGGAAGGATTGACCGCCGAACTGGTTGTCCATAATCAGGATGGTGATGTTGTCTATACCGTAAAAGTCAAACCACGAACATATGAAGAAGAGGAAGCGGACCGGTTCATACTCAGAGGTTTGGAGCCGGGACTGTATGTGGCCGATCTCAATGTGTTCTCACTGGGAAAATCTATCCTGCGCCGGACTCTATCCCTGGCGGTTCTGGGTAAACCACACCGCCCGCCGAACACCGCGGTAAGGCAAATGGGAGTATCGATCACCTCGGTAAATCCCCAACAAACCGAAGACGAACTGGCTATCCTCAAAGCATTACAGGTAGGAGCGGCCAAACTCCCCCTCTGGACCGGACAACCGACCGAACCTGGGTACGAAATGTACCGGGATAATCTACATCATGTTCTCGACGAGATGATCAAAACACGGATAACAGTGACCGGCGTATTAGCCGGCCCTCCGCTGCCAATGGTCAAAACGGTCGGAGCACACGCGCGATCCCTTCTGGACATACTTAGTGAAGACCCAACGGGATGGCGAAAGTATCTGATTTCCATGGTTGCTCCATATGCCAGTATATTCCATAGCTGGCAAATCGGGCGGGATGGTGACATCCAGTTCATCAACGACGAGCGGGCACCAGCGGCCATTAACGCCGTTAGATCTGAAATGCAGAGCATGATTACCAAGCCCAATCTGGCCTCTGTCGGCACTGCGGCCGACACCCCCTCCGTCGATAAGCTGCCCGTGCAAAACCTTTCAATTGTACTGCCAAAGGACATCAGGCCCACTTATATTCCCAATCATCTGAAACCGTATAAACAACTCCAATACCCCCACTTGTGGGTAACGATTCCTCCGCCTGACCTGAAAGGACTGGATGTTGAGTTCGCTCTGGCTGACTGGGCACTGCGGATAATCGAAACCCGATGGTCTAACCCGAGCACGATATTCGTCCCACAACCATGGCAAACACGAAAAACCGCCAATCACTATGTAACTGAGCCAACCCGATGTTACATCGTCTACCGCACGATTATTGACATGATCGGCGACGCTAATCCAACATCACATTTGAACATTGGCTCTACCGGTAAAGCGCTTGCCTTCGACGACGGACAACGTTCCATCCTGGTAATGTGGGATCCCGCGGCTCCCGCCGAAGGGAAGGAATACACCATTCAACTGGGAGAAGCAACGGAAGCCATAGATATTCGCGGTCGCAGTATCCCCTTGGAACGCGCGTCCGATGGAAGACATATAGTTAAGCTCACACCTTCCCCGCTATTCGTAACCGGAATGGAACAATGGCTGATCGCTTTTCGCGCGGGTCTCGAACTCACCCCTGCCCATTTGAATTTCAGTTACGAAAAAAAACGCCACATGCTCAATGTGACCAACACCTATTCAAAACCAATGTCTGGGGAAATCGAGCTTACTCCCCCCTCCAACTGGGAAGTGGAACCCACTCGAATCAAATTCTCGCTGTATCCGGGAGAAACTTATTCTTTTCCAATTGATATACGTCATCCCTACAACGAAACGGCAGGAAAGAAAGCTATAATCGCGTCAATCAACATTCTCAGTGGCCAAAAGTATAAGATGCTGGTTCCACTGGAATTCGAACTTGGCTTAAGCGACGTACACGTTTGGGGTTACGCTGTAACGGAGAAAAATCGCCTGATCGTAAAACACGGCGTTACGAATCGCTCAAACAGCGTTCTCAGTTTCCGTACCTTCGCCACGTATCCCGGGCGCAGCCGGCAATATCGGGTAATCAATGAACTTTTACCCGGCCAGACACTGACCATAGACTATCGTTTTTCAAATGTTTCTGATGCGTCAGGAAAACGAATTCGCCTGGGCTTACAGGAGGTAAACGGACCGCGCATGCATAATCTGGAAGTCGTAGTACCGTAATAAAATCGAGTATTGCATCTCTTTACAGGAAACTCAACGCCCCATACTGGACTATAGCGGACGGCAAGAGTATCTTCGGTTCTCAATAATTGGCTGAAGCTGGCGAAGTCTGCCTAAATTAACCCCGATCTTGGGAGGATGATATTATGACACCAGGTAACCAGGAAAACAGTGTTTTGAGTAGAAAATCACTATTCTCGAAATCGGGACTTTGTGGCAAATTCGCGGTCATAACCGGCATAAGCATGTGTCTTATTCTAACCGGTTGCTCGGACAAAGAGCCTGGCAACGAAAGCGAAGGCGAATCGGTAAAAGCTCCGGCCACGTCCGCTCAGGCCACCATTAAACCCAAAGCGAATCCAGTTCCTCCGAAAATCGAAACAAAGGTCGCATCTCAACCAGCAGAATCCGAAAGCGAAGGAAAGCCGGCTAATAGTACTTACAAAACCGAAGTGACTGAATACGATTTTGAATCATTGAAAGAACTCTGTAAAAACGCCGGTTTGCCAGATCCTCCGAACGTCAACGCTTTCAACCCTCAAATGGCCGCCGTGCTTAACGACACAATAACCAATGCGGCCAGACAGCAAACCGCGGAAGCCATAGGCAAACTCGGTTGCCTGTATCACGCCCTGGCGATCAACCGGGAAGCATCCGACCGAGCCATTGCGTGTTATCAAAAGGCGAAATCGTTAGACAAGGAATCTCCGGAATGGCCCTATTACCTCGGTAGAATGTTCTTTGAAAGATCATCACTGGAACGCGCCCTGATTGAATTGAAAGAATCCCAAGCCTTGGATTCCAACTACCCTCGGATATATGTTTGGCTTGGTGATCTGGAAATGCGTCGCGAGGCCTTCAAAAATGCTAAAAAGAACTTCAAAACCTACACTGAACTGGTCCCCGACAACTCTTACGGTTATGCGGGTTTAGCAGCAGCAGAACTGGCTCTCAACGAACTGGAGGCAGCACACCAGTCATTGCGCAAAGCGTTGGAAATCGATCCGTCCAGCCCTACCGCCCATCACGTAATGGGGGCATACCACAAAAGCAAGGGTGAAGAAGCCCTGGCGACCAAGGAAGCCAACTTCGTCGCCGCCCAAATACCTCGACCTAATCCACTTAAATGGGATCCCCGTGATATTAAACTCTGGCGAACGCTTGGACCAACACATCACGCCATTCAACGAATCACTACCTATGCCCGAGTCGGCGATCTGGAGAGCGTGGATATGCTCAGCCAGGCGTTGATTTCTGATTATCCCAATAACGCCGACCTCTTAAGCGGTATAGCTCTCATATACCTGAACTCAAACCAGGCGGAAAAGGCTCTGGAATATGGCCAGAAGGCGGTTAAAGCTGCCCCCAACAACGCCGCGGCCGCCGCGATCTTATCCAGTTGTTTTTTCGACCAAAAGGACTATGAAACCGCCCTGACCTATGCAGACAAGGCGATCACCTTGGATAATCAGCTGCCAACCGGCTACATAGCCAGAAGCCAGGTATTGGAAATGCTGGACCGCAAGGATGAGGCTGTTGCGGCAATCAAGAAAGCTATTGAGATTCAGCCGGCCAATGTAAACTACTATAGCAAGGTCGGCGAAATCCTGTATTCCCAGGCAAAAACCGAACAAGCCAGGGAGTATTACATAAAAGCACTGCAAATAGGGGAATCACAACAGGTATTTCCCAGACATCTTATGCCTGTTTTTCTAGTGGTCGCCCAGTTGGAACAACAGCAGAACAATTCAATCGCGGCCAAGGAGTATCTCAATAAGGCTCTGCGAATCGACGCCTCTTTTGAACAGGCGTTTAGTATGCTGGCAAACATACTGATAGATGAAGGCAAGGAAAACGAAGCTATTGAACACTGCAAGGCAATGGCAAAACAAAATCCCGATATCATCGGTTATGCCATCAGGTACGGAGAACTCCTTTCCAAAACCGGAAAGCCGGCAGAGGCCATTGAATACCTCCAGCAACTGGTACAGAAACAGCCCCATAACGCCAGGGTACATTTCATACTCGGACTCATTCTCAGCCAAAATGGTCAACAGCAAGAAGCCATAACATCACTACAGAAAACCCTGAACACTAACGAGCAATTCCAGCCCGCTTACACTCTGCTCGCCCAGATATTTTCAACCGAAGGAAAAAGAAAAGAGGCGATAGAATTACTCCAAAACGGCATGAAAAACCTCCCCGACTCACCGGTCATCTGTAACTCACTCGCCTGGCTATTAGCCACCAGCCCTGAAGCGGAATTACGCAATCCGGGAAAAGCAGTTGAACTCGCCCAGTACAGCTGCGAGTCAGCCAATAACCAAAATCCCAATTACCTCGACACGCTCGCCGCGGCCCAGGCGGCAGCGGGAAACTTTGATGAAGCGGTCAAATCCGTTTCACTGGCAATAGAGGTATCCAAAAACCAGCTGCCAGACAGCGATCTCGCCCCTTACCAGGCACGACTCAAACTGTTCCAGGAACGGAAAATTTACGTAGAGGGCAACTGATCCAATGAGTCACCTGTTTTTCCAGCCTAATGGATAAACAGCGATATCAGGATTTTATACCCGTACAATAAAACCCCCACACCGATTCATTCGTGAGTGGGGGTTTCGTTTTAATACTCCAACATAATACCGATTCAAGCCGCCTGATCAAACGCCCATCTCCGATTCGTCAGATTCAACGCCGACCGGCGTATTGGTCACCACGTGATCATACACCGTAGCTAAAAAACCAATAAACGGGAATCCCTTTTTCGGAAACGGAGGCGGTCCCAGGCACTCCAGAACCTCCTTCACATCCGGCTCGCAATGTTCGGTCAACTCCTTGAAATCGGGATGGGCTGACCAGAAAAGACGGGGGACGCGAGGAAGGTTGGCCGGAGGCTGCGTACCTGTCGATTCCTGTAGCGCTTCAGACTCATCCGGCGAAATAGTTTTTTTCCAACTCTCATCCATCCATCAACCCTCCGCCACCACGTTACTGGACAAGGTGAGGTATTGTCGTAACTCCTCGGTGGAAAGACTGGTCAACCAGTCGTCACCGCTGCCGACTATACTCTCCGCTAACGCCACCTTTTCCGCCAGCATCCGGTCGATCCGGTCCTCAATCGTTCCAATACACACAAACTTATGCACCTGAACACGACGAGTCTGCCCGATACGATAAGCCCGGTCCGTCGCCTGCTCCTCAACCGCCGGGTTCCACCATCGATCAAAGTGGAAAACATGGTTGGCCGCGGTCAGGTTTAATCCCAATCCACCGGCCTTGAGGGACAGAATAAACAGCCGCACCTTGCTCTCCGGATCCTGGAAACGATCAACCATCGACTGCCGCTGACTGGCCGACGAACCGCCATGAAGGAAAAGAATTTCCGAGTGAAGCCGTTCAGTCAACAGCTTGACCAGTAAATTCCCCATCTCTCGAAATTGCGTGAAAATAAGTGCCGAATCACCCTCGGCGATCACTTCCTCCAGCATTTCCACCAGTCTCTCACACTTCCCGCTTCGGTCGTCGAGTTCGGTACCGTCACGTAAATAATGAGCGGGATGGTTACAGATTTGTTTGAGCTTGGTCAAAGCCGCAAGAATCACGCCCCGGCGACGAATCCCCGTTGCCACTTCCACCTCTCCCAGGGTGTTGGATACTATCTGCTCATACAGCGCCGCCTGCTCCGCGGTCAGATTACAAAACACCCTCATTTCCATCTTTTCGGGAAGATCCGCTTCCACATCCGGATCCGTCTTCACCCGGCGAAGAACAAAGGGGCGAATCAGACTCTTTAACTGCTCGGAACGATGTTTATCCCCCAGCCGCTCGATAGGTACCGCGAAACGCCTTCGGAAATCGCCGGCCGAACCCAGAATCCCCGGGTTAAGCATTTCCATAATCGACCACAACTCCGACAGGTGATTCTCCACCGGCGTTCCGGTAAGAGCGATACGATAGGTACTGAGCAGCGAACGAATTGCTATCGTCTGGGCGGCACTGGGATTCTTGATCTTCTGCGCCTCGTCGAGCACAATCCGGTGCCATTCAATTCTATTCAGAGTTTCCAGATCGCGATGCCCCAAAGCGTAAGTCGTGATTACGACATCAGTCTCACCGACGGCCCGGACAAAAGCCTCATCAGACAGACGTTCCGGACCGTGATGGACAAACACCCGCAAAGAGGCACCAAACCGCTCAATCTCCCGGTGCCAGTTACCTACTACAGACATCGGCGCGAATATCAGGGTGGGCCCGTCATTCTTGCCCCGATTCTTTTCGTGCAGCAGCAAGGCGATTAATTGTATAGTTTTTCCCAACCCCATATCATCGGCGAGACAGGCTCCGATTCCAACACGATCCATGAACGCCAGCCACTCCAGACCGCGCAGCTGATAAGGGCGAAGGTCCCCCTCGAACCCCTCCGGCTGCGAAATCTTTTCCACCTGCGCACTTCCAGCGCCGCTCAATAGGCGATCAAGCCAGGAACTCGCGTCAATACCGTATACTGGTAAACCAACATCAAGATCATCGGCCCCCGATGCCGCCCTTAACGCCTGCCCCAGGGTCATCCGCCCCTTTCGCCGGTTAGCCAGAAAACGCGCCGCTCTCTGCGCCGCTTCGGCGTCCAGATAAACCCACTCACCGTGCAATTGAACCAGCGGTGCTTTACTCGCCCGTAACCGCTCGAAATCCTCAATCGTCAGTTGAGTATCGCCGACCGCGACCCGCCATTCAAAATCAACCAGGCTGCCCAATCCTAGTCGCCCGGAAACATCGCCTCCGTCACTCGGGTTTAAATGCAATCGCATACCCAGACGATTCTCCTGACGAATCGCCCAGTTCGGCAGGCGAACTCCGAACCCTCTCGCCTCCAGCAGTGGTACGCAATCGCGAATGAAAGAATGAGCCTCCAGCGTGGTAAGATCCATACCCGCAGGGGCCTCTTCCTTCAAGGCGTCCTCGATTAATGGAAAAACCTCTCCCGCACGGGCCAAATCCGCCATCAGATGTTCACGACGACTGGCTAACTTACGCTTTAAAATGGTTGTGGAAGAACCGCAATCCTCCCAGATGCTGTTGACATCAAGCCATTCGTTCGAACCGTCCAGCGCCTGAAGCTTGAAATTCACCCGCCAGCAACGCATCTCTGCGTCACGTTCTTCCGAGTCAGAATCGGGATCCTCAATATCCCAATCGATTACCGGCTCCATCAACTCGAAACACAGCTTGGTGGGAACAACCGTGTCCGCTTCATCCAGGTTTCCCACCCACCCGCGGAGATGATTCACATACGAAACCTGCTCTGAAATATCGCCGCGAATCACCCGGTCCTCACCCATCAAGGCACTTAACCAACGCACCTCCCAGGGCGAATCCCCACTGGCCCGTTCGTGTATCTGGTGAAAAAACGGATCTTCCGACAGCGATCGGCGAATTACCGAATCAGCACAAACCTGAAGGAAATTCTCCACTATAGCCACCGGATCGGTATTGTGTGGCTCTTCGCGGGCGGCACTGTAACACACCGGCGGCATGGCACTCGCACATCTCTGCAGCCAACCCAGCTCATTGCGATCCTGAACCACCACTCGCCAGCACGCCAGATTCTCGCCATCAGGACGCGCCGCCACATCTGGAACAAACTGCTTCCGCGATAGAAGTGAACTGAGAAAACGGGCTAACTTGGACCAGTAGCAAACAGAATAACTGCAAACATTCGTATACGGCTCCGGCAGGGATACCAGAAGATCCACCGCCTCTGCAGGGGCAAATACCAAGGTCGGTACCGTACAAACTTGCAGGTCTACACTGGTTCCAACCTCGTCAGGCTCAAAATCCAGATCCCGACAGGATAACGGAACACCATCGCGCGAAGGCAACCACAGATCCAGCGAGGATTCACCCGCAATTGAAGCCAGAAGACCATCAGGTGACAGCTCGCCAACCACCGCGTGCAAATCAACAGGCCCCAGAGCGTCCGGATGCCGTAACTTGCCTTCTATTGCAGCTTCACAGTCGTCGTGCAGGTCCTCTTCACCACCCAACTGCGCAGATGCTCGCTCCCCCCACAGATGAAGGGTGGAATCAAACCATATGCAATGCAGAACTACCATTCACCCAGTCACCGAATATCCGTAGACCGTCACCATAGCCGGACTGACCGGCCAAACAGTCGATTATGGCAGTCCTCGCGTTCATGACAAGGGACTAAAGCTACACTTATCTATGAAAGTCGGGAAAAACGGCCAGAACATGACAACCGTCAGCGAAGATCGGGAAAGAAACTAACAAAGATAAGTCAGACTGGAATGGTTTAAGAGGGAAAAACTTTCGAACACTGATCAGTTAAGAGAAACTGCCTCGCCGGCCTCTTGGTTATCGGCCCCGATAGCCTGCTGCGACATTTCCGGATATTGATCGGAGCCAACCAGCCTCTCCTTATACCCGTGGCCTCTGAAAACCATTAGAAGAACGAAAAGAACAAATGATGCCACAGATAAAAGAGATACAATTAACGGACCATCACCCCGGTTACAGTCTTTGAAAATCAGAAATCCGATAACCGTCCCGAAACCGGCAAGACAACAGGCCATTAAAAACGGCCGGATCGCTTCACGGTAAGAACCTCCATGCCGATAACGGGAAGTCAACCTAAAACCGAAAATAGATAATCCAACCATTGCACCAATTAACGCGCAAAAGCTGACAGCGTCATCAGCACTGGGATTCCCGTCGGCTAAAATTATCAAAAACCCTACCGTAAGACCAATGGACGCAACCGCCAGAAGAGTTCCCCAGATACGGGTAAACAAGAACCTTTTCGGCAGGTCAACTCCACCTTCAATACCGACTGGCTCTAATGAGCAATGACCGTTACTTGCCGGATGCCCACCACACACATCTCTCCGCCCTCGGGCAAACATTGCAAAAAGCAGCAGCATACTCGAAAAAACCAGCACGATCACGGCCGTCACAACGGCATCTTCGCGCAAGAAGCCCAACGAACTCACCCCGAATCCGATACCGGTAAAAGCCATCGTCATCAACACCGGGCGAAACGTGTCGCGATAAAATGTTCCCGTAACCCGCCTGGCTGACTTGCGTAAGCCCAGAAGCAGTAATCCCAGGCAGGCACCCGCCGCTGTACTCGCCGCAACCATATCGTGAGCATGACAGGCATTCCAGGTCCTTTGGGTTATTACAGTAGCGGTACCAAAATGATCAACTGTGCTTCGCGTGGTTAATCGATAAACCTCATCGGCTTCCATCCACACGCCGGACAGGCAGGCGATCATGACACAAAGAGCCACGCCGGTAAGCAACAACCCAACCACGCGAGTCATAACGTGCCGCTCTTTACCCGGATGGATGTAAAAAGGCTCGTTGTTTTCAGTGGATTGACTGGAAGACTCTTCGACCTCCTGTTGTGCGGCGTTCCGCTCGAACGATCTCGCATTGTTTTCCTCAATCGGGACCGAGGCATTATGCTGAGAAAACCTGCCCCGACCGCGACCTTTTCTTGCTCCCGATGGAAACGTCGACGGCTTCCCATCCAGCCATTGGGAAAGGGGAAACAGCCACGCCAGAGCCTGGACCACCAGCGTACCGCCGATGGCAACTCCAGTAGCCAGCGTCACTGAGGAATCGTGACCATCTGTCGTTGCCATGGAACTGATTAAAGCCAGAATCCCCGGCCAAATCGCCAGGTGAATGCTCAACTCTCCCCGCCGACCACTCTCTAACCGCTTTCTCCAGCAAGTAAAAACCGCTACGATGGCTATCGCCAGCCACACTCCGAATGTGTATTCGTCACGCATGTGATAGGCGCTGGCGTAAGGCGCAACACCTATCCCGGTCAGAATCGCTACCGGAGCAGCCAGGCTGACTCTTTCCACCCAGGCAGGCTGCAATCCTCGGTGAGCCATGTGCGCAATGAAGCGGCATCCCAAGGCAACACCACCACCCAGCCCCACGATCATCATAATCGCACTGGCAAATCCCTCCTCTTGCTGCCCGGTTATAGCTCCCACGATAAATCCAAGCCCGATCGCCATAGCCAGAGCGAGAAGCATTCGTTGAACCATCTCCCCTCGCGACAAGTTCAGCTCGATCTCATTGCCTGCAGGCTGACCAACCGGCGCGCCGGCCGGTTTAGCCTGAGGCACGCGCGGGCCGAACTTCGCCTCCAGCTTCTTCATCCGCCGGGCGACCTTTTCCTCAATCGCAGAGATCTTTTTCGACATTCTCGGAGGAAGTTGCCGGGCATCCATCTCCACGTGCTTCCGCCGCGGGGGAACATTACCCGCATTCGCCCCCCAGCCGGGAGCAGGGTTCGGCGATGGAGCGGGCGAATCTACCGCGTCCCGCTGCCCTCTGGGAATATCCGTATGCAGGCTGGCCACACTGAAACCGGCCAGTGAATCACGTACATCCTCCACCTCCAGAAGATCGTCCACCATTTCGTAAACGCTCTGGTATCTTTCCTGTGGGTCCTTGGCCAGTGCCTTACGAATTACCGCACCGAAAGGCTGGGGAAGCTGATCCACCTCCGGTTGTTCGGTCAGGTGCTTCATCAGCACCTCACCCATGCTGCTCCCTTCAAATGGTACTTTACCAAGAAGCATTTCGTATAAAATCACACCCAGGGCGTAAATATCGATTCCCCGGTGGTAGTTACCGGAGCCGACCTCCGGAGCCATATAGTGAACGGTACCCACACTGGCGGTCTGGGCGCTGTGCCGGGATACGGAGATGAACTTACTCAATCCGTAATCGCCGATCTTGACATAACCCTCATCGAAGAAAACGTTTCCCGGTTTCAGATCACGATGGACAATTCCCCTGTCATGCAGGTAACCGAGCCCCTTGGCTATTTCGCGTAGGAAGAAAGCGGCCTTCTGCGGACCTAAACCGTTTGGCTCCGCAACTAAAAGGTCCCTCAGCGATGGTCCGGAAGAGTATTCCATTACGATGAAGTAATCACCCTCGGCACTCTTTTTCACGTCAAAAATGGACACCAGGTGCGGACTCTTAAGGTTTATACAATGGGCAACACCGCGCAGTTCGACTTCCGGATTCTGGCAGAGATACTTCAAAGCGACTTCTCGACCACCGTCACTTACCGCGTAGTACACCTCACCGAATCCACCCCGTCCAACCGCACGTTGGATGGTGTAATCGTCCAGGGGTCTGTCACCATGTTTGAAAGTGTAAGCCATGGTTATCTCTTCCGCCTTATTTCGCCTCGTACACTACGTACGTACCAGCTATTCGATCGTGTAAACCTTGCTTGCGATATCCAAAGGCAACCATCAAATAGCCGATTCCCAATAAAAACGAACTTAACAGCTTCGACGCAGCCCGGCCAAACGACCTTTCTATACTGCACGGCGAACCATCCCCCGCTATGACCTTAACCCCGCATGCTCTTTTGCCAATCGTTTGACCGTTCCATCTGCCGACCAATACTCCTTCGTAGACAATACCCAATATCGGCAGTAACGCCTGGGGATTGCCTCCTGTCAGAATAACAGCCACAACAGTCACAACGGCTGAATCAATAACCGCAGCGATAACCCGAATCCAGAAACCGGCATAGTGACAGCTATCCTGTGCCGTTATCTGCCGGGAATCCCGCGGTACACGGATTGCCGCTCTTGCCGGCTCGGCCACGGGCAGGCTGCGAGCGCGAACCTGACCGGGAAGGAGTTGCCTTTGAGGCTCAGCAGCAACTTCTCTCCTGTTCCATCCGTAGTCAGTTTCCAGCACGGGAATCGGATTCGGGGAACGCCGGGGAGAGTCAAACTCCTCCACTCTATCAGGAGCAGCGTAGATCGATTCGGCTACCTCAGACGAGCCAAAGGTCTTTACCGCATTACGCAACTCCGGCGAAGCGAGTATCGGAGCCATCATCTCTTCAACTGTCTGGTAACGATCCTGGGGATCCTTGGCCAGCGCCTTGCGAATAACCTCAGCAAACGGCGCGGGCAGTTGATCCAGCTCCGGTTGAGCGGTCAGGTGCTTCATGAGCACTTCCCCCATGCTCGAACCGCCAAAAGGAACCTTGCCCATCAACATTTCGTACAGCATTACCCCTAAAGCGTATATATCAATCGTCCTGGAATAATTACCGCTACCAACTTCAGGAGCCATGTAGTGAACCGTGCCCACACTTGAAGTCTGCGCACTGTGCCGAGAAACGGATATGAATTTACTCAATCCGTAATCGCCGATCTTCACGTAACCGTCGTCGCAGAAAATATTACCCGGCTTCAGATCGCGGTGGACAATACCCCTATCGTGCAAATAGCCAAGCCCCTTGGCAATCTCGCCCAGGAAATAAGCGGCCTTTTCCACGCCCAGACCGGACGGCTCCGCCAGCAGGTGATCGCGTAAAGAAGGACCGGAAATATACTCCATAACAATAAAATAATCCCCGTCCGCACTTTTTTTCACATCGAAAATGGAAACCAGGTGCGGACTTTTCAAGTTCATGCACTGCGAAACACCACGCAGTTCAACTTCCGGATTCTGGCAAAGGTACTTCAGAGCGACTTCACGACCACCATCGCTCACGGCATAATAGACTTCGCCGAAGCCGCCGCGCCCGGCTGCACGCTGGATGGTAAACCCATTCAACGGCCTGTCGCCATGTTTAAAAGTATATGCCACCGCCAAACCCTCTTTTCCAAACCGTCATCCTGCCCAATTGCTCCTGCGCCCCGGTCAACCCTTATTTCAAATCAATCTCGACGAACCCGGGTTACACACCGCCCACGGCTGAACCACAAAAGCCGCCCCTTCAATCTCCACTGGTTTACCCAACTCTATCCGTACGGGACTGGTACCGGCCAATCCACGCCCTTGAGGCCTGATCCATAACTGACCGCCACGCTCGAACAGCACCAGATCATGCTGTGCCGATCGACAGGTTATATGACATTTCGAGCCGCGACCGATCATGGCCGTCTCTTTGAACAATATCACCCGACGCACGTCGTTGGGCATCTTGGTCGATTCACTTATATCCATTCGGGCACTGGGACTCATCCGGTTAGGCATTCGCATAGTGAACTTCGCCCTGCGGGCAAGCACCACCCGATCCCCCTCCTTGAGCAACTGCTGCCGAGTCCTCATACCACCGACTTCCAGATCGTGCGGGCTCATTACGAAGTAATCATCCTCAACCCGGGCTATCTCCGCGTGCCGCGAACTCAAATCCGAAAAAATCGGAACATCCGCAGGGTCATCGGTCGCCGCCCGACCTATACTCGCTCTCTGCCCATTGTGCAGAAGGTAACTGCCTCCACCGTCGACCAGAAGCAACAACTGCCTCGGCAACGAAGAAACCGCCGCACGCCCCGGCGTATCCAGCATAACCGTCTCCGCCAGGTCCATTTGACCGCCGTTTCCCGATTGCTTTTTTCCTATAACAGCCTGCTCGCCGATAGGACTGCTCTTCAACCCTAAAAGTGCCGCATCCAGACGGGCTAGCTGATCGACGGCCTTGTTGACCCAGGACGTTTTCGGGCACAGGCTTTTTAACCTGTGCATATGATTCTGCGCTTCGTCATACTCACCGGCCGCCATTGCCGATCCGGCTCTGTCTGCAATCGACAACCACTCCGCCAGTTCCTGCCGTGAACTGTTGTGCTCGCTCAAGGACTTCAACCGCCCCAGCTCACTCTCCGCCCTGCTCAAGCTACCCGAATCAAAAGCCTGCCGAGCCAGTTTCACCAGCCTGTCGCACAACTGCTCTTCCAGTACATGAGCTTTTTCACAATGCGCGTCAAGAGAATTCAATTCGATCAGCGCATCAACCGCAACGTCAATATCGTTTTTCCTGATTGCCGACTCAGCTCGCGCGAGCAGATCCGTACTCCGCTTTTCCCTATTAGCCAGTTCGTTGCGCAGCCCCTGAACCTGGGTATCATCCTGTTCCGCTTTTTCCAGCAGCTCTTTGCCTGCCGCTATCGAACCGCCGTAGATCCGCATCCGCGCTTCTTCCAGCCTGCGACGGCGATCAGCGTCCTGCCGGGCAACTTCGCGGGCAACAGTGGTTACCTGGTCACGCAGTTCGGCCACCTCTTTTTTCACACCGCCGCACTGTTCCGCTTTGCCCAGATCCAACAAAGCCTCCGTAAACCGCTCCGCGCGATAATGCTCTCTCGCCCGCTGCACAAACGCCTTCCCCAGACCGGCCAACAACCGCGATCCACGCGATTGACCGGCTATCTCCGGCTCTATCGCCATCCGAAAAGCGTCGTCGATCCGGCCATCCCGTAACGCCTGCTCGGCCGCCTTTACTCTGACTATCAGCAATCCGCGAAGCATGTTGGCCACCTCAGCCTGTCCCTGCTATTCCGGTTAATCCATCCTAGCCACTATCGAGAGCCATCCCAAAGAACATTCTCTGACTCCCGCCTCCCGATACACAACCGGGTACACAAAGTAATTCGTAAGCCGGCTCAGATTATTCGCTACAGATTTTCTTTGTGTAGTCGATTTGCCAGCGAAAGAGACCTGAAAAGCCATAACTCTCGCCCCAAACCTCCGTAAGGCTTTGCTATATATAATGTTACATAAATCACGCGGTTTGCAGGGCTTCAATCACATTATTTCTCGAAGCTCGAAGAGCAGGACCTATACCGGCTAACAGACACACCAGCCAGGTCAGAATAACCGCCGCCAGGACCCGCTCCCAGGGCACCGCCCAGGGGATCTCTATTCCAATCAGCCGGGTGGTCAATGTGTTTGTCGAGTAAGCGGAATGCAAGCCCAGCAGAACCCCGACTACCGAACCGAGCAACCCCAGAACAGCGGCCTCACACAAGACCAATCGGGCAATCTGCGATTTCGTCGCCCCCACCGCCCGCATTGTGGCCAGCTGCCTCGAACGGCTGGTAACGTTAACCATCATCAGGTTGGCCACGCCGAAGGTGGCAACCAGCAGGGAGATCGCCGGAATTGAGGAAACCAGCAGGGTGCCCGTCCGAATATCATCGTCAATGTCCTGCTTCAACCGTCGCAGCGAACCTGTTTGCGCCTGCGGACGATGCATATGCTCCTTCACCCGTTCGAGCACCAGCCGTTCCCGGAAAATCTCCCAACGCGCCTCCGGCGTCAGATCTTTCCACTGATGCCGAACTTCCGCAATCGCCTGGGCATATCGAAACAACACCTTGCGAAGCTTTCCACTTGGAACACGAGCATGTCCGTCTAACCACTTTTTCAGGTCTTGCTTTATACCTAATACAAATTCCCGCTCCAGAGGGAGATTATCCGACCAGGTTTCCAGCTTGCCGGCAATCCATCGCTGATCAACACCGTAAGGCGGTTCATCCGCAGCGAAATCCGCAGCGTAGGGGCTTTCCGGAAGATCTATATTCATCAGAAACATCTTCACCGCGTCGATACCGAAATGCTTCTTCAAGTCATCAATCGTACCCAGTACCGAACTCGCCGAAGCCAGCATCATGTAACTATCCGCCTGAAAATACGCAACCGCAATATCCATCGACGGCGAGCGAACCACACCGGCTACCTCGAATTCCACCGTCTTGTCAGCAATGGTAACCGGCACCTTGTCTCCCAGGTTATACCCGAATGAATGAGAAGCCTCCGGCGTCAGTAACACATAACCACCGCGGCGCAGTTTCGCTTCCGCGTCCTCCATGTTTCCCTGCAGAAACGCCAGCTTGGCCATGGATAAAAACGTCTCCGGATCGCCCGCAACAAAAATGCTCTCCGATTTCAAAAAACTCAAGATCGATTCGCGTTTCGACCTTACTCTGCAACGTACGTCGTTAATCGGAGTTGTCTCCCCAACTCCCGGCAGTTGCTCGACTTCGTCCACGACTTTTCGAGGCACGGCGTTTGGCGACCAGACGAAAGTACCCGCCAGCCGTGCGGGGAAATCCCAGGCACGGGTTATGCTCTCACCGCGGACGGAAAAGAAAACAATCAGCGACAAACCAACCATCAACGTCCAGCACACACCGGCACTGCGCCAGGGTGCCCGCCCCATCTGGTCCTGAGCCAGCTTGCGGCGCAGACCCATCAGCGGAGCTACCAGGTTCACCGCCGGGGCAGCTACCAGGAAAACCAGAAGCGGAGCGATCAGAACATATCCGCCGTCCAGGGTCACCGTTGCCAGAAACGCGAAAAGCGGGTTAAGCCATAACGATTCATCCAGATCCTTTACCAGGTAATTGTGGGCAAAGAGAAAAACACAACCGACACAGGCGGCCAATATGACCAACCCGGTCCGCTCATCCCGAGATTCCGGATTAACCGCTCTAATCGGCGAAACATTCGCCCCCTTGAACAAAACGACAGTCGCCCCCAGTAAAGCCGTAACCAATCCACCGGCCATTCCTACCGCTATTCCCCATTGACTGTAAACCAGATCATGAGCGAACTGCTCCACGTGCGGTATTACTCTAATACCCAATTGGATAAGCCCGATCCCTATAGGCACCCCCAGAAGAGAGCCGAACAATCCCAATGGTATAATCTCCGCATATACCAGCAGAGATAACTGCCCCCTGGTCATCCCCACGCAACGCAAAGTCCCCAGTTGCCGGACCCGTTCCATCATCCCCATACTCATGGTGGTTATAATGATAAAAAACGAAGTCAGCATGGCCACGAACGCAAAAAGCAGCAGCATCAAGCGCGTCGCTTTTTGCGCTTCATGTAATTGCTCCAGCTTGGCCGAAGCCGTGGTCACGATGTACCCCTGCCTCCGGTCGCGAATTACCTGCCGGATTCCTTCGGCCACCGTGTTTATCGTTTCGATTTCCGGATCAGTCACCAGGATATCTATAACCGAAACCTTCCCCTGGTCACCGCGCATCTCCTGCACATCCGCCAGATGCATGTAAACGGTCGGCTTCTGGAAAAGAGCCACGCGACGGGCAGGAATCAATCCCACTACAGTGCATAGCCGTGGTTGTTGACCTGTGTAAACCTCGAAAAGAACGTCATCGCCAATGGATATATCCAAATCGTCGGCCAACCGCCGCTCGAAAATAACCTCATTGCCACCGGAGCGCTCTATGCGGTTTCCAGCCAGACCATTGAAATTGCGGAAATAATACTCGTTAGCAGGATCTATCCCCACAACATCGACAGCTACCCTGCCCGACTGGATCGTATACGCATCCCGGGAAAGAAACGGCGCATCGTCTGATAGAATAAGCCCCATACGAGTCTTTAAACGGGCGGTAACCTGCTCCACACCTTCAACAGGCCGGATCGCTTCCACCAGGGCCTGATCAACATTACCCCAATGCCCTACCGGAGATTCTATATTGATATGACTTTTACCAAGCCAGTTGTCGACGATTTGCTCTTCAATGGTACGCTCGACCGAAGCGTAGATGCTGGTCACCGTGATCACGGTCCCCACCCCCAGGGCGACCGCCAGAACCACCGCGATAGAACGCCCGGGCTTAACCCGCCAGTTCCGTGTAGCGAGTTGCAACCAGTGACGCATCCATGTCCCTCGCATTCTCTATCGAACCCACTATTTTTCCGTCTTTGAGCACGATAATTCGATCCGCGTGCCGCGCTCCGGATACTTCGTGAGTAACCGCGACTACCGTTCTCTTTTCTTCATCCACCAGTTTTCTAAGCAGAACCCAGGTGGACTCAGCATGATTGGAATCCAGGTTCCCCGTTGGTTCATCCGCCAGCAGAACCGCCGGATTATTCAGAAGTGCCCGGGCAATGGCTACTCGCTGCTGCTCGCCACCAGATAGCGCCTGGGGCCTGTGCCGCAAACGATGCCCCATGTCCACCACTTCCAGCAGCGACTCCGCCCGCTTGAGATAATCACTATCAGAACCACTATCCACCATGGCCGGCAACGCCACGTTTTCCACCGCATTGAGCGTGGGCAGCAGATTGAAAGTCTGGAAAATAACCCCCAACCGGCGACGGCGAAACAACGTCCGCTCCCGATCCCCCATCGCGGTCAGTTCGCGATCCTCAATAACCACCCGGCCTGCGGTTGGCGTATCCAAACCACCAACCAGATGCAGCAGGGTGCTTTTACCCGAACCGCTCGAGCCCATTACCGCCACAAACTCTCCAGCCTCTACCGACAGAGAAACTCCATCGAGAGCATGCACCCTCTCCGAGCCCAGGGCATAACACTTCCGAAGTTCAAATACTTCAAGAACCAGCTTCATAAGCAGTATCGTACACCAGGTACCGGCCAATCGCCATCACAAGTGTCCGATTCACTATCAGAACAGGAAAAAACACATAACCGGACAATCTCGCCATACAACAGAAACAGCCCTGTCCAAACAAAAAAAGACCGACTACTCAAAAAGTAGCCGGTCTTATTTAATATTTAATATCTCTGGAAATCAGGACTTATGGAACAATGTCATAAGTTCCTGTCCCATCACCACCTTTTGACTGGAGCCGCTTATCGCTGGACTTGACTTTTAGAGTCCTGACCAGTGGAGCAGGCAGAGTATCCAATTGCCACCCATTTCCCCTGACGATAATGCAATGACACCGCTGATTATTGGTACCGCAACCAGGTACTTGCGGAATACCTGTAGCTTCCGGATAGCTGCGAACCTTAATCCAGGAAGCATGGCCATCTCCCATAGACGCGTTAAAGTGCCAAGGCTCACTATGCCAACCTTTAGCAATATAACCCTCTTCCTCTTTAACCATTTCGCGACAAGTGTCATCGGTCACCTGATTTTCCAGGCTTGGATCGTCGGACCAGGTCCCGAAGCGAGCTGAGTTTTCCCAATAAGCAACGGTATTCGCCGGGTTAGGCACTCGCGAAAGCGGGCGGTTGTAAATGGCGTTGGTAAACAGGTTGCCGGGATCCAGTGGATCATAAACAAACATCGTGTTAGTGGAATAGCTGGTGCCGAAATAGTCATAAGACGATAATCCACTCTCCTTCCAGCCATTAAAATGCAAACCGGGGAATTTCTTATCCGCCGGACAATGGAACAAATCCAATGCCGCATTAGCGTCTTTCGTCCAATCCAAACCACCACCAAAAGGTCCACCACCGCCGGTACCCGACGGAAGCCCACCTTTATAAATGATGCGATTTAAGGGCCTCCTGGCGGAATTCATAAACCCCGCACCGCCCCACTCACTCTGATTAATACTCACACCAGTCCGATGACCTCTCCCCCCTTTGCCGCCAAAACCATACGCAGCGAAACGGGAACTAGTCGAAAGGGCATCAGCTTCCCCTATAGCAATCATATTCTCGTTAGGATCATCAGCGGCGTAAGTCAAACCGGCTTGGGCAATACCTCGAACATTGGCACTACAGGCAATACGCTTTGCACTTTCACGCGCCTTCCTCAGCGAAGGCAACAGAATCGCGATCAACAGAGCGATGATCGATACAACAACAAGCAACTCCACCAGAGTAAATGCCTTATTTCTATTCGTACTACGAATCATAAATAAATCCTCCTTGGTTCCGAGACTGATCAATCGGAACAGGCCACCGTACACGCCCTGACCAAAACGTCTCTTCAAGCTATTATCTTGGAACTACAGCATTGGGACATGGAACGCGCACAATCCGCGCCCCCGTCTTGTCGGACGGACCACACAGCTTAATAAATTATCGGTAAAGTCCTCTGACATGTCAACCCGTTAGTCCTGCCACCAGCTAATAAACCCTCCTCAGAGAGTTTAAAACGCCTTTCACAACCTCGCCAGCACCGTTTTTACAACTGACAAACTCGCAAAAAATATTATCACCATTCTATCACTGCAATCGATTCCATTGCCATTAGAACACCGTTTGAAGAAGCGCAACCCAGGTCACCCCTCCCATTTCATCACCCGAATGACTACGCCTTAACAACTCCCCCCCCCTCTGCCTTATTGACATTAACACATAACATTGTTTGACTTCCCATCTCACAGCACAAACTCTGTCAGGTCGACAGCTAACTTGAAGTCGCCGTCGACAGATTGGTACAGATAAAATAGGTGATCAAAGCCATGCAGAATATCCACCCGACCGCAATTATCTCCACCGAAGCAGACATCCACGAAGAAGCAAGCATCGGACCACACGTGGTTATAGATGGTCCGGTCACCGTGGGACGGGGAACAACCATAATCGCGCAGGCCTACCTCACCGGACATACCACTATCGGGCAGGATTGCGTAATTCATCCCTTTGCCGCCATCGGTGGGCCACCTCAGGATTACGGCTTCAAGGGAGAACGCAGCTTCTGCCGGATCGGGGACAGGAACGTAATTCGCGAAGGCGTCACCATCCATTGCGCTTCCGGCGAAGAATTGGAAACCACTGTGGGAAACGACTGCATGTTAATGGCACAATCCCACATAGGGCACAACTGCAAAGTGGGCAACAACGTCATTCTCACCAATTGCGTCTTGTTGGCCGGACACGTATCCGTTGGCGACCGGGCAATACTCGGCGGATCAGCGGCCGTCCATCAATTCGCGAGAGTCGGCGAATTCGCCATGATAGCAGGAAAATCACAGCTCCGGCAGGACGCCGTCCCTTTCATGATCCATGAGGGCAATAATTACTGCTTCGGGATTAATCGAATAGGATTGCGACGTAATGGTTTTTCACAAGCGGAAATCAACGAACTCCGTGATTGCCATCGACGCCTGTTTACTTCCGGCTTGATAATCCGCAACGCCGCTGAGCAACTGGCAAACAAGGTCAAAACCGCACCGGCAAAAAGACTCATCGAATTCATACTCGCGGACAGCAAACGAGGAATAGGCGTCCATCAAAAACACTCAAGCGGCGATTAACCCTGAATAACAACAGCGCTCGAAACTCGCTTCGGATACCTGATTCAACATCAATTCACCCCGTACCCACGGCGCATAACCTTTTGCTTCATAATTCGTTATAACCCTCTCACGAATCAATTATTCGTGTTACAAGCATAGCCAATCCACACCTAACACGAACAAAATAGTCCTTTACACCTACATCAGCCCAATATCTGGCTCAAGTCCCCTGGGGCACATCCCCACGGAAAACGACTTGACTCATTTAAACCGCCTGAACCAAGGAAAAACAGCCAGACATCACAACAGAATGTTTTTAAAATGGAAAAAACTGCCACAAGTTGGCACCCGAAAAGATATTCAACTTTCCCGGTTTCACTTACTCGATATGCCAAGTGAAGTATCCGACCTGCGTATCCCACTAAACACATCAAACTAATCAATCCTCCTGTTAAGACAGGAGGAATAGGCTATTATGCGTATTTCGTTTCATGCAAATGTCAGCCGCAAATATGAACCCGGCAATCATTCAGGAGAATTGTCGCAAACAACGATTAGGAGTTCCCAAACATTAAAACCAATTGTTAATACGAAACTGTGACAAACATTTTTTACTCAAGAGGCAGAATCCCTATTGCATGATTTCTATAATGAAGTAGTCTATAAATTAAGCTTATGGAGGGCGCGGATAATCCCCATAAGCAAACCCTGGTTTTAAAACGCAAGCTACGAAGCTGATGATGCTTCTTTCCCCTCCGGAAAGCACCTGATCTCCCAAGGATTTCGGGTGCTTTCTTTCCTTTCAGCCAACTACAAACGAAAACATTCTGCAAGTATCAACAAAATCTTATTCCACACCGCCTCCGCCACCCTTGCCGCGACAGACGAAATAATCTACAAAAAGACTGATGTAACTGAAAAAGCCTTAATCGGGAGAAATAAAATGACTTCGTTGATACTCGTAACTATCTTAGCCTGCTCCGGCTGCGGTACCGACCCGACCCCTACTGCAATTCCAGCCAAACAGCCCGATACCCCGGAACAGGTGGCGAAGATCCTCAGTGATCTGGAAGAAGCGGGCCAAAAAGTGGAAACGATCCGCTGCTCTGTACTCTACTCCGTCGAAGACAACCTCAACCTCTCTTCTTCCATCAAGACCGGATCGCTAGTTTTCAAACGCTCCAAACCACACCCGATGGTCCTCGTAGAGTTCACCAAGACCGTGTCGGACGACATTGTCTACCGCAATAAGGAATGGTGGCTGTTCCGCGACCGCTGGCTCACCGAAGCAAAAGCCAAAAGCAAGACTATAATCAAGCGCGAATGGTTGCGTGCCAATGAAGAGTGCGACTTCTTCGATCTGGAGACTTCGCGAATGCCCATGCCGTTCGGGCAGAAAAAAGAGCAGATCCTCCAGAACTTCGAGGTCAAACTGATGCCTCCGCAGGTTGGCGATCCTGAAAACAGCGATCACCTGCTGTGCAGGCCCAAGAAAAACGCACCATTAGCCAGTGAGTACAAACGGCTTGAATACTACGTATCAAAGGAGCTTCACCTGCCGACCAGAATCGTGGCTGAAGATGTCACCGGTAACAAAGTAACCGTTGTCGATTTCACGGATACGAAAAAAGGCAACATTAACAGCACAATACCTGACAGCGCCTTTGTTCTTCCAAAGGAGACACGTGGTTTTCACGTCACAGAAGAACCCTTGAAACCGGAAAGCTCCCCACCGACTCCGGGGAAGTAGCAATCAAACGGAGGATGGATCGCAATGGCTGACTTGATGCACGCTATTAGAAAAACTAAACGGGAAAAAGGACTTGTCATCGAGGAGATCCCCATCCCCAGGATAGGCCCGGACGAAGTGCTGGTGGAAGTCGAAGCTGTAGGCATCTGCGGAACCGACCTGCACATCTGGAACTGGGATGCCTGGAGTCAGAATCGCATCAAGCCACCTCTGACCATAGGGCATGAGTTCGCCGGGACAATTGTCGAAATCGGCTCAAAGGTGGAACACGCCCAAGTTGGCGATTTCGTGTCGGCCGAATCGCACGTAACCTGCGGAATGTGCTATCAATGCCGCACAGGTCAGGCACATCTTTGCCCGAGGACATCCATCCTCGGCGTGGATCGTGAAGGAGCCTTTGCCGAATACGTGGCCATCCCCGAGAAGATCATCTGGCACAACGACCGGAGTAAAATCTCACCGGAGGTCGCCGCTCTGCAGGAGCCGTTTGGTAACGCGGTGTTCGCCACTTTGAACCAGGACATAACCGGTAAGAGCGTTACAATATTCGGCTGCGGACCAATTGGATTGTTCAGCATTGGTATAGCCAAGGCAAGCGGCGCGTCCTACGTTTACGGCTGCGACCTGAATCCCTACCGGCTGGAGTTGGCCCGGCAAATGGGAGCGACGGCCGTATTCAACCCCACCGAGGATGGCGATCTTGTCGAGAAACTTATAGACGCCAATAACGGATTGGGAATAGATGTAACCCTGGAAATGAGCGGTGCGCCGGTGGCGATCAATACCGCGTTCAAAGCCACCCGTAACGGCGGAACCGTCGTTCTTTTCGGCATACCGGCCAACCCTGTCGAAATCGATATAGCGGAAAACATGATTTTCAAGAATCTTCACGTTACCGCTCTTAACGGCCGGCAGATTTTCGACACCTGGTACAAAACCAGGTGGCTGCTAGCCAATGGCGTTGTCGATATCAACCCGCTGATCACCAGGACAATCAAGTTTGAGGAAGTAAACGAGGCCATGGCCATGATGGCCGCCGGTGAAGCCTGCAAGATCGTAATGATCCCCGAGCACCGCACCCCGGCCGACGTGGAAAAAATCCAACAACGCCCAAAAGCAGAGGACTCTGATACCATAGGCACCATCAAGCATCCATAAGACAACATCCAGGAAAACAGGTAACGTTTGCGCAGAAGCAGGAGATTAGGTTATGTTCGGTAAAGCCAAGGCGGACCTTCAGAAAGAACTGAACTCCATCCGGGAAGCGGGTTTATACAAAGAAGAGCGACAGATCCTTTCACCACAGGGGGCAAGCATCCTGGTTGTTTATCCGGAAAACAGTCCCCAGAAGGAAATGCTCAATTTCTGCGCCAACAACTACCTAGGGCTGTCCAGCCACCCGGAGGTAATCAAAGCCGCTCACAAGGGGCTCGACGACTACGGCTTTGGAATGAGCAGCGTGCGTTTCATTTGCGGCACGCAGGATCAGCACAAGGTACTGGAACGAAAGATCGCTCAATTCCTGGGAACGGAAGACACCATACTTTACGCGGCGTGTTTCGACGCCAACGGCGGCGTGTTTGAACCTCTCCTGGGCTCGCAAGACGCGATCATCACCGACGCCCTGAACCACGCCAGCATTATCGACGGCGTACGTTTGTGCAAAGCCCGGCGGGAGATATTCGAACACGCAAACATGGCCGACCTGGAGGAAAAACTCAAGCAAACCGCATCCTGCAGGTATCGACTGATAGTAACCGACGGGGCATTCAGCATGGATGGGGATATTGCCAAGCTGGATGAGATCTGCGATCTGGCCGACAAATACGACGCCATGGTCATGACCGACGAATGCCACTGCACCGGCTTTCTCGGTGCCACCGGGCGAGGATCGATAGAATATCGAAACGTGATGGGCCGGGTGGATATTATCACCGGAACATTCGGCAAGGCTCTTGGCGGAGCCATGGGCGGATTCACAACGGGCCGCAAAGAGATCATCGAACTGCTGCGCCAGCGGTCACGCCCATACCTGTTCAGCAACACCCTGGCCCCCGCCGTGGTGGCCGCCTCCATCAAGGTTATAGACCTGCTCACCGAATCCACCGCTCTGCGGGATAAGCTTGAAGAAAACACCACTCGTTTCAGGCGGCGAATGACGGAGGCCGGTTTTGACATAAAACCGGGTGACCACCCGATCGTCCCCATCATGCTCTATAACGCCAAGCTCGCCCAGAACATAGCCAGGGATCTGTATGCAGAAGGCATTTACGTAATTGGCTTTTTCTTCCCCGTGGTAGCCAAGGGCCAGGCCCGTATCCGCGTACAGCTATCAGCAGACCATTCTTTCGAGGATATCGACAAGGCCGTCGCAGCGTTCACCGCCGTGGGCGAAAAATATGGCATCCTGGGTAAATCAAAAGAAAAGATAATCGCCGAATACGGGGAATAGAGAACAGGCAACACAAGTATAATCAAAACCAACCAGCAGGCGGGCACCTTGTCCGCCTGGCTGTTTATCGCGCAGGTTGCAAACCCAGGTCAATAGTAATCTACGGATCAACAAACTCGACGAAACGAGATTACTCAGATAGCTACCCTCAAAGGGCAATCCTCTTTTTCGCAGGTTTTACACAAGGGGCAGGTATGTGCCACCTTCCGATCACAGCCGGCCGCTCCCCCACCGGCACACGCACAGGCGCAGGCA
>CAXXKI010000027.1:0-43149 GCA_963667855.2 Phycisphaerae bacterium | reverse complement strand
GTTGGCGGTAGAGGGTTATAAGGGCCCAGGCGACGAACCCACCGGTTATGGCGGTTAAGCTTGAGAGGTAGTAACTCGATACCCACATGGAGAGCATGGAGATTGCCATTGCGGAGGTGACTACCAGTACCATTGATACGAGCGATACCCACGGTCCGCGGGATTTAGTGACCAGGGTTATGATCAAGCCGGATAAGAGGATCAAAAGGGTGTTGATTGTTTTTGAAGCCCGGACGGGGATGCGGTTATTCAGCAGGGTGTTGACCAGGTTGGCATGAGCCATCACTCCGGGCATATCCTCGAAGACGGGGGTGTTGACCATGTCGGCCTGTGCTGCCGCTGTGTAGCCTACGAAGCAGAGTTTGCCGCCTATTCTTTGGCGTAATTCCTTTAAGAGTTCTTCGTTTCGGTTGGTCAGGTTCTGGTTGGCCTGTTCGACTTTTTTTCTGAAATCGTTTTTTACCAATCTGTCGGCCAGGTTGTTTATTTTGGGGAACAGAACGGCTTCGTAGTCGTCCTCCGGTTGTAGGCCTTCGATTTCATTAGCGAGACGAGTGAGCTGGGCTATTGCATTTTTCTCAATAGACTCCACTTCCTCTTGCAGTTGTTGCAGATTCTCTCTGTTGCCTTTATTCAATGTTCGCAGTTTTTCTTCGTAATCCAGGTATGCGGAGCGAGCCTCCTGGTACATCAGTTCCACGGCCTGTGCGACAAGCATTTGAGCTTTGGCGTTGTTTTCGCTGATGGTTCTTCGGTTTAAGGCAACTTCCATGATTCTGGCGACGGGTACATGGTGAAAGCTGTTATACCATTTGTTTTCTGTTTTACCAATATTCCAGTTAAGGAGCATTTCGCCGTGTTCGTTTAGTGGAATTTTCCAGGTGGTGTTTCCGGTGCGGTTGGAGAAAGTAAGCAGCCTGTCCTGGCTGGCGGTGATTGTGCCGGTATCTATGTCCAGAGCGTCGCAAGCTGCGGCGAAGCCGAGTTGGCACACGAGGTGGCCGTCCACATTGGCTAATAAGGGGACGTAGCGCAAGACTCCGTCCAAGTCGGTTTCGAAGCTGACGAATCCAACTTCTCTAGCGGCCTGGGTAATTTGGTTTATGGGTATAGTGGGGCGCGTGCCGTTGGGGACTATTTTTCTGAAAGGTTCTGAGCCGCCCAAGGCCTTGGCGTAAACCACGCGAGCGGTTTGGGCGTGCTGGTACGCAACTTCAAGATCCTTCCGGTCGCGGCTGATTACGTCAGCGGGATGGTTGGGCAGGGCAACGTCGAAGAACTCAGCGAAACTTGCGTTGGGGTTTCTATTAAGAAACTCTTCGGCCATGTCAGCGGCGGCTATTTCCTTGGCGATGGTGATAACCTTTTCGATTTCCGACGGCGATTCCGAGAGTTTTTCGGCCAGTTGGCTTACGTTCAATCCGAAATCGGAATGGAGCAAATGATCAATGCGAGCCAGTAAAAACGTTCGGGTTGCTGATCCAGTGAGAGAGAGGGCAAGCCTGTTGGAAAACTCCGTTATACTTATATCCGGGTTTTTATTAAGCAGTTCCCGGGCGAGTTTGCGGTTTATGACGGGTTCATCCTGTGGGGGATACAGGGGAAAGTACATGCCCACGTACACGTTTCCGGCGTTGGAGATAGCCTGGGCGAGTTCCCGGTCGTCGTAAACGGTGTTGGCGGTTAAAATCAGTTCTGGTGATATTTCAGTATTGGGGTCCAGTTCCGGCAGTTCCACACGCGGGCGCATGGGTTCGGAATACACCAGGTCGAGGATGATGGATTCGGCACCGCATTCGCTGAGTACGTTTACAAGGTCCGCCTGTAGTTTTCTAGGCCAGGGCCAGCGGCTGATCCGTTCCAGGGCGAGGTCGTTAATGTCCACCATTACGATTTCCGGATCGGCTGGAATCCGGTTCGCGTGGCAGAAGCAGAAATCGAGATAGATTCGATCGAGGCCATCGAGGTAGCCGGAGTCGTGTCCGAATACCGTCAGCAGGGTAACCGCCAGGCCGACAATTAACCCCCAGAACCTTTTTCGAAACCATGCCTTTTGCAACATTACGTAACTTCCATAATCGCCAGTAATCAATGAGCGAAACACTTGCCGCACGTTTCAATGGGCAAGTTGGTATATCTTATAGCGATTAATGCCGAATGCACGGATTACTTTTATGTTAGCGTACGCGGCGTGTATTTCCGTGGTATTACTCGTTGCGTTCTTCGAGTTCGGTCCAGCGGTCGAGGGCTAAATTCAGTTCTTCTTCGATTTTGCGGAGTTCGCTGGTTGCTTCGGCGATTTCGCAGCCTTCTTTCTGGAAGAATTGCGGGTCGGCCATCAGGTTGTGCAGTTCCTTTTGCCGGGCTTCGAGTATTTCTATGCGTTCGGTCAACTCCTCCAGTTCGCCTTGTTCCTTGTAGGTCAATCCGGCAGCGGTTTGAATTTTTCGGGGAGGCGTTTTTTCTTTCTTTTTGGGAACTTCCCGTTGAACCGCCGGGTTTGCATCTTTTTTCTGGACCAGCCAGTCGTCGTAACCGCCGGCGTATTCCTTGACCGATCCGTTGTCCTCGAAGACCAGCGTACTGGTAACCACGTTATTGAGAAAATCACGATCGTGACTCACCAGGAGAATCGTACCCTGGTAATCCACCAGCAGGTTTTCCAGGAGTTCCAGCGTTTCCAGGTCCAGATCGTTTGTGGGTTCGTCGAGTACGAGTACGTTTGAGGGTTTGCTGAACAGCCTGGCCAGCAGCAGGCGGTTACGTTCACCGCCGGAGAGTTCGGAAACGAGTCCGCGGGCCTGATCCCTGGTGAACAGGAAATCCTCCATGTAGCCGATTATGTGCCGCTTGCGCCCGTTAATGGTGAGCATGTCGTGGCCGTCGCTGACGTTGTCCTGGGCGGTTTTGTTTTCATCAAGCTGGGCGTGCAGCTGGTCGAAATACGCAACCTGCAGTTTCGTCCCGTGACGGATTTCGCCTTCGCCGGGAGTAAGCTCGCCGAGCAGGATTTGCAGCAGGGTGGTTTTACCGCATCCATTCGGACCGATTATTCCAATCTTGTCGCCGCGAAGGACCAGCGTTGAGAAATCCTTAATGAGTGGCTGTTTGTCGTAGGTGTAGGTTATGTTTTTAGCGTTTATGACCAGTCGGCCTGTGCGCTGTGCGTCCTGGAGGATCATGCCGGCGGTTCCGTCGCGGTCCTTACGCTGGCGGCGCTGCTCGCGCATTTCTTTCAGGCGGCGAACTCTTCCCTCGTTGCGGACTCGGCGGGCTTTTATGCCTCTGCGCAGCCAGGCTTCCTCCTGGTTGAGTTTTTTGTCGAATTCGGCCTGCTGTTTCGCTTCGGCCTCGAGGTTTACCTCTTTTCGTTTAAGGTAGGTTTCGTAGTCGCAGGACCAGCTGATAACCTGCCCCAGGTCTATTTCGACGATGCGCGTGGCCAGCTTGCGCAGGAACATGCGGTCGTGGGTGACGAACAGCAGTGTGCCGCTGTAGCGGGTGAGGTAATCCTCAAGCCAGCTTATAGCTTCTATATCCAGGTGGTTGGTGGGCTCGTCGAGCAGGAGCAGGTCGGGGTTACGCACCAGGCTTTTTGCCAATAGCACGCGGCGTTTCAATCCGGCGGAGAGGAATTTGAAAACGGCATCGGCGTCGAGGTCCATCTCGGTTATGATCCGCTCCGTGCGGTGATGTATTTCCCAACCACCGGCGGCTTCCAGTTCGTGCTGTACGCGTTCCAGCCTGGCGAGCAGGTCCGGGTTTGAATCTGCAGCTAGCTGGTGGCTTACGTGGTGGAATTCGGACAGGAGTTCTCCCTGTTTACCCAGACCGGCGGCCACCTCGTCGAACACGGTTCCCGATACGCCGACCGGCACCTGCTGTTCCAGCCTGGCGAAGCAGGAACCTTTCTGGCGGTCGATGGTTCCGAGTTCGGCGGGCAGTTCACCGGTGACGAGTTTCATCAGGGTGGTTTTCCCGGCACCGTTACGGCCGAGGAGGCACACTCGTTCTCCACGCTCGATTTGCAGGTTGACTCCCTCGAGAAGGGGCGGTCCGCCGTAACCGGCGGAGATGTTGAGCATGTTGAGTAGAGCCATTACGAATCCTGAACCTTATCGAGCAAGGTGGTGTGTCTTTGCCAAAAACGTCAACGAGAGAGGATTATAACCGTAGTGCGAAAAAGTAAAACTCAGTTGCCGGTCTTTGGTGTTTGTCCAGCTTTTTGGATTGGTGGGGAGTTTGGGGATGTTTCAGACGGGTCTCCTACGCTGCGCTCTGCTTGAGGTGCGATTTGTGACGTCAGCCTTTAGTTTCTTTGTGTCTTAGTGGTAATAAATTAAAACCACAAAGACACTAAGGCACAAAGAAGCTATCGTTTGTGCGGATGTCTTGATGAATACCTGGTATTGAGTTTTGAATTCCAACATTATGTCGAGGCTGTTGAGTAGGCTTGCGAAGTTTGGCTTATACACGAGTTTACTCTGCATGAGGGGGTGATTCGTGACGTCAGTTCTTAGTGCCTTTGTGTCTTAGTGGAAATAAATGTAAACCACAAAGACACTAAGACACAAAGAAGCTATCGCTTGCGTGATAGTTTTGATGGTGTTTATGTCAAATAGGGTGGTGTTGAAAAAGCATTCCGTCGGGTTTGTTGATCCGACCTGCGATTTTTACTGAGGTTTTTCCATCCCATCTCTCGCAAAGATCGCAAGGGATGTGGCACCTGCCGGTATCTTTTGAGCGGTGCGTATCTATCTCCATAGCCAAGGTGCCACGCCGTGTCACTGAGGAGGGGGGCTTTAAAAAATTTTATATCAATTTATATTGAAAACCAGCTCTCGCGCTGTCAAAAACGCGGGTAGGCTGGCTCCAGATGCTTTTTAGATTGGCGAACTCGTTTTTTAGGGTGGTCAGGGTCTACGTTACTAGGGTGGAGGAGTGCTGCATGTGCCGTTCTGGAATTAAAACCGCGGTTGGGATTTAGCGACCGCGAAAAGAAAGAAGCGATGGTTGGAAAAACTCTATTCAGAAAATAGATTCGGGTTACCAGGAAAAAAAACAGAAAATCAATGGAAGCGAAAACTCGAGCGGTTAAAGGGCCATTACGGTGTAAAGCAAAAAGGCGCGGTGCGTTTATACTTAGGGATACCGTTGGCATCGCGCATGACAAGGAAGTAATCAGGGAGGTTGCAGAGTTTATTGGGAATCTACGAGTGCACAATGTTAAACTCGGTAGGTTTTGGGGATTATTCATGCAGATTCGTGCTGGGTTCCTGATTCCGTAACCGTTTTACCTGTAGATGCCCCCTCAATACTGTTTGCTATATCTGGAGAAATAAGTCGCTTGTTGCGACAAGTTATGAATACACAAGCACTGAAACCGTGCAAAGCTCCGCTTTATTTCGACGGTCGCCTGCCGTTAAGTGCTGATAATGCTTCGCCATACGGGATTAACGATATTCATGGTTTCCCGAAAAATGTGGTTTTGGGCTAGAAAAACACCGACAGTTGGCGTGGTATTCTCGATGACGTTTGTTCAGGAACCGGACCACTTTTTATTGCCTGGTTTGGCTAATTGGCCTTTTCGGTCGTTGTAAGTGAATGCCTGATTACGTGTGATCGACCTAAAATCGCGGTAATTCCAAATGAAAGTATTGTAGCGGTTAAGGTGATTCCATATAATCCTGATGATGAGTTAACTGCAATTCGTCATTATTACGCAAATCGTACTGGATAGGAAAAACAAGGAGGTGCCTGATGCAAGGAAAGCTATTGTCGGTTAGACTTTTAATCGTTTTGGCGTGGTCGGGGCTGGCTAATGCCGACGCGACCATTGACACATTGAGCCTTTGGGATGGAGAGAATGAGGTTAGAGGGTTGGGTGAACCTAACACCGCCTATTTTGGGCAATCTTTCGTTGCTTTGGGAGAAAGGATTACTTCGCTTTCTTTCATGTTGGATGGCCTTGATGACGTGGAGAACAACGAACCAGATAACACTACTTTTAATGTTCTAATTACTCCTTTAGCACCCTCTGGCGACTTGCCAGATTTCGACAACATACTCTACGAAAGTGGACCGTATTCTACTGCACTGGAAACCGGCTATGAAACCTTCGCACTTGATCTCGATATACCGGTCCAAGCAGGACAAGGTTATATGTGGGTACTGGACGCTTTCGTTGCTTTCGATGGGGAAGCTGGTACGGCAGCAATTGCGGCGACGTTCAATGCATACGCTGATGGCGAGTTTCGGTTTAGGAATATCGCAGACTTACCGAATGACGAAACGCGATATGATCATGACGAAGAAGGCTGGCTCATCGTACAGCCACCTAGTACTGGAGAAATACCAACTGTAGATGCGGCATTCTCAATGACGTTCGTTCCGGAACCTACCAGCTATTTACTGCTCAGTTTGGCGAGTTTGGCGTTTTGCGGGCGGCGTAAATGAATACGGGGATTGTGTAATGACAGTACGATATAAATGCATTGTAATGATTGACGGGATTAACTATAATCCTGATGATGAGTTAGCTGCAATTCGTCATTATTACGCAAATCGTACTGGATAGGAAAAACAGGGAGGTGTCTGATGCAAAAGAAGATAGTAGCGGTTGGACTTTTAATCGTTCTGGTGTGTTCGAGGTTAACCAATGCCGACGCAACCATTGATACATTGAGCCTTTGGGATGGGGAGACGCAAGTTGCCGGTTTTGGCGAACCGTATGCGCCGTATATAGGACAATCCTTTGTGGCATTGGATGAACGAATAACATCTTTATCGTTCCTTCTCGACGGGCAAGATGATGTGGAAGACAACGAACCGGATACGACTGATTTTCATTTACTGATAACGCCGCTGGCACCGACTGGAGATCGACCTGATTTCGATAATATTCTTTTTGAAAGTACTTCATATTCGACAACATTGGATACCGGTTATGAGCTTTTTACTATTGATCTCGATGTGGCAGTTCAACCTGGGCAGAGTTACATGTGGGTGTTGGACTCGTTTGTAACCTTTGACGGTGAAGCGGGCACTGCAGCAATTGCATTGACTTATAAATGGTTCATCCGACTAAAGCGTACTTTGTTTCGTGAATGGCGAGGATTTTCAGTTTGAAGAATTCCTTATCTCTAAATCCATAGGCCTGGCGTTTCATGGTCTTGATCTTATTGTTTGTTCCTTCGAGAGGACCGGTTGATATTGGATAATCATAATACGCTAATATACCAAACGCATGAAGGCGGAGTGTTTGGGCAAACTTTTTGAGCATCCTGACTCCGCTGGCCTCCGCTTGAAATATCCAATCCATCAGATGGGCCTGGGCAGCCTCGCCGTCTTCCTGTTCCCAGACTTCGCGTAGTTCCTCCCTCATGTAGTAGGCCGTGGCCAGAGGTTGATTGAGGTGTAACGCTTTTTCAAGACGCTTTAGTCCACTGCTATCAGAGTTCAGGTTTTCGGGGTTCATCAGCAGCGTAAGCCTCCGGTGAAATGCATCTGGACGTGGGGTTGTGTTTTTTGGCATGATGTGTTTTTTGGAGAATCATCATGTCAGGCGGTCGCGAGTACTGGGGACGTAAGATTTCGTCCTTGAAGTCGAGTGGTTTAAACCGGGCGGAATTCTGTCGCCGCCGTGGTCTCAATTACAATACTCTGACTTACTGGATCCGGCGACTGGCCGATGATGCCGGTACGGATAATGGACGAGAGCGATTATCGTCAAAAAGTAAAACCTTACCGTTCATCGAGGTTCCGATTTCGACCAGCGTTTCCAATTCATCCTACGAGATCGTACTCGGTGCAGGACGATCAATCCGTGTCAGCGAGGATTTCGATGAGCAGGCACTATCGCGTTTGATTCGGGTGGTCGAGCCATGTTAATGCTTCCTCCATCAGTCCGAGTATTCATCTGCCTTGAAGTAACCGATATGCGAAAGGGGTTCGATGGCCTCGCGGCGGCTACTCGCGAATTGATCGGCGAAGATCCGCTCTCCGGTCACCTCTTTGTTTTCTTCAATCGTCGCCGAGACAGGGTTAAGTTGCTCTTCTGGGATCGTTCTGGTTTGTGCCTGTGGTACAAGCGGCTGGAGAAGGGGCGATTCCAATTGAAGTCTCTCGACAGGCTTCGCGCAGGGCATCGGGCGGAAGTTGAAGCGGCGGAACTGGTCCTGATCCTTGAGGGAATCGATCTGAGTAATGCTAAGCGTCGTCCGCGTTTCGTTCCCCGCAAAACGGCATAGGAATTTCACAATAAAGTCGTAGTTGCGGCTTGTAATAATAATACGAATCGGATATCCTTAACCGCAGATAAGGATGACCGCTCGTGACGATTAGTGAACTTCCCAACGACATCGACGCTCTCAAGCACCTGGTGATGGAGACTCACCAGAAGGTTGTCGTTCAGGAAGAACAACTGGCTGATCGTGAAAATCGCATCAAGGAACTGCAGGAGCAGTTGGCTTTCCTCAAGCATAAGCTCTTCGGTCGTAAAGGGGAGAAGATCAACCCTGCACAGTTATCGCTTTTTAACGAGCTAACTGCCCAGGTGGAACAACTGCAAAACGAAACACAGCAGGAAGAAATCACCTACACCCGCCGAAAAGGTCATGGCCGCAAACCTTTGCCGGATGACTTGCCCACTGAAGATGTCGTTTATCCTCCGGAAAGTACCGACTGTCCCTGCTGCGGGAAGGAAATGCACAAAATCGGCGAGGAAGTCACCAAAGAGCTTGAGTATAATCCGGGCAGCCTGTTTTTGCGCAGGCACATCCGTCCGAAGTATGCATGCCGTAAATGCGAAGAAGGGGTACACATCGCCTCGATGCCACCTCGTCCCATAGATAAGGGTATTGCAGGCCCGGGGTTGCTGGCTCACGTGCTGACCAGTAAATACGCCGACCATATTCCTCTGAACCGGCTTCAGGGTATGCTTCGTCGCCACAGTGTGGAAGTGAGCATGGCCACTATGTGTGACTGGGTGGGTCGCATGGCCGACTTGCTTATGCCAATCTATGAAGTCTTGAAAAAACAGTTACTTGCCGGCTCGTTGATCCAGGCAGACGAGACTACAGTGCCATACCTGTTGAAATCGGACAGGAAGCAGGCGGCTACCGGATACCTGTGGACATATCTTTGCGAATCGCAGCGTCTGGTACTCTATGATTTTACCACTACGCGTTCTGCGACAGGCCCCAGCGGATTTTTGCCGGGATTCTCTGGTACACTACTCACCGATGGCTATAGCGGTTATGAAGAAATCGTAAAGTCTGAGGGTTTAATACGCGCAGGTTGCTGGGCCCATGCTCGGCGGAAGTATTACGACGCGCGTCTGAATGATCGCAGACGCTGCGGGCAGATGCTCAAGCTGATCCAGGATCTTTTCAAAGTCGAACGAAAAGCGATAGAAGCTATAGAAAAGTCAACTGATCCTGGTGTAGATCAAGGCGCTTCCGGTACGACTGCTCCAGTTAAACACTTCGGGGCAGACGAGCACCTGGCCCTTCGTAAGGACGAGTCGAAACCGCTGATAGATAAAATTCGTACTTGTGCGGAAGCATGGTCGCTGGAGGTCTTACCGAAGAGTTCGGTTGGTAAAGCGGTGTCGTACATGCTCAATCAGTGGAAACCACTAAACGCGTTTCTGGAAGATTCATCGCTGCCTTTGGACAATAACGCTTCGGAGCGGGCCATGCGTCACGTGGTGATCGGGCGAAAGAACTGGATGTTCGCCGGCAGCGAGTCCGGAGGTCACCGGGCCGCGATAATCTATTCCGTCGTTGCCACCTGCAAACAGAACGAACTGGACCCATTCGCATACCTGCGCTACACCATCGATCGCCTCGCCCAAGGCGACGACCCGGCCACCCTCCTCCCCGGTGCCATGAAAACCGAGCAGTTGGCTGCCAGTAAATCCTGACAAACTCAATCACTGATCCCCATCGGATTAAATCGCAAAACCTTAAAGGGTGTAGTAGACCGAGTGCTTACTCAGCAGCAACCATCGCGTCCCCTTGAGCACATCCTTGTGCAACTGATCTTTGGCTTCACGGTACAGATCTCTTCGCAACTCCGACAATTTATCGTTGAACAGTTTCATCACGTGAAAGCGGTCGAAAACCAGTGCAGCGTTTGGCAGATTACTCGAGACCGCATCAATGTAGGCCGGAGACATGTCAGTGGCTACCGCTTTGACTTTCGCTCGGGATTTTCGCAATCGGTTCCAGAACGGTTTGAGAGCTTCTTTTCCCTTGCCATCGCCCACATACACCACCGCACCACGCTCCAGATCGAGTACTACGGTCAAGTAGCGGTGACCTTTGCCGATCGAGATTTCATCGATAGCTATTTGGCGTAAATGCTTGAGCTTTGGACGGACAAACCGCTTAAGCAGATCCTGCTTATGTATCTTCTTAATAACATCCCAACTAACCTGCAGGTGTTCGGCCACATCCTTAATCGTCATATGGCGCAAGAGATCCAACGCATATCGCTCAAACGACCGGGTGTAACTCCGGCGGCGATCGGCGAATCCAATCTCCACCTGTCGGATGACCTTGCAGTCTGAACACTCAACGCGAGGGATAGGAAGAACGATTTTCACTGCCTTGCCACCGATTGGTACCGATTTGAAACTCCGCTCAGTGTGGCCACGGGGAGCAACATTCTTTGAACCACAGGCTGAACACCGCAGGGTGTTTCGTGGCTGGCTGAGCGAGAAAAAAACCTGGCCGTGCTTGTATTCTGTTCGTTCGTAATTGTAGCCACGAACTCCGAATCCGTGATATAGTAAGCTGGTGGACATGATGGCGTCTCCTGTATCTGAAGTCTTTGACAACATCAGATGAGAACATCATGTCCGCATTTTTGCTAGTCCATGTACGCTTTAGCCGGATGAACCTTATAATTCTTATTCTGATGGTGATTTTCGGTCTTTTGCGTTGCCGATACAGGATTTTGGTGTACGACAAGATCATGATAATTATCCTTGGGGATTACTCGAACCGCCGAGTACGGGAGAAACACCAACCGTTGATGTGGCGTTTTCGATGACTTTCGTACCAGAACCTACCAGCTTTTTACTGCTCAGTTTGGCGAGCTTGGCCTTTTGCGGGAGGCGTAGATGAATTCGGGGATTATGTGACGACGGTTGGATATAAATGTATTGTGATTATTGCCTGAATTACCTATAATCGCACAAGATGAGTTAGCTGCAATTCGTCATTATTACTCAAATCGTACTGGATAGGAAAAACAAGGAGGTGTCTGATGCAAGGAAAGCTAGTACCGGTTGGACTTTTAATTGTCCTGGTGTGTTCGGGGTCGGCTAATGCCGACGCGACCATTGACACATTGAGCCTTTGGGATGGGGAGAATTGTGTAGGAGCACTTGGGGAACCGCATACAGCGTATTTCGGGCAATCTTTTGTGGCTCTTGATTCGCAGCTAACCTCAGTCAGTTTCCTTCTTGATGGGTTAGATGACGTAGAAAATAATCAACCAGATGCTGCCGATTTCCACCTACTAGTTACACCACTTGCCTCCACGGGGGATCGCCCTGATTTAAATACAATTTTGTTTGAAAGCGTAACTTACTCGACTTCTTTGAATAGTGGGTTTGAATTATTCACAATCGATATAGACATACCAGTGATACCCGGACAAAGCTATATGTGGGTACTTGATGCTTTCGTCGCTTTTGATGGATCGCCGGGGACTGCCGCGATCGCTACTGTTTATAACTCCTACGATGACGGAGAGTTTCGGTCTTTTGCGATACCTGATCCACCAAATACCGGCATTCGAACCGATCATGATAATTACGTCTGGGATATTGAATTACCGCCCAGTCAAGGTGAAATCCCAACAGTAGATGCGGCATTCTCAATGACGTTCGTTCCGGAACCCACCAGCTTTCTACTGCTAAACTTGGCGAGCTTGGCCTTTTGCGGGCGGCGTAGATGAATTCGGGGATTATGTGACGACGGTTGGATATAAATGTATTGTGATAATTGCCTGAATTACCTATAATCGCACGAGATGAATTAGCTGAAATTCGTCATTATTACGCAAATCGTACTGGATAGGAAAAACAAGGAGGTGCCTGATGCAAGGAAAGCTATTGTCGGTTGGACTTTTAATCGTTTTGGCGTGGTCGGGGCTGGCTAATGCCGACGCGACCATTGATACTTTGAGCCTTTGGGATGGAGAGAATGAGGTTAGAGGGTTGGGTGAACCTAACACCGCCTATTTTGGGCAATCTTTCGTTGCTTGGGGAGAAAGGATTACTTCGCTTTCTTTCATGCTGGATGGCCTTGATGACGTGGAGAACAACGAACCAGATAACACTACTTTTAATGTTCTAATTACTCCTTTAGCACCCTCTGGCGACTTGCCAGATTTCGACAACATACTCTACGAAAGTGGACCGTATTCTACTGCACTGGAAACCGGCTATGAAACCTTCGCACTTGATCTCGATATACCGGTCCAAGCAGGACAAGGTTATATGTGGGTACTGGACGCATTCGTTGCTTTTGATGGAGAAGCTGGTACTGCGGCTATTGCGGCGACGTACAATACATACGCAGATGGAGAATTCCGGTTCAGGAATGTACTAGACCCTCCGAATACTGGCACACGATATGATCATGACGATGAAGGGTGGTTAATTATGCAACCGCCGAGTACAGGGGAAATACCAACAGTAGATGCAGCTTTTTCGATGACGTTTGTTCCCGAACCAACTTCGGCCGTGATATTCTGTATCTTATCAGTAATAGGTGCGTCCAGGAAAACACATAAGTAAATAATTTCGTATTTCAACCTGAGAGGAAAAGGATGATTCGTCATTTTCAGATATCGGTATTTGTGTGCGCTATTACTATTGGTGGCGTTGCGGCATATAGCTTTGCGTATGGTAAAGTTCAGGCGCCCTCGGCAGGGATTCATCGCCGCTTCGGTTATGTAACGATTGGGAGAATTACACACAATCCTATACTTTCCGATCTCCTCCCTATGCGATAGAAAACGGTGGCGGAGAGGTCACATTAAGCTTCATGGCTCAAGCCGATCTTGAAAGTCCAAACGAATATATCGAAGTGAGAATCAACGGACAATTATTCGATATGAGTATCGGTGGTCCATATGGCGGTCATTTATTCGCCTCGGGTGGTAACACGGGCTGCAAACTCGACGGAAACGGAGGTGTATCGGGAGTAGGTCCGTCTGGTCGTTTCTATATGGATGCCTCAGTATGGAACTCAATCGTCGCCAACGATCCCCACGGAAATGTTCGATTTGATTTTTCCACGCCTCCAACAGTTGCGTGTATCCGATGTGATACGTGCGAATGTGGAGTACCACCAATGCAGGATAATTTTTCCTGGGTACAGGTAAGAGTCGAGTACGATGAAATCGAGTGTATATACGATAGTGATTGCGATGATGAAATCTTCTGCAACGGCGAGGACTATTGCGATGGTAATGGCCGATGCCAGAAAAGGTTTCCGTGTCAGCCCGGTGAATACTGTTGCGAAAAAAACCGTATCTGCAACGACGTCTGCTGCGAGGATACCGATTACGAGGGCGGTTATTGCGATCCGATTAACGATGTATGCCTTACGTGCATGTTCGATAGAGATTGCCCCGCCGGTGAATACTGTTATGACCAAGCGTGCCGTACAGGAGTCTATTGTACCGATGATAATAGTTGCGTTCCCAGTTCCCCCAAACCTTGTGTGGACTACGCGTGCGTACTGAATGCGAATGAGATAGCTCTTGAATCCAGCAATGACCCCATTAACGATCCGGTTTATTCTGAAACGGGGACGCCTTGGAACACTTCGGGCAGCGACGGTTGCGCGGGCGATAAATTTCGCTACATCTGCAATTCGTGGGGAACGGGCACGGCCAGCTGGACAACGCAAATCGGTGAGGACGAAGGCGGGCCATACGACATTATTGTGGGTTTCCGTGGTCAGCCGAATTACGCGACAAATGTTAAATACGAAGTAGAGATCAAGGATTCGTCGGACGTGAGGGTTTATTATGGCGAAGTAGTGCGGAGTCAGTACACAACTACCAACACTACATGCGTAACGGCCTCTCTAAGCAATCCGGATATGTATGATGTTCCCGGCGGCGGAACCGATCCTGAAGACAAGTATCTTACGGTTTCGGCAAACGGCAATTGGCTTTCTCCGGCAATTACGGGAAGTACCAATATGCCCGCGAGCGGGCGATTCTTCGCGGAATGGGCTGGTAACTGTACACCCTACAGCGATACATGTAACGAGGCCGGTCGATCACTTTGCGATGGCGCTGTGGAAATACACCCTAATCGGCGCGTGGTCACTGTTCCGGCCAGCATCTGGAACAGTTGGCTCGGAGCCAGCGGCAACACTTGATTTGCAAATCGTTCTTATCCCCAATTCCGAGTTCGCAACCCACTTCAATACTTAGCGATTTTCTAAAAGCCGAAATTCAAAATTAACATTGCGAAAACTGTAACTCACTCGTATGATTATACTGATAAATCGCGTGTGTTACGCAATCATTACGCAAATCGTGCCTAATAGGAAAAACAAGGAGGTGTTTGATGCGAAGAAAAGTGATTATTGCTGGAATCTTACTCTTATTGACTTCGGGGGGAGGTTTTGCGTTTGCGGATGATCCCGTCCTGTTGGCAACCTACGAATTTTGGACTAATGGAGGGGGGGCGCCCCAGTCAGATTCGTGCGTAGAATTGACTCTTCAATTAACCCCGCAACACCCGCCAGTAGAGTATCGAGGGTTAGGTTCAGATCTCGGTTTGTTCTGGGAAGATGGTGATCAAGGATCGTTTGATTACGATGCCAATAACGATTCCGAGTTTAATGAATTCGCTACGCTCGCCTCGAATGGAATAGATGATGTTGTTATTCTATCAACGATGTTTCCCAATGGGGGCGGAAAAGGGAATATTGGCACCGAGTCAGAACTATTCGGCGCCGCACCGGATTTGGTCGGTTTCGATCTAGAAATGGTCCGATTGATTGTCGAAGAAGTCCAAATAGATCCTTGGATTCCGGATCCAGTAAATTATCCTCAATTGACCGGTTTTAAATATAATGTATTTGGTAAATACGAATTCTATGGTCACATTGTTCCAGAACCTTGCAGTTTAGCAGTTCAAATACTAGGCTTTTTGTTATTATTTTGGCGATCGTAAATTTACCGAATAGGTATTTATAGGAAATGAAAATAATGAAGTATTTGATCGTTCTGTTGTTCTATGTGACACTTATCTTCGTATCCTCAAAAAACGCTGTAGCTCAGTGCTCTGCTGGAGGCGGACCTGATATTCAACCCGGATTAGCAGCAATACTGACATATATCACTTATTTGATGACCAGTGTTTAGCTCAACCCGGTACGAACGTCACCATTATAGTCGAAGCAATGGCGGATTTGGGATGCAACTCCTTTGACGCGTCGCACGAACTTCCCAGTGGTCCGGATTGCCCAGACAGTTGCAGTTCATGTTGTGATACCGATCCGGAAGACAAATATCTGACGGTTACGGCAAACAACAATCTCCTCTCTCCTGCAATTACGGGAAGTTCCAATATGCCCGCGAGCGGGCGATTCTTCGCGGATTGGAATAATGACTGCACGGTTTACAATGATACGTGTAGAGAAGCCGGGCGGTCACCGTGCGATGGAGGGACAATAGAGGCCAACCGGCACGTGGTTACCATACCGGCCAGTGTATGGAACAGTTGGCTTGGAGCCAGCGGGAATACCATGACGGTGCGAGTTACCGGTTCTTCGGCTATGTACACGGCACCTCTTGAAGAACGATCACTGGCATTGTACTGCGAAAACCTTGGTTTCAACCAATGTCCGGGACAGAGTTGCGATGGCCTATGTGGGCCGGAAACTTTCTCCAGGGTTTCGATTTCGTATACTGCGGTTCCGCAGACGGGGTGTATAGACAGCGGTGATTGCGATAATGGTAATTTTTGTGATGGCGTCGAATATTGCGATGGTAACGGCGAATGCCAGGATGGCAATTACCCATGTCAGCCGGGGAAGAGGTGTTGCGAAACTCTCGATTCCTGCAAAATAGAATGTTGTAAGGATTCGGATTGCTCCGACGACGAAGTTTGCAACCTAACTGGTGGTGGCGTATGTGTAGAATGCCTAACCGATGCTGACTGTAAAAACAACACATTTTGCGATGGGGTGGAAATCTGCAATAGCAACAACGAATGCGAGGATGGTTCCAATCCGTGCTCGAATGGCCAACATTGTTGCGAAGAAACCCGTACCTGTAACAATGTTTGCTGTTATGATTCCCATTGCGGATCACCTAATGTGTGCGATGCCAATAATGACGCGTGCGTATTCTGTAAAATAGATAGTGATTGTGCTTACGGCAAATTCTGTAACAACGGAATGTGCAGTACGGCCCAGCCCTGCACAGCCAACGCGCAATGCGAACCGTCGAATACGATGGAATGTATCGATTATACATGTACTTCGCCAATGGAATTTATTATCGCTGCAAGCGACGGACAAAACTACAGTGATACCGGAGCACCATGGCGCAATTCCAGTAGTGATCCGGATGATTACGGATGTGAAGACACTCAGTTCCGAGTGGCACTCCCTCCTACAAGTGCCTGGGCAAATGAAAAAGCCTATTGGCATAAGATGATTTCAACTAACGAGGCGGGTATTTACCGTATTTCCGTTGGGTTTCAAGCGTCACAAGCGCGCTCCGAACATGTCCAATATGACGTCGAAATTCGGGATGAATTCGATCAATTGATCTATCGCAATAGGGAAGAAATCAGCCAGTATTGGGATACACTGATTTACTGCCAATACGAATCGTTTGAAAACTATTATTACCTCCCCAGCGGTTGCTTTGTGTATGTCATTCTTCGGCTTGATGAAACCGCGGCTTATGGCAACGGTTCCACGAATGTCATGGCCGACACGGTCAAGTTTACGAGGTTAAGGAGGTGTCTCCATAAAAACGCACCATATGGCGAATCATGCGATGATGGAATTTTCTGTAATGGTAAAGAGACATGCAGAAGTGGTGTGTGTCGAACTTCTTCAGCCAATCGGTGCGATACCGACGAAGTATGTGATGCGATTTCTGATCGTTGCAAACCGGATTGTAATCATAATGATATCCCTGATGAGGATGACATTGATTCGGGATATAGCCAAGATTGCGACGGAAATGCTAACCCGGATGATTGTGATTTAGACGAAGGCTATCATTCTGATTGCAATAATAACGGTATACCGGATTCATGTGACGTATCGTCGGAAACGAGCAATGATTGTGATGAGAATTTCAAACCTGATGAATGCGATTTGTCCACTGGAAATGCCAAGGATTGTAATGGGAACCTAGTGCCGGATTTGTGTGATGTGTCAATGGAAACAAGTAAAGACTGTAATAGTAACGAAATTCCTGATGAATGCGATTTGTCCGCTGGAAATGCCAAAGATTGTAATGGGAACCTAGTGCCGGATTTGTGCGATGTGTCAATGGGAACAAGCGAAGACTGTAATAATAACGAAATTCCTGATGAATGCGATCTGTTAGATCGAAGCAGCAACGATTGTAATGAGAACTTTGTACCTGATGAATGCGATATATCGGAAGCTGTCAGTAATGACTGTAATGTCAATGATGTCCCCGATGAATGCGAATCATCAACCCAGCTATTTGGATATTATGACTCATTTTCGCCAGTGTATAATGGTGTGATACCAACATGGACCGTATCTCAGGCTCCTATGGCAACAGGTGATGTAGAGATAATCTTTTCGATGAAAGCCGATATAGGTAACGTCAACGAATACTTTGATGTGCGTATAAACTGGATGACCGTGGGCAAAGTTTTTGATTATGCCACGGCCGAGTGTCCGAGCATAGTACAAGATAGTATTTTATTAACAGCTGCTCAATTTAATGTTTTACGAGGTCTAGGCGATTTAACTATAGATTTACTACCATCGGAACACGTAACTGATATCGCTGGTTGTGATGAACAGGCTACGTTGTTTTTATTTTATACTGAAACATTTGACTGCAACTCAAACGGGATTTTTGACGGTTGTGACATATCTTCCGGCGGCACCAGTTCTGATTTAAACAGTAATTCCATACCAGATGAATGCGAATTACCTGATTCTGATCAGGATGAGGACGTAGACCTTGCTGACTTTGCTGTTTTTCAACAGTGTCTCGGTATAAATATTGAAATGAATACTTGCGTGACTGCTTTTGATAGGTATCTCCCGACTGCATTAATTTACTCGAAGGAATACGAGTTTTTTGCAAGCATGTTTACCGGCCCGCAAGCTGCACCGGCGGCGATGGCCGCTCCTATGGCTATGGCCAGCAGTGCGGTACCGCCGAGTCAGCCTGATCCCTGGATTAGCAGTCAGGCCGGTGTGACATTGTCCGTGCAACCTGTTGGTGGCGGTTCGCCCCTTACCGTGCTTGCTCCCAATACGACCTATGAACTTCATTACAGCGCCGGGTATTCGCGAGCAAACCTGTACGTGTTGGCCGTCTTTGCCGATAGTGCCGCTCAAGGCTGGAGTGCGGCCAGTGCTCCGACAACCGGGCAATGGGCAAGTGCCGATGTGTTTGAGTTTAACCAGAACACACCTCCTGCATCAGTAAGCGGTCCGTGGATGACCGATGTGGCCGTCAGCTTCTGGTTCGGTTCGACGAATTATGCCGGTGCCACGGAGCATCTTTGCACTTTCACAACGGGGTCGGCCGGTAACGTTACGGTCGAACTTGACCTGAGCTGGATCGATGATGTGGCCAGGGAAATGGTGTGGATGCAAACTTCGGTTGGTTATAGCGTGGAGTAAATTATATTGGATTTTGTGAATCAGTCCCCTACCCCTCGCAAAAAACACGAGGGATGGGGCACTTGCACCGGGCTCTTTGCAACATGGTCACACTTCGCGTAAACCATGCCACCCATCCATCTTTAGAACCTTTATCATGCATCTCCCTTGCCCCCTGTTCCACACCAGTCCGGATAGTAAAAAGCAGGCACCATAATAGGTGCCTGCCTTACGAACTGACTGACAACGGCTATTGTGTTTCAGGAATTACTTGCCCGGGGCATCCTTATCCACGTTGGATTCCAGCATGGGGGCGTGATACTTGGCCATGTGCCCGTAGGTTTTACCCCAACTGCCGTCACTCTTCTTGTCCTGGTTCAAGTAACCGAAGTCACGGAATACACCGTCCTTGTCTTTTATTGCCGCACAGAACTTCAAGGTCTGCGTGGTTCGCGCCCTTACGGCCGAGTGGGTAGTATCGGTCCATTCCACTACCGATTCCTCCGACCACTCCTCGGTGAAAATGGTAAGACGCAGGACCTTCGCATCCGGATACTGTTTCTGGACAATCTCCTGCGCCGTTTTCTTCAGCGACTTGGCATCACTGCCCGCATACTTGTCGGCACGGAGAAGAGTTTTAGCTACGCGGGCCTTTTGCCGCAACCCGTTTTCCTCAACCAGCTTCTTGTACTCATCGCGAAGACGAGCGACCTCCGGATGGTCGGGTTCGCAGTCGGCCAGTTCATCAACGGCGCTACACGCATCTCCAAGCAACTCCTCGGCAAACGGTTTCGGCTGCTTGTTTTTATCCTTCTTCCAGGCGGTATCCGCCGCAAACCAATCAGCGATGTATTTAACCTTTTCACCGGCTTTCTGCACGCGAGAGGAAATGGCATATTCCAAATGCTTATCGGCACTGGACAGTGCTTTACGGAAAAACTCCTCCGAACTTTCCAGACCAGGAGTCTTACCGCTCGCGAAGTCGACCTTTTCGTATTTTTTCAGTAGTTCACCGGCTTCCTTGCGCAACTTCTTGATAAGTGTGTACTGAGCCGGACTATTGAGGCTGACAGTGATATCCTTTTCCTTGCCCACGCGGTAGACATCGAGTTTGGCAATCCACTCATTGGAAAGATCGTCACCGGCAAGTGCAGCTCCGATCTGTTTGTCAACCTTTTTCATAACCTCTTCGGTACTGGCGATCAACTTCATTCCCTCATCGCCGGCCAACTCCAGAGATGCACGGTATTTATCAAGGGATTCACCAAGCTCTTTCCGCTTTCCTTTGAGGTTATCCCGCTCGGCTTCGTAGTTCCGCTCCAGGTACATTTCGATCGTACCGACGATTCCATCAATATCCTGCCTGGCTTTCTTCACGTCATCGGCCTTGGAGTCAGCAATTATATCCGCCAGCTTTTTATTAAACTTGTCAGCTCGGCTGGAATCCTTGTCAACCGCCCGGAACTGCTCGATCATCTTCGTGATCTCTTTCGCCTCTTCAATCAGCTCTGCTGTAGGATTGCCGCCGAACCCGCGGAACTTGCGCTGAATCTCACTATACAAGCGCTTGGCCTCTTCCGGGTTTCCGCCGCTACTGGAAGTAGAACTCGATTTAGTTGGAGTCTTGCTTTTTCCGTTATCGCTTTTCCTGGGACTCGGTGCTTTACCCGCTTTTTCCAGATCCGCTTCGGCATCGGCGATCAGCGCTGCTCCCGCTTCCCCGCCGGCAAGCTCGATATTGCTTTGATGTTTTTCGATTGCGCTGCTGAGCTTGTTCACCGCTGCTTTAATCAGCATGTCGTTTCCACTACGCAATGCCGTACTAAGCGCGCTGCGCATAGGGCTGATATCCCGCGATGCCCGTTTGGTGACAGACTTGGCCAGATCAACAACCAGCTTATCATAAGCTTTCTGCAACTTGTCCAGGTCGGCGTGATCAGGCTGGGCGGATTTAAGCTTATCCAAAAGTGTGGTCGCTTCCTGGTACAGTTCGACGGCCTGATCAATCTGCATTCCCATCATTCGACTCTTGGCTTTTTGAATAGTTGAGTTCAGATCCTTGGCCAGATCTTCAGCAACCGCCGGAGCCGACATCGCAACCATGCCCACCAAAACAGCAATCAGAACAGCAGTTCGCATGCTCAACCCGTTTTTTCGCTTCTGTAACAACATGACAAGTACCTTATTAATCACTATTCGATATCCCACACAACTTGCATGCCGGGTCAACAGGCCCGACGCGTGTACATATGCTTTCTGTCGGGCCTGTTGACCCGACCTACCGATTAATTGGTTCCTCATACAACAGGTGGCAAGCCTGCCACCTCGCACATTCATTACGCGACGAACGCGGAGAAAACGCGCAGATTGTTTTTAGCTCGTCCAGCAGAAGCAGAAAATGCAGGTTTTGATGTTCCAATGGGGGACTGAGATATGAAACAACCAAGCGGAAATCCGTAGGTTGGGTCAACAGACCCGACCTACCGGTTCTTTAGGAAACAAGTTACGTCTCATCCGGATAAACCAATATTTCAGAAACTGTAACGCAATGCGACATAGACGTTACTGTTCCGGGCAAACTGGTTAAAGAAGGTATGCTCTTTGGTCCCGAAAAAGACATTACCGCCCAGCTCACCGGTCCAGTGGTCATCGAACTTATACTGCACGTTGGGACGCATATAGACATCCGCGTCGCTCGGGCTGTAATAGGTAAACATCGACAGCTTCAGGTTCTGGTTCATCAGCAGCTTGGTAACGCGAAAGGTAACCACGTGTCGCAACTCATCCTTGAGCGGCATTAGCGGAATAATGGTATGACGGTAATTATCGTAATCCATCATCCACTCCAGGTAATACTGGGCAGCCACTGTCAGATCAGTTGCGATCTCCGGCAGTTGCCGCTCGTAGCCCACAAGAAACCGAACCTGGCTGTTATCTATAAAAGAATCATTTCCATTGCGGTCTTCGCGAGAATCATAATAAGCTGCCTCCAGGTTGGCGATACCCCCACCAAAAGGTCCGCGAATACTGCCGCCATAAACACTGAGTCGGGGAAAAGTGGCCGACATACTGAGCAGATCCATTCCGGCAGGACTTTTCCAATATCCCCAATAACCGTAAGCGGCAAGCTCGACCCCCTTTATATTCCGGGATATTCGCGTAGCCCACTCGTGATCGCGGAACCACTGGTTTGGGATATGGGCATGCTGAACGGCATCCATCCCCGCCCTGCGGCCTAAAAGCGAATTATAATAGGATAGGCGTTCTCCAGTAATAAACCTGTCGGGATCGAAACGCGGCGTAAACACAATATCCCAGTTAACCAGTTCACCGAAAAGGCTGATCTTGACCGCGTCGGACGGCGCCTTGAGATATTCAACATCACGGCCTATAAAAAAAGACTGCCAGTCCTTGGGAAACATGTCATTGAGAAACAGCAGATCCCCGGTCCCCCAGGTAAGTACCTGCCGCCCCACCTTGATATCCATAAAATCGCAGGGGGACATGGAAAGGCTGGCCTCACGCAGGTCGAGGAATCCCCGCCCGCGTTCAAGGTTTACCCTATGCCGTTCAAGAACCTGGTCGTAAAGCAGATCGGTTGTCAGTTTGAATGTTGTACGTTTCCACAATTCCCGCTCGATCCCCAACTGCAACCGTGTTTCTCCTATAGAAGCATCTCGCTGGTGATCGTCAGGCCTGGCTCGCAACCCGCCACGAATCTCCCAGAACCCGGTAAGATTGAGCGAATCCCAAACGTGCGGCCTGGAACCTTCATCAGCCGGCGCCTTCGCAATCTTTGAATCATCAAGCCCCAAAGGCAGGGCAGGCTCCTCGGCAGATTCTTCATCTTCGGTACCAAGTCCGATTGGCAAATCCGGCTCGTCCGTTTTTTCCTTGCTGTCAAGACCGGAAGGCAGTGCCGGCTCATCCTGCCCAACCACTGCAGGAATGTTAATAGTTAAAACAACCCAAAGAAAGCAAGCCGCAAAACGTAACAACCTTTTCAAACCGGTCATGAATACTTCCTTTATTGATGATAACCCAAATAAACCTCCGCGCATCGTCTGCGATAATAGCCTCAGCGCAGATATTGCTTAGGCGCCAATCGCAGATAACGCTCAGTAAAAATATCATCCGGTAACCCAAGATCATAAGAAACCTTGTCATAAGTCATTTCGGTATATCCATTAGTACGCAAATCATTCATACGCGCCTGCGTGACCGTCGGATATCCTTGAATATCTTCAACCTTCTTCGCCTCGTAAGTGCGGTACTTCTTATCCTGGCCATCGTAGTATTCGGTTTTCACAACCAGGAAAGTTTCACGATGAACCCACATTTTGAAATAAGCGAACTCCACGCTTTTTGGATTCTTCGGCGTATTTTTCAATACGTAGTAGTTCTTGGTTTCTTCCACCAGTTCGTGAGTATCATCCTCGATATGTCGACCTGATACGTCCTCGTAATAGAAATGCGATCCGACAAAGCTGGTCCGCTTGTCCACGGCCGATATGCGTTTCACCAGGTCAAGGGCGGGCAGATACAGCCAGCGGTCATCGTCCTTTTGCAGATGCTTGTGAACCATAAAGACCATCTTGTTTACATCCGCCGGGCGGTGGAAATAGACGTAAAACTGCTGATCACCGCAGAACTCCGCATCTCCGGCTTCCTTTCCCGGTTCATCACGGCGGAGGATAGTGAACTGCCGGTTGCGCTCGCGACCCTGCTCGTCCACTATCTTCATCGATACCTGTGCACGCCCGTCGCTGCCCTGATAGTACGAAACTCTATTCGTCTTTTCTACGATTTGTTCGACAGTCAGCTTACCGTCGTTGGCCACCGCCCGCAGCGGCATTAACCCGGCGAGAGTAATCAAAGTCAAAACAACCAAATCTTTCCGCAACATATCTAATCTCCTGTTTCGGTTTTATCGATTTTGCAGGTATCGCGTCGTGAAATCACGCTGCAAGTCAAGGCCAGAACCGGTATCGCGACTACGCTCACCCAGGTCAGCATCGACCAGCCAATGTGGCCGTACTGATGCAGGTTCAAGGCAAGTAGTGCCACCGCGGCCACTGACGTCACCGCGCACGTCACGCAATTGCAGGTAACCCCTACTTGCTGTTTTACTACAAACAAACGTTTTTCCAGCAGGCGAATCAACGCCGGCAGCAACAACAGGGTGGCTACTCCGGACATCAGCAATATCATCGCCAGCAGCGCCCCCACCGTCTTGTACGGAGTCAGCGGCGCCAACAAGAGCGGCGTAAAGCCAATAGCGATAACCACAATGTTACGGGAGATGGCCCGGGCGGGTTCTCCGAATACCGTGGGCACCGTGCTTTCCCAATCGCCGTACTGCTCCCGCGCACGCCGGCTGCGGGCAAGGAAGTGGATGGCGAAATCGACGGCCAACCCCAGCGAAAGCGATGAAAGAACCGCAACCGGCATGTCGTATGATTTACCCACCAACCCCACGGCGCCATAGATCGCGGCAATGGTGACCGTGAGCGGGACCATGGACAGCAGCCCCCAAAGTGCTGAGCGGAACAGGATCGTCATCAGCAGAAACACCACCAGGAAGCTGCCCGCAAACGCCTGCATCATCCCCACCACCATCTTATCCTGCCAGACAACATTGATGTAGGTTAAACCAAACCACTCATGCTCCAGGCTCATTGGAGGAGGGTTATCGGCCACGTACTCTTCCAGAGCCCGGGCCACCTTGCTCATATCCTTATTGTCGCCGCTGGTGAGCTGAACCCATATACTGGATTTACGGTAATCGGGAGTAACGAAATGCCATAAATCGTTTGCCCGGTGTCCGTTCTGGTAGGTGATCAGGCACTGGGCGACGGCTTTTTCAGTATCGGGGATACGGAACTCCTCCTGACTACCGAGCAACAACTCGCGATGAACGGTTTTGACTATATCCGCCAGGGAATTTGATTTTCCCACAATCCCGGTCTGCGCCAAAGCCTGCTGCAGATCAGCGATATAGGATACGACGGCCGGGTTTTTGAAAACCTCATCGCGCTGGCGCTGCTCGTCGACGAACAAACCGGCCTCATCCCAGGCAAAGGCGGCTTCGCCCGAAGCCTTGTTCGCTTCTTCGGTTGCCATTTTCGCCAGTTTAGTCAGCACATTCGCTCGTGATTCCGCACCGCCTGCCAGTTCGGTTGCCCGCTTCGTCAGTTGCTCGAAAACTTGCGGCGCTCCGGGTATTTCTTCTCGGAGTTCTTCAGCTTTAGCTACAGCTTGCGTTTTAAAGTCGGCAGTGAATGCATCGGGATCGAATTTCTCATCACGGGCCGTCAAGGCAAGGTACGCCATGTACGTACCGCCGAAATGCTCGTTCAAAACACTGTCAGCCACGCGAATCGGGTGTGACTTGGAAAACCACTTAACCGGGTTATCGTTGATTTCAATTCGGCTTATTCCATAAACTGCCACTACGATAACCGCGACACCCAACAGCAGAACAGGCACAGCCCGACGATATGTAGCTCTTCCAAGCCTGGCCAGGAACCGCCCCAGGACGGTATCCACCACGGCTTCTCCGGTTTCGGCGTCATGAGCGGCCCCGAATTGCTGCAGCGTCTGCGGACGCAGGAACATTACGTATGCGGGAATAAACGTAACCGTCAACACCCAGGCGGCCATTATCCCCATGGCTACAAACACCCCGAAAACCTGGACCGGCGGGATTGGGGTTAAGGCGAGTGATGCGAAACCCGCCGAAGAGGTAAGCGAGGTATACAGCATGGGCATGAACAGTTCATCCATAACCTTCAGGATCGTCTGCTTGCGATCGCGAGTGGCCTGATACCGGTCAAAAAACTCGCTGATGATATGCACCGAGTCGAGTACGGCTATCGGCATGATGAAAATCGGTATCATGCTGCTCATAATGTGGATTGGATAACCCGCAATGATCAGCAATCCCATGGTAAATATTACCGAAACCATAGCCACGATCATTGGCGAAATGACCAGCACCAGCTTCCGGAAAAAGACCAGCATGAGAATGAAGATAACCAGCATTGCCACGGGTGCGGAAATACCCATCTGAATGAACATTTCCACGCCAAACGTGTCTTCAGCCACCGGTAAGCCCGTAATATAGTACTGCTCCGGACCATCGAACGTAGCGATGTGCTCCTTCAGGAGCGAAGCTATCTTGTAGCTCAGATCCTTGTTCGTAAGCGGTACGTAAAGACAAACAGCCTTACCGTCCTCGGAAACAAGCGTGCCTTCCAGAAACGGAACTCGTTCTGCTTTTTCGCGAACTGCTAACGCATCTTCGGCTGTAGCGGGAGGCTGAGGCATCAGCCATTCGAACTTCACCACGCCCAGACCACCCTGCTCGATATTATCCACAGTGGAAGGAGCAATCAGGTCGACCTCGATTACGCCCGCCTGTTCGCCGTTTTCATCTTCCCATTGCAGAGTCTTGGTAAATTCGGTGAGTTCATAAATCCTGCGTAATGAGTCGGGATTGAAAACGCCATCGGCATGCTGCTCGTTTACGATGCCAACGACAATCATGTCGTACAAGGATAGTTCGCGTTTCATTTGTTTGTGGAAAACGCGAACAGCCTCGTCCTGGGAAAGCATGTTCTCCGGATCGGTATCCACTTCCACTGAGTGGAGCTGCGGTAACATACCGGGCCATATGGATGGCAACGCCGCACCAAGCGCGATGATCAACGTCACCGCCAGCATAATTCCGGTAACGGTTTTGTACCGCCGCACACACGATTCCGCGATCCGCGCACCTAAGGTCATATCAATACTCCTGCGAACATACGCTACTGGATATGCTCGATTGGTAATTCAGAAATTTTCTTCAGGCACAAAACAACCTTAACCTGTCAAGTATAATCGTAAACGCAGGATCACCCTTCATTGTAATCGCGCCACTTGGGCCGTCCAGAACTATACCCGGTGAAAACCGCCCGGCTTGATCTTTCCGTTCGCCTGCACACTTCATTAACGTTTTTCGGTATTGCCAATTCATCGTTTGAGTTGTCCTTTGAAACTGAACACAGCTTGTCTAATAGTCAATCGTTTAAAGCTTTAATACGTCAGCCAGAATCGCCTCCTCATCACGAGCAACTTTTTCTCCCATGATTTTCGCTATATTCCCACCGAACATTTTCCCCATCAAACCGGTGTTCATTTTCGAGATCTGCACGGTACCGTCGTCGGCTTCCCAGACTGCTATGGAACAGGGCATCAGGCAGGAAACGTAACGGTCTGTAGTGAGCACGTCGACCGCGTATTCGGCTTTACACAACTTTATAAGTTTCACCCGTTTTGGCAGATTTTTCCCATGCTTGACCAGGGAGGCGTTCACGTTCATCGTACCGGGTGATGACCAGCCGTTGTCATTTATCGCCTGTTCGATAGCGGCAACCGTCTCATCAAACCCGAGTTTACTTTTCTGTATTTCAATCATCATCCCCGGCATGAACAGCCAGACGGCGATACCTGTAACGATTACGCCGAGAGCAAACCCGCTCAACAGCACAAGACCAGGCACGTTTCCGCTTTGGGGTTTTGTTGTCATTACTGAATCTGTCCCTGAGTCACTCATTGCGACACTCTCCATTTTTCATATTGCTTACTTGTTTTTTGCGTTATTAAATGACGCCAGGCATAAACTGGCGGTAAACCTTAATTCCAAATATCCACATACAGTGAAATTCTGCGCGCACGCCTTCGCCCTTATCCCTGTCATGTTCAGCCTGAACGACATCAACTACTCGATTGACATAGCATTACTCGTGCCAATAAAAACAGCCCCGAACCACAACTCCCTCGTAAATATTTATATATCAATGCGTTATGTTTTAAGGAGCGACACATACCGGTCGGATTTTGTGTGCACAAATGTCCACGAAAGCTGTACATTATGAACACTTATGTCCACTGCAGCCTTCATAATCAGCGCGCAACCAACCGCCTCATAGCGAGACCTGCGACAAATGAAGTTTCCCTCATCGGCTAGGCAAGCGAAATTCGCCTCGCCGTACCCCTGCGGATCTACCCAACCCCCATATCAGTACTGACAGGCCTGCTTGCCCGCATCCCCCCAACCTGCCCGCTGAGCGGTTCATCTTTAATCAGCAAACCTGGTTTACGAAAAGCGTATTACAGTTCGCGTAAAAATCCCGGTCCGCCGAAAATATAAATAGAAGTATTACTTAAAGAATTTCGCAGGCGCAGAGATCCCTCGGGATCCGCCCGATAATTGCCGGTCTGACTATGTTGGCCCCTGAGGCGCAACCGACTCATATGCGAATTAACTTAAGGAGTCTTTCCAATGAGAAAAGTCTTTTCAATCGTATGCGTATTATCGTACACCTGTTTTGCCTATGCCGGAAATACAGAAACGACCAATGACGTCAACTTCAGTATGGCGGAGATGATCGCCCAGATAAGCGTGGATACAGACTCCCCGTCCAATGGAAAGGACAGGAAAGATTCGCCGTATCCGGAATTCAAAAAAGTAACCGAGGACATGGTACCCGACAAAGGCATGTTCACCCTTTGGGCATATCCGCCGAGCAACCCCAACAAGGATAAGGAAAAACTACTATGCCAGATTCCTTCTTCCATGCTCGGTCAGAAGTTCATGCTCTCCACCAGCCTTTCCGGCGGCGGTTTCATGACCGGCTTCCCCATAGACGAACGAGTGGTCATGTGGAAAATACTCGACCGCCAGCTTCTGCTCATTGAGCCGGAAACCCGCTTCGTGGTGGATAACTCCAAGGAGATCGCCGACGTGGTTCGCCGCACCTATCCGGATAAGATCAGGGTGGCCGTTCCCATCGTGACCAAGAGTCCCGGCGGTGATCCGGTAATCGACTTCGGTTCACTGCTGAAAAGCAGCTTCGCCGACATAGGATGGATGTCATTCGGTGGCATAAACTCCGCGCTCAGCAGCTGGACCAAAAAGAAAGTATTCGAGTTGAACGTGGAAATAGGAGTGGAGCTGGCCATGAGCGGTTACGGCCCTCCAGGTTCTTACGACAAGAAGATCGTACACTACAGCTTCTGGAAACTTCCTCCCAGCGATTATCGACCGAGAATCGCCGACGATCGTATTGGTTATTTCCTAACCACAAACCAGGACTGGGCCAAGCCCACCAAATCCCGGGATATTTTCAACCGTTACATCGATCGCTGGCACCTGCAGAAACGCGACCCGTCTCTGGCTCTTTGCGAGCCCAAGCAGCCGATCGTTTTCTACATTGAGAAAACCGTCCCTGTCCGCTTCCGCCGGGCTGTTCGTGACGGCATTCTCGAATGGAACAAGGCCTTTGAAAAAATCGGGTTCTTAAACGCAATAGAAGTCCGCCAGCAGACCAAGGATAATGAATGGAAAGACCTTGATCCTGAGGATATGCGTTACAGCTTCTTCCGCTGGATAGTGAATGGGGCCGGGTTCGCCATGGGCCCGCACCGCTCCAACCCCTTCACCGGGCAGATCTACGACGCCGACATTATCTTCGACGACGGCATGATCAGGTACTACGAGCAAAGTGCCGGAGAAATGCTGCCGGCCGCCTCCATGTTCGACAAAGCCAAAGACCCGGCCATGGCTCGCTTTTTGGAGAAATTCCCCCAGTGGAAACGACCCACCAGGGATTGGGAATATATGGTACTGGAAGACCAGGGTGAAAAGGAACTGCGCGAGAAAATGCGCCGGCATATGCAGAATCATTGCTGCCATTTCTGTGAATACGCCGACGGAATGAAACACCAGATGGCCCTGGGAAAGGCCGTGCTTACTGGTTTGCCCAAGGAAGTTATCGATCGGCTTTTATACGACGTGTTAAAGGAAACCGTCTGCCACGAGGTAGGCCACACTCTTGGCCTGCGACACAACTTCAAGGCCAGTACCATTTACTCCGTCGATGAAATTAAACAACGATGCCTGACCGACGAACCCACTACTGGTTCAGTCATGGACTATAACCCGGTTCTGTTCTTCGATTCCTCTATAGAAAAAGGGCATTTCACCACGCCCACTATTGGACCATACGACTACTGGGCTATCGAGTACGGCTATCGCCCCTACGACCAGAACTACAACAGCCATCGAAACGGATCTTCTGAAGAAGAGCCTGAGCAGGAACCCGAACTGGCCGCCGAAACCAGTAAGGTAACTCCAAAGCCGGAAGGAGTCGACCTGAGCAAGGTTCCGCAGGAAATCCTGGAACAGATCCCCTCTGACGTAAGAAACATGCTTACCTCCGGAGAATTTGAGGAGGAAGCAGAAACCGCGGAGCAGGAAGAAACCCCAACACCTGTGGTTATTGCCGGCGAGCGGGACATGCTCATGGATATCGCCAGCAGATCCTGGGAACCGGAACTGACCTACGCCACCGACGAGGACACCACATCCTTAAGCCCCGATCCAAGGGTCAATCGGTTTGACATGGGCAGCGACCCAATCGACTGGGCCGAGGAACGCATGGCACTTGTGGACAAGCGATTGGGAAATATCCTGGAATGGGCGGTTGTCGAAAAAGAGAGCTGGCAATACGTTCGACAGGCTTTTTCCAGCCTGATCTCCGAGAAAATCATTGTTCTGGACTACGTAGGTCGCTATATCGGCGGGCAGTATTTCGACCGTTCGCATCGCGGTGAAAACAACGGGGCCACACCGTTTGAACTGGTCGACCCCGCTCTGCAGCGACGGGCACTCGCCTTCATCGAAAACACGTTATTCCAGGAGAAGTTCTTCGAGTTTTCCCCGGAACTACTCAATCACATGGCCCCGTCTAGGTGGTCTCACCAGGGTGTCTATGTCGACTATAAGCTGGATTTCCCAATCCACAACATGATAGCTTTCTACCAGGGCTGGAACCTCTTCGACCGGCTAATGCCCAATACCCTGCGCAGGATTCAGGACGCGGAGTTCAAGAGCGAAGCCGCCGACAAGTTCACCCTGGCCGAGTATATTAAACGGCTGCAGCATAGCTGCTGGAAAGACGTACTCGACAAAAAACGCATCGAGAGTGGAACCTGGAACGACAGCAAACCGTTCATCTCAGACACCCGCCGCTCATTGCAACGTGAGTACTTGAGTGCCATGGAGCCACTCGTCCGCTTCGCCCCCGGTTACATCATCTCCTCGGATATCCAGGCGATGTTAACGCACTCGCTGCGACAGTTGGCCAGCGAGTTGAAGACGATCGAGCAGATGAACAAGGCCGATTTCGCGTCACAGGCCCACATGACCGCTTGCGTATCCAGAATCGAGCGGATGCTCACCCCCGAACTTAAGGAGGTAGGCTGGTAACAGGCTGATGGATGCCGTACCTGGGATCAAACTGGAACCGATCCCAGGTTTTGCTACCAGGCTGAGATTAAGCATCGACGACTGACCAAAAAGCCCGGAAACGGGTGGTTAATAACCGGTTTTCGAGGCATTTAACGCTTTTTTTGCACGGCTTTACCACAGAGCAAAAAGAGCGCATAATACCCGACTCAAAGCTCGGCAGGCGAGATCATCGCCAACCGGGCAATCCGGAGAGGTGTCCGAGTGGCTGAAGGAGCCGCATTCGAAATGCGGTCTGCGGGTAACCGTAGCGGGGGTTCGAATCCCTCCCTCTCCGTTTAAAACACAAACGCCTGTGACCGCTGTCCGTTAGCGGTCGCAGGTGTTTGTGATTTGTTGAATCCTGTCAGTTGCCGTTATTGTTAAAACTCTATTCTGAAGCGCATTCCGGCTATGAAGGCGTTGGGATCATCCTTATCGCCGCCGGCGTTGGTTACGTATTGCAGGTCGGGGGTTATGTAGCACCACGGGGTTACCTGGCAGGCGTAGTACAGTTCGTATACCGTTTCCCTATCCGCTTTTTCGTTTACCTCCGCCCGGTATTGATCAGACAGAATCGACTGGGCCATTCCCAATCCCAGCACGTCCTTGTCCCGGTCGGGGATCAAGCCGACGTACTGCCCACCAACCGACCAGAAATGCTCGATCCGATTAACATCGCCATGGGCATAACCGTAACGACCGAAAACCGATATCCCCTGCTTATCCTTAATGTCCGAATTCTCTTTCCACACCAGTTGGTCGAACCCGAAGTAGAAACCCATATCGCCGCTGCGGTATTTCTCCGCCAGGGCGCCATCCAGGGTATCCCGGAATACCTGCTTGGGGTACGGCTGATACCAGGTACCGAACCGATAGGTACCGGAAAGCTCACCATTCGCCGAGTTGAATTTAGGCATTAGACCAATCTCGCCGAAAGCGCGGATTCGATCATCACCGTGAAAAGCGGTATCAAAACCTGTTCGCCTATCGCGTGCCTGGGGATCAACCGCAGCAGCCGACACGTAGAACCAATCGCATGGTTTATATTTAACGAACAAGCCCAGACCATTTTTATGCGGGATGGTCGAGTTCAAAACCAGTGCCCTGTTGAGAAACTGTTTGTCTTCATGGCCCGCGACTTCGTTAACATCGATAAAATCCTTATCTGTTCCGATGCGTCCGAGGACGAACACGATTTTGCCGTCGAAAAGTCGCTGCTGCCACCACCACTTGTCGACGTAAAGCGGTTCTTCCGTCTTGGCGTCATTATTGGTTTTGAACAAAGCTCCGATTTTTTCCCTATCGAAATCGCTGTCGTCCCCGCCGAAGGTCCCTTTGGCCTGAAAATAGATACTGCCGCCGGGAATCACTCCCATTCGCTCCAGATCGAGATCGAGCTTGAAATCGTAGCTGCCGCCGAAATCGTTGCCGTTTTTGGTTTCCCGGCCACCGCGCATATTAACCATGAATTGGGTATTACCTCGCAGAGAAATTTCGATTCCCTGCTCTTCCATGGCCGTTCTCGCTCCGCCCCAGTCGCCGGTCAGTTTCTTTGCCGTCCATATATTATAAGTATCGACGGCCGCACTATCATCCGCAACCGCTACCGGCTGGTCGTTACCGACATCTTGCGTTTTTTCCTGTGCTATCGCTGATATGCTACAAATACCAAATACAAAAATACCAGCTAATGACAGGATTGGAATTGATGTTGATCGCATAGACTCACTCCTTTGAGTAGACTTGACGCTTCTGGATTGATCGTCCCAAAAAATCGACTACCAGAAGAACCACTACAGACTTCCTTGTACATAGAACAATCGAAAGCCACGTCACGAACCTTCTCATGTTTAAACAAATCGCCACTAGTGGAAAGTAAACATCAGCGCAGGCCAAAAAGCAAGTCTCACCAATGGTCTTTTGGTTGAATAACACACTGTACTCAATCAAAACTCGATTATGGGACCGCCACCACTGGAAAGCTGGGCAAAATAGAAACGAGCGTTGACGTTATTGGGCCCTTTCACCGCTTAACCGCATATTACCGAAAACCGATAAATACTCGACGGCCTGCCAACACCAAACCGGCATTCACCAGGTGGGCATGAAAAGAGGCCTGTCGATTTAAGCCGGCCGGAAGGTAGACAAAATTTTACGCGAGGTCTGTTCAATGCGGATATTCACCATCTGCTACATACTCCCGGTATATTTGCTGACGACTTTCACTTGTACCTTTGCTGAAGATAAAGGCAAGCCGACTCCCACAGCATTGGCGATAACGAATATGGATTCCTCCGCCGAAGAATTCACCGCTCTGGTTTCGCCTCGCCGGGATCCACAAGACATTGAACTGTTTTCGCAGAAAGTCGACACCGCCCCGGAAATCGATGGTCACGATAGGGATCAAGCCTGGGCAAACGCCAGGGAAATAACAACTCTGGACCGTTCAAGCCAACAGGAAATTACCATTAAGTCGGTACACACGAAAAACGAGATATTCTTCCTGGTCAAGTACCCGGATAAAACCGCGTCGGAAAAACACAAATACTGGGTCTGGGATACCACAGAGGAAATCTACAAGCAGGGAAACCTCCGCGAAGACATCTTCGTGTTCAAGTGGAGCATGTCCGGAAACAAGGCCAACCTGTCTATCTTTCGTAACCCTGAACCACACGAGGCGGATATATGGTTCTGGAAAGCGTGCCGCACCAATCCCTCCGGCTACGCCGACGACAAGTATCAGATACTCAGTTCAAAAAGCGAACCTGATGCACGAAAAATACGCGGTAAAAACGGAGATGAACTCTTCCTGGTCAGAAAAGGTGACACTGGAAAATCCGCCTATAAACCCGAACTAGTTTTCGATTACAGGGGTGACTGCATACCGCAATACGTCTCACGACAGCCGAAAGGAAGCAGAGCGGACATCCCGGCTAAGGGAGAATGGAAAGACGGATATTGGACTATAGAGTTTTCCAGAAGGCTAGATACGAGACACAAGGACGACTTGGCTTTTACCGTCGGGCAAAGATACCTGTTCGGAGTCAGCAGATACGAGATATCCTACGACCCACCGAATGCGGAATTCAGCCAGCCCCTTTACCGAACAGGTGATGTGTTTGACAGACTGTGGTTGATAATCAGCGAATGAAGCGTATTTTTGACAAACTGTCTTTCACCGCGTACCAGCGTTTGAGCATAGTCGCCCTGCTGGCGATTATGGTACTTATAATCGTTTCAAACATCGTTACGGTAAAACGCATTGAAAAGATAGTAAGCGACGACCTGCATACATTCGATTACCAGTCCGACACTTTCGCCCTTGCCGCACATTCGTTCTCCCAGGCCAGTGCAGATTTGTTTTCCGCAATGGCGAACAACCAAAGCGATATAACCAAACCGCTAAGTAAGCTGGATGATATAAGGAAAAGCCTGAGGGAGCTTGCTCAATCCTATAAGCAGGGCTCAGAGCCGGCCGGTATTGAATACCTGGCTATGCTTGAAAAAAGATTTCGAACGGCTACATATGCTTACGCCTTAAACGATCCCGCCGATCCGTCCCGCGATATGGTGGAACAGATTCAGGCCCAAATAACCGAAATCGTTGAAAAGGCCGCGAAGGAGGCAAAAACCAGAAGCGATCAGGCTCATCTGGAATTTACCAAGACCAGAGAACAAGCAATCAGAACGCTCTCGCAAACCGGATCGATATTGATCATTGGCGGTGCTTTCCTCGTAGGGACAGCCATTCTGGCCAGCTTCTTTTTGACCAGAATACTATCGCAACGGTTGCGAGAAATGGAAAACGCAACCAAACAATACGCTTCCGGCAACCTTGATTTTCGGCTGAATCCCATACATCGAGACACCGTCGGAAAACTTGGTACCGGTATCGATGAGATGGCCAAACAGCTTCAGCGATACACCGCTGAATTCAAATCAGCAAAAACCCGAGCGGAGGAAGCTCTAAAGAGAGCGGAACAGGACAGAGCCAATGCCGATGAAGCCAACAGGGCTAAAAGCGAGTTCCTGGCTAACATGAGCCATGAGATCCGCACACCCATGAATGGCATTATGGGTATGACCGAACTGGCTCTTGGAACCGAATTGAGCAAAGCACAGGAGGAATACCTGACCACCGCCCTGGACTCGGCCAATTCCCTGTTGTCGATCCTTAATGATATTCTCGATCTGTCGAAAATCGAAGCGGGTAAGGTCGAGCTGGAGTTCATCGATTTCAGCATCGTACACTGCGTGGAAAGCGCAACCGAAATTCTCGCCCACCGGGCGAGAGAAAGCGATCTGGAACTTATTTGTACGGTCAGCCCGGATGTACCGAAAGCACTTGTGGGCGACCCCACACGTTTGCGGCAGCTTATCGTCAATCTTGGCGGAAACGCAATCAAGTTCACCCGCCACGGTGAAGTGGCCATCTCCGTTGATTTGGAAAAAATCGACATCGAGACGGTCACTATTCTCATAACCGTACGGGATACAGGAATCGGTATTCACAGCGAACGCCAACAGGCTATCTTCGATAGCTTCACCCAAGCCGACGGTACAATGACTCGGAAATACGGCGGTACCGGACTGGGCCTGGCCATTTGCCGGCAGATTGTCGAGTTAATGGCCGGACAAATATGGCTGGAGAGTGAATTAGGTAAAGGCAGCTCGTTCTTTGTCCGACTCGTCCTGCCCATAGGCACCGCTTCTGCAAATGCCAAACTGGGCATCACCTCAGAAAATCTCGACTACGAAGTGGACTTGGCAAAAAGCAGAATTCTGGTCGTGGACGATAACGCAACCAACAGGAGATTTCTGGAAATCACCCTTAACTCATGGGGTTGCGATCCGGTGTTAGCCGCTGAAGGCAATGCCGCCCTGGAACTTATTCGCGAAGCAGACCTGAACCAGTGCCCATTTGACCTGGTGCTCCTGGATGTACAAATGCCCACCATAAACGGAATAGAGGTTGAACGGCGCATTCGCTTCGGCAACTTTGAGCATAAACCCAAGATAATCATGCTCAGCTCCCTGGGGGGACGAAAAGAACTGGAAAAAGGCTCCGGAGCGGAGATGGACTCCTGCCTGATTAAACCAATAAAACAAAGCGTACTTAAAAACACCATTATCTCCGTCCTGTTTCCGGACAAGATGCGCCAACCCACACTCAGCGTTGAACCGCTGCAGGAAGATCTGCGAAACATTACGGCCAGGATACTGGTTGTCGAAGATAATCCGGTGAACCAGAAACTGACCGTAATGATTTTGGAAAAGATCGGCTGCACGGTCGCGGTGGCCGACAACGGTCTGCAGGCATTGGAAAAACTAGAAGAAGAAGTGTTTGATATTATACTCATGGATATGCAAATGCCGGAGATGGATGGTTATGAAGCCACGAGCCAAATCCGCGCCGATGGCCGGTGGAGCGACCTGCCCATCATCGCCCTGACTGCCCACGCCATGGAAGGTGATCGCGAGAAATGCTTCGACGCCGGCACCAGCGATTACATAAGCAAGCCCATTAACACCAAGACTCTCTACGAAAAAATAAAAAAATGGACCCCGGAAACCCGGTCGAAATCTCATCAACAAACCAGCTAATAATTCCTCCAACCCGAATCCACGTGCCATAAACAATTGCTCTTATAGGACTTATGATTAGAGCAATCCATAACTCCTCTTGAGCATTTCGTCTTTTACGAGTAAAAACCGCTCCTTTATTATGTTGCATACTTTCGCATAGTATGTAGAATGCCGGGCATGGCAGATAAAGAAGAAAGACAATCGGCGATTCAGAAAGTGGTTGAAATTGGTAACGCGAAAACTCAAAGCGACCTGTGCAGCTCACTGGAAGCATTGGGATTCTCGGTTGACCAATCGACATTGAGCCGCGACTTGAGCGAACTCGGCGTTAGAAAATCCGGCGGACGATACGTCATGCCGGAGGCCGACCCGCAGGATGAAGCGATGCAAATCGACTACTCGTCAGCGGTGAAAAAGTTCACCGCGTGCGGTCCGCACATGATCGTTGTTTCCACCGGGGTGGGGCAGGCAGCTCCGATAGCGGTGGCTATCGACAATCGGGGGGAACCGGCATTAGCCGGCACCATCGCCGGGGACGACATCATTTTTATCGCCACGAAGAACAGGCGAGCCCAGGCGGTAATCCTGCGAAGGCTCAAGCAATGGTTTGGAGACAAGTATGAGCAGTAAGAATTGTGTGTTGGCCTACTCCGGCGGACTGGATACTTCCGCACTGGTCGTATGGCTGATCGAAAAGGGGTATGAGGTTCACGCGGTATTAGTCGACGTGGGGCAGGACGAGGATCTGGAAAAGCATTGCAAAAAAGCCTTCCGCATGGGGGCAAAAACCGCAGTCATCCGCGACGCCAAGCCGAAAATGTTTGAAACGGTTATCCCCATGGCCACCGCCCTGGCGGCCACCTATGAGGGTAACTACCGATTGGGAACCGCCCTGGCCCGCCCGTTTATTGCTGAAGAGCAGGTTAAGCTGGCCAACGATCTCGGCGGAGCCACACTCATTCACGGCGCTACCGGAAAAGGCAATGACCAGGTCCGGTTTGAATTCGCTTATAAATCGCTTGCTCCGGATTGTCCCGTACTCGCTCCCTGGCGGGAGTGGGAGTTTAAAGGCAGGAAAGACCTCATCGCCTACCTGAAAGGCAAAGGGTTCGACGAGGGATACGAAGAGAAAAAAGACTACAGCATGGATGAAAACCTCTGGCACCTCAGTGTCGAAGGTGACGTTCTGGAAAGCCCGGAAGGTTGCGTTGACGTAGCAACGGTACTCGGCGCGGTGAAGGATCGCTTTTCCGCCGGTGCGCTGGATGTAGGCCCGTCGTCTCTGGAAATAACCTTTAATAACGGTATCCCCGTAGCGATCAACGGCGTGGAACTTTCCTATCCGGACCTGATCAGAAAGTTGAACCAGATGGGGCGTAACCAGTCCTGGGGCTGGGACCTGGTAATTGAAAACCGCTACACGGGAATCAAATCCCGCGGTTTGTACATAAACCCGGCCGCCAGGGTTCTGCACCTGGCTGTCGATTCACTCGCCCGATGCTGCTTCAACAAGCCGACGTTCGACCATTGGATCAACCTCGGCCTGCAATACGGTGAACTGCTGTATCGCGGGGCATACTTCTCCGATCAGCGATTGGTCCTGGAAGCGGCCGCCGAGGTAATCGTCAGGCAGTTGAACGGTAAGGTTAAAGTACAACTACTGCCTACTCCCTACGTAGCCCAGATCGTCGCGGATCAACCGATATTCCGACAGGAGACGGCCACCTTCGAGGAGAGCAGTTACGCTCACTCCGATTCTGCTGGTTTTATAAATCTCAGCTGGCTGACCTCCATTGGAAGGCCTTTTTCCGAAGTAAAGTAAAATGCGGACATTATGGAAAAAAAACCAGACACTGCACCCGGCGTTTGACAAGCTTAACCGGTCCCTGGAAGACGATTGGTTCCTCCTGCCCTTTGAACTGAAACTGCAGGAAGCACACGCCAAGACCCTGCAGGCGGCCGGGATATTGAGCAGCGAGGAATGCGCGGACATAATCCGCGCACTTGGCCAGATCGATACGGAAAGAACCGGAAAACCCTGCCCAAGGTCCGATGTGGAGGATATCCACACCTGGATCGAAACCACCCTGGTTGAAAAAGCCGGTGACGCGGGCAAGAAGATTCACACCGCCAGATCCCGTAACGACCAGGTCGCCACCCTGCTCAAGATGTTCGTTTTTTCAGCGGGAAAGCAGCTTTCCAGGGAACTCTCCGCCCTGACTGCTGTTTTTGCCAGGCAGGCCAAAAACTGGTCCGACCTGGTTTTCCCTCTTCAAACTCATTGCCAGTTCGCCGCGCCTGGAAGCGTGGGGTTCTGGTCCCTGCGATACGGTACATCCTTCGACCGCTGCCGCCAGCGGGCCAGGCTGCTGTTAAGTCAATGGCAGCAATACTGCCCGCTGGGCAGCGGTGCTGTTGCGGGATCTTCGATTCCCATCGACAGGAAAATCCAGGCGAAGGAACTGGGGTTTGAGGAACCGTGCCTGAGCGCCCTGGACGTTACCAGTAGCCGGGATGAGTGTCTCGATTTCCTGTCCCTGGCCGTGCAGATTGCTTTACATCTGCAGTCGTTTGCCACGGATGTAATTGCCTTTTCTCAAACGCAGCTCAGTTGGACGGAATATCCCAAGGCTTTCGGTACCGGGTCATCCATGATGCCCAATAAAACCAACCCGGACGCCATGGAGCTGCTCCGCGGAGAGTGCAACGGGATTATCGCCGCACAAAACCAGGCCATCACCCTGCTTAAGGGGCTACCCAGCGGCTACAACCGCGACCTGCAGTGCATAAAACCGCTGGTGCGCGATACGGCCGACAAACTGTCATTGCTGATTTCCATGACCGTGGATTTCGTCGAGCAGCTATCCTTCAACCAGGCAAAGATCGCCGAGTCGCTAAAATACGGGGCAATCGACGCTACCCTGCGCATGGAGGACAAGGTAACACAAGGCACCCCGGTTCGAGATGCCCACCATGCGATAGCGGACGACTTGAATCCTGCAATTCATAACGACGAGATAAACCCGTTTCTGAAAATCGACCGGTACAAGACATTCGGCAGTGCCAGCCCCGCAGAAACTATCCGTATAGCCGATTGGCTTTTAACAGGTCTGGAGCAATGATAACACAGACAGAAACAAGCAGCCCGCGGCATTCGGCCCTGGCCAATGTCAAGCGGGTTGTAATTAAAGTAGGTAGCGCGGTGATCGCTGCTAATGGAAAACTCCAGGAGCAGACGATCCAGTCGCTGGCGGACGATGTGGCAACTCTACTTGAGGAGGAGTACGAAGTTGTCATGGTCGTATCAGGTGCGGTTGCCGGGGGGTTCCGTGCCTTGGGCATGTTGCAGCCGCCGCCGACGGTTGTCGAGCGGCAGGCTGCGGCATGTGTAGGTCAGTACAAAATGATCGACACGTTCGCTAATGCTTTCGCTAAACACAATCGCGAAGTGGCTCAGATCCTGATGATGGCCGACGATATCGAAAATCGCCGGCGGTTCATCAGTGCCAGGCACACGCTGCAGATGCTTTTGAATAAAGGGATCGTGCCCATTATCAACGAAAACGATCCCCTGGCCGACGATGAGAACAAGATAGGGGATAACGACCACCTGGCCGCCCTGGTTTCCAACGTGGTGTCCGCACAGTTGCTGTTGATCCTCAGTAGTGTACCTGGGGTTTACCGAAACGGCAGCAAGGAGGTCATCCCGGAAGTGGCCGTCGGCTCTTCAGTTGACGAGCACATATCCAACAGTATGAGCGCGACCGGCGTGGGTGGAATGTCCGCCAAGGTTAAGGCGGTACACCTGGCCAGCCACTGGGGAATTCCGGCAGTCATTGCCGACGGCAACACGCCGGGTTTGGTTCACGAGTTACTCGCCTGCAAACAGCACGGGACCATATTTTTACCGCGCAAGAGTTTTCTCAGTTCCCGTAAGCAGTGGATAGCCTTCAGGAAACAATCCAAGGGGCTCATCACCGTCGATAACGGTGCCAAGCAGGCAATTATAAACAACGGTGCCAGCCTGCTCCCCTCGGGGATAATCGAGGTGCAAGGGCGATTCTCAATGGGAGAGAGAATAGACATTGCCGACAGCGAGGGGACGGTATTCGCCGTAGGCCTGACCTCTTACCCGGCGAACGATGTCTACCGCATGCGCGGTAAATCCCAAAAGGATTTCGAGCAAATCCTCGGTTACAAGTATACCAGCGAAATAGTCGACCGGGATGATATGGTTCTGCTTTAGGCCCCGTAAAGCAAGTGTTTTTCCTTGGTCCGATGGGTGCCCCATCCCTCGCGTATTTGTGCGAGGGTTGGGGGACGGAATCACCACAACAAGTAGGTCGGGGCATTGACCCGACGTGTGTGTATATGCATTCCGTCGGGTCAATGACCCGAACTACGGCCTGCAACTATAATCTGGCTTCACCCTAAGGCAGCGAAGAGGGGAACGGCCGAAACGTCAGTCCTTAGTGCCTTAGTGTCTTTGTGGTAAAACAAAAAGAAACCACAAAGGCACGAAGACACAAAGAGGGCTGTCCCTCCTAGTGTAACCATTGCGTATTATCTAATGTTTTGATCCCAAGGCGTGGTTGTGAACATAAGTATAAAATGTATACATTACATATGCATTCCGTCGGGTCAATGACCCGACCTACAAATGGGGTTTCGTCCTGGTCCGCACAGCGGACCCTGCGTGATCATTACTTATTCATGAAACGATCGATGATTTTCCTGTCGTGGCGAATCATGCGGATGATGGCCGCCCGCTTACCGTCCTCGGTTTTATAGGGGCATTTGAATTCCCAAACAATATCGCCCGATTGAGTTACCTCAAACGCCCGGCCATCATCGGAACAGGCGATCAGGGTGTTGCCGTTGGCAAGCCTCTGGGCCGAACCCCTGCTCAAGGTATAGAAGTCGGCCGGGTTGGGGGCCTTATACTCCCAGACGATTTTCTTCTCGATCGGATCCAGCTCCACCACCCGCGACCACTGCCGGTCCGGATGAATTCCGTTGTCAAAGACCAGGATATTTCCCGAATCCAGCACCTGGGCATCGTGCGGACCGGACAGCTCGCCCTGCCCCCAGGACCAGATCAATCGCTTCTTACGCGTGTTGATTATGCCGATTGAATCCTGATGCCTGGAGCATATCAGTACGTTACCAGGCCCGTAGATTGGATGCCGCTCGTACAGCTGCGGGCGACGCATCCACTCAACCGAGTTGGAATGGAAAAGATCGACCCACGTATCACCGCCGAATTCACTTGGTTTTACCACTCGCAGGTTGAACTGCTCCGTTCCTGACACAAACGCCTGGAGCAGCGATATCGAATCGATTTCCGTACCATCCTGCTTGAGGACGGTTATGTAATCGTCGCGGGTAGCCACTCGGGGATTCAGTTTGGGAATATTCAATCGCTTGAAAGTCAGAACGGCCAGCTGGTTCTGCGGATTAAGTTCCACATCATGGTGAGCGGTGAATTTGCGCAGCCAGAGCATCTCCCCGGCCCAGTTGAATCGAACCAGGTAACGAGCGTCGTCAGGATAATCGGGATTGGGTTGCGGCTCGGATTCCGCACCGATGGCGACGAGGTCCCCGTTAGGCAGAAGCTCGCAACGCTCCCAGACATTTCCCGGCGGGCTCGACCAGGAGTGAATCAGCTTTCCGGTTTCGTCAATCAGATCCGCCCGGGCATGAGCGTGAATGGTGTAAAGATTGTATCCGGGATAAGACCGGGCCGGATCGTGAACGGTAACACTGGCCTCACTGTCACCGTCGGCCAACGCGGCCCCGGACGTGTACGGCAAACTGCGTAAGTCGTCCAGCGTAGGTTGCGATTCTTCAGACGCTGGCGGAGAGCTTTTCTCACAACCAACCAAGAATAGCGCGAGAGTAAATATCAGAAGCAGGAAACTATTAGTCTTCATATACGTACCATGAAGTTCCGACTCTTAACGATAAATAACCCATAGGATGATTCGGCAACGGATCGTATTCAAACCCAACAGGATCACCGATACTGTCTCCGGTAATAAACCATGTGGTTGATCGAAGACTATTATAGTTTACCGTGTCTACACTTTCCACATAATACAAACCAACCCATTGTTTACCTGTAAACCTACCCGCTCGATAATCCTTGATTGCGTTATCGAAGGCTTTCTGGCTCAGTTTAAACCGAATCATCAAGGGCCAGGGATAAACCAACGTGAAAAACATTAAAAGAACACATAAAGGCAACACAAGCCATCGCCTTCGCCGGAACTTTTTAACGCCTTCGTGCCTGGCGCGATTTCTATCCCGATAGCAGGCCCAAACCCTCTTAATGTATATAGCCAT
>CAXXKI010000026.1:0-21994 GCA_963667855.2 Phycisphaerae bacterium | reverse complement strand
GAAGCTTCTCCCTCTGCCTGGTCGATGTACGTACAGGACAACACCAGAAGCGTCGGAATCGGTGTGCTTCTGATTTCTGTAAAACCGTAACCACTCAGGGAGTAACCTTATTCCTGGACGTACTAGCGGCAGGTCCGGGAATTACAAAGGCATACTGGATCACCCAACACGAAAGTGTATCACATGGGCCAGCAAATCTCTCGTTACTGTCCTTAACCATTGACGACGATAGATTTTGTGCGCCACCAGTATTGCTTATTTTTCTTTAGAGATCACGATTATCAGGTTTTTGGAGGCGGGAAAAACGGCCAGATCGGGCTCGATGTATTCAGGGAGAAGAAACCAGATATTGTGGCTTGTGGATCTCCGAATGCCCCGAAATGGGCGGTTTGTCGGTCCTTGAGGTACTAAAAAGCCCGAATCGCCGGACAACGCCGGTAATAGTGATATCGGGGGCCGGAGAGATAACCGACGTGGTAGCGGCTCTTCGTCGCGGTGCCTGGGATTTACGTTTCCCAAGCCGATAACTGAAATGGCGGGTTCTGGATTCACGTGATGAATCGCTGCCTCGAGCGTTCCCGTCTGATCAGGGAAAACAATGAAAAAGCAAACAGCATCTGCCAGAACCTGCAACTCCCCAGTTGGGAGGAAACAGGTAAAAAATACGTACGCAGGAACTCGAAGACGCGATAGTCAAGCTTAAACAGCGAAATCGAAGAACGCACGAAAACGGAAGCGGGCCCTTCGAGAGCGGGGAGGAACGATTCCGGTTGTTGATCGAAAGTACGCCGGTTGGCATACTCGGTTTAGGCAGAGACGGCAGTGTAATCGATTGTAATTCCGCCCTTAGTAAAAATCCCTTGGAGCCGAGGTCGCCCCGAGGAAATCAAGGGAATAAATTGCATCAGCCATCCGCTTTCTGATCGATGCAGGTATATCCGAAGATCTTCAGAAATGTCTCAAAACAGGCGAAGGAGGCGTATACGAAACGCAATTATACATCCTCCTGGGGCCATAAAACTTTGCCTGCAATATCGCCTTTGCCCCCATGTACAATGATCGTGATATCATTTACGGCGCTCTGGCTGTGATCGAAGATATAGCCGAGCGCAAAAAAAAGCCGAAGCGAGCCTGCGGGAAAGTCAGGAGCGATTCCGCGATACGGCTCAACTCCTACCGGAAGTCCGTGTTTGAAGTTGACACCGAGGGCATTATAACATTTGCTAACGAGCAGGCTTTTGCCGCAAACAGGCTTCACTCAGGAGGATTTTGTTAAAGGCATAAGCTTTTACGAAAGCATCGCACCGGAAGACCACGAACGAATACGCCGTAATTTTAAAAAAACTGCTCAGTGGCAAAAAAAATAGCTTCCAACGAATTACCTGAGCCGACGGAAGGATGGTTCGACCCTTCCCTTCACTCATCCGTACCACTCCTATATTCCGAGATGGAAAGGCAGTTTGGCGCCCGTGGTATCATGGTCGACATCACCGAGCGCAAACAGATGGAGGAAAACCAGAAGAAGGCACTGCACCGGCAGGAAGCGGTATAACCTCAATGCAGCAGGCGCTATTGGCCCCTGTCCACGCTCGAGGAGAAACTGGATATCATCTCCCCAGGGAACTGTCGAAGCCTTCAAAGCCGAACTGTGCCAGATATGGATTACGGCCAAGGGCGATCAATGCGGTGAAAAATTGCCAATACGCGATCAAACATCGCCACGGGCTCCCCTGCAGCACCAATAACCAGTGTTTTCACCTGGCAGCCAGCTACGGAAAACGGGGATCTATCCGAGAAAAATCCGTTACGGAAAGGCTACCGCTTGGCTTTTATGGATATCCGATCTCGATCAGCGAGTAAATGCGAAATTCCTTAACAACTCGATACAGGACCGACCCCCCAAATCAAGGAACACTACTGGCAATCGAAAAACAAGTTGACTTCCTGCGCAGGCGTATCAGCTCCGTCCAACCGGCCAGCGAGCCGCTCGGAAACACTTGTGGTTTACAGCAAAAATCCGATATCCCCGGAAGAAGACGCCCAATTGGAAACCCTGGGAATAACAGCCGGCCAGGTGATAATGGCCGCCAACGCCGACGCTGAACTGCAGCGAACCAAGGAAGCCGCCGAGGACCGCCAACCGTTCCAAAAGTGAGTTTCTGGCCAATATGAGCCATGAAATCAGAACGCCGATGACCGCCATACTGGGCCTATGCGGAAAAACCTGCAGGATCCATCGGCAAACCGAAATGGGAAAAGAAGGAAGCCCATAACCACCATCCACCAGAACGGCGACCACCTGCCTGCAGATAATCAACGACATTCTGGATATTTCGAAGATCGAAGCGGGCAAAATGACCGTGGAGAGTATTCCCTGCTCGCCGTGCGCGATCGTTGCCGATATAGCTTCCCTGATGCGCGTTCGTACAAACGCCAAGAAACTCGAATTCAACCTGCAGTTCAGAGGTAGATTGCCGGAAAAACCATCTACACCGATCCAAACCAGGCTGAGGCAGATCCTCATTAACCTGCTGGGTAATTCCATTAAATTCACCACCACCCGGTTCCATTACTTTCGTAACCCGCCTGATGCCCGATTACACCAAGCCCACCCTGCAGTTTGACGTAATCGATACGGGCATAGGCATGACCGCTGAACAGATAGCCTTTCTGTTTAAGCCCTTCACCCAGGCAGACACCTCGACTACTCCGCACGTCCGGTGGAAACTGGTCTGGGGTTAACCATTAGTAAGAGACTGGCTCAACTGCTCGGCGGCGACGTTACCGTGGTGGAATCCACTCCGAACATGGGAACGCAGTTCAGAGCCACAGTAGCCCACCGGGTCCACTTGATGGCGTTAAAATGATCGCCAACCCGCTGGTAACGAGCCTGGCAGTTGGAAAAGGTTCAGCAATCGTCCTCGCCTGTAGACGAAAAAACGGCTCGAAAACATCCGGGTCCCTGCTGGCCGAAGACAACCTGGTGAACCAGCGGATAGTAAACCGGTATCTTGAGAAAAGCAGGAGCCGCAGGTAACTGTTGCCGACGACGGTGGTACGGCCGTTAACATGGGCCATGGACGCCCAGAAACGGTGGCAAACCCTTTCGATATCATCCTGATGGATATGCAGATGCCGGTTCTCGACGGTTATCAGGCTACCGCCCGCTTGCGGGCTCTCCACTACAAGGGTCCCCATCATCGCTCTAAACCGCGCACGGCCATGTCCAGCGACAGAGCAAAATGCCCTCCGAGCCGGTTGCGATGACTACAACCACCAAACCCATCGACCGCCCAGCAAACTCTTCAGCAAGATGCTCCAGCAGATACAGACAGTGAAGTAATCTCTTACCTTCCGCCCTTGAAACACATGTAGTGATTCCCCGTATAATCCCAGTGGGGAAAAATACTCCTCGATTTATAATCCCCCCAGTTTATTGATCAACTTAATGTTTAATCAGGAATACGTATTTACCACGAACAGGGGTTCCAAACGGAGTAAAAATATGGAAATGTCCAGAGGGCTGCTGGCGATCATCGCTTTGTTATCACTTGGAATGTGCCTGGACGGGTTGGCAATCACCCAGGGCGGAGCAGCCACCTGGATTGGGATCGTCCCTGCTCATAGGCCGATTGGCGGCCATTATTGGCATCATTATGCGTACAACGACCGGCTGGTATCTGGCTGTAGCCTTTTTCGTGGGCCATCATCTCCCTGAACCTCATCGCCGGCGGAGAGGAAAGGGGCGGCAATACGCGTTTTTCCTGCCCGTTTCTCTGCCTGGGCTACCTGATACTAATGAAATCGGAATTCGACCAGGCAAGGTGGCGTATAGTGAAACCGACGTTATAATGCTCCACACGAAGCGCCCGTAGCTCAGCTGGATAGAGCACCGGTTTCCTAAACCGGGGGGTCGTGGGTTCCGAATCCCGCCGGGCGTAGTTTTCTTATCACGGTCGCCCCCCCCCCTTATCGCCCCAGACTCCCAGACCGGCCTATTACATTAGCGGGTTGAGAATCGAACTTACTGAGCATTCCACCCGAAATACTCGCTGGAATTCCGCGAAGTCGGCCTAAATCAACATCTTCATCACCGTCCGCGTCGAACACTTCTTTGCAGGCATCCAATATCGGATTACGTTCATACCCAAACCGCTCCAGGCAGAATTTGAAGTCGAGGTAATCGGCAAGATCAATAACACAATTCTCATCCACATCGCCGAAAACACGATTTTCCTGGAATTCATATGCCCCCATATCAACGATACACGCGTGGACTCGGGGCAGATTATCCAGATCGATCATAATCTCACTAGGTATAGCCGAATTTACTCCGGAATTAACACATGGAGAGTCAAACTGCAAATCGAAGATCTTCATCGCCTGTCCCCGGCTCACCATCTACGCCGTTGGAATCGACGAATAGCGGATTAACACCAATATTACCGTTACCAGCCAGCGTATCCAAACCCTGGATACAACAATTGGATACAGACATGTTACTATCGGCAATAATCTGAGCCGACTCTCCAACTCCGTTCGGATCTGTATTACCCCAAAGAATGCAATTGATCATTGTTCCGGTATATCCGTTTACCATTATATACACCGGCCCCCTGGTTCCATGTACGAGGCGTTACCGTACAAAGTGCAGTTGGAGATAAAACCGGTACCCGGTCCCCTCGTTATACACCACACTACGACCATAAGCTGCTGCAGAATCATTAGCGATAAAAGCGGAGTTATTGACATTAAGGCTGCCGCACTCGTTGTATATACCACTTCCATACCTTGCCGTGTTAGAGATAAACCTACAGCTATTTATAATCGGTTTCACCGTACCTGGAAAAAACAGCGCCGCCCAAAACCGTATGTTTGTATAACTACCTACCCAACCACCACCACTACTACTACCATAACCAAAACGCAACATTGTCGATGAAAGTGCAGTTGTTTATCGCGGGGGCTACTACAATAAACAACCAACCGCTCCACCTCGGTAGGCATAACCACCACGAAATTGTTATACCACTTATAACAGAGTTTGAATCTTCGGAGCAGCGGAACCCAAATACCGCGATGTGAATCTTCTATACCCCCCTGGCAATCTATAATCGTCTGGCCAACCACGAGCGAATCGCCCGGATCTTCACTTCTCACGGTAATTACCTTACCATGATAATCGAGGTCACGATTTGCCATTACCCGTATACAATCCCGGCAAAAACAATAACACTATCGCCCTTCGAATTGGTGAGCAGCGTCAATACCGGCTTGTATGGTATTCTTCGGACCATGCTCACCATCCCACTCGGAAGACAATCCATCCCAGGTATCATCTCCCGCCAGCGATACGTAATTACGATATCGGGGGGAACCAACGGGTCCCGAGCTTCGAAGATATTCGCCAAGGTTATTTTTTTCCATCATCATCCGATCACTTTCCGGTGCGATTCCCGAGGGAGAACTCCAATATGACAATTCCCACCAGTCAGGCAAGCTGTTCTGATCGGTATCGATAAACTCATCCAATCCAACATCAAACTCGAGAGCCGGCAATCCTGAACTCACCATCTATGTCAGTTTGTGTATCAATCTCCTCACTTGGATCTCCCGAATCGATGCAAGGTGAATCACTTTGCAGATGCAGGCCATCTCGAGTCAACTTTGGATCGTCAGAAAAATTCCCCGTTCCCGCTAAAAGTATCAAGGTTCTGAATACATGAATAAGTGATCGAGGTCACACCCTGTTTGATTGTAATCACGTATTTGCGATGATTCGCCCCCGGCCGTAACAGTCAACGTTGCCCCATACGATACAATTCCGCCAATATGGGGAAATTGGCGCCGCTGTTGTATATAGCTCCACCTTCCTGGGCGGAGTTGTTAATAAAACACGCAGTTGATGAAAAACCGGGCTGGAATATTCGTTATATACCCCCCCCCCCCCGCTACGCGCGGCGGAATTCGCTAGAAACAAGCAGTTATATAAAGTTGGTTCGGAGCTTTTATTATAAAACTCCCGCTCCACTATATATCTCGTCCCCCAACATTACCTACGAAAACTGCAGTGGGTTATTAACGGATTGCTTTGGTTGTTATATATCCCACCACCGTAACTTATTCTGATATTGCTCCCGTGCACTATTTGCAAACGTACAATTGCTGATTACTGGATTACTGCGACTATTATAAATACCACTACCATAAAGCGCAAAATTCTCCATGAAGCGACAATTCTGAATTGTCGGATTGGCGTTTGAACAAAACACTCCACCGCCCCATCCCGGAATATCCGCCGCGAATTGTAAAGCCATCGAGCACGCCTGTCCGGTCCTTCGAACTCGTCAAACAAAAAATCCTCGGTGGACGTTTCCTCTTCCGTACCCTCGCAATCGATTACGGTTTGAGACACGATCGCCGGATCGTCTGGATTGCCGCTCCTGACCGTTATAGCTTTTGCCCAAAAAAACTCAGATCACGATTTCCCTTCTCCCGTATATGTACCAGGCAAAAACCACCACCGTATCACCTTCGATATAATCCGCGATATCGATAGCTGCCTGTATTGTAGCCTTGGGACCGTCCCACTCCATTCCAACCTGCAGCCAAACCATTCCAGGAATCGTCCCCCCATCAACGGATACAAAGTAAGTTTTACTTCGTTCTATTGGATTCGTGTTTCCTTTATACTCCGTGAGGTTATCCCGCCCCATCGAAGTCTGGATCATCATCCGGTAACGCCAACACATAATCACCGAAATACAGGTATTTCCCACCAGTTCCAGGAAGTTCGGTCCAGATCGGTATCGACGAACTCGTCTGCCCCCTATATCCACTCCTGCCCCATGTAATCTGGGCTCACCATCCATATCGATTTGCCCCACGTAATCCAAACTGGGATCCCCCCTGATTAATACAAGGCGAACCAAACTGCAAAATGAATGCCCTTTACTTACCAGCAAACGGATCGTTATCGAAGTTGGAATTCCCCGAATACGCGGATAGCCCTTGTATACAACAGTGGTTTACGGTCAGCGTACTACTCGAAGATGAAACGCTTAATTGCGCACTCTCACCAGAACCCGAATTGTCAGTATTACCCCAAAAAACACTATTGTTTATCGTTACTACCGTATCGCTTGAAGCGTATACGCCCCCCACCGCAATCCGTCGCGATATTACCGAGAGAAGTGCAATTCAACGCCCACAAGGTTCCGCCGCTGGCAGCATAAACCTCCACCCCCTCTTGCCGATGCGATGTTTTTCTGTAAAACACAATTATTCAGGTTTTAACACCGCCGAAGAATTTAGTATTCCTCCCCCCGTATCTCGCCGTGTTTTTGCTCAAAAACGACAATTCGTCAGACTTGCGCGGGTGCCGTGAATATACATCCCCCCCGCCACCATAGAAAGACAAGTAACTGCTTTGGGCAAGGTTGTCTTCAAACAAACAACTGACCAATTCGGGGCTGCTGTTTTTCGTTGCAATATATTCCACCACCCTGTTTGCGCAGTATTCTCTACAAAAAACACCAATTACGGAGAGTGGGGCTTGCAAAGGAACATCGGATTCCACCTCCCAACTCCTCATACCCGCCCTCGAATAGTGAGCCCATCTATTACGGAATTCAGCCCTTCAGAAACTATGAAACCAGAAACCGCGATGCGGCTCATTTCGGCTACCTTCGCAGTCGATCACGGTCTGAGCAACAACCTCTGGATTCGTAGGTGATGTGCTTCTTATAGTCATCCCCTTGCCTCTAAAATCCAGATCTCTGTTACCTTCGCCTCGATAAAATACCCGGAAGCAAAGTAATTTCGTCGCCAGCTCCCCCCGCTGCAGCATCGATAGCCGCTTGAACAGTGGCTTTAGGACCCATGTTCACCATCCCATTCAGATGCTAAACCGTCCCAGGAATCATCACCGTTTGTCGAAAACGTAGTATTGAGAATTGTACGTGCTTTCCCTCTGTTGGGTTTCGTGTTTTCCCAGATACTCGACCAGGTTTATACGATTGTCCACTGTCAGGATCCCCCTCGGGCGTTGCGTCTGTTGGGACTGCCCGAAATAGAATTGTTCCCACCAATCGGGCAGATCATCTGAATCTGAATCTACAAACTCATCTGCACCAATGGTCGACTAGCCCTGAAAAACGTTTCCCCGGTATTCGCCATCTATATCCGTATCACTGGAATAATCAAGATTCGGATCACCTCGATCAATACACGGCGAATTACTTTGCAGGTGGCAAAAAATCTCCGGTGAATAAGGGATCCTCACCAATATTCCCATTGCCGCTATACGCGTCCCAAACCGCCAATACAGCAGTAGGATACTGAAACAACACTATCGCTGTCATAATCGTGTATCTGGCTTGTTTCGACAGCGCCGTAGCTGTCGCCGTTGTTCCAAAGAATACTGTTTATAACATTAAGGGTGATTTCTCCAATGTTGTATACGCCCCGCCACCGTATTTACCCCTGTTATGAGTCAGTACACTATTACGTAAAGTCACCTCGCCGGAATAATTGTTACATATTCCCCCTCCGTAGCTTTCGCAACCATTGCGAGTAAACACACAGTTTGAAATAACAGACCCGCTTCTTGCCTGATATAATCCACCACCGCTATCGTGAGCCAGGTTGTTTTCAAACAGGCACTTATCGAGTAATACTTCACCCGTTTTTGTTGCTATAAATTCCACCACCATACTTAGCTGAGTTTCCCCTAAAGGTACAACTCATATACGCGGGGGTTTACACAATATTGGTTTGCTATTCCGCCGCCATATCCCGAATTACTATAGGCTGCGTTGTTAGTAAATACGCAGTTGCCTTACGGTTGGGACTGCTGAATTCGCAAAGAATTCCGGCACCGAACGTTTCGTAACCACCGCGAATTGTGAGGGCCAATCAGTATCGTATCCCTGCCCTCCACATCGCTGAACCGGAAACCACGATGCGGATCCACCCGCTTTCCCCTCGCAGTCGATAATCGTATCTGCAACGTTCTGCGGATTCTGCGAATCAATACTCGTTACCTCGATAGCCTTTCCATTAAACGTCAAGTCACGATTTCCATCACCGGTGTAAATCCCGGGCAGGACTATCACTCGGTCACCTTCGTAAACATCAGCAGCGTCGATCCCGGCTTGTATTTGTAGCCTTAGGGCCCTGATTATCTCCTAGTGGCTCGGAAGATAAACCGTCCCCACGAATCATTGCCATCAATAGAAACATAGTAAAGTAACCGGAGCTAAGTACGGATTCGTAACCCTGCTTGTACTCGCTCAAGTTGTCTCGATCATCCGAATCCGCGTTATCCCCAGGTAACGCACCTATGGGAGATTCGTAATGATAAGATTCCCACCAATCCGGCAGGCCATCCATATCTTCATCATGGAATTCGTCCAGCCCCCACATCCACTCCACTGCCAGCGATTCTCACTTCTCCGTCAACATCGACATCTCCTACATTATATCCGGTGGATCTTCCCCGATTGATGCACGGTGAAGCATCTTGCAGATGTAACGTACCGCGAGTCAATTGCGGATCCTGAGCGAAGTTGGCAAACCCCAAATAACTTTGCAAACCCTGAACACAACAGTAGGTGAGAGCAGGATCACTGTCGCCAAAGCTATGTATTTGCCCGGTTTGTCCAGAGCCACTGTGATCACCGTTTCCCCCATAAAATGCAGTTTAAAAGCCAGGGGTCGCTATCCCTGTTGTAAATACCACCTCCATACGAACTGACGTTCTCGGCGATAGTACAGTTCACGATTTCCGGAAAACTGGAATCACTATATATCCCGCCACCGCTGGAATCGGCCTTGTTTTTATTAATAATGCAATTAGATAATCTGGGACTGCAAGACTCTTCACTGCACACGGCGCCACCCACTTTTCTCGGCATAGTTTCCGCGAAATATACATCTCTCGACTACTGGGTCTGCATAGCTATGATTGTGTACACCGCCACCATATTCAGCACGGTTATTCCGAAACACGCAGTTCCTCAATGTCGGACTGCTTAAGATACAACTTACTCCGCCACCATCCGCGGAATACCCGTTGCGAATCTCCAGGCGACTTAAAACCGATTTCGAACTCTCTGCTCTCCGGAACCACACGCCGCGACGGGGTTCCTCTTCGCTTCCCTCGCAGTCGATTACCGTTTGGATTGCTCCTGTCGAATCAGGCTGGCCGCTCCCTTCGACCGTTACCTCTTTACCGTTAAAATCGAGATCTCGATTTCCACTCCCACGATAAATTCCAGGAAGAACGGTAACAATATCTCCCTCATATCGCGCGGTCACCTCGATGCCGGCCTGTATGGTTCGTTTCGGACCGTGTACACCGTCCCATTCAGACGACAATCCATCCCAATCGTCGTTACCCGTTAATGACACGTAATAACCAAGAGGCCCCTGCAACGGATTGGTGTCTGCGATGTATTCTCCAAGATTGGTATGAGTGTCGGAATCCGGATTGCTATCCGGTGCCCCCGCAGTATTGGCTCCCCAATAACGCTCTTCCCACCAGTCAGGCATTAAATCACTGTCCGTATCAATATACTCATCGCAACCTATATCGGCGTGGAGTCCTGCCAGTCGTGACTCACCATCTATATCAATCTGTACTGAGTAATCGTTGTTAGGATTTCCTGCATTGATACAAGGCGAATTTCCTTGAAGGTGAATCCCGTCCCTGGTTAAACGCGGATCATCATCAATGTTACCGTTGCCAACATACCAACTCAATCCCATTATGCAGCAATTTTTGGCCGTCACATTATCGCGATACGTGTAAATCTGCCCCTCTTCATCCGACTCCCCTTTGGCGGCATTCTCCCAGAACACACAATTATTCAGCGTAACTATTCCGGATAGATTACATAGTCCACCACCAGCACTCGTGCTTTTATTCCTGTTAAAAGTACATCCTGTGACGGTCAGATCGCCGTCCTCGCGAAAGTAAATACCACCACCTACAGACGTTGAGATATTTTCGATAAATGCACAGTTCAATAAGTTGGCCGATCCGACATACGCCCAGTAAATCCCACCACCTCCACAGTTATATGCATGAGCCATATTATTGCGAAAAATACAATTGGTAACCAAAGGTCCTGAATTATCAATATGCAATCCGCCACCGTATCCCGCTGCCCAGTTATTGATAAACTTGCAGTTATCCAAAACCGGCTTTAAACGGGTTATATACATTCCGCCGCCGTGCGCCGCTTTATTCCCCCTTATGGTACAATGTCGAACCTGCAAATTGCTCCATTGACAATAGATTCCTCCGCCGGTTTCGTATTCATCATCGCCGTCGGCGTTTCCGCCCGTTATGGTGAATCCGTCTAAAACCGAACCAGAATCCACACTCCTTGCGTAAACCACATGGTAGCTGTTGTCATAACGCTCAGTTAGCCCGCCCCTGTCGTCACCGCCCAAGTCACCACTGAGTACGGTAACGTAATCGTTAACATTCCTAAAACTCGGATCGGCTTCGTCCAAACCAGCATACCCGCCATATAATGCAACTCCGTCAACCAACACAAACGATGCTGTTCGATCTCCAGTATGAACACCGGTGGGAACATCATAATCCGGAGTATATCTTCCCTGAGCCACGCGGATTTCGTCGCCACTAACGGACACGGCCAGTGCCGACTGCAACTCAACAAACGCGTTCTCCCAATCCGACCCATCGTTCAAGCCGTCAACGCTGCTGTCATCCACGTACCAGATTGTCTGGCTATACGCAGCCGGTGTAAGTGCCATAATAAGGGCAAAACCCAACACCACCAGCATTTCTGACCTGCTCTTTCCCATCATTCGCTCCTTCGTATCGTTTCTCAGTCGTCCGGGTTCGCATTCACTTATTCAAACCGCGCAAAAACAACCGCAGCTTACCGATTCCCAATATAATCCTCCCAATCCCGGCATGGCAAACAGTTTTTCCAAAAATCCAATGTTCCACTGCGAGTTTCTCATTACCTCTTACGGACACGCCGGGCACCACATCACGCTTCACGCAGACAACCAAAAGGTTCGTACTTCTCCGTGATTGAGTATGACTTTACCCCGACCCGGGAAATACCTGCCGATTTCAAAATAATCCAAATAATTACACATCCGCGCCCCTCACTGATATGATATGATTACCTCTCCCACTTCCTACGGAACCGCAAACCAACCCCATAGAACAAGCTTCCGCCCTGAGCTTTACACCTAACATACCCCAAACGTCATATAAATGCAACCCTAAAACCACTTTTCTATATTTCAATGTAACCACCTGCCTGCACATAACTTACAACACATCACTTCTGATTGGCTCAAAACACACTGCCGACCGGTCCAATCAAGCCATTGCAATATCAGCATTCTGTCCGGCTTTTACACACTCAATCAAACCGCAAGAACCAGCCCCACAGCCTTATCACAAATCACTTTCCACTCCCCGTTAACTGCAAACGAAGATTCGTCACGAAACCGGACGAATTCGTCATTCACGATTTCCAAGTTGCTCACTCAACTCACAAAACCCCCGACCCCTTAGGCATTAAATCAGATTCCAACACGCAAACCGACGTCATCCAGATCGCATCTGCAACGCCCCGCCATACGCCCGATAAAACACCTTCATATACAGAAAAACCTCGTCCGATCTCTTGCTTGCTACAAAATACCTGCAATCTGCGCGCATCAGCCAACATCCTTCCATCCAATTGGACATATATCAAACATCAAGCAATTCACCCTCGAAACTGGCCGATAAAGAGGCAATAGAAGGTGTGTACTTTTTTACGGCAGCCTGGGCTGGAATTCACCGGTTTACTCCGCCATGGCACCTTGATTCTCGGGAGGCAACCCTGTGGGACTCTGGGACTGGATCGTAGGTAACCAATCGGAACCTTCCAAAAAGAAGGTGTCCTCCCCTGCATCAACTGCGGATGATGAGTCGAAAAAGAGTGCCGTGGGCACAATGGATACTACTCAGGAGAGTGAGCAGGCACCCGCTCAAGAAAGAATCGCCGAGGAACAAACCGGCGAGCAGCCAGAGTTGCCCTGGTGGGTAAGCGAAGAGGAAGGCCCGACAGACCTGGTTGATTATCCCCAGCCGGAACTCAGTACCGAAGAACGGGCGCTGGAAAACGCCCTGTTCGACCAATTCGACGGACACGATCTGGATCTGCCGCCGTTTCCCCGCGTACCGGAAAAAGTTCTTGCTCACCTGCGAAGTCGGGACTGTGACTTCGGGAAAATAGCAAAGGATATAGCCGAAGACCAGGTGATAGTCGCCGCGGTAATCCGCATGGCCAACTCTCCATTGTACAGGGGTTTACACAAGGTTGCCGCCCTCAAGCAGGCGATAACCCGCCTGGGAGCAAACGCCCTGCGAACCCTGATGCTGAATCAGTCGATGCGCGTAGCCACCCTGTCAGGTTCGGATGCGGATAAGGAACTAGCCAATTCCGTAATCCACCGGGCACTCGCCTCCGCCACCATCATGCGTGGATTGGCGTCATTCACCACCGTAGATAAAGAGGAAGCGTTTCTCATCGGCTTGCTGCATGATATAGGCCACGTGGTCGTCCTCAGGGAGGCTCGCCGCCAGCATCGCTTCATCAACTACACGCTGACACCGGAGGTTTTTGAATACCTCTGCCAGGAAACACACCAGGAGTTCGGCGAACTGATCGCACAATCGTGGGACCTGCCGCCTAACATTCAGACCCTTATCGCCGATCATCACCGCTACCCCGAGCCGGACGACCCTCTCTACAAAGAGCGACTGCTACTGAAGGCCACCGACATGATCTGCTCCCTGCTGGGGTTCTCGTCATATATCAACTACGACCTGCTGAACTCCCAGGCCATGATCGATTTGAACCTGGCCAAGAGACAGGAAGTTATCGATTACCTGACCCATCTACCCAGCGAGGTTGATGAAATAATCGAATATCTGTAGGCCGCAATCCGCTTCCACCTGCTATCCAGGGCGGGTATTTGGCCCAAACCGGAAACCACAGGTTTATATTTTCACCAACACGGCTATTATGACGGTGAATTGCATCGAATAGCGTCCGGAATTCTCGTGCTAAACAATCCGGGCGTCCCGGGGGTTTAGCCTGTTCCTGCCAATATGGAGATCACCGATTGTGAATCCACTCAAACACAGCGGTTGTTTTGCCGTAGCTTTTCTTTTCACCTTGTTTGTCTTTGGAATCTTGAACTCACCCGTTTCAGGAGCGGACCCAATGCCACCGATCTATCCTCCAGCTCTTGCCCCCGGCGACACCATAGCCTTTGTAGCGCCGGCGGGAAAACTGGATAAAGAACGAATGGAGTTGGCCCGAAAGCGACTGGAGGAGATGGGATTCCACGTGAGCGTTCCCGAAAACCTTTACCGGACCCGCGGTTACCTGGCCGGCACCGACAAGGCCAGAGCCGATGAACTGATGAAGGCTTTCAAGAATCCCGAAATTAAAGCCATATTTCCTGGAACCGGCTACTACGGTGCCACGCGTATTCTCGACCGGCTGGATTATGAGCTTATCCGCAAAAACCCCAAGGTACTCATCGGCTTCAGCGACATAACCGCTATTCACCTGGCGGTTAACAGTAAAACAGGCCTGGTGACTTTCCACAGTCCCAACCCCATGTACGGGCTGGGAAGCAAAAACGGGCTCAGCGATTTCTCCGCCGAGTACTTCTGGCGAAGCTTTTTACAGGAAAAACAGTTCGACGTAGACAACGGCAAGCCTGCGGGTGAATACGCATTCTCTTTTCCTGAAAGTATCGCAAAATTGAAAATCATAGCTCCAGGCAAGGGACGGGGCAGGCTGGTCGGCGGAAACCTCTCCCTGGTTTGCGCTTTGATGGGTAGCGAATACGAGATGGACACCGATGGGAAAGTACTCTTCCTGGAAGATGTCGGCGAACGCCCCTACCGCCTGGATCGATACCTCAGCCAACTTCGCCTCGGCGGAAAGCTGAAAAATCTCAAAGGGGTTCTGCTAGGCCGTTTTTCCGATTGCGATCCCAAGGAAGGCGAAGAGAGCCTCTCTCGCGACGAAGTTTTCCAGGACTATTTCGGCAAGCTGGGTATTCCAGTAATCGCCGATTTTCCGGCCGGACACTACCGCTACAATGCAACGCTACCCATTGGCGGGCTGGTTGAAATCGATGCCGACCAGGGCAAAGTTTCGATAATCGAACCCCTGGTCGATACCAAACCTCCAATTACCCCGGGTGCCAAAGCAGAAAAATCAACCGGCAAATGATTTTGTTCTTTTGGTGTTAATTTTTGCAGAGCAACAGCCTTCGTACATACATTTTTTTTAAATAGCCCCTATACTACCAGCCGTTACATCTGTAACAGTAGGAAATTCGATTTGCACTCACAAAGGACCCGTATCTATATGCCCGCATCTTGCCGTACCTGTGGAAAAGAATTAACTATCGACGAGTTTCGCGCCTGCGCCGGCTTGGGGCATTATTGCACAACCCACCTTCCGGCTGCTCCGATAAAAAAAGCCAGTACAACCCGCAAAACAGCTCCAAGCGAAAAGAAAACTACACAAACGGGAAGCCGCCGGGGTCGACGAGTTTCCGAATCCGGAGTTGTGGAATACTCGTGTCGGGCACAATTCGCCCGTACCGGTTCGATTAAACGAGGCAAGCTAACCACAGACCATCCATCATGCTTACCGGGCGAAGCGGTTTTTGTCTGCTCTTCATCCGAAAGGCGAGGTGAAGAAATAGGACACGGACCGGGAGAGATAGTAACCCTGTTCATAACCGATTCGGAGGGGCTGTCTTTGGCCCGCAAAGCCGGTTTTGAATGCCAATAACCCCGAATCCACCTATACGAAACTAAAACTTGAAGGCGCAGGCCTACACCGATTTGATCGATCGATGGCGCTGACGCCGGAAGTATTCGTCGTTGGATAATCCCGAATTTATCCAACTCCGATCTTGACTGGCGTGACTTCAGTCTATATAAGTGCTATTTGAAGAAAGGTGCGCGAGCATGCGGCGTCACGTCCTTTGAAGTAACGTTTGCTTCACTTTGACCCTGTAGGCAGCGCAATGTAGCAAAGGCCGTAATCATGGAAGGTACCGTTAAGTGGTTCAATGACACAAAGGGGTTTGGTTTCATCACCCCCGCCGATGGAAGTGCAGATCTTTTCGTCCACCAGACAGCAATCTTGGCGGAAGGTTTCAGATCGCTGAACGAAGGCGACAAGGTTGAGTACGAGTTGGGACAGAGCGAAAAGGGTCCACGAGCCACTAACGTTCGAATCGTCAACTAACGTAACGCACCACGAAGCGGCCGCTCATGCGGCCGCTTTTTTATTTTATCCTGCTTCAAACTGTCCAATAATTCGAAAGACAGAATCCTAACCGGTTTTTCGAAAAGCCTATTCCTACGGTCTTTTCGTGAAACCATACTGCGATAAAGCCCCATGTTGCGGTTAGCGGTTTACGTGCAACTATCACATTTTCTCTCTACAGGTGCAGCGTTTTATTTTGCATGTGGCTAGCTATATCCGATAATTATATACCTTCCAGAAAACCGGTCCGGTAACCTCCTGTTTCATTCAACCATTATCCATACTTGTTGTAGATTCCCATCACTTCACCTGAACCTTTTGGACAACATATTCACTCAGCGCACAACATTCCCGAAGAATAATAAGCGGAACGCAGTCGTTAACCGCTCTGATGTATCATTCACTGGCGGGGACATATAAATACTCCGACGATCATGAAACTATTGAGGTCTAACATAACATCTGATACCCCCGGCGCGGAACTGGTGGGTGAACTTCAGAGGCGAATCGAGCTTGTCGAATGCCCGAAGGTTTTCAATGAATACGCCCAGTGCCGCCGCCAGTTCATCCGATATAAACCTGCGAAAAGCGAGATACCGGTCACCGCAACCTTGCCTGGTAAGCCCGTATACAAATGTTCCCTGGGAGACATTTCCTTCCTCGGAGCCAGGCTATATTCCGACGAGGTCCCCAACATGGACGACTGCGTCGAACTCTGCTTCGATTTAGGGGAAAATTCATTGCACATTAACGGCATCGTCAGGCACGCCGGTACCGATGGGGACAGATTTTATTTTGGCGTCGAATTCCAAAACCCCGGATGTTCACCGGACAAGGAACCAGGCCAACACGATTCGTTGTAACCAGGAACTGTTAAAGTCAGCGCAAAGGTAACCGTTTAAATGGCAGTTGCGAAAATCAGAACACTGGTTGTAGATGACAGCGCCCTCGTTAGATCGGTACTCCAACGATCCCTGTCGCAACACCCCAGCATCGAAGTAGTGGGGACAGCGCAAGACGGCGTGGACGCCATCAAGAAGATTGCAGCGCTAAAACCCGACGTGGTCACCCTGGACGTCGAAATGCCACGACTGAACGGAATCGGAGTCCTGGAGCGCGTAGTCGGAAAAGTTCCCGTCGCGTTCATCATGGTATCCACGCTGACCCAGAGCGGTGCCCGGGTCACGTTTGAGGCATTGGAAAAAGGCGCATTCGATTACATCACCAAACCCAAGAGCGGCACTTTTTCCAGCCTGCCGGGTTTCCAGGAGCGATTGCATCGCCTGGTGTTGGCTGCGGCAAGAGCCAAGGGAAGACATCTGGGGCGAACCGTAAAGATCGCCAATCGAAGTGGCAGCGCCGCCCCTTCACTACCTCCCAACCTGGAAAAAGGATGGGTGGTTGCCATGGGTATCAGTTGCGGCGGCCCGCAAACCCTGATAGAAATGCTTCCCCTTTTCCCCAGCGATTTCGTACCCATAGTCATAACCCAGCACATGCCCGCACAGTTCACCGCGTCGTTTGCCAAACACCTTAACGATGCCTGCAGTATGGAAGTGCGACAGGCGAAACATCTGGATCGACTGGAAAACGGAGTAATTCTCGTCGCTCCCGGTGGCGATAAGCATATGAAAATCGTACGCCAGGGAGTCAACCTGGTGGTTAACCTCGTTCCCGGAGAAAAAGTGTCCCGGCATAGACCATCAGTGGATGTCATGTTCAACTCGGTAGCCCGAGCCTGCGGACCACGATCGGTCGGAGTAATAATGACCGGCATGGGTTCTGACGGAGCCCGCGAAATAGTGACCATGCGAAAAGCCGGAGCCTGGACCATCGCCCAGGACGAGGATTCATGTGTGGTTTATGGTATGCCCAAGGAAGCGGTTAAAGCCGACGGCGTGGACCACGTAGTCACCTTGCAGAAAATCCCCCTGGCAATATCCAAGCTGATCCAGAAGGGAATAAAGAGAACTCACCAGGCGGTTTGAACTTCGCCCTACTTCCGTTTACAACCCGGACATCTTGAGTTAGTGGTTTTGCCGATCTTGTTCAGCTTCGCGGGCTCAGCGGGAATATTGTCAAATCCAGTATCGGTCGGTTCCATTTGATCCCAGGCCTGGAACAACCTGCCCCATTCACTGCGCAGCGACTCGTTTACTCGCTGCCTGCCTACAAACGGCATCCAATAGTAATCGTGGTAGGCAATGCTGGCCACATACGCCCAAGGCGCCAACCACGTCTTCAGTGACCATTCGATCCATTTCTTGAACCCGCCCCAGTAGTAGATTTTGTGCTGCATCCGAGAAGCGAAAGTCATCTTCTCGTACGGACCGACGAAATTCCATCGCTGGTCGGCCGCATCCGTATCCCCCACGATTTCAATGTCCCGGGGATCTCCGCAACCGAGCCCCATCTCGTGAGCTATCCGTATGAACTTGATGTCTAATGGGTTAAAACCCATAAGCTGAGCGCTTATGGCATCGATGGCCACCTGGTCGCTGGAGGCCAGAATAACGTTTTTCACATAAGGGATCATGCATCGCGGACCCGGTCCGTCACCGGCAAATGTTCCGTCCATCACCGCAAAAACCCCCTTGTGGATCTTCTTCTGAATAGTCAGCAGGTCAACCAGGGTTTCGTGAATGACATCGTGGGTCCAGTGCCTTTTCTCGTTGAGCAAACCGCCAAAGGCGTTTTTCATTGCCCCGGTCATGGTGGTAAACACATGCGTCTTGACCGTGGGAAGATGAATTATGTTCTCGCCGGGAAACCTTGCGGGTATCTTGAACCCCTTGGGATAAACTTTCCCCAGAACCAGCAGCTTATCCGCCAGATCGCCTATCGCCTCTCGGATATTAATCCACGGCTGATTTTCGTACAGGTGTATATTGCGCAGACCGTGCTTTTCGATTACGTTCAGATGCTTGTTGTTTCGTTCGCCGGTTTTGGCGCTGACTACGACGGTGCGATTGTGACAACCATGCATAAGGTCCGCAGAATACCCGTCTTTAAGCATGGCCTTTATAACCCCGTCCAACTGCCAGGGAGTAGTTGAACACGCAGGGTAAAAGTGCTGCCAGGAGATATTGATCTTAAGCGCCGTGTCGGCCGTCTTGTCTATTACGTCCTGGTAGCCGGCCAGATTCATCAGCCGATGATAATCAGCAGTCACTGTGGCCGGAGTTGTTTTAAGGATCGCTACTTTTGCTTTACTCATTGAGATATACCAGTTAAACCGGCAGCGCCGGAAACAGATTCATTCACACAACCACTCTCGACGTGGCTGGTTTGGAGTTTACGATTCGCATTGCTCCCTTTTTCACTACCGGTGGTAACGATTATAGCCATCGCACACACCGTCCATAAAACACAAGTGGCAAGCAGAGCCTTGTCTTTGATAATGATTTCCGTGGGACCGGCATACTTGCCCGTCTCGATTAGCATAGCATACCTGAATACCCCATACACAACCAGGGGAAGCGTATACAACAGGTATTGTTTCGCAAACGGGGGAGCCGGAGCATTCGCACCCACGTCCATTGTATACAGCAGAAAAGTCATAACGGCGATACCGGCCGACACGCTGGTCAGGTGACTGAGTAACTCCGGCGTGTACCTGAGCAGAGTCGACCGGTGGGCGTTGGCTTCTTCCTTATCGGTGAATATGGCCAGTTCGCAGCGGCGTTTCCCGAACCCCATGAACATGCACAGGGTAAAAGTACAGATCATCAACCAGGGAGAAACAAAAACGGCTACCGCTTTCGCTCCTGCTACCGCCCGTAAAACAAAACCGACGGCAATGATAACCACATCCAGTATCGGCCGTTTCTTGAGAAACAGAGAATACGCCAGGATCAGGAAAAAATAGAATACGACGATTGCGGCAGCTTTTACCGGTAATGCGACATAGCTGCCCGCCGCAGCAACCAGAAAAAGAAATATCGCCCAGACCAGAGCGGAACCGGGGCCAACCTTGCCCGCAGCGATCGGGCGGTTTCTTTTGGTCGGGTGAGACTTATCCGCTTCCCGATCTACTATATCGTTTATCACATACGAAGCGCTGGCGACCAGGCAAAACGCTGCAAACACTATCGCCACGCGAATATCCAGGAAACGGAGACCAAACGCGGGACCGGCCAGCACGATAGTGTTTTTTATCCACTGACTCGGCCGCATTAATCGGATGTAATTCAGCATGCTGTTTACTCTGTAATCAACCCGGACGCTTGCTATTAAGGTTTACAACTACCCGTTCGACGTCAATCCATTCGCTACGTTATTGGTATTCACATCTGACGATGTGGAACCACTCAATTCTCCGATAATCTCCGCCCCTTTTTCAACCGCCTCACCGGCCACCTGTTTTGCCTTGTCTATGTAGGGACCGGCCTTTTCCTTAGCCTTTCGCACTTCCTCCTTAGCGATCAGTTTGGCTACGTCGATATACGGACCAGCGTCTGCCGCCAGTTCGGCAGCTTTCTCCCTCTTGCTTTGCGGGCAGCCTCCCTGGCCTCATCGGCCGCTACGCCGGCTACGCCTTTAACATCTTCGACGGCCTCATTCACCCCCTGTTTAACTTCCTCGGCAACTTCCCGGGCCGTCTCCCTTGGCGTTTTCTACTTCCTTCTCCTCGCAACCGGAGCAGAACGCCAGGACCGGCACCAACAGAAGGCACAGGCTAGTAATACGCAGTTTCATTTCGGTGCTTCCGTAACCAGAACATCAACAACCATATACAGTTACGTACACCGTACCACGTGCTAAGGTTCGCCACAAGAATCGGATAAAAGAGAAATATCGGACCTGCCGGGCAGCAACACCAGCAGAAAGGTTCGTTTACCGGTATATACCACTAAAAGCGGTCTGGAAGAGTGCAAAGTCGGCCAGGTCCACGTCTGAGTCGCAATCCCGGCCAAACGCTTGCTGACAATCGCCAACGCCTACCGGCGGACTCGGATCAGGATCAGCTCCCGGACCACTGATGCATTCAACGAACATTGCGTGATCGTCCAGATCTATGTCCTGATCGTGATCGAAGACGCCTATCAGTTCGCATTCATCCGGAATACCATCATCAGCAAACGCCACTCACCGAAAGAGAACCAAAGGCTCGGCATCCAACAATCAGCCCAATGCGTCGAGTTTTACGCCAACAATCCGCCCCTGGAGGATTTACCGAATAAGTAAAAAGCGGCGCCAGCCTCACTTATACCGCTTGACTAACCTTCTGCGATCTCTCGATCAATGCTTGAAATCGATCATGGTGACATCAAACAAATTCCCACAGTTTTCTACTTTGCTTATTTACTAATCTGGTATACTGCCGCAACAATTAATACGCATGATCTACAACCTTTTTTGTCACGGAGAATCGCCAATGCTGAAAAACACTATCATCGTCCTCTCTGTCTGCACCATATTGGCAACCTGCACCGGCTGCCCTCGGGATAAGCATCAAATCATCATGGAACGAGCCGGTGACGGAGTCCGGCGAACAATCACGGCGCGGCCGGACGATGAAACCAGCCAAACGCAGCCTCCCCAATCGATCGCAAAAGAATTGACGAAAATCTACGGTCCCGGAAAAAAAGTCGCCGACACCAGGATCGAATTCAGCAAGATATTTACCGGACAACTGCCTA
>CAXXKI010000025.1:0-89575 GCA_963667855.2 Phycisphaerae bacterium | reverse complement strand
ACCTGAGCGAAAAATGTGGAAGGACCATGTGGGTTTCGGATTCATACCGCGAGCTGTTTTCCGCTAACGGTTTGCGGGCAATGGATGATCTTTTTGAAATCGAACCGGATGAGAAATTTGAAAAAGCATCATTACCGGGTTGGCGTAAAAGAGTGGCCGTCGATTTAGTCGCAAGCGGTGAAAAGGTTGAGCGGTTTTATATCAAGCGATTTGGTAAACCTCCGTTTTCCGTGCAGATGAAGAGAATTCTGTCCGGTCATGCGTTCAAGAGTACCGCGGGGGTGGAGAAATACTGGATAGAAACACTGAACCGGGATGGTATATCGGTACCACCGATAGCGGCTTTCGGTGAAGAGCGTTGCGGTGTTCTGGAAAAACGAAGCGTGCTGGCTCTTGCCGAAGTGGAAGGGATATCGCTGGAATCCTGGGTAAAGCTTCATCCCGATAGAGCTCCCAGGCGATTGATTGAACTGCTGGCGAATTTCGCCGCACGGTTTCATGGTTTGGGATATATACACCGGGATTTTTATCTTTGTCACATTTTTATCAATCGCGAGGATTCGTGTACCGGCGATCTGGGAGATTGTGCGTTTACGCTCATTGATCTGCAGCGAATAATGCGAAATCCAATCCGTCGAAAGCGCTGGTTGGCGCGGGAACTGGCTCAATTGAACTATTCGGTGCCAGGACCGGTTGCCGGGCTTCGGGACCGGTTACGTTTTCTGAAGGCGTATCTTTCGGTTTCGACCTTGAAACGTCCGAAGGTACGAGACCTGATGTCGAGGATCGAAGCGAAAACATCGCGAATAGCTACGCATGACCGGAAGTTACAGGCGAGGAAAAAAGATTCCGGAGACCTTGGCTGATGAAGGTGGCACTTATTGTAGAGTGGCTGGATGCATGGCGCGGCGGAGCGGAGACTTCGACCGGGCAATTCGTTAATCACCTGCTTGACCTGGGGGTGGATCTGGAGATTTACACTCGCAGCAAACCGGAAGGAAGTCCCGGGGTAAAAGTCCATACTATAGAGTGTGACGGAATATCCCGTTCCTGGGGAACAATAGAGTTTTGCCGAAAGGCTGATGAAGCGGTCAGGCAGGGTGGCAGTGACCTGGTGCATGCCCTGGCTCCGTCGATGGTGGCGGATATTTATCAGCCGAGAGGCGGCACCTATGCCGAAACTTTACGCCGTAATGTTGCAACACGTCGAACCTGTCTGACCAGAGCCGGCAAGCGTCTGGGGATTATGTTTAATCCCAAGCAGCAGCGTCTCCTGAGATTGGAACGCAGGATGCTGTTACGGAACGATCCGCCTCTGGTTATTGCCATATCCGACTATGTAATTCAACAACTGAAAACGCATTATGGTTTCCCCGATGCCTGCATGGAAAAGGTTTACAACGGGGTGGACCCGGATTCAAGTGACGAATCTCGCGGGATGGAAGATCGGCGGCTGGTAAGAGACAGACACAAGATTGATACCGACGCGTTTTTGGTTTTGATGGTTGCACATAATCTGAAGTTGAAAGGTATAAGGCCGTGGATTGACGCGTTGACCTTATTGCATTCCGGCGGATGTTCGCTGACGTCGCTGGTGGTCGGAAAGGATAAAACCGGTAAGTGGGAACGCGTGGTGCAGAAGAGAGATCTCAAATCGGCGATTCGTTTCGTCGGTCCGAGGGATGATATATCGGCTTATTTTCATGCGGCCGACCTTCTTGTTCATCCGACTTTTTATGATCCGTGCAGCCGAGTTGTTCTGGAAGGTCTGGCGCACCGGGTTCCGTGCATAACAACCAGGTATGACGGGGCCGCAGAATCGGTTAAGCAGGGTGAAACTGGATATGTGCTGGACGATCCGGAAGATATTGCGAAACTGGCTGACTACGTAAAGATGGTCCGCAACGGCAGCCTAAAAAGGCAGAGCAGAGAAAAGGCTGCAAGTTCCGGGGCGGGTATTAGCATGCGCAGGCACGCGGAAGAAGTTGTTGCGATTTACAGGAAGTTAACCGAGAGAAAGAATAAATAATGGGACTGGGGCTTTATTCACTGGTGATGTGTGTTGGGTGTTACCTGATAGGTGCAATCCCCTTTGGTTTTATAGTAGGACGGACAAAGGGAGTGGACATACGTGAAGCCGGGAGTGGTAATATCGGGGCGACGAATGTCGGTCGACTATTCGGGCGGCCTTGGGGAATATTTGTTTTTGCTCTCGATGTCTGCAAAGGATTAATTCCCACTATTGCCGCGGGGGTAATCATCAAAGGGCAGTTGGAAGGCTGGCAGACAAGTCTCGCGGTGGGGAATCTTCTATGGCTGGGCAGCGGAATATGCTGTGTGCTGGGACATAATTTCCCAGTGTTTCTGAGGTTTAGAGGTGGAAAGGGCGTTGCAACGTCTTTGGGAGTAGTTTTAGGCGTTTACCCATATCTCGCCATTCCCGGGCTGGCGGCTTTCGTTATCTGGGCGACAGTGACGCTGGTATCGCGATACGTGTCATTGGGGTCGGTGGTTGCAGCAGTGGCTCTACCAATCCTGTTTGTTTGTTATATGAGGTTCCGGGGGGAATCGATTCTGGGGGATAACTGGCCTTTGCTTATGTTCTTACTGCTGGTCGGCTCGCTGGTGATTTACCGACATAGAGGCAATATCGCGAGATTGCGTGCGGGAACTGAAAGTAAGATTCGCTCCAAAAAATAAAGCTTAACCTGTTTTTACTGGTTGGCCCAGTTAATCCAACTGGGCCAATGTGAATGGGGAATAATTGTTAAACCCGTTTTTCTGAGGTTATTTACGCGATATTAGCGGAATGTATATTGCAATTTTGAGGTAGAGCCTGTTAAAGTAAGTTTCTTTGCTGTTAGAGCGAACTTGGAATGGTTTTGGATAGGTTTGAACGCTACAATCTCTTGGCGAGTAGTTGTACGGAAATCTGGCAGGGGAGACGAGGATGAGCAATTCCGACTTGACTTCGATCGATACGGGAAAGCAACAAACGGTATTGGTGATTCGTAACGGCGAAGAAAAGGTTCCAGATCTGGTCGAATGTTTTGCCGGTAAAGCAGTGATCAAAACAGTGGATGCCATAGATGAGGCCGTCCAGATCATACGCAAACAAAGAGTCGACCTGATTGTGGCCGATCCTGCCTGCCTGCCTTCAGCTGAACAGCTGTTCACTTCACAGAGTGCTGAGTTGATACTTGAACACGCTTCTCAAGGAGTGTGTATCGTGGAGCAGAACGGGGAGATCGCTTGGGCAAATCCCAAGATGCTGGATTTTCCTGATGAATTACGCCGAAAGGTGAGTGAGCTGTGCGTGGAAGCTTTTGGCTGGGCAACCGGAGGTGACGCCAAGCGTGCGTCTCTCCGCCGTGGAAGGCGGCTGAGCTTCGAAATAAACAAGCACATCTACGACGTAAATGTCACTCCCGTAATCGATTTGAATAATGAAGTCACCCAGGTGGCGGCTGTTGTTCTTGACGCCAGCAGATTGCGAACGTTGCAGGGTAAGATCGATGCGATAGATAAGGCCGCTGAAGAACTGGTGAGCCTTGACGCGGAACATATAAACAGTCTGGATACGCAGGCTAGGCTGGATCTTCTGGAGCAGAAGGTTATACGCTATACGCGGGAGTTGATGCATTTTGATAATTTCTCGGTACATATTCTGGATGAGAAAACCAATCGGCTGGAGTTGGTTCTTTCTGCCGGTATGCCTGATCAGGTTCAGGAGATTCCGATCTATGCGTCGTTGCAGGGTAATGGAATAACCGGTTACGTGGCCGCCCAGGGGCGAAGCTACATATGTCCCGATGTAAGGCAGGATGACCGCTATATTGCAGGTATTGATAACGCGAGATCGTCGTTGACCGTCCCCCTTCGCCTGCATGACAAGGTTATAGGTGTTTTTAATGTGGAGAGTAATGAGCTGGCGGCTTTTAACGAGGATGATCGCCAGTTTGCGGGGATTTTTGCCCGGCATATTGCCATGGCTCTGCATATTCTAAACCTGCTGGTGACGGAGAGGCATAAAACTACAGGCCAGTTAAGCAGTGACTTGGCCTCGGAAATCACCGCTCCGCTAAATGACATTCTGACCGATGTCGGCAGTCTGATAGAGGACTATCTGGGGCACGACGAACTGCGGCGAAGGTTTAACCAGATCAGTGATAACGCCGTAAGAATACGTGATGCTATCCGTCAGGTGACCACACCTGATCGCGGATTGGTCGATCGAAAAAGAGTATGTAGCTCAACAGCAGTTCGACACGATCCCGTGTTGAAAGGTCGTAAGATTCTGGTTGTCGATGATGAGGAGGTTATCAGGGAAACAGTTTGCGATGTATTGCGCAGTTACGGTTGCGATATAGAGTCGGCCGGTGACGGTGATGTTGGGATAGAGCTTATAGAAAAAAACGATTTCGATCTGGTCTTGAGCGATATTCGCATGCCGACAAAAACGGGTTACGAGGTGTTTTCGGCCGCAAAAGATCGAAACAAAGATTGTCCGGTCATTCTTATGACCGGTTTCGGTTACGACCCTAATCATTCAATAGTAAGAGCGCGGCGAGAAGGCTTGGCCGCGGTGCTCTTCAAGCCATTCAAAGTGGAACAGTTACTGGGCGAAATACGTACGGCCATCAGGTCCGCCTCAGGTAGTTGACTGCTTTTTTTCCAAAAAAAACGTTGAAAATTGTAGAACCTGGTAAAAGGTTTTCGTGTAAAACACGCTGCGAACAAGCGGCGTAGAGGAATCGTTACTTCCTTGTTACACGTTATGCCGACAGGAAACGCCTTACCGTTGCGTCTGTGACGGTGGGGTGATACATTTTTGCCTTCGGAGCTATATTTGAATTTATCGATGAAGAGGAAGCTAAATCGATGTCAACTACTGATGTGGACGTAAAACAGATAGGTGAAAAGGTGCAGGCCGCTTCAGAGCCGTTCGATCGGCTGCTTCAGGAATTGCACCGGGTCGTAGTGGGGCAGGATGATCTGCTGCACAAGATGTTTATCGGGTTGCTGGCCAACGGTCATATTCTTATCGAAGGTGTGCCAGGGCTGGCGAAAACGACCGCGGTTGCCTGCCTTGCTGCAGGTATGAAGACCGGTTTTCAGCGGCTGCAGTTCACACCTGATCTATTGCCGGCCGACCTGATTGGAACGTTGATCTACAAGGCTCAGGATGGAACGTTTGAAGTATCGAAAGGTCCGATCTTTTCTAATGTTATTCTTGCTGACGAGATTAACCGTGCTCCGGCGAAGGTACAAAGTGCCCTTCTGGAGGCGATGCAGGAGCGTCAGGTTACTATCGGTAAGGAGACCTTCAAGCTGGACGAGCCGTTTATTGTTCTTGCAACCCAGAACCCTATCGAGCAGGAAGGGACTTATCCGCTTCCGGAGGCTCAGGTGGATCGGTTCATGCTCAAGCTGAACGTGACATACCCGACCAAGGCGGAAGAGCGGGTTATTCTGGATCGCATGGGGCAGACATCGCCGGTAAAGATGATCGAACCGGTCATGGAACCGGGGCATATTAAAGCGGCCCGTGAATTAGTTGATCAGATTTATATTGATGATCGGATCAAGGATTACATAGTGGATTTGGTGCAGGCGACGCGCCAGCCTGACGCGTACAATCTGCCTTTGAAAGACCTGATTCAATACGGCGCGTCTCCCAGGGCTACGATTTACCTGACTTTGGGGGCCAAGGCGTCGGCTTTCCTTGCCGGGCGAGGTTATGTTACTCCGCAGGATGTCAAGAATGTGGCCATGGATATTATGCGGCATCGGGTAATAGTAACTTACGAGGCGGAAGCTGAAGAGAAGAGTTCGGTTGAGGTTGTGCAAGAGATTCTGGATCACGTTCCGGTTCCCTGATGACCAGGAGCAATCGACGGGTGTTTGAAAAGTCGATGAGAAGAACATGATTCCCAAAGAATTATTAAAAAAGATACGCCGGATAGAGATACGTACGTCGCACATGGTCAATGATGTGCTTGCCGGACAATATCACTCCGCCTTCAAGGGGCGGGGGATGGAGTTTGAAGAGGTTCGGGAATACCGCATTGGAGACGATGTCCGTACTATCGACCGTAACGTAAGTGCCCGTCACGGGAAACCGCACGTCAAGGTTTTTCGCGAGGAACGGGAACTTACGGTTATGCTGATGGTGGATATGAGCCGGTCACACCAGTTCGGTACGTTCGAGCAGTTCAAGCGGGAACTGGCGGCGGAGGTTTGTGCTACGCTGGCATTTTCCGCTATTCATAACAACGACAAGGTGGGGCTGATCTGTTTCAGCGATCGTATAGAAAAGTTTCTGCCGGCTAAAAAGGGCGTAAACCACGTGTTACGGGTTATCCGTGAGTTGTTATACCTGGAGCCGCAGGGGCAGGGTACCGATCTTGCCGGTGCGTTTGATTATCTCAATCGGACTTCTCGCAGACGAAGTGTGGTATTCCTGGTGAGTGATTTTCAGGCGGATGATTATGAAAATCCCTTGCGGATTGCTAGGAGGCGACACGATGTAATACCCATAACCATCAGTGACAGGCGAGAGATGGAGTTGCCTGATGTCGGGCTGATCGAACTGATGGATGCGGAAACCGGGGAGATGATGATCATAGATACGTCCAGCAAGAAGTTGCGAGACAACTACGCTTTGCGGGCGATTTCCAATATCGAGCAGCGGGAGTCGCTTTTTAGAAAAATGAAAATGGATTCGATAAACGTCCGGACTGGTGAATCATTCGTTGAACCGTTGACGCGGTTCTTTCGCACACGGGAGGCCCGACTGTAATTATGTCTAAAGCCCCGAATTTGGAAGTTCCGCAGGCAAAACCGCAATCGTCAAGAGGTGGTCTAAGCGGAATGGTGTTTGTTCTCCTGCTTATTCTGCTTGTCGTGCAGGTTTTATCTCTGATCAGGGGAGGTAGTGAAGCGAACGCGCCGATGATATCGCGCGAAGCTCTCCCCCCGTTGGAGCAGATTAAAGAGGTGGCTATCGATCTGGAGAACAAAAATATCCCCGATGAAGCGGCCGACCTCTGGGAGCAGTACCTGACGATGTCCAATCCGAACTCGTACGAAGCGGGAACCATTCGTTTTCGGATAGGTAAACTCCGGCAGAACGTTGGTCAGTATCACCAGGCGTTTGCTCAATTCGCTCTGGCGGGGAAAATGCTTGGAGACAGCACTCCCGATCTTGCGGACGAAATCAAGATCCGGCGAGCGGAATGCTTGAGACAAATGGGTCAATACGCGGATCTCGCCCGGGAGATTGCGCAAAGCGCGAACGCTGAAAATGATGAGGATTTACAGGGGCAGCAGATTGTTGCCGAGGTTAATAACGAAAAGATATCTGTCTCCGCTTTTGACCGAATGCTGAATAATGAAATCGATGCGGTGGTTCAGGCTCAATTGGGTATTACTGCAGAAGAGGAGGACGCTTTCCGCAAGCGGGCATATGAGCAGTTTGCCAATCCTCAGGTGAAATCGCAGGAATTGCAGCGGCTGATAACCACGAGGGTGCTGGCCAGGGAGTCGAGAGATCGCAATATTCACGAGTCAAAGGCATTTCGTGAACGTCTGGTGTCGCTTGCTGACGGGATACTCGCGTCTACCCTGATTCATGAGGAAATCGGAAAGAGGGCAACGGTTACAGATGACGACGTTACGCGGTTTTACGAGGCCAACCGGGATCGGTATGACCAGGAAGCCGCTACCTTTATCGCTCATATTCTTTGTCGCAGCGAAACACATGCCAAAGATATGATAAGTCGAATTCAAGGCGGGGCTCTATTCGAAGATCTGGCTAAATCCGAATCGCTTGATAAGACCACGGGTAAGCAGGGTGGAATGCTGGATACGGCAGTGTCTGCCGAGGGAGATTACGTGCCGCTTTTCGGGGCAAATGCCGATTTGCATCGAAAAATCCGAGATGCGGAAGCCGGCAAAATCCTGGATCAGCCGCAAAAGAGTGTGCAAGGGTGGCATGTGATCAAGGTAGTTTCGCACCGTGAGCGGATCGAACAGCCGCTGGAGGAGATTTTCGAGCAGGTGAAAAGGGATACGCTTAATGCTCGCAAGCGGGAAGTTACCGAGCAGTATATTTCCGAGTTGTTCAAGAAGTACAAAGTGAAGCTGTATCCTGAAGTTTTTGTTGGGCAGAGTAATTCGGAGGATACGAAGCAAGAATCATGAAGATCGGGGCGTTTCCTGTTTCGATGTGGTTTGTTTTTCCTGATTGCTGGAGTCGGCTTTTGCTTAGTGGAAACCGGCTGCCGGAAACCGGAAGTGGTTGCTGAACAGAAAGAATCAGCGACCAGGCCGGTAAGTCGTACTGCTGATCGTGGGGCGATCAAGCTTACGGTTACGGCGGATAAGGATAAAATCAGTATTGCGGAAAACATCCGGCTATCAATAGTCGTGGACGCGGAAGCAGGTATTGAAGTGGAGATGCCAGAATTCGGGGCGGAACCGAGCGGCTTTGCCATCAGTGATTTTCAGGATCTCCCGGTAGTGGTAAACGACGGGCGGCGAGTATACGAGCAGACTTACGATTTGGAGATATTCGTTTCCGGTGAATACACGATTCCTGCGATTACTGCGCATTATCGCGATAAAAGAGGGAAAGAGGAAGTTGAGACAGAAGATGTGGATCGGGCTGAATTAAGCACTGAACCGTTTACTGTTAAGGTTGAATCGCTGCTGGATGGGCAATTCGATTATCAGGAATTTCGCGATGTTAAGGACGTTGCCGTGCCTCCGCTGGATAGGACCTGGGTATGGCTGTACTGGGCGGCGTGTGTCCTGTGCGTTTTTGTTCTTGCGGTGATTGCGATAATGCTTATCCGAAAGTATGGCGGGAAAGCCAGACCGACCGTAGTGATGCCGCCCCACGAGTGGGCTTTCATGCAAATGCGGCTGTTGGCTGAACTGAAACTGGTGGAAGATGGCGAGGTGCAGGAATTCTATTATCGGTTAAACGAAATAACCCGCACTTATATTGAACTTCGATTTGCCTTGATGGCTCCGGAGAGGACGACAGAGGAATTTCTGGTTGAGATGCAGGAAAACCGTGTTTTACCGCTGGAATACCAGGAACCGCTTGCGAATTTCCTGGAGGCGTGCGATATGGTTAAATATGCCTGCTACGATCCGTCGGTTGAGGAAATCGAGACTGTTTTCAATGCGGCAAGGGATTTCGTAGAGCAGACCAGCAGCAGATCCACTTCAGTTGTACAGGAGGTGGCCGCATGAGTTTCCACGAAAATGGAATAGTATTTCTGGTTCTCCTGGTTTTCGTACCGCTGATCTGGTGGCAATGGTTCAGACGCACCAGGCATTCTGCCATCAGGTTTTCGTCCTTGGATAACCTGCGTAAACAGGGGGCGACCTGGGCGGTTCGCGGACGTGTTATAGTTCCTGTTTTGCGCACCTGTGCGGTTATTCTGCTGATAATCTGTCTCGCTCGTCCGCAGAAAGGTGACGAAGAGACGGAAATCGTATCTGAGGGAATTGCCATCCAGCTCCTGGTTGACCGGTCGGGAAGCATGCGTGCTGAAGATTTTACTATTAACGGAAAGAGGGCGAATCGCCTGGAAGCGATTAAGGCAGTGGCTACCGATTTCGTTATGGGAGATCCGGACAACGATCTGGATGGTCGTCCTAACGACCTGGTGGGAATGATCACGTTTGCCGGTTTCGCCGACAGTAAGTGTCCTCTTACATTGGATCACGCCTATCTCTGCGATACGCTCGCCAAAACGGAGATTGTAAGCCCCGAAGAAGGCCAGGAGGAGGATGGAACGGCTATAGGAGACGCTATTTCTCTTGGTGTTCTGCGAATGCTTGATCTGGCCAAGAGGCGGGAAGCAATGGACGTCAATATGGTGAAAAGCAAGGTCCTTGTACTGCTGACCGACGGGGAGCAGACGCGCGGTACGCTCACTCCTCAACAGGGAGCGGAGTTGGCCAAGGCCGAAGGGATTAAAGTATATACCATTGGAGTAGGAACACGGGGAAGGGCCAAGATCCCCGTTCAGGATCCGATTTTTGGACGGCATTATCAGACAGTGCCGGTCAATATCGATGAAAAAACGTTAAAAGCTGTAGCGGATATGACGGGCGGAGAGTACTTCCGGGCGACGGATACGGAATCCTTGGAAAAAATCTATGCTCGCATCGATGAATTGGAAAAAACAGAAACCATCGAAAAGAGATATCTGCAACATGCGGAGATGGCCACCTCTGCGGTTACCGTAGACGGTATCACCTATCCTCCTCTTCTGTTGGTGGTAATTGGTATTCTTGTATTGGAAGTAATTCTGGTTAATACGCGGTTTAGGAAAATCCCCTAATCGCTGTAAATGGTGATTGTTGACGTGGATTTTAAATTCGATCATGTTCAATACCTGCACTTGTTCTGGGGCGTGATAGCCCTGGGCTTGGTTTTTTCCTACGGTTTTTATAGAAAAAACCGGGCTTTGCGGCTATTTGCCACGGATAACCTTTTCGGGCAACTGATGCCGAATGTGAGTATAGCCAGGCAAAAGTTCAAGGCCGTACTGGTTCTGCTGGCCGTAGCGTTTCTGGTTATAGGAGTCACCGGCCCGCGGTGGGGCAAGGATATAGTCGATTTGCAGCGCAGAGGCATTGATCTGATGGTTTGCCTTGATGTGTCGCGTTCCATGCTTGCTGAAGATATTGCGCCTAATCGCCTGGAAAGAGCGAAGCTGGAACTGAGCGATATGCTCGGGGTGATGCGCGGTGACCGGGTGGGGCTGGTGACTTTTGCCGGTGACGCAACTCTATCATGCCCGCTGACCATCAACTACGGTGCTTACCGGATGACCTTGAATGAGACCAGCACGAGAAGTTCAATGCGGGGAGGGTCATTGATCGGTGATGCGGTGCGGGTCGCGGTGGACAGCTTCACCGACAAAGTTAAAGGTCACAAGGCCGTGCTGCTGATTACTGATGGCGAAGATCAGGAATCGTTACCCATAGACGCGGCCCGTGCTGCAAAAGAAAAAGGGGTTCGCGTATTTACTGTAGGGTTGGGCAACATCTCTCAAGGTGCCCGGATTCCGGTTATTGTTAATGGGCAAAAACAGTATCTCCAGCACGATGGGCAGGAAGTCTGGTCCACCATGAATGAGGATGTATTGCGGGAGATGGCAGTCGAGGGCGGTGGCAGTTATTTCCCAATGGGGACACGCGATGCCGACTTTGCCGAAGTATACGAAAGAATTCGCTCAAGGGTGGAAACTCGGGAGTTAGAGACTTCCCGGACCGAGCTATATCACGCCCGTTTTCAATGGTTTGCGGGGGCGGCTCTGTTGTTGCTGATTCTGGAATCGTTGATGACGGACAGGAAACGAGGGCAGGGACTGCAGCAAGGTGACTGATACGATGAACTGGCATATCAGGCGGTGCGACTATGACTAACAAGGTTAAAAGCTATTTATATATGCTGGAAAAAAACGCTATTAGGGGCGTCTTCGCGTTGGTTCTTCTGGGATTCGCTGTTCCCTCTATTGCAGCGAGCAGAGCAATAGTGGATAAGGTTCGAGAGGCGAATGATGCTTATATCGCCGGGCGATATGAAGATGCCATCAAGGCATACGAATTGGTTGAGGTTGATAACCCGAGCATGCCTGAGTTATCCTATAACATGGGATTGTCTTACTACCGTATGCGGGATTTCGAAAAGGCTCGGGAATTATTCAACGAGTCATTGAGTACCAGGGACCTGGACTTGGAGGCTCGTGCTAAATTCAATCTCGGCAATGTTGCTTATTCGCAGGCTCTGGAGAAGTTGAGTGCCATTCCGGAAGCTATTGAGAAGGCTAAGCAGGCCATAAGCCATTATCGGGACGTGTTGGAAATTCACCCGGAGGATATCGACGCCAGGGCAAACATTGAAACTGCTCAGCTATTGGTTAAAGACCTGCTCGATAAGCGGAAAAAGGAACTGGAAAAGCAAAAACAGGAACAGGATAAACAGGAGCAAAAGGAACAGGAAAAGCAGGACCAGCAGTGCGACAATCCGCAACAGCAAGATAACAAGGAGCAAGAGGGCGAGAAGAAGGACCAGGATAAAAAAGAAAACGAAGGGGATAAGCAGGAGCAGCAGCAACAACAAAACGAGCAGCAAGAGCAGTCGCAGCAACAGGCTGATGAACAACAACAGGAAGCTCAGGCTCAGCCGGCTGAGGTAAAAGAGGAAATGACTCAAGAGCAGGCAGAACGTATGCTCCAGGCTGTCAGAGATAGAGAAGCGAAGCGGAGAGAGGAACAGGCTCGAAAATTGCGGGCAAAACGCGTACCGGTATCAAGGGATTGGTGATGTTTCGAGTTAAAGCAGCGATTGGTGGTTTGTTAGTGATTCTTGCGGCAGCAGTTTCGCAAGCGGCCGACGTTAAGCTTTTGTATGATTCTCTTGATGTATTCGTAGGTGTACCCTTTGCTGTTGCTATAGATGTAGTGACGACAGACGATACAACAACGGAGCGGCCGGTGTTTCCGCAGATCGAGAATGCGGTAGTTTCAGATGGCTCGGAGAATACCAGCCAAAACCGGAGCATACAGATAATAAACGGTCGCCGATCGGAAACTATCACAATCACTACTCGGTATTTGTATAGTGTAATTGCCAAAGAGCCTGGCAAGCTTCGGATACCTCCAATTATTGTCAATGTTGGTGGTAAAGATTACGAAACTCGGCCGGTTACGTTCCGGGTAACTCGTTCGGAAACCGGTGATCTGATGTTCGTCGATATGGATTCCACCAAGGAATCTGCTTATGTCGGCGAACCGGTAGATTTGACTTTAAAGATAGGCTTGAAAGGGTTTGTGCAGAATCGTCAGAAGCTCGATGCCAACGACATGTGGGGGTGTATCGACAAGGAATCTTCAAGTTGGGGACCTTTCGCTGATCTTGTTCAGCAGCCGCAACAAAATGTGACTGTGCAAAGGGCAAGAAAAAAAGGCGAAGACGGCGAGGTTAATGATTATTTCGTCTATGCTATCAAAAAACGTGTTTGGCCGGCCAAAGCCGGTGAAGTAGCCGGTGGTGATATCCGTATCGTTGCCAAGTATCCCTTGCGGGTAGAACGCGGCTTTTGGGGAAGTCAGGTAACCAGGGCTAAACCCATCAGTGCCGCGGTGAAAAACTCTCCGGTAGTTGTGAAATCGATCCCTGTGCAGGGGCGTCCGCCCAGTTTTCGCGGAGCGGTGGGGAAACATACGATTAACGCCACGGCCTCTCCGGTAAAAGTACGAGTAGGCGATCCGATTACTCTTACTATAGCTGTAAACGGTTCGGGAAGAATGGATTTGATACAATCGCCTTCGCTGGCCGACTTGCCGGAGTTTACGAAGAATTTCCGCGTGGCCGAGGATCAACTGCCGGGCGTTGTAGAGGGCGACGTTAAGCGTTTCACCCAGAGTATTCGCGCACTCAACGACAGGGTAACCGAAATCCCTCCGATTCCGTTTACCTATTTCGATCCGGCGAACGAGAGATTTGTTACTGTTTATAGCGGCGCTATCGACATAGAGGTCGAAGCTGCGGAGCGGATGTCGGCCAGCCAGATTGTTGAATCGGTTGATCCAGGTAATAGGAAAGCTGAATCTCTGACCCAATTGGACCGGGGGATTGAAAGTAATTATCTGGAGCCCAGGGAGCTTCTGGTTCAGCAGGGATTTCATCTAACCGTGGTTTCCGCAACCAGTGCCGCTGCCGCGCCTCTGGTTTATCTGATATGTCTTTTCATAAGGGCGAAACGAAATCGCAGCGAAACCGATGTTGCTTACGCGAGAAGGAAAACCGCTCGAAAGATCGCTCTGAAAAAAGTCTCTGATGTGGTGAAAGACGGGCCTGAGGCTACAGCTGCGGAGTTGGCAAATGCCCTTCTTGGGTATATAGCTGACAGGTTGAATTTGCCGACCGGGGGATTGATCAGAAAAGAAGCTATTGAAAGTCTGAGACAGGCGGGCGTGGAACAGGATTCCCTTGATATGGTTGATCGTATTCTGCTCGATTGTGAAGCCGTGCAGTTTGGTGGTTTGCAGGCCGGTTCGGCACAAGAGATCGCTGCAAGGGTGAAAAGTGGCATAGAAAAACTCGAAGGACAAAGGTTTTAGCTTAACGTGCAACTAATATTCCGAAAATCACTAAGTTTTAAGCTTTGCTCTCCTGCCGGGGCTGGTTGTGTTCTGTTTGCGATTCTATTGATTGGAGTCGTAAACAATTCGCCGGTGCTGGCTATGGGCGAAATCGATGAAGCCACCTCTGTGCAAATGGTGGCTGACGCGAACAAAGCCTTTGCGGAAGGAACGCGCCTGCGAAAAACCAATCCAACGGAAGCACACGTAGCGTTCTGTAAGGCGGAGCAGTTGTTTACTTCATTGCTGGCGTCTGGGATCGAAAACGGAAAGCTTTACTACAACCTGGGAAACGCCAACTTGCAGGCAGGGCATCTCGGGCATGCCATATTGAATTACCGAAGGGCGGAGAACCTTATCGGAAACGACCCGCAGTTGCAGGCTAACCTGAGATACGCCCGTTCGCTCTGTCGTAACCAGATTCGATCCAGCGGAGAACGGGAACTCGTGCGTACTCTGTTCTTCTGGCATTATACTTCCTCCATCAATGCCCGTTATCTGTTGGCGGTTGCGTCGTTTATTGCTTTCTGGGGTTTATTGGCGTTGGCTGTGTTCTTTCGTCAGCCCGGCTTGAAGTACGCTGCTGTTATTATGCTTGTACTCTGGCTGTCTACCGCTGTGTCAGTTGCTATTGAAACGATACAAGCCTCCACCAGCCAGGGAGGCGTAACCATACAGAACGACATTACCGTTCGAAAAGGTAACGGAGATGGGTACGATCCTCAGTTCAAGGAATCTCTTCACGAAGGTGTCGAGTTTCGTATCATCGATGTGCGTAACGATTGGTATAAAATAGAATTGGCCGACGGTAATACCGGCTGGATCAGAAAATCACAGGCGGAAGTTATATAAAAGCGATCTGGCAAAAACTATTTGCGCATATATACCTGGATCAGGTAGTTACCGATTCTAACCTGATCGTGATGATTGATTAAACAGTTGTCGATTTTCTCGTCGTTGACAAAAACGCCGTTCTGGCTGTGTAGATCGCTCAGTTCCCAAAGACCTCCGTTGGTTTCCAGGCGAGCATGATGAACGTCCACCTGTCCGCCGGGCAGTTGCCAGGACGCCGTTTCGCACTGGCCGAGAAGCAGGGAGTTCGGAGGCAAAACATATATAGTGGGTTCGGGAATGCTGGGACCTTCCCGCACGATTAACGAGACCGGCGGGGGAAGAGTTGTCGATTTGGGTTTTGGTTCGCCTATCCGGCCGAAACGCAGCCGGTAGCCGCCGATATCTATTTCATCGCCGGGAGCAAGGATAAGCTCGTTGCATCTCTGGTTGTTAACCAGAATCAGGGTGTTTTCTTTTCCCGATCGAATAACCCATTCGTCGTCGGAATATTCAAATTGAGCGTGAACCGGCTTCATTCGAGAACTATATAGAGATACGCTGCAATGAGGGCTCGAGCCTATGGTTATTAACCTGTCGGTTACCAGTTCCAGGTGCATGCCAACCTGCGACGGGCCTGATGTTACAGTGAGTTCGAATTCCGGCAGGCGGGCGGCAACGCGCGACTGGATTATCTCCTCCCGATCGACTTTGAGTTTTTTCGCAAGCTGTTCATCATAACGCTGTTTCTGGTCCGGATCGGTCAGAATAGTGCGCGCTGTGGCGATTCGAGTGATAATTTCCTGGATGGCGTTGCGTAATCGGCTGTCAGGGTGATCTTCGTAGGTTTTAATTTTCCTGAACTGCTTGCGAACAGCGTGTTCGATCTGCTCACGGTGAGGGCAGAACAATTCCAGTTCCAAAAGCTGATAAAGGTGGGGCGGGCGAATCCCTTCGGGTAATTGCAGGAACAAGGTGTAGGGATCCGCGGTTGTTGTTATTTGATCCGCGTCCTTTTGCCGGCCGACCTGGTTGTGGGGATTGTTTTTATTCGACATCTAATTCTGCCACCGCGTCAGTGAGTTTATCTATTGCCGTTTGTGTAAAACCACTCTCTCTGCGAAGTTCCACGTCAGCACTCATACGGCTGGTCAATTCGACTGCCCGAACGTGTATTCTGCCGCTGGTATCGTATTGGAAAGATACCTCTACCGGGGCTCCTTTGGCCAATCCCCTGGGCAAATGTTTAATCATGCATTCCCCTATTTGCACGCATCCTCGCGGGTCGCGGCTGTCTCCTTCGGTGATTCTCAATCTGACCTGCCGCTGATCCCTGGCCTCTGTTCCAAACACTTTCACCCTTGATGTGGGCAGAGGCGTGTTTTTAGGGATAATGATGGAGTTTACAGTGTTCGTTTCACCGGAGGCTCGAACGATTACGCCAAGCCCGTGTGAATTAACATCACTCAGCGATATCGATTGCGCAGCTTCCATGACCGAAGGGGCGAAAATCGCCTGCATTCTTCGCTGCTCTTCTTTGTCGTCCGTGTCTGCGGTGAAATCTCCATCGACGCGTTTTCCGCCATCTGCTGTGAATGTCACGGCCTTATCTGTCATGCCTAAAATGGCCGCGTGTATTGCCGCTCCGTGGGCTACTATTTGTTCGGGGGCGATAGCCATATCCGGCAATTTGCCGGACACTTCCGACAGCATGCGCGTGACTCGGGGAATCCGGCTGCTTCCTCCAACCAGGAGGATGTTGTCGATTTTATCCCAGGTTAAAAGAGCATCTTCCAGCAGCATTTCGGTGGAGATCTGTGCCCGGGAGATCAAGTCGGCCGTCAGATGATCGAACCTGGCACGGCTGACCGGTAACTGAAGCTGTCTTCCCAGGTGTTCTCCGGTAATCAGGGTTTGTTCTTCTTTGGAGAGTTGTATTTTGGCTGCTTCGCAGGCACTGCGGATTTTCTCCATTGATTCAGGAGTATCTCTGGGATCCACGCCGTAACGACGCTGGAGTTCGTCGCAGAAGAAATCAACCAGTCGTTGATCAAAATCGATTCCGCCGAGTCGTACTTCGCCACCGGTTGCGATTACTTCAAAATGGTTATCGTCAATACGGATGATGGTTACATCGAAAGTACCGCCGCCAAGATCGAAAACCAGGGTGGTTGAAGGTGCCCTCGTAGCTATCCGGGCGATATTCATCTGCGATTTGTCGCCACCGCGAGCCAGGTATTCTCGGAACGCGTTGGCCAGAGCAGCGGCCGTAGGTTCGTTGATGATATCCAGAACATTTAGCCCGGCGATTCGTCCTGCGTCCTGGGTAGCTTTTCGTTTCGCATCCCCAAAATACGCTGGAACTGTAATTACCGCTCCTGATATGTCTTCCAATTCCGCTTTGGAGTCTTTCGCCAGTTTTTTGAGAACCAGCGCGGACAAAGCTTCCGGAGAAAACTGCTTACCGCACACAGCGTCATGGTAAAATTTCTCTCCCATGTCTCTTTTGAAGTTAATCGCCACCAGATCCGGTCTTTCCCGGCGGGCAGTCAACGCTTCTTCCCCGACAACGATTGAACGATCCGGTTTAATCAATACCGCCGAAGGTGTTACGTTGTTACCTGCGGAATTGAGTACGGACCGGGGATCGCCAAATTCATCGACGTATGCCAGCGAAGAGAATGTGGTGCCAAGGTCGATACCAATTGGTCTAGGTGCGATTTTCCCCATAGAGAGACTAACTCCTAAAAAACTGAATCAAGGCGGTTAACCTGATTGTAGATTCTAAGTGCTGCTTGATGGAAGAACAACCGATTTGATGGTTTTCGTTCAGATACCTGGATCCTGAAAACCACTGCTGGTCCGGAAATCGGATGGGAATTAATGCTAGCGTAAAAACCCCCGTTAAGGTCGGTGCCATTCTGAACATTTTCCGCAATGGGCAAGTTTGCTGAAACTTCCGGAGGCGTGAAGCTCCCTCAGAGTACTCGCTTGTTCTCCCGTCCAGGTTTTCTCTAGTGTCTGGTTTCCCAGGTGTCCGAGAGGGTAGTAAGCCAGAAAATCCTGATCGCAGCCTGCAACGGTTCCGTCAGCTAAAACCGTGCATCGTGACATAATACGACGGCAGGCTGTTCGAGTGGGTGGAGTCATATCGACAACGGATAAGTCCGGTAAATATCTACAATAGTGAGAATAACCCTTGATTGTGGCGCAACCGTGGGATCGCATCCAGAAATCGAAAAACGAGTCCATTTCCTCCAGATTCTCAGTACATTTGGTGAAATGCGGAATTACAACCGGATTGGGCTGGGATGCTTTTTGCCTGCAATCGACCATGCGCTTTATGGTTTCCTTCACATTGTTCAGGGAACCGCCGTGGTGCAGGCGAGCGTATGTTTCCGGGGTTACGGCATCGATCATCACCGCGACCACATCCACTTTGTTTTCGATTAATGCTTCTAATGCGGCGTCAGGCAATTCCTGACCCGAAGTATACACTGCTATTCCGAATACGTTGTGCTGGCGCAAAGTTTCAAGTATTTGACCGAATTGAGGATGCAAAAAAGGCTCGCCGTGCCCTCCGAGTACTACGAGTGAGTCATCTTTGGTTCCCAGTTCCCTTGCGATTTTGTCGACTATCTCCAACGAAATTGGTCCGCGACTTGGAGTTCTTTCCCCACGAGGTCTGAGGGCGGTTTGTGGTAGTGGGTCTTCAGTAGTTAATTCGATTTCCACTTCTCGAGGTAGAGTGTCATGGAAGGTGGATTCCCTTTCAATCAGCCACTCGCCGATCTGTTGGGCGGTTTTACCTTCGCCTCCGGCGAGCAGATATGACATTGTCTGGAACGAACGATCAGTGTCTGCGCAGAGCCTGCCCGCTGCGTGTCGAACAGAATGAGGGACCGCGAAACAGCACGGCTTGAATGCCAGATCGGTTCGTGGTTCATCAGGGCAGTATGCCAGTGTCCACCCTATAGGAGTACGACTTCCGGCCACGTCATCACAAATGGCTCGTTGCATAATCAGCGGCACCAGCCCCGGAGGAGCCTGGGCAAAGACAAGACGCACCTCCTGGGAGTTGTCATCCGCATGCTCAATCATCGAGTCGGTCAGGTTGGGATCAAGAAGGGCCGCTCCCGGAGGAACTGAGGCTATAGCATCTGCTTCAAATTCATTAGCGATGGCCGCACAAAGTTCTCCATTTGTATACTCATCAAAGGAGCAGGAACTTCCCAGCCCGCCGCGCCAGGCATCCAATGCCCATTTTCGAGCCGTTCTGATCAACGCCTGGTATGGAGGGGAGCAGTCGTTTCTCGCACGCAATTGGATGCGTAAATTGCCAACCAGAGCTTCAATGTCGGTTTTCTGTTGCTCCGGGAAGCAGATCACGACTTCATCCAGCTTCTCGCAATCAAGAAGCCTTTCCACCGTTCGAACCAGGACTGGTTTACAGGCAAGCTCATCACATAATCGGCTTCTTGTTCCGATAGGTGTATATTCAAGATCTGCGTTAATCAGGGCGACAGTTCTCACGTCCTAGCTTCCATACTGCGGGGTTTCTCGAATTAGCCTACAGGTTGTGTCTGGATATTTCATTATTTATACGAGCCAGGGATTCTTCCAGCATTTCCTTCATATTACCGCAAGCCTCCAGCATGCTCTTAACAAAATCCAGGTCCCTTTTAAGCTGGTTTTTGGCTCTCTCAACTCCAGTATCCTTGGCTGCAGTCAGCTTCCGGTCGGCGCTGTAACGCCTCAATTCAGCGAGTTGGGATGCGGAGTTTATGATTCGATATACTCGCTGCGACTGATTCACCTGAGCACGCAATTCGTCCACACGGACGAGCGTACGGTTGAAAGTGTCCGGATCGTGAGTGAGCCCCTGTAGTTTTTCCAGAAGGGAGATCATTTCATCGCAGACCCGGGACATTCCAGATGTATCCGATATTCTAGCTTCAATCTCTTTTTTTAACGGTTCCAGTTTCGTCGGGTTATCCCATTTACTTTCTTGCCTATAGGCAAAAAGATTCTTGGGTATATCCTTTGTACACCAGCGGTCGATCGCCTCTCGCAGAGTAGAGATTTCCATTCCCCGAATTCTCGCTCCTCCTTCGGTGGCGTTAATAACTCGGGCTTGAGTTCCCACTACGTCTTTTTCAAACTGCTCGAGATAGGTAAACAGCAATTCGTCAGAATATATTTCCTTGCCGTCGTTTCCGATTGTTTTTCGCAATACTGGGCGGTTGCGGGCGATCCTCTCCCATTCTTTTGTTTCCATTGTGTTGAAACGATTGATTTCACTGCGCCACGTGCGGTGTGTTTCGACGCCGGGAACATAGAAAACATGGCCGGTAAATGCCAAATCCTGCCCGATGAATATGATCGGATCACATCCCATGTAGCGAGCGAGGTAAAACGACAGGTGAGCAACCGTAGCGCCGGCCGGCAGTCCATCCCGGCGGGCGAGGTTGTCGCCGATTAACATCCTGGCGAATTCGTTATCCAGCAGTGAGACCATGCTGGGGTAGTGGTCAATGACCTTCCAGTTGGCTTTGGGTTCCGCTACCAGATGTATGTCGGCCAGGTCGCCTGCACCCTCGAAATATTGCCTGCTTACTTCGTGGAAATCGAGACTGGTTACGAAATCCGGTTTTATACCGTGCTGCAGTAACGGTTTAAGAGTCGTCTGAACAGCGCAGATAACCGCGCGATTCTTGATCTCGCTGAGCAGGTGCATGTTTTTTCGCAATGACGGTCCGGCTGATACTATTATGGCTGGAAAACCGGAAAAACGGTTTCGTAGCATATCAATTGGTGGAGTGGTTACGTACTTGGCCAGATTGTTAGCTATGTTCTCGCAGGTAATTCGCGAGTTCGTGACCAGCGTCATCAAAGTCATTCGCGAATACGCTATAAAGTCGGTGATAAGCGCACGAACCTGCTTGTGGAATTCGCCGTTGATTCGGTGTGAGGGCGGATGCGATACGAATTTAGTTCCCAGCATCATTAATGTGGAATGGTTCTGCAGCCGTTTGTGTATATGCACCTTGTCCGCTTCGGTCAGGATTATCAACCGACCATTACTCAGCAGATCGGTCAGGTCTAGCGTTGCTAACGCGGCCGCTACGAGCTCAAGGTTTGGCTCGCTTACGACGATTATCGTTTCCGAACTCGAGCGATTTCGTAGTTCAAGCAAATGATAAGCCAGCCCGAAACCACCAACGATGTAACAGTAAGGTTCTTCACTATCCAACCCCGCGATTAGTCGTTGGGCTTCGACAATCGGTTCGTATCGACTGTGCAGGTAGACTTTGCGGCCGTCGCTGTCCGTTAGAGCGGCCGTCCAGTCGCCAGATCGAGTCGGCTCTAATTCCACTCGGTCTTCATCACTTATAGCATCCAGTTTACGAGCCAGTTCCGGATCATGGAGCCAGAGCCATCGCATGTTTTCCACGAAAACCGGATTTTGTTCGACGATTACTGAGGTCATTGTTTAACTGCGTCATTCAATCAGATATTTCTCTGGCAATCAGCCATGTACAATCGCTCAAGTTATGCGAATCCGTCGTTCCAGTCGAGAAACTCTTTTATTTCCAGCAGGATAGGTGCCAGGTGACTTGCAGTCGGAAGATCTGCTTCTATGCTGAAGGTTTCGCGGTCGTTCCGCATTGTCTTTTTCTTGGTCGAGACTTGACGGCTCAAGTAGCCTTGGATTTATGAGCGATCCCCATTCATCAACGCAGGCTGATCCTATCATCGGTCTATGCGACAAATTGCGCGGTACGCTTGACGATTATATTGCAGGCAGGACGGCTGGTTTGGTGGGCGATGAAAATCGAAGCCTCTGGCTCAAGCAACTTAAAGCCAAGGTAAACCAGAGAATACATCTCGATGTGGAATATAACCTTAAAGAACTGTGTGATTACATGCAGAAAGTAGGTGATTCTGCCTCGCAGTCGCAGAAAACGGTTATTGATGACTCGTTTATCCGGCTGGATGATCAGAGCAAGTTTATTGTCTCCAACGATCCATCCCAGAACAGTCAGTTGGAGGAGCTGTGCTGGCTCGCGGTACAACAGTTTTATGCCGACGCTCTGGATCTTGCCGAAAGGCTGGTCGACCTGGAGTCGGGTCGTAAAAAGGCGATTAAACCCGGTTTCAATAAAGACGGCTCCATAAAACGCTATGACATGATGGGAGTTTCGTCGTATAGTCGGTTTCAGACCTGCATGGTTGCCGCCGATGTCGCAGTTCCGAATACTTTTGAAATGCGTTTCTGCCGGACGATGTTGCCGACCGTTCTTCACTTGATATGGCATCAGATAATCCCGTGGGGCGACCTGTTCTGGTGTGATTTTGAAAAAACCACGTTGGGTTGGTTACATCCTGATGGACTGTCCCGGTTACGGGGGAAGCCCGGTGAAGTCGGTACTTTTCATGGCCGTGAGGTTTTGGACGACAACCCTCACCTGTTTGATCCGGATACCCGTAAAACCCGCCACAATGTCATCTTAGTAGGGGCGCACCGCCTGGGATTCCTCGATTTTCCCTTTTGGACGGATATGTTTCGAAACACTCCTCATGCCGTCTGGGCGAATAACGCCTTCTATGGGCCGGGAATGGCCAAGAAACTGGCTAAAGGGCGAACTACCATTCCCATTCGGGGAGTCGGAAAGCTCCCATTGAAGGAGGCACTCGACCAGAGCATCAGCATTCTTGCTGAAGATAAGTTGCCGCTTTTCATAATCGCCGATGGTTCGCAGCCGAACATGATGTATGGCGATCAGAAGAGGGTCAAAAAAGGGCTTCGGTTGCTTGTAGACGAATGTATCCGACAAACCGCCTCCAAGGGACGAAAAACTTACGTTTTGCCCATAACTTTCGATGATCCATTAGGCTTCATTCGCGGGTTTGACGATCAGGTTAAAACAACCATGCACCCGCCCCTTGAGATAACTGAACCCACTTCGGATAAGCCTTATACGTCAGTTTTTGATGACACCAAGGTTAATGGTGGCGATGATTTGCTTATCCAGCTGGAAACTCTATTTGTTACTCATTGCATGTTAGCCAGGCACGGATTGATTACTCCGGATGCTTTGGCGACGGTAAAAAGAGAGCGTTTGCGGGGGCGAAACCCCGGGTTGCGTGGCTGGTTGAAGTCTCGGTTTAACACCTCTACTTACGATTTGAGTCGAGTCGTTGAAAGATAAATTCCAGGTACATTGTCTGGTCAGCAGGGATTTCTTTTGACAGCGATATCACCCCGTCTATACTCCCGGTGCGTTGTTTTTGTCGGCAGCGGTGCGGTCTCGTTGCTGAATTACTGGCGTTCTTTGCGAAAACTGAAAGTATAGTATGCGCATGAAGCTGATCCCGGCTATCCTTATAGCAACAGTTGTTCTTCTTGGTGTTAGTTCCACACTTAACGCACAGTCTCTCGTTCCTTTGGCGGACAATGTCGAAGAACCTCTTCTCCCTGCCGGCATAAGTGCTGGCGATGTGGAGATGTTCGGGGAGCTGGTTTATCTCTGGAAAGCCCAAAACGGTGAAAATGTCGTTCATTTCGTTGGCGACTTCGAGCTCCAGTTAGGAAGCCGGCGGCTTAACGCCGATCAGGCTGTTATCTGGATGACTCCCAGAGAACATGATGAAGTCGAATACAAAGCGTTTGAAATCGTTCTCTGGCAAAACGCCCGAGTATTCGAATCCGCCGGGAGCGTTACTCGTGGGCCCGTACTTTTCGTTACTCTGAATTCCAGCGGGCAGGTTCGGACGTCCGCGGATCAGAAAAGCACCGATAAATCCGATGAGACGGCCGTTTTCGAACGCGCGGAACGTGTTCGCTCGGTGATGAAACGCAGGCTTTCCGAAGACGCCATAATGGAATCTCCGATTACGGTAATAGAGCTCAGCGGCGGCACAGATTCGCCGGAGTTTGAAGTACGCCCAAATGTTTCATATCAAGGTAACGAGACCGAAATTGAGCAGGCGGAAGGCCGGGCTGTCGTTACAGTGATAGGCGATGTTTATGTATTCAGGGGAGAATCAGGTGGAACTGATCCCCTGGAGCTTAGGGCTGATCGCGCGGTTGTGTTTTTGCTGGATTCGGAAGAACCCGGTAAACCTGATGAGGATAGGCCCGGTCGACGCGGGCCTGGAACCGTGGACGATGATCGTGGTGGCTTGCTGAAACCCCTGGGCGAAGAAGACGGTGGAATGTCTTTCGGGGCAGGCGGCAGGGTGGAGGGGGTTTATCTGGAAGGGGATATCATCCTGTCCAGTGGAGAACGTTCGATACGCGCTTCGCAGCTTTATTACGATTTTATTCACGATCGGGCTTTGATTTTAGACGCGGTTATGAGGACATTTGAGCCTACGCGCAATCTGCCTGTTTACGTACGGGCAGAACAGATTCGCCAGTTATCCGCTCGCGAGTTCAACGCTAAAAACTCCCGTTTGACTACCAGTGAATTCTACACGCCTCACTACCATATTGGGATTCAGGATCTGGTTCTTACCGATCGCTCGAAGAGAGATGCTATCGTTCCGTCGCAACCGGGACATGTTTCCGGTTCGTTTAAGGCGAAGCATTCCACGTTCTGTCTGGAAGGATTACCTGTTTTTTATTGGCCTTACACTTCGGGAAATCTCAGTGATACGGAAACCGGTTTGCGTGGTATACGGACCGGATACAGTGATGATTTCGGAGTGGAATTCGAATCCCGCTGGTCGCTGTTCAACGTGATGGGCTTGGAGCAGCCTGCTGGTTTTGATGGCTCTTTACTGTTGGATTATTTCTCAAAACGCGGACCAGCTACCGGTATAAACCTGGATTACGAAACCGATACATACTTCGGACTTTATCGAGGTTACTATATACACGATACCGGGAACGACGATCTTGCTGGGAAATTCCGTGACGAAGAACCGGATACTCAGAACCGTGGACGATCAACGATAAGACATCGGCAATACCTGCCTAACGACTGGCAACTCTCCTTTGAACTTTCATACATTTCCGACAAGAACTTCATGGAGGAGTATTTCCAGAATGAATTCGACGAAGGTAAAGACCAGGAAACTGTGCTGTACCTGAAAAAGCAGGTGGATAATTGGGCGTTTACTTCATTACTGCAATACCGGATTCTGGATTTCGTCAATACGACTGAGCGTTTACCTGATTTTGGTTTTTACTTAATCGGTGAGCCAATAGGGTCGTTCGCCACGTTGTTCAGTGAAAACCGGGCCGGATGGGTTCGGTATCGCCGAGCCGAGCGTGATTTCCATTACCATCTGCTCTATGGAGGTCCGCAGGGCGAGTCCGGTACGACCGCGCGGGGCGATACGCGTCAGGAACTGGAAGTACCGCTGGTAATCGGCGATTTGAAGGTTGTACCCTTTGGTTCAATTAGAGGTTCCGCCTGGGATGATTCTCCCGCTGACGGTGGTGTGGAACGTGTGTTCGGCACTTTCGGCTTGCGTGGCAGCATGTACGCCTGGAAGGTATTCCCTGATGTGCGTTCGGACCTTTTGGATATTAATGGTTTACGCCATATGGTCAAAGCTGACATAGTGGCATGGGGTAGCAGCGGTAACCGCGATTCCAGCGATTTATATCCGTTCGACGAAAACGTCGAGGATATTGACGAAGTTGATGGGGTTAGCTTTGGAATTCGTCAGAGGTTTCAGACCAAGCGAGGTGCGCCGGGCAAGCAGCGCATTGTGGATGTATTGACCGTCGATTTGGAGATGGGGTTGTTCAACAACGCCGATGGAGATGAATACACCAACGGTTTCGTATCCTATTCGCGTCCGGAAAACAGTGTTACCCGTAACTACGTTAATGCTGCAGTCATGTACAGGGTAAATGACTCGACGCAGGTCCTGTCGGAAGCCAACGTGGACTTGAATGACGGGAGTCTGGATAATTTCAATCTGTCGTTGGCGGTGGAACGAACTCCTCGTCTCAGCTACCTTTTGGGTTATCGCTATATTGGCGAATTGGATTCAAACCTGCTTGGTGCGGGGATGAACTATCGTATAAGCGAAAAATATTCGCTGGCTCTGCGAGAGCAGTTCGATCTGGACCAGGGTAAAACCGCCGAGTTCGACCTGGGGATTATAAGGAAGTTCCCGCGGTGGTACGTTGGCGTAACCTTCGCCCTTAATGAAGTGGACGAGGACTTCGGAGTATCCGTCAGTGCCTGGCCGGAAGGCTTGCCCCGGGCGACCCTGGGAAGCAGCCGGTTTACCGGGTTGGCCACATCAACCGGGATTCGTCCGGGCCAGTAACCTTTCGATAGTCATTATTTAAACAGGCGGCTATGCAAGTTATTCACCGCCGGCTGATTCAATAGCCTGCCAGCCTCCGCCGAGAGCTTTGTATAGTCGAACCAGGTTGCCGGTTACTGTTCCCTCGCTGATGGCAAGATCGCCCTGGAATGACAGCAGGGATCGCTGTGCGTCCAACACATTGTTGAAATCGGTAAGACCGTTTTTATACTTGTCCTGTGAAATATCTACCGCTGTCTGGGCAGCCTCCACTGCTTTTATGAGGGTTTCTCGTCGCTGTTGTTCCTGCGCGTAAGCCACCAGGGCGTCGCGAACTTCCTGGGCGGCCTGCAATACGGCTTTTTCATATTGGATAACCAATTGTTCGAGAACGGCGTTTTGCACCTCGATGTTTGCACGAATCGAACCGCCATGAAAGATGGGCCAGGATATCCTTGGTCCCAGGCTCCACGCCAGACTGTGCGAACTGAAAAGCTTGGACTCGTTCAGCGATTCCCAGCCGATTGACCCCAGCAGGTAGAGTTTGGGATATAAATCGGCGGTGGCCACTCCCACCCGAGCTGTTTGAGCCATCAGTTGCCTCTCGATTACCCGGACATCGGGCCTCTGGCGGAGCGTGTCTGCGGGAATACCGGTAACCGTCTTTAATGTTCCGGTCGGGATAGGGGTTTTCTCTTCCAGGCGAGAGTGAAGAGTTCCCGGCATTACGCCGGTCAGGACGGCCAGGGAGTTCATTGCCCGTTCCAGGTCAGTACGGATACCGGGAATCGTCGAACGCGTTCGTTCAAGATTGTAACGTGCCTGTTGGACGGCCAGTTCATCACTTAATCCTGTTTTCTGACGGGATTCGAGAATTTCAAGGGTTCCCTGTTGTGTTGTAAGATTTTCAAGGGCGACCGCCAGACGCCTTTGGGCCGTTCGAACATCGACGTAACTCAGCGCGATTTCGGCTGCGAGTGATACTCTTACCGAGTTGAGATTCTCTTCTTGTGCGAGCAAGTCAGCACCGGCCGCTTGCACGCTTCGCCTTGTTCCGCCGAATATGTCGATTTCCCAGGTAGCGTCGAAACCCGCCTGGTAATAGTCGCCTTCCAAGGGAGTACTTTGATTGACACCACTTGCTGCTGAACTTCCGCTACTCGATTGTGTCTGGTTGTTCCCCATGCCCAGTGCGTCTCTAACCGAACTGTTGACGGCGTTTTGAAAGGCGGTTTGGGCTGCGCTTTTTATCAAGCTCGGCTGCTCGACCTCTGGGGTCATGTTAGCACTGGTTCGATTGTGATTGTATTGGCCGGTGGAATCCAACTGGGGCAGTAAACCTGCCCGTGCGATTCCAAGCCTGGCTCGTACTTCACGAATGGAGGCATGCGCGTTTTTCAAATCCAGGCTGCCTTCGAGTCCTTCATGGATCAGCTCCGTCAGAAGCGGGTCATTCAGCGTTTGCCACCATTGGGTCAGGGACTCCGTGGTTAAAGGCTGTTGAGCCTCATCGGACAGCAGGTCAGCGTAATCAAAGTCGAGGACCTGTGGAGGGGCGTAATCGGGACCGACCGAGCATCCGCAGATATTGGCGACGATAATGATTATAATACTTATGGATAAAAGCCTCACGCTTGTTCCTCCGAAGTTGATTCATTACTGATGTGGCTTATTCCCTTGATACGTTCTCGTAGAGTCTGGAAAAGTACATATAGTGCCGGAACGAGAATGATGCCGATAAACGTTGCCGCAACCATGCCTGCGCATACTGTCGTACCAAGTGCTCGTCGACTTGCGGCTCCCGCGCCGGTAGCAAATACGAGGGGTAAAGTACCAAGTATGAAGGTAAACGCGGTCATCAGAACCGCTCTGAACCTTTCGCTCGCTCCGCTTATGGCCGCATCGATTATGGATAAACCGGCTTCACGTCGTTCTTTGGAAAATTCCACAATGAGAATAGCGTTCTTTGCCGCGATTCCCACCAGCATGATAAGCCCGAGCTGGGCGTAAATGCTTAGCGGCAGATCAGCTTGATTTAAACCGATCATCGCCCCGAGCATGGCGACAGAAAGTGAGAGTACAACGGGGATCGGGACAGTCCAGCTCTCATATTGAGCTACGAGAAACAGGTAACCGAACAAAACTGCCATTGCCATGAGTATAGAACCCTGGCTTCCTGTGCGATTTTCCTGGAAGCTCATGCCTGCCCATGCCAGGCTGTACCCTTCGGGTAACGATTTGCCGGCGATCTCCTTAACCGTTGACATGGCCTGCCCGGAACTGGTGCCGGGACTTGCCAAAGCGGTGATGGAGGTGTCCGAAAACATATTAAAACGTTCGACACGCCTGGGGGCGGTTGTTGTGCGGATGTCAACGAGGCTGTCCATCGAAACCATTTCGCCTGTATTGCTGCGTACGTACAACTGCCGGATATCTTCGATGTCTTTACGTTTTGCCCAATCGGACTGCACGTTCACCTGGTTTACCTGGCTGCCCAGATTGACGTCGTTTATGTAGCGAGAGCCCATATAAGTTTGCAGGGTGCTGAAGATACTGGCGACCGGCACATTCATCGATTGTGCTTTCTCCCTATTGAGGTCCAGGTGCAGATAAGGCGTGTTCGCTGAATAGGAACTGAAAGCAATCATGATCTCTGGAGCCTGGTTTACCTGACCAAGGAAATTCTGCATGGTCGAGGCAAGCTTTTGAGGATCGGGGTCACGAAGTGCCTGGAGCTGCATTTCCATTCCACCCGATGTTCCCATACCTATGATTGCCGGGGGGAGGATGAACTGGATCTGGGCGGAGGAAACGCTTGCAGCCTTGCCTTGCAAGGCACGCTGTATGGCTTCGGCATGTGTTTCTGGGGATTTTCGTTCATCCCAGGGCTTGAGTTCGGCCACGATAAAGCCCATGTTTTCCCCTAAGCCGCCGATCAAGCTGAATCCCGCAACTCCGATTATTGCCCTGACGCCCGGAGTATCCAGAATATTGGGAGTGATTTCGTCAAGAACCTTTTCTGTTCTTGACATGTTGGCTCCTTCAGGCAGTTGGACTGTGGCGAAAATAACTCCCTGGTCCTCGTTGGGAATAAAGGATGTTGGAGTGTTGATAAGAAGTAACCCGAATCCGGCAATTACCAGAAGAAGACTGGTCATGGTGACCGATTTTCGCCAGGAAAGCCAGGTTGTTGCGTTGATGTAACTGCGTCGGCTGAAATCCAGAATAGAGTTGAACCACACCAGCGGTCCGTGTTTTCTCTTTCTTGGAATACGCAGAAAAATAGAACAAAGTGCCGGGCTCAAGGTCATGGCCGTTATAAGTGAGAAAGTAATCGTACTGCAAATGGTGACCGCGAACTGCCGGTAGATAACACCTGTAATACCGGCAACGAATCCTACGGGGACAAAGATGGCCAGTAGCACAAGTGTAGATGCGATCATTGCTCCGGTCACATCCTTCATGGCTTGTACCGTTGCGGCTTTGTGATCCAGCCCCTGGGATTCCATGAGCTTAAGCACACGTTCCACGACGATAATGGCGTCGTCGACAACCACTCCGATCGCCAGAACCATCGCGAACAGAGACATCAGGTTGATACTGAAGTCCAAAACCGTCAAAATCGCGAAGGTCGACAGGAGCGATACTGGAATAGTCAATGTGGGAACGAGTGTTGCCCGCCAATCCTGCAGGAAAATAAAACAGACAAGAACGACCAGTCCGAAGGTGATCCAGAGGGTCATGACTATTTCATCGATACTTACGCGTACGAAGCGCGTTGCGTCATAAAGAACTTCGTATTCAAAGTCCTCCGGGAAATGTTCGCTGAGTTCTTCAAGTTTAGCGTAAACCGCGTCCATCGCGTCCAACGCGTTGGTGCCGGGAGTCTGCGATAAGCGCAAACCTCCTCCGGGAGCTCCGTTCATGAGAGCGAAGTGAGTGTAAGTGTTGCCACCCATTTCGATTCGACCAATATCCTTAAGTCGAACCAGGCCTCCTTCGTCGTTACTGCGAACGACGATATTCTCGAAATCACCGATCTCGTTGAGCCGTCCTTTAGCCTGCAGGGGGAAGACCATGACCATGGGCCCGTCATCTTGCGGGGCGCTGCCGATCGATCCTACAGAGGCTTGAAGGTTTTGTTGTTGAATAGCACTTACCACGTCGTCGCTGGATAGCCCCAACCCGGCCATCCGATCTGAATTCAGCCAGACGCGCATACTGTACTCCGGGCCGAAAACATCGACTCCGCCTACGCCCGGGATTCGCTTCAGGACATCCTTGATGTAGGTATGGACATAGTTACAGGCGAACATCTCGTCGTAAGTCTTGTTGGGGGAGCGGAAAAACACAACCCCCAGCATGCTGGATGATCTGGTGTCTACCGATAAACCCTGTTGGGTTACTTCCATAGGTAGACGCGGTAATGCCTGTTGAACGCGGTTTTGGACGCGGACCTGAGCAATTTCCAAATCCGTTCCAACCTCAAAAGTGACGGTTAACTCGTATTGCCCGGTGTTGTCACTGGAGGAAGACATGTAAATCATATCTTCAATACCGTTCATTTCTCGCTCCAGTGGAGCTGCTACGGTATTGGCTATGACCTGGGCACTTGCTCCCGGATAACGAGTCTTTACGACAATCTGGGGTGGGGCGATCTCCGGATATTGTTCGACAGGTAACGATAGCATCGCCAATGTGCCCGCCAGCGAGAACACCAGCGAAATGACCATGGCAAAACGGGGGCGTTCTATAAAAATACGGGCAATCATGACTGGCCTCCCGACTTTCCGGGCGAGCTCTGCGCGTTTACTTTCATTCCGGGACGTACCTTTTGTGTTCCCTGAATGACTACTCGCTCGCCGGGAGAGAGTCCGGCACTTACGCGTTGCAGACCATCTGCCGCCGCACCGGTTTCAATCCTCCGTTGTTCGATTGTCTCGTCTGCAGCGACAACATATACGTAACTGCCCTGGGCGTCGTTCATTACCGCCTCCTGGGGGACGATGGGAGTTGTTGGTGTTTTGTTATTTTCCAAAATTACCGTTACAAAGCTTTTCGGGACAAGTAACCCGTCGGGATTATTGAAAACTCCCCATACGGAAATCGTTCCGGTTCTTGGATTCATTTCGTTGTCTTCGTAATCCCAGGAACCCGTCTCTGAATAGACGTTGCCGCCGGGCAATCGCATCTTCAAAGTGCATGAAGATGCTTTGGATTCCCCTGTCTGGGCAAAGGTATTGAAGTATTCCCGATCACTCATGGAAAACTGGACGCGAATCGGGTGGAGCTGTACGATTCGGGTTAATATCCCTATTCCAGGAGCAACGTAGTTACCCTTGGTAACAATAGCTTTTCCCACTCGGCCGGTTATGGGAGATCTTATTTCCGTATGCCCGAGATTGATTTCAGCCAGGTCCAGGTTTGCCAGCGCTTGCTGGATTGACGCTTGAATCTGCAGTATTCTGGCTTTACGAAATTCAATCTGCGCTTCGCAGGCTTTGACCTGTGCGGTTGACCGAAGCTGATCGCTGGTTGCGTTGTCCAGGTCGGTCTGGGCGATGCTCCGTTCATCCGCATCTTCCAGCCGTTTGAGGTATTTCGTCGCTCGGTCGAGATCAGCTTGTGCCGAAGCGAGGTCGGCCGTAGCGGCGTCAAGATCGGCTTTGGTGCCTTCCAGGTCGGCTTTTGCCTGTTGCAGAGATGCTTCAGAAAGAGCTACTTGTGCCTTGTAGCGATCCTTTTCTATGGTAAAAAGCAAATCGCCTTCCTGCACTATGCCGCCTTCGGTGAAATGGACAGTATTTATGTAGCCATCCACTTGTGCACAAACATCGACTGCCTGGATTGATTCCACGTGACCGATGTATTCTTGTGGAGGACGTGCTGATCCCACGCTGACTTCAGCGGCAATAACCACTGGTGGAGCAGCAGGACCTCCGTGTGGGCGTGGCGGGCCGGCCTGTTGATTGCCGGACACCATGCCGCGAAAGAACCATCCGGCCCCGATAAGAACTATCAGGAGAAGGGCCTGCATAAGGCTTTTCAGAGGTTGATGTTTATTCTCAATTGCGGATATTTCGGATGTAGTGGGCTTGTCCACCATGATGTCTCTCGCTTCTTCGTTTTATGTTTTAGTCTAGTTTTTATGTTATGCTTATGTCGACATACGGTCGTCGTCAGGCAGGCCAAGTGAACGCAACGCGTTAGAAAGAATTCGCTGTTCTAATTCTGAAAGGTAGCTTTCCGGGAAAACTTCTGCGCCCAAACGTTCCAGAATGATCTCTATATGATCGGCGTGAAAAACAATTGGTCCTATTGTTAAGTGAATCCACAGGTCAATATCTTGTGATTCCCACTCGGGTTGAATAATTCGAACAACGCTTGTTATTGTTTCAAAGAACGGATCGATGGCAATCTCGTTAAGGAAATCGCGAAGAGGTCCGGCGTGTTGATGTACCTGATAGACTACACGTGAACTCCATCTTGCGCGATCGGGTGCGAGGATCTTTTGCAACATGTGTTGCACTATTTTACGAATCAGGTCGGCTTGAACTAACTTGTCATTCAGATCGTTTTTGTATTTTTCGAATATTTCGGAAAGCTCTGGCCCGGTTACTTTGTTGCAGGCGTAGCGAAGCATTTCTTTGAGGAGATCTTCTTTGCTTCCGAAATGGTAGTGTATTGTGCCCAGGTTTTCTTTTGCATGCTTTACGATAGCGCGCGTGGAAACGGCTCCCAAGCCCAGCTCGGCCACCAGTTGCCCGGCTGATTCGATTAACGCTTTACGAGTTTTTTCGCTGGTTGAATAAGTTGCCATGCAGAGTCCATATCTAAAACAGTTTCGCGTTCGATTGAAATATAGACAGACGACTAAACTTAGTCAAGCGACCAAAATTGGGCAATGCCTTTGATTCAAGCCCGAAACTCCCTGATAAGGGTGCTAAGCATTGTTTTTATCAGGACCAGATTCTGTTAATGAGGATTGTTACCTGCTCCATAGTTACCGAAAGGGCGGTGTTGGTGGAAGTCTTCCGGGCAAAACGGGTCTAAGTTCGGATTAAAAGGGGAAAGAAGTCTTATGGGTTTGAGTGCTTAATCGCCGGGCATATAGTCGCGAACGCGTGGTGGGTGCATGACGATGGCAACGGGTTTGAATAAGTAGGGGAAAAGAATCGCGATCAGCAGCGGTTCACAGGTATGGTGGAAAACCTATATTTGGACATTACGGCCATGGGCGAGGGATTTTTCTGTCTGAAACCTGATCGAAATGGATATACGAAAATCGAGCTTGGTGTTTGTGTTGTACGAAAGGTAATACGCTGCGCATTAGAGCGGTTTAATGTGTACATGCGAGTAGGAAAGGTGAAAATAAATGAATAAAGAATTCTTAACTTTCATGTAACAGAGGTCTGAATATATTTGACGTGAAGTGATATAGCGGTACTATCGAATTGAGAGAGGCAATATACTTTGCCTTAACAATACGCAACACGGTGAAACGTGACCGATTATAAAACTCTTAATCAGAAAGGAGTAAACGGTGCTTACTTTCACAGATGCTGCTGCTGCTGCCCATCTCTACCGATTGACGAAAGAATTACCGGCGGGACAGTCACTTCGGCTCTATAACGATGGCAAGCGACTTGGTTTGAAATGGGATGAGGAAAAACCCGATGACTTGATCGTTTCTCATGCGGAAACGACTGTCCTTGTCTATGATACTCATCTCGCTGATTTGCTTAGCGATAAGTCGATCGATGTAAAACCGACCGAAAAAGGGCCGGTATTGGCGTTGACCTGATGGAGTGTGGCGTAAAAGGGCGTTGATTGTCGATATTATGTGTGTATGAAGTCGGCAGCCAGGCGAGTACTTGATCGCTGAATCAGGTGGCGGTGAAAAGCGGAATTTCGCAGAGAAATGACAAGGTTTACTGGCGCGGTTGAGTCGCGTGACTCTTGTTAAGTAGTTATTCGAGGAGTGCTGAGGTTATGGCATTATCGGAGCGGGTTGTTGTTGGATTGGGGGAGGTCCTTTTAGATTGTATCAATGATTCTCGCTACCTGGGTGGAGCACCTTCGAATGTCGCATTTCATTCGCAACAGATGGGGCACCGCGGTGTTATCTGTTCCCGTATAGGTAAAGACGAGTTCGGCACGTTTGCACTCGAACAATTACATTCGCACGGATTGGATACTGGTTATATCCAATTGGATGACACTCTTCCCACGGGTTGGGTTACGGTTGATGCGAGCAATCCGGAGCATCCTTCCTACGTGATTCACGAAAACGTGGCCTGGGATAATCTGGAGTATACTGACTATCTGGCACGTTTAATGGGAACCGCTGATGCTGTCTGTTTTGGAACTTTAGCCCAACGCAGTGTAAAAAGCCGAGAGGCAATTCAATCTACCATTTCTGCCGCGACAAAAGCGATGATCGTGTACGATGTTAATCTTCGCCCGCCCTGGTATCACCGCGAATGGATTGAATGGTCGTTGGGTTCCGCAAGGATAGTAAAGTTAAATTCCGCTGAACTGCAGGAGCTTGCCGGTTTGCTGGGAATTGATTCGGTTGAAGCAAAAGAGTTTTCGAAAATTCTTAGAAGTCGGTTTGATGTCGAAATAACTTGTATTACTCGAGGGGATAAAGGTTGTTTGGTTCTCTCGCCGGATGAAACTGTTGATGTCCCCGGAAAGCGTGTCGAAGTTGTGGATACAGTTGGTTCTGGTGACGCGTTTACGGCCGCTTTTATCTTTGGATGTCTTCGAGGATGGTCCTTAGCGAGGACGGCTGAATACGCAAACGAAGTAGGAATGCTGGTAGCCATTCGTTCCGGGGCAATGCCTGATTTGAGAAAGAATTACGAGGACCTGGTCGTAAAAACGGGAAAGAAATAGTAAGCGCGAAAAAGAAAAGCGAAGGGAGCTCTTAATGGATACCCCACACGGTCGCTACATAATGCTCATCAGTATACATGGACTTATCCGGGGTTCGGATTTGGAACTGGGGAGAGATGCGGATACCGGTGGTCAAACCAAGTATGTTGTCGAATTGGCAAAATCACTGGTTGAGCATTCCGATGTGGAAAAAGTGGATCTGGTGACACGCATGGTGACTGATCCGAGGGTTGACGAAAGTTACTCTGAGCCGGTCGAGGGGCTGATCAAGGGAGCTAATATTATACGAATTCCCTGCGGTCCCACTAGATACATTGCCAAAGAAAAGCTCTGGCCGTATCTCGATTGTTTCGCGGATAACGTATTGCAGTACATACGTTCGCTGAAACGTGCCCCCGATCTGGTTCATGGCCACTATGCGGATGCGGGGTATGTGGCCGGTCGGCTGTCAGGAGTACTGGGTATCCCAACCGTATTTACCGGGCATTCACTTGGCAGGGTGAAGAAGCAACGGTTGTTGGATAACGGTAGCAAGCCGGAAACCATTGAGAAACGCTACAAGATCAGGAGAAGAATAGAGGCGGAAGAGACTTCTCTGGAGTATGCGGGATTCGTCGTTGCCAGTACGCATCAGGAGGTTGAGGAGCAATATCTTCTGTACGATCAGTTTCAACCCAAACGGATGGTCGTGATTCCCCCGGGAGTTGATCTGGAACGTTTTACTCCACCTCCTGCCGCCTGGAGCAACCGACCGGCTATAGAGCAGGAAATTAACCGTTTTCTTAGTGATCCTGATAAGCCGATGGTATTAGCCCTGTCGCGCCCGGATCCCAGGAAAAATATTCCCAATCTGGTTCGCGCGTTTGGAGAGTGTTCCCGTTTGCGCGAGGTTGCCAACCTCGTGATAGTGGCCGGCAACAGGGATGATATTGTTGAACTGGACAAAGGCGCCCGTGAAGTCCTGAAAGAAATTCTATATCTCATTGACAAGTACGATCTATACGGCAGTGTAGCTTATCCCAAGCACCATGATCCGGATGAAGTGCCGGATTTGTATCGGCTCGCTTCAATAAGCAAGGGCGTATTTGTGAATCCGGCACTTACTGAACCGTTTGGATTAACATTACTGGAGGCGGCGGCTACGGGACTGCCAATTGTGGCCACCGAAGACGGAGGGCCCCGTGACATTATCGCTCAATGCGATAATGGTGTACTGGTAAACCCGCTCAATACGGCAGAGATTGGTAAGGCCCTATTACAGGCGGTGGATAGTCATGAACGGCGAAATAAGTGGTCTCAAAACGGTATCCAGGGGGTACGAGAACACTTTTCCTGGTCATCTCACGTTAATAAGTACATGAGAACCGCGTTGACTTTAATTGATCGGACAGAGGAACGCTCGTATCGGTACAATATAAAAGGGGATTTTGCCTCCGTGGAACGACTGTTCGTCTCCGACATTGACAATACCCTTACCGGTGACAAAGAGTCGCTGGCTTGCCTGTTGGAGATGTTAACCGGGACTAATAGTAAGGTTTTATTCGGTATTGCAACGGGGCGCAGTCTGGATTTGACTTTGGAAGTTCTGCAGCAATGGGAAATTCCTATTCCGCAGTTACTTATTACCTCCGCTGGAAGTGCCATTCATTACGGGGTGAATTCAGTGGAAGACAAAGGCTGGGAATCGTGTATTAATTATCGATGGCGGCCGGACGCATTGCGTGAGGCAATGATTGATGTCCCCGGCGTGGAGCTTCAACCGCCTGAAGGGCAGGGGAAATACAAGATCAGCTTTGATGTTGACAAGGATCGGTTTTCCGGAATCAGGGACCTTCGCCGGCATCTACGCCAATTGAGATTGCAGGCCAATATTATTTATTCGCATCACCAGTTTCTGGATCTGCTCCCCATTCGCGCGTCCAAAGGTACCGCACTGCGTTTCTTTGCCACCAAATGGGGCATTGCACTGGAGCGTTGCCTGGTGGCTGGAGATTCCGGTAATGACGAGGAAATGTTAATGGGGAATACCATGGGGGTTGTTGTAGGCAATTATGCCAGGGAGTTGGAGAAACTAAGGGGAAAGCCGCGTATTTATTTCGCCACGGCACACCACGCGGGGGGAGTTATAGAAGGGATTGAACATTATAAATTTCTGGAGCAAGTAAAGCATTCCGAGCTGGAAGGGATTCATTATGAGCAGTGTACTTCGTGAGCAACTCAGTATTCACCGGGATGTCGTCTATCAGTTGTTCCGTCAATACGTTCGTCTGGACAAGATGTTTTTGTTAAGGTCCAACCTGTTGGACCAGTTCGACTTGTTCTGCAAGGAGGAATACGCGCGGGATATTGCGAATTCCCATTTTGCTTCCGTAATCAGGGCCGGGCAGGAGGCAGCGCTGCAGGCTCCCTGGTTTTATCTGGCTGTTCGGCCGCGTACTGGAAGATGGTACTACTTGCGTTTTCATGTCGAGAACGTGGATGTGGAAGAAGTGACCGTTTCCGATTTCCTCGAATTCAAGGAACGAATCGTTGCCGGTTATTCCAGTTCGGATAACTGGCCTCTGGAGATCGATTTGCAGCCGTTTAATCGAGGATTTCCACGTTTGAAAGAAACGTCTTCCATTGGTCATGGGGTTGAGTTCCTGAATCGCAGGTTATCCAGCGAGTTGTTTCAGGATCTCGATAACAGGCGGTTATTGGATTTTCTTCGCGTTCACCAGGTTCGCGGTGAGCAGTTGATGCTGAATCACCGGATTAAGGATGTGACCGAATTGCGTCGAGCTGCGAGAATAGCTGAAGAGTATCTTGACACGCAGCCTGCTGAAATCTCCTGGGCTGAAGTTGCAGACCGGATGCAGGAACTGGGCTTTGAGCCTGGATGGGGAAAGAACGCAAGGAGAATGCGCGATACATTCGGCATTTTGCTGGATATCCTGGAAGCGCCTGACCCATCAAACCTGGAGGCTTTTCTTGCTCGCATACCCATGATTTTCAGTATCGTGATTTTGTCGCCGCACGGCTATTTCGGGCAGTCCAACGTCCTGGGATTACCCGATACCGGTGGCCAGGTTGTGTATATTCTCGATCAGGCACGAGCTCTTGAGCAGGAAATGCGCACCCGACTTGAAGAGCAGGGGATTGACCTGGAACCAGAGATCCTGGTGATTACGCGGTTGATTCCCAGTGCCCAGGGAACCACGTGCGATCAACCAGTCGAACCTATAACTGGGACAAAGAACGCGAAAATACTCCGTGTACCCTTCAGGGATAAGGCGGGGGAGATTATTCCCGAATGGATTTCCCGCTTTGAGGTTTGGCCTTATCTGGAGCGGTTCGCCGATGAGGTGGAAAAGGAAATCCTGGCGACACTGGGAAGACCGCCTGCCCTTATTATCGGTAATTATTCAGATGGGAATCTGGTTGCTTCGCTTTTGTCCAGAAAATTGCACGTGACCCAGTGCAATATCGCGCATGCTCTTGAGAAAACCAAATACCTCCTTTCTGATCTATATTGGAAGGATAATGAGGAGCAGTATCACTTCAGCTGCCAGTTTACCGCTGATCTCATTGCCATGAACACCGCGGATTTTATTATCACCAACACCTGCCAGGAAATCGCGGGTACGCATGAGTCCGTGGGGCAATACGAAAGCTACAGCGCCTTTACCATGCCCGGATTATACCGGGTGGTTAATGGTGTGGATGTTTTTGATCCGAGGTTCAACGTGGTTTCACCCGGTGCTGATCCTGATGTCTATTTCCCGTTTACGCAGGAACCCAAACGTCTGCAGGCTGTACGGCAGGAATTGGACGAAATGGTATTCGGTGACGGCAGCGGATCGCCTTTCCGCGGTTGGTTTGCGGATAAGCAAAAGCCGCTAATTTTCACCATGGCCCGTCTGGACGTGATAAAAAACCTGACCGGCCTGGTGGATTGGTACGGGCGAAATCCACGCTTGCGAGAGTTGGCTAACCTGCTTGTAGTTGGCGGACATCTCGATCCCGATTTGTCTACCGATCAGGAGGAACGCGAACAAATATGCTTAATGCACAAGTTGATTGATGAACACAACCTGGATGGGCTTGTCCGCTGGGTAGGCTTTCAAACTGAGCGAAACCTCGTTGGCGAACTCTACCGGTTCGTTGCGGACACCCGTGGCATATTCGTACAGCCCGCACTGTTTGAAGCATACGGATTAACCGTTATAGAGGCGATGAGCTCAGCTTTACCGACCTTTGCCACCTGTTATGGTGGTCCTTCGGAAATTATCGTGGATAAGGTGTCCGGGTTTCATATAAATCCTAATCATGGAGACGCTGTTGCTGAATTGATCGTGGAATTCTTCGAGCGTTGCAATGAGCGATCGGAGTACTGGAATGAAATGTCCAGGAACGCGGTAGATCGGATTGAATCCAGGTACACATGGAAAAAATACGGTCAGCGGGTAATGACGCTGGCCAGGGTATACGGTTTCTGGAAATACGTAACTAACCTGGAGCATGCCGAGACTCGGCGATATCTAGAGATGTTCTATGGCCTGCAGTACCGCCCGCGAGCTGAAAAAATCGGCCGATGAGGTAATTGAGAAAAGGATAGTTGTCCCCGCGTTGGTTATATTCTCAGGGGATATCGATTTGAGGTTGGGACATTAAACCGGGTGCGGTGCAGATGTATTGCGGGCGATCAATATTAGGCCTATTACATACGTAGATTCCACTGCAATAGGTAGACCTGCCCGGAAGTGACCTTCAGCGTTTTATCCTCGCTCATACTCCAAGTGCTGAAAAGTCCAGGATAATCGAACCCCAAACCCTTTCATTTCTGGTGAAATACGTTGTTCGGTGGAGTGAGATCGATTTTCGTGATATCACTTTATTTGTCCTGGTAATCAATTAGGGATAACTATCATACGACCGTAGTTTCCCGCTGGATATTTAGATTGTAATGAGAATGCAGGTCCAGCAAGTGATGTGCTTTTAACGATTGACAATTGACCTGTTTGCGCTTACCCGGGTTTAAGCGGTATACTTTCAGTTATCATGGACGTTTCGCAAAAATGCGAACCGCAAGTGAGATAGCAGAGAAGATACATTCATTTCGTCAAATACATTTACGATCAATGTGTGTAGTAGTCGCAGATTCAGCCAGGGCGACTCTGTTAAGTTGTGATTAGGGCATAAGCGGATACAAAACACAATAGCCACTTCGCAGGCGTGTTTTAATGATGAAATGGAGAAAAACGATGGCTCTCGATATGACTGTGGGAAAACGAATTGGTTTGGGTTTCTCGATCGTGATTGTGATAACCGTTGTGATCGGTGGGCTGGGTGTATGGAATATGCTTACCGCCAAGAACGACTCAACAAAACTCGCGACAGAATACGTACCCGAAGTAAAAGTTGCTACTGATTTACGCGGTGGTGCCAACCGCGTCATGTATGAAATGCTCGGCTACAGCATGTCGGAGGAAGAGCAGTTTTATAAGGCTGCGCAGGAGGAGATGGATGCCGTGCGCACGCATCTGGAAGAAGCCGACGATTTAGCCAGCAAAGCGATTCACTTGACGGCAATGAAAGGGCAGGTCCAGGATGCTAAAAACGCGGTTGACGAATACGCCAAATTGATGGAGGAGACTACAAACACTATTGCCATGATGAACATTGAGCGGAAAAAGCTTGATGATAATGCTGCATCATACATGGCTAATTGTAATGAATTCATCGAAGGTCAGAATCAGGCATTCAAGCAGGATCTAAGTGAGCGGCAAAGGAAAGTCGCCCTGGTTACGGACATAGTAAACCTGGGCACAAAAGTTCGAGTTACGAATTTCAAAGCCCAGGCTGCTAATGATATGGACACTATGCAGGAAGCTATAGACAGCCTTGCTGGATTGAATAGACATACCGAGGAATTACGCCCGATTACTCGAGATGCGGATTATTTAAAGAAAATCGATGATACGGAAACTGCCGCCAGAAAGTACGCAGCCAGCATGTCTAATTATATCGAAACTAACAGGGTGTTGGAATCTGCCGGTAAGCAAATGGACGAAGCGGCCGGGGCGTACATGGAGAACTGTTCGGCATTTCTGGAAAAACAGAATGAAAAGATGCAAGGAGAGTTTGCCCAGGCTGGTGCCAACCTGGAAGAACGACTGCAGAAGATTACCTTGGTGAATGATATCATCGATGCAGGTAATGATGTTCGAATAAGGAATTTCAAAGGACAGGCACAAAAGAACCCAAAGCTGATCGAGGCGGCTATGGCCACGCTAAAGGGGGTTAAGGATATCACTGGTGAATTGCGAAAGATTACCCAAGAATCTGCGGATCTCAAACGTATAGACGATACCGAAGAGGCCGCCGATACGTATATGACCGCAATGGAGGGGTACCTGAAAAACTATCTGAAACTCAGTGATATCCGCAGTGAAATGGACAATGCGGCCGGGCAATACGTGGCCCAATGTGCCAGCTTCCTGGAAGGGCAGCAGGAAAAACTCTCTCAGGATATGCATGAACGGCACGCCAAGATATCACTGGTTAACGATGTGATAAATCTGGGGAATGACACACGTGTAAAAGCTTTCAAGTCTCAGGCAACGCGTTCGCCGCAAATCATTCAGGACGCCTTGAATAATTTCCCGCTGATGGATAAGAAATACGCCAGTTTGAAGGACATTACCAAATTACAGAAAGACCTGGAGCGTATTGATAACACCAAGGATTCAGGTGACGCATACGCTTCCGCCTTAACCAGCTTTCTTGGAGGGTGGAATAAGCTGCAGGAACTGGGTGCTCGACGAGAAAAAGTCGGCCAACAGGTTATTGCTGCGTGTAAGACTACAGCTGATGCGGGAATGAGCAATACGGATAAAATCGCTACCGCGGCCGCAAGCTCCCTCGCCCAGAATTCTACAATAATGAGCGTTGGTCTGGTTATTGGTACTATTATCGCCATTATAGCTGCGTTATGGATTACCCGTAGCATAACCGGTCCTCTTAATCGCATTATCGTGGGGCTTAACGAGGGCGCTGACCAGGTGAATGACGCTGCCGGGCAGGTGTCGTCATCCTCACAGAATCTGGCCGAAGGTGCCAGCGAGCAGGCGTCGGCTCTTGAGGAAACTTCCAGCTCCCTGGAGCAGATGGCTGCGATGACCCAGACCAACGCAAAGAACGCGACTGAAGCAAATACAAGAATGGAAGAAACCAAACGTATCGTGGCTGATGGCGATAATGCCATGAGTGAGGCGTCCGATGCCATGAATCAGATATCAGATGCCAGTGAACAAATCAGTAAGATCATCAAGGTGATAGAAGAAATCGCTTTTCAAACGAATTTGTTGGCTCTAAACGCAGCGGTAGAGGCCGCTAGAGCAGGTGAACACGGCAAAGGTTTCGCCGTCGTGGCGGATGAGGTACGAAACCTCGCACAGCGAGCGGCTGAAGCTGCCAAGGAAACCGGCGATCTGATCGAGCAGACCACTCAACGGGTCGCGTCCGGTGTGCAGCTGAACAAGACTACCAGCGAAAGTTTCGTCCAGATTAAGGATTCTGCGGAGCAGGTTGCATCACTGGTAAATCAGATTGCCCAGGCGTCTCAGGAACAGGCCCAGGGAGTTGACCAGGTAAATACGGCCGTGTCGCAAATGGATAAAGTTACACAGACAAACGCCTCTGGCGCGGAAGAATCCGCTTCAGCTGCAGAGGAGTTGGCCGCTCAGGCTCAAGCCGTTAAGGGCATGGTGGATGAGTTGGCCGCGATGGTAGGAGCCAAAAACAGCGGAGGGAGTGGAAAAACCAGCGTTAGTTCACCTGCCAAAAAAACGACAGGGCATACAGTACCTCCGCGAGAACGCCTGAGAATGCAGCCTGCCGGAGTTTCATCTGGCGATGATTTTCTGCCTATAGATGATGAAGGCATAAGAGGTTTCTAAACGGTATTGGATGAAACGCCAATACCCAGAGTTACTGATATTACCTAAAACAGCTTTGTGGATTAATAGTAAACAAGACAATGCCGCCTTGAGTTATTCAACCATGGCGGCATTGTTTTTAACTTCTTTGGCGTTGAAACTGCGGATTTTCGCGAGAACATTAATCGCTGATCTGCGGTATTACGCGAAGATCACGTAAGAAACAACCAGCCCAGCAGTAACGCGGCCAATACTGCCACCAATGCCCAGGTAGTGGTTGCCGGTTCCGTATCCATTGCGTTTTCTCCTTTGTAAAATACGTGATATCATGCCGACCGTATATGAACATACCGTTGTCGGAAGGACAGGGAAAGGAAAAACCATTTTCACGAGATACGCCACTACCGGTTTTGTTTAATAAAAACAAATAAGGACACCCCAACCTCTTCACGGGGTGTCCTCTTTTTTGTCTGCCGTTCGCTCAGGAAACCTGGCTGCGTATCAGGTTTTCATATTCATCGATGGTGCTGTTAGCCAGGCAGCTTTCAATGATTTTACGTCCCAGCGGATCAAGGTCCGCTTCTTCAAGGTATGGTTGCAGTTCCCGTTTGAAAAAGGCGCTCAGTATCTCCGCACCGGCGTCATAACCTTCTTCGCCGATTTCCGGTTGGGAATCGACTTGCAGGAACCACTTGGGAATCTGCGTTCCTTCTACTACCAGTCGGGGAATCGTGTAACCCAGCAAGGGGCATCGCGCGGGAGTCAGCATATCCGGACGGAAGCGGGCGCTGCCTCGCCTGGCTAGATATTCACGCACTATCCACTGCGGCATGAAACCGACTTTCCAGCAGCCCACGTGCTGGTTGGGGGACAGGGTGAATCTGGTTCCCGGTTTTTCCACTATCTGCTGGAGCAGGAGATTGGCCTGATCCACTCGACGCCCGGTGGCGAAAGGCCAATACGAGCCGACACCTTCGCTGGTCATACCCTCGGTGTCGGTGATACTGGGGTTGGAAAATCCCCTGGGAGATACCAGACGCCAGAGCCAGGCCAATGACGGCGGCAATATGTGGAGCAAGCCCACGATACCGTAAGAAGGCTCCTTTTTCGTGCAAGGCGGGGTGCGGAAACCAAAGCTGCGCACATCAACCGCTACCGGTTCATTTAGCACTCCGGGAACCACGTTCCGTAATAAAACCACTCGTGGATTGGGACACGGCTGCCCGGGAGCGTCCTCCGCGTGTTCCCAGATCAGGCAGGTCGAATCCGGAGCTGCGTTGAGATTCAGATACAAAAACGGTTCCGGAGCATGAATACACAGCCGCTCCAGTTCTGGATCGGTGCCGTAATGGTCAATGTGGTTGATGCGTACGAACCAGGAATTTTCCGCGTCGGTCACCACCAGCCTGTCGCCGTTATTCTGGATTGCCGGGTGGCAGAGAGCCATATCATCCGTAACCGGACGCAATTCGCAGCCACGAGGCAGGGTGACATGCCGCTGATCGCCGGTAACTACGTTCTCTCCCAGAAGCAGCCGTCCATCTTTTTCGCGGTGTGGGTATTGCAGCATTTCACTTTTTCCGCCGCCGCTGGCCCCCTCGTGCATTACCGTAATGATATTGTCGTAAGGTGTTACCACCTGTACGGTAGAACCGTGAAGGGTGGTCCATCCTTCTTCTTCACCAATTGTCAGCAATACACCGTATACACCCTTCTTGGCACTTGGTCCCAGGTACAGGTTAAGAGAAAATACTTCGTGCATATCCGGCATGCGGTTATGAACCACGATCTGTTGTCCTTCGCAGTGCGTGTGCCGGAAAGTGGGGGCAACATACACTATCGCTCGGGGCTTGAAATTTTCATCTATTTCAGATGCCGGAATCATCCCCTGCAGGTCGGCCATAGCTACAGCGAAAAACGCGGCATTGACCGGAGCTATCATGCACGCCGGGTAGCCGTACTCAAGTCCGCCTGCCTTGAACGGAACCACTACCAGGTCTTGTTGGGAAAGCCAATCTATAATTTCGCTCCGCAATGGAGAAAAAGGTGCATCATAGCGGTCCTCAAAACGGGTTTTATCCGAAGGTAGATCATCCGCGATAACCAGGCTCTCGGGATCCCTCCTGCGCATGTAGGGATCAGGGTAATTAACCGATATTCCGTTTCTACAGCGAATAACAGTTGCTTCCACAACCCGTCCCTGGTTGGGGACCTTGTAGGCTACCTCGAATTCGTCAACTCCGTCTCTTCCGGTGGCAAGTTCAAGAAGCTCTGTACGTGTCTCGGGAACACCAACGTAAGGGGCGGCCGATAGAAGGGCCGCGATCTCCTCGGGAAGTTGCATTTTCATCCAACTGTCACTTTTTGATGGTACCATAGTCACATACTCCTGCGTCTTTTGAAGCTCCTAAGTTGCTATTGGCCTGATACGACTCAGGCTTAATACAGTTTCTTAAATGGGACGCCCCGCAAGCTTACCCAGCCGACTCCGTTAGCTTGAACCAAAGTTGGTTCTCGTATAGCGCAGACCAAAACGCTTTCGCCGATTATGCGCCAATTGGATTATGCACATCTGAGCGAATACTGGTAACTGCGGGAGCCGGATCTTGAGCGTTTATAGGACTAACAGCCCACTACCATCCCAACATACATATTACGGGCAGACGATCCAAAAGTCGAGAGTTGATTAAAAACAGGATAATCCTGCTCCATAGGGTGGTCTGTCCAGTATTAATGGACAATTGGGAACATTGTGTCTGGATGTGACAGTGAGGCAAGCTATTCGAAAATTGCTGTTTTATGCAAAACATGCATGATGGTTATGCCAAGACGGCAAGTCTGGCGGTTTGTTGATCCTTTCGCTCTCGCCTCAGAGATGCCGGTTCGTATTATGCCGGATACAGTAAGGTAGGCATGCTTGATCGGATGGGACCGAATGTAGAAGGGCATTGCAGTTATTCGCAAACGGCTTTTGGGTGATGGCGAGCTCCTTTAGAATCCGAGGCTGGCGTAACCTGCTTGTGGATAAAAGGTTATGGGTTGTTGTCGCGTTCCGCGAAGATCCGGCCAAAAAGAAATGTAAGAAATCCGCTTCGTGCAGCAAGGAGTAATAGGACGCTTGGATCAGGTGATTCTGTGGTTAAGAACTAACGGACGAACGGAACTTGGAGGATGTCTGCCATGCAATCGAAGCCGTCTTTATGGATTGGTTTTATCCTTCTGTTGATCTGTTGGGCTGCCGAGCAGGTTACGGCGGTCGATTATGAACTTAGGCTTACCGAATCAAAAGATGGTTTGACCTTTTCCGAATCCTCGCACCGATTGGTAGTGGGGGGATCGTCTCCCGATTTGGAACATTTACCAAATGGTGATCTGGTCCTCCTTTTCGACTTGATCGAGAAAGACCAAGCTGGGCCAAGCACTCGATTATGCATATCTATTTCCCACGATAAAGGAAGAAGCTGGACCAAAGCCAGACCGGTGATAATCCGGGATAAAGACGGTCGGCTGATTCGAGGATGTCATGGCGATCTTGTGTGTATGCCGGACGGTAAAATGCGTTTATACTTTACCGTGGCAGAATCACAAGGGAATAAGCCAATTGCATCGGGAATAGTAAAAACCGCGAGGGCTCGCTCCCTGGGCCGGTTTGAGGTTGATGGCGACGTCGAGAAACGTACGAGAGAAAACGGAGTATCGCGAGCCAGCGTGTTTGCTGATGAAAACAAGGTTCATCTTTATATCAGCGATTCCGAGCCGGCTGGTTCCGGGCGGCGAAATGAAAAACAGCAATACAGTCATCAGGTTTCAAGGGATGGCCGTCGCTTTTTTGGTAAATCCATGTCTAACTTATTCAGTTTCGGTCTGGTTGGAAGCTTTTTGAATTTAAAGCACGAAGTGCGGGCTTATGTGGCAACCGCGGAGGGCATAGCCGTTCTACGATCAAAAAAAACTGATGTCTGGGAACAGTATCCGCGTCTATGTCAAAAAAATTGCTGGGATCCGGCTGTTGCCCGATTGGCTGATGATTCTTTTATAATGGCTTATTGCACCAGACTCCACAAACGAAGCGGACCCGGTATTCTGCAGGTCGCGGAAGAATCGGAACACACAAACGCTCTGAAAGCGGACGAACAAAAGTTCCCCCAGGAAGGAGAGAATTCGGAAGAAGACAACCCTTCTTCTCCTTTCTCTAAATATACTGATGATCCATGGATAAATGAGGATGGTTTTGCGCCCCGTCCGAATTTCACTTCGCGCGTGGACTATTTCACTTGGTGGCAGGAACAATTATGTGCGAATCCCGTGGATAACGCATATCCGTACTATCAGAAGTTTATGCCCGGTATACCTGGTATTGATCCGGAAGTTCCCGAGTGGCCTGAATTGAACAATTTGTTTTCGAGCAGGGAGACAAGTTCGGCTCCCGGCCCCTGGGATCCGGACGATTATCCTGACTGGGAAACGTCCAGCCAGGCCGCTCAAGGTCTGTTGGAACAGTTCAGAGAAGCGACACTGCACGGCGGCTATAGACAGGAGATTAGCGAGAAACATAAATCCCTCATGGATGACGGGGCGGGGCATCCCCTATTACTGAATATGCGTTTACCGCATTTAAGCGGTCACAGAAGCCTGGCTAAAGCGACACTGGCCGATGCCTGGAGAATGGACGATGGCGCCGTATCCGGCGAACGAATGCTGGAGGCCTGGAAGACAACGTTACCGCGGGGCGGAGCACCTGAATAAAGGTTCGACGCTAATAGAGGAACTCGTATCCACGGCGGAAAGAAACCTGGTTCAAAAGAATGCTCGTTGGGCCCTTAAACGTGATGTTTTCAAGGCGGACGAATTGGAAAACGCCTTTAACACTCCTTCGAAACAGTGATCCTGGAAATCCCGATCCGTCCAAAACAGTTCGCGGCGAGCATGTGATGGCTATGGATACTATACAGTCGTGGTTTTGGCCCGATGAGAGTACCGGCGAAATAACCGTGGATAAGGAGAAACTCACGGATTACGGTTTTTCTTCGGAGATGAAGAAATAGGCGAAATGCAGGAAATCGGAAAAACAGGACGTATCGGAGGCTATAGAGCTGTTCGACAGTTATTATCCGGCGCTCGAGGAAGCTATGAGTATTGGATATCCTGATGTCCGCGGCCGGGATATCAATTCACTAAGCGAGGAGTTCGTTAATAAAAACCCCATAGTCCGGGCATTTCTACCGAGCATGTCTCGCGTACACACCTTGCGCACCAGGGTGGGAAACCTCGCGGCGGGCAACGCAGTTGAGTTATGCCGCACATATCTATAAAAACCGAACCGGTTCCTGGCCGGAGTCGGTGGAGGAATTGGCTGCGGAATACGATCCGGATATGGCCATCGACCCATTTACCGGTGAATACTTTGGGTATGAATTAACTGATGACGGTCCAAGGATCTACTCACGCGGCGAAAACGGTCGGGACGATGGCGGCATACACTCGCCCAAGTGGGGTGATCGCTCCGAAGAAGGCGAGAGTGACGATTACGTCTTTTGGCCTCCGCAAGAATAAAAGGATGAATCTAATTCTGAAGCGGAAAGAATAAACAAGGAGGTCGAAGAATCGGATAATAGGCGATTTCCACTTATTGCTGATCTTTTTTGTAGATGCCAAGCGGGTTGTCATTGTATTGGCTCAAGCGGGAAACAGTATTCTTAATCCCCTAAAACCTCTGCCGGGTCGAGTTTCTTCACTAGATATTCCGGTTTACCCAACTCTTTTCCTTCGGGTAGCAATTCCAGAGCTTTGTCCCATTGAAGGCCTGCATCATCCAGCGAAAGCATCCGCAAACACTTCTCCGCGGCGAAAGGCAGGAACGGCGCCATTAAGGTGGTTAATGTTCGCATCGCCTGCAGGCAGGTGTTGATCGACCGGCCGCACGCGTCCATATCGGTCTTCCTCGTCTTGAACGGAGCGGTGGAATCGAAGTACATGTTACCCGCCTGGGCGAGTTTCATGACATGATTGAGTGCCGATTTCATCCGGCATGCTTCCATGTCTTCCGTGACCGCCTTGACGATAGTCTCCCTCTCGGCCAACAATTGCTTGTCTTCTTCCGTTAATTCGCCGGCGGGAGGAACTTTCCCATCAAAATACTTGTGCGCGAAAGTGGCGATCCGGTTAACGAAATTCCCCAGCTTGGCCAGGAATTCCATGTTGTTGCGATTGACGAAATCTTCCATGTCAAACGCGGTTCGCTGCTGTTCGGGGGCGATTGCGGTTAGATAGTATCGTAGCGGATCAGGATCGAAATCTCGCAGGTATTCCTCAATCCAGACGGCCGTCCCCCGGCTCTTACTCATTTTTTCCTCTTCCTTACCGGGGAATTTGAAGTTCAAAAAGGCGTTGGAGACTACGTTATGAGTTAACTGGTATTCGCCCGCTTCACCCTGCGTAGAGTCGCTGTCGTGGGTGGCCAGCATCATCGCCGGGAAGGTGATCGCGTGGAACAGTATATTGTCTTCGCCGATGAAATTGACCACCTTGCAATCAGGATTGGTCCACCAGTTCTTATAACTTTCCCAACCTTCACCGAGCTTTTCGCAAAGTTCGGCCGTAAAGGATATGTACCCGATGGGTGCGTCAAACCAGACGTAAAGAACTTTTCCCTTCGCGTCCGGATCATCCAGCGGTACGGGAACTCCCCAGGTCATGTCCCGGGTCATCGCCCGTTCAGGCAAACCTTCAGCCTCGATACGACCAACCGATTGGTTAATCACAATATTTCGCCAGTGTGCTCCGGCTACGTTCGGATTTTTTTTGCTCCGCAACCATTCGACGAGTTTATCCTGCAACTGGTCCAGTCGAAGGAACCAATGAGTGGTTTCCCGCAGTTCCGGAGTTGTCTCTGTCATGGTGCTTATCGGGTTGACCAGTTCCGTCTGGTCCATGGCTCGCCCGCAACCCTCGCACTGGTCGCCATACGCTTCTTCCGAATTACATACCGGGCAGGTTCCCTTGACATACCTATCGGGGAGAAACTGCTCCGCCTTGGTGTCGTAAAGCTGTCGCGTAACTCGCTTGGTGAACAAGCCCTTCTCGTGTATTTTCAGGAAAAACTCCTGGCTCAGCTTTTCGTGCAGCTTGACGAAGTCCGGCTGATGAGTTCCGCCGTAAATATCGAATCTGATGCCCAAACCGTCGAAAGCTTCCTTCTGCGACTTGTTGTATCTGGCGGTTAACTCCTCGACGGTTATCCCTTCCTGCCGAGCACTTTTCAACGCCGCGACCCCGTTATCGTCGCTGCCGGAGATAAAGCGAACATTGTCGCCACGAGCGCGAAGATACCTCACATAAATGTCGGCCGGAAGGTACGCTCCCGCAACGTGGCCGACATGCAGACGGCCATTGGAGTACGGTAGGGCGGCTGTAACCAGAAACTGTCGTTGACTCATTGTTTTATCTCTATGCTGCTGGGGTGCGAGCGAGATTGGTAACTCACCGCTCCGACCATGTTAATCAGACAGCGATTGTAGCTGTTAAGCGTTGGTATACAAGTTAGGGCGATATTGCCGGGGGAGGTGGGGCTTGAGGTGAATCTACATAGAAGAAAAAAGGGGGGTGGGTAAACGCCCGCCCCCCTTGGAACACTTATTAATCCTGCTTTTCAAACTCTTCCACATGAATACGGATGCGATTCAACGCGTCCGGTGGAAGAACGAAAACATCGTTACTGTCGGCCAGCTTGCCATAGTGGCCGCCGGCAGAGTCTGTTTGGGAAGATACCTGAAGAGCCGGTAAAGGCACTCCCTTAATATCGACCGTTACCGAAATCGCCGGTTTGTCCAGGCCATACTGAGCCAGGTCCAACACCTGGTAGTCGACATACCGATCGGCCTTTATGTCCTTGATCTGCAGAACGTAGTTGGCGATTTTCGTCGCCTCAACGGGGATGTCTTTCTCCGGAATATACTCCCAGGCGGAACTCGTTCCGCGGAAACCTTGAATATCTCCGTCCTCCTCAACCAGTACCGCAGACACCTCGCCTTCATCAAAAGCGAGGAGCGTCGTGTCCCGCAACTCCGCGGTTAACGCGTACCACAGGGCGCTGTTCACCTCGTAAACCAGTTCCGGGCTGGCCGTGCATACGGCGTACGTATTGGCTCCCTTCTGTGAAAACGCGAATTCCCGCGTTTCCGCAGGCGGCTGATACTGTTGCAGCGTGGGCTTGGCTTCTTCCTCACCCTCTTTCTTTTCCGGCTGTTCCATTCGATAGGCGACAGGAGGCAGGAAAGAATAGGAGAGTCTTAATTGCGGTTTATCCAATTCGTATTCTTCGAGCTTGGCTTTATCGATAAGTTTTTCTGCTTTGAGTTCAGACAAAAGCCCGGTCAGGCTGGCGATATTCGTACTATTCCCGGCGGCACTGACCGGGGCGGTCATTTTCCACGTATCACCTGCCCGCGTAACAGTAACTGTTTTTCCCGCCGTCGATCCTTCGCCCGTGGTCTTTATGGAGATCGTCTCGAATTTACCCGCCGGAGTGTTGATGATTGTCCGGTCCCTGAACTCGACCGGTTTCTTCAGCAGGGCATCCGCATCCTGGACGCGGATTTTTGCTATCGAATCGTTATCCCCGATTTGCAGGTATACCAGACGTCTGGTTTGGGGATCAGCATAGTCGCCTACGGTCAGTCGAACCGGCGTGTCATCTCCGTCAAAGGTAAGCTCGATTACAGCCCTTGGGTTTTGCAGCCCAAAACTCTCTGGCTGTGTTGAACCTCCAGGGACGAAATTGACCGCGTTAGTGTCCTTTAGAACGCGCAGGTACTCTTCGAGCAATTCCCGGTCGGCCGACAACCCATCATCGAAAGACCAATCCAATCCGCCGCGGGTAAACGTTGCCGTCGAATCTCCAACGGTCAGTACGAGTTTCCTCGCCGTCAGCGGATCCTTCGTGACCAGCCGGTTGTCCCGCCACTGCTTGAGGTTGGGTTTAAACGTATCATAGGTCGATCGCATGATAACGCCCACCAGACCTTCATCACCCCTGCGGACGTATATTTTGTTCTCCTCACCCAGCGGGGCGACTTTGGAAAGAACGACCGAGTGTTCTGCGACTATGGTTTCCGGTGCGGCCTGCTCGCCGTTGGAGTCCGCGTCGCCGACTGGTTGGACTATCTCCTCGGTGGTTACCGAGATTTTCAATCCATTTTCGCCAAGACCGAAAACCGCCGGATCTTCAATCCCGTCCTGCACCCAGCTCATAGCCCGCAACCCGGCAAAAGCATCTACTAACTTCTTGACTTCATCCGCCATCGCCGGTGTTTTTACCGGTTTCGTAAATACCCAATCCGCCCCTGTCTTGACCATAGTATATTTGTGCGGATCGCCTTCATCGGGCGTTTCAACAACCGATATTTTGACGATATTCGCCGAGTCTACGTCGAAAAGCTGCAGCTCGCAATATTCGAGCGAACTCTTCTGCAGAAGGTTCTTCAGCGAACCCTTTGTTCGATATATGGTGGCCGACTCGTTCAGCCGAACATAGGTTTCGTTGTCACCTTCCTGACGACCGAGCCAGAATTTGATCTCCTTACCGTCGCCGTTTTTGAGGGTAACCGTAGCCCTAGCTGGATTCAAACCGGCCGTGTCCAGATCGATTTCGGACGAATCTTTTCCTTCGTATTTCACCGAATACTTAAGCTGTAAAAGCCTGCGGGCGATCTGATCCACCTGCCAGGTTTTAACTTTACTAGCAGCGGGTTCGGTCATCCGCCACTCACCGGCAGAGCCGTTTTCGCCCGGTTCTCGCGTAAACCGGCATTGGGCTTTGTCCGCCTGGCGAACGATAATGTCGACCGCGTCCCCAAAATCCTCTTCCACCAGATCGTGCTCGGTAGCCGTTGGCGTTTCCACATCGCGGGGCGGTACAGTGGGTTTGGGCGGCGGCGACTTTTTCTGCAAGGTAAATACGACGCAGCCAACGATGACAACCAGAACGAATAGAACAATTGTGGTTTTGTTATTCACGGCAACCTATCTCCGTCGAACAAACCAGACGATTAAACCAATGCACATGGCCAGTCCCGGCCAGATGACATAAACAAACCCGCGGACGAACTTCATTTCGCCCGAGTTTTTATCAATAGCTATAGTAGACCGGTTAATGGGAGTTCCCAGGTCGATCCACTCGGCTTTATCATTAAGCCAATGGAGCGAGTTGATAAAGAAGGCCGCGTTTCCCGGATTGCGCTGGCGGAATAAAAATCCCTGAGAGGTGGGGACGATTTCCGTTGCCATGGCAACTTCATCTTCCGCAAAACTGCTGGAACCAACCACGATGATTTTTGCCTCACCCTTGCTGGCCAAAGCGGCTATGGTGAATTCACCTGTGTAATCTCCTTCGTTTTTGACTATTGGATTGGTCGGTTGCTTCAACTGCTCGGCGTAAAAAGCCACATCCGCGATACTCCATAGCCCCTCATTGCTGGCCAGCCAGGCCAGTTTTTCGGTCTTTACGTCTTCAGGCAGTTTCTCAGCGAACTCAATAGGTGAAACCCAGGGGAACGAAACCTTGCTGGCTGCTACCGACGCGGCAATCGGGTTATTGGAGAATACTGCATCGTCCATATGCACGGGATCACGGGTCAGACGGAACTCTCCTGGTTTTTCCTGTTCCGCTACAAATAGAGTTCGTTCGCAGCGGGTTTCGATTCCCCAGGTGTCCGCCAGGTAATCCGCGTATTCATATGGCGCGGGCATCCACCTCATCCCGGGCAGAAAACCGGCCAGGAATATTGCTCTTGGAGAATCGCCCATTGCCTTTTTCAAAGCTTCGAGCTTGTCCGGTGTAAACGGTGGATCCTGGGATGGTTGTCCCATCTGGCCCGGCATAGGCGGCGTCGGGCGCAAAACCACGAAAATCGTCCTTGACGGCGGGGGAGTAATCTCCGGCATTGTGTCCTGAGTCGCCAGGTCCCATTCATAAACGCCGAAGTTGGCGTCTTCTAGTTGCACCTTCATCTGGGCGAATGCTGCTGACGGCTGTCCCGGCATGGGCATGCTGGATAGCAGCGGTTGCCCGCCGTGGCGAACGAAAACGACCGCCGGTTGCTTTTTCTGCGTAAGCTGCAAGATAGCGGAGGTGACCTTCTGTTCTCCGAGGAACATGCGTTCGGCGCCACTGCCTGAACCGGCCTGAGGATTTGCCGATTTCCAGACCGAGTAGAACGGTACAACCCGCGCATCCCCGTTCGCTTCCACGAGTATCGGGTTACTTGTTTCCGACTGTATCCCCCGAACCACTTCATCGAAAGTCAGCGTCGGAAGCTCCTGGATTTTCAGTTTCTCCGCTTCCATCTCCCTGGTAATTTCCGCATACTGCTCCGCCGCTTCACTGAAAAATGCTCCGACCTGGGGTGACACTTGTCCCGGGACCGCCGCGATCTGTGAGCCTACCGCCACTACATCCCCGAATGCGTCCAGAACACTGTTGTAATTTCGCTGGATAACCGTGGTCACCGCACCCAATGACGGAATTTCCGAAGCCATGGCGTCGGTGATCGCCTGTCCGCCTTCCGTGAGATCGGATTGGATTTGCCCGTACAGCAGTTTTACCTGTGCCACCAGGCGGGCGTCGGTACCCTCGAGAGCCGAAAAAGCCTCCAGTTGTGCCAGTTCGTCTGATACTATCGTGGCAATCCGACCCCGCATGTCATTGAGAAATGTATCAATAACCTGCTTATGTCCGGCCGACTCCGCTTTGAATTTCGGCAATTCCGCCAATCGGGAGAACACTTCCTTGCGTGCGTCCAAGTCCTTGAGCGGATTAATCGACTGCACTTCAATCCGACTGCGGTTTGCGCCTCGATACAAAGCCAGAAGATCGCTGACCGCCGTACGATAGCGGTCCTGATCCTTGTCCTCCACATCGGTCTCGTAGTACATACTGGTTAAACGGATATCCGTGTCGAGGTCGGCCAGCATGCTCCTTGTGGAGTTACTTAATGTATTGACACTCGATTGAGTGAGATCCGCCCGGCTGTTGTAGCTGTACGCTATCCATTGCAGCATTCCCACCAGGATAACTGCCAGGGCTGTGGCAACGGCAACATTTATCGCAACGCCGAGGTGAGATCGGCTTTTTTCTTGATTGCTTACCGCCATCGTCTTGACTCCAATACCTTCGCGGTGAGAAACAGGAACAGTCCGGTCGTTGTCAGGAAAAATACCAGATGATTCGTATCCACCAATCCCCGCGTGAAATCGTCAAAGTGCTCGCGGATTGACAGGTGGTGAAGTAACAAACCGACTCCTCCTGTCTGCTTTAATGCCAGAACCTTTACCATGAAAGTGAGAATCAGCAGTAAAATTATCGTGCAGATAACCGAGATTATCTGGTTCTTCGTGCAGGCGCTGAAGAAAATCCCTACCGCCAGATACAATCCGCCTAAAAGCAGCAGCCCAATATAAGACGATAGTATCAAACCCCAATCAACCTGTCCGTAAACCGAAAGGATTACCGCGTAGACTAGCGTCGTCGCCAGCATTACCATGTAGAAAAGAAACGCGCCTATGAATTTCCCCAGGACAACGTCCGTCTCACTCACCGGGGCGGTCATCAGCGTTTCTATGGTCCCGCTGCGCAGTTCCTCACTTATTAACCGCATCGACAGTACCGGTAGGAATATCAGCAGAATGATCGGCATGACCAGTTGAAAGATAGGCCTCAACGACGATTCGTTACCCGGTATAAAGGTGAGTATGAGGAAGAATATCCCCAATACCAGCAGGAAAATAGTTATTACCGCATACGCGATTGGCGAACAGAAGTAACCGTTCAATTCACGTTGCATGACTGGTTTTATGTTTTTCATTATTGATTCTACTCCTGGCATTCAAACGTGTGAGTAGTAAAACGCTACATTCCGGTCTGTTGTGCGATTACCTTGACGAAGAAGTCTTCCAGGCTGGCGACTTCCCTGCGTAACTCGCGCAAACCCCATCCATTGTCGTGAGCAAGCTTGGCCAGCGATTCACGTATATCGGTGTTTTCTTTACTCCTGATGGTCAACTGGTTCCAGTTGCCCAGGCGATCCAGATCCAGAGATTCTACTCCCGCTAACGCGTGAACCGCATTCCTGATCTGGTCGGTTGGACCGCTCAATTCCGCTATCAGTTTCGACTGGGCGCTCACTTTTTGCCGCAGTTCATCCGGCGTGCCCTGGGCGATCAGTTTACCCGAAGCGATGATTATGATCTTCGAACAGATCTGCTCAACTTCACTTAGAATGTGCGAACTCAGCAGAATCGTGTGATGTTCCCCTAGCTCGCGTACCAGTTTCCGCGTCTCCCGGATCTGCGTGGGATCGAGACCGATAGTCGGTTCATCAAGGACTAGAACCTTCGGATTACACAGCAGGGCGTCGGCCAGGCCAACTCGCTGTTTCATTCCCTTGGAAAGCTGCCCGATAGGCCTCTTGATGAAATCTCCAAGCCAGCATCGTTCGGTAACCTTGTTAATCGCCTGCCTGCGTTCGCCTCTGTCCATTCCATGCAGTTTCGCCCTGAATGTCAGGTACTCGTTAACCCGCATATCCGGATAAAGAGGGGCCGATTCCGGCAGGTAGCCGATTAATTTTCTCACCTGCATCGAATCGGAAAAAACATCATACCCGCCGACTGTGGCGGTTCCGGACGTCGCCGGATGAAAGCAGGTCAGGATTCGCAGCGTACTTGTCTTGCCTGCGCCGTTCGGACCGAGAAAACCAACGATTTCCCCTTCGTCGACCTCAAACGATATTCGGTCGACGGCAAGAAACGAACCGTAACGTTTGCATAGATTTTTTACTGTGATCATTTGATCAATCCTGGATTTCGAAAAAATCATCTGGCAAAAGCTGGAATCTTGGGCGCTTATGCCTCCCAGAACTCGGGCGATTTTCTACACAATAATAACGGATCTTGTCAAGGAGTTTCACTCCCCGCTGCAAAACGAAAACAGCCCTGGAAGACACCTGACGCGCGTTTTCCAGGGCTTTTAATCGCTTCGTTGCGCTATTGTTACTTAGGACCGGCCGCTATCACCTCTGCCGGAGTTCCGTCTGCAAACTGTTCGAAGTTCTTGACGAACATTGCCGCCAGTTTTTTAGCTTGAGTATCGTATGCCGCTTTATCCGACCACGTATTCTTCGGCGTAAGAACTTCCGTTGGTACGCCCGGTACCTCCTTGGGAACGTGGAAGCCGAAGTTCGGATCAGTTACCATTTCCACTTTTGCCAGTGAACCATCGAGTGCCGCGTTCAGCAATGCCCGGGTAACTTTTATGCTCATCCGCGAACCAACACCATAAGGACCGCCCGACCAGCCCGTATTCACCAGCCAGCAGTCGGCTTTGTGTTTGGTAAGCCTTTCGGCCAGCATTTTCGCATATACGGAAGGATGATGAACCATGAACGGAGCCCCGAAACAGGCGCTGAATGTTGCTGTTGGTTCGTTTATTCCCGATTCCGTACCCGCTACCTTGGCCGTATAACCACTTATAAAGTGATACATCGCCTGGTCCGGCGTCAGCTTGGCAATCGGCGGCAAAACGCCGAACGCATCCGCGGTGAGCATTACCACGTTTCGCGGGTGACTGGCTTTACCTTCCTTGACTATGTTGGGAATGTGCGAAAGCGGGTACGACGCTCTCGTATTCTCGGTAATTGTCGAGTCATCCAGATCGATGGACCGAGTCACCGGATCCATCATTACGTTTTCCAGAATCGTGCCGAATCTGCGGGTACACTCGTAGATCTCCGGTTCCGATTCCTTGCTCAGGTTGATCACTTTGGCGTAACAGCCGCCTTCGAAATTGAATACTCCGTCAGACGACCAGCCATGCTCATCGTCACCGATAAGCAGTCTGTGGGGATCGGCGGACAACGTAGTCTTTCCCGTGCCCGACAGGCCAAAGAAAATTGCCACGTCCTTAGGATCTGTCTTGCTTACGTTGGCCGAACAATGCATTGACAGGATTTCCCGATTCGGCATCAGGTAGTTCATGACCGTAAAAATCGACTTCTTGATTTCGCCGCCGTAAGCCGTTCCGCCGACCAGAACCAGTTTTTTAGCCAGATCGATGGCCACAAACGTACCGCTTCGCGTGTTGTCCACATCCGGATCGGCGTGGAAAGTGGGAACTTGCAGGAGTGTAAACTCCGGCTTGAAATTCTTGATCACTTCCCGTTCGCGCGGTGGCCTGATGAACATATTTCTCGCGAAAAGGCTTGACCAGGCCGATTCGGTGATTATCCGAACCGGAAGGCGATACCTCTCGTCGGCTCCGGCATAGCAGTCCTGTACATACACGTTCCGCCCGCGAAGATAATTGCACATTTTCTTGTGCAATACCTCGAATTTCTCCGAGGAATATTTGGTATTGATCTTTCCCCACCACACTTTACTGCTGTTTTCCGGCTCGTCGACAACTACCTTATCTTTTGCAGCACGACCTGTGTGTTGACCTTCAGAGACAACCAGCGGTCCGAGATGAGAAATGTGGGATTCGTATCTTCGGAGTGAATCCTCGTAAAGAGCCGGTGAGGAACGGTTCCAGAATACATTGCCCAGATCTTTCAGGCCGATATGTTCCAGTCCGTAATCACAAACCAGATCAGACATCTCCATATTATTCCATCCTTCCAGCAAACAAAGTGGTAGTGAGAAAAATAACTCACCTGGCAAATCAATACTTCAGGTGTCCGGCTACAAAATCGAGACAACCGCTTCCAACAATCTAACTGTTGTTGCACTTTTTGTGAAATCTCGATAAATACCCCGTCGATTTCACTGCGGATGCGGCGATCCGATCATAATAACTATAGGTGCCTTTTTCCTATACGCATTCGGAATGAACGAGTTTTCTTTGGTTAATCCAGCCAAAGTCTGCTTTGTTTAATAAACGGTAGATACTATTGGCTCATAATGTTAATCCGCCGAAGGCGGACCAGATGGGCAGTTCTGGCGGTTAGGTCTCCTGGTCCGCTTTGGGAAGTGATTTTCATTGTATTGACATACTTGCGATCCGGCATAGCATCGGTGCGTAATCGATTACTAGTTAAGGTGCTCGAAAAGTGTTTACCGGAATAATTGAGGAAGTTGGCGAGATATTCGGGATCCGACCGGTCACCGGTGGCTATAAACTCACAATTGAAGCGTCAAAGGTGGCCGAGGACGCTGTACTTGGCGCCAGTATAGCTATCAACGGTGTCTGTTTGACCATTACCTCTATCGAGGGAGCCAGGTTGGAATTCGATGCCATAAAAGAGACTGTTGATCGAACCAACCTGGGAAAACTAAAGCCAGGCGACAAAGTTAACCTGGAACGAGCTTTGAAACTTGGTGATCGGCTTGATGGGCACTTCGTTCAGGGCCATGTTGATGGCAAAGGGGTGATTACCCGAAAAGTGGACTCGGCGAGCGAATGCGTGTTCTGGTTGAAACCGGACGAGGCGATTCTTCCCTGCATTATTCCCAAAGGGTCGGTGGCAATCGATGGTATCTCGCTGACAATTGCCGCTATATCCGGCAATGAGTTCTCGGTGGCCATTATTCCCACCACGTTGAGTATGACTTCGCTTGCTGATCGCAAAGTCGGTGATCTGATTAATATCGAAACGGATATTGTTGCTCGTACTATTATTCACCGTCTTCAGGATATGTCGCGAGATCGCGGCTTGAGTATCGACACTTTGAGGCAGAACGGATATCTGTAAGCCGCAAAACACGTAATTGAACAGGGGTAGATTCGTTTGGATAACAACCAGAAACCACTTATCGCTATCACCATGGGAGATCCCGGCGGTATCGGACCGGAAGTAATAGTTAAAGCCCTGGCCGATCAGGAGCTTCGCGCCCGTGGTCGATACGTGGTATTCGGTTTGCATGAGGCAATGTCGCAAGCCGCCCACAAAGCGGGAATCCAACCCTATTGGTTTAATATATCGCCGGCGGATATCGGCGAGATACAATCAGGAGTTGTAGTTGCCGATTATGGGGATGAATTACCCATGGAATTGGTCAGTTCTTCTCCCACCCTGGAAGGTGGACAGGCCTCTATCAGGTTTCTCGACGACGCTATTGACGCTCACAAGAACCGTATTGCAGATGCTATTGTGACCGGGCCAATACATAAGATCGCCTGGAAGATGGCCAAAATCAAACAGCCGGGGCACACCGAGTATATCGCTGACGCCTACCGCTGTCGGCGGGTTACCATGGCGTTCGTCGGTGGCAATCTCCGGGTTGCGCTGGCCAGCACCCATGTTGGTATATTCGAGCTGCAGAATTCATTTACTATCGGGCGGGTTTTCCAGCCCATCGACCTGCTTGATGATTGGCTGCGCAGATATTGCGGTGTGGAAAAACCTCGGATAGCAGTCTGTGGTCTGAATCCTCACGCCGGCGAGGATGGTCGTTTTGGTGACGAGGAAAAGCGCATCATAGAACCCGCTATCATAATGGCCGGCGAGTTGGGCATTCAGGTGGATGGGCCTTTCCCCGCGGATACGCTTTTCGTTGAGGCTGCCAGGGGAAGCTACGATGGTGTGGTGGCCATGTATCACGACCAGGGATTGATACCCATGAAGCTGCTCCACTTCGATTCTTCTGTTAACGTCACCTTGGGGTTACCGGTAATAAGAACTAGCGTGGACCACGGCACCGCGTTTAATATTGCAGGCCTGAACAGGGCAAACCCGGGGAGCATGAAAGCTGCGATTTCTCTTGCCTGTGGATTAGTGGGCGATTCCGCTAAACAAAGCGAGCGGAATAAGGTTGTTCCCGCTCGCCAGGTTTAGAAGCAGGCTGTTTGGACAGCCTGTAATTCGCTGTGTAATTGCCAACAGGCTTTTATGCCATTTGTGCGGTCTGTTCCATTGCTGCGTGATTGTTATCTGTGACTGTAGCAAGTTTGCTCAGTTCCGACGTAGTTAGAACCTTGTCAATGTCCAGCAGGATCTTGACGGCGTCTCCGACTTTCCCCATACCCATAATGAAAGACGTTTCCACTTCGCCGCCCATTACGGGGGGAGGTTCAATATTGCTGCTCGCCAGATCCAGAACCTCTGATACCGTATCTACGACGATTCCCACCTCCATCCCCACATTCACCACAATAATGCAGGTTTCGTCGGTGTGTTCCAACTCGTCAAGATCGAATTTAAGTCTCAGATCGATTACTGGAATAACCTTGCCGCGAAGGTTGATTACTCCCTTCATATATACCGGCATACGCGGAACAGCCGTAATATCCATTATTTTTATGATCTCGCGGACCTTGAGAATTTCCACACCGTACTCCTCGTCCGCGAGTTTAAAAGTCAGGTATTTGCCGTTTTCTGTGCTGTCAGCATGCGTTAATGATGTGGCGACGTTTACTTCTTCCAGTGTTGATGGCATTTTCTCTCTCACTTATTCTGCGGAGTCTGGAAATCAAACACCTCTGCGTTTTGACTTTGCCGGTATCAGGGCAATAGCCACATATTACACTAGGCATTACGTTAACCCCGAATTGCGGGGCGGTACGAACCCTCGATAGATCGGTTTTAATTACGCACCCGGCTAGCAGTTTCGCTTTCGATTTATCCTTCTAGTAAAGGAAATCAAAATTCTATTGCCCGACTTTACCGCTGTTTTCAGGCTCGCAATGAGGGTATTACTAAGACGCCGCACGTGCTCGAACAACGCGAGCAAACGAATCATTACTGGTTTGATCTGAACAGTGTTGCCGGCATACCGGTAAAGGCGGGGCTGTCTGATTGAAGCCGTTTGCCCAATGCTATCCACTTCGGGTGAATTTTGTAATTTACGTCTGCCACCTGCTCCGGGTTGTTATTGACTGCTTTACTGATCGAAGTTTCCTGGGGCGCTGAATTGGAAACCGACGCTCTTCCGGCAAAAACCCCGATAGCGAGAATGGCCGCGGTCTTCAGAATGGAAACAGTTATTCTTCGGTAAATGGTAACTGGTTTATCTCCACGTTGCATTCCGTCTGCCCTGGCGGATTTAACCGGATCCGAATTCCTCAGCTCGGAAAGAGCCGATAATGTTTCCTCGAATTCCTCAACCTGTAGCCTGCACGATGAGCAGGTACTTAAATGATCTTCAAAAGCCGCCGTGTCGGCATCGCCGAGTTCGCCGCCCAGGTAGTCGGCCAGCATGGTTTCAATTTCTTTACAATTCATTTTTCTGACCTCCTGAATTCCGCATGCTGTAGCAATGGTCCTCTCAGCCCCTGGAGAGCTCGCAGGTAATGAGTCTTTACACTGCTTGGAGATATGCCCATCGAATCCGCAATGTCCGCAAAGGTGTCCTGATCATATACTTTCGCTATAAGAACGGATCTTTGTTTTTCAGACAAACTTTCCAGCCCCTTGACTACCGCGTCTCTCAATTCGTTTCGGTATGCGTTATTCTGCGGCGATGGCGTCTCGATTTGCCGCCAGGAGTATTCCTCGGTTTTTTCTCGTTTCCGTAAGGTGTCAATACAAAGGTTGATGGTGATTCGCCTGAACCACGCTTTGGGATTTTCGATGTCGCTGTCGTTTTTTCTAGTGGCCCGTAGAAGTACTTCCTGAGTGGCGTCCATCGCGTCATGGTGGTTTTGCAGTATACGGTAGGCCCAGGAGTATATCTGGTTCCGGTCGATTTTCTGCGTCAGTTGTCTGAAGCCGATGCCACCCATAGGTAAACTCCGGTATTCCCTAATCTCTTACCACGGACGTGGCCATCAGTACAACATCCCGGTCGTGAAGAGCTTCCCCTTTGAATTCGAACAATATGGAGGAGTACTCAGCTTTGGAAGCGTCGAGTTTCCTGGCTAGCGGTGCGAGATCGGGCGTAGTATCCTCCTTGGGTTCGGGGAATTGCGGATTCTGGGGACTGTTTGCGGAATTGTGGGCGATTATTTTCCCCGGAAGTACGACCGTTAGTTCCCAGTTGTCGTCACTAAGTTCGTCGGTTATTTTCCACGTACGTACGGCTTTTCTATAGCTGGCTAAAACCTCTTCCGTCATCGCCGCGGAAACTCCTCCCTCCAGCAATCCTTTCCGTATGGTGTTATTAATCCTGCTATTGCTCTCTTCCTCTAGAACTTTGCCTTTTTCGCCATTGCCGTTTTCGAATAAACATTTCGCATATTCTTCGATTAACTCTTCGTCCTCGAATATAATCCTGAGTTTGTCGCGAATGGTTAAGTACAGGTATTGAGAAACCTGAAACCCTGTAGTGGCTATGGCCTCATCGAAGAATGAAAGCACCTCAATTGCACGTCGACGGGCTAATAACCTGGTCAAAGTCAGGCGTTCTTCGGTTGTCAGTTGCTCTGGTTGTTTTTCCACCAGTTTCTTTATTTCTTCGTCGAATCCCTGTCTGAGGTTGTCGATTTTTGCCCAATCTCGCTTTCTGTAGATTCTTCGGAAATGGTAGTATTTACCATCATCTCGCTGTTCGATTCGAATTTCCGTGGGAAAGGACAAAAAGATCTCTTTATCCTGCGCGTTTGGAGGAGCGTATGAGTTGGGGCTTACTTTTCCCGGACCGATTTCCTTGTAAGCGGTTTGGACCAGAATCTCTTGACCTTCCGGGTTGGTTTTCTTTTGCTCCGTCAATCTCCACCCGTTTACCTGTGCTGGTAACGGTTCTGCTGACTCCGTATCTCCTGGCTCCGTATTCACAATGTCCGAGGCATGCGTTACGAACATGGCAGAGCCATCGGGAAACACGGCTATTGCCTCTACGTGTTTGCGGCAACCCACTAAGACCAGTGCAAGAATAATCCCCGATAGAGATAAGTAGCGATACATGTATTTCGCTCCTCAATAAAACGTCGCTCCGCGACTCGTTCTTGATTCTACCTACCCTGACGATGGAGCGGACCATTTGGTCGACAAAATATCCGCGATGCAGGTAAAAAATCGCCACTTCATCAGTAAACAAACCCTTTCGAATCGTTCGACCAGCTTTGACAAAGACTGTTTTTCTGCCGTTAGAGCTTTAATACGAGGGGTTGGCGTCCGTCTGAAACTTGTGGTACTATGCAGCGTTGAGAATGTATGGCCGATTCCTTCCGTCGCGTGACGGGGAACCTGCGGTCATGGTCATTTTGATTTAGCGTGCCGACTGAATAGCGGGAGTTTGTGGCCCCCGAATTCTGAGGCGGGAAGACAAGGCTCTTTTTATGGTAGATTTTAATCTTATCAGCAGTCTGGATGGCGAAGGTTTCGACTCCGAACTCGATGCTCTCTTCACACAGGGGATTGATGATTCGGCTATCGACACGATGATCAGTTCCGGTGAAACCGAAACCCTCGCGCCGGGTACCATCCTCAAAGGAAAGATCATTGGCCGGGCAGGCGACGATGTCGTCGTCGACGTGGGACTCAAAAGCGAAGGTATCATTGCCGTCAACGAGTGGGATGATCGCAGCGCTATCGACATCGGCGACGAAATCGATGTCTATCTCGAGAATATCGAGTCCGAAAGCGGAATCATCGAACTCTCCAAGCGCAAAGCTGATCGCATCCTCAACTGGAACCGGATCACTCAAACCAAGGCCGAAGGCGATATCGTCAGCGGTCGGGCGATGAGAAAGATCAAGGGCGGACTGCTGGTTGATATTGGCGTTCCGGTATTCCTACCGGCGTCTCAAGTCGATATTCGTCGTCCTGGTGACATCGGCGAATTCATCGGTCGCGATATAGAGGCCAAGATCCTCAAGATCGATACCGAGCGACGAAATATTGTCATCTCGCGGCGGAAGCTCATTGAAGAAACCCGCAGCGAAGCCAAAGACAAGCTCATGGGCGAAATCGAGGTAGGCCAGATCCGCAAGGGTACGGTCAAGAACATCGCCGATTTCGGTGCTTTCGTCGACCTTGGAGGTATCGACGGACTCTTGCACATTACCGATATGAGCTGGGATCGCATCACTCACCCGTCAGAGCTGGTTAAGATCGACCAGGAAATCGAAGTTAAAATTCTCAGTATCGATCTCAATAAGGAAAAAATTGCTCTCGGTCTCAAGCAGCTTAAGGCGAGCCCGTGGGAAGATGTTGCCAGCCAGTACCCGGTCAATTCCAAGGTCAAGGGCGAAGTCGTCAACATCATGAATTACGGTGCCTTTGTGAAGCTCGAGCCGGGCGTCGAAGGTCTGGTACACATCAGCGAGATGAGCTGGACCCGTCGTATCAATCACCCGTCCGAACTGCTTAATGCCGGAGACATCATCGAAGTTATCGTCCTCGATGTGAATCCCGACAAGCAGGAGATTTCTCTCGGTATCAAACAGACCGAGGTCAATCCCTGGACCCAGGTGGCCGAGAAGTACCCGCCAAACACCCGCATCAGCGGCCGGGTTCGGAACCTCACCAATTATGGGGCGTTCATCGAGATCGAAGAAGGTATCGACGGCTTGCTCCATGTGTCCGATATGAGCTGGACCAAGAAGATCTCGCATCCTTCGGAAATGCTCAAAAAGGGCGATACCATCGATTGCGTGGTCCTGAAGGTGGAAGAGGCCAAGCAGCGTATCGCTTTGGGACTCAAGCAGTTGCATGAAGATCCCTGGCTCCACGCTGTGCCCGAAAACTACATCCCAGGCCAGATCGTCGAAGGTACTGTTACTAAGATCACCAATTTTGGTGTCTTCGTTGAGCTCGAAAACGATCTCGAGGGACTGTTGCACGTCAGCGAATTAGCCGATCATAAGGTTGAGGATCCACACGAAGAGGTCCAGATTGGACAAAGGATCCAGGTCAAGATTCTCCGGGTCGATTCTGGCGAGCGCAAGATTGGCCTGTCGAAGAAACGTGCGGAATGGTCCGCCGAGCAGCGCGACGCGGCCGAGGCCGAAGCTAAGCCCGCCAAGGTTCGCCGCGGTGGATTGCACGGTCCTGGTGAGCAGACCACGGATTTGATTCCGCAATTGGTTACCCCGGTTCCGCCGCGTGAAGCGGACAAGCCGGAAGAGAATGCACCCGAAGCACAAGCTCCTGAAGCAGAAGCCTCGGAAGATGATAAGAATGAGGAAACCAAGGAAGAATAATTCGGTTTGCACATTCAACCCGCTTGGCGTTGAGCCTTGCGGAGGCAGTTAAAATATTAGCGGTCCGCAGACTCTTGCAGTGTGCGGACCGCTTCTGTTATTAAAGGTCTTGATCCTTAAGGAGTATTAGTCATTCGAAGCGATTCTGGATTACAATACTATCTCAAGCAGATAAACCGTGCTCCTCTTCTCACGCCTGAACAGGAGAAGGACCTTGGTGAACGAATCCGCGCAGTTTCACCGGCCGCTGAACGATTCCGAAAAGGCGAAATAACCCTGGCGGAAAAAGAGCAGACCGAGATTGCCGGGCAGGAAGCGCGGGATGACATGGTGCAGGCCAACCTGCGTCTGGTCGTCAATATCGCCAAAAAGTACACCCACCGCGGAATGCTTCTCAGTGATCTGATCGAAGAGGGAAACCTGGGCCTCATCCGGGCGGTCGAGGGCTACGATCCGGCACAGAACACGCGTTTCAGCACCTACGCCTCCTGGTGGATTAAGCAGGCCATCAAACGGGCACTCATAAACGGTGTGCAGCCGGTACATATCCCCGCGTACATGGTGGAGATGATCGCCAAGTGGCGGCAGGCGATGGATACCTTCGTCGAACAAGAGGGGCGGCAGCCTTCACTTGAGGAACTGGCCAAGCTCATGGAAGTTCCGGTGAAAAAAGCCAAGATCATCCAGCGCGCGGTCAAGGCTTTTACCGCGCGTACCCAAAACGCCGACGGTGAAGATTCCCTGACCCTCACTGAAATGCTGGCCGACGACAAAACTCCCGAACCGGGGGCGGCCATGTTCAGCAAATCGGAAACAAAGCTTGTCCAGGAACTGCTGGATCGTATCGATGAACGGGAAGCGAAAATTCTTCGATTGAGATTCGGCCTCGACGAGGATGAAGAGCCGATGACCTTAAAGGAAATCGGTGAACGAGTTGGCTTAACCCGTGAAAGAGTCCGCCAGATCGAAGCCGGCGCCCTGAACAAGCTTAACGAACTGATAGAAACCTACCAGGGATAACCCCTGGTAGAGTTACAACCCGCTTATAAGCTCATAACCGGAAAACCTCTCGCAACACCCAGGATACGCTGCTATTTTTCCTTTCGCCATGCGCAGGTTTGGGTGGTTATATCTCCGTTGACCTGTACCGTGGCAACATAAATCCCGAAAAGAGTGCAAAACCAGAATCACGTGTAAAGTTAGGAAAAAGCTAGAATAAGACTATTCTGCCGAATTCGTGGAAGCAAAACAAAGAAAACCTGCCTTCTTAATCAGGGTTTGTTCCTTTGATGGTAATTGCAAAGAACTATGGATAGTCCTGTATTTAAACGATTTAGGGATAATCAATTCATGTATTTACAGAGTTAATCCGCATTCGTTGGAATACAGTAAAATAAAAATAAATATGTATTGACTTAATTGACGCTCGAGTTTACCGTCCAAATTAGTATTTACCGGCAAGTTTTCATATTGAGATTGCCCATAATCAATCGCGTTAAATTGGGCAATTAGGCAAATGGGATTTTTTCGTTTCAGCCAATAGTTCGTGGGTATGTCTTATCCGCGTATTAGCGTTAATTTTGTGTAGGACAGGGTGTGCCTGAAGGGCTTGTTTGGGTTTTTCTCGCAGGTGCGGTGTATCTGCGCGATTCGCGGCAAGCCTTTGGGGTATTTCTATCCGTGTGGTTCCGGCATCTATTGAGTTGGATAGTTTGTCAATTTATCGGGAGTATGGGTATGGACCGAGTGCGTAATGTTTTGCTTTTACCTATGTTTGTCGGTTTTCTAGTATTGCCGAGTTTCGCTCAAGCGGACTGTAACGGTAATGGTGTGGCGGATGCCACGGATATAGCCGAGGGAACCAGCCAGGACTGCAATGGGAACGGAGTTCCCGACGAGTGTGACATCGCCAGCGGGAGCAATCTGGATTTGAACGGTAATGGTATTCCGGATGAGTGTATTTGCCTGATTGCCGATGTTGATTGCAGTGGCGCAGTAGGCGGCGGAGATATTGGCGAGATCCATAATACTGCGAACTATGGTTTTATGTGTGGTACTGCTCGTAACTCTCGAGCCGATGTTAACCAAGACGGTATGATTAACGATCTTGATATTGATGAAGTAACTAACCCAGGAGTCTGGGGGGCGGGAAACGGTTACGATTGTGAATGTGAAGTATTCGAATGCAACGTAATAGTGGACTGTAATGGAAACTCGATTTCGGACAATTGGGATATAGCCAGCGGAACCAGCACAGACTGTAACGAAAACGGCATCCCTGATGAATGCGATATTACTTCTGGAACCAGCAACGATTGTGATTTAAACGAACTACCCGATGAGTGCCAGTGGGATTGTGATGGCGATGGTATACCCGACATATGCGAGATTCTAGATAACACAGAAAGTGACTGTAATGATAATTTAATTCCAGATTACTGCGATGTGAACGGCGATTTCACCATAAAACAATGGGCAATTACGGTTCTCGATTTTAGTTCTCAACTTGGAATGCCGGAAAATGCGGGCCACGCCATTCAGGCGACTGGAGAGCCCGATATTTTACGAAGAGGTTTCAATATACTGGCTTGGGCGCCGTCCACAATCGACTCGGGAACGGAATATATCACTCTTGGTTATGATATGCCCGTATATGCATCCGGAGCGTCCATTTTAGAGACTTTTGGCGATGGTTTTGTCACGCAGGTTGATGTGGTTGACATGAATGATCAACTTCATACCGTGTGGAGTGGTACCGATACGGCTAGCTGTCCAAGCTATTGGTCTGTTTGCTCTGTTCATACGTTGGATGTGGCGTGGGCACAGACGAACTATTTGGTCAAGGGTTTGAAGGTTACTATCGATACGGCCCTCTATACCGGCAATTTCGAACAGATCGACGCTATCGCTTTGTATGGCATTCCGGCGACTTTGCCTGATTGTAACGGTAACAATTTACCGGACGAGTGCGATATAAGCTGGGGCGGGAGCAGTACTGACGCAAACGGCAATGGTATTCCCGATGAGTGTTTATGTAGAAATGAGGATGTTACATGTGATGGTTATGTGGATGCGGGGGACCTAGTAACTATTCACGCACCTTCCAATAAGAATCACATGTGCGCGGATGCTGGTAATCCTCGAACGGATGTTAATCGCGACGGTATGGTCAACGATTTTGATTATGACGCCTGTCGCGAACCGGGGGTTTGGTTTACCGGTAACGGAGAAGCCTGCGAGTGCGAAGTTCCTGATTGTGTGGTTACTCCAGACTGTAACAGCAACGGTGTTCCGGACAGTTGGGATATAGATCAGGGAACCAGCTTAGACTGCAATACTAACGGTATTCCTGATGAATGCGATATCACCTACGGTACCAGTACCGATTGCGACACAAACGGAGTTCCCGACGACTGCCAGTGGGATTGTGACAGCGACGGTGTTTACGATCCCTGCGAAATAGCCATGGGGATGGATACCGACTGTGACAATAACGGTTTCCCCGACTCCTGCGATTTGGAAGGCGGATTCGCGTTTATCCAGTGGGCGGATTCCGTTGCGGGGTACAGCTCGCAATATGATGACGGTTCGACCGATTCCTGCCACGCGACGCAGGCATTGGGCAAACCAGGCGTTCAGGAGCACGGTGACAATGAGCTAGCCTGGGCAACGTTAAATGCTGACGATGGGGCGGAGTATATCACCCTTAGCTATAAATACCCTGTTTGGGCTACAGGCGCGACGGTGGTCGAGAGCATGGCGCCCGGCTTTGTTACCCAAATCGACGCGGTTGACCTGGACGATCAGTTGCACACGGTGTGGAGCGGTCCGGATACGGTTAATTGCACTTTGCCCTTACCGCAATGTGAAATTGGTGAGTTAGTGGTCAATTGGACGAAAACAACATATCTGGTTAAAGGGTTGAAAATTACCATTGACACGACTCATAAGACCGACATCTGGGAGGAAATCGACGCGGTAGCCCTGCACGGTGAATTGCCCGCTCAAACCGATTGCAATGGTAACGGTGTACATGACGATTGCGAACGGGACTGCAATGAAAACGGTATTCCGGACGAGTGTGATATAGTTGCCGGAACCAGCGTTGATACCGATTCCAACGGCATCCCGGATGAGTGCGACGCGCCTGATATCCTTTCGATCAAGAGTATGGCCGACCATGCCGGAATCACGAACGATCTGGGGATCGAAATCTCTCGGAATCCCGGATTACCCAATATCGAACCCCGATTACAGCAGCCGGATCAACTTGACTATCCCTATATTCGTGTGGAGTTCGGTAAAGCCATGTCGACTAGTGTTAACGGGACGGACGTAACACCGGCCAGCGGTATGGGGCAGGTGACCGCTACGGCGAACCTAGCTTCGGGGGATTCCTCGGTTGTTCTTATCACCTTCTCTGGTGAAATTCCTAACCAGAATTGCGTAACTTTCGACCTGGCCGGTATGCAGGCGGTGGATGGTTCTGCTGTTGGTGATAGCTTTGAAGATACGGACTTTTGTATCTGTTACCTGGTGGGCGATGTGGATGGAGATGGGATAGTCACCAGTGCGGACGAAATACTAGTGGAGGCGAAAAAGGGGCTTTCCGTAGAGCTGGATGATAACTTACGGGCCGATTTGGACCGCAGCGGGGTGATTGACAATGCGGATGAATCACAAGCTAATGCGACAAGCGGATTGTCTACAACCGATCCCTGTTACGACTGCAACGACAACGGTATTTATGACTCGGAAGAGATCGCTGCCGGCTCAGCTCCAGACTGCAATTATAACGGTATTCCCGATGAGTGCGATTTAGCTTCCGGCTCAAGTGTAGATTTGAACAGCAATGGTATTCCGGATGAATGCCCGCATGTGCTGTTCGGCATGGCTATTGCTAATGGCGTGGCTGCTCCCATTAGAGATGATGGTGGTAACCTTACCGATGCGCATATATTGCAGGCGCACACTGGTTTGACCTCTACTATCGTAGGCAGATTAAGGCAAGATATAGAGGACTATAGTTGTTGCTTACTTTGCACTGCTGATCCCATAGAATGCGACGAGATATGTCCTCCCGAGTATTGTTTGGAGTATCCCGACTGCAGCAAGAGAGTATGTGCTGATTCGTGTAAAAAATCAGTTAGTAACGGCATGGGGGGGTGCAAGTGTGTCCCTAAAACTTCTACGTCTTGTGAAGAGCCTCCTCCTCCTAGTCCTTTCATCGGGCCGTTGTACGATCTTTGGGAGTGGAATGGTTGTCCGCCGATGCCCGGATTGAATGCTGGTGAAAACGCTCATGTCACCGTTCATACCGGAAACATATGGACCAAAGTTCCGTTAATAACAACCTATGTCAACGGTGAAACGGAGCTGGATTTCTTCCTCAAATATAACTCTTTGAAGAAAACAGATAGATATCCCTTGGGGGCTGGATGGATGCATCCCTATGAAACGGATGTTGATTTCAATGTTACAAAAAGTGTGGAGTATCCATTCGGTGTGCCTACAAATGAATTTGACGCTCAAATGACGTTTACTGATCGTACCGGTCGGAGGTATGAGTTCTCGGGACGTTTCTCCGATGGTGAGTTAGTCAATACTCCGGCGGAAACAGGCTACGATATAGAATGGCATGAACTAATTACGAACGGAGCAGGGGTTCTTGATTATCACTTCACGATTATTAACGAGGATGGAAGTACGATAACGGTTGGCTTAGACAGGCCCACAGTATGGACCGATGTAAGCGGCCAGGTCACCAAAGTTTATCCGAAAAACGAGAACGATAATGTAATTATCGAAGGTCCCTCAGGACGAAAGATCACATTGCATTATAATGGTGGTTTGATAGGGCAAATCATACATCCCGATAGCGTGGAATTACCAAACGGCAATCAAAGTCGTACAACTGTGCTTCTTTACGAATATAGTGATTCGTATTATCGACTCTCTGACATAGTTCACCGGTGGGTAGAAACCGTAGATGAGCAGTTAGTTGAAAAATCCTCGCGGCGACAATATGTCTATGACTCGGCCCGGCGAATGATTAAGGAAACGCTGGAGAACGGTACTCAGTACACAATAGACAGTACCGAAAATACCAGGACAATTTTCGTTTACGATGAAGGGACGGAGCAATCAGAGACTATTGTAAGCGTTTCCTGTGCAGAAGGTTTTCCGGGGTACAATACTGGGATGACCGCGGGAACAGTTCATCTCTTGGACGGTGAAGGAAAGGAGTGGGTTTACCATCGCGATTCTGATGGAAGAATCACCCAGGTAGACGATCCCCTGGGGAATAATGAAAAATGGACTTATGGCAGCAACTTAGCTTTCTACCAGGTGGTAACTTATGAGGACAAACTGGGACGGATTACCAATTACGGTTATACGCAGGCTAACCTGACACAAGTCACCCAAACCGTAGATTCCCAACCGATCGTGACAACCTATGTATACGAGGATGAGCGGTTCCCGCGATATCGCACAAAGATTGTTTTCCCGGATAACCGCGAGCATAGGGTTATCTATAATGATCGCGGTGATATTGTAGCGAAGTATGACGCAATTGATGAATCCCTGGAGGGGCCTGAGGCGGAAGATAAGTATACCGCTATTACTCATACCTATTGGCCGGATACGAATATTATCCAGTACAGAACAGTTATCGATAGAATCGGAGACCAGACTCGTTTCGAGTATGATTCGGCCGGTAACCTGATCGAGGTTATTGAAGGATACGGTGTCTTGAATATCGTTCGCGAATATCAGCACGATCTGCTCGGTAGAGTGACCAGGGAAACGGTCCATCGCGGCGATCGAATCACGATTACCGATTTTTCCTACGATTACGCTGGCCGCCTCGTTTCAAAGGTAGTCGATCCGGTGACGAATGGATTATCGTTGACCACTATGTTGGAATACGACGCTCATGGAAATTTGATTAAAATGACCGATCCGAAATCGGGAGTTACCGATTTGAACTATGACTGGAGAAACCGTTTTTACCAGATGGTTGTCAACCTGGGCGCGGGCGAAGGAACCCTTACGAATACCTTTACCCTCGATGGCAACGGTAACATAACGAATGTCGCCGATGCAAACGGTGAAAACACCATAATCACTTATGATGACGCTGGGCGGCAAATCCAAATAAAGGATGCCGAAGATTATATTGCCAAGTTTACACCTGACGCGGTTGGTAATGTTACAAAAATAGAGAGATGGGCTTTACCAAACGTGACTACCGGCGCATCTATGGTTGCGGACATTGTTTACGATGACCTGAACAGAGTTGCAACTCAGAAAATCGCGGCCGGAACGGTTGATGAGCAGATAATTACTGTCGATTACGACGTTGCGACAGGTAGTACCTGTAACTGTTCTGCGACTCCGGGTAGCAATCGTCCTCACAAAATCGTCGATGCGGACGGGCACACCGTCTATCTCATTTATGACAAGATGGATAGAGTTACGACGGTGATTCGCAAAGTGGGAGACGTTAACGAAAATCCGGATGGCAATGACGCGGTCATCGAGTACACCTACGATGCCGAGGGGCATCTTCTTACCATTACCGATCCGATGGATAAAATGACCGGGTTCACGTATGACAGTGTCGGTCGGCGCGACACCATTACCGTGATCGATACGGTAGCTGGAAACCAGGTGACCGATCTGGATTACGACGGCGCCGGCAACGTTACCCAAATGACTATGCCCGATGGTAATGTGATTGTTTACGCCTATGACGGAGCCAACCGGCTCGTAACAGCCAGTGATAATGAAGGCCCAATTGTAACCATAACCTACGACGCTAACGGTAATGTTACCCATAGAAAGGATGCCAACAATAACATTTGGGAAATGCGATATGATGCGGCAAACCGGGCGGTTAAGGTGTTTGATCCGCTGAAAGAGACTGCTGACAAATATACACAGTACGTATATGAAGCGGCCCGTCTGTCAGAAGTAATTAACGCTAACAATGTCAGAACCAAATACATGTACGATGGTTTGAACAGAGTGTTGGCTACTTTGGAGGATTACCAGGGAACTGACGAGAGAACCACCACCTACGGCTACAACGGCTTGAACCAGTTGTTGTCGATGAAGGATGACGATAATAACGAAACCACCTATACCTATGACTTCGCGGGCAGACTCAAAACAGCGGTGTATCCCGATGATAACGGAAACGGATCGGGAACGGTCACTTTCGCCTACGACCGCATTGCCGGAAATCAAAACCGCGTAATTCGTACGGACCAGAAAGGAATAGTCGCAACGACCACATATAACGAATTGAAGCAGATGATTTCGCGGGTATTCGTTAACAGCGGCACTACCGTTTTATCTGAACAATTCACCTACGATATGAGCGGGAACATGCTGACCGCTGACAATGGGGTTGTCGATATCACCAACGTCTACGATAATCTCGGGCGGCTTGACAGCACTACTCAGGAATACGTAGCGGACAGCCAGTCGTTTACGACCCAGTTTGATTATGCGATCTTAAGTGCGGGTAGTACGCGTACACTGACCTATCCCGGCGCCGGTGGCCGAACGGTTGTTGAAACTTTAGACCTGCGCGGTCGATTGGCCAACATTAACGGTGGTACGAATATCGGGGCCACCTGGACTTACGACGACGCGAACCGGCGCATGGGAGCTGCCTTGGGCAATAGTGTCACCAGTGTCTTTGGCTACGATGTAAACGATCGGTTGACCGGGATTACCCATGCGTCAGGAGGTAACGATCTGTTCAAAGTGGAATACGGTTACGACGCCGTTGGTAACCGGCTTTACACAGATAACAAAATCCATCTCAACAGAAGTCAGCAGTACGTATACGATAACTTGAACCGTTTGAGGTCGTTTAAACGGGGGGAATTCGATACGAATACCAAGACTATTTCGAATATTCTGTCTACCCCGCAAATGCCCGGACAGAGCGATTGGACCTTGGATAGTCGAGGTAACTGGGACCAGTTCCTCAACACCGTTAATGGCACGATTTCCACCGAAACTCGTACGGCCAACGGAGTTAACGAGTATCTGACGATTAATAGAGGTACTCCGCAGCTTCCGACGCACGACGATAACGGTAACCTTACGCTGGATCCACTTGCCCCTAATGCGGGTGCGCCACGAAAGCCTGAGAAAGGGGGATTGCATTATGGGCCCATGACTCATTTGTGTGAAACCTTTCGTAGGAACCTGGCAGGTTTAGTCCTGCCCGGCAAAGCTGACCGGCAGCCGGAAGCGAGTCTTGCGTTGTGCTGGGTAACCATCATGACGAAGCGTAGACAGCGAGTGCATAGGCCGTGTGATCGAGCCTCGAAAGAGGGCTATTTGTGGGAGCCGACGTCGTCCGCATCCTGTACGGAAGGCAGCATCGAGTCGCCGTAATGGTCTGGCGCATTCGATCCCACCGGGGTCTAAGAGCAGGGCATGTGCATACTGTGGTTCCTCAGGAACGTGGGAGATCCTGTCGTTTCCAGTCGATATGATCCGGATGGGGGCTACCCGGAATAATCAGCCCCTGGCCTGCGACGCGCGTGTCAGGCGTCGTGAGGAGCAAAGACAGACACACGGTTGGTACTGCCAAACGAAGGCAACGAAGTGCGGCAGGATGAACGGCAGGAAGTCGGAGCATCGAATAGTACTGTTGAAGCGGGGGAATTTCACCCGTGAGAGACCCCGTGGAAGGAAGGCGATGCCGAAACATGGAATCGATGAAGGGCAACACGGCGGATGCACAGACATTCGATCGCGTGTTAACTAAACAACATCGGATAGCACAGCTGGCGAGACTAGGTCCGCAGACGAGCTTCACTGCACTGGCCCACCATATCGACCTTGACTGGTTGCGAGTAGCGTATGATCAGGTACGTAAGGATGCGGCTCCGGGCGTCGATCAAGAGACGGCGGCCTCGTATTCAATTGATCTGATGAACAATCTCCAATCATTGTTGGATCGAGCGAAATCAGGGCGTTACAAAGCGCCTCCGGTACGGCGGGTTCATATCCCCAAAGGCCCGGGTGGCAAGACACGTCCTATTGGCATACCGACGTTTGAAGACAAGGTGCTTCAACGTGCGGTAGCGATGGTATTGGAAGCAGTATACGAGCAAGATTTCATGGACTGTTCGTATGGCTTCCGTCCAGGCCGATCGGCCCATCAGGCTCTAGAGTCATTCTATGAGCAGTGCAAGTCGATTAGGGTAAGCTGGGTACTGGAAGTGGACATCCAGGGCTTCTTCGATGCTCTGGACCACGCTCATCTGCGAGAGTTTCTCAAGCGACGGGTGCGTGATGGTGTACTGGTACGATTAATAGGTAAATGGCTGAAAGCAGGTATCCTGGAAGATGGATGTCTGCATCGTCCAATCAGTGGGACACCTCAAGGCGGAGTGATCTCTCCGATTCTGGCGAACCTTTATCTACATTATGTATTAGATGAATGGTACGATCAGGTGGTTAAATCACATCTGCGTGGCGGAACATTCATTATCCGCTATGCGGACGACTTCGTTATTGGGTTTACCAATGAGGATGACGCTCGTAAAGTTATGGCGGTACTTCCGAAGCGATTTGGCAAGTACGGTCTGAAACTTCATCCAGAGAAGACCCGCCTGGTTCGCTTTAACCGACCGCCACGTAATGGCGAGCAACCTGATGGCAGTGGTCCCGGGACGTTTGACTTCCTGGGCTTTACACACTACTGGGGTCGTTCCTGGCGTGGGTATTGGGTGGTCAAGCGTAAGACCGCCTCAAACCGGTTAAGTCGATCTCTGAAGGGAATATCGAAGTGGTGCAGGGTTAACCGGCACCTTCGGGTTTGCGAGCAGCATGTTCAGCTTGCCCGGAAGATGCGCGGACATTATGCCTACTACGGTATTACCGGTAACGGTGTTTCATTAGAACGTTATTGGGAAGGGGTTAAGCGTATCTGGAAGAAATGGCTCGGACGTCGTTCGCAAAAGTCGTACTTTGGGTGGCCGACGTTTGTCCGTCTTCTTGACCGCTACCCGCTGCCAAAACCGGTTGTCGTACACTCTGTATACCGTTCGCAGCGAAACCATGATTCGAGGAGCCGGATGCGCTAATCGTGCATGTCCGGATCTGTGGGGGGCTTGGGTGAGTAATCACCCAGGTCTACCCGACGTGATACGGTGCCGGATGGACAGCGGTACGAATACGATGCGGCCAACCGATTGGCCAAGGTCTGGCGCACAAATGGCACACCAGGTACGGGCGATGATCTGTTGATACGGGAAAACAAGTACGACGCAATGGGGCGCCGGGTGGAGACAAGTGGTCCTTCGTACGCTTCGGCCGCGAGCAATAGTCCGTTTTTGGAAGAGGATCGCACCCGCTGGGTATTCGCCGGTTTGACGCCGATTCAGGAGTACCATGTGTCCTGGCGGAGTATCGTCGGACAACCGCCGACTATGACCTTGTCCCGCGAGTATATTTGGGGAGCCGACTTCCCTGAGCCGGTGGCTATGATTGACCATACCTCAGACGGTGACGTGGCCGCAGGAACGCCGGAAGTACTGCACTTCCTGCACGACGCACTGGGAAGCGTTGTGGCATTGACCAACGCGGCCGGTGAGGTTGTCGAGCGCTACGATTACGATCCGTATGGCAAAACCTATATTACGGATAACACGCTCACCACGTACCGGGGCGAATCGAAATACGGCAACCCGTTCATGTGGACCGGTCAGGCGTTTGATCAGAATACGAGACAGTACCACTTCTGGGCAAGAACGTATAGCTCGCATCTGGGGAGGTGGTTGCATCGAGATCCATTGGGGTATGTGGATGGAGTGAATATGTACGAATATGTTCGATCAGATCCTATCGGATTTATAGATCCGAGCGGCCAGCAGTTCTCGCCTGGGAAATGTGCTCGTATTCGTGATAGTTTATTAAAAGCTGCGGAAAACTTGTACCGTGAGGTCAGACAGTACGATCCTGATGGTGATTTAGGAGGAAAGAAAACAGGACCGAAGAAAGGAAATCGAATAACCAAGAAGCATGGGCATAGACCAAACCTTAAAAACAGGCAAAAGCGATTGCAACGAGAACTAGACAGGTATAACCAAAATTGTCCAAGAGATCCGAAATTAGATGATGCTGTTGAGAAAGCTGTTAAAGCTGTTCCCAAAAAGGGTTGGGAACCCCAAAAGGTACAGCCAACTGAACCAAAACCTGTTCCCGAACCTCAGCCTGCTGTACCAGAACCGCTTCCCGAACCTCAGCCTGCGGTACCAGAACCCCTGCCTGACCCTAAGCCTGCTGAGCCAAAACCTATGCCTGAGACGCAGCCCAGTCCTGGAACGCCGCCTGTTATCATTATTCCACCCGCACCTGCTAGGGGCGTCGGTGTTTCTGTTTTGGACTTTTTGTATGGATTAGCAGAGGTGCCTGGCGCCGTTGTTAATACCGTGTTTACAGCGTTCTGTGTTGATATTCGGTGTCCTTCTTGTGGTGAGCCGAATTCAATCTCTAATCCCAGTTGCCCTAGCCATGGGAGGACATGACGTAAAACGAAACGTTAAAGGCGTAAAAGCTTGAGTGTCTTGTAACACCGTAGCACAAGAAATATTTAAAAAAGGCGAGGCCGATGTAACGCTCCGTGATCGTTTAACTGTAGCCTTCACGGAGCGTTGTTATATCTTTCTGAAATGAGTAGTATTTGGATAGCGATAAATGTTAGTTTTTAAAAAAATGCACCGATCATCTTAATTCGAGGTTGTATATGGTGTTTCCTCCTGGATATTCTATGACATTTGACGATTGGGTGGATTACGTATTCGATCATCCGGTTGCTGATGACGATGAAGAGAAATGGTTTCTCAAAATCGACGAATTCGGGTTAGTATTCGAAGAAGGTCTAGGTGATGAACCTGAAGTGAGGTTGGCAGAGTATGTAGCCCGCTTGTTCGAATACCCGGGGATATTAGCCAAACGGTTTTCGCTGGATCAGATCGCACAGGGTATTGAGTGCCTGATGCTCAAGGAGCGAATTTTCTATAACATATCTCGCGAGTGTGTACCTGTATCTCTTCAAAAGCGGTGTATTGCCGCAATATATGTGCTTTATCGAGATATGTTTTGTGCGGAGTTGCCAAAGGGCCCGACATTCGAGGATGGCGAGCGGGTGTACGCCAGTGAGCTGGAGTGGGAGTGTTTCTATTTTTGGGAAGCTGATTGGGGATATAACCTAGCGTTAGAACCAAGCCATAGTGTATTGGCAGAATCAGTGTTTGACGTGTTGGGGCGTATCTTACTCCTGGATTCATACGTGTGCCAGGAGAGCGCGATCCACGCTCTCGGCCATATGCGGAAAAGAAATAATGTCGATGCGCGTCAGATGCTGGAAGTTTTTCGGAAAACCCGACTTGGCGTTCCTTCGGAATTGGATTTGTACGCAGAGAAGGCGATGGAGGGACGCATCGTGTAGTTCTCTATGGATGCGAGGGACAGCCACTTAGTATTCTTACCTGACGCGTGGGACAGCCACTTAGTATTCTTACCTAAATTTCCTAAATGACTTTTCGCCCGTCTCCTGATGATAAATTAGGAGGCGGGCTTTTCTTCTTCGTGTTGTTCGCGTTCGAATTGATGGGCAACACCAATCGTATATTTTCAAGCAATGCCGCTAGCCGCCTGAATGGTGATGGAAATCGAGAGCTTGCCTCGTGAAAGAATCCTGCTGATCGAAGCCGGGAGCCTGAACAAGCAGGACGAACTGATCGGAACCCGTCAGGGATAATCCCTGATGGTGTTCCACCTGCTTACAGGCTTATAACTGGGAAACGTATCGCAATACTTTGTGTCTTTCCGGCAAGTCTGCATGAATCTTTGATGGCGGCTGGTTATCGTTGAAGACTGACTTGAGAAATCGAGGAGGTCTACAAATGGGATGCAAACAGACGGAGTTGGTACCGAATGATCTTGAGGCGGCGAAGAAGCGTTTTGATGCTTGGCGTAGGGCGCGGAAGCTGGGAACACGAATCCCGGACCATCTTTGGGATTGTGCAACTAAGCTGGCCGCTGAGTATGGAGTAGCCCGGGTGGCACAGGTACTCCGCCTTGACTACTACGGTCTCAAAAAACGTCTGCAGGATGGCTCTTCAACAGATATCGGCCAAATGGTTTCCCCGGCCACGTTCGTCGAGCTGAGCCCGCCTGCGACATATGCTTCGCCCGAGTGCGTCATCGAATTGGCCAATCCCCACGGATCGAAGATGCGGGTCTATCTCAAGGGCAACCATGTTGCCGAGGTAGTCGAACTTTGCCGGGACTTCTGGGACGTCGAAGGATGATTCAAATCACTCCGCACATGCGCATCCTCGTAGCGGTCGAGCCGGCCGACTTTCGCAAGGGGATTGATGGCCTGGCCCGCCTCTGCCGAGAGGTATTGCAGCAGGATCCTTTCCGTGGTTCTGTGTTTGTCTTCCGCAACCGGCGGGCCACTGCGGTGAAAGCGTTGGTCTATGACGGCCAGGGGTTCTGGTTATGCCAGAAACGTCTATCCCGTGGACGGTTTCAGTGGTGGCCTGCCTCTAAAACCGAAGCAACCGAGACTTTGCAGGCTCACCAGTTGCACGTACTCTTGTCGGCTGGTAATCCCCAAGCTGCCCAGGCGGCACCGACCTGGCGAGCAGTGAATGTCGGCTCTTAAAAAACATTGCTAAATTACCTATCTTGACTTGCGCCCTGCGCTTGCGCTGTTATGGTCTGTTTGTAAACGCTTACTCGGCATATGAACCGGGTGTTGCTTTTTACGAACGGAAATTTTGCAGACAATGGCTTTGCACGATATGACCATGACCGCAATCAAACTACAGGAGTTTCACATGGATAAGCTGCAAAACCTGCTCCAGCGGGCCAAAACGACTATGAGCGAAGAGGACTATCAGGATCTCAAGCTGTTGGCCGATTCCTATGTCTGCCTTACCAACCTGGTGGAAGACAAGAACATGTCGATTCATCGTTTGCGCAAGTTACTCTTTGGTCCTGCAACAGAAAAAACCAAAGAGGTCCTCAAGGCCGACAGCAAGACGAGTTCAAAAGAAAACTCTTCCGATCAGGATGATGCACCGAGCGCACCTGAGCCCAAGGCCAAGCCACCGCCCAAAGGTCATGGGCGCAACGGTGCCAAGGCCTACACGAAAGCTGTAACCATTCGTGTCCCTCACGATTCTCTCAAATCCGGAGACTTCTGTCCCGACTGCCGGGAAGGTGTGGTTTACGAGCAGGCCGCTCCCGGCGTTCTGGTGCGGATCGTCGGGCAAGCCCCCTTGCAGGCTAAAGTATACGAACTGCAGAAGCTGCGCTGCAATCTGTGCGGAAAGATATTTACCGCACAGCCTCCAAAGGGGATTGGCAGTAAGAAGTACGATGCGACTGCGGCGAGTATGATCGCTCTGTTGAAGTACGGAAGTGGATGTGTGCAAGGAGAAGCTGTGTGCGAGATGAGGGTAGGCCCCTCGTGGCCGGGTGACAGGACCAGGCTACAAACCAGCCCGAACTGCGGCGGTCAAGAGCCGTCGTGGTAAGCGTCGGGTGTAAAAGGCGCGGCTTGATTGCGTCAGGTGAGGTCTGCGAAGTCGAACGCAAGTGAACCGTTGATGAAGTGTCGAAACCGTATCTCGTTGACGTCAAAACTGGGGTCTGTCCATTGCCCCAGGATCAGCGTGGGGGGTGCCTGTATCTGGCCCACGTGGCGTCCGGCACAAAGACGGCGAGAGCGCAGATCAGGCTCGGACATGGAACCTTGGAACCTGTCGCCTTGATGTGAAGGGAGAAATCCAAGCGGACAACCCGCAAGGATGAGAGTACCGATGCGAGGCACAGGGGCGGAACGACCCGTAGTAGTCACGAAGGGTGTGTAATGCACGTGGAGCGAAGGGGTCGTGTCATCGAGTCTTTGGACAACTGGTCAACCGTGCAAGCGGGAGGAACCCATGACTGAAGACAAACCGTTTTGTATTGCGAAATGGGCGGTTTGGGACGCGTGGACGAAAGTTCGCACGAACCGAGGAGCCGCCGGGATCGACGATATCTCAATCGCCCAGTTCGAGAGGAAGTTGAAGAACAACCTCTATCGGATCTGGAATCGGATGTCGTCGGGGTCGTACGTCCCTCCGCCGGTCAAACGGGTAATGATCCCGAAGCCGGACGGCGGGGAGCGGCCACTGGGCATTCCCACCGTGGGAGATCGCGTGGCCCAGATGGTCGTGAAGATGTACCTGGAGCCGAAAGTGGAACCAGTGTTCCACCCCGACAGTTACGGGTATCGGCCAGGCAAGTCGGCGCTGGATGCCGTTGGCACATGTCGGCGGCGATGCTGGCGTTACAATTGGACCGTGGACCTGGATATCAAAGGGTTCTTCGACAACATCGATTACTCGCTGATGATGCATGCGATTCGCAAGCATACGGACTGCAAGTGGGTGTTGTTGTACGTGGATCGCTGGCTCAAGGCGCCGGTGGAACTGGACGATGGCACGCGAATGCCACGGGAGCGAGGCACGCCGCAAGGTGGAGTCGCCTCGCCGCTGTTGGCGAATATCTTCCTGCATCACGTTTTCGACATGTGGATGACCCGGGAATTCCCAGGCTGCCCGTTCGAGCGCTATGCGGACGATATTGTGATCCATTGCCACACTGAGTCCGAGGCGCAAGATGTTCGGCGGGCAGTGGAGCAACGCTTGCTTCAGTGCAAGCTGGAAGCACATCCGGAGAAGACAAGCATCGTTTACTGCCGGGACAGCAACCGCACTGAGGATCATCCGCGCATTCAGTTTGACTTCCTGGGCTATGGCTTCAGGCCGCGAAGGGCCCGCAATAGCCGTGACGGCCGCTACTTTGCCAGCTTCGCCCCGGCCATTGGCCGCAAGGCAATGAAGGCGATCGTGCGGACCGTGCGGAACTGGGGCATCCACGCGGCCAGCGAGAAGGAATTAGACGACTTCTCGCGAATGTTCAACAGGTACATCCGCGGCTGGGTGAACTACTACGGCCGCTACCACCCCTCGGCGTTGCACCGGACTTTCGACTGTATTAACAGGCGACTGGTTCGGTGGGCCATGAAGAAATACAAGCGATACCGGGGCCACCAGCGAAGGGCTACTCAATGGCTGCGCCGCATGGCGCGTAAGAGGCCGGAGCTGTTCGCACATTGGCAGATCGGCATCGTGCCGTAAGGCGATGGGATGATAGGAGCCGGATGAGTTGAGAGGCTCACGTCCGGTTCTGGGAGAGCGCGGGGGTGAGATTCCCCCGCGCCACTCAACTGCCGTTCAATCGATTGCAGAATTTGCAGAAGAGCTTGGGGGTTCCTTTACCGTCTTCGACGCAGTGGGACATTGTTTACTCTACCGCTTGCCAGGTTACTCCGGCCTACGAAGAGTTGATCCGCCAGGCGGCCCAGGGCGAAATCGTATACAACGACGATACCACAATGAAAATTTTGGAACTGATGGGCAAGCGGGCCAAACGCAAAGCCCTGGCAGATGAAGATGCGCCTAAACGCAAGGGAATCTACACTTCAGGTATAGTGTCGACCGGAAGTGGGCGGCGCATCGCTCTGTTCTTCACTGGACGGCAACATGCGGGGGAGAACCTGGCGAAAGTGCTGGCCGAACGCTGCTCGGAACTGGGGGCTCCGATCCAGATGTGTGACGCTTTGTCCCGGAATATGTCCGGAGAATTCAAGACGATCCTAAGCCATTGTCTGGCCCACGGGCGGCGGAACTTCGTAGACGTGGTTGAGCGTTTCCCCGAACAATGCCGCTACGTGCTGGAGACACTGGCTACGGTCTACGAGTTCGACGCGGAGGCTCGCGAACTGAACATATCGAAACAACAGCGCCTGGTACTCCACCAGTCCGAGAGTAAGCCATTGATGAAGAAATTGAACAAGTGGCTCACCAGGCAGTTGGAAGAACGGCTGACAGAGCCAAACTCCGGATTAGGGCAGGCCATCACCTACATGCTCAAGCATTGGGAAAAGCTGACCCTGTTCCTGCGCGAACCCGGTGCTCCTCTGGATAACAACATTTGCGAAAGAGCGTTGAAAAAGGCGATCCTGCATCGCAAGAACTCCATGTTTTACAAGAGCGAGCAAGGTGCCCGGACCGGCGACATGTTCATGAGCCTGATTTACTCTTGCCAGCTCTGCAACGCTGACCCCTTCGACTACCTGACCGCAATTCAGGAAAACGAGCAGTCCGTAGCAACATCTCCCAAAAACTGGCTGCCCTGGAATTACCGTAACCAACCGCAAGCCGTCTCCATAACCGCATAATACGCCCGATCACCAGCTAAAATTACGCAGACTTACCGGAAGGACACATTGTAATCACATATTTTATTCGAGCAGGCATAGAGCTTTCCCATGGATGTATTCAAATCCTGAGTTCGATTTTAAGGCCCTCCGGTTAAAGCTAATGACGAATCACCAGCCTATGCCATTGAGAAAGATGCTGAAGAATCTGCTCAATAGCGACTTGCCCTTCTTCTTCGTTTCGGCACGACCAACCGGCGATCATATTTTTACATAATAGCTTGCGACACCAGAGCGTGATACACTTATCAACATCGCTGACTGTAAGGAAAGGTACTCCTGAAATAAGCCCGCCCTTTGCGGCAAAACGGATATGCGTGCCCACATCAGGAATCAAGTTGACGCACGGAAGATAATACCCTTCGTCCTGAAACGTGGTTATTAACTTATCGAACATCATTGTTGTGGTGTTCATTGTTTCCTCCCGGGTTCAACTGCGACGGTCGATTAGCGTCTAAAACAAAACTCATCCAGCAAACATACAAAGACAATAAGCACAATCAACCACGTATTGGCTCCCATCCATCACCCGTTTTTTCCCATATAAGGTAGTCGTCAAGAACGCCTTTTTGAGCGAAAGTTCGAATAGCCCTTATAACTGTATCATAATCAACAGACATATAATCCGGGTATTCTTCCGTCACGCCGCCGGTTTTCATTAGAACGTATTTCGGGCAATCGCACCGCGGCGTCCCGAGCAAAAGGAAGAGACGATTCTCATCGAACGAACCTTCGACGTAATACTGCCCGTCGTTGCCACCTCCCACACCGATAAAAGCGTCGCCATCGTTTTTAGTATTGAGCATCATCAGGTCGATGGCCTTACCGTCCAGCCGATCGAGGTTCCTTACGATGTCGTCCCAACCGGGATTTTCAGTACAGTGCTCGGTTATATTTCCTTCATGCCATTCTTCTAATACGATTTCGCGAATAAACATTTGGTTTAACCCTTTAACAGCCTGTAGTTTCTCGATTTACGGCTTAACGTGCATAATCCTTTACGTAGGTTGCCAGTTAGTAACAACCACACTGCAATCGCTGCAGTAATGAAAATAGCAGACATGCTCACCAGGGAAAAACGGCTCTGTCTGCAGCAGGTGCCCATCTCCGTATTCCCAATCATGACCGATGCTGGCCACGTAGGTCATTTTACGCCCGCAGGTGCAGAATTCTTCCTCAACCCACTGCATCCATAAAGGCGGGCCAAGAACGCGGATAAAGGATTTGCCAGCAAGAAACTGGTGTGTAGCTCCGTAATAACTGTCCTCGTCCAGAGGATAATCCTCTTCAGCCATATCCCTCAGTGCCAGAGCTCTTTCCGGCAGCGGGTTGGGAAACCGATATTCCGGCTTGGCCATTTCCATAGGAACAGTTATTCCAGGATCTTCAAGAACGACCTCTTTGCTGTTATCCATTATAGAATAAACCTGCCTCCTCATACCCGAACCGTTTAGGTAGCTGCACATAGGGATCTCTCCGCCTCGTTCACTACCAATTGTTATTAATCGAGAATCCTGCAAATCCAAAACGAGAATCAGGGTAGGCGTATTACCCATACAATGTTCATCCACGATCTTCCACGATGTACCACCGAATCGATGCTCATACTTTCCCTTCGTAACATGCGCGATATAGCCCTTGGTTTCACACAATTGATCGCCCCATGTTTCCAGATCGTATCTCTCCATGATAACCGATCCTCAATATGTTTGGTTCATCCGACTGAAGCATTAACCTCATACTTCAGTCACCTAATATCCAATGCCCGATATGGAACATTCGGTTCCGTCAGGTATTTTCCAATCCCCTTAATCTTATTTTTCACTAACAGTTTAAGTACACGTCCACTCACTATGACGTGCTCCATGCCTTGTTCATACACCATATCATCATCGGTACGGAAGGTGCTGCAGGTCTGAAAATCCACATCACGTAGATCGGCCGGCTCAAAGTAACCGGACAACTCAGTGGATAGAAACAATTTTATTGCACCACATCGCTCGCATCTACTACTGACATTCAGTAGCTGTCCAACTTTCGGTCCCTGGTTAACTTTTTCCGTCACTATGATCTGGTAATAATCAATATCTTTATCTTTGACCGGATGTTTATTGGCCTGCCTGCACTCCAGGAATTCGCATCCGGTCACACCCTCTTTCTCCAGGTAATTCTTCACACCTTTAGATATAATTTGCACCGTTGGTAGATGACACCACGAATCTTCCACAATCTGCTTTTTCCCGATTACCGCTCTGTCAACAGTCACCGGCTCAACCTGACGCGCACCATACCAACAAATCGGCGGTTCATCGGTTTTACACGCTGAACCTGCAGCGAGAAAATCGTGATTAACACAAACATCGAATGTCTTGACTCGAAAATAGAAAAACCGATGTTGTGTAATCCCATACCCGTCACATCGTACAATGCGTACTTTCACCATTGTGTGTGGATCATAATAAGGACGAAATGCGAACTCTAACGGATCACCTTCCACAAAAACAAACGTTTCAGTTTTCGTCTTCACTTCGGCGAATTTTCGTCGTATTTTCCACGGCCACGGTTTACGGTAATCCGATCTCGAATACCAGACAATTGTTTCGTTCACAACATCAACCTGCCAACTTCAAATTCCTGGGCCATCTTACCTAATTCGAACCCACTCCGCCCTGCTCATACGGTTCACCACTAACCCGGTTTCTGCAATATATTGTCTTACTCCGTATTCGTACCGATGTCCCAGTGGCGATTACGGTTACACCGACAATCTGAGTCACGTCCAAACGAGTTTAATAAACTATTCCCTGACCTTGCGGTATAATTGTCATCCACGATTTCGTGTTTACCGTTCGTTATCTCCGCACTTTTGATGTCTATTTTAAGTTCTCTTCTTCGACTAAGAATTGAGTGAATACGTGATTCAATCGAAACTATTGATCAACGCAATCCAACTCTTCTGGCAATAGAAACTGGATCTTTTCAATCACGTTGCCTCGTGTGAATTCGCTCAATTCGAATTTTGGAACGAATTTGCAGGCCATATATGAAAGCCAATATTTGTCAAGCGGACCTACCGGATTCGATACCTGGTCCACGAAACTTCCTAAACCCAACAAGTCAAAGAACGCTTTCATTCGTGTACGCTCGTCCGTACCTAACCTTTCGTCGTCAAGCTCTTCCCATATATCGTGACAAAACTTTCTCAAACGTTTTCTTGTTTGTTTCAAGTTAGTCGCTTTTCGTTTCTTAACTGGTTTTCGAAGAGTTTCCAGAGCTTTGATTGCATAATCGAATCGCCCAAGCTTTCCAGCTAATTCCGCGAATCCCAAAGTGTATTCCGCCAAATGACGAGGCCGTTTCTCTGCCCCAAGGATCTCCATGTAGTCGTTTGCAGCCGCAAACGCGGTCTTCAGAATCGATTCATCTTCTCGACCTACAACCATCCAAGATAGACCGTGTAAATGTTCGTACTGATCCCACAGTAGTGCAGATTGAGGAGTTTTCCGACTCAATGCCGCCGGCCACTCCTTTTTCTCAATTGCCAATTTCATTAATCGCTCACCTGCGATTGCATATTCCATAGCCTCATCCGGAAGACCAAAAAAAAGAAGCGTGTCTACAAACTTGTTCGTGGTGCGTGCTGTGTCAAAACAAATTTTATTCTTCACGAAATACCGCGTATCGCCTAACTTCGACGGCGTTGGGCGACCAACACGAAGCATATCAAGCCGTTCTCGCTTTTTTGTTTCCAATACGTTCATGGCGTATTCCTTTAATGTATCCCTTTTGTTGCTAGAAATCCGCCAATACCCAACCGTGAATACACACCCGCCATCGTAAGCTTCGGCAGGGCAGGCGCTAAGCGTGCTAACATACAACCGGCCACTGCTATAGCCAAAACCGGCATAAGAGCTGGGGCAGGCATTAACCAAGAGAATGGGTTTTTATTGGGCTGCCGTATAGCTCGCCGACGCCTTACCATGTCCCAATTATAATCTACCATCTCATCTCCAACAATCTCGTAGATAATCACACCTGGAGCGGCATTATGGAAACCAATCATGCCACCGTATGGCCACGACATCAATCGGTAACTCCCCGGCCACTTCATCTTTGGGTACACTCCCCAATGATGCAAGTTATCGTCCGAATACCGCGAATCATAGATGGCGATCATATATCGCGCTATCTGTGCTATTCCAGCTGCTACTCCTCTCCAAGGTTTGATTTCATATATTTCGTTATAACTACTCCGACTATCAAGTATATCAGGATATCCAGGCGTGAAGCCTAACAGACCACCACCCCACACCGTAACGTTGAATATTCTTCCGTCAGCCGGTATCCCTCTTTCAAGCGCGTAGTATCCTTGTATAAAACTCTCAGCCAGTATACCTCGAATAATATAAGCTAGAGAATGTGGAATAGCGAACAAACCACTTGGATCTCGATTATCAATAGGATTCGCATTAGCATAAATATATCGATTAAGTGACTGTGGCGCGTTTTCGAAACCATCAAAAGTGTCTCGATATGTAAACCGCCCAATGGATTGATCGTAATACCTAGTTCGTAGATAGTATTGTTTCAGTTCTGCGTCGAATTGCTCTCCGGTGTATTTGTATTGATTGTCGGTTGAGCCGGTTTGGGTTATGGTATTTCCGAAGGCGTCGTAGGTGTAGGTGTCGGTTACCTGTCGGAACATGGACCGGGTTGGGCTTCCTTCAGTCAGGGTTCTCGTACTCATCTGGCCGTCGTAGTGGAAATACTTAATGGATTCCTCGGCATGGTTTGGGTTGGTGGTTTGACTTATTAAATCGTGGCCATACGTGTAGCGTTTTGTCAGTTGGTTGGACTCATCCCTTTCTTCGAGCACCTGGGCGTAGGGGCGGTTTTTATCAACCGTGTAGACGATTCTTTCCGTTCCGGTTTGCTGGATGGTTCTTATGCCCTCAGTATCATAAGTGTAAGTAGTTATTGACTGCGGGCCGAGGTTTTTATCCAGCTTGATCAGACGGTTTTCGG
>CAXXKI010000024.1:0-30224 GCA_963667855.2 Phycisphaerae bacterium | reverse complement strand
CCAGACGCCCGGTTGAAGAGCATCTGCACGCGGCTTTGGTTTCCCGCATCGATTGTGTTTTAAACGATGAACGTACTAACTGTTACCGCCTGTTTACCGGTAGAAATGAAGGCTACAGCGGACTTATCGTCGACAAAATGGGCCCCGTAGTAGTGATCGAAACTCAACAGGGCAAGTTTGAAGGCGGTGAACAGTTAGTGGGACAGGTGGCGGCCTGGTATGCCAAAACCCTGGGCGTCAAAACCGTTTACAGCAGGTTCGCCCCGAAAACCAGGGCGGGTTCAGAAGCAAAAAGCGGCAAGGTCGAATTGATCAAGGGGGAACCCGTAGACGAGATAACCGTTCTGGAAAATGGTAAACAGTTCATCGTGAAACCGGCGGCAGGCCTGGCATCCGGGCTTTTCCTCGACCATAGGGAAAACCGAGAGCGACTGGCAAAGCTGGCCAAGGGACGCAGTGTTCTCAACCTCTTCTCCTATACCTGCGGTTTCAGTGTGGCCGCCGCGGCCGGCGGTGCCGAAAGCACTACCAACGTGGATCTCAGCGTAGCAGCCCTGGAATGGGGAAAGAAAAACTTCGCAGCCAACAACCTGGATCTCGACAAGCAGTTGTTTATTCGCAGCGATACGTTCGACTATTTCAAAAGAGCCCAAAGGCAGAAACGGAGTTTCGATATCATCGTAATCGATCCGCCCAGTTTTGCCCGGGCCAAAAAACCCAAGCGAGCTTTTGAAGTCAAAAAGCACATGGTTGAGCTTATCCGGGAATCGCTCGAACTGCTCAACGATCGGGGTTACATGCTGTTAGCAACTAATAACCGACAACTGCCGACCAACTGGTTGATCGAACAGGTGGAGTTGGCTTCAAACAGGGATTTCACCGTAACCGCAAAGCCGAAACTGCCCAGCGATTTCGCAGCCGACGGCGCTTTACAGAAAACGATTATAGTTCGCTTCGATTAGAAATTCCGGAACCGCAAGCGTACCACCCACCTTATGACTGCGGCTCTGCCGGTGCCGGAGACGCCGCAGGTTCAGGCTTTGCGCTGTTTTTTTCCAAAGATACCGAAGGGGTAACCTCGATAATCATTGGTACCGGCGAGCCGAGAGATAGAAGCTCAACCGGTCCGGATTTGCAAATTTCGGAGAACTCCCCATCGATACGCGAAGCCACTCCGGCGCACCATTCGTTGAATTCCTTCCGATCAGGATTGGCTCGGGCTAGAGAATCTTCACACAGTCGACGCGTAATCAGCTTCACAACCTGCTGAGCCGTCTGCGCCCGCTCCTCATCCTCAAACCATAACCCGCATCTCGATTTCATTCTCAGCAGTAGAGAAACCGAAACGGCGCAATCTTCGTGCAGTTGGGCAATATACCGGCAGCGAAGAACACGAGCGTAAAAAGATACCGGCTTGCCCTCCGGTACAGGTTTGAGTGCCGTAGGTAGTAAATCAAGCGCCCGCTGCAACTTGTCAATTGAAGCAAAGAGATAAGCCTGCCACAAGGTGGCGGCGCGTACAATTGCCGGATCATCGCTCTCCAGAATCACCCCCAGGGCAACAGTGGCATCAGCAATGTTTTTCCGGCGCTGTTCATCAGGAATCGAAGCCTGAAGCCATAGCTCCCGCAAAGCCTTGCTAAAAGCCTGCAGGGTTTCAAGCTGAACGCCATACCTGTATCGCTTGTATTCATCAAGCCCGGATTGGGAATCGAGTTCGCCCAGTTTCCCGCTCGCCTGTTCAAGGTATAGCGTAACCTGAGCAATCACCTCACGAGCCTTCGGGTAATCTTCCTCTTCCGGAATACCGAGCAGCAAACGGGACGCGCAAGGTTGAAGGTCAAAGGCGAGAAGCCTGTTAGCCGCCAGCAAACGATAGGTAAAAGCGGCTTCCAAGTTCCGGTCGCTATCGGCTCGAGCGACCATTTCGCCCAAATCGAGAGGATCGGGTTCAACATTCTCCGAAAGCTTCCAAATCTGTGCCCCATCTGCCGAAGGTGCTTCATCGGCAGGAACGGCCAATCCCAGCAGGACAGGTAACAGAGATAAAAGTATCACTTGAACCATCGTAATCGGTCCTTGTAAATAAACAGCAGGCTAATTCGCCCCAAAACCAACCTGAACGGAGGAGCAAAGCAAGCGTCAGGATATTCGCCATTTAACCCATCGTCCAACAAGTTGACGATTTATTACTTTTGTTCGCTCCGACTGACGACGGAAATCGTTGACGTAGCATAATACAGCTACTAAACTTTTTCGTTGACTGGATAGATAAAAGAGTACCCCTGTTGCCACTTTTATAGAAAGCTGCAAAAACGAGGAAAACATGCTGGCAAGGTTCAAGTTTAGTCCGGCTTATAAAACACTGCGAACAGAACACTTGCATTTCGCCGGATAGATTGTTTGTATTGGAGCAACAATCAGGCGAAAGATGATCAGAATATGACTGAAACCTCATTAAGTTCACAACCGCAAGCAATCCCGGGAAAGAAATCCGTGAGCCGTATGGATAAACCTCTGGTGATTGCCTGGCTGGTTTCGGTCGGTATTCACGTAATCCTGTTTTCAGTCATGGTAGCTGTTCCGTGGATCAGCCAGTCGCTGGGGTTGGCCGAGGAACCACGTGTTACAACGACGGCAATCCGCAACCTGCCGCAGGAGACGAAGGTTAAAATCGTTCCCCTGGAATCGGCCGTTGTCCAGTCGCACAAATCCCAGAAAGTCGAAACGAAAATCACTCCCCAGAGAAAAACCACGTTGAGAGAGTTGAGCCGGACAAAAGATCCGAAGCTGTCGATCATGGGTATCGGAACCGGGGGTGGCGAATTCTCCAAATACGGCTTACAGGTTGGTCCAGGCGGTTCGGGCCCGGAATTCTTTGGACTCGGCGGCGATGCCCGGGCAGGCAGGCGAATAGTCTACGTGGTCGATCGTTCCGGATCGATGTTGGGAATTTTCGACGACCTGCAAAAGGAATTGAAAAGGTCGATCGACCAGTTGCGAAAAAGTCAGAAGTACCACGTTATCTTCTATAGCACTGACCCCCCGATAGAAGCCCCCCCGGGCAGGCTGGTCAACGCCATACGCGCAAGCAAGGAGAGGACTTTTGAGTTTATCGATGGAACCACTCCGGAAGGAATGACCCACCCTCTAGAGGCAATGAAACGGGCATTCACACTCAAACCGGATATTATATACTTCCTCAGCGATGGCGTAATTCCAGAAGGAGAACTCCTGAAGGAAGAGCTGCGAACGTGGAATCGCAAGGAAAAAACAAGGATTTACTGCATTGCATACGTAAACTCGGGCGGCAAGGAACTCCTGGAGGATATAGCCCGGGAACACAACGGAGCTTTTCGATTCGTATCCGAGTATGATCTTGAAGATTAAAGACAGCAAATTGAATTTTCCACACCCGTGGTCGGGTACCCAAGGGCTAGCGTTTTGCCTGGCAATCACGCTGGTCATGCTTGCCAGGCCGGCTTCCGGTGATGAAATCATGATGGGAGAAGAGACTCTCCATCGAGTGGAAGTAAAAGGTTACGAATCCGGTCGGATCAAGTACCGCACCCCCCAAGGTCAATACGAGACCGTCTCAATTCGCGATGTTGATTTTCTGGTAATCACCAGCATGCTGGCATTATCCGATTTCAACGAAGCCGAAGAATACCTGCTTAAAGGAAACCACATGCAGGCAGTGGAACGATACGAGCGCTGCCTGCGAACAGCGTCAGGATTCTGGAAGAATCTGGCGACAGTGCGTCTGCTGGTGGCGACTGACCGGGCCAACCTGCCCTTGAAAGCGGTCAACACCTTTCTTTCGGTTACTCAATCGGATGTGGCTACCGCCTGCCAATTCATTCCGGATTCGCTGCCCGCCGGTGAAAGCCGGGCGACTCAAAAAGCCATCGACCTGCTGGAGAAGGATCTGCGGGAAACGAAAGACGAGAACACCAGGATGCTGTTGACGCTCGTCCGCTTTGAAATACTGCGGCGGCTCGATCGCCCGGAAGCCGCCGAAACCTGCAGATCAATAGCAAGTTTGGAAATACCGAAATCGATGATGACCGACAAGACAGCGGCGATAAAAATGTCGGCTATCAAGTTGATGAAACGCAAAAACCTGACCGCTGAAGCGCTGGAACAGATTGATCGTCTGATAGCTTCCATCCCCGAAGCGCAGCTTCCAGCTATATTGTTACTTAAGGCTCAAACGTTATACGAAGTCGCCAGGAGCGATGAAGATTATCTGCAAGCGGCGATTCCGGCAATGCGGGTGGCTATCCACTATCCGGACAGTGAATATGCGGGTGAATGCCTGCTGTTGGCGGCAGCGGCACACAGTGATTCCGGAAGATCCCAAGACGCAATACGCATTCTGCGCCAATGCCTGATCAACAGCGCCGTTGGTGAAGAGATTAAAACCCGAGCTCGCCAGGAATTGCATCGACTGGCGGAAACAAACGAACCATAAAGGTACGCGACACACTAAGAAACAGTAAGGAGAACTGGTTTGTCTCGAATAGTCCTATCAATATGCCTTCTAACCCTGGTCGTTTTCCTGCTGACCACGAATGGAGTTTTTGCCCAGGATACCGCGGCTGCCGCAAGCAAAGCGGACAGTTCGGCGGGCAGGTTGTTCGACCACTTCGTGGTTCAAGGCGGAGCGATTACCTGGTTCGTCCTGATTCCGCTATCGATTGCCACGATTGCCCTGATCGCGGAACATTTCTTCTCGATCAGACGGGCAACAATGCTGCCCCCGGTTGTGGTGCAGCAGGTTCGCCGCAATCTGGAAGCCAAACGTTACGTGGAAGTAATCGAGCTTACCACCCAGGATAAAAGCATGCTCTCCAAAGCGGTGAACAGCGCTCTGGGGGAAGCAGCAAACGGATATCCGGCAATGCAGGGAGCGGTAGTGGAGAGCCTGGAACTGGGTGCCGGAAAACTGATGCGGAAAATCGAGTATCTCAACGTAATCGGCAACGTAAGCCCGATGATCGGTCTTTTGGGTACGGTTTACGGCATGATTGGCCTTTTCGCATCGATTTTCGAAGCCGGCGGTATTCCCGAACCTGCCCGAGTGGCTCATCACATGTCCATCGCCCTGGTAACGACTTTCTGGGGATTGATGGTGGCGATTCCAGCCCTTAGTGTTTTCGCTTTCTTCAGAAACCGTATCGATGAATTGACCACAAACTGTGCAGCCACGGCGGACAACCTGCTGAGCGTGTTCAATCCGGTCAACAGCAACCTGCCATTAAACGCGCAGCAACCGGTAAATCCGGGAACAGCGGGTACTGTCCCCAACCCCGAGCAGATCAGGCGGGATGACCGGACGGAACGATAGAACGAGGTAAATCAAAGTCGGCTTTATCGAAAACCAGATTTAAGAAATGATACGTACGCAACGGCACAAAGACTGGCATTTCAACATGGCACCCATGATCGACGTGGTGTTTCTGTTGATTATTTTCTTTACCCTGGTCAGCACTTTCGTTTCCGCGGAAAACGTGCGTATGGATCTTCCCAACCCGGACAAGAGCAAGGCACAGAACATAAAAGTAATCGACCGGGTGGTAATCAACTGCCGGCTACCACTGAATGGCTCGGACAACGTGCGTTACAGCGTCGGACCTAATCCAGTGGAATCGCTGTCCACCATTTCCAACAGGATAGCCGCTGCCCATATCGTAAACCCCAATCTGCGGGTAATCATCCGGGCGGATAAACGATTGCGTTACGAAACCGTTCAGGCGGTCATGGAGATGGTTGCGGATAACAATATAGAAAACATGTCGCTCGTTGCCCACGTTGGAGGCCAGGAGGATTAAATGTCTCACCGCATCCGACAAACATGGGGACAGAAACGGGGTGTGCACACTCCGGCCGGCAAGCCTTTCCGCAAAGCCAAGAGGAGGCACTCCTCCTCCGCGCTGATAATCAACCTGGCCCCGATGATCGACATAACGTTCCTGTTGCTGATATTTTTTCTGGTAACTTCCACGTTCAAACGGGCCGAGGGATACCTGTCGGCCAGACTTCCCAAAGACATGGGACAGCCGACGGTGGCTTTACCAATAAGCCCGATCATTATTCACGTGGAGCAGTACGGCGAAAAATCCAGTGAATACCGGTTGCGGGTGGAAAATTTCATCAATGCCCCGGCGACTTTCGGCGAACTTACCGAGTTTCTGATTAACGTCCAGGGGAATCCCGGATTCGATAAAACAACTCCGGTAGTGATCGCGGCGGAACCGGATGTTGCCTGGGATCACGTGGTCAACTGCTGGAACGCTGCACTTCGAGCGGATTGCAAGAGTATCTCCTTCGGAAGACAGGGTAAATGAGGTTTTCCCGAATGATCGCCAGGACCATCGCCTTCGTGTTTGCGTGCTTAGTTTTCCCTGCAGCCGTTTCCCTGTCAGCGGAACCGGAGGCCGAGCGATTGCCTGTCGACCCGTTTTATCAGGGACTGATCGATCTGCAGTTAAATGATCTCCTGGAATACCACCTGAAAACCTACCCGCCGAAAGATCCCCTGGAGCTGGCAACCATCCGCCGCAGGGTGAAACTGGCAATATGGGAAGATCAAACCGCGGCGATAGAGGAGCGAACGCAGGCTTTGGCCCAGGCGAACTCGATCCTCGCCGATCTCATTAAGAATTACCCTGATGACAAGCGAAACCTGCGATGGCAGACGGACCTTGTACAATCGCTGATCTATCAACAGGCGGAACCCTACTACTCGGCGATTTTATACCGTGGAGGAACTCCGGCAGACCGGCGGAAACTACAGGAATTAATGACCAGGGCAACAGACTCACTGGTCAGACTCGATAGTTTCCTGGAAGCGGAATACGCCAGGATAGATGAACTGTCTGTCGGCGAATACGAACAACTGGATAATACTGGTTACGTGCTGGAACTGGAAGCGGCAATGCCCAAAGCCCAATACATGCTTTATTGGGCTAAATTCTATCTGGCGTTATCCATGGAATCGGACAATCCGCAGCGTAACCGGTTGCTCAAAGAGGTATTTGAAGCATTGCAAAAGGCCTCACTGCTGACCAGGGAACACGAAATGACCCATGTGCAGGCACAGGCCCTTCTTCTCGGGGGAATGTGCTGCCGGCGATTAAAGGATTACACAACCAGCGCTTCGTACCTGTACGAGTCCGCCCAGGTGGCGGACAGCGTCGCCGATCCTGTCGAGCGCAACGATTTGCGCTGGCTTGTCGTACTCAGTTCAATAGAACGGATTCGGGCATTAAGGGATGCGGGAAAATTCGATGGAGCGATGGACACGTTGCAGATGCTCCGCCGCCGCCTGGAACAGAATAATGCGATTAATTTCGGCAACAAGCTGATACTGGCCACTCTGGAAGGCAGCATAACCAACGCCCGTTTCAACGGTTCTGACACCGGTAGAGAAATAATGTCGGACGAGTCGGCAATGCCGCTCATTAAGCTCTCCCGCGAGCAACCGGCATATCGCGACGAGATTTATGCGATTATCTATACGCAGACGCAATACGTAAAAAAAACATCAGCTCTGCATCCGTTTCAACAGTGCGCCCTGATCGCCGGACATATAACTCAGGCCGATAGACTGCAACATGGCAACGGACCAGGAAAAACTCCGGATCAGAGCGAAAACGAACGACAGGCGATGGAGCTTTTATCCAAGGCGTGCGAAATAGCCGAAAAGCTGATTGAGAATAATCCCAACCTGGAGTCAGAACTCCTCGCGGAAGCGACATATAACCTGGGAGTGGCACAATTCCGTCGCGGACAACTGCTGGCCGCTGCCGACGCTTTCATAAAGGTTGGAAAGGAGTACCCCCGTTTCTCCCGATCATTGTCAGCCGCGACTTTCGCAGTGGAGATAGCGGCCGAGTTGGCCGAAGATCCCACTCTGCGACAGCGAGAGGACGTTCAAAACATTCTGCTTAGTTCCCTGCAAACCCTTGTGGGCAACTTCTCCGGTTCGGAAGCGGCAGAATACTGGCGGTTCTTCCTTGCCCAGGCACTGGAAGACACTCAGGATTTCGACGCGGCGCAAACGGAATATGCCAGGATCAACAAGGACCACCCGCACTATCTTCCAGCGGTGTTCAGGGTAGCGAAATGCCGAATATCCTCCCTGAACCAACTCGTTCAGCATGGCCAGGAAAAACCTCAAACAATAAACACACTTGCCGAAGACGCACGGCGAAGTACAAGGCAGTTCATGCAGTTAGCCGAGCAGGAACTCAGCGCACAACCGGAACCGCAGAATGCCGCCCTGCTTCGCCGGCTGATGGCTGAATCAGAAACGATGCAGGCGGAAATGAACCTCCTCAAAGGAATTAACCTTCCGGAAAGAGCTATCGACCTGCTCGACGGCTTTGAAAAGCGTTATCCCAACCAGAGTGACCTGATGGGTCGGGTATTGAAGGTGAGAATCGTCGCTTACGAAGCAACCAATCAACTTGAACAGGCGAGAAAAACAGTACCGAGGTACATAGCCAGCGCACCGCAAGAGGCGGGAGCGACACTGCAGGCCCTGTTCGACACAACCTGGGCGGAGATAAAAGAGTATCGCAGGAGACAGAAACGGGACCGGAACGCCCAGAAAATCGCTGATCAAAAAGCCCAATCGGCGTTGATGCTGGCCGAGCAGATTCATGCATGGGCTATAAAGGCAAAGAACGACATCGACTCCAGGAGCCTGGAGGTCGTAAACGTACAATTGGCAGAAGCCAATCTGGAAACCGGTCACCTGCAGCAAGCTCTTACCCTCTTTCAAAAAGCCCAAACCGATGACAGTAAACGATACGCGGATGGAAAAGCACACAATCCTCGAATACTGCTGGGGCTGGCGACCACACTGGCAAAGCTGAAAAAACACGGTGAAGCTCTGCCGCTTTTTAACCAGGTGTTTATTGAGTTGACTCCCGATCAAGAGGAATACTTCGCCGCGCTGCTTGGCGATCTCACCTGCCGAGTTGAAATGGGAAGCGACAAAAGCGGCATAATCAATGTTATCCGTCAGCACCGATACCTTCATCCCGACCTGGGCGGCGAAGAACTCAAACAGCAATTTCTGGACCTGCTTGACCGGGTGGAAAGAAAGTCTTAGCGCTTTTACCGAGGCTCAAACATCGTGTTCCCTGGTAATCGTTTCTCACTCGCCCAAGTATCGATTGACGCTGGATGCCACCATTCATAAACTCAGCAGTAAAGTGAATCACTGCGCATAAAGGAGGCCGTCCATGGAAAAGCAACGAACAATCCATCGCGACCGGGCGATGCTGCTTGTCATAGATATGCAAACCAAGCTTTTGCCGCATATTCATCAGGCGAAAAAGACATTAGCGGCCAGTACCGCCTTGCTGGAAGTGGCCGGCATATTCGATATCCCCGTAATGGGTACGGTTCAATACGTTAAAGGTCTGGGAGAGACCGATCCTGCACTTACGAAACTGTGCAACAAGCTGGGCGCAGGCTTCATAGAAAAGATGTCCTTCAGCGTATGCCGGGACGACAGTTGCCGAAACCATATCGAATCTCTGGGGCGAAATGAAATAATCATTACCGGCATCGAGGGGCACGTTTGCGTCCAACAAACGGTAATGGACCTGATGGCAATGAATCTACACCCGGTAGTGTGTGCGGACGCCGTTTCGTCACGGCGTCTGAGTGATCTGGAACCGGCTTTGAAGCGAATGGAGCAGGCGGGGGCAACGGTCACGACAACTGAATCGGTGGCATTCGAGCTGTGCGAGTTTTCGGGTACGCCGGAGTTTAAGGAGCTGCTCGGCGCAATAAAGCGTTTCGATCAAGCCCGGGAGTGACATAATATGTATCCGAGCGACGATGAATATCCGGATGACTATGACCTGAATGATGACGAAGCGGAGGTTCTCCCTTGCCCCTCATGCGGTAGAGAGGTGTACGAAGAAACGGAAAAATGCCCCTATTGCGGAGACTGGATCATGCCCAGGCAAGCCGCCGCCCGAACGCCGATGTGGTTCAGGATAGTGGGAGCGGTGGTTGTAGTGATCTTCCTGCTTTGGTTTGTAGGCCTGATTCGCTGGCTGCTCTAATCTTCATTTTCAAAAAAAACGAGTGAATCTGGATCGAGAAAACGGAAGGGGTGAATTCTTTTCAATTCACCGATACACTGCACCCTATGGCCACAATACGTAATTATAAAGATAGACGGCAGGAAGCCCGCAATCAACAAACCACTCCTGAGCAACCTCAGGAGCTGATACCTCCAACCACCCCACCAGCGGGCTGGAAGCGATGGGCACCATTACTGGCGATTGTTCTTCTGGTGTTGATTGTCTTCGCACCAAGTGTTGACAATGACTTCGTCAGTTGGGATGACGATCACTATCTCTTCGACAACCATCAAGTCCATTATGACGACGGGATAAAAAGTATCTGGTTCGATGTATTCACTCATGCGGAGAAAAAATTCCTGCGTCCGAACGCAGAAAGGGGCCGTGTGAGCCACCAGTACTATCCACTGGTTTTCACGCTGTACTGGATAGAATTCCGCTTCCACGTATGGTTCAACGATGCCGATCCGAATAAGACTATTCGACAAAACATCGACGATGGAAAAATGACGGCAGCCAGCTTCCACATGGTGAGCATAGTTCTCCATGCGCTCAACTGCATCCTGCTGATCTGGTGTTTCCGAGCATTGGGTATGTCCAACTGGATAGCGTGGGCGGCGGTGATACTGTTTGCGATTCATCCCATGCAGGTAGCCAGTGTCGCCTGGGCGGCTGAACGAAAAAACATCATATCACTGATGTTTTATATCCTGAGCCTGATGACCTATATCAAGCTCAGGCGCGAAGGAAAGTGGTGGCAATATCTGCTGTCGCTCGTACTGTTCCAGGCCGCGTTATTCAGCAAAACGGTCTCCCTGACTTTACCGATAATGCTTTTCTTCACCGATCGCCTGCTGGAGAGAAGCTGGTCTTTCACTTCAGTGCGTCGAAGCCTGGTTCGCGTGGTACCGTTTTTGATACTTTCGTGTATTGCGGCGGGAACGACGATCAAGGTGGAGGATCGCCAGCGATCCATCCCCTTAACTGAAGCGCAGCGCCCGTTTATTCCCTGTGCGTCGCTATTGTTTTATCCCAGCAAGATGCTTTTACCGACAGATCTTTCGCCGGTATATCGCTTATGGCAACCTGATCCGCAAAGTCTCGTCTGGTCTCTTCCTATACTCATTACCCTGGCTCTGGGTGGCTTGATCATCTGGTTCAGAAAGAGGCTGGGCCCCCATTTCATATGGGCGCTATTCATGTACGGGGTGACGATGTGCCCCATGCTGGGATTCAAAAACATCAATTATTTCCAATTCGCATTTGTCGCGGATCATTACTTCTATCACGGCGCGGTGGGTTTATTCGTGCTTCTGGTAATTTGTATCGACAAGCTCCGCGTGCGGTTCATCAATACGGAACAGGGAATAAATATAACTACAGGAATCGTATGCGCATTGGCACTACTTTGGGGTATCCAGACGGCCGGTTACTGCAACGTGTGGCAGGATGCGGAAACGTTCTGGGCTCGGACAATTGAAAAGAACGACACTTGCTGGCCGGCATATTTCAATACGGCCAATGCACGAGCAAAGTCTGCTCAACAGGAAAAGGATCCAAAGGAACGGGAAAGACTGTTCGATGAAGCAGCCGAGCGTTACGCGAGAGTGGCGGAAATCCAAACGCAAATAACTCAGCCGTTCGTACAAATATTACGAATAAGGTCAGCCCAGAGGAAGTGGCCTGAACTTCTGGAAGCGAGTACGCTAGCGGTCCGTCGTTTTCCGCACATCGCAGATTTCCATGGTTTTATGGCAGTGGCATATGAAAACCTGGGAGACAAGGATAAGGCGGTTGAGCGTTACGTAAGTGCGTCAAAAATGGCCGCAAACAAGGCCAATTCAGATGCCAGACAGGGGCGATTCTGCAGTGCGGTTGGTGAATACAATAAAGCAGGTTCTTTCCTGCAAAAAGCTTATAAATTGAAAAAAGGTGACGAAACAATAGCGCAGACGCTCAAGAATCTGACGGAGAAGATCACCGTCGCCAGGGAAAAATGCAAGGCGGGAAAATAGCTTATCAGGGCAAACGATTCATCTTAAACCTATTCGATCTGATGATCGGTTGAGTCAGATATATCTCAGGGTAGCGGGGTCACTTCCAGCGCGAGCGACTACGGCCACGTATACCCTGTCTGCTCCTGCTTTCTTGAGAACACGTGCGCACTCTTCGATTGTTGCCCCGCTGGTCATAACATCATCGATCAGACATATACTGGCACCGCAAACCTGCTTGGAACGTATAACGCGGAATTTACCTTTTACATTATTGCGTCTGACGGTATAGGGCAGCCCCACCTGATGCCTCCCCCCTTCCGACCTTCTGAGTACTGACCGATAGGGAATATAGCAACGCTTTGCAACAGATTTGCCCAAAACATCTGCCGCATGAAAGGGACGATATAAACGATGCAGCCAGCAGGTGGGCACAGCGGTGATAAAATCAATAAGTTCATACATTTCTGATCGCATAATCAAAGCGGACATTCGAGTAGCGAAGAAGCCGGTTAGTTCTTCCCGATGGCCGTACTTGTAAATTCGAACCAACCGGGCGAATTTGTCCTTATAAGCCCCAATCCTGGTGACGGAATCATAGGGAAGATTACGAGTTCGACATTTACCACATCCGTCATCGCTCCGCCCGAAAGGCGGTGTAGTTTCACCGCATCGCGGGCAGTATTCCATGACAACGGCACGGTTGACGGCAGCAAGACAAGACGGGCACAAAGATGTTTGCGAATCCGTATCCTGTTTGTTACAAATCAGACATGTTTGAGGGCAGATCACATCCAGGACAGCTGCACCGGTTTTTTGCAACAGCTTCCAGCTTTTACACTTGATATTTTTTGCTCTTAACATTTCTTTCACACAGCTCGGGGCATATCGAATTGACGCGTGACTTAACCCGAGTAAGATCCAAACATTCGGAAATGGTCGGCGGTTATTTTGAGGTGTTTCATGTTTAAACGCAACTTTTTCTTAATATTGGCATTTGTGATGTTGTGTACACCGTTAACGGTCCAGGCACAGTTTGGCCCTACAAAAGTGGTGGCCGCCACCGCAGAGATGAAGCAGTTGCCGGCAACCATGACCCTGGTGGGTACGGTTGAACCGCGAACCAGAACGACAATCGGGGCGGAAGTCGCGGGCATGGTAATGGCAATGCCAACACGCCAAGGTGATCGAGTGGAAAAAGGTGGGCTGATCTGCCAGCTTGATGAGGACATACTATCGCTAACCCTCCAGCGAGAAGAAGCCCATCTTGCCGCATTACAAGCTCAGCTTGAGGAGTTAGTAAATGGCACACGACAAGAGGAGTTGGCCCGCTTAAAGGCGGAACTGCACGCGGCTGAAGCTATGGCTCAGCGATGGGCATACGAGCTGGATCGGATAAAGAGACTCGAAGGAAGCGACTACGCCAACCAGAAAGAGTACCAGGACACGCTGGCGGAAAAGGTGTCAGCGGAAAACAAGCGGCTGGCGGCTCAGGCGATGTACGAACAGGGCATAGCGGGACCACGCGTGGAAGTGATAGCGGCCGCCCGTGCGGCGGTTGCCCAGCAGCAGGCGGAGACGAACCGAATTCGCACGGAATTGGAAAAAGCCAAAACAAAAGCTCCATTTACGGGATATATAGTAACCCGTTACGCGGAGGTTGGCGACTGGCTGTCCCAGGGGGACGAAATCGTCGAATTCGTGGACCTGGCGTCTGTTCTGGTTCGGGTTGATGTTCCCGAAAAAGCGATACCGTATGCCACGGTCGGTTCTGACGCGACGGTAAGAATCGACGCTTTGTCAAAGTCGTATAGCGGAAAAATCAAACATGTAATTCCCCAGGCCGACCGCACAGCTAGAACCTTTCCGGTGGAAATTGAGATTGCCAATCCGGATTTCGAGTTGAAAGCGGGTATGTTTGCCCGGGCAACCGTACAGGCAGGACCAGAAAAAGAGGTATTGGCGATTCCAAAGGACGCTTTGATCGATAACGGTGATTCGATAACCGTGGCGATGATTGTCGACGGCGAGCAGGGTACGATGGCCATGCCCACCCACGTCACTCTCGGAGCGGACGCGGGCAACTGGATCGCCGTAACTTCGGGCAATATCCCGCCCGGTGCCCAGGTGGCCACTTATGGAAACGAACAATTGCTTTTCCCACAACCGGTAATGGTTGTCGAGAGCCATGAACAGGCCGACTCTCCAGGTCAGGAAAAAAGCGAACAGAAAAGTCAGGTAAACCGGGAGTAAGTATCAGCCATGGGTTTTATTCGTTTTGCCATAGACAATCCGGTGAAAGTGACGTCCTCCGTAATCCTGGTGGGGTTGTTCGGACTGCTCAGTTTTTTCAGTATTCCGGTACAACTCACTCCGGATGTCGATCGCCCGGTGATCAACGTCAACACCACCTGGCAGGGAGCAAGTCCGCAGGAAGTAGAGCGGGAAATAATCGACCGCCAGGAGGAGAAACTCAAGAGCGTTACCGACCTGAGGCGAATGACCTCGAGCTCCAAAAGGGAAAACGGATCGATAACGCTGGAATTCAATGTCGGCGTGGACAAGGACAACGCCCTGCGGGATACGATCGAAAAGATCAACCAGGTAGGAAATTACCCTCAGGACGTGGATCGCCCGGCAGTGGCAGCGACGGATTCGGCCAGCTCCAGCGAAATCGCCTGGCTGATTCTCACTGACGATACCGGCGGCGACGTCTCAACGCTTCAGGATTTTGTTAAAGACAATGTTCTACCGATGCTGGATCGCGTTCCGGGCGTTGGTTCCACCGATGTTTACGGCGGCCGGGAGCGGGAGGTGCAGGTCCTGGTCGATCCGCACAAGATGGCCGCCCTGGGTATTACTTTCCGTCAATTGGAAAATGCCCTGAAAACGCAGAACGTCAACGTTTCCGCGGGTACGGTGGATGTAGGCAAGAGGCAGATCACCTATCGAACGGTGGGAGAATACCGGCACACCGAGGAGGTGGAAGACACGGTAGTCGCCTACCAGGACGGCGGACCGGTTTTTGTCGGCGACCTGGCAAATGTCGTAATAACTCACAAAAAACAGTACACATTCGTAAAGTCCATGGGAGAGTACTCGTTGGCTATTCCCGTACGGCGGGAAACTGGCGCCAACGTAATGAGTACGATGGAAGAGTTGCGCAAAACGATCAAGAGTCTGAACGAGCAACTACTTAATCCCCGAGATTTGAGCCTCACCCAGGTATACGATGAAACCGTCTACATAGATTCAGCAATAGACCTGGTTGTAAACAACATTTTCCTCGGCGGTTTACTGGCAACTATAGTGCTGCTGCTGTTCTTGCGGAGCGTTTCGGGTACGCTGATCGTGGCCGTATCGATCCCCATATCGGTAGTGGGTACGTTCCTGGTGGTGACGCTACTGGGAAGAAGCCTGAACGTGATCATGCTGGCGGGCATGGCGTTTGCCGTGGGCATGGTAGTGGATAACGCGGTGGTAGTACTGGAAAACATATATCGGCACCGCCAGCTCGGCGCGAGCAAGGGAGCGGCGGCGATCAAGGGTGCGACAGAGGTATGGGGAGCGATCCTGGCCAGCACGTTGACTACCATTGCGGTTTTCCTGCCGGTCATTTTCGTGGAGGAGGAAGCGGGCCAGCTATTCAGGGATATAGCAATTGCCATCGCGTCGGCGGTTACCCTTTCGCTGTTGGTAGCGATCACCGTAATACCAGCGATGAGCTCGCGCATGCTCGGCGAGGGAATGAAAGCGACCGACGAGCACGGCGGCAGTCGTTTCGGACTGGCGGTGAGCTCCCTGGTAACCTGGATCAACAGGCGATTGATTACGCGGCTGGCAGTCGTATTCGGCTTGACCGGCGTCTCCATCATCGGCAGTTATCTGCTGGTTCCCCCGGCAAGTTACCTGCCAAACGGTAATCGTAACTTCGTATTCGGTTTTCTCGCCGCCCCACCGGGATACACCATGGATGAATTCAAATCCATGGGCAAGAAAATCGAAAGTTTCATCAGGCCGTTATGGGAAGCCGAGGTTAACTCCCCCGAAGCGGCCGCCCTTCCCAAAATCCCCATGCCGGTAGGTATGGGCGAGGAGAAGAAAGAGGTCGAGGTACAAACGCCCCCTGTGGAGAACTTTTTCTTCGCCGCTTTTGACGGTACAGCGATAATGGGTTGCTTCAGCAAGGTCGAAGGAGTGGTCACGCCACTGGTAAACGTACTGAGTGGTACGAGTGCCGCATTTCCCGGTACGCACGCCTATTTCTTTCAGGCCCCACTTTTCGAACGAGGGATGGGATCGGGCAATTCGGTCGAACTTGAGCTGCGCTGCGATGACAAGGAGAAGCTGAACGAAGTAGCGGGCATAATGTTCGGCCAGCTAATGAACAAATACGATTATCCTCAACCGGATCCGTCGAACTTCAACATCGGCAGACCGGAAATCCAGGCAGTAGTGGACCGGGTAAAAGCGGCCGACGTGCAGGTAAGCGTGGCGGATGTCGGCTTTACCGTTGGAGCTTGTATCAACGGCTCATACGTAGGTAGTTTTGTCGACCAGGGAGACGAAATCGACCTGGTAATCAAGGTGGCGGGCATGGACGAAGCAAGCGTCAACGAGATAGCGGCTATCCCTATTCGCACGCCCACTGGGAATATCATCCCCATCAGTTCGGTGGTAAACCTGAACAGGACTTTCGAGCCACAACAGATACGACACAGCGAGTCGACCCGTTCGATCAAGTTCGCCGTAACCGTTCCCACGGGCGCGGCATTGGAAGAGGTGATCACCGATCTGCAACAGAATTTCGTCAAACCACTGCGCGACTCGGGAATCATGACCGACAATGTTATCGTATCCATGGAGGGCAATGCGGATAAACTGGTTCAGACGCAGCGGGCACTGGTGGGTAATTTCACCGGTCTGTTCGGCTCCTCGCTGCTGCCGGGATTTACACCAGGAGTTTCGATAATCATACTCTGTATAGTATTTCTGGCAGTTGGTTCGGCGATAGGTGTTTTCGCATCGCCCCGCTGGGGAACGGTGTTGGCCGGTGCGGGCATGGGTTTAACCGTACTCGCTTCGCTGGCGATCAACCGCGACCTGACGATCGAACTATTACAGTCGCGGGCGTTCCTGGCTTTGTTGGTTACTTACCTGCTGATGTCGGCGCTGTTTGAATCGTTCGTGTACCCGCTGGTGATCATGCTTTCAGTTCCGCTGGCGATGGTGGGAGGTTTCGCCGGGCTGGCCATCTGTCACTGGTTTACTATGCAGAACCCGGTGACTCCGATCCAGCAGTTGGACGTTTTAACCATGCTGGGATTCATCATCCTGATCGGGATCGTGGTGAACAACGCCATCCTGATCGTGCACCAGACGTTGAACAACATGCGCGAGTCGGGTATGGAGCCCAACGAGGCCATATCCGCCAGCGTACGTACGCGTGTGCGTCCGATATTCATGACCGCCCTGACCAGTATCGGAGGCATGATTCCGCTGGTGATCATGCCAGGTTCGGGAAGCGAGCTGTATCGCGGGCTGGGCAGCGTGATGGTGGGCGGTTTGTTCGTTTCGACGGTGTTTACGCTGGTCCTGGTCCCGGCGATGTTCAGCTTGTTCATTCAGCTAAGGGTCTGGCTGCGACATCTGCTGCGAGTGAGTGAGAAAGCGGCCTCTGAGCACGTTAAGATGGATTAATTGCCCCGCATTGCGGCTAAGTGAGAGGCCGGCAGACTGTTCTGCAACTTGCCGGTATCGCACGTTGGAGCCGTAAAGGCTAGCAAACGAGGCCCAACCCGGCAGATAAGGTCCGAAACGGAAAGAATCTGGAGTGAAACGGGTTCTCGCCCTTGACGAAACTCCGTTTACCCGGTTTGATATGCGTCTCGTGGATTTTGCAGCTGCGGACCCCGGGCGGTTAGCTCAATTGGCAGAGCGCCTCGTTTACACCGAGGAGGTTGTAGGTTCAAGTCCTGTACCGCCCAGTCGGGGGTTTTCCCCTACGTCGCAATGAGTAGCAAATTGCCGCTCACGACCCCGCGAAGTGGGATTCGTGCTAGCGGCTTTCGATTGCGCACGACCTCTTGCGAGCATCGACTGCACCGGATTTTGCAGCGCGCTATTCGCTACTGTTGCCCGCTCGAAATGTTCCTCTGTCACCTGCAAGTAATGCTTTGCTGCGATAGCTACGGAGTTACCAATCCAGGCCGAAACAACGTGAGCAGGGAAACACTCGGCCAATTCCGTTTCACGCGTTGCTCGAAGATTCTGCCATAGCTTAGGCCAAGGTTTGAGCCCTGCCGCCTTCACGATGCGCCGTAATTGCGTACCGAGGTTTTGCGTGTAGTTTCGATACCGTGTTATTACCGATTGTTCACCGTCAGCGCATTGACTGAACACTTCCAGCAGATACGGTTGCAGCTCGGGGAAAATAGGAACCCATCGGCCGTTCTTCCCTTCATGATGTTCGGTTTTCGGCGACCGTACCCACATTCGGTTCTTGTCCCAGTCGATATCCTCCCAACGTAGAATCAACGTTTCTGATGGACTTCGTAAACCACCGTATCGGCTAAGGGCAAATAACAAACGCCATTCAGCATCAGGACAGTTTTCGAGTACGGCGGTTGCTTCTTCTCTCGTAACGAAATAATCGCGCCCACGGTTCGCCGGAACCGTTCCGACTAGATCGGCGAATGGATTCTCGCGAAGAATCTTCTTCCGTACAGCCGACTGGAATATTTGTTTAGTGATACTCCCGGTCTTCCGAGCTGTTGCTTCGCTCAGGTTTCCTCCGGCTGGATTGCGTAACCAGCGGGAAAAATCGTCTGCATCCCCCGGTGTGAAATCCCTTATGGGCCTTTTCGGGTCAAAATATTCCAATATCTTGTTCTTAGCACGTCGGAAGGTCGTAAGCGTTGACGGTTTAACATCCACACGTGAGGCGATATAAGCGTCTATAAAGGGCTTCAGAGCAATCGATTCGCGTTTGGGTATCAAACCCACCTTGGACAGCTTATCGTGCAGCACATCGTCTAAATCGCCTATCCAGACGGATGTATCGTGATCTAAGGGATGACGTGCGGCTTTTGCCGAAACGATATTCTCAACGCGTGTTTTCACCCCTTCAGCAAGACGTTGCGACATCTTACCTAACCGGATACTGCGCCGGATGCCATCGCTACCAATAAACTGGAGGGTCCGCCGACCGTTTGGTTCTCGGGAAATACTGGCCATCGTTTACCTCCCCTTCCGTTTTGTCTTAATCGGTTGCAGCTCCAGGCCAAGCACGCGGGCAATAGCAGCCGCACTCCGCAACGTAATAAGCCTCTCGTCTCGAATAAACCCGTGAATTGTCGCGTATGGTAGCTCTGTTCGCCGGGACAATTCCGCAATGGATAATCCGCACTCTCTCGCCGCTTTTAATAATGTTTGCTCAATGTCTTTCATGAATCACCATTCGCTTTGATATCATCTTCCTGATATCAGGATATCACATTATTGATATCCGGTCAAATAAAACTATTGCTCGAATGCCGCTAAGTTGTCTCGAAGAGGTTCAGCAAGGGAACCACCTTTTTCCTTGACCTCCTTCGTATTCTTCGCGTTTCCAGGTCGTAAATCGAAGGGGATCATGTTTTGGTCAAAATCTCGAAGATTACTGTCGTTAGCCGAAGGGGACCAAGATTTCGAGTGCCCCCCTTCGTGACCATCTTCAGTGCTTTATCCCCGTAGTTTCCACGTCCAACCATCCTCAAAACCGGGTTTCTGTGAGATGATTTTCAACTCGCTCTTCGCTCGTTTCAGCGTAGCTCTACTAAAGCCTTCCGCGTCCGATGCTGCGTGGACATCCTTCACCGACACTTCGGTTGAACCAAGGAATTCCGCCAACCAATTCATACATTCGAGGAGTTCCCCATCATTTGAATTTCGACTGCTTGTTAATACCTGTTCAGCGTTAAGGTCGACGGTTTCGGTCCAGACAGCGTAACCTGTTCCCTTACAGTCTTCTTCAATACGAAACGCTGCACCCGGTATTTCACGACCAAGGTTTGAACCATTATCAAGCAAAAACCGTCTGTCATTATCCATTGGATCTTTAGCTACAGTCAGGTTTACCCTTGCAACGTTTCTATAGGCCACTGAACCGATGGTCTGGTTTGCCGCACTACTTGCGGATTTGTTGTGGTGCATTATTGCGACAATGGCCGTATTCGTATCCTCTGCGAGACTAACGATAGGTCGTAAAAATTCTCTGACTGACGTATCGGCGTTGCTATCCACTTCTGCACCGACGTAGTTGTTCAGCGGGTTAATAAATAAAACACGAATTTCGTTTTCCCTGACAAACTCTTCCAAATATGGAACATGTATGCTTAGATTCAAGCCGACGGCATCGGTTGAGGCAGTCTTCTGTAATCCATTAGGAAAGAAAACTCTATCCAGATTAGCGTTCGCGGCTATTAACCTGGGCACTTGCACGAATTCTAACGGATCTTCGCATGCTAGAAATGCTACGTTTTCCGGTTCGACAGAAACCTCGGGGGTGTCAAAGAACGGGCTTCCCTTCGTAACGTGCGCGGCTATAGATTGACAAACGGTATCCTTTCCGATTTTTCCAGGGCCCGCAATAATAGTCAGCATTCCACGAGGAATCCGCTGTTGCCATACCCATTCAATCTCCCTTGGTTCGATTTCGATGGCTTTACGATAAGTTACTCGAGGGGATAACGATTCTGAATTGACTATTATCCGGTCGTCTTGTCTGCTCTCACCTAAACCGGTAATACCCATTCCTGGAGGCGGATCAAACGACATTGTTGCCCTCCAGATTAGCGATACGCCTCATCCTCTGAATATTTTTATTCGGTAGAAGCTGTTGAACGCATGTGCTACAAACGCTAGACCGTTCCATGTCGTAAACACCATTTTGACAATCATCGTTTGCAAGCCGACTAAACGATCGTTCAGTTAGCAAATGGATTTGTTTCAAAGGATTGAGAAATGCAAGAGGGCAACCACTAGGAAAATCATCGACTACATTGCATTCGTATAACCGGCACTTAGGAAAATAATTCACTGTTCACCCCCCGTTTCGCTTGATCGGCCAACCAGTCTTTCAATGTCTCGACCGGATATAGAACACGTGTGCCGATTCGGACGTGCGGGATATGTCCGCTCTTGGTTTCGGACCAGAGTAGTCGTTCGCCGATACCGAGAGCTTTGGCCGCCTCAGGAGCCGTCAGAGCAACACGTAGCGGCTCATTATTGCTTGATTCTTTTAAATAAAGGTCGTTCATCGCTCGCCCCCCTTTCGGTATGACGGGCAACCATCAGCAATCCATTGCTCCAGTTCCTGCCGGTTCCAGCGAACCAGGCGTCCGAGTTGAACGGGAGGGGGCATTTTGTCGGCGTCTACCATTCGAAAAACGTGGCGTGGAGAGCAGTCGAGTTTCCGGGCCACCATGTCCACGTTTAATAGCTCGGGTGTAACGTGTTTTGGGAGCCCATCAGTTTTAGTTGTTGTGTTTTTCATCTTTCGATCCTTCAAAGAGTTTGGGCAAACTCGTTTTTGCCGTTGAGTGAAGGATCACCGATGGAATGGAATGGAATAATTCCGGTGAATTATTCCATCGTAATTATTCCAAAGCACAGCACATAAACCCTGTACTGGACAGTATTTGTCAGAAGCAGATTTTTGCGATGGAATAATACAAATAGTTTGACAGGGTTTTGCTTATTTTTTTTCCACGCGTTTACGGTGGCGATCAATAGCTCTATTAACCTCTTTAACTGGCAATCCAAATTCCGTTGCTAAGTCGGCGCGCGTTTTGTAACTACGGCTTGCCCAAGCGGCCGCTATACTGGCGTCTTTCTTTTTGTCCGTATCTGGTTTCCGGCCTTTTCTTTTCTTTTTGGTTGTCTGGAAGGATTCCGCTTTCGGGGTATCTGGTGAGTTTATTGTCAAAGGACCAGTGGGTAGCAAGCGGAGGTCCCTAATCAGCTCTCGGATTTTCGTCACTAATCCACTATCGGCCGAGACAGCCAGTTTATCAGCCAGTTCCAGCAGAGCTCGCCCATGTTCGATGAAGACATCAGTGAGACGGTTATTCGATTTCGCTATTTCAACCGCGTTCTGGAGCGCCTCCGTGATAGTGGAAGTCTCGGAATCCGGGTCAAACGGAGGCAGACCGGCTGTTTTCCGTCTGCTGAACTCTTGTATAAGTGAGGCCAATGGTTGCCTGCTTCTGATCGCGAACACTGATTGAGCTTTCTCCAGGATGACTATTAGCCAACGGATATATTCATCTCTGGATGTCGGCGGTATTAAGGTGACTGGAGAATCGCAAACGGAATCCTGTTGTTGCAGAGTAGAATCAGGTCTTGGTCCCGCACAGTTTAGCGATGTTTTGCGGATTGATTCGTCTTTTTCGTTATCCATGATCCACTTTCCTTATGGACCGGCCTACCGTTCCCGTCGCACGCGGAAAGTGGATAACGTGCGACGAAAACGGTAAACGACGGGAGCGACCCGTCTAACCGGTACAGGTTTTCCTTCTCTGTCATATCCGAAAATCGATTAAATGCAACAAAACGGCGTTTAAACAGGTCGTCCTTGAATCGTCTCGGATAACTACTAAACAGAGTACAATCGGTCAGAATATCGTGTTGATAATGGCCAATGTGCTGAAAAGCTACCAAGCTCTGCAATTATAGATACAACGTTCCCGACATGATCTTTACTATCGTCGATTAATGAGTATCACGAAACTAGCAAGGATTGAGAACACAAGACCAGATGGCTCCGGGATAACGGCAGCGACACGAAAGCCTGCAAAGGCGTAGTCTCCAAATGGAGCCCATCCACCGCGATAAGATGACGCGAGGCAACTGTTATCGTATCCGTAAGCTCCGCCGCGCATTCCGCGTCCTGAATCTGCTTGGTAACTCGTATCTTCGATCGGGCTTTCCATCCATTCCCAGACGTTGCCCATCATATTGTACGTACCGTTGAGTTCCTTTACACCACTATCAACGTTCCAGGGCTGGTCAAGGGAGGAGGAATCGTAATTCCATTTCGCGGGATCCGGTAAACTAGAAACAAGATCGTTTGGCGAGGCGTTGGCCCATGTTTGAAGGTTCGTACCGTTCCAATAGGCAGCTTTGACCCATTCGTTTTCCGTTGGGAGAAAATATACTGCATCTTTATGTCGGTATAGGTTTGTCCCATTGGCGGCTTCCGTGCTACTCCAGGTTTCAAAAACGTAATCCCAATGGCCGTGGCCCGGTGTTCCGGTGAATTTGTATGCGGGCTGATGCCCGGTACTCGTGTTCAACCAGTTCACAAACCGGGCAGCTTCATACCAACTCACCATATTGGTCGGAACGTTAGCATCGGTCCAATAGGGATCGTTAGTGTACGCACCTACTGGAAGACCCTCCAATGGACCATAAGACGCTCTGAACTTATTCCACTGGTCATTAGTGATTTCGAAAGTTCCGACGCGATAATCAGAGATAGGATCCGTAAAAGTCTTGTAGCCACCCTCATGTGGGGCGTGCTGACAAATAGCTGTTCCGTTTGCGCTACTGGCATCGCCTGAGATAGTTACGAAGTCGATAGTGAACTGGTTTTCACCTGTGCCAAACACATCTGCCTGTGCGATAGCAACAGAAACCCATATAACCGTCGACATAATCAGGATCTTCGTGGCATTGTTCATATTGGTTTCTCCAAAACAAAAGTAGGTGGTTCGAGTAAAGATGTATTTCTAGTCCCGACCGCTTAGTCACTTTCGTCTCGCACGGTTAGACTCCAAAGAAACTAATATGATACATTTGTGATAATTCGAATGTCTACTAGGATTTATACTGGGGTAGAGTGTTAGTCTGGGTGGTTTAGGATTATTATCCTTCTTCTATACTGTTTGCAACGTGGCATCGTTGGAGGATAGACGCCGTTGGTATTTTTTGGGAAATTTTTACGAGAATACCGGTCAGCACTTTATGCAACTCCGCCTGGAGTCCCGTGGTTGCGGGACGGGGGTGGGTGGGGGTGATGGGGTTCGGGGCTACCGGTGCGTGCAAACGAATTACATAACGAAACATTCCTGACGTCAGGGAATGACATTTGACCGCCCAAGGTTATAGCACGGCCAATTGTCACGGAGGAACACGCGAGTCACAAAAACCCTATACCCCTTTAGATGTTACAGCCCAAGGGGATGAGGATGGGCCTGGACGGCCCCTGTTAACCCTTCTCCTTGTCAGCAAGCGATTGTTTAACCAACGCAGATGCTATTAATCCAGATGATACAGCAACCGCGCCCAAGTCTAGCGTTAAAACTATCGCTTTAAACATCTTTCCCGTCGCTGTAACGAGATAGACATCACCATACCCAACCGTGCGGTGTCACCAGGCAGCCGGAAACGGTTCTTCCGCACTTTTAGTGAAAGAGTGAGACAAATCGGCCCGAGCGGTGAACTAGGTAGCGTGGGACCAAGGATGGCCTCTCACGTAATTAAAGCAATGTCGTAGCCATTTCTACGATTCGTGTACGAACGGCCTCTGGAAGCGACGCCCAGCGGTCTATCAGGAAGATCAAATCGGGGTCTGTTGTGAGTATTTTGACGTCAACTGCACCGGATTCTGCAGCGCTTGGAATGGGCAATTCCCGTAAATCATTGTCTTTACAGGTGGTTACGTTTTCAGGTTCAAGTCCTGTACCGCCCAGTTTTTTCCCTTTTTTCGAGAAACTACCCCCTTGGCGTTACCAGTGCGACAAAAGCACCAAACGTCGCCGCTTAATAACTTCCAGTTCATCATTAACTAAAAATCCCTGTTGAACAAACACCAGCCCACCTGATATACTATTCTTTATGTAATCGGGCTTTGGATTGGGAAATCCAATCGCGGGAAAAGGCAGCATAACCGGATAGGCTGGATCTCCGGCCAATTCCCGGCTTCACCTCAAAAAGAAAAGGAATACTTCATGTCCACATTATCGAGGTTTCATCTTCTTATGCCTGTATTGTTTGTGTTTTTCACTGCATCCGAAGTTTCCGGTCAAACGGTCTGGTATGTTGATGACAGCAGTACCAGCGGTCTGAACGATGGAACCAGTTGGGAGAACGCATTTGTGGAGCTACAGTCAGCTCTGCATGTGGCCACCAACGGCCATGAGATTCGAGTTGCCCAGGGAATCTACAAACCTGACTTCGACGTCAACAGCAACGGGCACACCGGAAACCGGAAGATGTCTTTTGAGTTGGTCAGCGGGACTCGATTGTACGGCGGTTATGCGGGGTTCGGGGCCGTCGATCCAAACTTTAGGGATATGGGTAATCATACAACCACCCTCAGCGGCGATTTAGCCGGCAACGACCGCCCAGGATTCGGTAATAACTCGGAAAACAGCTATCACGTATTGTATGTTGAGTATGTGAACTCCAATAGTTTGCTTGATGGTTTTACCATTACTGGTGGAAACGCTAATGGATCGAATGACTGTAGTGGCGGTGGAATTTATAGTTCTAACAGTAACCTGATGGTTAACAACTGTATCATTAAAGGCAATTACGCAGAGGGATTCCGGAGTGTGTTTGGCGGTCCTGGTCCGGGGGGTGGCGGAATGTTTAATTTCCACAGCACCCCAACAATGACCAACTGCGCCTTCTCTGGGAATATGTCGGGAGAAGACGGTGGTGGAATGTACAATTACTCCAGCAGTCCTATCTTGACTAATTGCACACTATCCAGGAATACGGGACATTACGGTGGCGGAATATTCAATCACTTTTGTGGCCCGATACTGACAAACTGCATTCTTTGGGGCAATGCGGACTACCTTGGTTTTGGAGAATCGGCACAAATCAGCAGCGACACGTCATTATTATCTTTAGCGTACTGCTGTATTCAGGGGTTGGATTCATATGCCGGCAACGGCAATATTGGAAATAATCCCCTCCTGACGGCAGATGGTCTACATCTTCAGAGTACTTCGCCGTGTATCAATCAAGGCGATCCGGCCGGTGATTATATGTGTCAGGTCGATATCGACAATGAAGCTCGCGTGATTGATAGCGGAATCGATATCGGCGCGGACGAATTTCTCGACACAGATGGCGACGTGCTTCCGAACTGGTGGGAGCGGCGATACTTTGAATCTTCAACATCAGCTTTACCTGATGACGATCCGGAGGAGGACGGAAGGAACAACATCACCGAACTAGAACAGGGAACCGATCCTATAGCTAGTCCGATCGTCTACTACGTGAGTGTTTACGGTGATGATAACTGGGACGGCCTTGCTCAGGAATGGGATGGCCAGCATGGTCCCAAAGCAACCATACAAGCGGGAATAGACTCTGCCAGTTCCTATGAGTTTGACACGGTTATCGTATCGCCAGGTGTTTATACGGGTGATGGTAATCGCGATCTGAATTATGGCGGTAAATCCACAACTATCCGTAGCACAAATCCAGAAAACGCAGAAATCGTATCAGAGACAATCATAGACTGCGAAGGAAGCAGTGAGAACCGCCATCGCGGATTCTGGTTTTACTGCATGGAACAACCTGATTCTGTTTTAAGTGGATTTACGATTCGTAACGGATACGCCGCTGATGGAGGTGGTGTACGATGTGATTTCAGCAACCCCACGCTGACCAACTGCACCTTTTCCAATAATACGGCGAGTTACGACGGCGGCGGGATGTATAACAAACTCAGTAACCCAACAATGATCAACTGCGCTTTTTCAAACAACATGGCGAATTACTACGGCGGCGGGATGTACAACGAATCCAGTAACCCAACAATGACCAACTGCACATTCTCAGGGAATATGTCGTGGGAAGACGGCGGCGGAATGTACAACTCGTTCGGCACCCAGACATTGACTAACTGCACGTTTTCAAACAACACGACGAATTACTACGGCGGCGGGATGTACAACCGTACTGGCGGCCTATCAATGACCAACTGTACTTTCTCTGCGAACACAGCTAGTTTCGGTGGCGGGATGTACAACCGCACTGGTAGCCTATCAATGACCAACTGTACTTTCTCTACGAACACAGCTCGTTCCGGCGGCGGGATGTGCAACTCGTCCAGTAACCTGACGTTGATCAACTGCACTCTCTCTCTGAATAAGGCTACAAATTACGGCGGCGGATTATACAACTCGTCCGGCACCCAGACACTGAATAACTGCATTCTTTGGAATAATACTGATCAAGACGGTTTCAGGGAATCGTCTCAGATTAAAGGCGGTACACCATCCTTGGCGTATTGCTGCATTCGTGGGTTGGATACTTATTCCGGCAACGGCAACATCGGCAGCAACCCCCTTTTCGTCAATTCCAACGGTCTTGATGGTATCCCCGGAACCGAGGATGATGATCTTCGTTTGCAGCCGGGTTCGCCCTGCATTAATGCAGGGGACAATTCGGCTATTCCTGCGGATGTACTTACTGATCTTGACGCCCTGCCCCGGGTTCATGCCTGTATTGTGGACATGGGTGCCTACGAGTATCAGGAAAACCACTATTTCGGCGACGCGGATGAGAATTGCGTCGTCGACCTGAACGACTACCTCGACTTCTCCTTCTGCCTGGATCGGTTCGGATACGAAAAGAATCCTATCCTGGAAGCGTGTATCCAGGTGTTCGACAGTGACTCCGACGGCGACGTTGACCTGGCCGACTTTGCAGTATTTCAACAAGCCGTCGGGGCAGCAGGTTCGACCGACTTGAACTGAGTTCAAGTCGTAGTCGGCCAATTGGCAGGGATATGTCTTTACTGACTTATTGCACTCTTTGGAGGCGAGACCGCTTTCAGTTCTTCCGGTCGCGCCTCTGACTACTATTGCATCTTTTCAAGACATCTTGCCTGATCGTGCGAGATTGTTGCACAAATACCGGCTAAGCGTTACGCCTAAACCATTATTGTAAAAACCTGTTCCGAAGCGGCTATCCCAATCAGGAATTCCAGGCAATATAGTTAATCCAAGTTATAAGACTTTTCAGATCGATTCCGGTTCCAGCCATGAACCATTACAACCAATCGCCCCGCTCAAACCATGCGAACTGATCGTGTTAATAGCGGTTTGATCGCATAGCCAGACAAACCTGGACGTCGCCCGGGCGAAATGGGGTATCACCCCCAACCACTTAAAGCACCCCCTCTTTAAAGGGTCAACAACACGTATTCGGGTTGAAAACATTAACTAAACCTTAGCTTTGCAGACGGGAATATGACTAAACCCAATGGTGGTATACCAGTTACTAAGCAAGTTCTCCACCGCGCAATCCGATAGACCGGCACAAGTGTTATTTGCAACTCAATCGGAGATTAGTATGTCCGAAGTACCTGCGATTCACGACACGTTACGGTTGGATATTGAGGAAGCCGACCTGCTCCTCAATAAGTTGAATGAGAGAACTGCAAGTGAAGCGGAGCGTGCCCTGCGCAAGCATGATCGCCATATATACAACATCCGCGAAGGCCTGATCGCCTGCTTTGAACAGCCTAACCACGGTTGGAGCAAATACAGAGTACGGCCCCGCAACATATCCGCCGGCGGGGTTTCCTTACTTCATGGTGTATTCGTTTACCCACACACATGCTGCGCGGTTCTACTCAAGCGTCTGGATGGCAAACACGAACAAATAACGGGGAAAGTTGTCTGTTCACACTGCGTCAAGGGGCGAGCTCATGAAATAAAAATCAAATTCGACCATCTGATCGAAATCGAAAACTTCGTGGTTGTGGAAAAACAACTCCAGGCCGATGAATACGAATACCATCGCGACGAACTCATGCTTGTAGTGGACGAACTTTCCCGAGCGATTCGCAGCTACGCTCCTACAGCGGAAATTAAGCAAATACTCGTGCGAATAGAAATCGGCATTCAAAAAGGTATAAATACCGGGAAAAACACTCAATCGGAAACAACCGTCGCCACGTCTTGAGCTGGCATGAAACTGTTTCCGTGTACTTCCGTTGCAGGTGGCGCGTTTACAAAAACACATCCGACCGAATCGCCCGATAATTCACTTCAGCAATTGCGGGCAACTGATACTCCGACCTCCGACAACAACCTAACCTTATGAGACGTACCAATGAAGCTCGACTGAGAAGTTTGCCGGAAAGAACACCTCCCTCCTATCCGATAGAATGAAGAAGTGTAATTATCTATGCAATCGGAGTCTACCATGTCGGATATCCCTACGGTTCACGACACATTACGCCTGGCGCACGAGGAAGCGGAGTCTATTCTGGAAGAGCTGAACGACGAAATCGTCAGTCAGGCGGAACTGGCTCTGCGGAAACATGATCGCCACACGTACAATGTCGAGGATGGTATCGTAGCCTGTTTCAACACCCCCCACCAAGGCTGGATCAAGTATATAGTGCGTCCGAGGAACTTATCATCCGGTGGACTTTCAGTTATTCACGGCTTCTTCGTATACCCTGATACTCTGTGCCGGGTGCAAGTGAGACGGTTAGATGGTGATCACGAGCAGGTGACAGGTACGGTAGTAGACTGCTGCTGCGTCAAAGGACGAGCCCACGAAGTGAAGATCAAGTTCGACAACCAATTGGAAATCGAGAACTTCGTCGTCGTCGAACCACCCGAATCTACGAAGGACTCCGATTACCAGCGCGAGCCGTTACTATTAGAGATAGGCCACCTGACCAAAGCTATTCGCAGGCACGCGCCTAAAGCGGAAATTAAAGAAAAACTCCACCTGATAGAGAGTCTCCTAAACAAAATACCGGAGAACACAAAAATAGAGACCCCAAAAAACAGTTTCAAGAACCTGCGATACGCTTTTGTCCGGAAACCAGGGGATTAGCAGAGTTCCACCTCTAATTGCACGAAGTTTACCCTTTAATAAAGCCAAAGACCAGATCATTCCGGCACTACAATCCAGGTCCTGCGCGAGTGGTTACAACAACAGACAGTTACATACACCTCTAATATTGAATCGAATCCGATTATTGTGTTAGATGGCAGACAGAGTAACCAAGAGATAAACGAACGCTGGGAGCGTAGGCAAATGGCTACCAAGAGATCGCCGGTAAATATCCGCAATCTGGCAATAGGCAGTG
>CAXXKI010000023.1:0-12967 GCA_963667855.2 Phycisphaerae bacterium | reverse complement strand
CGTTGGAGGCGATTCATGCCACGGTGGTCAATGCGACGTCTAATGTTATGGAGGGGGTTGCCCGGGTGATTTCGTTCCCCTGGCTGGAGCGGACTGACCGGTGGTTCTTGCTCAAGAATAACGGTGTGGTTCGTCCTTTCATTTTTCAGGATCGCGAGCCGATTGAGTTTTACGGCGATGGGCGACGGCAGCGAGGAGGTGTTTCGGAAGGAGAAGTATTACTTCGGTGTTCGGGCACGTTACCGGATTGCATATGGGTATTGGCAATACGCGGTGCAGGTGAATTTCGAGGAGGCGTAGGCTTTTTAAGGTCTCGCGGAGAAGGTGAGGGGCAGGCGATGAATTATATCAGCGATCAGGATATTGAGTTGCGATTAGGGAGTGCGGTTTGCGTACAACTCACCGACGACGCAGGATCGGGAGAGATAAACGCGGCGGTGCTGGAAGCGGCGCGGGCGGACGCCGAGGGCGAGGTAAACAGTTACCTCGCCCGTCGGTACCGCGTGCCGATCGATACGGTGAAGCATCCGGAGGTGGTTGGGGTTTTACGTGCGGTTACCTTGCAGATTGTTGAATACCGGTTGTATTCGCGTCGGAGCAGCGTTCCGGAAGACGTGGTCGAGCGGTACGAGATGGCTATAAAGTGGCTGGAGAAGGTGGCTGACGGCGAGGTTTATCTGCCGGGTGACAGTCCGTTGGCTTTAGCCAATGTTACGGGAATGGTGGCCAGGGTGGCTGGTAATGAGGGCGTGTTTTCCCGGGAGGGGTTGGGTTGATTTCGAGAGGGGGATAAGATCATGTCGGAATTCGCGGATATAGAGGTTGGGGTTAAAGCTATAATAACCGGTTTGGAGCAGGGAGAGGTTCCGCTGTTTGCGACGGTGACGGGAGCGGCGGGGATTGATCGGGAGGAGATATTGAAGAGTGTAGCGGGTTTGGCCTGTCCCGCGGCAGTGGTGGTTGTTGAGGGCAGGGATTATCCAATGGCCGGTTCGGCTTTGAGTGAGGTGCGGGTTACGGTTTACGTTGTGGCGAGGAGTTTGCGAGGCAGGGAGTATGCCCGGGTGGGTGGTGTGGATTGCGTGGGTGCGTATACGCTGGCGGACCAGGTAAGTATGGTTTTGGAAAATGCCCAGGTGGCGGTTGGTCGTCATTTGTCGGCTACTGGTGAGAAGACGGTGGAGATTGACGAGCAGACGGTTGCGGTGGAGTTGAACTGGATTGCGGAGCAGGGGTAGTGGACGCGGCTTCGCCGAGAGAGTTGAGGATTGAAAGTAGAATGTAGAGGGGGGATGTTTAAGGTTGATGGTGGCTTATTCTGTTGGTTGTGCGTTTGGTTTATGCTGGTAAATGGCAAGGCGGGCGAGACGCCCGCCCCCCGATGTGGTAGAAACGGTGTTTTGGGGGCTAGAATAGCGGTTGGAAAAGGTCTTATGGTTTGCTAGAATTCGGGTATACAACTTTCCTTGTTGCTCTAGCTGGAGGCCTGCCATGTCTACTGTAACTGTTGAGTGTCGTGTAGTGGGAAGATCCAAGCCGATTTTCGCAGATTGGGCGGTGCCTCTACCTCCGGAAGTGGATGAAGGTGACGGGGTGGTAACGCTTCGCGATCTGATTACCCGTATAGTTGCTGCCGAGGTTGAGGCTTTTAATACGCGTCAGAGCGAGCGGCGATTCGTCCGTGTTCTTTCGGAAAAAGAGATAAGCGAAGGGGCGATTAAGGGGAAAATAGATTCGGGCGGTAAGGATTTTATCCAGGAGGCGGACGCGGAGGATTCGGTTGCGGTTGCGTTGCAGGCCTTTGAGGACGGATTATACCTGGTGACTGTAGACGGCGAGCAGCAGGAGGAGTTGGACAGCGAAGTTTACGTTAAACCGGGAAGCAGTGTAGCGTTCATTCGCCTGGCGATGCTGGCGGGAGGATAAAGATGCTGAGTGAAGAACAGGTCAAGGCGGAACTGGAGGCGGCTTGGGATAACGATTGGCGGGAGAAGTGTAGGAGACGCGGAAGTTCTTTGTCTGGTGGATCAGGTTTGCTATTGCAGGAAATCTGTACGGTTCGGAAAATATCTTACGGTAATTATGTCGCAATCGGTAATAAAGAGCTTAAACAGAATATACTGACTTGGGCAGGTGAGCTTGATTCAGTAGATCTGAAAACACGTCAAAAGTTTTTCAATGTTATTTTTCCGAAAATCGGGATTTACGTTGAGCGGACTTGGAGAAGGTTGATTAATAAGCCGACTCGAGATGGCTATAATAGCATCTTTTACAGAATACCTGATAATCCTCAATCTTCTTTATGGGATCGTGTGCGCTGGCTATTTTCGTTAGTAGAGGGTATTGGTGGATACGATAGGGATATCTGCTGGCTGGCGAAGTGGAGAGAGGGACTGGCTTACTTCGCATACGATACATTGTTAGCTGAATTTTTTGCTGCGGTGTTGGACGGTTCGGATAACGAAGCCGATGCGGTTTTTCAGATTCTACGTGATTCCATCGAAGGTATTGGATCTGTTCCGGGAAATCCTCTTGGTGCATACGAGGCATTTATGAGTTGTTCTCGTGCCGATGCCTGGGAATTCATGGAGCAGTTGTTTTTAGCGGCGCAAAGAGAAGAGGGATTACGTCAATCCATAATCGAGTCGGCAATTACGGGGCATCCCGGGTTCTTAAAACGTATTTTGAAAATCGTTGGTGAAAATAACCTTTCACGGTTTTCGTCGGTTGTTTACGCGTTCAATCATTGGCTGGGTTATAATTGGGATTCTGCATCTACAAAAGTAACTGACGATCTTATCTCTCACGTGGAAGGATTGCTGCTTGATGAGAAAATGCAGAAGCGAGCGTTAAGTAGTGACAACGCAGAGGGTGTGTATTTGGCATTGCGCGCTATATCGCTGGTTGATGCGGAGAAGGCAGTCCATGAAGCTTCTATTATTCTGCAATCGAAAAACACTGATAAGCGTTTTGCTGCCATAAGCCTCGTTGCCCGGTTGGGTATAACTTCAGCAAAAAAACTGTTGGTTGAGGCGTTGGACGATTCCGATTTACGAGTCGTTGTTGTTGCTGTAGGAAGCTTCGCTTCTGATTGGGACGCTTATTATAAAGCGGACGATGTTTTTGAGCGATTGGAAAACATAGCACCCAAATTTCCTATAAAAAAAACACAATTAGAGCCCTTGGTTTGGCCATGGGTGGAAATAAATGCTGATGTAAAAGTGTTATGTCGAGCGTTTTTGAGAACGATAGGTAAACGAGATCCGCAGAGGCTGATTAAGTATCGCCATTTGATGGATCCCTATACTCGCGAACAGTTGGCTGTCGCACTGGGGAGCTTGAAGAAGTTCGATCAGCCTGCTCGTGATACGATACTTGAGCTACTTGGGGATACCAGTGGTGGTGTTCGGGCCGTCGCTATTAAAGTGCTCAAGAAAATCGATTATGAGGGGGATGAGGTAGAAAAGATTGAGTCCCTACTTAGTCGCAAAGCAGGGGATTTGCGCAGAGGAGTGCTTCAATTACTGTTTAAACAGAAGGATAAGCAGGTTCTTGGGAGCGTTGATCGCCTGCTTGGTAGTGGTAAGAGTTTGCAGAGGCTGGCCGGTCTGGAACTGCTCCGCTTGATGTATGAAGGTGACAGGTGCGTAGGCCAGTGCCGACAGAAAGCTGAAACGTACGCGAAAAAGCGAAAGAAGATTTCCGAACTTGAAAAGTGCCAGCTTGATGTTGTTTTGGATAGCGAAAAAGAGGTTTTGACTTTCGAAAATGTTTTGGGATTGATCGATCCACAAGATAGAACGGTTCCGGTAAAACCCAGGAAAGTGGAAAAACCGGTGATCATTACGGATGCCGTGCGAAACCTGGTGCGTTCGCTCGATGACCTGATAGATGAATATCGGGAAACGGAGATTACCGTTAATACACATTGGGGGGAGGAGACGGTTCTATTGGGGCAAGCGGACTGGAAATTTCCTCGAGCCTGCGGATGCGAAGACGACAAAGTAGAAAAACCTCCACTTTGGGAGGTATGGGATAAATGGTGGTGCGACAGGCCGGAAAGCTGTCGTGATGAAGATGGCCTTGAATTAATCCGTGCGGATCTTGTGGTTAGTCGTAATTTCGAAAGGTATTGCTTGGTAAAACGTGGCCATACAAATGTTCTATTGGATCGTGAACTTAACGGGAAAGAATATGGGGCAAGTATCAAATACAAGTCTCTTATTTCGTTTATTCTCGATTGGCAATTGAAATTCAGAGAAATACCGGGGGCGGTGGAATTCTATCTCGATTTCTTTGAGAATTACCTATTCGAAGTACCTGAAGAACAATTGAACAAAACTCTAACTGCTTCTGAGTCGGACAGGAAAAAAGAGGTTGTCAGTAACGGCGAGTGTATAGACTATTATCATAGTAATAAGAGAAAGGATTGGCGAGAGAATATTTTACTGAATGGCTGGACGGATGAAGTAAGGAGTTATCGTGGATTGCGGCCCGCTGCCTGGCAGGCAGAGCATCATAAGCGATTTTACGGACTATTACGCTGGATTGACGAACCGTTTTCGGGTACCCGACGGTTTCGACCTCGCTTGGAAGATTTAGTTTTCGCTTATAGAGTCGGCGGTGCTACGGAAGCGGATTTATATGACCAGGTTCTTGGCTCCAGAGCTGATGAGGAAAATGCCTGGTATTACGGTATTTGGAGCGAACTTTCTGAAGGGTCGTCGCGGAAACCGAAAGGTGTATTAGGGGAAACGCCTATTCTCAAAACGGTCATTGATGATTGCCGGAGGCGGATACTGGAGATTGAACTGCAGCGAGGGGAGACGCCTACTCTTGTTTCATCGGCCGCTTTGGCATTGCGCTGGGCCGGTGGGGCGGATGTTCTGCTGAATATTCTGAAGGTCGTGGGTAAAGGCGGGTTTTTCCGTAGTTTCATTGGTAGTAATACCAGCCGGAAGGCGGTTTTCAGTCATCTGCTCAGGCGGACCACTCCTTTGGAGAGTGACAGTCGCGGGGATTTCGTTAAGAAGGTGTCCGACTATGGCATTTCGGAGAAGTTGCTGGTGGAGACGGCCGTCTTTGCTCCTCAGTGGGTGAATCATATTGCCGCGGTTTTGAAGTGGAAGGGTTTTGCCGATGCTGTCTGGTGGATTCATGCTCACACCAAAGACACGCAATGGGAAGTAGGGGGTGAGATCAAGGAGGAATGGGCCAGCGAGGTCAGTCGGCGCACGCCGCTTACCGGCCGGGACCTGCTCGATGGTGCGGTTGACGTCAGTTGGTTTAAAGCAATTCGCAAGGAGATGAAAAAGGAGCACTGGAAGGCGGTGTACGACGCGGCCAAGTTCGCTTCCGGTGGTGGTGGGCACAAGCGTGCCCAGCTTTTTGCCGAGGCGATGCTGGGTGAGATCGATAGTAAAGCGGTAATCAAGCGGATTAAGGATAAGCGGCATCAAGATACAGTGCGTGCTTTGGGGCTTATACCGCTTTCCAGGGGGGCAAAAAAGGGTAAAGCGGAGCTGCTTTCGCGTTATACGGTGTTGCAGGATTTTCTCAGGGAGAGCAAAAAGTTTGGTTCTCAGCGGCTGGCCAGCGAGAAACGGGCGGTCGAGATCGGTATGCAGAACCTGGCTCGTAACGCGGGGTACGCCGACCCGCTGCGTTTGCAGTGGGCGATGGAACTTGAAGCTATTGCGGATTTGGCTAAGGGTTCTATTACCGTAACCGAAGGTGAGGTTGAAGTTACACTGGCGATTGACGATCTTGGTTTACCGCAGGTTTCGGTGCTCAAAAAGGGGAAGACTCTCAAATCCGTACCGGCCAAGGTTAAAAAGGTTGAGAAAATCGCCCGGTTGCTTTCGCGTAAGACGGAGCTCAAGAGGGAGGCGTCGCGAACGAGGCTGTCGTTGGAAGAGGCCATGTGCCGCGGTGACGAGTTTACGGCCGGTGAATTGCAGGATTTGTTTAAACACGCAGTGCTTGCTCCCATGCTTGAGCGGTTGGTTTTTTGCGGCAGGCATGGTATGGGGTATTCCTTGGACGGGGCGAAAGCTCTTGTTGACGCGGCCGGTGAGGTTATACCGCTTGGCAAAAAAGATATCGTGCGAATAGCTCATGCTCACGATTTTCTGGAAAGTGGGAATTGGCATTTATGGCAGCGGGAGTGTTTCCAGCGGGAACGGATACAGCCTTTCAAGCAGGTATTCCGCGAGTTGTATGTACTGACCGCGGCCGAAAAAGAGGAAAAAGACCGCTCCAGTCGATATTCCGGGCACCAGGTTCATCCGAAGCAGGCGTTGGCTTTGTTGGGAAAACGCGGATGGGTGAGCAGTTACGAGGAGGGTGCTCACAAGACGTATCACGATGAAAATCTGACTGCCTGGGTGGATTCTCTTTGCGGTTACGGTACGCCGGCCGAGGTGGAGGGAATTACCTTGGAGAGTGTAACCTTTACCTCACGCGATGGTTATAAACCTGTTCCGTTGGAAAAGATACCGCCGAGAGTGTTCAGTGAAGTGATGCGGGACGTGGACCTGGTGGTGAGTGTGGCTCATCGCGGCGGTGTCGATCCTGAAGCAAGTGCTTCGACCAAGGAGATCAGGGCGGCGCTGGTTACTGAGACCTGCGAGTTGTTGAAGATGAAAAATGTTCGGGTGAAGAACTCTCACGCGTTTATAGACGGGCAGTTGGGGGATTATACAGTGCATCTGGGCAGTGGTGTTGTGCATCGCCAGCCGGGTGGAATGCTTTGTGTTGTACCGGTTCACGCTCAACATAGAGGAAGGCTGTTTTTGCCGTTTGCCGACGACGATCCGAAAACGGCCGAGGTGCTTTCCAAGGTTCTGCTGTTTGCCCGGGATGACAAGATAAAGGATCCTACTATTCGGGAGCAATTGAGTTGAGGGGAACTTCTAAATAGACGGACCTTCGCAGTTTCTTAAAATCGAGCTTCAGGTTACTATCTTTGCATCGTATAATCGCTGCGCGAAAACGTTCCAGGTTTACTTGGAGGAATAGTAGTGGTACGAGTGGACAATCCGGAGTATCTAATCAGTTTATTGCACGAACTTTGCGGTCTTCCCAATGAAACCGAATGGGTGGAGTTCAAGTGTAATAATGCGAATCCCGACGAAATTGGTGAGTACATCTCAGCATTATCCAATTCGGCAGCCCTGCTGGGAAAAGCAAATGCTTATCTGGTTTGGGGCGTAGAAGATGGATCTCACGATATTGTTGGGACAACCTTTTTTCCTAGCAAGGCAAAGAAGGGAAACGAAGAAATAGAGAGTCATCTTGTTCGTCTCCTGAGTCCACGAATACACTTTCGTTTTATCGAATTCCAAGGCGGCCCGCATGATATTTCCATGATCGAAATCCCGCGTGCTGCTCATCAACCCGTACAGTTTCAGGGAGTCGAGTATATTAGAGTGGGATCATATAAGAAAAAACTTAAAGACTTTCCGGAAAAAGAGCGTGAACTTTGGCGAATCTTCGATGTAACTCCATTTGAACAGCAAGTTGCTGCCGAAAGATTAAGTGGTGGGGATGTACTGGCGATGTTGGACTATCCCGCATACTTCAAATTACTTGATATACCTTTGCCCGAGACAAGAGAAAAAATATTATCCCGACTTTGCGATGATCACATGATAGAAGCCAGTGAAGCCGGTCAATGGAATATACTGAACCTTGGTGCGATACTATTTGCTGATGACCTGAAGCAATTCCTTCATCTGAGACGAAAATCCTTACGTGTTATTGAGTATAGAGATGACCAGCGTCTGGAAACCAAACGTGAACAAGAAGGGAGCAAAGGATATGCTACGGGTTTTGAGGGACTGATTAGTTTTCTTAAAGCAATGTTGCCAGAAAACGAAGTTATTGGAGAAGCACTTCGGAAAACTGTACCAATGTATCCGGAACTGGCTATTCGCGAGTTAGTTGCCAATGCTATTATTCATCAGGATTTTACGATGACGGGAACCGGGCCTATGGTTGAGATATTTTCAAATCGCCTGGAAATCTCTAATCCTGGAAAACCATTGGTAGATACCAATCGCTTTTTGGATACACCACCTCAGTCTCGAAACGAATCGCTCGCCTCGTTTCTGCGCCGGGTGGGTATATGCGAGGAACGGGGTAGCGGAGTTGACAAGGTTGTATCGCAAACCGAATACTATCAGCTACCCGCGCCATTGTTCGAGACATATGAACAACACACGAGAGCAGTTCTCTTTTCTCACAAAACATTCAGCGAGATGGACAAGGCCGATAAAATTCGTGCTTGCTACCTGCATGCCTGCTTACAGCATGTACGGCGAAGTCAATTAACTAATGCCACTTTACGGGAACGTTTTCGTATAGAAGAGAGAAATCGATCACAAGTTTCTCGTGTTATCCGTGATACAATGGAAGCAGGGTTGATCAAACGATACGATGCAACCAGCAAGTCTAAAACATTCTCACGGTATAATACCTTACTGGGCCTAATTGTCTGGGCACCGAGTGAGTGCGTCCCATTTGTCGTCTTATTGACGGCTTATTGACAGTCGCTTGATTACAGAAACTTATACGCCTACATATAGGCACTAAATGTGCCATGATACACTATATTGTGGGCTTTCATCGTGAACCTAATTGATGGCTTTTTGACGTCACCGACGACGTTCGATTGGTAAGTAGACCTCATTTCAGTGGGCTACATCGCTGTAACTACTTCGATAGTAATGGTTTACATCATTGAGCAAGGTCCAGCCTACAACTCTGCAAACCTGGCGGTGAAGTGGCGCAGGGCTGGTGGTTCCTCTGTTATTTTCAGGCCTTTCAGTTGGTCGCGTTTCTGGTGGACTTCTATTATTGCTTCTATTACGTAGTCGATTTGCGATTGGGTATATACCCTTCTGGGGATGGCCAGTCTCACCAGTTCCATTTGGGGCGGCTTCAGCGAACATTACGCTGCCGATTTCCACGGAGCGGATGCCGGCGTGGCGGTAGAGGGCACAGACCAGTGCCTGTCCGGGGAACTGTTCCTTGGGAATGTGGGGGCAGAAGGCGGCGGCATCGATATAAACCGCGTGGCCTCCTGCTGGTTCAACTATCTGGATGCCGGCGGCGAGCAGGCGATTGCCGAGGTAGGCGGTGGAGCTTATGCGGTAGTGAAGGTAATCTTCATGGAGAACCTCTTCAAAGCCCTGGGCCATCGCTTCCAGGGTCGCGGCCTGCAAGTCCGCCGTATGTGGGGAAACCTTCAGTAAGGATAAGCAGGTTTCGGGCGTTCTGGTAGAGTTCCTCGTTGCGGAGCAGGAGTACGCCGCCGATATTGACCATACCGTCTTTCTTGGCGCTGATGGTTGCGCCATCGGCGAGTTCGAAGCAGTCGCGGACGATATCCTCGATGGAGCGGTTTTCCTGGCCCTTCTCCCTGGTTTTTATGAAGTAGGGCGTTTTTCCGCAAAAGCGGCAGGCATCGAGGAAGAAGGGCGTATTGTACTTTTCACAAACAGCTTTTACCGCCCGCATGTTCTCCAGGCTTACCGGTTTGTCCGCCCGCCGCTGTTATTGGTGATGGTGAGCATTACGATGGGGATACGTTCGGGGCCCACCTCTTTGAAGAGGGTTTCGAGTTTATTGATATTCATATTTTCCTTTGAAGGGGGATCGGTTCGTGGGATCTTTCCCTTCGTCAACGACGAGGTCGACGGCTTGGGCCCCACTGTGTTCGACGTTTGCCCGGGTGGTATCGAAATGGCAGTTATTGGGAATAACTTTATCCGGTCCGCCGACGAGTTCGAAGAGGATGCGTTCGCTGGCTCTGCCCTGGTGGGTGGGGATGATATGTTCGAATCCGGTAATCTGCTGCAGTCTGGATTCGAAGCGGTAGTAGCTGCGTGCTCCGGCGTAGGATTCATCGCCGCGCATGATACCCGCCCATTGTTCACTGCTCATTGCTCCGGTGCCGCTGTCGGTGAGCAGGTCGATGAGGACATCTTCGGCCGGTATGAGAAAGACGTTCAAGCCCGCGCGTTGCAAAGCGTTTTCCCTTTCCTGGGGAGTGGTCATTTTCAGGGGGCTCGACGACTTTGATTCTAAAAGGCTCGATGATGGTCTTCATCAGGTATTGCTCCGTGGTCGTAATTACAAACTGAACATAAAGCAGGCGACAAGCCTACTTACAATTGTAGATGGTTTTTCTGTTTGATCCAACTGCTGTGTTTGCAACAGGTTACGGATGATTAGTTTTTGCCGGTGTCTGGCGAAAGGTGGGGGCGTTTTTTTTATTAGTCTCGTGCAATATTCAGGTTTGATCGGCGAATACCTGCAGGGAGACGTATCAGGCGGCTCGGGTTGGCGGTTGCTGGTTAGCCGGGTCATCGTGTTTTGTAAATCAGGAGTCATATCATGTGGATCATCTCGTTGCGTAAGTCACTTGGGGTATTGAGCGTGCTGTTGGTGTCGTCGGCGATGAGCTGGGCCGGTCCCAAGCCGCAGGAGGTTTTCAAGGACGCGTATTATCAGGAGGTCCACGAAGGCGATCTGGCCGGTGCGGTCAGGCTGTATGAAAAAGTCATTGTTGATGGGAAAACTCCTGCGGATGTCTTAGCGGAGGCTAAAAGTCGGCTGGCGTGTTGTGTTGAGGATCTGCGGGCGGAGAACCCGGCCAGTTTAATGCCGCCGAATGTGGGTCGGGTATCTGGAATTAAACGAGCCGGGCAGGCATCTCGAGCAATTGATAGAGATGGTGGCTACCGTGGGGAATCCACTTGAAGGTATTGGTGGAAAAGCAATGCCGGTACCCCGGTGAGGCTGGGTTGGTTTTGCCGCGAAAGCTAGTGGTAAGTTCGGCATTGCTCAGTCAGGTTAAGCAGTTCAAAAGCCTGGCGGTTGCGGTTACGGATATCAATCCGGAGACGGAGGAGCCGTCGGGAGTGATCGTTCTTCATCCGGGTGATGTCAGCAATCTGCGCGGTTTGATAGAGACTTGTGCCCAGTTTATTGCGGCGGATGAGCCAATAAATGGTTTTCCAGTAATCCGGATCAAGGACGATGAATTCCAGGCGGTAATCGCGTTTACTTCACGACTGGTGGTGGCCGGCAGTGATCGGGGGCTGGTGAAAGGTGTGATCAATCGCCTACAGAACAAGGATAAGAACTCGCTGGCGGAGAACGAGGTTTTCAAAACGAATACCGCTGATAGCAAGTCGGCGATGCTTTACGCTTTTGTTGATGCGCAGAATGCGTTGAAAATAGCCTATCGGGTTGCCCAGCAGGAGCCGAACGGGATGCAGGATTTGATGGCCGCCCAGGCGTTTCTGGATCTGGCGCATATGAATTCTATCTCGCTGGCTTTGGGGACTTCGGCAGACGGTTTGCAGGGCGAATTCGTGCTGGATATGAAGCCTGGTCAAACGAACATGGCGTACAATCTTCTGCGTACGCCACCGATGAGTGGCCGGGTTTTGAAGATGGTACCGGCAAGTTCGGCCGCGGTTCTGGCTCTGGGGGTTAACCCTGAGTCTACGGAAGCTGGAGCGCAGGATGTAATTACCAAGGCGCAAACTGTACAGGCGGTTACGGGGATGGATATCGGCAGGGAGATATTCGCTAATATTCGGGAGGTAGCGGTTTTCGCCATGACCCCGGCGGCAAAGGATGGGGAGAAGAAAGGTGGCGGGCCCGCTGTTGATGCGGGGCTGGTTATGTCGGTTGGAGATCCGGATAAATCAGAAGCGCTCTGGCAGTATTTGCTATCGTTGCCTGCGAAAGCGATTGGTCAGCCGGATATGGAGCCGGAAACGGCAAAAATTGCAGGTCTGGATGTTCAGACTTTCCCAATACAGCCGGGACAGAAGGTCTACCTGGCGAGGACGGACCATACTATCCTGGTCGGTTTGACTCCTCGAGTGATCAGCGAGGCTCTGGCTACTATAAATGGTAATCCCAATATACTTTCAGACAAGTCTATGGGCGAGGCTTTCAGTCGGCTTGGGGAGAGGACGAGTGTAGCGTTAATCGGGCATCTCGGCCGGCTGGCGATGGTGGCCGGCAGCCAGGGTTCGGCCGAGGATGCGATGATTTCAGGTATTGTCGCCGATGCTGCGGAAAAAACCATGTTAACCGTATGCTTTGACGAGTCGGAAACGAATTTTCGGATTCGCGGTAAGCTATCGGGGTTGCCGAGGATCGATCGGATAATATCCGGTCTTAGCGAGAAGGGGATGCTGGGCGTTCATTAATCGTAATAGGCTTTAAATAGTGGTTTAACTAATGAGGCGGTGCCGGGTGGAGATATCTGGTGCCGCCTGTTTTAATTGGGAGTGTTTTTCAAAGATCTATATCGGTCGCCCGCCTTTGGCGGGCGGACTTTTTGGGTGTAGGGGCGATTTTCTTATCCGCTGGTTACGCCTGCCTTCGGCTGCTTCACCAGCGGCTACCTTATGTCGTCCACCTTGCGGTGGACTTAAGCTACAGTCGAATATCGATGGCCAAAACTCCAAACTTGTATTTTCCAGATAGTGTTTTTTTATTTGTTTCGGTTTAATGCTGATGGTATAAAATCTGGCCAGTTGTTGATTCTTGTTTCGGTGCCAATTCAAAGCGAGGTGTGTCATGACGCGAAGTTCGGTTTTTGGGTTTTCTGTGGTATCTTTGGTGGTATTAATGATTCATTGCAGTGGTTGTGCTGTTTGCAAATACCGAACACCGAGCGGTGGGGCTGACTTTTCTCTATTCTCTGACGAGGAGATCGACGCCATATTGGCGCGGAAGGCGACAGCATCATTTCCGGCACGGTTGGCGGTCGCCCGAATTCAGGAGCCTCGTTACAGTTCGTATACGATAAAGGCGCACGATTGCGGATCATTCAGTCTGGTGACGGTTCGGGATATCGAAACGGATGAGGATTTCGATCGATTGAAAAAACTGGAAGACGTGTCGCACGTGGTGACTCTCAACAGGCTTCTGCTGA
>CAXXKI010000022.1:0-18736 GCA_963667855.2 Phycisphaerae bacterium | reverse complement strand
CAAACCCCGACAATTTTCCGCCTCAACCGGAAAACACCAGCGCAGATCCTCCTCAAATCGCTTTCTTGCACCATTCACCGGAAGACGTAAACTCAAATCAACTGGAAACCTGCAGCGAAAGGCCGAAATGAACGAACTCCCTCCATCACCGCTATCTCAACTACCTTACCTGACAAGCAACCTGCCCGGAATCGGAGGGATAATCAAATCCAGCGAAGCCGATTTCATCGTGGAAGAGATCCCTCGATACGAGCCTTGCGGAGAAGGTACTCATGTTTTCTTCCAGATCGAAAAAACCGGGCTTACCACCCTGGAATCTATCAGGAGAATCGCCAGGGCATTAGGTAAAAAAACACGGGATATCGGCTATGCGGGTTTGAAAGACGCTCGCGGAATAACCCGACAGGTACTCAGTATCGAACACGTTGATCCGCAAACCGTCGCTCAACTGGATCTCCCGAAAATAACGATCGTCTGGACCAGACTTCACACCAATAAGCTGAAGCTCGGGCATCAGGCCGGTAACCGCTTTGAAATCACCATCCGCGATTGCATCGAATCGCCGCTGCAAACCGCTCAGCCAATCATCGAGATACTGAAATCCCAGGGAATGCCCAACTATTACGGACCACAACGGTTCGGCATGCGCGGAAACAACGCAACCATCGCCGCGGCTATCATGAAATCCGACTACACCGAAGCTATCGCCTGCATCCTGGGCAAGCCCCTGCCAACTGACAGCGACCAAATCCGCCAGGCCCGGATGGCTTACGATAATAACGATTACGAAACCGCCACCGGATGCTGGCCTCCGCAATGCCGCGATGAACTTCGACTATGTAAAACCGTAGTAAAAGCAGGCGGACCGAACGAAAGAGTCTGGAAAACAATAGACCAGAAAATCCGCCGCCTCTATGCCTCCGCATGGCAAAGCGAAATGTTCAACCGCGTCGTCGCTGACCGAATCACCCAACTGGCAAAACTGGAAACCGGAGACGTCGCCTGGATTCACCGCAATGGCGCCTGTTTCTCAGTCGAAGACGCAACCGCCGAACAACCCCGCTGCGATTCGTTTGAAATCTCCCCCACAGGACCCATGTTCGGCGCGAAAATGAAAAAACCGGAAGGGAAACCCGGATTGAGAGAACAACAACTCCTGGAAAATTCAGGCGTTACTGTCGACCTTAAGAAAACCCCCGACGGCATCAAACTCGACGGTGCCCGAAGACCGCTTCGCGTACCCGTGACAGACCTGTCAGCAACAGAAGGTACCGAAGAAGACAAACCGTACCTGAAACTCACCTTCTCCCTCCCCTCCGGCTCCTACGCCACCAGCCTTATTAGGGAAATATCAAAGTGACATATCCAGGTTAAAAGCCGAGAACAGAAGAACCTTAACCGCGATCTTTTTATTGCATCCAACCTGTTTCCCGAAGAATCTAAACGGGAACGAAGTCATCCATATCGCATAAGATTCGGAATTGAGGCCGTCCGTACGCAAACAACCCCCATAGAATCCTACTAAACGCCGAGGATTTAAAGCGATTAGACGTTATCGCGGAAAATATCTAAAATTGAATGTCTTAACTGGCTACGTGAGTTTCGATTCCTTGGTAAAGGTCCGCAACGCGGATTCTACGAGGTGAGTTGTTATGGCTGAAAGTTGCAGAATTCATGAAACGGATCTGTTGGTTATTGGTGGCGGACCCGGTGGTTACACTGCCGCATTCAAAGCCGCGGGTTATGGTATCCATACCACCATCGTTGATTCTGACAGCGTTCTTGGTGGTGTGTGTCTCAATCGAGGATGCATACCTTCAAAAACCCTTTTAGCAATGGCGGAAATGATCGAAATGAGTACCCACGCCAGGAGCATGGGGATCGAGTTTGAAAAACCAACCATTCATCTTGACCAGGTAAACGCCTGGAAGGATAAGGTTATCACCAAACTCAATCGGGGCCTGGCGGCAATGGCCAAACGTCTCAAAGTCGACGTGATCTGCGGTACGGCCACTTTTGCCGATTCTCACCATGTTACCGTAACAGGCGGTGAAATTGAGAAAATAAAATTCAAACGGGTAATCATCGCCGCGGGTTCGCGCCCCGTTAAGCTTAAAGGTATCCAGATCGACAGCCCAAGAGTGGTCGATTCCACCGGTGCATTGAAGCTGGAAAGAATTCCGGAAAGCGTTCTGGTAATAGGTGGCGGGTACATAGGTCTCGAACTTGGTAGTGTCACCGCCGGTTTGGGCAGCGAGGTTACCGTTGTGGAAATGCTCGATTCGCTCATTCCCGGTTGTGATGACGATCTGGCTAAACCGCTCACCAAACGATTGGATAAGATGTTTTCCCAAATCTGCGTGGAAACCTGCGTTACGGGAATGAAGGAAGTTGATGGTGGAGTGGAGGTCAGCTTTGAAGGTAATAAAATTCCCAAGCGAACCGTGTTCGATCAGGTAATGGTGGCCGTTGGTCGTCGTCCGAACTCCGATCAGTTGAATCTGGAAGCAATCGGTGCGGAAGTTAATGACAAGGGATTCATCAAGGTCGATTCGTGCATGATGACAAATGTCCCCAACGTATACGCGATAGGAGATATTGTCGGTAATCCCATGTTGGCTCACAAAGCCATGGGCGAAGGGAAGGTCGTCGCTCAGGTTCTCGCGGTGAAAAAGGTGGAATTCAAGCCTGCGTGCATACCGGCCGTCGTCTTTACCGATCCTGAAGTTGCCTGGGCTGGACTCACCGAAACTGAAGCCGCAGCAGCAGGAATACCGGTCAATGTACAGAAGATGCAATGGGTAGCTTCAGGCCGGGCGGCAGCTGTGGGACGGACCGATGGACTGACCAAGGTCATCTGCGAACCCGGTACCGGACGTGTTCTGGGCGTGGGAATCGTCGGTTTACATGCCGGAGAGATGATCTCCGAAAGCTGCCTGGCTATTGAAATGGGGGCTACCGCGGCTGATATAGCCAATACCATTCACCCTCACCCAACTATTTCGGAGTTGATCAGCGAGGTGGCCGATATGATGATGCCGGGCGGTGCGCCGGTACACTGATCGGGCTGTCAGCTCGATTACGGGAATACGTATCGGATAGGGTGGTATTCATGACCAGCTCATCATTTGTCAGGCGATTATCGGAATATATCGATAAGCACGCACTTTTTCCCCATGGCGCCAAAGTCGTGGTCGGCGTATCGGGTGGAGCGGATTCAGTTGCTCTTATTCAGGCCATGGTGCGTCTGAACAGTGAACTGGGTTATAAGCTTAAACTGCACATCGCTCATTTAAATCACTGTTTGCGTAAAGAGGAATCGGACGGTGACTCCGAATACGTACGTTCGATGGCCGAATCATTGAGCATACCCTATACCCTTGAAACTTGTGATATCCCCGCTATTTGTCTGCAGGAAAAGGGCTCGGTGGAGGAGGTCGCCCGGCGGGAGCGGTATAATTTCATTGAAAAGGTTTGCGTGGCCAATCATGCCAACTATGTGGCAGTGGCACATCATGCGGACGACAATGCAGAAACGGTTTTACACCGCATATTGAGAGGTACGGGGCTGCGCGGAGTTGGTGGCATTACCCCGTCAAGATCGATCAGGCGATTCAGTGACATATTCTTGACACGTCCGCTGCTTGATTTTACCAGGGATGATATTGTCCGATTCCTGGATGAAATAGACGTTGAATACCGGGAGGATTCCACCAACGCCGGGCTGGACGCTACGCGGAATATAATTCGCAACAGTATTATCCCAGCCGTGGAAGCAGACATTAATCCACAGGTTCGAGATGCTCTATTGCGTTTGTCCGAACAGGCGAGATGGGCAACAGAATATATCAGGGAAACGGTTCACAAAACTTATGAAACCCTGGTAATCAGTCGAACCGATCAGGAACTGGTTCTTAACGCGGCCGGTTTGTTGCGTAAAGGAAGGATTGTCCAGACCGAGCTCATTCGAGAAGCGATTATTTCATTTGATATTGGTGAGCAGGATTTGAGTTTCGGACATTTAAAGAGTGTAACCGATCTCATAGCTGACCAGGTTTCCAGGAGAAGAGTAGCTTTGCCCGGCGGCATGACCGCTCAACTGGTCTACAACCGCCTCATTCTCTCCATGCCCACAGAGCAGGCTCGAGAAACTATAGCTTCCCAGATTGCTGTTCACGTACCTGGGAAAACGGTTCTTCCCATCAGGCGAATGGAAATCCAGTGCGATACGGTCCGCCTGACCGACGAGGATCGAGCGAAGCGTTTGAACAATCGCGATCCATTTGAAGAATGGATGGACGTTGACAACGTGCATTTGCCGTTAGTTGTTCGCAATCGTAGGCCGGGAGATCGATTCTGGCCTCTAGGGGCACCCGGCACGAAAAAGATCTCCGATTTCCTCAGTGATTTAAAGGTCCCCCCGGTCGAACGCGATAAAATCGCCCTGCTCTGCGATCAATTGGGACCGGTATGGGTCATCGGCTATCGTATCGATGAGCGGATTAAACTGAGCAGGATATCGCGCGATGTTCTTCGAGTTCGTGTACAATTATTGAATGATTGAATCGCGACCCGGTCAATTGAAATCCAGGGAATCCAGGTGGTTAATCGCGGTAGCAATATTTCTGGTGGCACTGGGTTTACGCGCAGGGTTCGGACTGTTTTTTTGCCATACGCCTGACTCCGCGGATTCCCTGCAATACGAAGATGAATTCTGGTATTGGTCTATCGCCACCTCATACCACAACGGTGGCGGGTTCGTCGGTGAGTTTGGTCACCGGGCGGAACGCATGCCGCTTTATCCGTGGTTTTTGTCGTTTTTTCACCGGTATGGATAACGGGTTGGCCGTTGCCCGGTTTGCCCAATGGGTAATTGGCGGGTTAGCTGCGGTGGCAGTGTATTTTCTGGCCTCACGAATATGCAGATGGCCTGTTGTAGCCGCCTTGATTGTGGCCGCTGATCCCACATTGGTCGGCAGTTCCTCGCTTCTACTAACCGAGACTCCTTTCGTAACCTGTATAGCTTTATTGTGGCTGGTTGTCTGGCCGCTGTTGAAACTCGAAGGAGATAGTCTGCCCAGGTGGTTATCCGCAGGTGCGGTGGCCGCTTTGTGCGTGCATATCAGGGAATCTTCAATATTGTTTATAGCGGCTCTGGTATTGCTTGTTCTTCTTGTTCGACGCGATCGCCGGGCGGTGGGCGGCACGGCGATGGTCGTGTTGATCGTTTTCCTGTCGCTGCTTCCCTGGGCATATCGCAACAGCAAGGTTATGGGGCAGTGGTGCTGGCTAACTTCCAGAGGCGGGATTTCTCTTTATGACGGTGTCAGACCGGGCGCAACGGGAGCCAGCGATCTTGCGGAAGTTAAAAACTCACCGGAAGTTGAGGAGCTTTCGGAATCAAAGTGGAATGAATATTTCCGGCAGGCTTCATACCAGGCAATAGCCGACGATCCCTGGCGAATTGCCCAACTGGCCGTAACGAAACTGGCCAGGACCTGGAGTCCCGTTCTGCACGCGGCGGAATACCAGTCGCGGTTTGTAAGGGCGGTGTTCCTTGTCTGGTATATTCCCCTATACATCATGGCGACAATCGGCTTGTGGTCAATCCGTAGAAAATACACAACGTGGATCGCCCTTTTAATTCCGGTGATATGTATTTGTTGCCTGCACAGCATTTTTGTGGGGAGTGTTCGATACCGGCTTGGGGCTTTGCCGACACTGGCGGTGCTGGCCGTCCTGGGTACGTATTGGCTTTTTAATCGTTATTTTCGTAATGCCAGGGATGACTCTGTTCTGTGAGCAGGAAGCGAAAACCATCTGAATCCGGCGACGTGTCCCGCGGCGCCTCGCGGCGGATGCTGCATGGTCGGCGAAGGAAGCCCCATCGTTTTCGACGCTGGATCACCTTCATCATACTAAGTATGCTCATCATGGTTATCGTCGGTTACTACCTGCTTACCGACGAGGCGCGCCTCAAGCGATATACCGAATCATACCTGCAACGTTTCTTCACAACCAGGGTATCAGTATCCTCGGCCAGTTTCCGTTTTTTTGAAGGCATTCAGCTTTCCGGCGTCTCCGTTGCGGATATCGGATCTGGAGAACATTCTTTATTGAAATGTGACGAGGTATTGCTCCGTCACGATCCGACCCGGTTGTTGTTAGGGCAATTGCATATTGAAGAGATTATTGCGACGAAGCCTGTTTGCCGAGCGGTTTTGGAAGATGAGGATTCCAAGTTCAATTTTCAGCATATACTCAGGTTGAGTGCCGAATCCACAACGAAGGAGTTTCCCCCTCTGCCAATAATTCGATTGCGAGAATCTCAAGTACAGGTTTATCGTCATCAGGATTATAGGGATAATCATATAGAAGACATTCAGGTTAATCTTCATGGCAGGCCGGCACCGGCCGGTTGGCCCGCATATGACCTGGAATGGTCCGGCATTACAGATCGTCGCAGTTCAGGCCTGGTTGAAATCGACTTTGTCCGGCGTCTGATGATCGATAAAAGCGGTGGTACGCCCTGGCTTTCCATTGAATCGGCGCTTATGGCGGTGGAAGCGGCCGCTCCTGGAACACAGCGATGGATCGAAATCCTGGGTTTGACAGGCAGATTGAGACTTGTGAATTACAAGATCCACTTTGGAGAGTATGCGGAAGATCAATTGCAGATAGCTGTCGAATTCGAAAACGCAGGCTTGTCCGTTCCCGTTAATAACGAAGAACAATCACTTCCTCCCTCCGGGAGGTTTGTGCATCTGGAACAGGTAACAGGTAATGTCATCGTCGACGCGTCAGGGGCTAAAGCCAGTGTTTCCGGTTTGTTCAACGATAGCAAGTGCAGTGCTCAAGCGAAATTATTCGGCAACGTAGGTCGGGGAGTACCTCTTAATGAAGTCGGTTTCGATCTTGACCTTTCAGTAGAGCAACTGGCTTTACCAAAAAATGATCCGGATATAGCGCCTGCTGAAGCCCGCTTCGTAAACAATTGGTTGCGTTTAGAGAAATTCTATCGGAATTTCGATCCACACGGAACCGTGAACGCACGAGTTGTACTGAAGAAAGCCGAGGGAGCCGCGGAAAAAATTCAACTGCTGCACGCAATCGTGGAACCGCTTGGGGCTGATGTATCGAATATGCATTTTCCATATCGCGTCACCAACGTAAACGGTACGGTGGAAATCATCGAGAATGGAAGTTGTACTTTGAATCTCACCGGCAGGCATGGTTCCGGCGAACTGTTTGTCAATGGATATTTGGAAGGTATCAGGAAAACCGACGCCGCTGAACTGATCATTGCCGGTTCCCAAATCCCGCTCGACGATAATCTTTGCGAAGCATTAAAGGAAAAGCAACGGAACACATGGGACACGTTTTCGCCTGCCGGTTTTACCGACATGCACATTTACATGACCAGGCCCGAAAGCAAGGATCAAAATTCGTCCAAGTGGACGGTGTTCGTGGACGCGGATCTGCAAGGGGCGGAGGCAACCTTTAAAGGTTTCCCTTATAGGATTTCAGGTCTGACCGGGCACGTTTCGATAGGCCCGGGTTACTTTGACGTCTGCCGACTGAATGGATTCGCCGGAGGCGGAGAAGTGGGGATTTCCGGTGGGGCCAGTACGACAACCGGCCTACTGGATGACCTGGATCTCACAGTTGACGCCAAGGGAGTTTATTTCGAAAACGATCTGTTTCTAGCACTCTCCGGCAGTGCCCGTGAAAGGCTTAAAGCCTTTTCCCCGCAGGGACGCTATGACCTGGTCGCCAGATTATCCTACGACAAAAACCTGGGGAAAATAATATATGATATTGCCGCACAACTGGACTCGGTATCAGTCTGCCACAAGGATTGGCCGATTGAGGTTTCATCTATTACCGGCGATGTTTTCATCCAGCCCGAACGAATAGAAATTTTCCAGGTCAAAGGAAGCGTTGGGACGGGAACGGTCATGGTCAACGGTTTCGTTCGCGAAGGAACAGAAGAGCCTTTTCGCGATTTAACCATCCAGGCCGATCAGGTCGAATTGACCAGCGAACGGCGAAAGGCGCTACCCCCCGTTGTTCGAGAGGCAATTGCGCCATGGAGAATTACCGGTCCGTTTGATGTCCAAACCCATTTGACCACAGAAATAGTAAATGGCAGCACCGAGCACTGCCATACAACCAGGCTGTCTCCGGCAGGGGCAACTGTTAACCATGCAGAATTTCCCTATCCCGTGGAGATTATGGGCGGGGAGGTTATAGTCAAAAACGAAACCGTCGAATTGAAGGAAATATGCGGTCGAAGTGGTGGGGCCGTATTGGTGGCAAACGGATATGTACGTCACGATTCTTCAGGCGATGACATCAGCTTGAACTTCGACCTGACCGGACTGCAATTCAATGAAAAGCTGCGAGATGCGGTCCCCTGGAGATTACGCCGGTGGTGGAACAAAATACACCCGGCGGGTGTGTTCGATGTGCGCGACGGTGTTATTGAATATTCCAAATCCGCCGATTCGCCACAGCCTGATTGGAACGTAGCGGGTAAAATCGACATGTTCAATTGCCAGTTCGATCTGGGGCCAAAGTTCCGGGAAGTCAATGGTATTTTGGATTTATCCGGAAGTGTGACAGGCCCGTTGCGTGATGTGCCTCTTTCCGGAAATATACAACTGGGGAATTGCCGAATAAACGATTGGACTCTTGAAGACGTTCGCGGCAACTGTTTGAGGGACGGCAGTAGCAATCGCTGGACGTTTGCCGATTTGTCCGCGTCCATATATGGAGGCAAAGTAGTCGGCTCACTCGAGCTGGAACCATCCGGGTATGGAACGCATTATGATTTGAAAGGCGTGGTTCAACGGATGGGTCTGGAGGGCTATGTTAACGATAAGCGGGCGCCCGAATTCGAGCTGCCTCCTGTGGAAATGGATGGATATGTCGATGGACGATTCTTCGTAACAGGAAACTCCAATAACATCTCCAGCCAGCGAGGCGGGGGAAGAATAGTCTTGAAAAAACGCTCAACTCTATCGACTGCCACTTCTTTTAACCGTACTCCACGTTATCAATCTTTCGGTGCCGGAAGAATCGGTATTTCAGGAAGTCAGTGCGGACTTTTTCATTGTGGGCGACGTGTTACAACTGCATGATCTGCTTCTAAAAGGTAAAGCGCTGGCAATGATCGGGTCCGGGACAATGGCCATGTCGACCCAGGAATTGGACATAAAGCTGGTTACCGTCAGTCCTCATCGATGGGCTAAATTGCCGATTATGACGGAATTACTTGAAGGTGCCGCGCGAGAACTTATCGAAGTTGCCGTTACTGGTACTCCACAAAAACCGCAGGCAACAGCCCGACCGTTAAGGGGTCTGGAAAAAGCCATTAATACGCTGGTAATTCCGGATGACTGATAAAAATATCGCTTCCCCAGGGAACAGAAAACGATAAATGGTCAGGTTAGCGGTTATTCCGGCTGCAAATAAAGGATACGACCGCAGGTTGCGCAGATCAGAATATCGTCGCTGCTCCGCAGGCGGTTTATGTGCTCCAGGGGAATCGACATGTTGCACCCATCGCAGATGTAATCATCAGACCGACTGTTGAGCCGAATAACCTCGGCCATCGCCTCACCGTCATTTTTATCCGCAACTTTTTCGAATGTCTGCAGAGCTGACGGGGGAACGGTTTCGGCCACTTCACGGCGCTTGGCTTCCAGTTTTTCACAATCAGCTTTGGTTTTCGAAACGTATTCTTCCAGCTGTTTAAGAGCTTTCTGAACACGTTCTTCGCAGATTTTGCGCTCGCTGTCATAGGTTTTGGATTGGGACTGCAAATCTTCTTTCTTAGCCATGAGCTCCAAAACCCGGCTTTCACATTTGGCTGTGTCTGCTTTTTCCGTATTAAGTGCAGTTAGAATTGCGGCGTATTCTTTGTTGGTCTTTGCGCCGTTAAGCGCCAAGCGATGCTTGTTCATCGACTCTTCGCGCGCTTTGATATCCAGGTCGGCGTTGTCAATCTCCATTTGACATCTGGTTAGATCGGCGAGGTGTTCCTTGTACTCCGCTTCGATCTTGTCGATCTCGCGTTTATTTTTATTCGCCTTTCGGCGGAAGGAGTTTTCCTTGGCACGGAATCTTCCTAAATCACGTTCAATCTTTTGCAGCTTACGAAGCGAGTCGAGAATTTCTCCCATCAATCATCAGTCCCCAAAGCAGGTACCGCTGCGAGCGGCTTGTGGATGTCAAAGAACCAGAGCGACAAGTATCTCATGGGTTGCGTACCTTTTCAAGTCCATGACTCCCCTCACTTGCACTAATACTTGAAGAATACGTGCAGATTGTTCAGTCAAGACGAAAGATATTTACGTGAATTGGTCGAAGGTAGATCAGTATCACCGTATCGACTCCCTGGAAAGAAATGCGAAAGGCGTCAAAATGCCGCAATTGTTAAAATTCCGCCAAAAATCAGGATCCAATATACAGTTGAATTCCGTTTTCCTTTCAATAGTGAGCCTGTTTTTGGCTCTCAATATCGGTTGTGATGATTTTCAACCTTCCACTACTCCCATGGAGGCGGCTACTCACCGTCCGAAAGATATAGACGGTTACATAGCAGTTGTAGGTGCCTGCGAGGACGATCCTTTATGGAAAATCATCCGAGCTACCGCGCAGCGTTACCACGGTTCGATTCCCAGTTTTGAATTGAAAACCGCTGCCCCAAAAACGTGTTCCGCAAATGAGCAGATTCGCATTCTTGAATCGCTTAAATCCCCCAGGTTGCGTGGCTTATGCATTCAACCAGCCGACACCCCTGCTATGAACCGTTTTCTCGATGAGCTGAGAATAGACGGAGTCCCGGTGGTTACGATGGTAAATCGCCTGGAAACAGAAACTCCCTATATGTCCGTAAGCTTGGACGAAATCGCGGTGGGCAGGCTTATGGCGGACTCCATCGCTAAAGCAGTCAATGATAAGGGCACAATAGCCTTGATTCATGGTAACCAGACAGTAAGAAGAACTGCTGATCGATATGTCGGATTCAAGGAGCGTATCAGGCAGATCCCCAGCGTGACTGTATTGAAAGAGATGAATTGTGATAACAATGCCTTTGTTTCCGTGCGGCTTATTCACGATTATCTTGAGCGATTCCCACGACTTAATGGGGTAGTTTCTGTAGGCGATTGGCCATTACAGGAAGCTAAAGCCGGAACAAAACTCCTTCCCGAAACCTGCAAAATGGTAACTTACGGGCCATTCCCAAAGCAATGGTTGAGGATTACCGATGGCACCTGCTACGCGTTGATCGGTGCGGATTACGCCGAAATCGTCGAAAAAGCCATGAAAATGTGCTTGGCTACCGCTCAAGGAGAAGTTGTGGAGATAAAATATGTTCTCGTCGATCCCGTGGTTGTTAACGGGAAGAATATCGATGAATACCGACAGAGTTGGATAAAAGCGAGTACCGCTCCTGAATCGCACCCGGCAAAGCAGAATAACTGATCCTGCCGGCCACTACCCTTTATGCAAACCTTGATACATAACTATTGCGCAACGCTACTTGCAAAAGCTTGTATTATGTAGCTTGATAGATACGTTACAGGTAGTCATTTTACGACTATTCGTATGGAATAAATTCTTTTGCGGTACCGGAGTATTACGGCCGATGGTTAAAAATTTGCTTGTTGTCCTCATTGTCCTGCTGGGTATCGGTGCCTGCATCATAAACATGCACCTGACCTCCATGCATTACTCCGGTACTATAACCCCGAAATGGATTGCCGATGGCTGCACTCCGGAAGACAACCCCACGTACAATTGCGAAGAAGTGGTAAAAACCAAGTGGGCGGTTTTCCCTCCACAGGATCCTGATCCTGAAACCGGATTGCAGGCGGGTATTCCGTAGCCCTTTTGGGTTGGGTTTACTTTTCCGGAGTTGTAATCTGGTATGCCCTCATAGGCCAGGTCAGTTACCGACAGCGGTTCTGGTATTTCCTGCTCCTGCTGGTCATGTTTATAAGTTGCGTAATTTCGCTTTTGTTTATTTACATCCTCTACACCCAAATGGAGTTCAAATGCCTTTGGTGTATCAGAGCCCATATTATCAATTTCGCGATTCTCGGCTGTACTCTTCTACTTTGGCCTCGAAAACCTAAGCTTGCATCTGTTACCAGCAGCGGAGAAGGTGATACTGAAACGCCATTACCAGTTCAGCCGTGTGCTTTTCAGGAAGAACCTCATCCGGGCGTGAGATTGTTGGTGGCCATGTTCGCCTGCGTTGCGGCTGTTGCGTTCGCCGAGTACCAGATAACTTCACGTTTCTTGCTGAATTCGCAATTGAAGCAGGCTCAAATCGGTATTGATGCGGCCAAAAAGCAACTCGATGCCATTCGTGAGGATACCGCAACCCTGCTGGCTATGTTCGAGCAGACTGAAGTCGTTAAGATAAAACTCCGCCAGGATGATCCACGCCGTGGCGATGGCCAAGTGTTATTGCGTATGGTGGTTTTCAGCGACTTCCAATGTCCGGCGTGTAGAGCGTTCGCCCAACAATTAGAGAAGGATATTCAACCTGGTTTCGACAATCTTTTACGGATAGTATGGAAACACTACCCGATATGTACGGACTGCAATGCGGCGGCCAAGTATAATCTGCACCCCAATGCGTGCCAGGCCGCTTATGCGGCGGAAGCCGCCCGCCTCCAGGCCGGCAACGATGGCTTCTGGAAAGCACACGATTACATGTTTGAAAATCCCAAGTTGATGCATCAAAAGGAAATCGACTGGCGACAGGTAGCAGTGGCACTTGAACTTGAACCGGAAAAATTTCTGGCGGATATGCAATCCGAGGGAGTGATTTCGCGCGTTGCCGAGGACATCAAGCAAGCCGATGAATTAAAGGTTCACAGTACACCCAGTATTTTCCTGGGCGGCAGACCAATCCGGAGATTCATGCTTTCCAACAAGCTGTTCGTGGAGAAACTTCGAGACTGGTTTAAAGTAAAGCGAAAAAGAATACTGATGCAGAACAAGCGGCGGCAGAATCATAACCATGTGAACGATGATCAGATAGAAGCGGAATCCGCTTCTTCATCTGTTCCTGCTCCTACTCCAGGTAGCCAAGATCCGCCAGACGCTCAGTAAGTTTCGCCAGTTCCTCCGGACTGTAAACTTCCTGCGGTACTCCATCCGCTGCGACATTGTTGATTGTCGGAGTCGTATCTATTTCGTGAGCCAGCGGAGGATCGAACGCTTCTGCGATAACCGAACCCTCCATGTCCTGGGGAACTCCCAACCCCATCATGGCCAGTATGGTTGGCGTGGAGTTAATGATATTCGTATCAACTTTTTTGCCCTTGGCTACTCCTTCACCGTAAACGGCAAAAACCCCGTTGCTTCGGTGAGTCCCCTCCATCTTTTCCAACGGCATCCACTTGATAAAACCGCTACCCCTTATTTTACGCACCACCGCAAGTGCCGGCCGGGGGCAGAGCATAAGATCCGGCAGCCAGTCTCGGCCTTCACGGCTGCATCCATACAACTCTTCCGGCTTATGCACCGCGTCAAACACTCTGATCGGTTGTCCCGCGGGGTCATTACAAGTCACGTTTTCCAGGCGGTGCTTTAACTCGTCCCGCAGCTTTTCATAATCCTCCGGCTCGACGATTCCCGTTTCCTGCCGCCCCTTGAGGTTGATATAAAGAAAGCCGGCCATTCCCGCGTGCATAACCGCCGCTTGCGTATTGGAAAAATCAACCGCCAGGTCATCCTCCAGGCTGAAATTACCTGCCGCAAACTTGCCTTTCTTACGGAACAGCTTGGCGGTCAAATGTTTTGTACGAGTTTTTGCCTGGGCGGCTCCTTTTCGTAACTTGAGATATCCCCATTCCTTGAGCATCAGGTTAGGCTGCACTTTTCCTTCCAGGCTGCCGTGCCCATGATCGGACATCATGAATATGTGCGCACCGTGTTTGTCCGCATAATCCATGATCTTGCCGATGGCGCTATCCAGTTCCGCGAAGCAGTCTTCGACCAGTTTCCGCCGCTGGGGAATGATGTCCCGCGTACGTGGATCGATATGCCGCCAGACCTTATGCTGCAGGTTATCCACCATTTTGAATACGACCATCAGAACGTCCCAGCCGTACTTTTCGCCGCAGAATTCGACCACTTCCGCTCCCTGGTGGAAGGACCTGGTTATATCATCGAGATTCCCTTCGAAAATCCGGTTGCGGCCTACGCTGCCGTGCTGCCATTTGTTTTTAAACGTAAACTTCGGCCAGCGATGGAGTATTTCCTTCTTCAGATCGGCCGGATGGGTAAACTCGTTTTCAATGTTTACGGCCTCAAAACCGCTGATCAGAAAACCGTTAACCGCAATCGGGGGATAGGTCATGGGGATATTGACGCAACCTACGCGATATCCCTTATCCCCGAGAACCCGCCAGATCGTGCGCACGCGCTGCAGGGCATTAGTCGTATTAAACGAGAGCTGGTTGGTATGTACGTCGTAGCGTTCGAAATCGATGATGCCGTGAGTACCGGGCCCCTTACCGGTCATAAAGGTAGTCCAGGCAGCCGGCGTGATCGGCGGAACAGTGGAATACATCGTCCCTGAGGCCCCGTTATCCACCATTCGCTTGAGGTTGGGCATCCGCCCCGCGTCCATAAGCGGAGTCAGTACATCAAACGTCGCTCCGTCCAGCCCCAGGATCAATACCTTTTTGGCCAACGCTTGCGCGTTGGTTCCCTCTTTTGCTCCGTCGTTACCGCTGCTCATTTAAAATCCCGCGCCTGTTAATAAAGAATTTCTGCGTTCAAAAATCTCTGTTATTTCTGTAGTTGAAAGAACCGAGATCGTATCGGTGATAACGACTCATTGCAATCGCCGCCACATCCCGCTATCAATGCTTACAGAACTGTTGTCGCGATTAAACACCCGCTGAAAAAAGGAACGTATCCATGAAAATCATCCGCGAACCGTCCGTGTACCTCGTAGGCCGACAAACCATCGGACAAGATGAAATCGAGCGGTTTCTGGATGACCATGAAATAGGGCAATGGACTACTGATACCTCGGTCGCGGGTGAACAACTGGTGGAGTTGGCCGGGCGCATGTGTTACATGAGCTACGCCAAGCCCCGCCCCGGCGGCAACCAGGCCTACATCGAGCGGCTGCTGGAGGTAGGGCACGGCAGCGTTCTTGAACACTCCGGCTGGAACTTCATCGTTACCGGTGTCTCTCGCTCATTTACCCATGAGCTGGTTCGCCATCGGGCCGGTTTCGGCTACTCGCAGTTAAGCCAGCGATACGTGGATGAATCTACCGCAGAATTCGTAGAGCCGGACTGCATCGCCGAGGATCCTGAACTGCATAAAATCTGGTGTGATGCTGTCCAGACCAGCCAGGAAGCGTACGTGAAACTGGTTGAAGGGCTTCTCGGTAAGTTTGAGTCCATTTCCGACAAGACCATGCAGCGGAAGATGGCCCGTCAAGCCGCCCGCTCTGTATTGCCGAACGCTACTGAAACGAAAATCTTCGTAACCGGTAATGGCCGGGCTCTGCGGCACTTTATTGAAATGCGAGCCAGCGTCCACGCCGAAACCGAAATCAGAGCGGTGGCCTGCAAGATCTGCGAAATTCTTCAGAAAGAATCTCCCAACATGTTCGGCGACTACCAGTTCATAACTCTGGAAGACGGCACCCGGGCGGTAGACACCGGATACGTGAAGGTCTAGGGACTGGTTCGTTAACGGCTACGAAGCATAGATATTACGATTAACACTATCGAGCTACGATTGGCCACATTGCTTGCGAGGGGCCGAACCTGTCCCGTTCGAATACATATGCCCCGGGACTGGTTCGTTAATCCATTAAAGCGCATCGCCTGTCTGAAATAAAAGAAATATGGGATAATCAAAGGTTTGCATTCCTTCCGAACCTGTCCCGTTTCGAATGCATATGCCTTCGCAAGGGGACAGGTACGTTTTTGCCATAACCGTCAGAGTTTTGACCGCTTTTGATGGTTGTTGTTCTCGTAAGTAGATGAGCGCTGGAAGAAGGCAAAAGCGAACCAGTCCCCTAGAACCTGTCCCGTTTCGGATGCATATGCCTTCGCGAAGGGCGTTGTTTTTTGGGAGTAGCTGTTAACATTGGGCGATAGTTTGTTAGAATGCCCGGGACTTGATGCCTGAAAGCGTGTTGACGGCTAACAGCGGAGAGTTGAAAGTTGAGCAGTAGACCGCAGCAGCAGAAGCTTTGCTTCCTGGCTGCTCTGTCGCCTGCGGCGACGGGCGAGTGGCGGAATGGCAGACGCCGAGGACTTAAAATCTGCTAAATCCCAATTGAGTAAACACGAGTGAATGCACGTAACCGTGAGTGAATAACAGGGTTACGTGCATTTTTTGGTTTTACATCTTGAGTGATTCGAGGTCAAAAAGAGCGAATCTGTGCGAGCCAACTACCCGTTTTGCACCCGAATTTTACATACGACATTCGAGTAGCTCCCAACTACGTACCGCTCCCCGTGTGTGCCGCACAACACCATAGCTCATCGTATACGGTACGTCTTATTCGTAAGCCAAACGCCTACCCCTAGAAGGAGCACGTACGCAATATACGTATATACATATTTACGAAATCATGTCGCCCTGTGAATATGGACTATCGTCCCCTTGGACTCTCCCCCTGTCGCCGCCGCAACATCAAGTTCGATACTGGAACACCTGCTATGATTGGTTTGGTATTTGTGGCTCTTGCCCGTAACAATCTTCGAGTAATGCCTGAGTTAGATAACGCATCGATACTCGCAAATCAGCTCTAAAGTTGTCACCTTCAGCGAAAATCGCCGTATCAATTGCGTATAAACCATTAGGGATACGCCGATACTCAACCGCCTTCACAGCAGAGTTGCTAACCTCCTTATCTGGATCTAAACACAACTCCACTACTTTGGGATACAATGCTGTAAGGCAATGATTGGTAACAACTCGGACCGCTGAGGACCTTACATTCTTATCTTCAGAATCCAAAAGTTCTCGAGCTATGGAAACGGCGTTTTCCGCAGGAAGAATACGCATGGCTGCTCCCATCAATGCCATGTTCGATCTTGATAGATTTCGTACTTGTTCTACTGCATCGACTTGCCCGCATTTCAGGTCTTCAAGACGCGGTAACTGGCCCCTTGGTCCACAGAGTCTTTTAGCGACTTCATCCAAACCGCTCGCATTGGATGGCCATTCATTTACGAGACGTGCAGTATTATCCAAACTCTCTTGCCTAAGAATTCGATTGAGTTCCTCACTATCAAGTAATCCTTGTGACACCGAGAAAAGAATTGCATGCTCTCTGAGGTCCCAGTTCCAGTCAGGTTTCGTCCACAATCTACTTAGCAGAGTGCGATCTCTGTAGACGTGAGCCAAAGCTATTGCTTCTTGAATGTCAAATGGGTCATCAGAAGCAGCGAGCGTCTCGACATAGGAGTGTGCTCGGGGATCTCCCACCTGAGCTAATGGCTGGAAAAATTCCTTTGATGCCAGTAGATCATTCAGTTCACCATTATTGATCTTTGCTGCCGCCAACGCTGCAGCTTCAAGTACGCTAGCGACCGGATCGTTAAGTAATCTTGCCAGAATCTCAATACGATTTGGATCTTGACGTACCATCAAAATATGAGCAACTGCCCATCGAACTTTCTCCTCTTTGCTATACGACAGCTCACGTAGACAATCATCGTCAAGTAAGTCTCTTGTACGTGCCAAGCGGAAGACGGCCGCTATACGAAAACCAATATCATTACTTACCAAAAGACCCGCTAAATCGTTACTGAATTCTCTCAAGTCGGCAACGTAAAGAGACAAAGTTCGAACATGGTCTCTTAGAAGCTTGTTTGGTTGGGTATCAACACCTTTACGCGGGGGAAACGCACGCAAGATGTCCTCACCATAGCCTTTTGGCAAAGAGGTTTTCCTTACGATATGTAGGACAATCCTTGCACAATGTACGTAAATAGGATCGTTCACATCCGCGTTGGTACAAAACGCTTGTGCCGCTTCATCAGATAAACCCGAAAGCCACCTAAAGCGAGTTAGATTATTGACACTTAATTCATGAGGCATCATTGTCAGAAATACTCTCTTAATCGAGCTATCGTCTCCCCGATTTCCTGAATTAATCGATCGATTGCGTCTGAGGTTTTACCCGTTCGGTACTCTAAATTCGTATTCAGAATGCCTATTTCCTGGGCCTCTAACGCATCCTGCAAATACGTCAGGATTTCTATGGCCTCTTTCGCCGCCCCCAATGCTCCAAGCTTTTCGGCAATAGCTTGTATCCGCCCAGCCACTTTGTTAGCCGAGCGTTTATCTTTGCCAGGTCGAATGCTATCCAAAAGTTCTTCGGCTTCATCCAACAACTCGTCAACAGTTTCCGCTGCCCACGCTAAACCAAATAGTACAGCCCCATACCCATTGTTTCCAATCATAAACGCGTCGGTTGCATCGTAATAAAGATCCTCCATACCGGAGGCAAGACCCGCAAGTCCAAAACGCAGCCCCAACCCATCCGCCGCTTGGTCGGCGATCATGGCAGTACTTGCGACCATTCCAACAACTACAGACGCGATTCCAACGGCAGACATTATTTCGCCGTAGGAGCGCTGTCCCAACAAATCACGTAGTATAATAGGCCTTCCTCGAACATATTGGTACAGATTAAGACCATCGATATACTCACCTCCAGCGTCCA
>CAXXKI010000021.1:0-180909 GCA_963667855.2 Phycisphaerae bacterium | reverse complement strand
GGGAGAGTTCGGGGGACAGTTTACTTAATACACGGGGAGAGTTCGGGGGACAGTTTACTTAATACACGTAATGGCTCAGGCACGAGTTTGGCGGGCAGTTTATTGAATTGACTCCTATACAGATTCTGCGGAAGAACTATCTTGATAAATGAAATGGGGCGAGTAATTAAAAGACCCAGGCAACCGGAGGCCGCAAGTGTGAGACCGAAAGGGTAAGGATTTGATCAAGTAAGGCGTCCCCGGGATTCCCGTCAAGTTGCGTGAAGCCGTGTCCGCCTGGTTTGAGGCCATCGCACTTCCGCGATCTGCCCGTAAACAGGTACTGGAAAAAACCGCGATGAGAATCAGCTATACACGAATCGCAACACGCAGGCAAAGCGTGGTCATCGCAAGAAAACAATCCGGGAATTACACCGGAAAGGACTCACTTTGGGGAAAATGAGAACGTGTATCGGCAGCAACTTTGCGATGTAGTGCTAGATATTAGCGATACGGATACGAAATCATGAACAGGAAAGCTCGAGACCGACGTTTGTTTTTGACGTACAGTACAATGATTGTATTGGGATGGTTTTGCGGGATGTCACAGATTTTTATACGTGTTGATGATGAAGTCCCATCTTATTTGACGTTGGGCGGATTTGTGTTTTGTGTCGGTGGGTTCATGTTAGCGTTATATCATATATTGGTTTTACGTAGAAAAGGTGACGATAATTCCGAATCCGGTGATAGTACTCGATGAGAACCAATAAATCGTGAAAAAAGGAAGGCGAGGTCTATCTTGGAAGAAGTGTTGCGCTTAGGTAAGAAAGTAGCCTACACTGCTGCTGTGTGGCCTGCCATTTTTACAGGAGCGATTATTACCAACTTTTCTGGTAAAAATTTCTAACAGAAGTTATAAACGTCGTCTGCGTATTGTTTGCGTTACTGGGAATGTACGGAATCATTATTGGTTTGATGCAATTGAGTTCGGCGGACAGTTTACTTAATTCAACCAATGCCCCGTATAGGTTATGGAGAATATCTGCGGTTCGGCGTTTGCGGCTTCGTTCAGTCAGTCTTACGGGCATAACGGTTGCAACGAACTTACCTCCTCGCTGCGGTCCGACGCGGGCAGTTGGGATTATGATTATCAATATCGAGGGACAGTTTATTGAATTAACTCTGCTACAGATTATGCGGAAGAACCATCTTGATAAATAAAATGGGACGAGTAATAAAAAGGCCCAGGCAGGCAGAGGCCGTACACATGAGACATAAAGAGTAAGGGTTAGGGTTAAATCTAGTAGGGCGTTCCTCGAATCAGGATGTCCACTGAATACGGCCTGGCGGGAAATGGTTGTTTGAACCGTATATACACTGTGAACCGGGAGATGCAGCTACATTGGTACGATGCCCCAGATGTAACCAAAAACTAACCACGGAGGTCAGAGATTTTCTATGTCCGAGCTGTGGTGTTAACCTGATGGAAACAGGGACTTCTGTGCCGAAATGGTCGATCCTTAATCGAGTCAGCCAACGGGCGTTGATGGTTCGCCCGTTAGCCTTTGTTGTTTTAACCGCTCTCATCTACGTGCCAGTAGGGGTTTTCGTCGCGACAGCTTTTAATCCTGTTTGGCTAAATGGCAATATTGGTTTGGCCATGATCGCAGTTGGTGGGGGCCTCGTACTGTACGTCAGGCGGTATACTTGTAGCGAGATGGAGCCAACATGCGGAAACTGTGGGTATAGTTCTCGAGCGAGCGGCGGTATTTGCCCGGAATGTGGGTGCGCCACGAAAGCCTGAGAAAGGGGGATTGCATTATGGGCCCATGACTCATTTGTGTGAAATCTTTCGTAGGAACCTGGCGGGTTTAGTCCTGCCCGGCAAAGCTGACCGGCAGCCGGAAGCGAGTCTTGCGTTGTGCTGGGTAACCATCATGACGAAGCGTAGACAGCGAGTGCATAGGCCGTGTGATCGAGCCTCGAAAGAGGGCTATTTGTGGGAGCCGACGTCGTCCGCATCCTGTACGGAAGGCAGCATCGAGTCGCCGTAATGGTCTGGCGCATTCGATCCCACCGGGGTCTAAGAGCAGGGCATGTGCATACTGTGGTTCCTCAGGAACGTGGGAGATCCTGTCGTTTCCAGTCGATATGATCCGGATGGGGGCTACCCGGAATAATCAGCCCCTGGCCTGCGACGCGCGTGTCAGGCGTCGTGAGGAGCGAAGACAGACACACGGTTGGTACTGCCAAACGAAGGCAACGAAGTGCGGCAGGATGAACGGCAGGAAGTCGGAGCATCGAATAGTACTGTTGAAGCGGGGGAATTTCACCCGTGAGAGACCCCGTGGAAGGAAGGCGATGCCGAAACATGGAATCGATGAAGGGCAACACGGCGGATGCACAGACATTCGATCGCGTGTTAACGAAACAACATCGGATAGCACAGCTGGCGAGACTAGGTCCGCAGACGAGTTTCACTGCACTGGCCCACCATATCGACCTTGACTGGTTGCGAGTAGCGTATGATCAGGTACGTAAGGATGCGGCTCCGGGCGTCGATCAAGAGACGGCGGCCTCGTATTCAATTGATCTGATGAACAATCTCCAATCATTGTTGGATCGAGCGAAATCAGGGCGTTACAAAGCGCCTCCGGTACGGCGGGTTCATATCCCCAAAGGCCCGGGTGGCAAGACACGTCCTATTGGCATACCGACGTTTGAAGACAAGGTGCTTCAACGTGCGGTAGCGATGGTATTGGAAGCAGTATACGAGCAAGATTTCATGGACTGTTCGTATGGCTTCCGTCCAGGCCGATCGGCCCATCAGGCTCTAGAGTCATTCTATGAGCAGTGCAAGTCGATTAGGGTAAGCTGGGTACTGGAAGTGGACATCCAGGGCTTCTTCGATGCTCTGGACCACGCTCATCTGCGAGAGATTCTCAAGCGACGGGTGCGTGATGGTGTACTGGTACGATTAATAGGTAAATGGCTGAAAGCAGGTATCCTGGAAGATGGATGTCTGCATCGTCCAACCAGTGGGACACCTCAAGGCGGAGTGATCTCTCCGATTCTGGCGAACCTTTATCTACATTATGTATTAGATGAATGGTACGACCAGGTGGTTAAATCACATCTGCGTGGCGGAACATTCATTATCCGCTATGCGGACGACTTCGTTATTGGGTTTACCAATGAGGATGACGCTCGTAAAGTTATGGCGGTACTTCCGAAGCGATTTGGCAAGTACGGTCTGAAACTTCATCCAGAGAAGACCCGCCTGGTTCGCTTTAACCGACCGCCACGTAAAGGCGAGCAACCTGATGGCAGTGGTCCCGGGACGTTTGACTTCCTGGGCTTTACACACTACTGGGGTCGTTCCTGGCGTGGGTATTGGGTGGTCAAGCGTAAGACCGCCTCAAACCGGTTGAGTCGATCTCTGAAGGGAATATCGAAGTGGTGCAGGGTTAACCGGCACCTTCGGGTTTGCGAGCAGCATGTTCAGCTTGCCCGGAAGATGCGCGGACATTATGCCTACTACGGTATTACCGGTAACGGTGTTTCATTAGAACGTTATTGGGAAGGGGTTAAGCGTATCTGGAAGAAATGGCTCGGACGTCGTTCGCAAAAGTCGTACTTTGGGTGGCCGACGTTTGTCCGTCTTCTTGACCGCTACCCGCTGCCAAAACCGGTTGTCGTACACTCTGTATACCGTTCGCAGCGAAACCATGATTCGAGGAGCCGGATGCGCTAATCGTGCATGTCCGGATCTGTGGGGGGCTTGGGTGAGTAATCACCCAGGTCTACCCGACGCGCCATCTGATGGAAAGCGGGATATACGTGATTGAGACTAACAGGCAGCGAGTCGGTTTGAACCTTGCTGGTATTATGCTTACCATATTGCCCTGTATCGTTTCTTTAGCGAACGCTATTTGGGAGATGACCCGTTAACTTTATTCAAGAACGGCGTGGAGAACGAGTTTTTGCAGGTGTGGTCTTGAATTCCAGGAAGCGAAATCACTATGAAGCATAATTCTGGTATTCAAGAGGTGAGGGAGTTCAGGGAGTTCGGGGGACAGTTTACTTAATTCAACCAATGCCCCGTATAGTTTATGGAGAATATCTGCGGTTCGGCGTTTGTGGCTTCGTTCAATCAGTCTCACGGGCATAATGAACGCAACGAGTTTACCTCCTCGCTACGGTCCGAAGCGGGCAGTTGGGATTATGATTATCAATATCGAGGGACAGTTTATTGAATTAACTCTGCTACAGATTATGCGGAAGAACCATCTTGATAAATGAAATGGGACGAGTAATAAAAAGCCAAGCAGCCCGAGGCCGCAAGCATGAGATTCAAAGAGTAAGGATTGAATCAAGTAAGGCGTCCCCGGAATTCGGGATACGGTCAGCGTTGTTGGAGACGTGGGTACTAAATAGCAGCACTCCTTAAATGCCGCGCGTTTCGCAATGACTGGATTCCATGCGGTTTTGTCGAATTGATAGATCGGCGTAATTACGTGCCGGGTAATGACAGCACCACCAACGAATCGAACGGAGTGCATATGTAATGGTTCAGCGTAAAATGGACAATCGCCCTTCACGTTTAATGTACTGACTTATGCAATTTCCACAAGTTTATTTTCTCCTGCTCGGCCTCGGGTCGGGAACTTGTCGGGGTGTCCCCTCCGCTCCATCGCCTCGGCATCGCCCAGAGGTTTATGAAGCGACGCCGAGGCGACGGAACTCCGGGGGCATGCAGCCTCCACTGTTATCGCGGAGTTTTGCTGTCGCCGCCGCTGTCGTCTCTGCTCGCGAGCAGCTGCCAGCTTGCGATCCCGCTCAGCAAAAATAGCCGCGTCCCGGCCGGTAAGCTTGTCAGACGGAGTCACAAAACCTATGGCACTGTGCAATCTCACTTCGTTGTAATACCGCACGTAACCGTCGACCAGCCGTTGGGCTTCCTCCAATGTCAAAGGCGTTCCCGGACGAATACACTCGTGCTTGATCGAACGGTGAAACCGCTCCAGCTTGCCGTTGCTCTGCGGATAATACGGCGATGTTCTCACGTGGGTCATCCCGCTGATTCTGATGAACTCCTTGAAGTCGCTGGCGATAAACTGCGGACCATTATCCGAAATGATCCGGGGAAACGCATCGGGAAATTTTTCCCTGGCACGCTGAAGAACTATTTCGACATCCGCTTCCAGCATCGCTTCGCGAATCTCCCAATGAACTATGTATCTGCTGCAGCCGTCCAGAACACTGCACAAATAGTAGAATGTCCCGGCGATATTGATATACGATATATCCGTATGCCAATGCTCGTGCACCTGTAATGGCTGCACAAAACCGGTTCCCTTGCGCGACGTTTTTTTATTCCATTGCACTAGTGTCCGGTTAAAAAATACGTTATCGCCATAATCTATTGATAATTCATGAGTTGTGCGCGTTTCAGTTTTTTTTGATTTCAACTCGGAGTGACGTTTCGGCCATAATTCTTCCTTTTCGACAAGGAGGAGGTGGCTGATGCATTCGGGCCGTTACGTGTTTGCCCAACTCATGGATTTTCTTCCCAAGTACGAGTACGACAAGTGCGTGCGACGTTATTGTGGCAACCGGCGGGTGCGTACTTTTTCTTGTTACGACCAGTTTCTTTGCATGGCCTTTGCTCAACTTACATATAGGGAGAGCCTGCGCGATATTGTTACATGCCTGAATGTTTTGAAACCGAAACTCTTTCATGTTGGCATTCGTGGCAACGTATCACGCAGTACTTTGGCCGACACAAACGAGAACCGGGATTGGCGTATCTATGCAGACTTTGCCCAAGTACTGATCGCAGAGGCCCGAATGCTGTATGCCAACGAACACTTCGGTTTGGAACTGGACAATACCGTTTATGCCCTCGATGCCAGCACGATTGACTTGTGTCTTTCGCTATTTCCATGGGCGAGGTTTCGAAAGAAAAAAGGTGCTATTAAACTGCATACCTTGCTTAACCTTCGAGGCAATATTCCCGAATTCATCCATATTTCAGACGGAAAACTGCATGATGTTAATGTTCTGGACATCATAATTCCCGAGGCTGGTTCCATCTACGTAATGGATCGCGACTATGTCGACTTCAAACGACTCTATGCATTACACCAAGCGTCTGCCTTTTTTGTCACAAGAGCCAAGAGCAACTTTCAATGCGAGAGGCGTTATTCTCGTACTGTCGACAAGACAACCGGGCTGCGATGCGATCAGACTATTTTGCTTACAGGAGTACAATCTCAAAAGGACTACCCGGAAACAATGCGCCGCGTCGTCTATGTTGATTCTGAAACGGGCAAGCGATTGGTGTTTCTTACAAACAACTTCACACTACCTGCGTATACCATCACGCGATTGTACAAAGCCCGTTGGCATGTGGAGTTGTTCTTCAAGTGGATCAAGCAGCACTTGAGAATCAAAGCATTTTACGGGACTTCAGAGAATGCCGTGAAAACACAGATCTGGATAGCTGTCTGTGTTTACGTACTCGTAGCCATCGTAAAGAAGCGGCTCGGCCTCGAACATAGCCTCTACACAATTCTACAGATTCTGAGCGTTGGGTTATTCGAAAAAACATCTATTACACAGGCGTTTTCGGAACATCGGCCCGATATGGAAACAGATCAAAACTGTAACCAGTTGATATTATTCGACTTATAACCGGACACTAGTGATTCCATTGCTGTAAAACTCCCGCCGCACTCAGGACCCGATAGACGCTCGTGGGGCTGGTGGCCACCACATTCCGATCGAGCATCATGAACGTCAACCGGCGATACCCTTCCAGCGGATACTGTGTATGGAAATCCACGATGGCACGTTTCTCCCAATCTTCAAGCCAGTGATCTCGCGGGACACGCGCGTTGTGTTCGTTGACTTTGCCGAACCGCTTTCGCCAATCGTAGTACTTGCTTCTGGTTATGCCTATATGGCCGACCAGGTGCCTGGCGGTCAGCTCCGTTTTTGCGGACCATTTTTCGACGAAATCAACCAGCGAATCCCGGGTATCGTGAGGCACCCATTGGCCTGTCAGATCTCCCCAAGACTTTTTTTTAGCGCGATATGTTCGCCCATAAGTTCGCCGAGAACCTCGTTTTTCTGCTGCAGCTTGGCCTCGAGTTTTTCGATTTTCGCCGCGTCGGCCGACTTCTGACGGGTGGATTGTTTCTCCGGTCGATCGAAGACACCGGCCCCTTCCTCGAACAATTTCTTTTGCCAAAGGTAGAAAAGCGTCGGCTGAATGCCGTGCTTGTCGCAAATGTCCGATACCGGTATATGCTCGATCAAATGCTCCCGCAGAATGGACATCTTCTCGCTACCGCTGAAATTTCGCCGTTGCCTACTCATAATTTACGCCTCCATTAAGGGGTCAAATATAAATATCCCAAACGGAGCGTTTGTCCAGTTCCGACTGGAGCATTACAGAACGAAATACGGCACCATCGCCGTTAAGTATGACTACGCACCGTTCGGTGCGCGGCTTAACCCCCCCGCCGGAACGGGCTCTACCACCATCGGTGGAGAATACGATCAGCCTTATCGCTTCAGTACGAAGCCAGTGGATGATGAGACTGGATTGGGGTATTGGATAAAACGGTATTATTCCTACGATCTCGGTCGGTGGATTAGTCGTGATCCGATTGGTGAACGCGGAGGGTTGAACCTCTATATGTACGTAAACAATCGACCGAGTTTAGCAATAGATCCAATTGGAGAAAGAGAACGCTGGGAAACCTCTGGCCGAGAAGAAATGGCCCGCAACTGCTGGTACGAATGGAAAGTATGGTTTGAATGGGAGTGTAATAGCAAATGGCAATTAATACTATTCCCTGTACAATCGAAAGATAACCTTACATTGGGAGATGAACTTCTAATGAATGCTTCGTTTGGAGTCCCTGGATGGCAAGCGGAGCAATCTATTAAGTATGAAGTTATCGACAGAAATCGGCATTGTGGAAACGGTTTTCCTGGAGTTATAACACGTAGAATTGTCAGGATATTCGTGGCAGATAAATTCGATTTCACACTTTCTGTAGGAATACTTAAATGGTCTCTTCCTTGGAAAATTCGGCTTCGGATGGAAGATCAAGGCTCAATTGAAACGCATCATATCGAAATAAAGTGTTGCTGCAAAGGCGGTACTAGCATTAAAAATATCGGATCATATACTACATATATAGACGATGGCGTTAGTGCCCTTATAGACTAAAAGGAAACACCGGTTTTAATGCGACCGCTTACGAGAATGTAACAATTAGTGACCAATTGGCTTATATGGATAGGAGTATGAGTGAGAGCCAATATAAGAAACAAAAGGATAGTAAAAAGTTGCTAGATTGCCGCAGGAAATTATTGGTTCTCCTCGTTTTTCTGGTTGTCGTTATATTCCTCGTATCTTGGATCCCGCAAGGAAAAAGGTACAGTCCCACTGCGCTAGTGGTTACGATTGAGAACCGAATTGAAGGAGAGCTTACTAATCGTATCGAGTGTTTTGGCCCCATTATGAACTCCGATTTCAAAGACGTATGGCCCGCTATGCGAAAGACTTCGGGGCTATACGAAATCGATGGTCAAAAATACATGGGCATAGACTTCTCTCTTGTGGGTGAAGAGAGCGGCGAGGATAAAGCTGCTATTATCTCGATACGAGCTGGACAAGAAAATATAAATATACCGTTTATAAATATTATATTGGAGACAAAGTATAATATAGAATTGAGATTTGAAGAATCGGTCGGATCACAGCTCAAGAATATAGATACAAATACGCCTATAGAACCGCCGTATGTCATGAAACCCGGAGTATATAAGCTTCAATGGTCCGGTGGTAAAGGTTCTTAGAGAGTTTTGGGGACATCTAGGGGGAGGGGGACAGCCTGATAGCGCCGGGATAAACCGGCATGGAGTTGTGCGGCTCGGGGCTCGGGGGACAGCCTCTTATTATCCTTACCTATATACGCTAAACACATAATCGCCTGCCTTCTGTTGATAAAACAGGAGGCGGGCGATTGTCATTTGGTATCTCTGCTCCCGACGAATTGGCCGACTACTTCCGTCGGTATACTGTGTCTTTCCGGTAAGTCTGCATGAATCTTTGATGGCGGCTGGTTATCGTTGAAGACTGACTTGAGAAATCGAGGAGGTCTACAAATGGGATGCAAACAGACGGAGTTGGTACCGAATGATCTTGAGGCGGCGAAGAAGCGTTTTGATGCTTGGCGTAGGGCACGGAAGCTGGGAACACGAATCCCGGACCATCTTTGGGATTGTGCAACTAAGCTGGCCGCTGAGTATGGAGTAGCCCGGGTGGCACAGGTACTCCGCCTTGACTACTACGGTCTCAAAAAACGTCTGCAGGATGGCTCTTCAACAGATATCGGCCAAATGGTTTCCCCGGCCACGTTCGTCGAGCTGAGCCCGCCTGCGACATATGCTTCGCCCGAGTGCGTCATCGAATTGGCCAATCCCCACGGATCGAAGATGCGGGTCTATCTCAAGGGCAACCATGTTGCCGAGGTAGTCGAACTATGCCGGGGAGTTCGGGGGACAGTTTACTTAATTCAACCAATGCCCCGTATAGGTTATGGAGAATATCTGCGGTTCGGCGTTTGTGGCTTCGTTCAATCAGTCTCACGGGCATAATGAACGCAATGAGTTTACCTCCTCGCTACGGTCCGAAGCGGGCAGTTGGGATTATGATTATCAATATCGAGGGACAGTTTATTGAATTAACTCTGCTACAGATTATGCGGAAGAACCATCTTGATAAATGAAATGGGACGAGTAATAAAAAGCCAAGCAGCCCGAGGCCGCAAGCATGAGATTCAAAGAGTAAGGATTGAATAAAGTAAGGCGTCCCCCGAATTCCCCAATTCCAGCGGTTAGCGCTACTTTAAATAACGTACCATTTTAACATTCATCGGCTATTCGCTTTGAAGTCGTTCGTTGTCAGGACTTTGTCTACCGAATGTCCGATGCTGTGAGGCTGACGACGGTCTTTTCGGATTTCCTTTAATAGGAATTTCAGTTGCATTAATGGCCAGGCGTCGTTCGGTACTTTATCTAAAGCTAAACCGGACTTTACCCACGCTGCCTGAATCTTGACATTGATTCGTTGCTTGACCGGCTCCGGTATCAAACCTCGAATCCTTGGGCAGATTTTCATCGCCTGTTCCTTAGCGCTCGCCTTGGCTTGGTTCGTGGCTTTACGGCTTATGAGCGTTGGAATTACCCATCGGTACTGCTGAGGTAATCGTTCGACAATGGAATCAAGGCTCAACTCGGTCTGCACAGGTCGCTTGGGTATAGGTTTAACCTCCACTGTCTTGGCGGCCTTCGCAATTGCCCGCTTCTTATCTTCCTCCGCATATTGTCGATCAAGGTGTTCTCGTAACTGCTTACTGACTATCTCGAAGTTTTCCCGATTTCTTTTTTCACGTAAAGCTGGTGATTCATCAATCCACTTAGCCAGGTGTCCGTCGAGGATGAAGCGTTCGATCGTAGTCCAGTTCCTGTTTTCCTTATGCCATTTTGAGCTTACATATGTTCGGTATGTTCGGATTGCTTCATGAATCATGTTAACCTGTTAGTGATCTGCAAGTGGGGAGCGATATCGAGTTCAAAACGGTTCGTTTTTCGGCATTCCAGCGTCGTTTTGGACCTGTTTTTTTGTGCTGTTTTTGATCGTTGTACAAGTCTGGGGGAGTTGTTTCGGAGCCCTAAAACTGGTTGTCTGGTTGGCTTAACTTTCGGGGATGTCAACCTACTATTTGCCGCACATTTGGAGCTGCGCGAAATTTTTTAACCGCTAAACCGCATTTTTGGCACTTTTAGCGGCTATAATATTGGACCCTAACTAAAATCTAAAATTTTCATTTGACGTTCGGAGAGTGTTAGGATATTCTATACTTAGCCTAACACTTGGCGTGGTTGGTTGGCGATGTTAAGTGCATGGTAGGAGAGGGGCAGGCGGATTCGCCGGCGCGGTGGTTCGCTCATTTTTGCAGAAAGTGGAATCTCGCCCGGCAAGCAAGGAGGTTTGCAGTGGAGTCGCAAAATCGCAATCAAACAGCGGTGGAAACCGGCTCTGATCAGCCGGCCAGCGGTTGTTTCGGCGGTGTCGGTGCTTCAGGGGCCGGATCGTCCGGTGTTGGCGGTGGCAGGGCAGGTTTGGCTGGCGGCAGTGGTGATGATGGCGGCCGCGTCGATTGCGCCGGTCAGGATTTTGACGATTTTATTTCCGGTCGGCTTACGCCGGTGGACATTGAGAATATGCCTTTGTGTCTGCTTGGTCCCGGTGGTGATTTTTCTACGGCCTGGGTTGCGGGTTTACGCAATAATAACGCGGGTATGGCAGCTGGTAGTGGCGACAGGCCGCTCGCAACCGGCGCTTCGGTTTCGCCGATCCCTTCTGGGTCGCCACTACCCCGTACCGCCGGCGGGCAGCGAAGTTCATCGGCCGATGTTGCCGGGCTTGCTTCGTGTTTTTCTGCCTCGTTTTTCTTTGAGTTGAGTTTGCGTTTTGCCGGATTATTGTCGTTTTTGGGGCGTTTGGTCTATCGTGGCGTGGATTGGTTATTCTCAAGCGGCGGGCATAGTGCGTCGGCTGCTCGTGGCGGCAATAGCCGGTTGGGCGGCGGTTGCTCGGCCGGCGCTCTTGGCTGTAAGGCGGGTGTGGGTGCTTTTCGCAGGGGATGGGAAGCGGTATCGGTTTTTGCATCGAGCGTTGCAGGCCGGGTGGATGGTTTATTGAAGCGGTCGCTGGTGCAGGCGGTTTGTGCGATAAGGAAATACCAGGATCGCTGGAACGCGGCGACTATACAGGTGGCCCCGGTTGTTGGTTGGGTTGAAAGCGGCCGTGGCCCGGTCCAGGCAGTCCGCGATTGGGCGGAATCCGCCGGTGTTCGGGCGGTGGGGGCCGGCAGTTGCGATGGCGTTGGTGTCAATTTTGGTGTCGGTGCCAATGTCGGTGTTAATGTTGGTGCAGGTGCGGATGCAGGTAAGGGTGTTTTTGTTAAAGTCCCCGGGTTTAGAGAGAACGGGTTTTGTTATAAACAGTTTAATGGGCAGGTTAATACTCACCGCGGGTTGAGTCGCCGGGAAGTTGAACTTATGGAAATACCCATAGTGTTCAACGGGCCTCTTTCCGCCGGTGTGTTTTTTGATCAATTAACGGAGAAGACAAATGAGTGCCAAACGAAGCAAACAGCAGACTCCGCCGTTAACTCCGCGGCAGTTGCAGATAATGACCCTGGTTCGCGAGCATCAGCGCAGTCATGGCTATTCCCCGACCTTGCAGGAGCTGGCCGACCACTTGGGGATATCCAAAGTGACCGTGTTCGAGCACATCGACGGTCTGGTCGAAAAAGGGATTCTGAGGCGGTCGCGGCACAAGGCGCGCTCTTTGGAGCTGACGTCGTATTCGCACTTTCCTGACGAGCGGGCGACTCTGCTGCCGCTGGCGGGCAAGATAGCGGCCGGTCATCCGATCGAGGCGGTTGAGGATATTGAAGCTCTCGATCTGGAGGAGATTTTCGCTTCTGACGCGGATACTTTTGTCCTGCAGGTTAAGGGCGAAAGCATGATCGAGGATCAGATTCGTGACGGCGATTTCGTGGTGGTCGAGCGACGGAACACGGCCAACAACGGCGAAACGGTAGTGGCCCTGCTGGAAGACGGGGAGGCCACTTTGAAGCGTTTTTACAAGGAAAAGAACCAGGTCAGGTTGCAACCGGCGAACGAGGCGTTTGAGCCAATTTTCGTCGATTCGGTCGATATTCAAGGCGTGGTTATTGGTGTGATCCGGCGGATGTAGTTGGGCAGGTGGTTGGGTTTAAAGGCGGCGGTCATGGGGCGGCGGTCATGGGGCGGTGGTCCTGAGACAACGGCCTTAAAGTGGTTTGGGAGAGTTGATGTGTCAGCAGTGGAGAACGAATTCGCTGGTCCGCGGGGCAACCGGAGCGGGACAGGGAGTTTTTGCGTGCGCGAGTTGGAGTATGAACTGCCCGACTCGCTGATAGCCCAGGAGCCAGCGGCCGTTCGGGGCCAGTCGCGGATGCTGGTCGTTGATCGAGAGACCGGCGAGTTGACCGACGCCCGGGTTAAGGATTTACCGCAATACCTTACGCCCAAAGATGTATTGGTTTTAAACAATACGCGGGTACTTCCCGCGAAATTCGTCCTGGTCCGTGAAAGCGGCGGGCGGATTGAAGGGCTTTTTCTTCATGATCACAGCGGCGGCGAGTGGGAGGTGCTGCTCAAGGGCGCTAACCGGGTTGCTGAAGGAGAAAACCTTAATTTCGAAAGCGAGTGCCGCACCTGGAGTGTGCAAACCGTTTCTCGCGGAGAGCGGGGCCGCTGGCGAATACGGGTAAAGCCAATGACTTTTGTGGCGGAGGTTCTGGATAAGGTCGGCCGCATGCCGCTGCCGCCGTATATCAAGCGGGATAAAGGGGCGGATGTTCGCGATGAGGGTGATCGCGAGCGATACCAGACGGTTTTTGCCAATAAGGACGGGGCGGTCGCGGCGCCGACGGCCGGTCTGCATTTCACCCCGCAGATGCTCAGCGATATCAAGGAATCGGGCGTGGGGGTTGAGTATGTTACGCTGCACGTTGGTTACGGCACTTTTGCTCCGCTGGAGGTTGATGACCTGGCCGACCACGATATGCATTCGGAATTTTACGAACTGGATAGGCAGGTGGGGCGGCGGCTGATGGAGGTTCGGCAAAGCGGCGGTCGGGTTGTGGGGGTGGGGACAACGTCGGCGAGGGTGCTGGAGACGGCCTGGAACCTTACCCGCTGGGAAGGGGATACGAACGGCTGGACGGATCTGTTCTGTTATCCGCCATATGAGATCAAAGGGGTGGATACGCTTTTAACCAATTTTCATTTACCCAAGAGTACGCTGCTGGCTCTGGTTATGTCCTTTGCGGGTATCGATCTGATCAGGAAGGCATACGCCCACGCGATTGAGGAGAAATACCGGTTTTTCAGCTACGGCGATGCGATGTTGATTCTTTAGCAGAACAAAAAAACGGTATGCAAGGTTTGTCGTGTTTTCCTGCCGTGATGTGGGCGTGATATCGTTTCAGCACGCGGAGTGAAAGAGATCCCAACAAGACTAGAGCGGCACCGGCTTGGTTAGCGGAGAATGCCGAGTTCAGAAACGGTAGGTCAGGTCAACAGCCAACCGTTGTAAACATATTAGTCGTTTTTGATTTTCTCGTTTTTTTAAGTTTTGCGTCTCTCTCTATAATGCGGGCAGGTTTCGGTATTATCGATCTGAGATTTGAAATCTAAAATTAGATTGATCAGGTCGTAGCGAAAACCCGGGGTACCTGGCTAACATAGGTCTTTTAAAGGATTTATGAATACAAAAGATGTTTACAATGGTGGTCAACAGACACGACGCTGATTCATATGTATTCCGTCGGGTCTGTTGCCCCGACCTACGGTCCTTCGCTGATCCGTCCGCGAACTCTTGCAAAAGGCGCGAGGGATAGGGCGCTTGCCTATCGACTTGCTATTGAAAAAACACCAAGGGGGGCGGGGCGTCCACCTGCCTTGGTGTTTTGCGTTAGAGCTATTTGTATAGCGGATACTATTTGTAAAGCAGATACTTTGCCCGGTTCTTCATGAATTCGTCCAGGTCCTTTTTCCACAATTTGGTGTAGGTCTGCTTTTCCGGTGACGATTTGACGTGTTGTAATACGTCCTTATTAAAAAGAAGATTGTTTACTCTGTCGATTTCGAACTGGTCGCCGTACAGGTTTTTCAATTCGCGAACAATGGACAGGCCCGACTCCATGGGATCGAAACTTTCCCTGTCGGTGAGGATGATCTGTACACCGCCGCACGGTTTGTCTTTAAACTTGCTGGCGTCCGGAGTGAAGCGGTAGGGGAGGAACCGGATACCGGCCAACCCCAGTGAGTTGAGACGGCCTGCCAGTTCCCGTTCCTTGATCCAGGGAGCGCCGAAAACCTCAAACGGAGTGTCGGTACCTCGGCCTACGGATACGTTAGAAGATTCGAGCAGGCAGACGGCCGGGTACAGGGTCGCCTGTGTCAATGAGCGCATGTTAGGAGACGGGTTTACCCAAGTAAGCAGGGTTTCGTCGAGCCACATGTCCCGTTTCCACCCGGTCATCTTGATTACTTCCAGGTTGGCGTTGATGTTCCGCTCCTTATTGTACATCTCGGCCAGTTCCCCGGCGGTCATGCCGTGAACAACGGGGATCTTGTGATAAGCGGTGAACCTTCCTTCGACGTCGTTGAGTGGCCCGAACACGTGGGTTCCCTTAATCGGGTTGGGACGGTCGAGTACGACGTAGCGGATATTATGCTTGGCCGCTTCTTCCATGGTTATGCCCATGGTGCCGATGTAGGTGTAAAAACGGGCTCCAATATCCTGGATATCGAATACGAGCGTATCCACCCCCGTGAGCATTTCCGCGGTCGGGCGCCTGGTTTTGCCGTAGAGGCTGTATACTTTCAATCCGGTCAGTGAATCGGTGGAGTCGCCTACCCGTTCGTCCAGGAGGCCCTTCAAACCATGCTCCGGGCTGAAGAGGGCCACAAGCTGCACGTTCGGTGCCGCGTGCAGGAGTTCAATTGTCGATTTCCCAAACCGGTCGAGGCCGGTGTGGTTGGTAATCAGGGCCACCCGTTGCCCGTCAAGCTGCTTGAAGTTGCTTTTCACCAGGACATCGATTCCGGTGAGTACGACATCCTCCTGCGCTGCCGCGCTGAATGAGAAGGACATACATACGGCGACGGCAATGACGGCGGCTAAACCTTTTCGAATACTTGCTTGTGCGTTTCTCATGGCAATTGCTTTCCGTGGTACCCCACTATAGTCAATAGTCTCCGGACTCAACCGAAGACGTTACCCCGCGTATATGAATGGTAAAGATTCTACTCAACCTGAAGCTTATGGAAAGTGCTGTTCTTCAGTTTGATTATCCAGATTGTTCTCCTGCTTTTTGGGATTCGTGCGGGGCGTAGACAACGAACGGGAGGTTTGTTAGTCTCCGCGTTATGAAACTCACATGGAAACGCATAACGGTTCATACTACCTACCCTTTCCGTATCGCTCGTCCGGGCAGCTCGGTTAAAGGGGATGGTACTGATGTGGAACGCACGATCGCCGCGATTGAACACGACGGTGTGATCGGATACGGCGAGGCGGCACCTACCCCATACTACAATCAGAATCTCGATACGGTCGAGGATACGCTGGCCAAAGCGGGGCTCATGCTCGGAGACGATCCCGAGGATATCGATGGGATTATTGATCGCCTGCTCGATCAGTTCGACGATCATCGTGCGGCGGTTTCGGCGATTGACCTGGCTCTGCACGATCTGCTGGGGAAGATCCGGAACAAACCGGTCTGGGATATATTGGGGCTCAATCCGGCGGATACTCCCATGACCTCCATGACCATCGGTATAGATCGCCTGGATCTGCTGCCAGAAAAGGTCAAGCAGGCTTTCGACTTTAAAATTCTGAAAATAAAGGTCGGCACCGACGCGGATGTTGAAACGCTTACCGAGATACGTCGACTTGCTCCCAAGAAGCTGGTTCGGGTGGATGCCAACTGTGGCTGGCCTGCTGACCGGATCATTGAGTGCATGCAGGACATACTTCCCTTTGATCTGGAGTTCATCGAGCAGCCGACGACGGCAAAGTCTTACGAAGCCGTGAAAAAGGCTCGCGAGCAGTCACCGATCCCGTTGATCGCTGATGAGGATTCGGCCAAGCCGTCCGATGTTGAAAAGCTGGTTGGCGTGTACGACGGAATCAACATTAAAATGGCCAAATGCGGTGGTATCCGTGAAGGCATACGGATGATCAAGCTGGCCAGGGAAAACAACATGCAGGTCATGTTAGGGGCCATGGTGGAAACCTCCCTGGGAATTTCCGGAGGGGCGCATATTGCCTCGCTCGTGGATTATGCCGATCTCGATGGCCATCTACTGCTGGCCGATGATCCATACGAGGGGCTGATTGTCCGGGAGGGAAAGGTACTGCCCGGTAACGGTCCTGGTTTGGGAGTGACCTGGAAGGGGTAATTGGTTTTATCTAAATTCGTGATATCCACCGGGCCGCCTGCAATAACAGGCGGCCCGGTTTTCGTTTATCCGAAAAGAATCCATCCCAGGATTACTGCCGCGACAAGACCGGCCGCGTTGGCCAGCAGGCATGCCGGCAGCGTGTGCCGGATCTTTTTAATGCCGACGGCTCCGTAGTACACGGTGAGAACGTAAAACGTAGTTTCCGTACTTCCCATCATGATCGAGGCGCACATTCCGATGAAACTGTCCGGGCCGTGCCTGTTTAATGTGTCGGAAAGAACGCCCATGGCACCGCCGCCGGTCAGCGGTATGGTTAAAGCCAAGGGGATTAAATCGAGCGAGGGCGTATACTGTTCCAGGCCAACCATGGTCATGCACCAGGCGAGGGCCACTTTCAGGTATTCGAACACGCCACTGGCCATGAACACCTTGACTACGAACAGGATTGCCACGAGATATGGAATAATCCTAACCGCGACGTTGAATCCTTCCCTGGCTCCGGTTACGAAGGATTCGTACATGGGTACTTTTTTGACGTAGCCGGAAATGATTATTACCAGCATGAGCAGGGGGATCATCCATTGGCTGATGGCCGGGGCGATCTGCTGGAATGAACTATTCATTATTCGCCGCCTCCTTTCCCTGTTGTTCACTGTTCTGTGTAGAGTTTGTGGTTTCCGGTAAGGCGTAGCGAGGCAGCCTGCAGAGGATTTTCGTTGCGATTATGGCGGTTATGGTGCTGATGGTGGTGGCCATCAGCAATCCGGCCATCGGGGCTGCCGCGTTCGTGCTGCCCGTTCCAATTCGCAGCCCGATCACGGTAATGGGAATGAGTGTTACGCTGCTGGTGTTGATGGCCAGGAACATGGCCATTGCGTTGGTGCAGGTTCCTTTGTGCTGGTTAAGCAGGTCCAGATCCTCCATCGCTTTTAAACCGAACGGGGTGGCCGCGTTTCCCATTCCCAGCAGGTTGGCCGACAGATTCATCAGCATGCTTCCCTGAGCCGGATGGCCTTTGGGGACATCCGGAAACAGCCAGCGCATCGCCGGTTGCATTACGCGAGCCAGGGCGTCGACAAGTCCCGCGTCCTTGGCGATATTCATTAATCCCAGCCATAAGGTCATTACCCCAATGAGGGTAATGCATAATGTAACCGCGACTTCGGCCGATTCCAGTGCTTCCTCGGTAAGCTGCTGGCCGCTCGCTCGGAGTATCTCCGCGGCGGCGGCGGTCTTGGCGATGTTTTCGTTGCCGCCGGGTGGGTGGTCGGCAGGTGCCGGGGATGCTGGAGAATCCATCCTGGGTTCGAGCCCGGGTGGATACATTCCCTTACTCGCGTAATAAATACCCTTGCCTGCTCCGAACACAATTCCGATAAAAAGGAGCCAGAACCAGATTTTATTCAGCATAGCTTACTCCAATGACCGCACGGACTTAGGGATTCTCGGACTATAGACTTTCCCGGGTGTTAAAAAGCTAACCGTATCGACAGCGATACCCGGTTGCAAAGATCTTTATAATAAGTTCTGACATTCAATGGACACATCTTTGAATGGCTGCCCTGATCTGTTAGAATCAGATTCTGGAATTTTATACAAGTACCGTCGATGCGGGCGGTAAGACAATTCGTACATGCTTCTGGGGGAAGTTGTGATGTCAAAAACGACCTTTATTATGTGTCTGTTTTTAACCGGTACCGCGGCGTTGGCTGCCGTCGAGCGGGTTGCCACCGATTCGGGAACGGTCTTCCTGGAGCCGGTAACGGATATGGACTGGGGCCGGCCGCTTGCTTCCGGTGACCTCGACAACGATGGTTATGATGATCTTCTGGTGTCTGCCAGTGAATCAACCGGTGGCGAGATCAGTCGTGTCTATATTATCAGAGGCCAAGAAGGCGCTGAAGGGTTGGGTGTTGTTGACCTGGCGTCGGTGACTCCTGATCAGGTTATTCTCGACGCCACATCAAACGGCAATCTTGGTTCGTCCATGGCTACGGGCGATGTCAACGGCGACGGTATAGACGATCTGCTTGTTTGCGCATCAACGGCCGACACCGGCCAGCCTGGCTCGGGTATTGCCTATTTAATTTTCGGCAACACGCATTTCTTTGAGTCGCAGGTAAGGGATCTTGCGGAAACCACTAACTGGGATTTGAGGATTTACGGTCCGACGGCAGGAGCCGACCTGGGTGGTGCCAGTTCATTTGGCGGCATGGACGGGCAGGGTGCGGCAATTGGCGACATAAACGGCGATAATTACGGTGATCTGGTCCTCGGTGCTCATTTGGCGCCCGGTGCCGCTTCACAGGCGGGGCGGGTTTATGTCATTTACGGTTTGCCATTCCCTCCGGGATTTACCATATCCCTTGCGTCTTTGAGTTCTAATTTCGGGTTCCATGTTGAAGGAAAAGTTGAATACGATGAGCTTGGGAAAGTCGTAAAAACGGCCGATATCACGGGCGACGGCATAGACGATCTCATTCTACCTAACGAATATTACAGTCACGGGGCGGGTTATTTCGCTACCGAGGGCGCTGTCCATATTTACAGGGGTCGCACTTCCTGGAGTTCGGTCTACAGGCTGATTAACGGTCCGGCGGACATTACTCTCCTGGGAGTGGGCAGGTGGGATGAACTTGGGGCCGCCGCCGCTGTTGGCGATTTTAACAATGATGGAATTATGGATCTGGTCGCCTCTGCTCCTGGTGCGGATGTTGGCGCGTGGGACCAGAACTTCGGTGAAGGTTTTACCTATGGGCTCTTAGGTTCTTCCGTTTATCAAACAGGTACCCATACCATTGATTACGCGTCCGCTGATCCGGATTTCGTTCTTGTTGGCGAAACTCACCAGGGATTGGGGGCAGAATTGACCGCCGGTGATTTCAACGGCGACGGCTACGATGACGTGGCCGCTTCGTCGAGGGACTGGGGAACTCAATCACAGGGCGTGGTGGAAGTGCTTTTCGGGCGGGATTTCTCCGGTTCGCCGGTGTTCAACGCCAATGTGGATACCGATCTGCGGATTGCCGGTGCTGAACCGAGTGCACAATTCTGCGATAAAATCGGTACGGCAAACATGAATAACGACTGTCTCGATGAAATCGTAATTGCCACACCGTTCGATCATGAATCAAAAGGGCGGGTTCACCTCTTTACTTACTCGAATAAGTACGCGGTACCTGACGGTGATCATGACCTGGCCGATTACGCTGCGTTTCAAGCTTGCTTTACCTGTTCGGTTTTGCCTGTAGTGGGCGATGGTTGTTGTGTCTGGGATTTTGATACCGACGGTGATGTTGACGTTGACGACCTGGGGGAATTGGTCAATCTTTTAGATGGTCCGAATTGATTGTTTGCATAGTACCTTGCCAAAAGTTTTTTCATGTAGTTGCTGAACGTGTTTTTAATGCACTACGGTGTACGTACGTTCACAGTTTTGATATTAAAGTCGCCATTGAATTGGGTTCCATTTTATTGAAAGGCAGCCAAGACGTTTATTCGATCAAGTAACCCTGAATTTAAATAATCACGTGTAAAGGCACTAATCTTTTTAGTGCTTTGACTCTTCGTTTTGTGGGGGATCTACAGTAATTCTTAAAAGTTTTTTGTTTGAGTGAGTTAACGACCAGCCGAAATTCTTTTTTTTACCGGCGAATTCTATTCATTCAAGAATCGCTTTAATCGATGTGTTTAGCCACGTTTAGATGTTTTTGTGTACAATATAGGCCGTTCTTGCTTAAAACATGGAATTCGTAATCCTGCCTACCTGATTGTAGCTGCTTCTATAGCCGATAGATCCTTCAAAAGCCTGGTTTAATAAGCCTGAATTAAGGGTTTGTTAATTGTTTAGTGGATTAATCTCCTTAGGAAGAATTCCTTTGTATTCGGTTGGCAAGGCTGTTAATATAGGAATCTGAGGAGGTGGAAACCATGGAGCGATAGTTGGCGGTTCAGCCGCAGTTTCGCTCCTCCGAAGTCACTTCGGAAGGTTAATCCGTCGAGTATTCAAGTGTAGTGGGTCCCGCTTGGGGTAGCTTGAATGGGGGATGGTTATATATCAGTCAGTATCACAAATGGGTTTGTCAGCCGACCAATCGATGTTTGGGGTGATTGGGCTTATGCCGAATTACGTCCGGAAAAGAAAGCTGTTTGTGAGCGATACGGGCGATAGTGCTTTCCTCGTTGCAGTCATCGGTTTAATTCCCACTGCATTATTATGTACGTAAGTTCTGTTGCGTCGATTTTCTCCCTGTGGGATGGGGGTGCGTGGCGGAGTATCTTGGCAGTAATTCTTCGGAGGACGTGTGTTATGAGGGGCTTATCAAGTTTTGCAGTAATCGCCTTGGCGTGTTGCATGCTTTGCCCGACAGTCAGTTGGGGGCAGTATCCATCGGAAATGGTCGGGTTCAACAATGCGCCGTTAGGTGATCCCGGAGATTCCGATTGCTTTGAAATGTTCTGGAATCCGGCATGGTCCGGCAGTACGAAGTGGGCAATTGTGCCAAACTCGGAAGGTTCTTACGATCTAAACAGCGCATTCCGATCAGATGCCATGTATACCGAGGGCCTGGGTTCTTTGCAGGTGTTTTTCAGTTGGGTGAATCCTTCTGATCCTGATGCCTGGGTTCGTTTGACGACCTACAACCATACTGTCCGTCCCAATCCGGGCCTGGATACGACTGGTAAAGTCCGTTTCAAGCTAACCAACCGGGGGCAGTTTATTGTAGGGGAAATTGGGATTTGCCTGGGAATCAGGGAAACAGGAGAATTCGTTGCCCAGATGGCTGATGGTGGCAATAGCGGCCCGGTCGAGTGGGTTGGCGTTGATCCTACGGTTAATGGCATAATCGCCGGTTCGAATGGGATTGTTGAAACTACTGCTTCGGGTGATGATGTTCAGGAATACGCGGTTGGGTACGACATTGTCAGCAACGGTCTCCCTGCCGGTACTGCCGTTATTTCTCCCGGTAGCAATGGAACGATTGATACGGTACCCGCCGGAGATGATGAACTGCGTTTCGGGTATTTTATCAGTACAAACGGTACGCGAGTACCTGTTCCGGTGATTACTCTTCCTGTTCGGGCGACGGCTTATGCTCTTGAGTGGGACCTGTCCACTGGTGATGTGACTGTAGATGGTGGAGCACCGATTGATGGTGCGGTTGCAGGTTTCACCGGTAACGGTGTTCTTGATGCTCCCAATGATCGTGGTACGCTTGAAGCACTGGTTATCACCAATGTTGTTTCTGATAGTGCCATTAAGATCGATTTCGCTATTGATGAACTGCAGTTTGAAGCGAACTCACCCGATCCAATTGAACCTCCGGTAATTGTGGCCCCTGTTTATGACACCAGCACGCAGGTTGTCGTGGAGTGCCACGAGGCTGCCTCCAGTGTTGCGCTGATGATTAATGGGACAACAAATGGTATTCAGACTACTATCGATGATGGCACGGCAACTTTCACCGGTGTTAGTTTAAGCGTTGGTGACGCGTTGACCGCGACGCAGATAGTCTACGGTGTCAAGAGTGATCCGTCATCGACACTGGTTGTCTATGGAGAGGGAACCCTCCTGGCGGATAACTTCGACTCGTACGCTTCCCAGGAAGAAATGGAAGAGCTGTGGTTGCAGACTGATCCCGGTAATGCCAATAAGTACGAGCTTCGTACCGGAGATGCCTCCAGTTGCGATAATCAGGTTTTAACTGATTCCACGCTCGGTACTGCCGGATCGCGTCTCTATCGCAGTATTGGTACATTAAACGGTACCGATGAGGAGCCGCTGGTTGTTACCTATCGCTTCAAGCACGACAGCAACTATACTGAAGCACGTACCAGGTTTGAACTTGCTCCATCTTTGACCAGAACTTACGGTGCTGTTGGATTTGCTTTTACCAACGGTGTATACCTGCCGAAGTATCGTGAACAGTACCTGAGTATGACCAACTCTCCGACTCCGATTTTCGGATACGCGTACGATTACTTCTATTATGACTATGCCTTGACCGGAATTGACCGAGTGCCGGGCGTGTGGCATGAAATGAAGATCGAAGTAAAGACCAGTGTGGTTAATTTCTACGTGGATGGTGCATTGGCCAACCCGGTGGACTCCAATGGTCTTCCGATCAGTTCCAACGGTGTTCCGCTTTATACTGACGGTGTACCGCGAACGGATCCGAATACTTCGTATAAGTATGTTGTTCTCGGCTGTGGCTATAAGTGTAACGCTCCGGCAATCCGCTACGATGATATTTCGGTGACATTGGGTGATACGCCAATTCCGTTTGGCGATCCGAATCCTGTTTCCTCACCGACGGTTGTCGGTCCGCTGTATCCGGGTGTTACCACTGTTGATATTGAGGATATAGACAGCAACGCGGTAACGGTTGAGGTGTTTGCTGACGGCGTGCCTGTTGGCTCTGCCACAGGACCGTTCACCGGCAATATTGCCACTGTTACCGTGACCGCTTTGAATAATGCGGATTCCATCGCCGCTACCCAGACCGTTGGCGGAATAGAAAGCTGCCTCTCAGCAGGTGTAGAAGTGGCGGTCCCCACGGTTACTGTTCAGTCTTTCCTCGTACCGGGAATGGCCGCCGTGGAAGTCAGTGATGTTCTGGTAGGCTATGCTACCGACATCAATGTCTACAATGATCTTGGTGAAGGTGCGGTGGAGTATCTCGGAACCTTGAGTAATCCCACTTCGAGCACGGTTTCTGTCCCGGTAACTCCGCTGATTAACGGAGCGACCGTTATTGCCAAGCAGGTGATTGCTACAGTTGAAGGACCGGCGTCAGGCGGCGTTCTAGTCGATCTGCCGGCTCCGACCGTGTTGGCTCCGGTTGTTCCTCTGGTAAACCAGGTTACCGTTTACGATCTTCTCGACGGCACTGGTGCAACGGCGTCTACGGTAAGTGTTTATGTTGATGATGTGTTTGCAGCCAGCGCACCTGCCGGTACCCGTGCGGTTACGGTTCCCATGCCCAGCGCATTGCAGGAAGGTGAGATGGTTACGGCTACGCAGACTGTCAATGGTCTGGAAAGTCCCAAGTCAGAGGCTGTTCTGGTAGAGTTTGCGGAACCGCCGGTAACTGTTAACTGGAAAGAGACCAGTTCACTGCCTGATACTGGATTAACCAGTCACGCGGCTGTCGTGCTTAATGGCTATGTCTACTGCATAGGCGGTAGAACTCCTACCGCGAGCCAGGCTGCGGATCCGGTCTACTATGCTCCAATAAACAGTGATGGAAGTATTGGTGCATGGCAGGAAACCACCGATCTTCCGTTGCCTTTGGCCGCCCACGGTGCTACTGCCGTAAACGGCAGGATCTATGTCTGGGGTGGTTGGAGCGATGGTGGTTACCCCACCAAAAACGAGTGCTATTACATTACACCGAATCCGGACGGATCGTTGCCCGCTGCCTGGACTACGTCATCAGTAACTATACCGGATGGTGAAGGTCAGGTTCAGATGGACGCTTTTGGTCGTGGAATGTTGGCATTCAACGACACGCTGTACATCATTAACGGCGAACGGAATAACGGTACCAATTCTGATCAGTGTTACTACAGCAGGCTCACTGCCGGCGGAGATTATGGTTCCTGGCAGACAACCAGTTCCACCCCGGACGCCTCCTGGTTCCACGGTGTTGCAATAATCGAGGGAACCACCGAGGACTACCTCTTCCGCGTGGCCGGTAACTATCGTGGTACAAACGAAAACGGAATGTGGCGAACCACGGTAAACGCCGATGGTAGCCTGGGATCGTGGGAACGTGATCCTGCGGATACCCCACAAGCTCGATACGAACACATGTGTGCCGTTGTTGATAACGAATACATCTTCATGATTGGTGGATTGAACGGTCTTACACCGCAAAGTACCGTGTACTACACCAAGGTCAACCACGATACCGGTGAAGTGAGTGGCTGGATGACGGGTAACTCTTATCCGATTCCGATTGCCCGTAGTACGGCCGTAAGCTACGAAGTTGGTGGCAAGAATTATCTCCTTGGTGTCAGTGGTGGTGGTTATTACTCCACTGGTTCCCAGGATGCTCGCTGCTGGTATACAGAAATCGCAGTTGATACCGACGGTGATGGCGTAGGCGATGCTGACGATGCCTGTCCGGGTACCATTCCTGGTGGACTTGTTTCAGCTGATGGTTGTGACGCATTCGATTATGATACCGATGGCGATGTGGACCTGGCCGACTACTCCGTCTTCCAGGGATGTTTCAACGCTACTGGTCTGACTGCTCCGTGCCTGCGGGGTGACTCGAATGCCGATGACGTGGTTGACATGGAGGACTTTGTTGACTTCGAATCAGTATTCACCGGCCCGAAGTAATCGGTTGCAAGTGAATATGGTTTTTTAGTAAAGTTATCAGTGTCCCGTCGGAGTTATTCCGGCGGGACACTATCGCCGTATAATTCGGTAGGGCCTCATTTTTTTTTCGAAGACTCTGAATTTTTCTTGCACTGTTGCGGTTGGCCAGTGCGCGGCAGTGTTCTTGTTGGCTTGCTGGTTCGGAGGATGTGGAACATGACAAAACTGATCGGAAGGGTGACGGTTGCATTAGCGGCCGTAATGGTTTGTTCAACAACGGTATGGGCGCAATACCCATCAGAAGTTGTCGGGTTTGAGGAGGCGCCATTGGGTGATCCAACGGACGTCGCCTGTCACGAACTTTTCTGGGCGCCTGAGTGGTCGGGTAGCACCGCGAATTACGTTGTACACAACGTGAATGATTTTGATCTGAATTCTACATTCAGATCAGACTCAATGCCTACTGCGGGCATTGGTTGTCTGCAAGTGATCTTTGAATGGGTTTCACCTGCTGATCCAGATGCCTGGGTACGTTTGACAAGTTATAACCATGACGTCAGACCGAACCCCGGTTTGGATACGACAGGTAAGGTCCGCTTCAAAATTACCAACCGTGGTTATTTCGTTTGGGGTGAGATAGGTATTTGCCTTGGTATCCGGGAAACGGGCCAGTTCGTTGCCCAGATGGATGACGGTGGTACAGCCGGTGACATTGAATGGGTGGGTGTGGATACAACCATCAATGGTATTATCGCCGGTTCCAATGGCATCGTGGATACCACCGCTTCCGGTGATGATATTCAGGAGTATGGAGTTGGCCTCGATATTCTGGCGGAAGGTCTGCCGTCTGGTACGGCAGTTATCTCGCCCGGTCCTAACGGTACGATTGACACCGTTCCCAGCGGAGATGATGAAACGCGGTTCGGTTATTTCATTGGCACCAATGGTGCTCGTCGTCCGATTCCCGCGGCTACTCTGCCGGTTAGCGCTTCGGCTTACTCTATGGAATGGGATTTATCCACGGGTAACGTCTACGTGAACGGGACTAACCGTGGTGGTGGAATCGCGGGAATGACCGGTAACGGTGTTCTTGATGCCGCCAATAACCGCGGTACTCTGGAGCATTTGGCTATTACCAATGTTGCATCTGATACTGAAAATAATATTGACTTTGCCATCGACGAGCTGCAGTTTGAGGCGACGGGTCCGGATCCAGTCGTTCCTCCGGTAATTGAAGCTCCGGTATATGTAAGCGATACTCAGGTTACGGTGTTGTGCCATGACGATGCCAGTCAAGTGGCGCTCTTCATAAATGAATCGCCGGCCGGTACGCAAACTCCGTCCGGAGGTGAAGCTGATTTCAGTGTCTCTCTGACTGTCGGTGATGTCTTGACCGCTACCCAGACTGTCTATGGCGGAACCAGTGATCCGTCGCGTCCGGTTATCGTTTATGCCAATGGTGTAGTGATGGCCGACAACTTCGACAATTACAACAACAACGCGGATTTGCTGGAGTTTTGGGACGATTCATACGCAGCTCCGGATCCGGCCGACGCCCGCGTGCGTCTGCAGACAGGTGGTGCGGCCAGTTGCCCGAACTTCCTGCGAGAGGATAATCCCGCCAGTTCCAATGCCTCACGTCTCTATTGGGATTTGGGAAGTGTCAATGGTACTAATGCCGAACCGCTGTGGGTAACCTGGAACTTCAAGTATACGGGGGAAGAATTAGCTGCCCGCGCCCGTACTCGTTTTGAGCTTGCCCGGTTTGACGAAGGTACGTTCAATACCGGTACTCGTGATGAAGGTTCCGTATCCATTAACATCAAGAACAATCTGCCCGGTCTTCTCGACCAGTTCCTGATTGGTATTGTTTCGACCAATGGTATTGATGGCACCTTTACTGAAAGTGGCGGCTGGAACTTCAACTACACCAGCGTGGAACGAGAGTCGGACCGTTGGTATAAGATGCAGATCAAAGTTGATGGCGATTATGTCAACTGGTACATCGACGACGTCATGGTGACTCCAGCATCGTACACGGTTGCCGGTGGTGCTGCCGCGGATGGTGTTCCTCGTCCCAACAGTCTGTCTTTCGATGCTTTGATCATTGGTGAAGGATACAGTAACAACGGTCCTATGATGATGTTCGACAACGTGTCGGTCACCGTTGGTGCGGGTGGTACTTTGCATCCGTTTGGTGATCCGGAGGTTGCTGCTCCCAATGTTGAGGAAATTCTCTATCCGGGATTGACTTCCGTTACCGTTAATGATGTTGATACTAACGCTACGGAGGTCGAGGTATTCTCCAATGCCGTATCTATCGGTAGCGTTACTACTACAGGGTTTGAAAGTACGACTGTAGTCGTGCCGGTCAGTCCTGCCCTGGTTATCGAGGCAGATATCACTGCTACCCAGACGGTTGGCGGCGAGACGAGTTGTCATTCGATCCCGGTTGAAGTTTCCATTCCGGTTCTAACCATCGATGACGATGAGCTTATACCTGGCGCCACAACAATAACCGTTTCCGGAGTGGCAGAGGGATTCGCTACGGCGATTAAAGTTTACGCCAACGATGTGAACCTGGTTCATACCGAGACGAATCCGGCGACTGATCCGATCACCTTTACCGTTCCCGCTTTTGTTGATGGTGACATTATTACGGTTACTCAGGTGATAGGCGGCATTGAAGGAGATCCGTCTGAGGGCAAGATCGTGCGTAATCCTCCGAATATGAGTCTGACCATGACTCTTTGCCTGGATGAGAACGGTGATCCGGCTGATGCTGACTACGAATTCGTTGGTGCGGCCAAGGCATTTACCAATGCACCTGTCGGTAAGCCGCTTTTACCCATCATGGGGCAATGGCAGAATATCGAGTTTTCCCTGATTCCGGGTGAAGAACCGGTTACCGGATGGTTCGGTGGCGATGGTAGTCTGACGCCGGACGGCGGGAATTATCATATCGATTCGTTCTTCTTCAGTATCGATTCAAATGGTGCCAGCGTAGGGCCGTATACGATTTACCTGGATCATCTGTATATTATTGACAATACCGGCACCAAGGTGGTACTGGATGATAGTGAAGATGGAAATCCCTATCCCGGTCGCCGTTACAATACGCCGGGTGAAGTGGTCAGTTGGGATTCGGTCTGGTCATCAGAGGCAAGTAAGGACGGGTTCTACTCGAACAAGACCACCTGGTCCTGGGGCGATGAAGAAAATACCAACTATAACGCAGCCAGGCCTGAAGTTCGCCTTACTCCGTTTGCGGATACCGCCAGAGCTGTCGGCTGCTGGGTTCTGTTTGAGGGCGAAAGCGATAACCCCGTACCCAGACCCACAATTCTGGCGCCGATAGTCGGTAATGTGGATACCGTTCGGGTTCAGGATGTCGATCCAACCGCAACATCTGTTGATCTCTATCTGAATGGTGTACTCTTTGGTACCGAGGTTCCGGTGAATGGTATTGCCGATTTTGATACGTCATCCACTACGCTGGAGATGATGGATGAGTTCACCGCCACTCAGACTACACCTGCGGGTACGAGTGACAAGGCTATTCCTCGGGTTGTGTCCAAGCCTCCGGCCCCGACTCTTACCAAGCCCATTGTTGCGCTTTCCACCAAGGTTATCGTCAACGATGTTATGACCTTGTTTAACGGAACCGCTTCTGTTGTGACCGTTTACGGCAACGGAAGCCCCATCGGTAGCGCGGCAGGTGGAACCGAATCTGTAGAAGTTACCGTACCTTCGTTGACGCAGTTGACGCAGATTACGGCGACTCAGACGGTTAACGGCATCGAAAGCGATCCTTCCGTGGTAGCTATCGTTGCTGTTTTGCAGACTCCATGTGGAGTTGCGTTTGAGGATGACTTCGATACGGATACGTCGCCCAACTACACAATCAACACTTCTTCGGAAGATACGTCGGTTGACTGGGCGTGGGATTACAGTTCTATGGGTATACCCCCAGCCCCGCATTCAAGTGGAACCACGCTTGGTGTCAGGTTTGGCGCCAACATCGTCGATCCGGCCGCTGCGGAATGCATTATGATTACCCCGACCGGATACGTCTTTGGCGGTGACTACAAGTTGACGTTCGATATGTGGATAAATGTCAACGGACCGCTGCCTGGCGGTGGTACTGGTTCCACGGAACACGTCTGTGCCGGCGTCGGATACGATGGCGTGACTCTCAATAACACTTCAACCGGAAGCGGCGGTTGGTTTGCCGTCGATGGTGACGGTGGTGAGACTTATGACTATCGTGCGTATAAGAACAGTGGTTTACAATATCTCGCCAGTGGTCAGTGGTTGGTTGATGATTACAACGCCAACGCCACCACCGACAACGATATTGAGAACTATTTCGCTGGTCAGTCTGCTCCGACATACCAGCAGAACAACTATACGCAGCAGACCGGTTCCCTGAACAACGGGTGTGCTGGTTTTGCCTGGCGCGAAGTTGAAATCGTTGTTGTGGGGGATACTGTCACCTGGACGATCGATGGTTTGCCACTGTGCAGACTCGATCGGACAGTGGGAGCCGACTTCCCGCTCGACGGTGCCATCAGTCTGGGATATTTCGACCGATACAGTTCGGTCTCCGATAATCCGGACCTCAGTTTTGGCCTTATCGACAATGTTCGCGTCGAGGGCTTTATTGGTGGTGACTGCAACGGTAACGACATCGGTGATGGTTGTGAGGATATCTCCGGTGGTGACTGGGATGCCGATGGCTCCGTAGATATCGACGATTTCAAGGCCTTTGCCGATTGCTTGTCGGGTCCGGGTACTGTCCCCGCACCGTTTGACTCGCAATGCGTTGATGCCTGTCTGGAGTCGTTTGATTTTGACAGTGACGGTGACATCGATCTGCGGGACTTCTCCGCGTTTGCGGCTGTTCTTGAGCCTCCCATGTAAGATGGTGGCTGTTGACAGTTAAAGTAAGTTTGCCGGACCCCGCCCGACAATACTGTCGGGCGGGGTTTTTTCATGCCTTGTGTTTCTTTGATCTTCCAACGTTGATTGCATTTCGCAGCTACTTTTCTTTATATGGTATTCCCAATGTGGGCAGGTGAGTTTAAATGTTGTATTCATTTACCCACGCGGTTGTCGATCGCGATCCGGTTCATGTCCGATAAAGCTTACCTTTAATTCGTTTATTAATGTCGGGTCGGCGAAAAAATCTTGACTTGGGTAACCTGGCGGCGCTACACTAGAAACAGAGAGGCCACTGTGGCACGCTGTTGTCCTCGAAAAATTTCTTGGGCACGGGGATTAATGGAATGTCACAATCTCTCGCGCGGTATCACCGCGAGGGCTTACCGGCGACGGTCGGTGGCACGGTTAAAGCTCGACGGCTACTGCCAGTTGTCGATCGAGGCAACCAGCCCATTTGTAGGAGGTGATTATGGTTAATGGCGAATGTATGAGGTGGCTGTCCTGACGCAGCTAACGTGGCTGCTCGGGCAGCTTCAAGTTCAATAATCCTAGCCCGTCGGCGGAGTTCCCGTCGGCGGGCCGTTTTTTTTACTTTTACTAAAACGACGAGTCTGCGGAAGTGGCGAGGATTCCGTTTTCTCTATGGTTGAACCACTTCCTGCGGTAAGGGGTTTAAAAAGCTATATTGACCGGTTTATGCTTGAATCTCCAGGCGTCTGGTCACGGCACGGCCAGGGCCGCCCGGGGCGGCGAATGGATTTTTGGGAAGAAAAATCGTTTTTGGCGCGCGCCTTGTTCCAGGTTGTCGTTATAGGACATAGAAAGCTGGATAACCGAGTTCATGTAATATATCCCCAGTTGTATGTCCGTACTCCGATTCCATCTCGATCAAGGGGATACGAAGCTGCAAGTAACAGTTCGTGGTACAGCGCTTCAATACATTTTTGGCCATTAACAGGGTAATTAAAGGCTTTCGATAAACTCAGTTAGTGTTTTAAGTTAATAGCATCCGGTGTTGACGTCCGCCTCAAGAGGTTTTGGGGCGTTTTTCCCTATCTTTGCAGTGTTTGGTGAATACGGAAGTTACTTTGGAAAGGGCAGGTTGATGTTCCGAATGGTAACGGGCCCGGTGGTTGGGGTCTTGATGGTTTCCTTCACGGCGTACGCGGCGGTCGAATGGGATCGGAGCGCACAAGAGAAAATATTGGAAAAGCTGCAGCGCAAGGCATCTCAGGTTCTTATCCAAACGGAGTTTCTTTCCGTCGATTTGAAAATAACCACTCGGGTTGAGGGATTCGTGTTGCGGGCGGAGTCGAAGATGACGCCCGGTAAGCTTTACAGCCGATTGTTCATTCAGGATCCCCGGCAGGAATTTTACAAACAGGAGAAACTGGTTGCGGAGATCCTCCTGCGCGATGGGACTGTTTGGGAAAATCGTGTTTTTGGCGGATCGGATGATGATTTCCATAATTTGGTTATGTCCTATCCATCTCCTCCTCCGTATCGGGATGGGACGGACAACATGTATAACAGCGAGGGGATCGGAGGCTACCTTTGCCCGCTGGCCAGCTCCTTTTCCACGTGGCTGGGAGAGAATACAGGTAAACTCAAGGATAAAATTCCGTTGTTTCTCGACCCCGAGGTATCCATGCTTGAGGTGATCCAGGAACGACGAAAAGTCGGCGACAAACTGTGCTGGGTTGTCATTCGCCGGATCCCCGCCGGCGATCGCGAGGATCGCCACTATTGGGATCCGGACACGGGGCTGTGCGTTCTGTGGGAAACCTATTATACGGATACCGGTAAACCTGAATTGGAATACAGCAGGCATTTCAGCTATTCAACATCGCCCATTCCTGTTGAAACCTGGGAGAAGATGTTCAAACCTACACTGGTCGGCGAAAAGAGGTAGCGTAAGTTTCACCGGATCCTGAGATTGGAGGGAGGGAGAGAGCGATTCGCCGTATGCACGGGAAAGGAGGTGAAAAAAGGGGTACTATCCGGGGGCTGACGTGGAATCATGGTATAGGCGTAAAGTGTAATTGCGCCTGTTGGTTCTGTGAATGCTTAGATTAAGGATTAGCCTTATGAGAAAAATGCCTTTGCTGATTGTGCTGCTGTTTGCCGCTTCTGTTTTCGCCCAGACCAACAGCACTTCGAATACCGCCAATGGGTGGCAGAGTACGTCGGCATCGATAACCTTGACCAGGGTTGCTGATGGAGAAGCGGATATTTCCGAGTACTGGGCGCAGTTTGGTGAAAACCGCCTGGAGCATTTTGAAGTCGAAGACTGGCTTGCGGTTAAAGATGTCGTACTGTTGTGGAATGGCGATCTGGGAACGGCGTTTATCGAGATTTACTGGGACAGGGGAACCGAAACAGTAACTGTCATCAAGGATGGTGAAACCCTGTCCGATGTGGTAATGGTCCAGGAGTCGGGGAAGCGTCCTGCATGGGTAGCCATGTTTGAAGATGGTCAGGCGCAACTCAGTGGGTTTATTGATCTGGACGTTGACAGTGACGATGGCGGGGTGGGAGTACTTGGGCTTACTATTGGTAATTCCAACTATCGCATGTTCACGCAAGTCAGTTTAAGTGAGTTCAGCAGCGAATTCGCGATGGCGGCGGGCGGCACATCGTCCTGCGTATGCTTTGGATTGGGCAAATCAACCAGATCATGCTCGAAAGATGATTGTGATACAGGGGTAAGTTGCGGTAAAACTAGATCCTGTCGATGGAAAGCTGGAACAGTGTTTGCGGTAGCTCAATCCGATCAGAGTAGTCTCCCCGCCGGCTAAACGGTTAAGCGGTTTTTAAAAAACTGATCGAGTCTTTTTTGTTGCGTGGCTCGATCAGTTTTTGCCTGTTCCACAACTCTTCAGTTTTTAGGAGTGTTCCACTCTGGGAACCGCTGCGTTGGGTATGTACTTTGCCGGCAACGTCGCCTATGAAGGGGAAGCGCAGCGATCTTCAACGGACAGGTGCCGTTTGCCTGCCATTTCACTGTACGAATTCCGAAGCCTGATCCTGATTGGTTTATCGATACTTCCTGTCTTGCCAGGATGACCCGGTCGCAATAAGTTAACAACTTAAACGACGGTAATGACAATGGATTGGCGTTACGGGCTCGATTACTCGCGTGAAAACGGGTAACTTGATGGTTACTTATTGCTTTCAGCTTTTTACGTAAGGAATACGTAAAGAGCGGTAAATAAGTGGGATGCGATCAGGCTGTTATGTAATTCACAGGGAATCCTTGGGGCGGGAGCTACTCGTCGCACTCTTAATCTTGACGATCTGCTATACCTTCGTTACGGTTACCGCTTGCCGATAACAGCTTTTGCTTTGTTTTGGAGAAGAAGTCTTGGCTCTTCATAGTATTGTATGCGTTAAACAGGTTCCTGACACCGCCAATATAACTGGCGATGCCATGAAAGATGATGGGACCGTAAATCGAGCCGCTTTGCCGGCCGTTTTTAACCCGGAAGATCTTCACGCCCTGGAAGCCGCCTTGGCTTTGCGGGAAGAGAAGGGTGGAACTGTAACAGCCGTCTGCATGGGGCCTCCCGGTGCGGCCGACGTGCTTCGCGCCTGCCTTTATAGAGGTGCGGACCGCTGCATTCTGGTCAGCGACAGGCGGGCGGCGGCCAGCGATACTCTCGCTACCAGTTACATCCTCTCTCAAGCGGTCAAGAAGATCGGTAATTACGATCTGGTATTCTGTGGTCGACAGGCTATCGACGGAGATACCGCCCAGGTTGGTCCGCAGATGGCCGAGAAACTCGGACACCTGCAGATTACCTACTTCGAGGGCTTCGAGAGCGTTAACGGCAGCACCGTTCGTGTTCGAAGAAACCTTGGCAACGGGTGGGAAATCGTAGAGGCCCCGACTCCAGTGGTCTTGACTGTTCTGGATACGGCTAACGAACCTCGTCCTTATGTTTCCCGCAAGGTTATGCAGTACAAACGCGCTCGAACTCCTTTGGAAGTTCAGCAGCAGTTGGCTAAGGAAATGGCGGATGCCTCTGAAGAGGAAATCGCGGCCGAAGCCAAGAAGCGCGTAGAGGCGTTGAAGTCGAAAAACCTGCTGATCGAGCTATGGGATCTGGATCACATACAGGCCGATATGCAGTGGTGCGGGCTATCCGGATCGCCTACCAAGGTGCATCGGATCCAGTCCGTCATCCTCACCAAGGATGATCACAACGAGGTGCCTGCGACCGAAGAAGGCATACGCCAGATGGTTCACGAACTTATCGATGACCATACTCTGGGGTAGTAGACGTGGTAAGCGGTTGGCCTGGTGAACCGGCGCGGTGGTTTACCCTGGGCTGGCTTTAATATTAATGATAAACCGGTGTCGGACGTTTAGCTCCGGCTAATATGGTGATTACTTAGGTTCAAGAAATGATCGAACCCAATCGAAAAGGTGAGGTTTGGGTCTTCGCCGAACAGGAAGACGGAATCCTCAATGACGTATCGCTCGAATTGTGCGGGCGCGCCCGGGAGTTGGCCGACAAGCTTGGCGTCTCAGTAGGGGCCGTTCTGCCGGGTAACGATGTGCGCGACCTCAGTGCAAAACTGATCGCTCACGGGGTCGACAATGTTTATTACGTAGACCATCCCGAGCTCAAGCGGTATCGCACGCTTCCTTATGCCAGAGTCCTGTGCACGTTGATCGAAAAGCACAAGCCACAGCAGGTTCTCTACGGTGCAACTGCATTGGGGCGGGATCTCGCTCCCCGCGTTGCGTCGGAGATGAAAGCCGGTTTGACGGCCGACTGTACCGATCTCCAGATCGGTGACTACAAAGAGCCGAAGACCAAGGAAGTGCACAAGGATCTTTTGCTTCAGGTGCGGCCGGCTTTCGGTGGTAACATCATCGCCACGATTATCAACTATGATCGCTGGCCCCAGATGGCTACCGTTCGCGAAGGGGTGATGCGGCTTTACGATCCGGATAAATCCCGTAAGGGTGAGGTGATCGACGAGAAGGTCGAATTCTCCGATTTCGAACTCGCCCTGAAGGTGATCGAACATCATCGTCAGGACAAGAAGGTTGACCTTAAAGGTGCGCGGATAATCGTTACCGGTGGTGGCGGTGTCGGCAGCAAGGAAAACTTCCAGTTGATCTACGATCTGGCCGGCGCGCTCGGCGGGGCGGTTGGTGCTTCGCGTGCTGCAGTCGATAGTGGATTTATCGATCACGACCACCAGATTGGGCAAACCGGAACCACAGTTCGTCCGGCACTTTATATAGCTTGCGGAGTGAGCGGTGCGGTTCAGCACCGTGCGGGAATGGAAGACTCGGCCAAGATCATTGCCATTGACAAGGATCCCGAGGCTCCCATTTTCTCTGTCGCACATTACGGAATTGTTGGTGACCTGAACAAGGTCATACCTATGATGATCAAAGCCATCAAGGAACGGGCATAATCGGCCATGGCTAATTATTTTGAAGACAACGAAGATATTCAGTTTCTTTTCGACCACCTCGACCTGGCTTCCGTAGCGGAAGTTCAGGAGAAGGGGTTTACCTTAACCGACGGGCCGGGTTCGGAATACGCCCCGGTCGATGCGGCGGACGCGATTGATAACTATCGCCGCATTCTCACCACGCTTGGTGAAGTCGCCGCGGAGAGGATCGCTCCTCGGGCGGAGAAGGTCGACAAGGAAGGTAATACACTCAATCCCGACGGCACCGTAACTCTCGGTGAAGGCGTGCGGGCGAACCTGGACGTGTTGGCCCAGGCCGACATGATGGCTTTCACTATTCCCCGTCAATACGGCGGGTTGAACTGCCCCAATCTCGTTTACACCATGGGTGTGGAGATGGTCAGCCGGGCCGACGCCTCGCTGATGAACCTCTGGGGATTGCAGGGGATTGCCGAAACCATCGAGGCTTTCGCCTCCCAGGATATTAAAGATGACTACCTCCCCCGATTCGCCGCCGGTGAGCTGACCGGAGCAATGGTTCTTACCGAACCTGACGCCGGTAGCGATCTCCAGGCGGTCAACCTGAAAGCCACGCAGGATGAAAACGGCAATTGGGTTCTCAATGGTGTGAAGCGATTCATCACCAACGGTTGCGGCGAGGTGCTTTTGACCATGGCCCGCAGCGAACCGGACACCAAGGACGGACGCGGGCTCAGCTTGTTCCTCGTCGATCGCGGGCCGCATATCCGTATCCGCCACCTGGAGGACAAGTTGGGAATTCACGGCTCGCCGACCTGCGAGATGGTTTACGACAACGCTCCCGGCGTTCTGGTTGGCGAGCGGCAGCTTGGTCTTATTCGTTACGTCATGGCTCTGATGAACGGTGCCCGGGTGGGTATCGCCGGTCAGTCGTTGGGAATCGCCGAAGCGGCCTATCGCGTTGCCCGCGATTACGCGAATAAGCGAAAGCAGTTCGGCAAGTCAATCGAGCAGCTTCCCGCGGTGGCCGAACTGGTCGTGGATATGAAGATCGCTGTCGAGGTGGGGCGGGCGCTTACCTACGAAACCTGCACCATCTGCGATTACGAAAATAACAATCAGCGAGTTCTTGAAGGTGGCGATCCCATCGACAAGGACGAGCAGAAAGAGCGGAAAAAGAACGCTCGGCTGTACAAACGGCTCAATGGCATGCTCACTCCCATGAGCAAGTACTACTGTTCCGAAATGTGCAACCGGGTTACCTACGACGCACTGCAGGTTCTCGGCGGGTCCGGGTATATGAAGGATTACCCGATCGAGCGTCTTGTCCGCGATGCCCGTATCACCACCATTTACGAAGGTACGAGCCAGTTGCAGATAGTGGCGGCCGTCCGTGGCGTATGCTCGGAAGCTTTCGATAAAGAGGTCGATCGCTGCCGCGATGCGGAATACCCCGATGAACTCAAGCCTCTGGCCGAGCTTCTGGAAGAAGCACAAAAGCTGGTCCATGACGGGGTTGCCAAGGTCAAAGCAGAAGGCGGCATGTACATGGATCTTCATGGCCGCAAGCTGGTTGACGCGGCGATAATGGTTATCGTCGGCTATCTCTTCCTCCGCCAGGCGAAAGACAATCAGCGGAAGGTGAGTGTTGCCCGCCGCTATATTACCAACGGCTTGCCCAAGATTCGCTCCGATATTGCCGTCATTTTGAGCGGTGACAAGTCGGCCATGGAGGAATACGAACTCCTGGCCGGTCCGGTGCCGGATCTCGCGTAACAGCGGTTGATTCGTGTTGATAATATCCAAAGCGTCCTTCCCCTGCCGGGAGGGACGCTTTTTCATTACCCAACGGAAATTTGGAATTGTAGTTGTAGGTCGGGTCAACAGACCCGACGGAATACTGTAAACATCTTTGTCGTTTGCGATTTTTCCCGGTTTTCTGATTTTCACGTATCTATAGATATTTCGGCATTATCGATTTGAAATTTGAAATCTCAAATTAGATTCATCAGTTGTAGGTTGGGGCATTGCCCAGGTGGAAAGCATACGCATTCCGCGTCAGGTCATTGCCCCGACGGAATACATATGTACACGCGTCGGGTCTGTTGACCCGACCGAAAATTAATCCGGGTAAAGGCGTAGGTTCGACAAACTCTTATTCGCCCCTGGAGGATAAATCGAGTCCGCCGGATGGCGGTCGCCATACGGTAGCCGCTGGTGAAACCGGCAAGGCCGGTGTAACCGGCGGACCAGAGGGACGTGAGTTTCCCTAAGCCCGCTCCGCCTTTGGCGGACGGCCGACATAAACCTTCACGTACAAGTGGCAGCAAAGCAGTCCAAGTCATCAGGTCGTATCAAAAATCCGGGGTACTTGGCTAACACAGGTCTTTTAAAGGATTTATGATCACAAATGATGTTTACAGCGTCCGGTCTGTTGACCCGACCTACGGGAATTAGGATATCTCGTTTTTAGGACGTTGGGGTGTTTCTGCTGAGCGGAAAGGGTGTTTTATATTTACGCAACGGAAATGGGCAGCTGCACGGTAAAAGTCGAACCGGAGTTTTCCCTCGTTTCCAGGGTAATGTTGCCGCCGAATCGTTCTATTATGCGTTTGACTCCGGATAGCCCGACTCCGCTTCCCTGGACCTGCTGTTGTTTGGCGTTTGAAGCCCTGAAGAATTCCTTGAATAACCTGGGAACGTCCTCTTTGGGGATCCCAATCCCTGAATCCTGGACTTTAAGGACCGCCCAACCACTTTCCTCTTGTACCGAAACCCGCACTGCGCCGGCGGGGGTATATTTGATGGCGTTGGACAGCAGGTTGGATAATACCAGGTTCAAGCCCTGGGAGTCGAAGCGGATCGGAAGAATCTTCGAACCGGCATCCAACTCGAACTCCATTCCCTTGCTTTCGGCCTGGTCGCGATAAGGCGTGCAAACCTGACGAGTTTCGTTCGCCAGGTCAAGGATCTCGATTTTTCCAAGCGGTTCGCCGGATTTTACTTTAGCCAGTACCAGAATTTCCTCGGCCAGGTTCAACAGGTGGTCCATCCGGTCGGAAATACGTATGGGTAATTCCGCAATTCGGGGATCGTGGAAGTCCGTGTCTTTAAGCACGTCGGCCATCATCTTCGCAGCTGCCGCCGGGGACTTTAACTCGTGTACCATGATCTGCATGAATTCGGCTTTTTCCTTCTCCAGTCGTTTCATTGTCAACAGGTCGTCGTACAGGCGGGCGTGGTAAAGCGCGTAACCTATAAGGCGCGAAACGCTTTTGAGGTTGTCCATGCAGCCTTTGTTGAATAATCCGGCTTTACTGTTTATCACCTGGACAACGCCGAGTACTTCCCCTTTGAATGTCGCCGGTGCGCACATTACATCTTTCGTTCTGAACCGGTTGAGGCTGTCCCACCTCTGGTCGAACTTCAGTCGCGAATCGATATTGGATAAATCCCCATAGGCGTCGGGGACGATAAACGGCTTACCTGTCAAAGCGCAATAGCCGGCCAGCGAACTCTCCCGGATCGGTACTCGGATCGTTTGGGTGACATTACCTATTAACGCAGCCGATACGAGTTCCTCTGTTTCCTTATCGATCAGGTAGATCGTTGCCCGTTCCGCTTTTAAATCGTGGCACACAACGTTGGTTACATCCTGGAGAACATCCGGAATGGATACGTTGCCGAGCATTCGGTCATAGAGATCGAAAAAACGCTCAGTTGAAAGCACTTCACCGGCAGAAACAGTTATTTCTGACATGGTGTTTTCTCCATCGCCTTGATTGGTAAAGATAGCCCGGAGTTTCCGTTAGTTTCTAATCCACTCAGCCCGATACGCCCGTAACGATTCAATCCGCCTTAGCCTGGGATAGGCTCATATTATGACCATATCAGTATTTGCTGGCCGTTTAAACCCTTTGTTTGAAATGAACAATAATGTCAGCGGTTAAGAGAAGGGGCGAACACCTGACACCACCAAAAAAAAAGCCCGAATCCCGCCAGAGGGGGATTCGGGCCTTTCTGTTCGATTAATCGTGACGATTAGTCTTTCTTGGGTTCCGGTTTCTTGGCGGGTTCGGCTTTCTCCGGCTCTGCCGGAACCGCTACCGGAGCGGGTTCAGCTTTTTTCGGGGCGGAAGTTTCCGGTTTTTTCTCTTCCTTCGGTGCATCCGGGTAAACGATGTTGGCCGCGTCTTTCAGCTCAGCCAGGTGTTGACGCATATACTTCTGGACTTCCTGCTCTTTTAACTGGAAACGAATACCTTCTTTCGCTTCTTCAAAAGAGGTTACGCTTTCCGGTGTTCTGTCCGTGACCTTGATAATATGGTAGCCAAAAGGTGATTCGACGACACCGCTGATCTCACCGACCTTCAGGGTAAACGCGGCGGCCGCAAACGGCTCAACCATCGCTCCCTCTCGGGGGAAGAATCCCAGGTCTCCGCCTTTTTCGCTCGAGGGGCATTGTGAATACTTCTTGGCCAGGGCGGCGAAGTCGGCCTCCGGCAGTTTGGCTTCGGCGAGGATCTTGTTAATTTGGTCCATTGCCTCTTTCTTGGGATCCTCTTCTTTTTTGTCTTCGGTTTTTCCCTCTTCGGTTTCGGCCTTAGCGGGTTTCGGGGACTTGTCGACTTTCACCAGGATGTGGCTGGCCTTAACCATCTCGGGTTTCTTGTACATACGCTCGAGATCGCGGTCATAGGTTTCCTTGAGCTTTTCGTCTGAAAGTTCGAACTTGTCAGCAAACTTCTTCTCGATCAGCTTGCCTTGCATTGCTGTTTCCTGGATGGCTGGATCGGAAACGCGCTCTGCGATAATTTCATCAATACCTTTTCCATCGGAGCTGTCTTTGAGACGTTCTTCAAACTCTTCGCGAGTGATGTCCATCCTCTTGAGATAGTTTTTCAGCCCTTCTTCCATATCTTTGCGCAACTCGTCTTCAGTGATGGTGATTTTCTCTTTCTTGATTTCTTCACCCATCAGGTAGTTTTCGATTAGCTTATTGGTGAGTTGCGGGCGGTATTGCATCTTCAACTGTGCCAACTGAGCCTCGCCCATCATTCGGCCTCTCGGGTTGCTGGCGACCAGGAGGTCGAATACTTTATCATAATCGCTCTGCATGATTTTGTGGTCGTTGACGGTGACAATCACTTCGTCGACCTTCTTTTCTTCCGCCTTGGCTTCAGGTTTTTTTTCCTCTACGGCCGGCTTGACTTCTTTGGTGTCAGCCGGGGCTTTGGCGGCCGGTTCTTTGGTCTGGGCGATGGCGAAAACAGATGCCATCATGACGATTGCCATAACGCTCGGGATCGTACTCTTGAACATTTGTGAAACACCTTTCGTGTCTATCTGGTTTGTCTCGTTTGAGCCCCGAGACGTAACGGGCGAATTATTCTTATCTTGCAGATTAATGGAACTTATCCAACCGGTCAAAAAAGCGGGTGATTGTCCACGGGCGGACGGCAGGCGTACCTTCACCGCAACTGGATATACACCTGATAAACAGGGAAGTTGCATTGCAGGTTCAAAATAGTGCCCCTATATTGCCTGAAACCGGCTATCGCGTCCTGGTGGACAGTGCCTTTTCCAGGAACCGGACAAGTTCGTTAACCGTTCCTAAACCCTGGTGGGTTTGATAGGACCCATCCTGGTTGACGACGATGATGGCCGGAAACTTTGTAACGCCATACTGGGCGACGTGCTTCCGATTGGGTACGTAATCCCAGTCCAACACACAATTAACTGTCTCTGTACACCGGTTGGCGACTTCAGGACGTGACATTCTTGAAATTAATTCTGTGGAGTCGGGATTCAGCCACCATTTGTAGACGATCATCAGCTTTCGGTTCTGGCGCCGAGCCTTATCCAGCGCTTTTTCAAACGTTCCTTCGGCCCGTACAAGGTAGTCGGTGGGGCGAGGAACCTGCATATCCACTCGCGGACGTTCGCCTGGGGCTTTAGAGGTGGTTAAAAACTCCTTGATTATACTGGTGCTGAATTCATTCCGCAGGCAGTGGAAGGTGCCGTCCGGATGCACAATGACCAGTGCCGGTGGGGAAGTTACGCCGTACTGGGCGAGGTATCGGCGATTCGGATCGAAAGCCGATATCAAGGAGCAGCGTACGTATTTTGAAGTTGCTGACGCGAGTGATGGACTCTCGACCATATCCTGAACTTTTCCGGATTTGACGTCCAGGTGGTCGCGGTAAACGATCAGGATCGGTTTTTCCGCAGGTTTCGCCTGCCGCTCGGCTTCCACGTAGCTATACACCCATGTAGGCGCACAACCGCTGGAGCAGAGGATGAGCAGGACGACTAAGCAAGCGGCGATACGGATTGTCGATTTACGTACGAAGGTTGAGTGTGGAATCAGGTATTTTCGTTTCATCGGGTATTCATGGGGCTTCCATGCCAATAGGAGCGATTTCCGCACGGAGTGTAACCAGCGGTTCAGCATATCGCAATAAAGCATCAGGTGTATGTCTCGCTACGGTGGGGATGGTACTGGATTGCCACTTTTTGTTTTCAGTAATCAGACTGCTGATTCCCACTCGGTGTTGCTATATTTCCTGCTTCTTTAATCTGATTTAATCCGGCCTTGCGCTAGAATTCATTGAATCTTAACCTCCACTTTGTTTCGTCGGGTGATGTTGTCGCTTCGGGATTGGTGGTGGATAGACAGTTTTCAGGGATAGCTGTAGAGTGTCCCGATTGCAGGTTATTTAATCGATTTAGTACTGGTACAACGGAGACGTGGCCGTGGCAAGACTGCACGAATATCAGGGTAAACAGGTCTTGAAGTCAGTGGGGATTCCGGTTCCTAAGGGTGGACCGGCGGCAACGCCGGAGGAGGCGGCTAAGATCGCTTCCGAAATCGGTGGTCCTGTCGTGGTGAAGATGCAGGCGTGGACTACCCACCGGGCGAGCATGGGGGGGATTCAGTTTGCCGATACTCCCGCCCAGGCGTCGGAAGCGGCGGCCGGTTTGTTCGGAAAGAAGGTCGGAGCCTTTACCGTGGATCGAGTTCTGGTTGAAGAGAAGCTCGACATCAAGCACGAGTACTACGCCTCCATGATTATCGATGACGCATCAAAAAAAGCCTATCCTGCTGTTCAGCAAAGCCGGTGGAACGGGTATCGAAGAGCGAGCCCAGGCCGACGCCGGCAGTGTGGCCACTATGCATATAGACGTCACGACTGGTCTGCGTGATTACGATGCGCGAAACCTGGTTCGCGAAGTCGGGTTGACTGGGAATACCCAACGCGATGTAGGTGCAGCCCTGGTCAAGCTGGTAAAAGCAGCTATAGCCAAGGATGCCCGTTCGGCTGAAATCAATCCGCTGGTGGTCACGGGTGAAGGCAAGGTGATGGCGGCCGATTGCCGTTTTACCATAGACGATTATGCCGTTCGCCGTCAGCCTGAACTGGGTATCGATATAGCCCGCGAGCTGGATCATCCGCCGACCAGGCTGGAGCGGATCGCCCAGAAGGTGGAGGACGAGGACTTCCGCGGCACGTTCTATTTCGCTCAGCTCGCTACTGATTTTGTCGTAGAGGATAAGTATGTTGGTTTCCACGGCGCGGGCGGCGGCGGCTCCATGATGAGCATGGACGCGGCAACCGATGCGGGGTTCAAGCTGGCCAACTTTACCGATACCAGCGGTAACCCATCGGCCGCGAAGGTTTACCGTGCCGCGGTGATTATCTGCCATCAGCCGAATATTGTCGGCTATTTCGGTAGCGGCAGCGGGGTGGCCAGCCAGGAGCAATTCCATAGTGCTTATGGTTTAGCCAAGGCTTTCCATGAGATGCAGCTTAACGTTCCGGCGGTCATTCGTTTGGGCGGAAACAGCGAAGACCGGGCGGTTGAGATTCTGGCAACCTGCTGCAAGCACCTGCCTGCTCCGGTTGAGGGGTATCGCAAGGATGATACTCCCCCAGTTCTGTGCCGAAAGGTTTGCCGAGCTGGTGTCCGAGCAGAAAGAGTCGCCTGCGGGTATGACCTGGAACAGGTTCAAGCCGCCGGCCGATGCTTATACTTTCCCCATTAAAGGCGGGGCGGTTTATATCGACCACAGCAAGTGTGACGATGCCACCAACAAGCTGCTGATTGAGTACGGGCAGGGAATTTTCAAGATCGAAAACGGCAAGCCGGTGCTGGCAATCAGTGAAGAGGAAGTGGCCGGCAAGGACAGCGAGTTGATCGCCTGCGAGGTCGAATGCCGCGGACGGGGCGAACGATGCGATCTATGTAGAATTGCCAATCGAAGGGTTGGGATAAGCTGTACGTTTGGTCATTGACCCGACGGAATGCACATGTACCCACGTCGGGTCAATGATCCGACCTACGGGTTTTTGCTTTCCGCGATGGCATTGGTATCGTTTGTTACGCGACGGCCGTTTTTGAATATCTAACCTATTTTGCGTATTTTTACACTCCTTCAAGCTCTGCTTGAAGGAGTTCTTGTTTTCAAGGGGGCGTGCGCAGATAATGAACCGGTTACGGGTTCGATGGCGGGCGGCAGGGTGGCTGCCTGGTCAGAGCTAGGATCAACATTTTATGAGGTAGCGTTATGAAGCGAATGAGCAATGGTTCTGTTGGATATGGATTTCTGACTGTATGCACGCTGGCTCTGGTGATGCTGGTGGGGTGCGATATTAATATCATCCTGACTCCAAGCCACATGGAGCAGGCCGACAGTTACGCCAAGGCTCAGGATCCGGGCGCCATAATCTACGAGGCGTCGGGTATGTCGCAGGTATCGGCCGCCTGCGATTGCGAAACGACCCAATGGGCGTTTTACGCCACTAATCCCGATAACGGTGACCCTGTTTGGGAAATTACATATGACGGTGAAACATGGGCGGTCAGCCAGTTTACTGGGCCCGTAGGCTCGTCCGCTTATTACGACCTGACCCAGGTCACCATGACCGATACCGAGGCGACGCGGCTTCTGGTAAAAGCAGGTCACGAAAACGATTTTGCCGGCTGGAATCTTTCGCAGCCTCTGCAGGGTGATTGTGCCGTTCCGCTTTATTCGTTCATCTATTCGGACAAGGTCGTTACGGTTAATACCGAAACGGAAGCGGTGGGTGGCGTTTCCACGGAATTCCCGGTAACGGGGACCAACGGTGTGCCGTCCGATGACAGCGTCAGTGTGCAGATGATTGCGAACGCCGAAGCGTACGTCGTGGAAAACATTAATTCCAACGCCTTTGTCGTACGGGCCGGCGGCCGGGACGGTGACGGAAACACGCTTACCCAGGCCGGTGATACCAACGTATGGGATTTCCTGGTTGTGTTGAACTCGGAGACCGAGGTGCGGGCGTGGGTCCTGACCTACGATGGAACCTGGACCAGCAATGAGTTGGCTTTCCCTCCGTTTGGTGTGGAGTTTACCTCGCTGAGTTACGTAACCATGGACGTGGTGGAGGCCTGGACGCTGGCGGTGGACGCTGGTTACGGCCCGACGTTCAACGACTGGTCGATCTTTAAATCGCTTCATCCGTCGATACAAAACGCCATGTACGTATTCCCGCACGGCGGCGGCTTCGTCCTGGTGGACGTAGTAACCGGCCAGGTAACATTCGAATAGCAAACCAACCAACGGGACTGGTCCGTTTTGAGTATCGTGCTGGCATTGAGCGTTAACCATTATCCAGGTATCGCTCGGCTGATAAGCCCACGCAAAACGGACCTGTCCCGCTTCGTAGGCATTTCGCGTTCCCCATCGAACATGGCTTCATAAGGACTCGGTATCTGCGATTCATATTCTTGTAGGTGGCTATAGGGAAAGTATTAGGAATGCTTAAACGAAAAACAAGGATAATCGTTACGATAATAACAGGTTTGGTGTTTGGCGTGATGATTATAGTGCAGGAAATAGACAATGCGCGAACCAGGCGAATTGTTGCTGAAGCGGCGGAATGGCCGACAACTACCGGTGAATTGTTGGATGCGCAAACTGAACGCATTGTGACTGAAAGAAGGCTTGAGGAAAGAACGTTCGTGAAATACGTGTTTTCGGTAGACGGTAAACAGCATAAAGGAGACACGATCGCGTTGGCACCTTTGCCGAAAAAACCTGACTATGTTGCTATGCGGAAAGCAGAAACTCCAGTTACTGTACATTACAATCCGAAAAACCCGTCAGAGTGTACGTTGGAGCTCGGAGAACCCTTTGGGTGGACTAACACGATTATGGGTATTCCGCTATGGTTTATTTTAACGGGCGGGGTGTGGCTAGTGCTTGCGAATGTGTGGTTTGTGAGAAAAAAGGGAGATGAAGAGGAGTACGCTCAAAGGCATTGGTGTTGGTATTGAGTCGTTATAGTTGGAGTTTTTTTTGAAAAACGTCTAGCTGTTTGTTTGTGCCATAGTGAGTTGGGAGGACAGCATACTTAATTCGTTTGAGATTAATTCCAGGGCTTACGCGCTTCGGTAGAATCCGTTGTCCGTCCGCCAAAGGCGGGGCGGACTTATACCGGGAAACATCATTCGGGTTGTTGAATATGGTGAGCTTGCGAACTCTTTCAAACTTGGCGGGTTTGAATTCTGTAACGTGTCTCCGGAATTCTCCCCGGAATTCAGGCCTTTCGATGCGAGGGAAAACGGGAATCGCAACCCTGATGTCATCGGAGGGGTACAGGTACCTTTTTGCCATTGCGGTTGAGGATTTCACCACTATTAACGGTTATCGGTTACGGGCGCTGGTTGGCTTGGTGAGCCGGCAAAAACGTACCAGTCCCCTTGGCCGTAGACCGTTCGCTAATTACGATTCTACAAACTACCCTACAATTAAAAACTTGCCTGCAGCGTTTTGCCACCGCAATAATCGAATATGCAATTAATCCGTTTTAAACCTCGATTAAAGATCGTTATCTACAGCTTGATCTGTTCTGCCGTTGCTTTTCCAATCATCGACAGGTTTACCCACCACGCCGGTGAGACGGTTCTGGTTTTAATGCCACCGGTACTGGGCGCGATCCTCTGGTGGGGCTGGCCTGGTGTTCGTCGGCAGTCGCGGTGGTCGTTAGGGTTGTATGTGGTCTGTATGCTGGCCGTAGTTGCCGGGGCGGAGGCATTCGCCGCACATATGGCTCGCGGTCGGCTACTTTGGGTAGAAGTGTTCTGGGCTCTTTATTTCGTGATCGCCTGGCGTTTGGCTTGGGCACTTTACAAACGAATTGTGGGCAGGTTGGGAGAACCTCTTCGCCGGTGGAGTAGAAGGACGCGGCGAAAGGCCGGTGGGTTTAGCCGTATCGAAAACCCAAGGCGAAGAAGGTTATCCGTCTTGGCCATGTTCGTAAGCCCGCTGCGGTTCAGTGCTGTGCTTTTCGTTTTTGCCCCTTTGGTAATGGGCTCGCTGGTTCACCGAATCAAGATTGGTAATGCCGAAGATCTTGGTTATTATGAAGACTTGCCTATTGAAGCGGTTGAGTTTGAAACGGATGATGGACTTACTTTATCCGGGTGGTTCCTTCCGGATGGGGATAGCGATATCACAGTAGTCATCTGCCATGGCTCGGGGGCGAATAAGGGGAACTTCATCGGTTTTATTTCTATCTTCCACACGCAAGGTTATAACGCTCTGATCTTTGACGCCCGCGGGCACGGCGACAGCGACGGGCATACGTCTACGTTTGGTTTGTTCGAGACGGCCGATGTCAAGGCCGCGGTTGATTGGCTTAAAAGCAATAGAGCCGATCGGGCTCAGCACGTATTCGGATTGGGATCATCTATGGGGGCGATGACCATGTTGCGGGCGGCGGCCGACGATGATCGTATAGAGGCCGTTGTGTTGGACAGTTGTTTCGCGTCCGCTCCGTACCTGGCTAAGCAACATACTTCCAGACTCCCTGTTCTGGGGCCTGTGCTTGGCGACTTGGTGATGGCCTCCATGTCGCTGCATATGGGAGGATCGATTTGGGATATTGATGGGATAGAGGCGATCCGGAAGCTGGCCCCGAGGCCTGTTTTTCTCATCCACGGTCAGGAGGATTTCGTTATTCCGCCGGACAACATGGACAAACTCTTCGACGCGGCAAGCGAACCAAAACGCAAATGGTTAGGGCCGGGGCTGCACAGTAATATCCTGACCACCGATTTTCTCGGCTATCAACAGCGAGTGTTGGATTTTTTCAAGGAGGTGGGTGACCAGCCGGGACTGGTTCGTTAGCCCGTTAAATTACGTGGCCTGTTCGGAGCATTAATGACAGGCGATGAATGGGATTACACAATCCTTCTCGAACCTGTCCCGCTTCGCCTGGAGACGCTCGCACCGGGACTGGTTCGTTAACCCGTTAGGTTGCGTGCTACGTTCGTTGCCTGAGTAACTTGCGATAACTGGGATTACGTGATCTCCTCGAACCTGTCCCGCTTCGCCTGAAGACCTTCGCAAACCATCATGGAAAGACCTTCTTGCTCCTAAAACGTTGTTTTGCCGGGGGCTTGGCCGCACGAGTAAAAAGGGCTTCGCAACCCGGATGTCATCGTAGGGGGACAGGTACCTTTTTGCCATTGCGGTCAGGGATTTTCCCGCTACTGGAGGTTATCGGTTGCGGACGCTGGTTGGCTTGCTGAGCTGGCAAAAACGTACCAGTCCCCTAAGCAAAAGCGTACCAGTCCCCAAGGTACTGCCGCTAAGCGATCGTCATTGCTTGTACGGTTGACCGCACTGCGGGCAGATGCCTTCGGTGATATTCGGCATTCTATGGGCTGATACGGTGCAGCCTGGTGGGTTAATCAATCTTGGTTTTTCATCTATTGACCACCAGGCGACATCGTAAAGTATGCGTGCCGGATGTGGTCCTATCGATAGGCTTTTCAAAAACGTGTTGATATTATTTTGAGCCTGTGAGTTCGACACGTCGTGCTCGACCATCTCTTGAGTAGAGTAAGCGACTGTAGCAAATGGCAAATAAAGGCCATGCTCAGTGAGATGAACATTCTCCGGAATGTGAATGGCCGGAGTGCCGATTGGGGATTGTTCTAAATCATATACGCAACGGGCGACAGGATTCGGGTACATGTGTCCCATGCGTGTATGCCAGCTTTCATAATCCTCTTCATCCATTACCCAGGCAATATCGTGCTGATCTACAATGGCGTCTTCTATTTCCTCGAATTTCTGGACCTTTGCTATTGCTTCCGGATCGTCCAGCAGGACGCCGAAGCAGTCACTCATATGATCTGCGTACACGTAACCGCACGAGATTATGGGAATGGGTGTTTCCGTGCGTTCGAAAAAATCCGGATGCCAACCGAACATGGGATCGCCGGGCCTGGGCCAATCAGTATCGCCTGGCTTACGCAACATGATGTGCCAGGGATGTTCGAAGATTTCGGCCACCTCGTAGGCCTCGCCGATGACGAATGGGCAGTTTTTCCCTACCGGACCGGAATCGTTGTTTTCACCCAGGAACTTGAGCAGCATAAATAATCTCTAAAGAAAAACCGGTTAACAGTTGCTTCAGGACATTTTCCGATTCTAACCGATCTGTTGCTGCGGTTCCAGATTAGTGGCAGGGATGGGCCTGAAGACGTCATATCGCCATGGGGTTGGCGGCGCGAGGGAAAAAAGGGTATCGCAGCCCTGATGTCATCGTAGGGGGACAGGTACGTTTTTGCCAATGCGGTGAAGGATTTCGCTTAGATTAAAGGTTATCGATTCCGAAACCCGGTTTACTTGCTAGTAAGGCAAAAACGAACCAGTCCCCAAGCGCCGGAAGACGCTTGCACCGGGACTGGTTCGTTAGCCCGTTAAATTACGTGGCCCGTTCGCTGCATTAATGACAGGCAATAACTGAAATTATACAATCCCTTTCGAACCTGTCCCGTTTCGCCTTAAAACACTCACAAGCCATCACGCGATGGCCTTCTTACCCCGATTACGTCGTTTAGCCAGGGGTTTGGCAGCGTGAGTAAAAAGGGGTATCGCAACCCGAATGTCATCGTAGGGGACAGGTACGTTTTTGCCAATGCGGTGAAGGATTTCGTTGCGATTAAAGGTTATCGATTCCGAAACCCGGTTTACTTGCGAATAAGGCAAAAACGAACCAGTCCCCTTGGGAGGGTTGGGGGACGGAAGTGGATTGCGAAGGTTTGTTCTCTTGAGTTATAATATTGGTGAGCCGTAGCCAGTGAATAGATCAATAAGCATGCGATAGGCTTTTAGGTTAATCCGTCCCCACCCCAGCTTCGCAGGGATGGGGAACCCTGCCCGCTAATTGATACCGGCTTCAACCCGCTCGGCTTTGTTTATGTGCGATTACGATAAGGTCGCTTAACGGTAGCTCTAAAGGAGTTGAAAGTGAACCAGATGAAAAAGAGGCACGTCGTATTGGGGGTGATGTTTGTTGCTCTGATAGTGGGGGCAATAGTTCCATTGGTACGGGCCGACACCACGAAGTCGCCCCCTGACAGGGAACTACTATCTGTGGACGCGCTTCGCGAAATGATGAAGCACGAAGACCCGTACCAACGGCATTCGGCCATTTGCAAGGTGATGCTGAATTCCCGTGACAAGGAATATCTGCAGCAACTTGCACCAGCAACAGTCGCAATGATCAATGATCCGGAGCCCTTTATCAGGGCTTTAGCTGCAGAGGCCCTTGGCGAATTTACTGATTTTCCGGATATTGTAGTCCCAAAACTCATAGAGGCTTTGGACGATCCATTTCCTCGCGTCCGAGAGGCCGCGTGCATTTCGTTGGCCTACTTCGACGAAATGGCAAAGGAGGCGGTGCCAAAGTTGCTCGTGTTTCTAGAATCCGATGAGCGAGCGATATGGAAAGATGCCGTTTATACACTGGGATGGATCGGTTCGGCGTCGGAACCAGCCGTTGAACGGATCAGCGAGCTATCCAGCGATTCTGATCCAGAGCTGCGCAGGGAGGCTGTAGCAGCGTTGGGCAGAATAGGTACTGGTGATGGCAAGGTTGTTGCCGCTCTTGTTCGCTGCCTGTCGGACGAAAATGTAGAAGTAAAATACGAAGCGCGCATGGCGTTACCTTGTTTGGGGGAAGCGGGATTTTCGGCTCTGCTTAAGGGTTGGAGAGGCGATGTTTCGGATGTAATAGCCGCCGCAGAGGAAGCGCCGATAAGTAACTCCGATGTAGTGGCCGGGATTGCTCGTGTGGGTCTTAGATCTCGGAATATAACTGTTCGCTACTGGGCTTTGCAGTACGCTCACTTCTATTTAGATAACATGATCCTGTTATTTCCAGATTATGTGGAAATAGTGAAAAAGGGGGATCCGGTGTTTCGGGGGCAAGCGGCATATTATCTTACGAGCGATTTGGATGACACGAAATATCCTCTTAATCAACTACTTCAACTGGCAGATGATCAGGATTCCTTTGTTCGGTATTGCATTGGCGAGTGTATTGCGGCTTGGGGCGAAGAGGGTTTATCGATGATACGTGAAGCAATCGGCGATAAGCGGGAGACAGTCAGGTCTACGGCTGCCGAGAGTCTCACTTTCATCACGCCACATGACAATGCTGTTGTATCCTTATTGATAGGATTGCTGAACGACGAAAGCCCGATCGTACGAAAATCTGCGGCCAATTCTCTAGGCAGAATTGGCAAACCAGCAGAGAAGGCACGGGATGCTTTGGAAAAGTTAAAGAACGATAAAGACAAAAACGTGAGAGAAAGCGTCGAACGCACCTTGCGCAAGTTTGGGCCGGTTGAGCGTTCCGATGAATCCTCGTAGATCGTAAGGATACAGGGGGACAGGTACCTTTTTGCCATTGCGGTCAGGGATTTCGCTTAGATTAAAGGTTATTGGTTTTGAAACCCGGTTTACTTGCGAATAAGGCAAAAACGAACCAGTCCCCAAGCGCCGGAAGACGCTTGCACCGGGACTGGTTCGTTAGCCCGTTAAATTACGTGGCCCGTTCGCTGCATTAATGACAGGCAATAACTGAAATTACACAATCCCTTTCGAACCTGTCCCGTTTCGCCTTAAAACACTCACAAGCCATCACGCGATGGCCTTCTTACCCCGATTACGTCGTTTAGCCAGGGGTTTGGCAGCGTGAGTAAAAAGGGGTATCGCAACCCGAATGTCATCGTAGGGGGACAGGTACGTTTTTGCCAATGCGGTGAAGGATTTCGCTTAGATTAAAGGTTATCGATTCCGAAACCCGGTTTACTTGGTAGTAAGGCAAAAACGAACCAGTCCCCTTTATGGGTTATTTCCTGCGGCGCAGGGCGGTGATCGCTCCCAGTACCAATAGTGTTGCGGTGGCCGGTTCCGGGGCGGCCGCGGTGATTACGCGGAGATTGTCCTGCCCGGTGGTTACGTTGAACTCGAAGTTCAATGTCCGGCCATCGGGGCCTATCGACCAGGAATCGCTGGGGAATACGTAATCCATCCCCTGGAAGTTTACCGGTCCGTAGGTGACGGCAGACAGGCCCAGTTCCGCGGCGCTTATTTCCCACTCGTTGCCGGGGAAGTTGCACAGGAAGACCTCATTGGATATTACCCCAAGAATCTGTCCGTCGAAAGTCACGCTGCCTTCGGCGTGTCCGATTTGGAAGTTCCATTCCTGTTGATCCATAAACAGGTAATGGCTGCTGACCTCCGTGCCTTGTGGAATAAACCCATGGAGATCCATCGATTCATCGAATACGCTTTCAAACACCGCCGGCAGCGGATCGGTGTAGTTTTCCATGAGGACGTTAACTCCGATATCCTGGGTAAGTACGTGGTTCTGCTTTTCCTCGAATAGATGTAAGACGGTATCGCTACCGGTAACATCCTGGGAAACGTCCGCCGGAGGATTATTGAAACTGATGGACCCACTGGTGGTGTTGTAGCCAATAACGGCTGCACTTGTCGGCTGGCAGATACACGCCAGCACAGCTAGAACGAGACCGACCCCGCCCGCCTTTCGGCGCACATTAATAGTATTCACTTGATTTTCTCCCATCCCAATGCCGAGCCTGTGGAAAGGATTTTCGGCCCGCGCAAAAAAGAAGTTCTCACGCTCTTGGAGACAGCGACTTTCCCAAAGTGTCGGCCTCCACTCCCATTGCTACTAATACCCAGTATAGGCTTGCGGGGTTGGATAATCTACCTCATGCTTAAAAAAGATAAGAATCGGCGTTTGGGTGGTTGGGATGGAGAGAGATATCGGCCTGATCTGCTGGAAAGTAATAGATAAGAGGTGCTTGTGGGGCGACCGGTATTAAGGAAGCTGTTTTGTGTGTTTGTATCATTTTAAGATAAAGGACCGATAACCTTCATCTGCATAAGTTTACGTGGAGGTGAGATGCTTGGCGTAATGACATCTGGATGAAGTGAGCAATCGATGAAGAATGAATTCGTTTTGGGGTAGCGAGGAGAAGACAAGAATAAGGCTGGGTTGGTGGTGCGAATATGGAAAACCATTATCAGATATTAGATTTACGGATAGGCGATTAGTGAATACACTCATCAGCAATGAGGGATCGTTTTTAGGGACTTTTTGCAATGCAATAATAGCTGCAGATTCTTCTCGGCCGGAGAGGGAAATGGGAATCACTGCCGGAATCGATAATTCTGATTGCCTTCTATCGTTTTGTCTGGCCTATTTTTGTGTTAACGCGTTGTTTGTGAGTCTTATCTTGGAATACTGGTTTACTGTGACGTGCGTTTCCGGCTGATGTACTTTTTTGGTGGTTGTGTTTGCTGGCCTGGTCGGTTATCAGGTAGGAGCGGCTGCCGAGCCGTTTTGTTTAATTGAAATCATAGGTAAGGATTGTGGTTTGCGGGAGCGTCAGGGCGATTTTAGGAAAATTTTAGATTAGAGGTTGACGTCGGTTAGGTTTTGGTTTATGTTAGGTATAGATGGGTCGATGCTACGAGTGGGTCGTTCGTGGCTTGGGAGAAGTATCTGAGATGGGTAGCAAGTTTGAGAGCATTTTGATCGCAGGTTCCGGTTGCTGGCTTAATGTACGGCGAGTTTGCGTTATTTTTGTGGTATGCCTAAGCGTTTTTTGTGGCGGGAGTGGGCTCGATGCTGCGGAGAACGAACGGGCGGAGACGGTAAGCCAACCGGTCGGTAGTAGCGGGCTTCAGGTGCAATGCTCCGATTTGGGAGTTGTCGATTGCCAGCAATTGAAGGGGAAAGTCGAGAAGTCGGCTGAGGGTTTAGCGGCCGACCTGCCCGAGTTGAAGAATCGGCTGACAGAGCTTGTTTCTGAATTGGAGCGGCTGGCGGCTGACAATGGTGAAAAAGGGGCTAAGCAAAGGGAAGAGCTTTCTGCGGAGCGTACCGCGCTGCAGGTTCGGATTAAATATCTTGAACTGGCGAACGCGTCCTGGCAGGCGGCGGTGGATTCCTGCGAGAAGGGGGAAAACCTTAAGAGGCAGTTGGTCGAGTTTCAAAAGTCTATTACCAGTGAAAGCGTAGAGTTTTCGGCGGGTGATGTTGCGGCTATGGAAGCTCAGTTGGTCCAATTGAAAAGCGTTCGAGATGTTCTCGATAGTGCGGAGCAGTCGCGAGGTCAGCGGCTGGCGGAGATAGGGGAGTTGCTTGCTGGTGAAGCTTCGGCGGTTACTGCAGAATTTGAAGGGGAGCGGACTGGGTTTGAAGGGGAGCGGACTGGGTTTAAAGCGGAGAGAACTGGGCTTGAAGCGGAGCGGACTGGGCTGCTGGCTGAGCGGAAGGCGGCTTGTTACAAGCTATTTACAGTTAATGCGGAGGAATCGCTAATTACAGCCAAGCTCCAGCATGCGGGTAAGGATGTTGGTGCGGTTGCAGCATCAGGTGATAAGGAGGATGACAAGGGTGCGGAAAGCGACCAGGCCGACGCTCTGAATAAGCAGAAGTTGGCGGCCGATCTGGAGGCAGAGGCGCGGGATCGGTTAGGGTTCGTGCGCCAGCGGCTTTCAGAGTTGGAGCAGGAAACCAGCGTAGAGGGGCTGGATGAAGTAAGAAAAGGTGCGTTGAGTAGGGAAGCGGAGCTGCTCCGGCGCGTTGAGGAGTATGAGCAGAGGCGCCTGCTAGAGGCGGAGTTACAGGCGCGGGCGGCTAAGGAAAAAACGGCTATTGCTCAAGTTAAAGGACGCGTGGGCGAACAGCTGCGGCAGGCCGAGGAGCTTGCCGGCAGCAGCAAAAAGATGTTGCCCGAAGATCGAAAAGAGAAAGCGGCCAGTTATCGGGAGCAGGCGGAAAAAACGCTGAAAGAAGCGGAAAAACTGGACGCCGACGCGAATATCAAAGCGGAAGAGGTGAAGCCACTGCAGCAGTTGTTGCCCAGTATAGACGCCATTGAGCAAGCATTACACGAGCGTTTGGAGAATACCGGGAGCTTTCTGGACTACGAGGAATTCTCCAGGCACGTGCGGGAGATGCGTGAGCAGTTGGATCTTGAACGGCGGCAAATCGACTTGATGGTGGTTACCACGGAAAACGTTGCATTCAGTATGAAAGCTCAAGCGATTCTGCTCAAGGAATTGGCCGGTTTATATAACCGGTGTGGTGATATACTCGACCCGCCCGTTCCGACTTTCTGGCAGCGGCAGCGGAAAATCGTCAACGCGGGGAAGATCTTGATCGGGGTTGTGGCTCTTACCTATATTTTGAAAATACTAATCTGGCTGCTCAACCGTCTTTTGGGTTGTCTCAATTCGTTCTGTAGCGGAACTCAGTTTTCTGTGAAGAGGGCGGGTACGCTGCTCAGTTTTGCGGGGAGTATCATAAAGCTTTTTGCCTGGGTGGCGGCAGTTGTAATGGTATTGAACGAATTCGGTATTGATCCGAAAGCGAGCGGCGGAGCGATAGGATTAATCGGCTTGATAATGGCCGGCATGTTCCAGCAGATAGTGGTCGATTTCGTTAAAGGGCTCGATATCGTTGCCGGTCGGCATTTCAACGTCGGGGATTTTGTGGAAGTGGCCGGCAAGTTCGGACACGTGGTGGATTTTAACGTCAAGCACACGCGAATCCGCACCCTTTCCGGGCAGCAGATAAACATTCCCAACAGTCAGTGCGTTCCCTCCAGAAGATTTCCTGATGGTTATGTGAATAACTACATAGACTTAACGCTTAAAGACGGTTCGCAGGAGGAGTTGGCCGAGCGCCTGCTGGAGGAGGTTTGCGAGGATCTCAACCAGCGGATAGAGCCGATTCGGGAGGAGCCGCGGCGGGCTTGGCGTTTTACCAATGGGAAGGGGCGAGTTGTTTTACGCTATCGGGTCAGGGTTCTACCCGGTTGTGACTGGGTGGTTAAGGATCATTTCGTACCCAAAGCCAAGGCGGCACTGGCTGTGGGGGGAGTGGAGTTGGCCGGTGAGCCTGACACGTTTTTCATAAACAGTATTGATACTTTCCGAAAGTTGTTCAGCAGGCAATTGAGCGAAGACGAGATTGTACGGGAAGCGACGAAGCCGCCGGAGCCGATTGCAGAAGCTGAATCGAATTTGGAGGACTCAAACCGCGAGTGAATGGGCGCCTGAAGTTACGGATAGCTTGATGGTTTTGCCAAAGTAGGTCGGGTAAACAGACCCGACGGCACGCATATTTTAACCCGTCGGGTCTGTTGACCAGTGCTGTAAACATCTTTGTTGTTTTGGATTTTTCCCGGTTTTCTGAGTTTCTCGCCTCTATAGATAATGCGGGAAGGTTTCGGCATTGCCTATCTGAAATTTGAAATCTCAAATTAGATTCATCAGGTCATAACGAAAACCCAGGCTACTTGGCTAACATGCGCTTTTTAAAGGGTTTATAAATGCAAAAGATGTTTACAGCGGTGGTCTGTTGACCCGACCTACGATCTACAAAAGAAAAGTTGCGTGGTCTTTTATTGGATCAGGTAAACGACTACGGGAGTACCCACAAGGAAGAGCCAGCCCATAAAGCAGACCATCCAACCTGGCGTTTGGGTATTAACAACACTATGGCCGATGAAATAGCCGGAAAATTCTCCTATTGCGTCTCCGAACCAGATCATGCATACAAGCGCAATTATGACTATTGAATAAAACAGGAAACCCTGGTTAAAGCCATGTTGGCTGGCAGCGCAACCGATGTGGATGGTGCCGATTATCAGTGAGAGGGATCTGTTTATCAGCGTAGCGTTCATGGGGCAGATTCCATATTAATATTTTCACTAATATATAGGTCGTTGCAGGGGTAATCAAATATATGTTATTCGCAAAACGCCTGGGGTGGAATTAGAAAATCGAAGGATTGTTATAATCAGATAAGCAGGTCGGGTTATTGGCCAGACGGAATGCGTATATTCGTGCTTCGGGTTTGTTGGACCGACCTGCAAGGGCTATAGGAACTGACAGAGCTAACGGATTACGTTTACGACGAGTGGAACGCCGACAAGCAGCAGCCAGCCCATCAGGCAAACCAGCCAGCCGGGAGTCTCGGTACTAATCATACGGTGTCCGACGTAGCCTGTGTATCGACCTATAGCATCTCCAAACCATATCAGGCATAAGATTCCGACTATGCGAAATGAAAAGAACACGGTATCGGAGTTAAGACCGTAGGATTCAATCACAAAACCGATACGTATTATTCCTATTATTGCCGAGAGTAGCCGATTTATTGAAGTCGCCATTGTTTGGTTAACTCATCTACATTACTTTCGGTATATGAAAGGTGGTTTTACCTGAGTAGATTGGGGTATCGACCCTACGGAATACATATGTTTACGCGTCGGGTCTGTTGGCCAGACCTACAAAAGCTATTTGCCTGCGAATGGCCAGGCGGACAAGATGTCCGCCCCCCAAAAAGCACTTCGCCGGTTGTCTGTTTATGGCTCAATATGAGCGGTTTCGTGACAATTTGCAGTGATATAGGAATTCTCGATATTGCTGTTGTTTATCCTTGTGTTTATCTTGCTTTCGTGGAAACCATTACTTCGCTTCGGCCGGATCGTGTGGTGATCACCAGCAGGGCGATGGCGCTTGCTGCTGAGATAACCAGCATTATGAATCCCTGGGTGGTCTTGTTGAAGATCAGGCTGCCTACGCCGAAGAGTACGGAATAGATCGCCAGGCAGCCGAGAACCCAGGCGAGCAGGGAATGCGCCAGGCTGTCCGGTGATGATTCCAGGTTTTCGGTATTTCTCAATTCGCTCCATCCGGGGCCGGCCGGTCGGGTCAGTTTGTAGAATGAAACCAGCGTTTCCCGCGGTACCGGTCTGGTCAGGTAGGTGACAATTATCCAGATGGGTGTGGTGATGGCTACGGTGATTATCAATCCGGTATGGGGAGGGATATTGAGTCCCGCTTCGGTGGATGTCAGCCAGCCCGACTCGATAAGTTCTTTTACCCAGGCGGCACACGGTTGGGTGAATTCCAACTGTTTATTAAGAATCAGAATCGCGATGGAAACGAAGAACGACGCGATCATGGCCGATATTTCGCTCCAGGCGTTTATTCGCCACCAGAACCAGCGGAGGAGGTAGATCAATCCGGTTCCAGCTCCGATGCTCATGAGCAGGTTAAAGCCGTCGCGGGCGGAATCGATACAATAGACTAACCCGCCGGCAACGCACATAAGTCCTGCGGTTACGAATCTGGAGACCATAACATAATGGTGTTCGGATGCGTTGGGCTGTAAGAAACGCTTGTAGAAGTCGCTGACCAGGTAGGAGGCTCCCCAGTTGAGGTGAGTCGAAATGGTGGAGACAAAAGCTGCGAGCAGTGAAGCGACGACCAGTCCGAGTAGTCCGGAGGGGATAAAGGTGAGCATGGCCGAATAGGCTGCGTCGTTTTTCAGAATCTCCGGGTCCACCTTGGGGAAGGCCGCGTGAATGTCGGTCAGTTGTGGAAATACGAGTATGGAAGATAGTGCGACGAGAATCCAGGGCCAGGGGCGCAGCGCGTAATGGGCGATGTTGAACCAGAGGGTTGCTCCCATGGCGTGTTTTTCGTTTTTAGCGGCCAGTATTCGTTGGGCGATGTAGCTGCCTCCGCCGGGTTCCGAGCCGGGATACCAGACCGCCCACCATTGGATGGTTAAGGGAATTATCAAGACGGTAAGGGCAAAGGGCCAGTTAACAAAACTGCCTTCTTTGAATTCGGGTAGTATGGCCAGGGTTGAGGGATCGATCTTTTCCATCAAGCCTTGCAAACCGCCGACGCTGGCGTGGTTCAGGGCGAAATACATGGCTACAAAAGAACCGGCTATGGCTATGCCAAACTGAATAAGGTCGGAGACCAGTACTCCCCACAAGCCGGAAACGGTGGAGATGGCGATGCACAAAACGATGCTCACCATGATGGTATGGTGTTTTTCAATACCGAAAAGGACTGCTGCTATTTTTACGGCGGCCAGGGTAACCGTGGCCATTATGAAGCAGTTGTATACCAACCCCAGGTAAATGGAACGGAAGCCGCGTACGGTGGCGGCCGCCTTGCCCGAATATCGGATTTCGTAAAACTCAAGATCGGTTAGAACGCCGGATCGCCGCCACAAGCGGGCGTAGAAGAACACGGTGGCCAAACCGGTTAGAAGAAAAGCCCACCAGCACCAGTTTCCGGCCACCCCTTGTTCGCGAACCAACTGGGCCACCAGACCGGGCGTATCGGTGGAGAAGGTGGTAGCGACCATTGAGGTTCCGATCAGCCACCAGGGGGCCGATTGTCCTGAGGTGAAGAATTCTGACATGCTCTTGCCGGCGCGGCGTGCGAAAAAAAGCGCCGGTGCGAAGATAATAATTACGCAACCTAGAACCACCGCCCAATCCAGACCAGTTAGATGCATGTTAACCCCTTTAATCCAAGGCGAGTGACAGAATCCCTGTCGGGATAGTTATAATTATGGGAACGTGTATACCGTTAACAGGGCGGTTTGGTCAAGATGCCGTTCCACTAAGTTGCGGTAGTGGGGCAATTTAAGAGGGTAGTTTCCGAGGTGGTTATGTGGTGCGAGTTAACAATATGGTGACAGGTTTTCCAACTTGGGCAAGAAATGCGAGTTGAGTGGGGGCATTGGTTTCCGAGATTAGCTCAATTGCGGTTGTCGCAGGCTATAGTCGCTGCTGGGAGGTGAGCTACATGATTAGTCTGGTCGTGATCAGTGAAAAGGATAAACGATGACATATCGCCCCAAAGGGGAAATCGATCAGCGTTTCAAGGCGGCTGGGGAATCGCTTCTGTGATGCACATATATATAAGACGTGGTGTTCGTGTGTTTGCTGGTAACTTTGCCGGATGATTGAAAGGCCAAACGGTTTTGTTATAGGCGTTTTTGATTCAATACACATGAAAGTGCCATGACCTGGCATGGTTTTAGGACTTTTAAATTACGGGGTGAGAGATTTTTATCCGTACAGTTTTTCCTATATCAGGACGTACTGCAGGTTCTATTGAGATATACTTGGTGTTTTTTTCGGACGCCGTTGGGATAGTTTATTTGCTGCTTGACTAGCATTGTTCCGCCTGCCTAGAAGTGTGTGTAGGGAGCGAAAGGGAACTGTCAGGGGAGTGGCAGATGAGAGAAACCGGTAAGCCGGTAATTCCTGATCGCAAAACCGGGGGGAGAGAGATGAAACGAACTGCAGTCATGTTTGGCCTGGGTATGTTGATGATTGGATTGGTATCCACGGGCGTTGCCAGCCCGGCTGTTGCCGGTCAGATAGGGGTACAGGGGAGTGGAAACTTGGAACAGGTGGACACCGGCGGTTTGATCGCCGTCCTGCCAGAGATTCCCACTATGTGTCTGTTGATTGCAGGAGCCATAACCGGCGCGTTGTGGCGGGCTAAGAAAGCGTAAGGGAAAAAACGTACGGGAAACAGAATTCTTCAATACTCTCTCTCTCTCGATTCGGAGCAGCTCATTCTTGGGCAGCTCCGAATTTTTTTGTTGCGCATTGATTTACTATCGGGATAACAAGGTGACCATGAGGTTGTAGGCCGCGTGAGTGCCCGCGGCAGGTCCGTATCCGCGGAACACGAAAAGGACTCCCAGGTATAAACCGGCGCTGGCGCGGAAGAGAAACTTGGTTGTGGAGAAAGGTTCGCTTCCCAGCGGTGGGTGGTGGTGTGCGGAAAAGGCGATGGCGGAGAGGATTACCGCCGCCGCTGTTGTAATTGTTTTTGGTAAACCCAACAGGTCGGTGCCGACCATGACGATCAGGGAGATGAGGATCAGTCGGAACACGAGTTCCTCGTATACTCCGGCTCCCACACCGAGAATAGCGTCGGTGAGGACGTGCCCGTCGGGGATAGAAGGTGCGGGCGAGGCTCTAAGGAGGTGATTGAAGACCAGCAGGGGGAGTGCTGCTGCGGCCGACTCCAGGTACATCAAACCCACGGCCCGTCTGCGCACCAGCCAGGGGTGTTTGCTGACCACGTGGGTGGCGATGAGAATGACGATAACGGCCAAGCCGGGCATCCACATTCCGGTGGATCCGAATAGCTGGAAAAATACCTGCAGTAGATGAAAGGCAACCACTCGTTCCTGACCGGGGGTACCGTAAGTCGCAGGCTGTAGGAGAATGCAACCTATTTCATAAAAGAGGATTAGTGGTATAAGGAATATGAGTGCTTCCAGTGGTCTGCAGAGCAGGCGCGGAGAATCTTCGGTCATCAGTTCTTCGTCGAAATGATCTCGCCGCTTGGTCATCAGCCTGATATGGTGGCGAATTTCGCCGGTTATGCAAGTGATATTTATTGATGGTTAAAGCGGAGAAAAAACATATCCTGTTGCGGTTTTATGAATCGCTGTTTACATGTTACGGGCGGCAGCACTGGTGGCCTGCTGATAGCGATAACGAGGTCGTAATTGGGGCGATTCTTACTCAGAACACCTCCTGGAGTAACGTGGAAAAAGCTATCGGTTCGATGCGGGAACACGAGTGTATGGAGTTTTCGGAGTTGAACCGGATAGATGTGGATGAGCTGGCGGAGGTGATCAGATCGGCCGGTACATTTCGAATCAAAGCCAGACGGCTGAAGGCGTTTGTATCGTGGCTGTTCGAGCGGTATGACGGGGATCTGGAGCCGGCACTGTCGGGGAATCTAAAAGATCGCAGAAGGGAGCTGTTGTCCATTTCGGGGATCGGTCCGGAAACGGCGGATGCGATCTTACTTTATGCGGGGCGGAGGCTTACCTTTGTGGTTGATGCGTATACGCACCGGGTTCTTCGGCGGCATGGTCTTATCGAAGGTTGCGCGTCCTACGATCAGGTGAAGAATCTTTTTGAGAGCAATCTGCCCGGCGACGTGCAGATGTATAACGAGTATCACGCTCTGCTGGTCGAAGTGGGAAAGAAGCACTGCAAAACCAAAGCAGATTGTAGTGAATGCCCGTTGAGGCACTGGTCTCACGATGAGTCATTGTGAGGGTTTATTGTTATTGCCGATCAGGATTTTCCGTATCGATTGAACCAGGCGCGTTGTTCAAATGGTTCTTTTTCCTTTTTGGGCCGGGTTTCCTGCGGAGTTCCGAGCGGGAGAATGATGCGCACGATTTTGTTTTCCGGTAATCCGATCAACTCGCCGATCTGCCCGTTTCTGTTTTGTACCCTGAGCCAACCATCGGTCCATACTGTGGCATAACCCAAAGCGGTGATAGCCAGGAGCATGTTTTCAACGGCCGCGGCGCAGTCTTCGACCTGGAAATTGAATCCCTCGTAGATCGCTTCGGGGTTCTTGTCGATTATGCAGACGACAAAAGCCCGGGCCTGTTGAATAGCCTTGTTTGCTGCGGGCATGGTGTTTATTTGCTTTACGACATCTGGTTCGTCGATAATGACGAAATCGGTGGTTTGAGCGTTCTTGCCGGAAGGGGCCTGCAAACCTGCTTGAACGATCTGCTGCAGGTGTTCGCGAGGAATTGTTGTTTCGGCAAACGGTCCACGATAGCTGTGTCTTTTGGCGATAGCTTCAAAAACGTCCATAGTTATTCCCTCATGCGTTCCGGCGAACAGTGTCATCCGGGATAGTTATTTGCAGATGTCGGCCTGCTGAGCCTGCAGCAGTTCAACGACATCTTCGGTTTTTATTTCCAACAGCGTGCCGCGTTTGCCGCCATTTATTACGATGGTATCGAGCGCGAGCAGGGATTCCTCGATAATAGTGGGCAGTTTTCTGCGCATGGCGAAGGGGCTGATTCCTCCGACCTGGTATCCGGAGATTTTTTCCGCCTGGGTGTTGTCGGCCAGGTCGGCTTTTGCCGCTGATATTGCGGTAGCCATTTTTTTTGTGTCGAACCTTTGATCGCCGGGGATGATCGCCGCCCAGTATTTCTTGCCCGTAGCTTCCACTATCAGGGTCTTGCAGGTTTCTTCCAGGGATTTCCCAACTGCCTGCGCAGCAGATTCCGCTCCCACTTTTGTGAAGTTGTACTCCAGCAGCTCAAAGTGAATATTTTGAGCGCGTAGCCATTTTACCGCGTTTGTTTCCGACATAAATCAGGCAGAGATCAGAGGTAGCCATCTGGAACTCATGATTATTTTACAGAGTCTTCGATACTTATTTCGTTTCACCCGGAGTACCGTCGGTGATGACCTGCTGGATCGATTTTTTCAAAAAGGTCATTTTGGTGTTATTGGATTCGTCGACTCGAAGAACCACTTCATTATCGCGAACGCTGACGACTGAGCCGATGATGCCGCCGATAGTCATAACCTTGTCGTTTTTGGACAGGTTGTCGAGCAGGCTCTGTTTCTGGGCCTGCTGCTTGCGGTTACCTCGAATGAGTACGAAGTAGAAGACCGCCAGCATTACGATGAAGCCGATAAAGAGCGTCTGCCCGCCTCCCTGGTTAGCTCCCTGCTGGGCGCTATTGGCGGCAGTGGCCGCGGGACTGGCAGCCTGGGCTATGAAAGAGAATATCTGGTGAATCATAACAGCATCCTTTGTTTGAGCAGTTAGTCAGTGTAATGCAAGTTGTAACGCAGCCTTTGCAGGTTGTCTATTTCGCCGTGGTTTTTGTCACGGGATATTCTTCGTAAATTCTCTCCAGATTGCCCTGGGCAATCAAATCTCTGATTCTGGCCATCATTTTCTGGAAGAAACGGATGTTGTGTATGGATGCAAGGGTTGGTCCGAGCATCTCCTTGGCCATGAACAGGTGACGAATGTATCCGAGGGTGAAATTACGACAAGTGTAGCAATCGCAGGTTTCGTCGATTGGTGCGTGAGAAAGAGCGTGTCCCGCGTTGCGGAGCTTGAGCGATCTGGTTGGGGTGAAGGCGTAGGCATTCCGGCCGTTACGGGTCGGTAATACGCAATCGAACATGTCGATTCCGCTACGAATACCGGCGACCAGGTCTCGAGGCATGCCGACACCCATGAGGTAGCGAGGTTTGTCCTCTGGCATGTGATGAGTTACCTGGTTGAGGCAGGTGACCATCTCCTCGTGAGTTTCGCCGACGGACAGGCCACCGAGTGCGTAACCGGGGAAGCCTATCTCCGCGATGGCGTCAATGCAGTGGCGACGCAGGTTAACGTCCAAGCCGCCTTGCACGATGCCGAAAAGCGCCTGATCAGTGCGATTATGGGCGGTTTTACTTCTTTTCGCCCAGCGAATGGTTCGCTCCACGGCGGCTTTGATGTCCTCCGGTGTGCCGGGTAATGGGGGGCATTGATCGAAGGCCATGATGATATCCGCCCCCAGTTTGTTCTGGATTTCGATGGAGTGTTCCGGGGTGAGAGTTATCAGGGAGCCGTCGATGTGGCTTTTGAAGGCGACGCCGTCGTCGTCAATGTGGTTAAGTTCGGCTAGTGAAAAGACCTGAAAGCCACCACTATCTGTCAAGATAGGTCCATTCCAGCCGATGAAAGAGTGTAGGCCTCCGAATTCGGCTACGACGTCGGCCGTAGGTCTAAGGGCCAGGTGGTAAGTGTTACAGAGCATGATGTCGGTGTCGGTGGCACCTAGCTGATCTGGAGTGATACCTTTGACGGAACCGGCAGTGCCGACGGGCATGAACGCGGGGGTGCGTACCTGGCCATGCGGTGTGGATAAGACGCCGGTTCGGGCATAGGAATTCGGGTCCTGGGCTGATTTTTTGAATTCAAACATGCGGAGATGCTATCGCGACGGAGTAAATTCCGCCAGTTTTTGCCGGAGTGGGGGAGTTGAGCGGGTAAGTAAAAGGAGAGAATAATTGTCGGCAGAGGTTGACGACAGGCAGATAGTCGGCTTGGATATGCCAGCTAAGCGGGTGAGTTGCCAGGAGCAGGTGGCGATCATCACCGATGCGTTGGAGCAGCGCGAGAATAAAGTACCTGAACGTCGGAGTTTTTTTGACATGCCGTATCAAACGATGACCCTCGAGGAGTTTGCCAAGCACGTGGGTATGGATGCGCGTGAGGTTCGCAAGCTGGCGGACCGTGACAAGTTGCCGGCCCAGAAGGTGAAAGGGAAGTGGCGTTTCAACCGGGCTGAAGTTACCGAGTGGCTGCAGCAGGAGATGCTGACGCTGGATCTGGATGAGACTCGGTTGCGGGCAATAGAGAAGGCGATGAGTGAAGCGGGTACTCGCGATGTCGATCAGCACCTGGTGACAGCGATGATCAGCGTGGAGGGCATCGATCTGGCGCTGCCGGCAAAGACGAAGTCTTCGGTACTGCTGGAGATCTGCGGGCTGGCGGATCGCACGGGGCACCTGTGGGATCAATCCGGCTTGCTGGTGGCGCTTCAGCAGCGAGAGTCATTGTGTTCGACGGGCTTGCCCAACGGATTGGCAATTCCCCACCCGCGACAGCCCATGCCGTATGTCAGTGCTGAACCCCTGATCTGTTTTGCTCGATTGGGAAAAGGTATAGGCTATGGATCGCCGTACGGCGGTCTTACCGACCTGTTCTTCCTGATCTGCTGCCACGATGATCGGCAACATTTGCACGTTCTTGCCCGGCTGGTGCGTATGTTGGACGACGCTACGGTGCAGAAACTGCGCGAGGTGGAGACGGCCGAGGATGCCCTGGCTTTGCTGATCGAGCGGGAAGAGGTCGTAGCCAAGGCACATGGCGGCAAGTAGTTTACTTGTGCAGCACTATCGTACGTTTTCTCATTAATCGAATGCTCCACCTGAACATTGTGTCCCGCACTCCGGGCAGACTCCTGACACGTTGCCACTGAGGTCGTACCCGCAGGAGGTGCAGAGGTTCTGCTTGCGCCTGTAACGGGAAAGAGTCATTCTGCGGACAAGTTTGACTGTTGGAGGAATGCAAAAAAACGCGGAGAGCAACCATAGCCGGAAGTAAAGAGTTGTGACGGAACTGTGCCAGGTGGTACCGGACGGTGTCGGGTCCATGTTTGTCTGGCGGTAAACGGTAATGGTTTTCTGGAGAGTTATAAGCTTGTCGATACCTACGGGGTCGCGGGTTCCGGTTTTCACTTTACCGGGATTCTCATAGAAACGGGTTCCGTAACGGATCCGAACGTCGCCTTTGTGTATCTCTACGTCGGTAAAGCACATCGAGGCGGTTCTATGTTCCCACTTGAGATTCTCATGGTAAGTGTAAACGATTAATCCGGCGATGGAGATGGCGGTAATTACACAAGAGATGACTGCGAAGTTTCGGAGCATTATATCGGCACTCGGCTATCGATAATTATGCCGGAGAGTATATTCCGAAACTAGCGTATTCTAAAGTGTCAGATGTTGTAAGGATGGTTGCAGATATTACACCGAACGGGCAAAGAGCGTGATTTTTGACACGCTGTGTTACAAAGAGAGGGGGGCCAAGAAAAGCCCCCCTCTTGTTTGTAGTGTTTTTAAGAGCTAACTGGGGGTTATCGTCGCCGAAGAACGGCTAAACCGCCAAGAGCCAGAACGGCTAAGCTGGCGGGTTCCGGTACGGTTAAAGTAAATTCGATATTTTCAAACGAAGCATGGGGGTTGTCATAACCCGAGCCGTTCATGAACCTGCTGGTATTCGCTTTCAAGTAAAGTTCGTAGGTTCCAGGATCCAGGTTTCCCGATTCGTTCAGGGTATAGTCTCCCGTGTGATTGAAAAAGGGAGTGTCTCCAACTTCTTTAAAGCGAGCTCTGGTGGAAGCTCCGGAACCGAATGCATCAATGAGTCCGGTTAGCGTATAGTGGTGAGGTTCAGTAATCTCGAAAGTGATTTTGAATTCCGTTTTACCGTAAGATTGAGAGCTGGCGTCGTAAGCGTGAACCTCGACAACGCTACCGGCGTAACCGTATGCACTAAACGAAGAGAACGTGGGGTTAGCGGGGTCGGGTAAGAAACTGGAGTTTTGCTGTACGGTTGTAGTTCCTTCGGCGTTGGCGTAGTTTTGGGAGATACCATTCTGGACGAAACCATTGTTGAAGGTTCCTCCGAATACGTCAGGTGTTTGAGTTGTTGGGCCCCAGTCATATTGGTAAATATAGTCGGTCAGGGTTAAATAGCCGTAGTTATTACGATCATCAGTTAAAAGGGTAGCATCGGCTACCGCGAGCGATGGCAAGAGTGTGCAAACAGCGCAGATTCCAAGCATCGCCCGGACGTAGAACATCCGTAGCATAGGGGGTCTCCTCTCTCTCCTCAGAGAAAAACTAATTGTTTTCTGGGGGGCTCGCTCTCTCCAAAACGGTCCCTGAATCCCATTCGATAGCTATGGTAAGGGAATGGGGGATAATATGCAACGATTTATGTGTATTTTTGCGAATAAATATCAATGGTGGAAAAGGGTACTGGAGATATGCTGCGGTTATTGATGTAACTGCTTTGTCTACAGTGGGTTATGGGGGATGTCTACGTAGGAGATTTTGCGGCAGAGGGTTGGTGACAGTGCAAAAATGGATGATTCTGGTGTGATTACCGAATCGAAACAGGCATTGTCTAATGAGTATTCCAGCATGTTGTATTCGTTGCTATTGGTATATCCGGTGCATTGGTTTTCCGGGGCAACTTGCGATTTTCCTGGTTCAGTTGGCCAGCCTGATCGAGAGGATGTTGGTAGTGGTTTACACTATATTCTGGTGATAGCTTCTGGTTGAATTGTTCTTTCGATGTGGTGGTTTCTACCGGTCTGGTGATACCATCAAAGTTGTTTTGGGGAAAGTGGAGTAATAAGCAAGTGCCAGGAGCGACTGCAGAGTAAACTTTGGTTGAACAGGTTGTATTGATTGTTTATCGGGAAAAGTTTCGGTAATTCGAATGCCGTTGGTAATATATTCGGATTAAGCCGATGATGGATGTGAGTGTTTCAAGCAATTGGCGATCAAGTGTATCTCGATGCTGTTGGTAGCTATTCGCTTATGAACGGCAAGGCGGACAAGATGTCCGCCCCCCAAAGGCGTTTCGACGGTGCAATTGTTCGTTAGTCGCTCTATTAATGAGAAAGGGCCGGGACATATAGATAATGAAGATATATCTGGTTAGACATGGGGATGCGGTTTCCAAGGAGGTTGATCCGGAGCGACCGCTGAGTGACCTTGGCAGTGGGCAGGTTCAGGACGCGGCGGTTGTCCTGGGGCGGGTCGGGGTTAAAGTCGCCGAGATAATGCACAGCGGGAAGAAGAGAGCGGAAGAGACCGCGGAGATTCTTGCAAGTGCTGTTGGCGGCGGGCGGCTGGTGTTGGTTGCCGGGATAGGACCCAATGATTCTACCGAGGATTTTGCACGGGAGGTTGATTCATGGGCCGGGGATCGGATGGTAGTTGGACATGATCCGTTCATGAGTAAACTGGTCTCCAGGCTGGTGTTGAGTGATGAGGGAAAGCCAATATTGAAGTTTGAGCCGGCTATGGTGGTTTGCCTAAAGAGAGACGAGGGCTGGCTGGTGGATTTCGTGATTTATCCCCAATTGGCAGGGCGAAGATAGGGCTTGAAACGGGGACGCAGCTAGTTTTTACCCGATAACTAGCTGCGTCCCCGTTTCGCACTCAGGTGGTTTCTAAGGTAATAGACGGCGGCATAAACTTTAACGTCGATCAGCAGTCCCGCGGATTGCATTTCGTTTACCCACGGTTCGAAATTATTGAGATCTAATTCGTGAACGGTGATGTCTTCGGAGGAATCGCCGCCGCCTGAATGCACTTTTTGCAGATCGGAGGCGAGGAAGTAGTGTACGGTTTCGTCGGTAAGACCGGGTGTGGAGACACCGACGAAAAGCAGTTTCATTTTGCCGGCCTGGTAGCCGGTTTCTTCGAGCAGTTCCCTTTCGGCTGCCGTTGCGATTTCTTCGTCGTTGAACTCCGGCCTATCGCCGGCCAACCCGGCCGGTATTTCGATTACCGATGTACCAACCGGCGGGCGAAACTGCTCCACGAGGACCAGTTTGTTATCGTTGGTGACCGGGATTATACCAACAATGCCGGAGATGTTGTTACGGGTGACGTATTCCCACCTGCCGGCTGTTTTCAAGGTCAAATGCCGTCCCTGCCATTTGATTTGTGGAGTGTCGTTGGGGTTCATTTTTCTCTAACTCTGGATCCTGAACTGTATCTCAATGCCAAGTGTCAGGATAACCGGATTGTTAACCAGGTCCACTAAAAGAGGTAAAACGTACGATATTTTTGACGTGTTACCCGCCTGTATTATTATAGAGTGATAGAGAAAACGGATGGAGTTTGACGGATGATACTTACATGATCGACGGTTGTGGACGGAAAATAGATTACCTGCGTTTGTCGCTGACCGATTATTGCAATCTGGCGTGTCGCTATTGTTCGCCGCGTGGGGGTCTGGAGCACGCGAGTTTAATGGACTTGGGGTTTGCGGTGGCGGTTGTCCGTTGGCTGTCGGGCAGGCACGGAATAGAGTGTATTCGTCTGACCGGCGGTGAGCCGCTTCTATATCCGGAGCTGATTCCCCTGATCGAGCAGTTGTCGGAGATGGACGGAGTAAGGGAAATATCCCTGACTACAAACGGACAGACGCTGGCCGATTCTGCCGAGTCTCTGCGCAGTGCCGGCTTGTCTCGCGTGAACATTTCACTGGATACTCTCAAGTCGAAACTCTATTCGGGGGAAACCAACGGCGGCGTATTAGAGAAAACCATAGCGGGCATAGAGGCGGCGACCCGGGTGGGATTCGGTAAGGTTAAACTCAATGTGGTCGCGCAGCGGGATGTGAATGACGGAGAGTTGGTTGATATCGCCTATTGGGGTTTGAGTAGAGGCTGCGAGGTGCGGTTTCTGGAGGTAATGGCTATCGGTCCGGCGAAACACATAGCCGAAAAGCACCTGGTTCCCGCGGCTGAGATACTGGAAAAATTGCGGGAAAGTTTCGAATTGAAACCGATAGAGAGAACCTTAGGGCGTCCGGCGGAGGAGTTTGAAGCTCGTCGCGGAGATGTTCAGGGGGTAATCGGCTTGATCGCGCCTACGACCAGGCCGTTCTGCGGAGATTGCCGTCGCCTGCGAGTGACTTCGGGGAAAGGGCTGGTTCCCTGCCTGCACGACAGTACGTGTTTTGACCTGGGTCGATTCTGGGATGGTCAGCGGCTGGATGAGAACGGTGCTGATGAAGTGTTGCAGGAAGCGGTGCGGCAAAAGCCCGAGCAGGGTCCGCGTTGCCAGACCGTGCCGATGATATCCCTGGGGGGATAGAAACACGCGGCGATTGGTTTGGGCAGATAATAGTTTGTCTGGTATTTCGTGGGTTTTGGGCCTGCTTGCGAGATGGCTTATGTTTGTGCGTAAAACACTATGTCGGTTGTATTCGTAAAGTGATTGTATGTAGCGGTTTATATCGGCCGTCCGCCCCGCCTTTGGCGGGCGGAGCGGGCTTTTGGATAGAGACGTTCGTTCGGACCGTCGGTTGCATCCGCCGCAGGCGGATTACACCGGCGGCTACTTTATGCCGTCCATCCGCCTTTGGCGGACGGACTTGGTTTTTAGCATTTTCTGCTCCACAGTGTTTTCCGATGGTCCGCATCCGGCCCACCTTCGGTCCGCCTTTGGTCCTCCTTCGGCGGATAAACTCAATAAACGAAATAACGTGAACAAGTGAAATGGGGTATTAATCGTCGCCGGGACTGAACCGAAGCGCGTTTTCGTTGGGTGGACCTGAAAAAAACGCGGCGTTGCCGACTTTCGTCCGGTGAACGCCGCGATTGGTTTTTACCTATAAAACCCTGTCAGATCTTTGACGGGACAACCTTGTCGAGGCTGGTGCAGATGTCGCGCAGAACGCCGAGCGGCGACTGGTCCGCGTTTATGTCGGTTATCAGGGATTTATCGTAGCACTCCAGTACCGGGAGAGTCTCGTCCTCGTATACCTTGATCCGGTTGCGAATGACCGCTTCATCGGCGTCATCGGGGCGGTTGGAGCTGGCCGCTCTGTTCTTGAGCCTTTCGACCAGTTTGTTCTGATCTTCCATTTTCAGGTGAATTATATTCAGAACGTCAATCAGAGGACTGAGATGTTCCACCTGTGAGGGGGTTCGTGGGATTCCATCGAGGATGAGTACGTGATAGTCGGGTTTGATTTCTCCCGAGGCCACCTTCTCTTCCACGTGACCTTTCCAGACTCTTACCGTCAGTTCGTCTGGTACCAGTTGCCCCTTGGTGGAATAAGAGAGAAACTCCTGTCCGATAGGGCTTTGCTTGTCTAAGGCGCGGAAAATATCGCCCATGGCCAGATGGTAGAGGTTGGGCATACCGGCGAGGGTGACTCCCTGTGTACCTTTTCCACAGCCGGGGTATCCGAAGAACAGCAGTGCTTTATATTTTTCGTTTGCCATTTGAAGTATCTCCTTGATGGCGGATTGTATCGTTGGTTTCTGATTCTGGCCAACTTTGTCTGGATAGTAATAGCAAACTAACGCTTAATTGTCGATTCAGGGTGTTTACGTTGGAATTCTGTTGCTAATACGGGGTCGATTATACGTAAGTCGGCCTGTTTTAATAGGGTTTGATACAGTGTCTGCATAGCGGGTTCAGTCAATTTCCGTCGAAGTGATTTTTCGATTTCCGGTTTTGCTTGATCGAACGAGCGTTTCTCCTGGTCGACTATCTTTTCCACTTTGATGATATGATACCAGTCGTCAGCACGAACGGGGCCTGACACTTCACCCTGGTGGAGTTCGAAAGCGGCGGAGCGGATAGCGGCCGGTATCTCCTGATCGCCTTGAGTGAAGGGTTTGAGCAGCCCACCTGACGGTCCGGTGCGGAGATTTGCACTGTAGTTTTTGGCCAGGGTTTCGAAATCCGCTCCCGCGTCGAGTAAGTCACTGATACGTTGCGCTTCAAACAGGTTGGCGAGTTGGATATGACGGATACTCACCAGCGGTCCCGAAGATTGTTGGAATTCCGCCTGCAGTTGCTCTTTAGTGAATTTCAGGTTGGCTTTTACTATTGCTCGCAGATAAGCGTTGCGGGTGACACTCAGTTGATATTCGTTTTTCGAGATGTTTTTTCTGCTGAGTATTTCGTCGAGAATTTTCTCCGCCTCCTGGCGGTCGAAATCGCTACTACCGGCAGGCGTTTCCATTGAGGATAGAAGGTTTCGCAATCCGGTATCGTATTCCCGGCGGACATCATTGTCGGTAACGGTTATCTCCTGCTCCTGAGCCATTTGCCGGGCACGGTCGAGAACTACAACCTGTTCGAGAACGCCCACGCCATGGGCGGCGAGGAGAAGACCCACTATGCGTTTTCTGCTGATTGGTTGGTTATCCACGTAGGCGATTATGTCACTTTCGGTCGTGTCGGCCGACAGGTCGATAGTCTCCACGCGCCTGGGGCTGGGCGTTTGCTCTGCTTCTGTAGTGGGGCGGTTATTGCCCAGCGACTGACTGACTCGCCGAACTTCGTTTTCATTTTTTTGGCAGGCGGTGATTGAGGTGGCCGTGATTAAAAGGATAAGGATAAAACTTCTCCGAACGCTTTTGCCTTGCCTTGTTGTGGTATTCGTTTTCATGAATAAAAAAAGTATCAGCGGTGATAAGTGGCGTCAATGTTTAGTCGGTCTTCAACTGGTGGTTCGATGTTCAGGTGTTAGAATCCGATTTTGCGGGGAGCGATTAGCGGCTCTCTCGGGAGAAGTGTGATGGTGCAAGCCGGTAACAACCTGAAAGTCATTCTGCTGGGTACGGGAACTTCGCACGGAGTACCCATGATCGGATGCGAGTGTGAAGTGTGCAGGTCGGATGATCCCAAAGATAAAAGAACTCGAACAAGTCTGTATGTCGAGCGGGGGGATGTGTCAGTGCTTGTGGATACCCCGCCGGAGTTACGGTTACAGTGTATTGCCAGCGGGATCAGGAGTGTAAACGGTGTGCTGTTTACCCATGCTCATGCGGACCATGTTGTTGGTCTGGATGATCTGCGGCGGTTCAACTGGTTAAGTGGAAAAGCGGTTCCCTGTTATGGTACGAGTGAAACGCTGGGATCGCTGGAAAGAATGTTTTCCTACGCCTTTAAGGAAATGCCGGATTATCCCTCTTCCAAACCCCGGCTGGAATTGTGCACGATAGACGGAAATCCGTTTGAAGTGGATGGGTTTAAGATAATCCCAATATCGCTGCGGCACGGATGCAAGATGATCGTGGGGTATCGGTTTGGCGATGTAGCCTATTGCACAGATTGCAACGGTATACCGGATGAATCTTTTCCGTTGTTGCAGGAATTGGATGTATTGATCCTGGATGGATTGCGGGAGACGCCGCATCCAACTCATTTTAACCTGTCTCAGGCGGTGGAGATGGCCGGGAGAATCGGAGCTCGCAGAACGTTTTTCACCCATATCGCCCATGAATTGGGGCATTCACGGACAAACGCCTCGCTACCGGATAACATGGCTTTGGCGTATGATGGTCAGATCGTTATATCTGAAACCGGGTAACTTTAATTGGTGTAAGCGGGAAGCAAGATGGAAGAATTCGCTGTTATTTTCGATCTGGATGGGGTCTTGATTGACTCGAAAAGCGATCACCTGCGAAGCTGGCAGGAATTCGCCAAAGAGCGGGGCGTCGATATCCCGGATGATCGGTTTATCGAGACTTTCGGGCGGCAGAATCGGGATGCGATTCCGATACTCTTCGGCGGGGGCAGGAGCGAAGAAGAGATCCATGAGATGGGCGAGAGGAAAGAGGAGGTATACCGGGAGCTGGCCAGGGGAAGGATTAGGGAAATACCCGGTGCACGCGATTTGGTTCGCAGCCTGGCGGCAGATGGTTTACTTCTGGCGGTTGGTTCTTCTGGGCATCCGGTGAACGTGGCTTTAGCGATCGAGGAATTGGGTTTATCAGAAATCTTCAGAGCGGTAGTGACGGGACCCGACGTTCAGCGGGGAAAACCTGATCCGGAGGTTTTTCTTGCCGCGGCATCGAAGTTAGCGGTAAATCCATGCCGTTGTGTGGTAATCGAGGACGCGCCGGCCGGCGTGGAAGCAGCGATAGCCGCGGGGATGCATGTGATAGGGCTGGCCGGAACCCATAGCGAAGCTTCGTTGAGTCGTGCGCATCGGATCGTGGACGACCTGGCTCAGGTCACGCCCGATTCGATCAGGTCTATGGTTAAATGAAATAAAGGTTAAACACCGACAACCATGGCGGGACCTCTGGCTATTGCCGCCTGGACCCTGGTTCGGGAATTGGCAAACTCTAAAGCCGTGTTTTCATTGATTTTCCCGTTTTGCAGGTGGGCTATCAGCGAATCATCGAGGTTGATCATTCCATCAGATTTACCGGTCTGGATAGCGTCGCCCAGGCCCACCAGGTTGTTCGAGCGGATGGCACTGGCTACCGGCAGGTTAGAGAACATGACCTCCATGGCCAACACTCGCCGTTGCCCCGGCGTGGCGTTGGGGAGAAGGTGCTGGCTTATTACCGATCGGAGGTTGATAGCCAGTTGGGCGCAGATTTCGTCTGTTCTGTCGCCGGGGAAAAGGTCGGTGAAGCGACTGACCGCGCCTTTTGCGTCGCGGGTGTGGACCGTGGAAAGGACCATGTGTCCGGTTTCCGCAGCGGTCAGAGCCATCTGGGCTGTTTCCCTATCGCGAATCTCACCGACCATGATGACGTCCGGGTCCTGTCGCAAGCCGTATTTCAATCCATCGGCAAAGCTGGGAACATCCACCCCGACTTCGCGCTGAGTTATCAGGGAGTTATCGTCGAACGCGTGAACGTATTCGATTGGTTCTTCGATGGTTACAACCCTGCTGCCGCGTTGCCGGAGCATATTTTCAAGCAATATGGCCAGCGTTGTACTTTTACCTGATCCGGTCACTCCGGTTACCAGGATAAGTCCGTTGCGGAACGATAGTAACCGATTCACCAGGTCAGAGGGGATTCCCGCCCACTCAAGAGAGGGAATAGTGGCCGGAATAGTACGTATGCATGCGCCGAGTTTCCCATGACTGTAAAAGACGTTGAATCTGAAGCGGTGCAGTGTTTTTCCACCGGTGGAGTTATCGATTTCCTCCGCTTGGTAAGAGAAGTCGAGATCATGTTTGAAATCAGTACCTAACTGTTTGGCTGCCGTCTGCGCGTCGCCGCATATGGAAGACATGATGCCGGCCGGCGCGACACTGCGGAGCATCGTTTCCAGTTTATCTGCCTTGATAACATCGCCGTAGCTTTGCAGTTCTCCGTGTATTCTCAAGCGAGGGACCTGGTCACTTACCAGGTGCAGGTCAGAGGCTTCGGAGGTGACCGCCGCCGAGAGAAGGGAAAGCATTTCGGTACGGCTGTTTGAGTTATCGTCGCTGTGCATGATTGTTCCCTTACGATGAATCATTTGATACGAACGCTTATAGCGTATCGGCGTTTTGAAAGATGAGGTTTGGAGATGGTACGCAGGGGCGATAATTTCAGCGTTGAGGGAGTAAAAACAGAGGTCGATATATGCACTTTTGCTAATCGGCAAAGCTTAGTCGGGCAATGACCGGGCGGTGATCTGAACCCGCACCATGGCCCGCAAAACTGTTGTGGCATACCAGATCTTCGCTGCAGTAGATGTGGTCTAGCCTGATGGAAGGAATCCACCGGAAGAAGCTGTTTACAGGCCAGGTCGCGCATCTGCCGGTTCCGGCAGTATCCAGAGTGTCGGTGAGTCCTAAGCCGGTCAGATCGTGGGCGTTGGGGGAGGTTTCGGTGAAATTGAAATCTCCCGCAAGAATAGTCGGGTGGGATTCATCGGAGAGAAGGTCGAGCAGGTCCGCGAACTGACGCCTGGTTTCTACGGTGTATTCCAATCCCCAGGGAGGCAGGACGTGAATGTTGTATACCGCTACGGTTTTATCGCCGGCTTGAATCAACGCGCGGATTTGCGGCTCTGTTGCCTGTCCCAGGGGAAGGTTCATGTTGACCGGTTTAGAGAAGGGGAATCTGGAATAGATGGCTGTTCCGAAAGAATCCTCGCGGGTTTCAAAGCTGTGGTGCGGGTATTGCCTGCCGATTTTTAGCTGCACGGCCTGGTGCCAGTGGTCGGTGTATTCCTGTAGAAGCAGGATGTCCGGCGATACGGATAATATTTCATCGAGTAGTGGTTCAGTGTTTTGATTAATCATCAGCAGATTGACGCTCATTACCGTAATTGCGTCGTCGGTCGCCGCTGGCGGGTTTTTTGGCAGGTATTTTATCAGGGCCGGTCCAACCGTAACGGCTAGCAGGGGAATACAGGCGAAGAACAATCGCCAGTACTTTCTCCACAGGGTTATGATGGCAATTACGGCGATGAGTAATCCGAGATGAAAGGCAAACGTCCGAACCATGAACGTCGACCAGGAAATGGCGACGTAAACGGTTGAACTATTGCGGTAGTCCGGCGGCCAGGCAAAGGAGAACACTATCAGGGCATAGGCGAAAATTACGAGAATCCAGGCCTCGATCCGGAGCATTCGCTTTCGCTCTTCGATAGTCGGATGCAGCAGTTTGGCCAGGGCGGTTCGTTTGGTATCCGCTGTGCAGGTTGTATTTGTTTCCATTGGGCGACTATTCCTTTAAACACCGAATAAACATTGTGTTTCTAAAGGATAGTCTATAGCTGATTGCCCTGTAGAGTAAACCGAATTTACACGCAACGACAGTAATAAACCAATATCGACAATTACGATTGGTCGGTATGCCGGATGATATTGCCCGTATCCAGGAAAACCACGTCTTCGGCGATGTTGGTAGCGTGGTCGGCCACTCGCTCCAGGTTCTTGGCTACGGACAATATATCTAACATTGCCGCGAGGTTGTCCGGAGACTTGGCTGTTTCGTCGATAACAACTCTAATCATCTGCCCGTACAAGTCGTCTACGAGTTTTTCCTCGGTGAAGACGGTTTTTGCTATTTCTCCATCCTGGGAGGCATATGCCTGGATGGCGTTTCTCAGTACGCGTTTTACTACTGGAATCATAAGTTGAATTTCCCGAGCACCGGGCAGATCGTATGCCTCTTCCAGGTGGCTTGCCCGTTCGGCGATGTTGACTGCGCAATCGGCAATCCGTTCCAGGTCACTGTTGGTTTTCAGCGTAGCACAGAGGAGTCGCAGATCTGAACCGACGGGTTGATAGAGTGCCATCAGTCTGATGGTTTCCGTTTCGACCTCCACCTCTTCCGAGTCGACTTCCTGGTCCCGTTTGATCACTCTTTTGGCCAGCTTGTCGTCAGGTTCAAAAACGGAGTCGCACGCCTCGCTCAGCATGTCCTCACAAAGGCTGGCCATCCTTAACGATTTTCGCAACAGTTCATCAAGCAGATTAACGAAGTGTATGGTCATTGTATTATCCAAATCGGCCAGTTATGTAGTCCTGAGTCTGCTGTTTACCGGGATTGGTGAATATCTTATCCGTATCGTCGATTTCCACCAGTTCACCCATGCACATGAACGCGGTTCTGTCTGATACTCTCGCGGCCTGCTGCATGTTATGGGTTACCATGACCACTGTAAAATGGTGTTTAAGGTCACCGATCAGGTCTTCTATTCTGCTGGTGGCAATCGGGTCCAGGGCCGAGCAGGGCTCGTCCATCAGGAGAACATCGGGCTGCAGGGCGATGGCCCTGGCGATGCACAGCCGTTGTTGCTGACCTCCGGAAAGTGCCAGTGCACTCTGGTGCAGTTTATCCTTTACTTCATCCCACAGAGCGGCCTGGCGAAGTGAACGTTCCACGAGTTCGCTCATGTCTCCGCGGTAGCCGTTGACTTTCGCCCCCCAGGCAACGTTTTTAAAGATCGATTTCGGGAACGGATTGGGTTTCTGGAAAACCATTCCGATGCTTCGGCGCAGGTCCACCGGGTCAGTGTGCTGTCCGTAAAGATCCAGGCCGCGGTAGATGGCTTTTCCTTCAATGGCGATTCCCGGGATAAAATCATTCATTCTGTTTAAGGATCTAAGCAGAGTACTTTTACCGCAGCCGGACGGACCTATTATTGCGGTTACCTGGCGTTCGTAGATATCCAGTGATACTTCGCGCACCGCTTTGAAATCACCATATTTGACGGTGAAGTCCTCGATGTGGATTATCGCCGATTGGCCATTCGTCCTGGAATCGCTGGGTTGCGTGGATCTTTGGGGAACGACCGGTTTCCGTGTGGATATTCTTGATTTCATCAGGGTTGCCATTATTTCTTCCTCTGCTGCCAACTGCGTAATCCGACAGCTACAGCGTTAAGAGACAGCAGGATGCTTAAAAGGACGATAATCCCGGCAGCGGCCAGGTGGTGGAACTGTTCCTGTGGGCGGCCTACCCAGTCATAAATCTGCATAGGCAGGGCGGTAAACGGATCGGTCAGACCTTCCGGTACAAAGGCGACATAGGTCAAAGCCCCAATCATGAGCAGGGGGGCGGCTTCACCGATTGCCCGGCTGACCGCCAGGATCACGCCGGTAACGATTCCCGGTAACGCTGCGGGAAGAACATGTGACCAGATAACCTGCCAGCGTGTCGCACCCAATGCGTAAGCCGCCAGCCTGACCGAATTGGGAACGGCCGCAAGGCCTTCTCTGCTGGCGATAATGATTACCGGCAGAATCAAAAGGCTCATGGTCAAAGCCCCGGAAATAACACTTCTATCCAGCGACATTGTACGTACGAACATTGCCAATCCCAGGATACCATAGACTATGGAAGGTACACCGGCGAGATTGGCTATATTAAGCTTGATGAACCTGGTAATGCGGTTGTTGGCCGCGTATTCCTCCAGGTAGATGGCCGCTCCCACGCCCAGAGGTATAGAGATCAATCCGGTTAAGCTGATCAACCAGAGAGTTCCGTGCAGAGCGCTTTTTATTCCGGCTATCTTGGGATTCAGGTTCGATGGAAAATTCGACAGGAAATCAGCGGTCAGCCAGCTCCAGCCTTCAGACAGAACGCGCAGCATCAGCACCAAAAGAACCGCGCCGCCGATGAAGCTGGTTATGAAAAAAACAATTGACCACAACTTAGCTATTTGCCGCCGCCTTTTTACTCGCGGTCTGAACATGCATTCGTTGCTGCTCATTCGTATACCTCCCGGAACCTCGCCACGATTCTGGTTGCGAACACGTTAATGCCGAATGTGATGGCAAACAGGGTTAAACCAACGGCGAAAATCGTCTGGTATTCGATAGTTCCGGCCGGGGTGTCGCCCAGGCTTACCTGCACGATGTATCCGGTCATCGTCTGAATGCTTTCCAGTGGATTGAGCGTTAGATTCGGACTCATTCCCGCGGCGAGAGCTACGGCCATTGTCTCTCCAATGGCTCGAGCCAGTGCCAGAAGGATGGCTGCGCCAACTCCGGAGAGAGCGGCGGGAAAAACCACCCTGGTGGATACCTCGTATTTGGTGGCCGAAAGAGCGTAAGCTGCCTCGCGAAGAGTGAGTGGCACGGCTCGAAAGGCGTCGTAACTTAATGAACAAATTGTTGGGATAATCATAACTCCCACCACGAGTGCCGCGCTTGCCGCGTTGAAAACCTGTGCATTGGGAAATAGCGGCTTGAGTATGCAGGGAGTTATGAACGTCAGGGCGAAGTATCCGTAAACCACAGTCGGCACACCGGCCAGGATATCCAATATTGCTTTACCCACCTGGCGGATATTGGACGGTGCGTATTCGCTGAGGTATATAGCCGAACCCAAACCGATAGGGATTGCCACCAGCAAGGCACCTCCAGCGACCAGCATTGTTCCACAGATCAGCGGGAGAACACCAAAATGTTGCGGATCGAGCAGGGGCGACCACTCGGTGCCGGTAAAGAAATCCACCGGAGAGACCGCTTTGAAAAAATGGACGGACTCACTGGTTAATACGTATATGATTGCCGCCGTGGTCAAGACGGAAATCAGGGCGCAACACCAGAGTACCGAATGAATCAGGTGCTCTTTGATGTAGCGTTTCTTGGGTTGTTGTGCAGTTACTGCGCCCATGTGGCGATTTCCCTTTTGGATCAGTCTGCTTGTATACGGGATTACTTCAACAGCTTAGCCGAAGCAGCGTATTCCTCTTTGCTCAGTGCCACGTAGTTGACCATCGGATGCTCCACTATTGACGGAGCATTCTTCAGGTAAAATTCAAGAAAGCCTTTCACCTCGGGACGAGCCAGAGACGCCTTGTTGACATAGAGGAACAAGGGACGCGAGAGGGGTTTGTATTCCCCCGAGCGAATCGTATCCAGCGTGGGGCTGACCGGCTTGGCCGAACCGTTGTCTATCGCGACTGCCTTGAGTCTCTTGTGATTCGCTTCGTAGTATGAGAATCCGAAATATCCCAATCCACCTTTTTCGCCGGCTACACCCTGGACTAACACGTTGTCGTCTTCACTGCCGGTGAAATCGTTTCGGCACGCTTTTTCCTTACCCACAATCGTTTCGGTGAAATAATCAAAGGTTCCGCTGTCGGTACCCGGCCCGAACAGAGTCAACTTCAGGTCGGGGAATTCCGGACGTATCTGGTTCCAGTTGGTGATCTTGCTGCCCGGTTGCCAGATTTGTTTCAATTCGTCCAGGGTCAGTGAATTGCAGAAATCATTCGCCGGGTTGATAACCACCGCGATACCATCGATCGCGATTGGTATTTCAATAATGTCGATACCGAGCTCCGCAGCCTTTTTACGCTCGGAATCCTTGATCGCCCGTGAGGCGTCGTTGATGTCGGTGCGGAGCGATTCCTTCTTTTCAAGGAACTTCTTGAAACCGCCACCGGTACCGGAAATGCCTACGGTAACTCTTACCCGCGGCTGTTCGGCGCCGAACAATTCGGCGGCAGCCATGGTGATTGGGGCTACGGTGCTGGACCCGTCAGCCTTAACCTGCCCTTTGAGCTGGGCGTTAACGGTACTTGAAAACACCAATGACATTGCTGCAATTGCCAGGCATATTGATTTAGTGGTCACAATGGTTTCTCCCTATTAAAGGTTTAATGTTCATTTGCGATTGTCGCTCGTCTGACGTAACTCAAGAATCCGTATGCTTACGTGTGTAGAGCAACAAAAACGCTATCTGTATATGAGAATTATGTTTTGAGAAGATTAAGCTGGTATCAGCAGGGGGTTAAGATTGTGTTAATGCTGCCGTTTGCGGCCTGTCAGCAACGATATAGGACTATTCGACTGAACGCGGTTTCGCCGATAGCGTTATCGTGATCGTGGTTCCTTTCCCATGGGAACTTACCAGGTTAATGCTTCCTTTGATTGCGGAAACGGCGTGCTTCACGATTGACAGTCCCAGCCCCGTACCGCGAGCTTCGAAATTACTGCTTGGCAACTTCGCTTGATAAAAACGCTCAAAGATTCGTTCGTGATCCTCCGGGGGGATGCCAACTCCAGTATCTTGTACCACCAGTTCAATGCCATCAGCGACAGGCTTGTATGATGCTGTAACACTGCCGCCAAGCTCGGTGAATTTTATTGCGTTGTCCACCAGGTTATCCAGGACTAACGTCAGCAGGTCGGGATTGGCGACTACCGGCTGCGGTTCATGGAAATCGCATCGCCAGCGAACCCCCTTGTTCCTTGCGACATCATCCCAGCGGTGTTTCAATTCAGCAAAGACATCTTTGAGATCAAGCGACTGCGGCGTAAATCGTTTTGACGGGGATTCTATTCGCGACAGATCCAATAGATCCTCCACCATCGATTCCAGACGCGAACTGTGCCTGTCCAGAACCTTCAGGAACTTTTCGGACGCATCCTTATTGGAGGCCAGGTCCATATTAAGCAGCGTTTCGATCGACGAACGAATCACCGACAGCGGTGTACGGAGTTGGTGGGAAGCGTTAGCCACGAAATTAGTCTTCATCTGGATGGTTCGAGCAAGTTCCGTTATGTCCGTCATCACCAGGAGTCTTCCTGTGGACGTACTCAAACCTGTACCGGACTGTGTAGCCGGCAAGGCGACGTTGGAACTGCGGGCGAGGACGGTTATCAAGCCGTTTTGCGAGTCCAATTCCAACTGGATTTCCTCCGTTGGTGTGGATTCAAACGGGGAGGTCTCCTCAAGTGTTTTCTTGGAGAGGTAAAGCAGACGCTGCAAGTCATGGTTGACTATGCACTGTTCCACCGGAGTTTTTTCGATCAGTTTGGGATCCGGTTGCAGATGCAGCATTGCCAGTGCGGCCGGGTTGATTAATACAATCCGTCCTTTGCTGTCGGCCACCACTATGCCCTCATGTAGCTGTCCGATCAGCGATAACAGGGTACGATGTTGTTTTTCGATCGTGGCCAACTGATTGGCGAGGTTGTCTCGCATTTGGTTCAGTGATAAAGCCAGACCTGCAACCTCATCTGTCCCCGTTACGTCAACCCTCGCGGAAAGGTCACCTTGCGACAGGCTTTGGGCTGCTTTGGTTATCCTGCTTATTCTACCGCTCCATATACGGGCCAGGCCCAATGCCAGAAACGCGGCCGCAAGCAAAGTTACAATGGCTACCGTCCACATCAACTGTCGAGCTGATTGGGTGCGAGCCCCCATCGTCTGCAGAGCCATTGAAAATCTTATGTAGCCTTCCAGGTGCCCGGCAGACCTTACTGGAATCGCTACATAAAGCATCTCTTTGGATATGGTTGATGACCATCGTATGCTGGTTCCAAAGTCCTCGCGACTAGCCTGAAGTACTTCCGGGCGATTGGCGTGTGATTCCATAGTAGCCGGATCAGTTTCTGAATCGGCTAACACCACGCCTGTTGAGTTTATTACGGTAATTCTAATCCCCTGGGATTCGGTTGTTCCTATTTCCGAAACCAGTTGTTGAATCTCATTGGCGTGATTACCGTCGAGTTTTCTGGTTACGGTTGGTTCCAGCGATGCCGCCAGAGTTTTAAGGTGGGTAGTAAGTTCCCGGCGGTGAAATGCGTCGAATTCTTTCAGGATTAAAAACAGGCTGACACCAAGTACCAATCCCAGCAGGATTGCGTTTCCACCAAACAGTTTCCAGAAGTAACGTCGCTTCATTCTTGCCTGATTCCGCTTAGTTTGGTGATCGAAGAGTATATCCTACGCCCCTGACGGTCTGAATCCAGCCGGCCGCTGATCCCAACTTCTTTCTCAAGGCGGCAATGTGCACATCGATCGTTCGATCAGTAACCGCTACCATCGTCCCCAGTACGTTGTCAATCAGTTGTTCACGCGACAAAACGCGCCCGCTTGCGTGGATCAGTGTTTGCAGAATACGAAATTCCGTTGTGGTGAGGGGGGCCAGCTCGCCGTGTACCTTGACTTCGTGCCGTGCCTGATTCAGGTCTATAGGACCAGCGGTTAATCGATCCTCGGATGATATTGGGCTATTGGACCGCCGGAGCAGCGCCGCTACCCGGGCTACAAGCAGTTTATTGGAGAACGGCTTTCGTATGTAATCGTCTGCTCCCAAGGTTAAGCCGACGATCTCGTCTGACTCTTCGCTTTTTGCGGTCAGCATGATCACTGGAATGGATCGCGTTGCCGCGTCCCTTTTTATGCGGGTGATTACTTCATCGCCTGACATATTCGGGAGCATTCTATCCAGAATAATCAGATCAGGAGCCTGGGCGGAAATCTCCGCCACGGCCGCGGTGCCGTCAAAAGCGCAGCGGCACTTGTAACCTTCTTTTTCCAGATTGAATCGAACCAGTTCTGACAGGTCCGCTTCATCCTCGACGATTAATACCGTTTTTTTTGTATGCATCGTGCTTCTCTCAAAAACTCCCTATTGACTGAATCAAGAGTTTCTTACCTGACAATATGATACTTGGTTTCTAAGGAGAGGCAATTGCACAGATTCATTGTTTATACGTCTTATTAATGGCATTATTAAGATTGGATTAAGAAATCCCGGTTTTTGTAAAAATGTCGATAGTACGGGTTTCATTTTGATCGGTTTGAACGCCGGGCGGACTTTGTGCTGTTGGGCGGGATCAGGCAAGTAATCTTTGTCGGACCATGAGCGTTTTTACCTGATATTGAATTTTGTATTCCACAAGCCGCTCATCATATTTGATGTTCCTTTTCTTGATTTTAATCCTTTGTGGATAGCGGTAAAACACTATAGCGCGTTACAGGTATGAGTGTTTATCCCATCCATGTCATTTGTCCGATAATCCTTCGGGTTTACCGAAAAAGTATTCGTGCACGTGTATTCTATGAAATGATCCTGGATATTCGGTTACAGCTGCTGTGTTTTGTTTCATTGTTTACGTTTACAACCGGACTTTATTGCCCATCTTTGTGGTGCCGATATGCAGGCCGACGATTTATCTGTTTGCCGTGGATGAAGTTTCTTCGCTCGGGTTTGAAGTGGGTTCGCGTTTATCGTGATAAAAGCACTATAATTTTGAAGCGTTATTGAGGATCAAATACCTGGTTTAGTGTGGAGATAATCGTGGCCTTAGGGGAAATACATTTTAATCGAATGAAACTCAGATCGGTGATTGTTCCGGCTCTGGTATTGGCGATGTGGATGTCTCCGTTCATACCTGTTGTAAGGGCACAAGAGCAAGACGATGCCAAAGAGGATGTTGTCAGTAATTTATGGCAGGAATTCTGGGATGCTGAATCCGTAACCGGTAATTGGGGCGGGGCTCGTGATCAACTCAAGGATTTTGGTTTTCAATACTCGCCTTTTCTGGTAACCAATTCCCAGGCGAATTTTCGCGGTGGCTCGAATACGCATAATGCCCACGAAACAACCGGGAGGCTGTTTCACAATTTCGAGTTGGATTTCGATAAGATGGTCGGGCTCGAAGGTGCTACCTTTTTCCTGCGAGTCAATCAAAGCTGGGGGGATGGTATAGTTGCTGATGTCGGAGCGTTGTCTTCTCCCTATTGGGGCTCAGGCAGTCCTACCGATTTGTCGCTTGACATCGATAAATACTGGTGGCGCCAGCGCCTTTTTGATAACAGGTTCGAGTTTCGTCTGGGAAAACTGGTCGCTCTCATCGATCATTTTGATCAGAACAAATACGCAATTGCCTACAACGTTACTTTCATGAACAGGGCGCTTAACTACTCCCTGAATATCCCTTGGGTTGTGGGGCTGGGCGCCTTCGGCAAGTGGTGGGTAGCTGATTGGGCGTACGTTCAGGGAATGGTTATAGACCCGGATACGGTCCATACGCGAAATCGCCATGGAACCGGAGGTTTTGATACCGCTTTCCACGGGCGGGATCGCTTCCGTGCTTTCTGGGAAGCGGGCATTCTTCCGCACGAAATGCCCGGTGCCAGTGGAGTCTTTAGTTTGCAGGGCAATTATCGTTTCGGTGGATGGTACGATCCAAACCCCAAGACCGTTTTTTTTGATGACCTCAACGGGTTGCGGGCGACTCAAACCCGCAGTGGAGATGTTGGATGGTATCTATCTATTGACCAGCTACTCTGGGCGGAGAGTGATGATCCTGAAAAGGAACAGGGGCTTGGGGTTTTCGCCCGGTACGGTTATGCAAGGGGGGATGTAAACAGGTATGAACATGTCTGGTCCACAGGCGTCAGTTATAAAGGGATAATACCCAATAGGGACAGGGATGTACTCGCGTTCGGCGTCGCCCAGAGCATCATATCTGATCAGTATAAAGAGACTGTAAGCGAGAACTTGGATCGTGAAACCATCTATGAGCTTTATTACGCAATGCGTCTTACCGAATGGTGCATAGTTACTCCTGACTTGCAGGCTATTACCAATCCCGGCGGAAGTAAGGATGATCGCGACGCTTTCGTTGGCGGTATACGAATTCTCGTTAAGTTTTAGTTGACTTTTCACTACTTTTTGTTGGAGCTGATCACGATGAATTACCGGTTTCTTCGCAGGGCAAAGACGGCAGCGTTGATAACACTATTGGCCGGGGGAACGATGCTGGGCACCTCGTGTACTGCTGAAGACATTCAAAAGAATGTCGTTGCCGGAACTTTGAGCTATGTTGCCGGTGGGGTAACGTCCTTCTGGAATAACTTTATTCCTATGGACGATGTCTGGACCGCGTTTTTCAACAATGAATAATTCTTTCAGACTCGATACGCCGGGGTAGCACTTCGGTGTATCGAGCCTGACAGTATTTAAGTCTCCAGGGTTTACTCTGCCGCTTTCCGAATTCTTTGGTTCTTAAAAAGAAATCAGGGTAGAAGGGCGGACAATCCTGGTGACAGGTTTTGGTCGATATTCAACCTTCACCTTATGGTTATCGGCGGTCTCCTGTTCCTTCTCCTGTTATGCGGGTTTCCTGATTTTCCAAAATCGCAATAACGATGTGAATTCATGTGGACTTGGTAACTTGGGGGCACCGCTTAGGTTCGGTTTTTTTCCGGTGCAGGTGTTGGCCTTGTTTATTGCGTTGTTTAAAATGAACGCATGATCTCACGAATGCACAGCGTGGCCTTTAACGGCATCGAAGCCGTACCTATCGAAGTTGAAGTTGACGTGACCGAGAGGGGATTCGCGGGAGCGGTTATCGTTGGTTTGCCTGACCCGGCGGTCAAGGAGAGTCTGGAACGGGTGCGCAGTGCTTTGCAGAATTCCGGTTACGAATTTCCCCGGCACAAGGCCGTGATCAGCCTCGCTCCCGCGGATATTCGCAAAGAAGGGCCTGTCTTTGACCTGGCTATTGCTTTGGGAATGATTTTTGCCGCCGGTGAGGTTGTTCCCGAATACAATGATGACTACCTCGTTCTTGGTGAATTAGCTCTGGATGGGAGGGTGCGTATTGTCAAAGGTGTTCTGTCTGCGGCGATGCTCGCGCGTGAGCAAGGGAGGCGGGGGGTTATTGTGCCGGCCGCCAATGCCGTTGAAGCCGCGGTGGTCGATGGTCTGGAGGTTATTCCCGTATCCTGTCTGACTCAGGCGGTTGGTTTTCTCGCTGGGCAGTTACCGCTTGAACCCACCAGTGTCGAACTGGCTGACGTATTTCACCAGAATTCAAAATACGATAGGGATTTTTCCGATGTTCGCGGTCAGGAGCACGTGAAACGCGCTTTGACCATCGCGGCGGCCGGTGGGCACAACGTGCTCTTGATCGGTCCACCGGGTTCGGGAAAAACCATGTTGGCAAAACGAATACCCACTATTCTCCCTTCCTTGACACTGGAGGAGTCCCTGGAAACCACCCGAATTCATTCTGTCGCTGGAGAGTTGCCTGCTGGTATGCCCCTGTTAGCGACAAGGCCCGTTCGCAGCCCGCATCATTCTGCGAGCACACCCGCGCTTGTAGGCGGGGGAACCGTGCCGACGGCCGGCGAAGTGTCACTCGCGCATCATGGCGTGCTTTTTCTCGATGAGTTTCCCGAGTTTTCCCGAAATTCTCTGGAGGCTCTTCGCCAACCTTTGGAAGATGGTGACGTGACCATTGCCCGTGCTCATACCACGGTACGCTTCCCCGCGACCTTTATGATGGTAGCGGCTATGAATCCGTGTCCCTGCGGGTATTTCACCGATCCGCGGAAAACCTGTAAGTGCAATCCTCCGCAGATTGATCGGTACCTCAGCAAAATCAGCGGTCCATTGATCGATCGCATCGATATACATATCGAAGTACCCGCTGTGCCTTTCCGCGAATTACGAACCCAAAGCAACGGTACCGGATCAAAATCAATGCGCGATCAGGTTATCTCTACTCGTTGTATTCAGCGCGATAGGTTCAAAGAGAACGGGATGATGATTAACGCCCGGATGGATTCCCGGCAGTTGCGAACCTGGTGCAAACTGGATCAGGCTGGTGAGCTTGTGCTCGAGCAGTCGATGGCCGAGCTTGGTTTATCCGCAAGAGCTCACGACAAGGTACTTCGCGTCGCCCGCACCATTGCCGACCTCGCCGGTTGCGACAACATCCATGCTGATCATATCTCTGAAGCTATTGGCTACCGCCGTCTGGATCGCCAGCTTTGAACCAGTTGCGAATCGGGAAAGCGCGTATTCCGGCGAATGGCTTCCAAAGTGACTTGTTGATCAACGCGCACTGGTGAGCTAAGTTCCGGTTAAACTCTCGAATCGTATGTTTGGCTATTGGTTGTTCCAATAATAAAATCGTTAAAACTTATCTAAAACCACGTTTTATGGGAATATGGATAAAATACTTGATTTGTCAGGTGAATTGCCCATATAAACGTACTCTGGGGTAGTGGAGATCTTTTCTGGGAATCGTCTGTGGGGCGTGTCTGCATATATACACATAAGCCAACGGTTCTTTCGATTAGTCGGGCAGGGGATGTCCAAAGGTTGGAGTGTTCGTTATCGCGTTATTAGCGAGGAGAAGTAGGCGATGGTTAAGATGTATTCTTTTTTCTGTAGTGTTTCTACTCATTTGCTGGTCACTTGCGTTATTGTTGTGAGTAATGCAATACCAGCAAACGCTGAGCTGATTGCCTATGAAGGCTTCGACTATCCGGACGATACGAGGGTGGTTGGCATGATCGGTGGTTACGGATGGGCGGAGCAGTGGTATGCTGGAACTCCCTCGAAAGTTCGTACTCCCGGACTTACCTATACCGATTCCAATAGCGGGGTTTATCCTGTTGTGGGTAATGCCCTCTATCTGGAAAGTAGTTTTCGCTACAACACCAGAGAGTTGGCCGAGCCCCAGGGCGGCTTGTCCACCACGACCTGGTTCAGCTTTATCGGAAAAGGATCGATGGGCGGAGGTAAGGAAGCTATCTGTTTCAACCAGGGCTCCTTCAGCGACGAAATCGCCATTGGTATGTATAATGGGAGTACCAATTGGGTCGTTGTATTGCCCAGCGGGATCCACAGTCTCGGCGTGAGTTTTAGTCAAAAAGTCTTCATTGTCGGCAGAATAGACTCTAATTACACCAGCCGTATCCGTGTTTGGGTAAATCCAGATTTGGATACCGAGCCCGACGACGCGGATGCTGCGTTGAATGTTACGTACTCCCCGCGAGTGGAGTTTAATGAAGTAGTTATAGATGGAGCTACTGCCGGTGCGGATTCCATATGGGACGAAATTCGCCTCGGCACGACTTTTGCCGATGTGGCCTCCTCTGACTATTGTCCGAACGATCCCAATAAAACGCACCCCGGATATTGCGGTTGCGGGAATGCCGAAACCGGCGACTCGGACGGCGATACGATACCTGACTGCGTGGATAACTGTGTTGCGATTTCCAATCTCGATCAGCAAAACTCAGATAACGACACACTCGGAGACGAGTGCGATAATTGCCCGGACGTGACCAATCAAAACCAGGCCGACAGCGACGGAGACGATGTAGGCGACGCCTGCGATAACTGTCCCAATAAGTATAACGCCGGGCAGAATGATTCTGACGGCGATACTGTGGGAAATGTCTGCGACAACTGCCCCGATGATGCAAACACCGGTCAAGCCGACGGCGACGGCGACAGTGTCGGTGACGCGTGCGACAACTGTCCCACCATCGATAACGAAAACCAATCCGATGCCGATTCTGACACCGTTGGCGACGTCTGCGACAATTGCCCTTACCAGGGAAATACAAACCAGAACGATGCAGATGGAGATGGAGTAGGTAATCGTTGCGACAATTGTTCGAGTAATCCCAATTCGGACCAGGCCGATTGCGACGGCGATGGCGTTGGCGATGTTTGCACCATCGCCGACTGTGCGGGAGATTCCGCCTGCTCTGACTGCAACACCAACTCCATTCCCGATTCCTGCGAGCTTGGAAATGTGAGTTTTCACCATATTGCCAGCGGTTGGATAAATGTTCCTGTTCCGTCGCCCGGTTATATGATTTTACCTATGATGGATTCTGCGGTTACGGGAACTGTGATCGATGTGAATGTACGGGTCCACGTTCTGCATAACCACGATTCTGAAGTCACTATTCAGGCTAAACACGGCGGTGAGGTAGTAACTCTTGCCTCTGAACTGGGCGGTAACGGCGACGACTACGCAGGTACTTTGTTCGATGACGAGGCTGATACGGCCATCGCCGATGGCACCGCGCCGTTTGTCGGCAGCTACATCCCCGCTGAACCTCTATCTGCCTTCGACGGGCTCGACGCCAGTGGAAACTGGAAAATCAAGGTTGTCGATTCCGATCGCGAAGCACCTGCGAAGTTAGGAACAATTGTACAATGGGAACTTTACCTTACTACCCAGGTGGATCCTTCGGCTGAAGACTGCAACGCGGACGCGATTCCCGATGACTGCCCGTTAACACTGGCCGGGGATTACGATAACGACGGCGATGTGGATCTGGCGGACTATTCCCAATTGGCTGACTGCCTCCAGGGACCGTCGGCAGCAGTTACCGGCGATTGTTCTGACGCATGCAACAACGCCTTTGACTTCGCCGGCGATGGAGACATCGACCTTGTCGATTACTCGGAATTCCAATCGGCATTTACCGGTTCGCTGGATTAAAACGTTTTTAACGGAAATGGTGCTGATACATAATAACCACCATTAACCCGAAAGCTCTTTTAGATCCCCCGTGCATCCCTAAAAGGTGATGCCGGGGGATTTTTCGTGGTTTCCATGGCGAGTAGCATACCTGCGCGAGCGTGGGTATGAAGAGACGGATAAATGGTCAAACAAGTAACAACCCGCAATTGTGGCTTTGATACAAGAGCAGGCCGAGTACACAAAACACCATTTCATTGAAATCGCATGCGAATTGTCGTAAGGTCGTTATATAAACGTTTTAGCGAGTGCTGAAATAAACAATCGCTGGCAACAAGACAGAAATACCGGAACCGTCGCGATCTTTATAAAGGATTAATTATGGCCGAGCGGTTGATCCAGATAGTAATACCCGCCGCAAATGCCGTTCAGATGAGCAATCTGATTGCAGAGGCCGGTGCCGTCGAACTGCGGCACGATAACTCCGGCGCCATACACCTCTTCACCGTTCTCGTACCGGCGGAACAGGTCGAAACTGTTCTCGATCCCATACAGGCCGCTCTCGGATATGTCGATGGGTTTCACGCCTTCGTCCTTCCGGTGGAAGCCGCTTTACCCACAAAACCGCAACCGGAAAAACCATTAATAGAAGATGATAACGGAAATACCAGGAAGGCGTCCTGTCCCACTCGCATCAGCCGGGAAGAGCTTTATGCCGATCTTAGCGACCACGCCCGGATTACCCGCGTGTTCCTGGCCATGACAGTCCTTTCCACTATCGTCGCGGCCATTGGCCTTTCTCAAAACAGTGTGGCCGTTATCATCGGGGCTATGGTAATGGCTCCTCTTCTTGGTCCGAACATGGCTCTGTCTCTGGCCACAACCCTTGGCGATACCAAGTTGGCCGCCGGCGTTCTGCGCACGACAGCTACCGGTATACTGCTTGCTGCTCTCGTAGCAATCGTCTGCGGTTTCTTCCTCCACATTGATCCTGACGCACCGGAGATTCTCTCCCGTACATACGTCGGTGGTACCGATCTCATAGTAGCCCTCGCCGCGGGGATTGCCGGCGCTCTCGCGTTCACTACTGGAGTTCCCGCATCGCTGATCGGAGTTATGGTCGCCGTAGCGCTTCTGCCACCGCTGGTAGTTTGCGCCATGCTCTTAACTTCCGGACATACCGGCGAGTCGCTCGGCGCACTGCTTCTTCTTATCTGCAACGTGATCTCGATTAATCTCGCCGGCGTGGGTACGTTCCTCCTCCAGGGAGTAAACCCGCGACGATGGTGGGAGGCCGAAAGATCAAAACGAATAAGCCGGAGAGTCTTAGCCGTATGGATTCTCCTCCTCGCGGTAGTCGCTATCCTCATCTACCTGTCCAACATATCCAAAGGCCTGTAATTCCGATCAATACCTGAGATACAACCGTTTCAAAAAGCCTGGGAATGATGCGGAGTATGAAAGACAATTGCAGGTCAAAAACACCGCATGAACCTGCGATAGTAGAATTACGAAACGAACCCAATTGGGGGTGCCCTGCTGCAACCTTTTGTCCTGTAATACGTTATAAAGGCTTGCGGAGTGCGAAACGATCGCGTCGCTTCAACAGTATGGCTTGAACCGCGTTAATTGAGAGGCGACAGGTTGCAGCGCCGTTGGCAGAATAGAAGAAACTACTCTCCGGAAACCAGCTTGATCTTGGCCGATGCCCGTTCGATTTCCCGGCGACGGGCCTCCAGGTCCTTTACCGAGGTTGCCTTGCGCGCCCGCGCTTCGGCTAAAGCGGCTTGTTCTGTCGATACGTCGACCTGTTCAGCGGTGGCGGCCTGTTCCGTCAGCAGGGTCACGTTGTTGTTATCCACTTCGGCAAAACCAGCATCCACGAACAGCTTCTTCGGGCCCTCCGGCGTGTCCAGGCGGACCACGCCGATTCCCAGGCGGCAGAGCAGTGGGGCGCGATCCCGCTTGATACCTATCTCGCCGTCATATGCGGGGATTGCCGCAAACGACGCCTCGGTCTTCAGAATCGCCTTCTCCGGCGTCAGCACACTGCATGTGAATGTCTTTTCTGCCACGTTCTTCACCTTGTCCGCTTATGCGAAAACCAGCATGGGGGAATGAGCGATTGGAATACCGTTCATTCCGTAACGGTATAAAGTCTTCCCTTAAGCCTTCTTCAGCCTCTCGGCTTTCTCTGCCGCCTCTTCAATCGTTCCCACGTACATGAACGCCTGCTCCGGCAGGTGATCCCACTTGCCCGCACAAAGCTCTTCGAACGACCTGATGGTATCTTCAAGCGAAGTATAGTTGCCGGAGAAGCCGGTGAATACCTCGGCCACGAAGAACGGCTGCGAAAGGAACCGCTCGATCTTACGCGCCCGGGCGACTACCAGCTTGTCCTCTTCGCTCAGTTCGTCCACACCGAGAATGGCGATGATGTCCTGCAGGCTCTTGTATCGCTGCAGAATCGACTGCACCTCTCGGGCGACCGCGTAATGCCTTTCTCCTACGTAGTGCGGGTCGACGATACGCGAAGACGAAGCCAGCGGATCAACCGCGGGATAAATACCCTTTTCAGAAATACTTCGCTCCAGGTTTACTGTGGAATCCAGGTGGGTAAACGCCGTGGCCGGGGCGGGGTCGGTATAGTCGTCCGCCGGAACGTAAATAGCCTGGATACTGGTTACCGCACCCTTGTCGGTAGAGGTGATCCGCTCCTGCAATTCGCCCATCTCCGTACCCAGTGTCGGCTGATAACCTACCGCTGAAGGCATACGGCCCAGAAGCGCCGATACCTCCGACCCTGCCTGGGAGAACCTGAATATGTTGTCCACGAACAGCAGCGTGTCCGCACCCGTCTGATCGCGGAAGTGCTCGGCCATGGTCAGCGCCGAAAGGGCGACTCGCAAACGAGCTCCCGGCGGTTCGTTCATCTGCCCGAAGACCATTACCGTCTGGTCCAGAACGCTTTTCCCCGTATCGCCGATCTTCGCTTCCTGCATTTCCAGCCACAGGTCGTTACCCTCACGGGTACGTTCACCCACGCCGGCGAAACAGGAATAACCGCTGTGGAATCGAGCCAGTCGGGCGATCAGCTCCTGGATAATAACCGTTTTACCCACACCGGCACCGCCGAACAGACCAGCCTTTCCACCACGCACCAGCGGACAGAGCAGGTCGATAACCTTAATACCCGTTTCAAACAGCTCCGTCTTCGGAGTCAACTGGTCAAACTCCGGCGGTTGATGGTGAATCGGCTTGCGCATTTCGGCTTTAACCTCACCGCGGCCGTCGATCGGTTCGCCCACGAGGTTGAATACCCGGCCTAGCGTCGCATCGCCAACGGGAACCGACACGGGAGCCCCGGTATCTTCGATAGGCGTACCGCGTTTCAATCCGTCGGTTGATCCCAGAGCAACCGCCCGGATCCTTCCACCACCGAGGTGCTGGGCTACCTCGCACCAGAGTACTTCCTTTTCAACCTGGCCTAGAACCGTTCGCTCGACTTCGGTCTTCAATGCGTTATAGATACCCGGGAGCTTGCCTTCCGGAAACTCCGCATCCAGTGTGGAGCCGATTACCTGGGAGACCTTGCCGTGTGTTGAGCCTGCTGTTGCCGTTGCCATAATTCAAATCCAATTTGCGTGGTATCGAACTATCAGTCCGCTGTGTAATATCCTTGTTTACCGTACGAGTTAAAACTTACGAGATCGCCGCCGCACCGCCGATGATGTCCAGCAGTTCCATGGTGATCTGGGTCTGTCTCGCCCGGTTGTATTGTTGCGTCAAAAGTTTGATCATATCGCCGGCCGCATCGGTGGCCGCCTTCATTGCTACCATTCTCGCTACCTGCTCACTTGCCGCCGCGTCGGTAAAGCATTGGAATAACCTCATCCGCACGGTTGCGGGCAGTAGTTCCGCCAGCAACTCTTTCGGCTCCGGCAGGTAATCAATCTGCACTTCGCTCCTGGGCGTATATTTCGCCGTCTCGGTTTCTTCTTCAGAAGGTTCGGGTTTCTCGCTGATGATCGGCAGGAGTTGCATGATATCCGCCCGCTGTACGCCGGCGGAGATAAAACGTGTGTAACACACGTCCACTTTCGATAGCTCGCCGCTGGAATAACCTTCGATCATTCGGTCCGCCAGTACCGCGACCTGCTCGAATTTCGGAGGGTCCCCTACTATCACGTCCCTGGATTTAGTATCTTCTTCCAGGAACCGGAAATAAGTTAATCCCTTTTTTCCCAGGGCGTGAATGTCGACAGTCTTTTCCGCGCTACGGTACTCCTTGATGCGCCCCATGGCCAACCGCAGGATGTTACCGTTATACCCGCCGCACAAACCGCGATCGCTGGTCAGCACGATCATCGCGCTGCGATCACCCTCGTTAACCTTGAGCAGGGGGTGTTCCATTCCGCTGGCTGACTGCGAAGCGGACTCGGCCATGGCGGCCAGCTTCTCCGCGTAAGGACGCGTAGCCGTCGCCCGGTTCATCGCCTGCTGGAAACGGGCGGTTGCGATCAATTGCATTGTCCGCGTTATCTTGCGGATGTTTCGCACCGTCGACCGTCGTTTGACCAGTTGCCTTCTGTTGGCCATATGCCTTTACCGTTTCTTTCAAACCCTTGTTTCTACAACAGGTTTGTTGGTTAAACCTATCCTGCCAGATACCTTTTGGTGAAGTTCGTAATAGCTTCCTTCAGTTTGCCGGCCGTTTCGTCGGACATCTGGCCGGTTTTGGCGATATCTTCGCGAAGCTCAGGGAATTCGTGCCGGATCACATCCAGCATCTTTGCCTCAAAATCAAGTACCCGGTTAGCCGGGATCGGATCCAGCAGTCCGGTAGTACCCGCGAAGATACTTATAACCTGGTCGGCCACGTTATACGGTACGTACTGCGGCTGCTTGAGTAATTCCACCATGCGCATACCACGGTCCAACTGGGCTTGCGTGGCTTTGTCCAGATCGGTACCCAACTGGGCGAATGCCTCCAACTCGCGGAAAGCGGCCAGGTCCAGACGCAGCGAGCCGGCCACCTTTTTCATACCCTTGATCTGCGCGTTACCACCCACTCGGGATACGCTTATGCCCACGTTAATCGCCGGGCGGATACCGGCGAAGAACAGATCCGGTTCAAGGTAAATCTGCCCGTCGGTAATGGAAATCACGTTAGTCGGAATGTAAGCAGAAACCTCACCTTCCAGAGTTTCGATAACCGGCAGGGCGGTCAATGATCCGCCTGAATTGGGGAACAGGTGGACCTTGTAATTATCCTTATCGGGGAGCGATGCCAGGAACGCTTCCGCCTTTTTCTTGCCCTCTGGTCGGTGGTATGCACCTTTCGCATCGTCCGGGCGAACCTCCACCGGGGCGTTGAAACCTTCGGGATGAGCTTTTATTACGCTTCTATCGTTGCTGTCATCAGGAATATTCTTGGGAACTACCGCATACTCATCGAGTAGTTTACAGCTGCGCTCCAGCAGGCGGGAGTGAACGTAGAAAACGTCACCGGGATAAGCCTCACGACCCGGCGGGCGGCGAAGCAGCAGTGACATCTGCCGATATGCCTGGGCTTGCTTGGAAAGGTCGTCGTAAACGCAAAGAGTCGCCTTTCCCTGCTGATACATGAAGTATTCCGCCATGGCGCAGCCGGCGTAGGGGGCGATGTATTGCAGCGGGGCGGGGTCTGACGCACCGGCTGCTACCACGATGGTGTAATCCATCGCATCGTGCTTGCGCAATGTCTCCACGACCGCCGAAATCGTAGATTCCTTCTGGCCGATCGCGACGTATACGCAGATTACACCGGTGCCTTTCTGGTTGATTATCGTATCCAGGGCGATGGCGGTTTTTCCCGTCTTTCTGTCGCCGATGATCAACTCACGCTGACCGCGACCGATGGGAATCATGCTGTCAATCGCCTTGAGACCGGTCTGTAACGGCTCGGTAACCGGCTGTCTCGCCGCAATACCGGGAGCTTTGAACTCCAGCGGTGTGCGCATGGGAGTTTCAATTGCTCCTTGACCGTCCATCGGGCGACCCAGCGGGTCTACCACGCGTCCGACGAGTGCCTCGCCGCAGGGAACGCTGAGCAACTCGCCGGTACGTTTGACCTCGTCGCCTTCCTTGATGCCCAGGTAGTCTCCGAGGATGGCCACACCAACCGAGCCCTCTTCCAGGTTGAGTACCTGTCCGATCGCTCCGTTGGCAAACTCCACCATCTCGGCCGCCATCGCGTTGCTCAGACCGTAGAGACGGGCGATTCCATCGCCAACCTCCAGGACCTTGCCGACTTCGGCGACGTCGATAGTGGATTGGTACTGGCTGATCTCCTCCCGGAGAACCGACGAAATTTCATCAACCTTGAATTTCATTCTTCTTCGCCTTTATCCGAGCCAAAACCTGACTCTTATCTGCTACTGGTCTTCCCTGGCTAGTGAGCCTTATTGGTCCACCGACTCAAAATATTCTTTTCCGCTGTGTATCTCTTGTGATGCCCGCTCGGTCAGTGTTGCACTGAGTTGCTTCAACTGACGCAGCACGCTTGAATCCAGTTTTTGATCTTCGATCTGCACAACCAATCCGCCGAGAATGGCTGGATCGATTTTTTCCCGCAATCTCGCCGTTCGCCCGCTGATTTTATTCGCTGCTTCCCTGATTTTGTCCCGCAACTCATCAGTGAGATCGACCGCGGAGGTTACATCAACATCCACTTCGTTGTTGTGTTCTTCCAGAGCCAGCCGGTATTGCTCGTAGATCAGCGGAACGAGTTCGCTTCTTCCCTTGCGGTTTATCACCAGCAGAGTATTCAGGAGAACATCGCTGATTTTTCCCCGGAAGTTCTTTTCAAGAGTGGCTTCGCGATTATCCGGATCAACCGCCGGGCTGACGATGAAATCGCCGAACATCGGCTCCTTTTCCATGAAGCCGACAAAATCGGTGAACTCGGCAAAAACCTCATTCGCTATCCCGGTATCCTGGGCGAGTGCGAGCGAAAGTAATGTTTCCGCGTAGCTGTCCGCCACCGTGATGCTGCCATGTTCAAACTTGGCCATCTCTGTCCGACTCCTTAACGGCTTCTAGTTATTTCCCGGTTTGATATTGTTTAGTTCGTCAATGGATTCCTGAATCAAACGCTGGTGATCCGCAGGATTCAATTCCTTGGCGATAATCTTGCCGGCAACGTCGGTAGCCAATTGGGAACCGAGGTTGTAGAGATCGCGAATAGCTGTGTCCCGGGCGATGCCAATCTCGCGTTTCGCCCGTTCGAGCATCGCGTCAGCTTCTGCTTTTGCCTTGGCCTGCAGTTCTTTCCGGACTACTTCAGCATCGCGGCGACCTTCATCCACTATGGCAGAAGCCTCCGCTCGGGCGTCGTCCATCTTCTTTTCATGTTCAGCCAGCAGAGCAGCGGCTCTTTTGTTGGCGTCTTCCGCATCTTTGATGCTCTTGGAGATGAAATCCTCGCGAGCTTTAAGACCATTCAGTATCGGTCCCCAGGCGAACTTGCCCAGCACGAAGACTACTGCCAGGAAAGTTATCAATGTCCAGATGACGTTTCCCAGGTTGCCTGCAAATAGTCCCGGAGACTCACCCTCGCTGGAAGCTAAGGCCGCACTGGCTGGGAGCAGGACTAACGCACATATAAGTAACGAACTTGGCCGTTTCATTTTGTCGATCATCGCGTCAAATCAGCCTTGTGTTTAATCAAGGCGGGAGGCGAACCTCCCGCCGGTAACGACCAACAACCTTTAGAGTAACGCCAGGAAGCAACCCAACACAGCGAACAGTGTCGCTCCCTCGATCATTGCCGCCGTAATGATCATTGCGGTTGAAATCTGACCGGCTACCTCGGGCTGACGAGCCATTGACTCAACTGCGCTACCGCCTATACGGCCAATACCGGCCGCTCCACCCATTACTACCAAGCCGGCACCGATGCCACCACCAATGGCTTTGGCTCCTATGGTATCCAGAATGTTACTGTTACTGACTGCCGGTTCTCCGGCCGGTGCTGCATCTGATGCCAGTGCAACCGATGTACCCATCATCAGGAATCCGACCAGGATTACCATCAATGGTAGAAATCCACGTTTCGAAATCATCTGTACAACCCTTTCACGTTGTTACCACCTGTTGGGAGCAGGCAGCTTTTATTCTCGCCATCGCAGTCACGCCTCGTGACCCGTTTGTCCCACGCTCCGGGCATGGCGAATAGAATTTTAACTATGCGTGAGCAGCCTCACCGTGACCATGCTCTTCTTCATGATCATCGTGGTGGAATACGATTGCCTGCCCAATAAACAGCGCCGTCAGGAACGTAAAGATAAACGCCTGCAAAAACGCGACGAATATCTCTAACAGGTAAAACGCTACACTGACGGGTACAACTACGATTGCGACTCCGATACCCCCGATGAAGCTGGAAGCGCCGACCATGAATATAAAACTCATTAACACCGCGATCAGTACGTGCCCCGCAACCATGTTGGCGAAGAGACGTACGGTCAGGGCGAATATTTTTGCAAATAACCCTACTATCTCGACGAATACTAACAAAGGCGCCAACCATAACGGCCCCGGGCAGAAGTGAGCTATGAATTGCCTTCCACCTAGACGGAAACCGTTAAAAACAATCATAAATAACGTACATGTGGATAGCGTAGCTGTTACTAGTATATTACCGGTTGCCGAACCACCTATTCCGTGATGAGCATCCGGGAAAATGGCGTGTACTAACGGACGTGTGATTGGTTCTAACGGTAGCAGACCAAGGATGTTACAGAACAATACGTAGAAGAACGCTGACCAGATATAAGGAACGAATCGGTCCGCGTATTCACCAAGTGCTGGTTGGGCGACTTCTTTTCGTAGATAATCGCAGATCGTCTCGATGAAATTACCAAAACCACGCGGTGTCATATCCTCTACCGCGTTACCCGTTTGTCTGATCTTTGCAAACTTTGGAAACAGCACGATCAAAAGTAGTGCCGCTAAAACCTGCATGATGATCTGATTGGAGAGGATATTTATGCCAAACAGGCCTTCTCCGGTCGACATGTAAGTCCACTGAACTACGTGGTCGAGCGGATTGGATGATGCCAATAGCAAGCCAGTCATGAATTATTTCCTTGGGTTCTGCCAACAACTCGAACGGCAAACACCGTATCTACCACCAACATTGCCATGTACGACAAACCTACCCAGAAGGCGAGCGCTGCCTGATTAAAACAGCCTGCTAATAAAGCAGAGGCCGCAAACGCCAGTACCACCAGAAACCGCAACGCTGTAGCCAGCAATACCGACTGCGGAATTTTGGTCGGATCTCCCTGTCCTGCCAGTCCTATCGGTATCGATCCTATGCAACTGGCTACAAGACTTATACTAACACCGATTATCATTGCAGCAATCGCTGTTTCATCGGCAATTCGGATAGTAGGATAATACCCCAATATGATCAGCGCCACAGCAACTGCCGCGCTAATGCCGATAAGTTTAAGGTAAATCCGGCTGAAGTTTTTCACTAATCCACCTGGTCAGCCTATGTTTACTTGTCCGGTTTCTTGCGGTCATTCTGGTCAAAACTTTTGAATGCCGCCATCGAGTCGCGTATCAGATTATAGGTTCCGCCAACCAAGCCGAGGGCCACGCCAATCACAATTCCCCACGGTTCGGTATCCCAATGACGGTCTACCCAATACCCGACCAGGGCAAATCCAACTATCGCTGCTGCATACTCAATCCCAACTCCGCTGTACTTCAGCCAGGTTGGTTTATTATTCGGGGAGTCTGACCCCATTAATTACCACTCAATCTATTATGTAAACAAGCCGTTCGACTTCTGGAGCCGCCGGGTACTCTCCGTGTTTATCGACCGATTCGCCCGGCAGCGTAAGCTAGGATACGGCGTTCTTCTCAGCTCACCAACTGCCGCTTGCTGTTATTGGAAACGACGTAAATCTTTCAAAGTTCTAACAGAGCGAATTCAAACGCTCTACAAAAATATGCAATCGTTTTTGACTACCGAATTACTTCAGCAACTGTTAACAGTGCGAAGGTTTCCGGACCTGCGCGCGGTAGTCTAGTCGCCACTTCGTTTCAGAGTCAACCATATTCTTTACAGATAGTTAACAACTTAAGCGGTTCGCTGTTTGACGGGTTGCACGCCTTTTGCTAATTTCAAACTGGGGTATATCGGCGGTTATTAACCGCTGAACTGTGTTAGCCAGAAAGGGCTGAAATTATTATGTTCAAACGTGCTGCTATTGTAGGTGCAACTGGTGCGGTGGGGATGGAGTTTCTTTCGCTGATAGAACAGCGGGGTTCCATTGCCGAGTCTTACCTCTTACTTTCTTCCGCTCGAAGTGCGGGAAAGACATTCACTATCAATGGTACAGAGCACGTAGTCCAGGAACTGACAGAAGAGAGCTTCCGCGATGTTGATCTTGCGTTTTTCAGTGCGGGAGGAGGGATAAGTAAGAAATTCGCTCCTCTGGCCGTGCGCGATGGTTGTATCGTCGTGGATAATTCCTCCGCTTTTCGAATGGATCCGGAGACCCCTCTTGTTGTTCCGGAAGTGAATCCGCAGGACATCAAGAATCACAAGGGCATAATCGCCAACCCGAACTGCTCAACCATTGTGATGGTAGTGGCGGTTTGGCCGTTGCATAAAGTCAATCCGGTTGAAAGGATTGTCTGCAGTACTTATCAAGCGGCCAGTGGGGCCGGTCAGGCGGCCATGCTCGAGTTGGAACAGCAGACTCGCGACGTGCTGGACGGTAAACCTGCGCAGCCGAAACTTATGCCCGTGCAGTATGCGTTCAATCTCTTCAGCCATAACTCTGAAATCGAAGATAACGGCTATAACCAGGAAGAGATGAAGATGGTTAATGAGACGCGCAAAATGTTCCATACTGACGACATTCAAATAACCGCGACTTGTGTGCGAGTCCCGGTAATGCGCGCTCATAGTGAATCCATCAATCTGCAGTTTACCAATCCCATAACACCTGATGAAATCCGCGACATTCTCTCCGGGGCTCCCGGAGTTGCAGTTGTGGATCAACGCAGTCCGCAACATTTCCCCATGCCTATAGAAGCCAGTGGGATAGACGATGTGCTTGTCGGACGCGTTCGGCAGGATATAAGTCAACCTGACGGACGGGGAATAGATCTCTTTCTTTCCGGCGACCAGTTGCGCAAGGGAGCGGCACTTAACGGTTATCAAATCGCCGAGTTACTCGTTTGATTGCATGACCTGAATCGGACAGTTTAAAACAGGTTGAAGCGGTTGTGTCAGCTTTCGCGGAAAAGGTGCAGGCGGATTGATCTGCCTGTTCCCACTGATCGAATATCCGTAATTGTTAATTCCCAATTTAAACGTTCATTCTGTCTTCAGGTTATCGCTGCTTTTGCGGGTTGTGCTTTGCCAGTTGACGTAGTTTCAGTGTGACCGTTTTCGTGTCGATGCGCCAGTGTTGCGGGCATCTGCCTGAAACACGGGAAACGCCTGCATATATATATTGTTTGCGGTTAGATGGACCGGTTGTTGCCGGCTGCCGAACCATTGGTGTGTTCGCCGGTTTGTGGAGGCCGCTTGGATTTAGGTTAACCATTGTTGGGTGGTTTGCATTGCGGATTTCAACCAAACTTAATCTTGGTTTGGTTCTTGTTGTTGCCCTGGTTGGATGCTTCGGATTGTTCGTCTCCGCCAAGGGAGGAGCTTTGTTGCGCCGATCAATCGAACAGAGGTCAATGAACCTGGCTGACGCGGCTATCAATGAGGTGGACGAAGCTATGTTTCATTATATCAACGATTGGCGTACTTTCCTGGAATCACCGCAGGTGGAGAGAATCCTGGAAGAGTCAAACCGCAAATACGATTCTCTACCTGATGTCAAAGCGCATCTGGAGCGAATCGATGAAGATTGGGGGCGGTTAATCGCGGACGAAAACGGGAACATCGACAGGGAATTGTTGAATGAAGAACTGTCATTGTCGCTCAAAAACAAAATCGCTTCGATGAGCAGGTTTTCGAATTACACTGTCTTTGGTGAAGCGATGATAACCAACGCTTACGGCGCTAATGTGGCTATGGTGGGGAAAACCACAGACTTTCGTCAGGATGATGAAGTGTGGTGGGAACTTACCAAAGAGAATGGTTTATATGTGAGTAAAGTCGTTTTTGATGACAGTGCCGGAATCTACTCTATTGAGATTTGTTTACGAATTAATGATTCGAAGGGGACCTTGGCCGGAGTGGCTAAGGCTGTTCTGGATATCCGGTGCCTTGATGATGCGTTGAAGGAGTTCGTGACACAGGTCAGTCATTCGGAAATCGACGCATCGAGCATTTATGATGTGTTATTGCTTGATCGGCAAGGTGAGATCATGTTTTCGCTAAAAGGTTCAAATACTGTTCGACCTGAGAGGCGAAAATACGCTAATCTCTCTTTTCTTGCCTCTCCCGAGTTAACTGAAACACAAATCAGGAAAGACGATGTGCTGGGAGAGGTTCTGGCTATTCGAGCCAGATCCAGTGGATACGGCATATATCGTGGTCAGCGATGGATGGTGGTTATTGAGCAGAACGCCAATAGTTTGCTTGCTCCGGTCGCGTTTTTCAAAAGGGGGGTGCTGGCATCCTGTTCGGCGATTATTATTCTGCTGGCAGGGCTCAATTTCCTAATGTCGAGTTCGATCAGCAGGCGATTCAGAATGGTGACCGGTACCATGCGCGACGTTTGCGGGCCAGGTATCTCAGGGGATGATCGGAGGCATATTGGTGATGAGCTTGAGGAATTGAACACTCTCACGAGTTATATCGCCAAGAGTTTACATGAAGTAAAAGCCAAGAACGAGGTGATCCTGGCATCCACGGACGACGCGGTCATTATATTCGACGAAAAAGGTATAATAAACGCGGTAAGCGTGGGGACGTCGCGATTGTTTAAATACCATGTTGAGGAGATCCTCGGGCTGGATATCGGGCAGATCATACCTTCTATAGGCGACAGGCTTCGAGAAACCGACGGTCGGGCGATTCACGCTCACGGCGCAGGACGTACTTTTGAGGTTACCGGTAGAAAACAAAACGCCGAGATGCTGCCTCTGGAGGTTTCCACAAGTCAGGCGCAGATCGAAAGAAAACAGCTCTTTGCGGTTATCGGCAGGAATATAGAATCGAGAAAAGGCGCTGAGGAAAAACTGGAAGCCACTATGGCTGAACTGAAAAGTTTCAACGACCTGGCCGTGGGCAGGGAGTTGAGGATGATCGCATTGAAGGAAGAGGTGAACGAACTTCTGATTGAGTTGGGCAGATCGGAAAAATACGAAACCGATACGGCTGAGCAGACCGCTTAAGGAACTATAACGGTACGATAAACGGTTTTTATGAAGGATTCCTATAAGCTTTTGTGTATTACTGTTTTACCGCTTATTGCGGGGATGGTCATACTCTGTGTTGTCGTTTTTAGTTTCAACGCACAGGAGAACAACCTTCGGCTGGTTGATGTTCGCAAGCAGCAGGAACATGCCATAATCGAGGAGTTACGCGGGAGAATCGAAACCGCGTATTCGACGATCAGCTATCTGGAGTCGAAAGGGCATTCCCGGCAGGAATGCCTGGATATCATCAGTTCGTTTCGGTTTGGTGATGGTAATTACATTTGGATTCATCAAATAGACGAATCCAAACCAAACAGTTCGTTGATGCTTGTCCATGCGGTTGATGACCTGGTGGGCAAGGACTTATCCGGTCTGGTGGATCTGGAGCAGATAGATTACATCAATTATAATGGTATAACCTATCCCAAGGATAGCGTGAAAGTCGCTCATATAAAGCCTACTGACATTTTCTGGGAGTTCAACCACATCTGTCTGGAGCAGGGGGCCGGTGTCGTGGAATACTACTGGCCGAAAATCGTTAATGGAAAAGCGACTGATACCGGTTATTTGAAGATGTCCTATGTGAAGTATTTCCCAAAATGGAACTGGGTTCTGGGGGCGGGGCGTATGCTGATCATATTGACCAGTTGGTGGAGATAAAACTCGTGGAAGTAAAGTCCAGAGCAACGCAGGCTTGGGTAGTATCCATTATTACCATGGCGGTAATAATAGCGGCGCTGGGCAGCGGAACCTGGATAATGTCACGGCGGTTTGCACGCGGTATCAATCAGTATCAGCAGGAATTGCTGGAGAAGCAGGAGTATCTGGAGTTCGAAATACAGAAACGTCGAGGTTCGGAAGAAGAATTACGGGAGGAGATTATAGAAAGGGCCCAGGCACAGATGGCGGTTCAGGCGAGTCTGGCCGAACTGGAGAACGCACGACGAGCGGCGTTGAATATGATGCGGGATGGAGAAGCTGCTCGGGAAGCGGCACAGACCGCCACCAGGGCGAAAAGCGAATTTCTGGCCAATATGAGTCACGAGATTCGTACGCCCATGACCGCAATATTGGGATTCGCAGAGAACCTGCTTGATCCGGAATTATCCACGATTGATAGACTGAACGCTATTCACACCGTACGCCGTAACGGGGAATACCTCCTGGGAATAATCAATGATATCCTTGACCTGTCGAAGATAGAAGCCGGGAAGATGGTGGTCGAGAGGATTCCCTGTTCGCCGTGCGAGATAATCGCGGAGGTGGCCGCTCTCGTCCGCGTACGCGCGGAAGCCAAAGGGTTGCCTTTCAATATCGAGTATATTGGTAAAATACCAAAAACGATATATACTGACCCCACGCGATTGCGGCAGATTCTTATTAACCTTATAGGCAATGCAATCAAATTCACCGAAGTCGGTAGCGTACGCCTGGTTACTCGTTACATGGAAGCGGAAAAGAATCATCAGGATGATGGGATCCTGCAGTTTGATGTTATCGATACGGGAAAAGGCATGACGGAGGAGGCCGCCAGCAGGTTGTTCCAGGCTTTCTCCCAGGCCGACACCTCGACTACCAGGGAATATGGAGGAACTGGGCTGGGATTGATAATCAGCCAGAGGCTTGCCCAGATGCTTGGCGGCGACGTCAGGGTTATCGATACGGCCGAAGGAGTCGGGACGCGGTTCCGCGCTAATATTGGTACTGGAAAAACCGCGGGAACAGAAATGATAATCGACCCCATGACCAGTACGGTTATTTGCAAGGAGAATGAAGGAGCAGGCAGGAAGAGCGAGAAAAAGCTTGATGGGGTAAAACTTCTGTTGGCCGAAGATGGCCCGGACAATCAACGACTGATTTCCTTCGTGCTGAAAAAGGCTGGAGCGACAGTGAGTATTGTTGAAAATGGCCAGCTTGCTGTAGATTCGGCCCTGAAAGCTCTGGAGGAGGAGAATCCCTTTGACGTTATTCTAATGGATATGCAGATGCCGGTTATGGACGGGTATGAAGCTATGTGGCTTCTCCGCCAGAAGGGGTACAAGCTGCCCATTATCGCCTTGACCGCTCACGCTATGGCTACTGATCGGCAGAAATGCCTCGACGCGGGAGGTGATGATTATGCGACCAAGCCGATAAACCGAGAAGCGTTGACCAATGCCATCGTTGCCCAGGTCGCAAGAATGAAAAAGGAAATTTCCGCTGAAGCTGATCGAGCGGAGAGCTCGAATCCCTAATCATCCTCCACTACCCAGCCTCCTGATGGTGTTCTCCCAAAGACCATTGCGGGCCAGCGTTTGCGGGTCAACTCGCTGTTGGAGCCGTCGAGTCTGAGTACGATTCCTTTTTCCCAATCGAGGTGTAAACGGGTGAGATCCAGACGGAATCGGTTGGTGTTTTCGGTGTTTATCGTCAGTTTTTCCCCGGCTTGTATTTCCCCTTCGATCCAGCCGTGATCACCGCTTTCGGTTCGACTTAGGATGGTTACCCATCCACTTTCCAGAGGAGAGCCGAGATTGACTAATGGCTTAAGAGGCCCAGGGCGTTTTTCCGGTTTGTTTTCCTTGCCATTTGGCTGAGCAGGTTCCGTCGTTTTTGTCGGCGGAGTTGCAGCCGGAGCCGGTGATACGGCCGGAGTCGCCGGTTCCGTCGGGGAGACTGTTTGCGAGGCGGTTGGCTGAGTGGTGGGATCGGTGACTTTGGCCAGTTTTTCCTCGCCACAACCCCAGAATCCGAAAACTGGCAGCAGAACAAGTGCCGTTATCGAAAAAAGAGTTGTTGATCGTTTGACGTACAGTTTGTTAGCCATGGTTTATGTCCCTGTTAGCCGTTAATCGACCCCATTCTCCCTATATTGCGATTCGATGCAATCTGTTGTACCGTAAACCGACACGAGAGGATGCAGGTTTGTGGGGCTGTTATACTGCCTCGAACACCAAACCTGTGATTGCGGCTGCCGCCGCGTCTTTTTCTACTCATTGAATACGAGGTGACCTTATGAGCTCCGAACTGACTCCGCGCCAGATCGTCGATGCCCTTGATCGTTATATTGTAGGCCAATCCGATGCCAAGCGAGCCGTGGCCGTAGCTATACGTAATCGCTGGAGGCGGCAGCAGTTGCCCGAAGCTCTCCGCGAGGAGGTAGGCCCCCGGAACATTATTCTCATTGGTCCTACCGGGGTAGGCAAGACGGAAATAGCTCGGCGGCTGGCCAATTTAGTAAATGCTCCCTGGGTGAAGATTGAAGCCAGCAAATATACCGAGGTTGGATATCATGGCCGGGACGTGGAGAGCATGATTCGAGATCTTCTCGAAAACGCGATTCACATGGTTCAGAACGAGCAGACGGAAGTTGTCCGGTCAGAGGCCGAACGGCTTACGGAGGAACTGGTTCTCGATGCCCTGATGCCGGCTGTTGGGGACGATGCTTTTGAAGAGGATCCGAACAGCGAATCAGCCCAGAAAAGGCACCGGAACAGGGAGAAACTGCGTAATTCCCTCAAAGCGGGAGAACTGGATGAACGGACCGTCGATTTGGCTATAGAACAAAAAAGTATGCCGATCGGAATGCTGGCCACGGTCGGTGGGGATCAGCTCGACTCCGAATTGCAGAACTTTATGGAGAAACTGGTTCCTTCCAGATCGAAAACCAGGAGAGTGTCCGTTTCCGAAGCTCGCAAGATCGTATTCGAACAACAGTGTGAGAAGCTCATCGATCGGGAAAAGGTCATCGAAATGGCCATTCGCCGAACGGAAAACAGTGGCATAGCCTTCATCGATGAGATTGATAAGATCGGCAGCGGTGGGGCGTTTGGACCGGATGTTTCTCGCCAGGGTGTTCAACGTGATATGTTACCCATCGTTGAAGGGTGTACAGTAAATACCCGTTACGGCCCGGTGAAAACAGATCATATTCTCTTTATTGCCGCAGGAGCTTTCCATATAACCAGTCCCAATGACCTTATGCCGGAACTACAGGGACGGTTCCCAATCCGCGTGGAGTTGAAGGATCTTGGGCGAGACGATTTCGTACGCATTTTAACCGAGCCTGAAGCCGCACTTATCAAACAGCAGGTTGCGCTGATGGGGACGGAAGGTTTGAAGGTGGAATTCACCGATGATGCGATTGGCGAAATGGCTGACATTGCCATTCGCATGAATAACAGCGTTCAGAATATCGGTGCCCGAAGACTGCACACTATTGCGGAAAGGCTAATGGAGAATATCTCCTTCGAAGCGCCGGAAAAACGAGGGGAAGTTGTGCGGATAGACGCGGTATTCGTTCGCGAAAAACTTGAAGATATTGCCAGAAACGCAGAACTGGGGCGTTTCGGATTCCACAGTATGAAAACAGACAAGTAAATCACTTTGATTTAGGGATTGCTTGGGACAAGCCATAAAAAAAGGCGACAGCAGTTTATCTGCTGTCGCCTTTTCTTTTGATCCAACGATTATTCGTTGTTGAAGAATGCTGCCCAGACATCGGCAGAAGGAATAAAGTTATTCCAGAACGATGTGGCGCCGCCCTTGACGTATGCCAGGGTACCGGCAACTACGTTTTCGCGAATGTCCTCAGCTGAACAAGCGGAACCGAGCATGGTGCCGCCGGCCAGAAGAGTGGTCAGTGCTGCGATTTTTGCTTTACGAAGGAAACGATGGTTCATGTCTATTAACTCCAAACAGTAAGGTAACAAGGCCTTATTAGAAGACTATCATAATTCGGACGCCACCGATAAAGGCGTCATGTGCATCTTTGTTTCCGCCAGGATTGGTAATTACCTGGAGGTCCGGGGTGATCGTACACCACGGAGTCAGTTTGATTGCGTAATACAATTCGTAAATCGTCTCGCGATCCGCGAGTGAGTTGGTTTCACGCCGCATGTCCTTGGACATGATGTTCTGGGCGATACCAAAAGCAAAGACATCCTTATCTCGTTCTGGAACAAGACCAAGATAGGAAGCACCCAGACTCCAGGCGTGGCTTACTGCGTTTACATCGCCGTGAGCATAACCGTACCGGCCGAAAATACCCAGACCCTGCTTATCTTTGGGGTCGTCGTTCTCTTTATAAACCAGTTGGTCAAAGTTCATGTAAAAGCCAATATCGCCACGCTGCGTCTTGGTTGCGCGAAGGCCGCCAAGTGTGTCGTGATAAACGGTCTTGGTTCTCGGATCATACCAGCCACCGAGACGAACGTTTCCGGTCATTCCGGCGAATTCGGTTTTGACGCCCGCTTCAACCATACCCATGAAATTGGCATCGTCTTCAAAAGCGACGTCGAATCCGTTCCAGCCGTGCGAACAGCTGGTTTGATTGAAGTCCGTGTCAAACGCACCACCTTGAATGTAGAGCCAGTCAGTTGGCATTACTTTTGCGTACGCACCCAAGCCGGTTACAACGGGAATGGTTGCGTTGTAGTTCAAGTGCTGGTTGCTGAACTTCGTAGCATAGTTGTCGGCGTATTCGTTCTTATCGAAGAGGTCGACGACGTTGAGCATTTTACCAAGACGGAACTCGAACTTTCCGTCAAAGAGCATCTGCTTATACCACCATTTGTCCTGACTGAACGAGTTGTCGCCGCCGGATCCAATCGCCCAATACGGGGCGCCTCTGGAGCCTACATCAGCGCCGATGCCGTCGTTCCAATCCTGTAGCATACGCATCCAGATGCTACCACCTGGGATTAAACCCATTTTCTCCAGGTCGAATTCGAAGATGTAGAAGCCGCGACCCGCGTTATTGAAGCTGTTATGAGTGTTTTGCCCACCCATGAAATTAACGCTGGTTGTGGTTCCCATCGCCAGGGTGAACTTGAAGCCGGCATCCTCCAATGCCGTACGGGTTCCACCCCAGTCTCCGGTCAACCGTTTCGTTGTCCAGATGTTGTAGGCTTCCGTAGTGGTTTCTTCGACAACCACCTTTTCTTCAACTTTTTCGGGCACCTCCTTTTCTTGCCCTAAAGCAGCGCCTACCGGAATAAGCAGGGGGACGCATAGGCAGAAAGTTCTGATCTTGAATAACCAACGTGGTATCCGTGTCATGACTTCTTCTCCAGAAGGGATTGAACCGTACCCATTTCGCGCCTGCTCAAGGGCATCGGTACAAATCATTAGTACAAATTCTAAACTTTTATCACCATCGCGCTTTTAGCGCACTTACCCGAAACTTCCCGAAAACAAATTCGCTCCAGCAACCACACCCAATATCGGCTGGCCCGATTATTCCGGTATTCTTGACGAAAAGAGCACTCCGCCGCACTACAAATCCTGATTCCATCAGGCTGTGCCAGTCATGCACGCGCCTGCACAACTGTTTTTTCGCCTTCTTCTGCCCTTATCCGCAACCTGTTGGACATAACTGGCTCCGTTGCAGATGCCGCAATTGACCGTTGCCGCAGGGCTTAAGCCAACGGGATAAACTGTCCCGCTGTGGCCCTATATCGGCAAGAACTGCCGATAACAATTAATATTAAAGGGGCATTAAAACGTCGCTTTTTACTCATTGTCAAGAAATTTGATCAGAGAGCCTTTAATTTTTATCAAATTCGACCGATTTCCCCGTTACCACTCTGGTCATAACGGGGATATTGATGTATAAGACATGATTAAGAGTGATTGCGCCGGGGGTGCTTGCCCGGTTTGCAGAATAAGGCAGAGAACAACGAAAGGGTATGGACGGCAGTGATAAAGGTAAAACCTCGAGGTAATGAATCTGTTCAGCAGTTGCTTAGACGCTTTAAACGGCTTTGTCAGCGGGAAGGTCTAACTCGTGATATCAAGCGGACCAGCTACTACGAGAAGCCGTCTGAAAAGAAGCGTCGTCAGTCACTGAAAGCGGCTCGTCGAGCTTCAGAATTCGGCACCTAGAGTTTCGCTGTCAATTACCCTCGCCCCCGTTTTCATGCGGGTGCGTTGCTATATAAATGAAGCGCTTCGACTTGATTGCTGAGTGAATCAAGCCCGGCGCTTTTTTTTTATTTTTACTGCGATTGTCCTTTATCTGTCGCTTTTTCAAGAGCTTCTTCCAGGAACGCGATCATCCGTTTCTCGTAATTAGGGCTATCGTTATGCAAAGTTTGGCAATGGTCACTTCCCGCTATCTCGTGCCAGTATTTCGGCTCCCGGGCTTGTTCATAAAGCAATCGTCCCTGTCCAATGGGAATGATCTGATCGGCAGTTCCGTGTACCAGCATGATAGGCCGGGGGGCTATCTCCGAGATGACGTTGATCGGTCCGGCCTTAAACAGATTGCTTTGCGTTTCCGCGCAGCCGAAAGCCGTTCCCAGGTAGAGGCCCACCTGTTTGAACACCGGAGGGATTCGGGCGGTTATAACCCGGGCAATGTCGAAGGTGCGAGCGTACGCAGCATCCAGATGAAGTGCCTCAATACGGTTGTCATGTGCGGCCGCCAATATTAATGAAGACGCCCCCATGCTCCAGCCTACTCCCACTATCCGTTTACATCGGTCGCTGTAGCGGTTTTGGAGCATATCCACGCCGGAGATAATGTCCCACTTCTCTTGTTTGCCATAGGTGACGGTATGTCCACCGCTTTGTCCGTGGCTGCGAAAATCAAAAGTTAAGACATTGAAATCTGCTTCATGTAATGTACGGACGAAATCCAGCATGTCGGCTTTGTATGCGCCTACTCCGTGGCAGACTATTGCGGTTCGATCGGAATTATCGGCAGGTATGAACCAGCCGACTATCCTGGTTCCATCTTTAGATGTCCAGGAGACGTTGTCGTATTTAAGCCTGATTTGTGTTGGCGAATTGGGTTCCATCCGTTTATGGCAGTGCGTTTCCAGGAAGGAAAGAGCCAGGGCGTTGAAGAACAGGGCGAAAACAATAATGCATCCCAGGCGGAGAAGGAGACGCTTGCCGGTTTTCGTTTCGGCGGTAAGCCGCATAGCTTTTTGCACGAATGACCAGCTCCAATTCCAGCAGCTACTGGCGATTACCAGCAGCGAAATAAACGCGTAGCCGATGACTGGTAATTCCCCCGGTTGGAGGAATGGTGTCGCCGAATAAACATCGGCGATGTAGAAAGCCGCGAGTATTCCGACACCGAAGGCGGAGAGGTTTTATCCGTTTCCGGGTTCCCTCTTTATCTCCGGCAAGGAACTTCCACAGAGCCTCCGTTGTGAATATCCCGGGAACGATCAGGTAGAAACGTTCGGAAGGCGATACTACTAATCGCGATGCGATAACCCACATTACAGCAATCGTTACCAGGCGAGCTAGGAAGATGGGAAGAGGCGTTTTTTTGTTGGAGCTTTCTGATATCGATGTGTTATGCGCAGGGGCGGGTGAATCGGTGTCCATATAATCTTTGTTGCGCGGTTATCAGTAAGAACCCTAGACTCGATCGATCTGTACGCTGGCCAGACCTTGGGAGACGTCATCGCAGAAGGTGAAAACCTTGTCCAACCCGGTGATTAGAAAGATGCCCCACACGTGAGTGTTTACGCCACACAGCCTCAGATTACGATCGTTGCTGAGCAACATTTTACGTAATCGCAGAAGCTTGGCTATGTTGGAGGAGTTAAGGAAATTGACGTTTGCCAGATCGAGTACGACATCGATCTGTTTGCTACGTTCCACCTGATCGGTCAATGAGGTCAAGTCGTCAGTAAGACCTGGGTCATTCTGCAACTCGGCAAGAACGATAGTGTCGGACCAGTTTTCAATGGGCATGATCAAAACACTCCTTTAATTCAGTATCGAAAGTAGCATGACGTTTAAGCGGTGTCAATCGCTCTGTCGACTATCTACTCCGCACAAGAATGGACGTGTCTATTTGTTCACTCTTTATTGCAGCGTCTATATCGGCAAGAAATCTTTTCCCGTCGGTATAATATCCGGCGGTGGGAGCGAGGTTTTCCACTCGCTGAGCATAGTATTCGTTGAGTGCTTTCATAAACAGTTCGCGGAGATACTTACTGAAAATACTGGCCAGGGCAATGGGCAGGTGTTTGTCTTCACCTTTGGTCGAGAATTCGATATCCCAATCCTGTGATCCGTTGTTCAGGCTATATGCGCTGCGTTGAGGCGTTTCCTCGATGATACGCAGTTTGACTCCAGCGAAGAAGGTCATCAATTTCTCGACGTAGTGTTCCCGGCCTCCCTGGCGGTCGACGCATATCCGGAGGTTATCTTTGCCGTATTTCTTCAGTATTCGTTGAACGATGGTCAGGGCGAGTTCCATCAGGACTGTGGCTTTGTTGCGGGTTTGGGTTACCTGCCGGTTGTAATGACCGGCGGGAAGGATTTCGGAGAACACACCGACGAGTTTAATTTGTTTTTCCAGCATGTCTTTCTTGACGGCATTACAGCGGGTAGAGACATTGGCGGCGGTTGTTTCTGATGGAATATCTAAATTAAAGGATTCATACCACGGATAAGTATTGAGTTTATTTATGGTGTCGGTGATAATATCTGGAGCAGTCCCCGGAGAGTTTTGGGAGTTCGATCAGCGGATTGGAGCATTACCAGGGCTGTTTGCTCGAGGGCGGATAATCCCTTTTTTCGATTGTGCAGTTTCTTGCTGTCGGCGATCGGAAGGCGAAGTTCGTTTCTCTTCGGCGAGCGACAAAGGCTGGCGGAAAGAATATCCCAGAGGTCTTTTTCGCGGTATTCGTCAGGTATCTCGAATACGTACCGGTTACAACTAGCGGTCCGAGTATCGGTCCGTATCCGGCTTCATCGATCCCCACTAGTAACACGTTTGTCCCCTTTGTTTTCGAACCAAGGTCACACTCTTTAATCAACCTGACGATAGTGTAGAGCAGAAGATGATTGGATACAAAAAAGCGGATTGAAGGATTTCAATCCGTCTTGTGACTTGGTTGGTTTCGCGTGTCCGCGTTTATCGTCTCCGTCGCCGGATTAATAGCAAGCCACCTAAAATCATGAGCGAACAGGAGGCTGGTTCCGGGATTTGAACCTGCACTCCTTCGATAAGCACGAGCAGATCCTGGTAATCCTGGTCGCTACCCGGGTCGAAAGCGAGGATGAAGGAGCCTTCGTCGGCATTCTCCTGGACAAGTTGAAAGCTACTGTCACTCCAGGCGTAGATGTCCAGCCCTTGAACATCGAAGTAACAACTCGATCAAGTACGCCGTTGCCGAAGGCGGTGTTGGCCAGAGAATCAGTCCAGGCGGTCGGGTTTCCGGACTCGTCCTCCGAAGGCTATTTCAGTTAATGCCCGGGTGAGTTGGATAGTCGACGTCTGGCCGGGCGAATCGACGCGGGGAGTGGGATAGAAAATGTTTCGCCCATCTGATGAGTCGAGATCATAGACGATTTCCTGCCCAAGGTTATCTGCCGGCAGGGCACTGCCGCCCCAATAGGTGGTGAGCATGGTAATGGAGATTTCCCGCCCGGTACTGTACCAGAGAGTATCTTCAAAATCGTTAATCCTTCTACCCCCCGCTCCGCTGTTGAGGTAATCGGTATTACCCCAATTGTATCGGGAGCAACCTGGTTCAGTACGCTGTACAAATCGGGCTCATTCCCGGACGTGGCGTCTTTAATACCGGTAAATGGTATGGGCATTCCGATCGTGGTGGTCGAGGTGAGTACAAGGGCGGTGATCACGGCTGTTACTGTGATAATGGTAATGGGTTTCATGGCATATTCCTTGGTCGAGTATTTCTTCTGTGATCTCCGTGGTTCCGGCTGATTTCGTTTGTAGTACTTCCGGACCCGAAAGATTTCTCTATATGAAAAATTGCATATACGGGCGGGGATAGTCCAATGACAGGCTTAATAGGAAAGAGGGCGGACTGGCAGATTCAGTAGTCCTTGTGAGGTGCTGATAAAGGATCGTCTGGCGCAGTTTGGGGCCCGGTTGTTATCAACCCTTTGAAAAGCGAAAATCGGACGGCAAATATTGCCGGATTTTTTCTGATTTGTTGAACAGTAGAATCGGCCTGTCGGCGATTGGCAAGGTGAGAGGGCAATAGGATTATTACTGCCTTAAACGGCTGTGGTAACGGTGGATCGGCGGTACTACACAAGTGCGATATTTCGACTACAATGGCGATCAAAAGGGGCGGCGAATTGCAAAGTCGCTCACTGGACGAGACTAATACGAGAAATGGGAGAATCCCTTGAAACAGGTAACAATCAACACTGATTTTGGCGACATGAATCTTACGTTCTTCCCGGACAAGGCTCCGAATCATGTGGAGAATTTCCTCGATCTGGCTGAATCGGGTTTTTACGATGGCGTAAAGTTTCATCGCATCGTTGAAGGTTTCATGATCCAGGGCGGTTGCCCGGAGGGAACCGGCATGGGGAATGGTCCGCGTACCTTGAAGGCCGAATTCAATGATACCCCGCATCTTCCGGGAATACTCTCGGCGGCACGCACGGCCGATCCCAACTCGGCATCCTGCCAGTTCTTCATTTGCCTGGGCGATGCCACTTTTCTCGATGGACAGTATACCGCGTTTGGCAAAATAGCAGACGAAGGTTCGATGGAAGTATTGAAGAAAATAGGATCGGTGAAAACGGTAAACCCGGGAACCGGGGAAAAATCCCAACCGGTCGAACCGGTGATTATCAGTAAGATGACCGTTACCGAAGTGGAATAGATACAGTCGTTAGTTTCACTAATTTATAACTTGGTAAAAGGGTTCGTGTTTCTCTTGGAAATAGCGAACCCTTTTTTCTATTGAGAGAATATCACATTGGTGATAAGCGAGATCATTATTTTTTTTGGGGGGGGGCGTAGTCAGCTTTGACCGTTCGGCTCTTTGTGTAGATCTGTTTTGTTCAGATCGGTCGGTATTCGGGTCGGGCATTGGCCGCATTCAGGGCAGCGGTCGAATGGTTGCATTTTTAGTGAATATCCGCAGCGTTTACAGAATGGTTGCAGTTCGGGATTGATATACGATGCGGTTTCCGCCAGGGCTTGTTTTGACAGAACGGCATTCGTTATTGCCCATGCTGCGTATATAAAGAGTATGAAGGCAGCCACGCCGGCGTTAAAAGAGTGGATTGAGTTGCCCATTATTTTCAGGGATCCGGCGTTTCCCGTCGCCAGCATGAAACCTGAGAAGATGAAAAAGGTGGAATAATAGACCATTAATCCTAAAGCCCATTTTGCTGCTTTTCGCATACCGCGAATTACTTCGGCTCCCAGATACATGAGGATGAAACTCCCAAGGTCTATTGCAAACGCATCGGCAACGATCGCGAATACTATTGAGCTGAGAAACGAGACTATTCCAAACGCGATGATGGATTTACCTGCCACTTCGCATTTAGGAATAAATAGATCGTCTGGTTTTGACATACCTCGTCGACACCTCGGCTAGTCCGTTATTGGGGGCTTCCGGCTAGTCTTTCTTTGGCTGTTCGCTTGCCGATGCCACAGTTTGGTGGCATGGTCTGCGATTGCGTAGCTATGGTACACAATACAGCTACGGATAGAGAAAGCAAATCAGGTGCATTCATCTAAGTTGGTAAAAACATGGTCCGCAGAGCGGACCCTACCTTTTCTTTTTCAGTTCCTCTATCGCGGTTCTGACTATAGGGGTTTTCTTCAGGAGCTTGTCCGCCTGGGCATAGTTTGCCTTGCTTCCCGCCATTATCAGGGCTCGGGGAACAATCCTGGAACCGTTGGTCGCTGCCTCCACGTGTGCTGACGGCTTGGCTTTCAACAGCTTGGGAGTTACCCGGTCGACGCCGTACAGGCTTTTGAGCAGGGCGTGCTTGGCCTTGTCCATCGAAACATCCATGATGCTCTGGATTATTCCCAGCGTGCGATAATACAGTTTGGTGTTGCTTATTCGCAGATCCACCATGCGGTTTTCGTAGATCTTGCCGCAAAGAGTATGACCGCCGGTTGTCAGGCTGTTGAGGATAAGCTTTGTCGCGTATTCGGCGTAGATCTGAGCTTTGGGCAGGGGGGATTCCGGTACTTCCGGCACGCAGACCCGGCCATCGAGTTGCAAGCCGGGTTTGCCTGCGAAATCTACCTGGATTGCGGCAACGGTTGCTCCCTTGCGTTTGCATTTTCGCAAAACCGTCTTGAGTTTTTCATCCCACCTGGCATTGGGTAACGCGACCACGAAATCCTTTTTGTTCAGCTCGGGAAGTTTCTCTTTAGTGAAATTATCCAGAGATATTCTGTACCACACGCCTTCATCGCTGAGATCGCGGTCTGGTCCCAGGAGTGTTTTCCAGCCGCCAATGAGGAAGCCTCTTACATCTTCGAATCCGGCACCGAAAGTGGGGGGCATTCCGAGGCATCGATAATTCCCAATATACCGGGAGCTCCTGCTCCCACGTAATAAATATGTCCGCCTCGGCGAAGAGCATTACCTGCGAGCTTTATCAGGTTAGCCATATCCTCACTTTGCTCGTATACTACTCGCCGCGTGTTTTCGTAATCGAGGAGACTGCGGCGGATACGTTCAGTTAAGGTTTTTCCAGGAACCTTTTTCGCCAGTTTTTGATTCCCCGGCGGCGGCGGCGAAGATCGTTTCCAGCAGCAGCTTCGTGGCGCTCCCGCTTTTCATTCGAGTTGAGCCGGTAATCGGCTCCGGGCCCACTATGGGGTTGAGTATTACACAGTTCTTTTTGCGGGATATGCTCTTTACCACGTCGGCAAAGGTGCGGTCCCAGTCTTCAACTTCAATCCGGCGGGCGCGATCTTCGGGATTGAATCCCATCAGCACGCAGTATGCTCCCTTGCGTCTGGAGAGCATGGCCAGTTGCCCGGCCACGTAGGAGAGCGGCAAAAGCACAGGTGATACCGATGTACAGCACTCGTTTTTTCCCTTTGATTAACGGTTCAATATCCGAACAGGCCGTGTGAGGATCGTCTTCGGCTTTTTCCTGTGCCTTGATCAAGGCCAGGTCGCTGCCGGCCATTATGTAATGGAAGTTCTGGTCGAGCTTGTTGGCGGCTAGCAGTTGGTTGAACATGCGGGTGGCGAACATGGCCAGCCTGCCGCTTGTTCCGGCTCCGGAGAGAACGATAACCGAATCCTCGCGTCCCATCAGCGGAGCTGCCCACTCTGTTACCATCGCTATTTTTTCAACGATCTCCTCGTCGCACAGGGCGGGAAAGCTGCGATATCCGTTGTATATCTGCGCGTCGGTATTGCGCAGCAGGCGGACTATACCTTCGGGAGATACGACGTCGATGTCACGAGTCAATTCGTTAGGTGTTTCGGTAATCGAAGGAAGCTGCATATCGACCGCCCTCCAAGGCGGGTTGTTTTCGGTATTAAAACGACCGATTGAGTTATATATCAAAAACCTCTTAAGCCTGCCCCCATCCAAGAGGGCTGGCTTAAGGTTTATTGTGAATTACTGAATCCAGGCTTACGCACTGTGACTAACCACTGGTGGCTTTTTGCAGCATGGCTTCCACCGCCGCAACCGCCGCGCCCAGAGCCGGAGCTGCACGAAGCCTGGAAGCTACCAGCACACCATTCGCCAGTTTATCGCCGGCGAGGTATTTTTCGATCATTTCCGGATCATTGGATTTTGCGATAGCCGCCGCCAGGTGATTTTCCAGCTTGTCGCCAAATACCGCGGCGTACTGGCTGTCGGCGTAAATCTGGCCTATTCGTTGTCCAATGACCACCGTGTCCAGCATTGTGCCCAGGTAAGGATGTGACGCGTTGAGTTTCAAATACGCGTCGTTGTGATAAGGGGCGTTGGCTCGACCGTTTTTGATTGTATATATACGTTCAAAAATCAGCTCGGCGAGAATCATGGCTACTGCGTCCATCCAGGTGATGGCCACCGGTTTCCCATCGACAGCATCCATCTGTGGAAAGCGCCCTTCAGGAAGTTCGGTAATCCCGAGCAAACGCATGTAGCAGTCGTTCATCGACTTGGCCGAAACCAGTTTTTCGAAAGTCGGTCCCAGGGCGGAACTGATTTGCCATGACTTCTGGATCCAGTCTTTCGCCTGATCAAACGTGACCAGTTGACCGTGAAGCTTCATGGCATCGGCAATTCCGGTGCCGCAGCCGACGTAATAGGAATTATCCACATTCTGGAACATTCCTTCCGCGGCGCACTGCTCGCCGAGTCCGCAGTAATCCGCGTCGCTGCCGAGGGCTGCAACCTGGTCTACCAGCTCTATACCGAGATCTTTCAGGCCCTGTTCGAATTCACTCAGGTAATTGGGAATTCTAGGGCCATTGTTGATCACGCAAATACCCCGGCCATCAGGAGTCTTCAGCCCGGGCATACCCATGCCCACCAGAACGCGTTTGGCTGAAGCCTCCCGGGCCACCTCCGCTACAGCGTCGATTGCGGCCTGCACCCACTTTGCCCCTTGAGCTTTTTCGCCCTCGGTAAGTTTGATGTTGCCGCTATCACGCTGAACAAATTGCTCGGTAACGGGTACCGGTACGAAACCGGCAAGTTTCTCATACTTACGAGAAGCAGAGATATTTCCCAATTCATACCCCGTTGGATTTTCCAGGTTGTCGCAGTGAACCAAGTGTGCCTTGGTTTCTGTTGCACCGCCATCCACCCCTATCAAGACGGTTTTGATGTCCACTCTTTTTTTCCCCAATTACTAACCCTTGTTAAGCTTCATGCGCCTGTGTAAAGCCTCAAGCCGCATGTGGTCTTTGGCATCGTCGTTACGGTCGATGGTGACCTGGTCGATGCTGTGATCCGTACCCCCTGAATGACGGATGACCTCGTAAATCGGATCCCAAACTCTTCCGATAGTGTACTTCTCGCTCATGCGCAATACCAGATCATAATCCTCCCCATAGTTACGGCACGAAGGATCATCGTTTACACCGAACCAGCCTGCATCGGCGATAGCCTTGATATGAGCCGAGCGAGGAGCACCGGCCCCGTTGATGCGAAGCAGGTTATTGCGCCCGTTATCAGCCGTCCACTCATCGTGAGTTACTACGGGAATATCGTTATTACGCGACAATTCGCCGCTCTTTTCGTCGAGGTTCCAGACTTCGTAAGAGCCGATAACCATACCGATCGTGGGATCGGAATCATAGACGGCCATCAGTTTTTCCACGGCATCCGGCTTGAGTCTGTCGTCAGAGTCGAGCTGGACATAGTATTTTCCACTCGCTGCGGCCATCCCCGTGTTCAGGCATAAGCCCAGGTTGTTGATGTCCACGACAATCAACTTAACCGGCGGGGCTTTGGGATTATAATTGTCGCCGCCTTCAAGGTACCGGCGAACGGCTTCACAGGTCGGGTCGTCTTTGCCACCGTTAACCACGATAACCGCTTCAACCTGCTGAACGGTTTGGGCCTGGACACTCTCGATAGCTCGCCCGATGAATTCAGGACGGTTGTTCACGGGAATAACTACACTGGCGACGCAGTTGGCGAATTCCTTTTCCTCATCGGCCGTATAGGTGACCGGTTTAACGTGTGCGCCTGGAGCCAATCCAGCTTCAATTCGCTTGAGATGTTCGGTAACCGCGTCTTCCGCCTCAAGCTGGGCGTCCTTATCCGCCAGAAGGTAATCGAATACGTTGTGAGATGTAGCCGGAGCGGCCACACTGTACAAAGAACCGGCGTAACGGTTGGCTATATGCAGGCATGCCCCCTTTTCACTAGCCCGCAATCGCAGATCGTACATGTCTGCAGCCTTGTATTTTTCATTCAACTTGCCTATTTCACGAAGTAGAGCCAGCGAGAACAGGTTTACCGAACCGAAGTCGGTTGTATCTCGCAGGCGACCGGGATGCCAATTGAGCAGGTGCACCTCTTTGGTGGTCCCGTCAGCACCGATTTGTTCATAATCGGCGGAGATCATACCGGCATCAGGATTTCTGACAGCGGCCAGCATTAGCGTCTGGACTGCAGAACCCTTGAGCATGATCTGAGCGGCCGAATTCTGCACCAAAAGCAGGTACTCACCGGTCGCAGCGTCAATGGCAGCATTGTACATTGCAGCTCGGTTAGCCCATTTTCCAGGCAGATGGCGAACACAGGTGCCGTTTTTCAGGTCATCTGGTAGGAAATCGAATGCGGCGTCTGCACCCCGATCATCCAGAATCAATACCTCAAGTTTGCCCTTCGCGGCGTGGTCCTGGTTTACTGCTGACCGGACGCTGTCCGCGAAGGCTTCCTTGCTGTACGGAAGACGATCACTAAACACCATTGCAATCGATACGGCTGTATGTTGAAATTTCGCGTTCATGGGGGCATTCTAAGCTGTAAGCCGTTAACATTCAAAGTGGGAGACACTTATGATCGCAAACTTGGATAATTCACTTACTATTCGACCTGCTGCCGAAGCGGATATTGCATCGATTTACGCTATTGCCCGTCAATCGCTGACACTCGATGTATTCACTGAAGAGCTGTTTACGGAAAAGCTTTTCTACAACCCGTATCCTGAAAAGGCCGATTACAAGGTCTTTTTAGCAGAAATAGACGGAAAGCCCGTCGGCTTCATGCAAAGTGTAACTCGCCCCAAGGAGCAAAAGGCCTGGCTCGGGGTGTTTGCTGTATCGCCCGACTGTCGCCGCAAAGGTGTCGCAAGCAGGCTCTTGGAAGTAGTCAAAGCTGAGTGGACTTCGATAGGTCCGGAAACAGTGGAAGCGGTGGCTATTCCGGGCAACTATTTCAATCCCGGTATCGATCCTCGGTATACAGAAGCACTTTGTTTCCTCGAAGCGCAGGGATTCGAGCGTTTCAAAGACTGTGTGAACATGATCGCCAGATTGGATCGGGAATTCGATACGACTGGTGAGTTAGAGCGACTTGCGGGTTTGAAGATCGAAGTCCGACGTGCGTCAGAAAACGACAATGAGTTGCTGGAGCAGTTTTTCCAGAGCGATTTCGGCGCGGAATGGTTGGCCGAGGCGGATTTGGCAATGAAAAACGATCCGGCCGGTCTGCATATCGCTATTAAAGAGGGGAAAATAATAGCTTTCAGCGCTCATTCCAGCCAAAACCGGGAATGGGGATTCTTCGGCCCTATGGGAACTACGCCCGTGGCTCGGGGGACAGGCATCGGGCGAGTTCTGCTCTGGTTGTGCCTGAACGATCTTAGAAAAGCCGGGCATGAAACGGCGGTTATCCCCTGGGTAGGACCAATCGGATTCTATTCGAGGTATACGGACGCCCGTGTAGATCGCGTTTTCTGGAGATACGTTTTTAAAACAGGCACGCAGACCGGCGGATAATCCAACTTCGGCGATCTTAGTCAGTACATCTCAAGATTACCGTTTTCGCTTTTACGGCGAGCGAAACGTTTATACGCGGAGTCTACTCGGGCATTCAGTAACTTCTTGGATACATCCTTGAAACATTTGGCCTGTTTTTGGTAAAATGGAGGTGAAAGTGGTGTAGTGACGTAGGGGGTCGCTGCACAAGTGTAGGGGACCAATTCGGATAGTGGGAGGCCACCAGTGGCTACTGGGAGATTTCTGCGAATTCCATGCTTTGTCCAAATGGACGCAAGCCTTTCAGGTCCACGCGTATTGTTATGTGCGGCAATATGTGTGTTGGTTGTTACATGGGGTTCAGGCGCAGAGGGATCGTCGACCGGGGGAGAAGTCTATTTCACCATGTCGGTGCAACCGGCAGGGTGTGGGGAGACAATACCCGCTGCCGGACGTTCGTATGAGGAGAAAGAGGGCGTAACGGTTGCGATTTCCGCGGTGGAATCTTCCGGTTGTGTTTTCCATCATTGGGAGGTGACGGCAGGAGTGAGTGTGGCGGATAGTTTTTCTCCGAATACCACCGTATTGATGGATCAGGATAAAACGATTATAGCGTGTTTCGTGGAGTATGCACCGGATGACCGGGAGTTTCGCGGCTTCTGGGCCAGCGCCTTCAATCCCGGTTTTAAAGACAGTACGGAGGTCGACAGGCTCGTTGCTAATGCGGTGGCCGGCAGTTACAACGCGATTATTCCTGAAATACTGGCATATCATGATACGGGAACCGTTGGGCATGGTGCTTACTGGAATTCTTCGATTATTCCCAAGGCTACTGATGTGGATTCCGAATTCGATCCATTGGGCTATTTAGTTCAGGAGGCACACGCCAATGGAATCGAAGTTCATCCGTGGATCATTCCGTTCCGGGTGTCGAGCGATTGGCCTCCTTATGGAAATTCATTGTTGCAGTCGCATCCGGAGTGGTTGATGGTTCCGCAGGCCCAGCTTGGTGGCGGTCCCGCTCAGGTTGACGGCCGGTATATGCTCGATCCGGGCAGTACGGACGTGCAGAATTACCTGATGAATATTGTTAACGAGTTATGCAATACGTATGAGATAGACGGAGTGCATTGGGATTATTTGCGGTATATGCAAAGGGACTCCGGTTACCCGGCTGATACCAGTTACACCCAATCAACATTGGCACGGTTTCTGGCTATTACTGGCGAAACTGAAGTTCCCGCTCCGTATGATGTTCAATGGTCTGATTTCCGAAGGCATACTATCGACGAGGTTGTTCGCCGAGCGATAGTGGAAGTGCAACTGGCTGTCAATCCACGGCAGCCTTTACGGTATACGGCCGCACTTCTGACTTCCGGTTATCCGCCGAGTTCATTCGAGTCATCCTATGCGTATGAACGTTTTCAGAATTGGCGGTTGTGGATGGAAAAGGGATATCTGGATGCCGGGATTCCCATGTGTTACTACGACGAGGAATACTACGGGGATGACTATCGCTTATGGGTCAACGCGGCCAATAACTGGAAATATAACCGGCATATGTTCATTGGCACCAGTTTATACAGGAACAGTTTTGCTGAGAATATTCAGCAATTGGAATACGCGTTGAGTGCCGGTTCTGACGGTATTGCCACATTCTCGTATTACAATACAAACGATATGGGAGAGGTATGGTCGAACTGGTATTCCCATTTGGGAGCTGACTTATTCTTATCGCCCGTGCCAACTCCGTCAATGCCCTGGCGGGAAGCTGGAACGAGTAGTACCGGGACTGTTTGCGGGCGGGTCGTGGACGCTTATTCCGGCACGCTGTTGGATCACGCGGTGGTGACTATTGAAGGGGGACAGCAATGCTTGACCGATGGGAATGGTTTCTACATTCTCACGCAACTGCCGGGAACTGCCGGGGGCGTATCGTACAATGTGGCAGCGAGTTATGGTGATTATGTCGATAGAACAGCGAGTGTGTCGGTATTGGCTGCCGGAGTAACTATACAGGATATTGAACTTGGAGGTTGTCTTGTCGATTCCGATTGCCAGGACGGTTTATTCTGTAACGGTGAAGAGTATTGTGACGAAAACCATCTTTGCCGTAACGGAACGCCACCTTGTACCGCCGGAACCTGGTGCGAAGAATCCGCGGATGTATGTGTTCAATATGGTGATGGCGATTTCGATGTCGATGGTGATGTGGATCTTTTCGATTTTGGTGTTTTCCAGAATTGTTTTGGTCAGCAGGGCTTGGGGGAGTGTCAGCCGGGAGTACTTGAGGGAGAAGACGGAATAGTGGACATGGAAGACTATTCTGTTTTTGAGCAATTACTCTCGGGGCCGGAGTATCATCAGGCTCGTGATGGACGGGATGTTAGAAAACCAGGTAGTCGGCAGCTAAGTGTTCCTGATATACGTGAAGGGGGTTTTCTTAGGCCACATTAGTTGAAATTTCAATTCATACGCATGTGTTCGCGCCACTTCAGCAGTATTGATTGTAGTTGAAAAATTTTTTGATAACTGAGCAGTTGCGTGGACTACTGGTGTGTACGATTATGTGCCCGTCAGGAGGGTACCTGTTTGGAGCGTATGGTACGTATAGGTGTCCTTTTAGCTACCAGTATAAATCAGGAGAATACAGTTGAGTGACTGGCAGAAGTTTTTCGATTGCTACGCGGACAAATACGATAAAGAGTGTTTCGTTCAGAATACGGACGCGGAATTACCGTTTTTGCAGGATCAATTGAGATTATCGTCAGAGGGGCAAATCCTGGATATTGGTTGTGGTACGGGCAGGCACAGTGTGGGACTGGCTAAAGCCGGTTACAATGTTACTGGGATTGATTTATCCAGTGGAATGTTGAAACACAGTATTGCCCGGGCTGACGCTGCCGGCGTGTCGGTTGAGTTTGTACATACCAATGCTGCCGATTTCGTTCGCGAAGATTACTTCGATGGCGCGATATGCCTGTGTGAGGGGGCAATGTGTCTTCTGGGAGCGGACGATGACGCGTTCCAGAGAGACATGCAGATACTGGGAAACGTGTTCACTTCGTTAAAATCTGGCGGGCGTTTTATTCTTAATGTTCTCAACGCCTGTCGCTTAATACGACAATCTACCGATGAAGATATAGAATCCGGTAAGTTTGACATACTTACTCTGACCGAGAAAAGCATCGCCGGAGATCTGGTTAAAACGGAAGGTGATCCGTTGCTGGCCTGGGAACGCGGTTATACGGTGCCGGAACTGCGGCGGATGTTGGAATGGATCGGATTTAAAGTCCATGGAATATACGGCGGAACAGCCGGCGACTGGGGGCTGCGAGTTCCCAAGCTTGACGAGTACGAATTGATGGCCATTACCGAGAAGCCATAAACTGCACTTAACTGGAGGTTCGTTTAAGCAATGCAACACACAGTTAATAAGCAATATTGGGTGGTAGCCGGTCGTTTGAAGGTGACTACTGTAATTCTGGCATTTTTTATTACCAGTTGCTCCTGCTTAATCCGTGCAGATGAACCAAAACCGCTTTGCGCCCTGTTTGTTTTTGAAAACCAGGATAAAACCCCGACTTTCGATTACCTGGCGTCCGTAATAGAGGCCGGACTGCGCCGCGAGTTTCTCCGGGTCGATAAATGGCGATTGGTCGAGCGAGCCAGGATCGACAAACTGCTCGAAGAACAGGATCTCAAATCGGCCGGCATTGTGACCGGCCGGGCAGGAACGATCCTGGGAGCAAATTATTTTGTGTTGGGAGAATACATGGATCAAGGAGGGATCGTCGGTGTTGACGCACGTGTAGTTCGCACGAGAGACGGCAGGATTGTCGCCTTTGCCGGCTGGTCAGGACATATATCTGGTTTGTGGGATGAAATGCCTGCAAAGCTGGCGTCCGCACTTCTGGGAGTTGAGTATAAGGATCGACAAATCCCCGAGCATGTTTTCGACTTGATGGATAAGGCGTCACGCAAGCTGGACCAGGGGCAGATTGAAGATGCAATGCGTATTTGTGATGAAGTTCTGGCGGAACACCCATCGTTCGTTTCTGCCTTATTGCTTCGTGGTTATGCCGAGCTTGAAAAAAAAGGTATGATTCGGTACGCGATTAAGGATTTCCAAAAAGTCCTGGATATAGATGAGGATAATCTTTCCTGCCGCCTCGGGCTTGCTCGAGCATGGCTGAGAGAGGATAAACCTGATGCGAAAAAGATCGTAACGATTCTGGACGAGGTATTGAAGCATAACCCCGGAAACGGAGAGGCGTGTTTCTTAAAAGCTTTGTGTTACGAAAAACTCAACCGTTTGGACGAGGCTCTGAATGAGGCTCAGAAAGCGACGGATGCTGTTCCAGGTTTTTCTGCGGCGTGGCAGGTGCAAGCGCGAGCTCTTTTGGCTACGAAAGGGGCTAAAGACGCTGTGAGTGCCGCGGTGCGGGCAACCGAATGTGATCCCCTGGAAGCTCAGGCCTGGATGCTTCTTGGTGATATACAGTTTGCGACCGGAGACGTTCTCGCGGCGAAAGAATCGTTCAAAAAGGGATTGGCCTGTAATCCTTCATTGGAAATCCAAGATCTTTTGAATAAACGGTTGGAAAAACAAGAGTAACCTTCCAGTAAATACCGTTTTTCAAGTCGTTATTCGGCTGTTTAAGATTACTGGAATTTATCAATACGTGTTAGACCTGTCCGCTTCGCTGAAAGTGGGGAGGTTCTATAAGCATGTCAAGCCAGTCGATTTCACATCGCAGGCCATTCCCGCCGTAAAGCTGTGACGGTTTTTAGCCTGCGATTACAAAACCGGCTTGCTTGGAAACACGCGTAATATCGTAGCCGTATTTCGCCGTGAATCAGTTTTCCATCGCTGATATGAAACCAGCAAAGTCGACTAAATCTATGTCACCGTCGGCGTCGGTATGGAACATCTCGCAGTTTGCCGGTGGCGGTCCCTGTTCTGAGCCGGTGAAGCAGAGCTGGAAGCCTGCGTAGTCTGCAAGGTCGATTATTCCATTATCGTCATAATCGAAATTACCCTGGACAAACTCGGCTATGTGGAGATTCAGCAGTTTTTGATCCTCACGGCCGAGGCTGTCTCTTACTTTGAACACCGGTTCAAAATCGCCCGCTTCTAGGGGAATACCGTTAAGCAATCCGGTGCTGTCGAATTCCATGCCTTCCGGTAAACCGACAGGAATCCTGAACAGGAGAGAGTTCTGGCCGGTTAATACTCCGTTTCCGTTAATACTTGCCAGGGTGTAGTGAGTGCCATCACCGTTGGAGACCCCGATAGTCGGAGTTACGGAAGTATTGGTTATACCGTAATCGAACCGGATTTCTCCATTTTCTGACAGTACGACTGAGAAGTCCACTGCGGAATTGTCTGGAGCAATCGTACTCGCTTGCCAGCGGATGGTGACTTGTCCCGTGACGGTTTCGTCTATGAAGACATCCTCGCCGGTGTCGAGAGTGTCCAGATCATCCCACATGGGAGCGATTATTTTATTGGCGATCAGTCCGGTATCGCTGTTGCTGGAGGCACTCCCCGTAAATGATCCCATGTTGATAAAACCATTGGGGCGAATGCGTATGGAGTCGTAATTATCGCCGTAGAATGGGAAGCTGAAAGGCATATCGTAAAGCCAGAATCCCTCATCCTGATGCCAGTTCAAACCTGTGCCGGTTTCACTGAACTGGCTTTCTCCCAAGTCCTGTTCCACGTAATCAAGGTCCGTAACCAGCGACCAGGTGACAGTAGGCTGGCCGCCAGACACCTCTAGCTGCACAGGTCCGTATGCTGTTCCCGCTGAACCCGCAGGTAGCTCGGTGGTAGCTATCTGAGGTTCTTCAGCTATTATAGTGAGCGACACGGTAGAGAGGTTTGAGTCGAATATCGCGTCACTTGCCTGGTAGATAAAACTATCGTCACCGGCGTAATCCACCTGCGGTATGTAGGTGGCGATTTGTCCGTTATCGACCAGTGTGTAGGGTAAACTCGTAATCTCACCGCCGTTTGGATCGTACAGCTCCCCGTGATTCGGTAAGGTGATAATTACATATTCCAGCGGATCACTGTCTGGATCAGATCCATCAAGTGTTATATTCGCTGATGTGTTTATGTCCAGATTGTGTGATACGTTTTGCGTAACCGGTGGATTAGCAATCACGGAAATGGTTACTGTCGCTTCCTCTGAATCACCACCTTGGGGAAAAGTGCCGCCGTCATTTGCCTTGTAATCCAGGCTGTCGCTCCCGTAGTAGTTTGTGTCGGGGATATAGTCGACCACATTGCCTTCGGAAAGAAGCGTGTAGGGGGCAGCGGTAATCGCACCTCCATTCGGATCGTGTAAGCTGCCGTTATAAGGGAGAGCTGTAATGATGTAATCAAGCGCTGCCGGTGGATCGGGTAAACCATCATCGTATGCCGTGAGGACGATTGAAACAGGGTGGTTCGCCGCCGTAGATACATTATCGTCGAATGCCTGAGGTGGAATCGGATCGCACCCAGACATTGCCGACAGATCGGTTTCCACAAAGGACGGGTCCAGACCCTCGCCACGCGACAAACCGGCTATTCCATCGGTCGCGTCGATCGACAGGTAGGTTATCCTTATCATTCCGTCGAAGAACATTTCAATCTGAGCCGTATTGGGAATAGACTCATTGTGTTCCGGAACGCCGTCCCAGGTTACCACTACCCGGTCAGAAAGCTGTTCCCACCTCACTGCACCCCCGTCTTCCGGGTCCAGATCATCGTACAGGGCGCAAATCTTCGGTGTACCGCCGAAGTGCTCTGCCAGTGTTTCACTATAGTCGGTCACACCCTGAACAAAGGTTAGATATCCGTTACTGACTGGATAAAACGTGTTATAGGTCTCACCGTAAAAACTGATTTGCTTTCCGCCCGTTAAGGTTACGGTTCCAAAGGAATCGTCGGTAAGTGATATTACGGTTCCCGTTGCCGGGTCAACGGGAAGCTCCGTTATGTCGTGGATGGTACAACCTCTGTAGTAGTCATACGTCCCGTTGGGCGTGAAAGTTAATTGTTTGTAATCAAGGTCGTTATCCGTATCGAATAGTTCGGTGAAAAAGTCCGGGATGGACTCCGTAGTGAAACTGTAGCACATGCCACCGTTGTCATCACTGCTGGAATTACCTGCCGGGTCTTCAGCTTCCACCGTGTAGAAATAAGTCTGTTCCGGTTCCAGGCCGGTCAGGTTGATAAGTACGCTGCTTGAAAAACCAATGCTGGCGGATGATTCATTCAACAAACCGCAGGATGTTCCGTAGTGAACAGTACCTTTAACCTCTTCATCGCACTGATATGTGATACTGGCTGACCTGGCGGTTAAATCTTCTGCGCGAACGTTGGAGATTATCGGAGCCTGGGTATCGACTGCTGCGGTAGCGGTTACAACAACATTGGTTGAACCCTGCCCGTCGTCAGCATCGATATAGGTGACAGTAATAGTATCGCCGTTGGCGACCAGTAGTACTCCCTGGCTATTAATATCGCGGAGAAGTATCGAACCGGCGAATTCCGCTGAAGAGGAAGCGGTTTCGGTCAGGACTACCTGCTCAACCCCGGCTTCAGAATCAGAATCGATATCGACCGTAACCTGTTCTATCGCTGTGTCGTTAAGGTTTAATCCACAGTCGGCCACCACGATATTCACTGTGTCTGTCGTGCCATAAGCCGGGGAATCCAGTTGTACCGTACCCGCGTCCGGACAGAAAGAGTAAGCGGCAAAAGCATCGATGATTCCGTATCCTCGTACGAACTGGGGATCGTGAGTGCCGTTAGCCACGTAATCAGAGGCGGTTTGGAACAGATGCTCACGCATTTGATCTACGGTCCAATTCGGTCGAGCCTGAATCAGGCAGGCTACCGCACCAGCGATCAAAGGAGCCGAAAACGAGGTTCCGTCGGCGGTTGTGTAGGTTGTGTTACTGCTTGAAGAAACTACGTGTGCGCTTACCCCGCGGGCTAGCAATTCTGGTTTTACACGACCATCTGCCGTCGGACCGTCCGAACTGAAATACGCGATCGTGCCACCGCTGTCCACTGCGCCGCAGGAGATTACCTGTAGTGCATCAGCCGGCGCTATCAGGCTTGAAGTTGCGGGATTAGTGTCATGATATTCGTTTCCCGCTGAGTTACAGCAATGCAGTCCGTTGGCCGTTGCGATATTCACCGCTATCGTCGTAACGGCAGTTAAGCCGTCCAGGTCCGCCTGTGTATACCAGTCTATGTATCCCAGCGATGCAGTGGCCATGTCGCCGCCGTTGGCTTCTATGAATTCCAGACCGGCCACGTAGTTGTCCTCTTCCGCCTCGTATTCACCTGAAGTGTCCTCGGTTTTACACAAGATAAACGAAGCGTCGAACGCGCCGCCTACCAGGGAGTTCGGTTTGTATGCGCCAATACAACTGAGGGTTTTTGTTCCATGGTCGTGCTGGGAGGAGGGGTCTCCAGTTTCTATCCCCGTGTTTCCATCATTATTGATGAAATCCCATTCCGCTATCACGTTCAGTGTGTGCCCCGCTTCGTTGAACGCCTCATGAGTTCTCTGGAATCCAGAATCAAGAATGCCGATTACCACCCCGGCGCCGGTGTAACCGGCCTGGTGAAGCGCTATCAGGTTCATCTGTTCCAGCTGTGCTTGAGAATTGCCATATTGAATGCTTTTCGAAGGTGATGGATCCGAATCGAAACCGGGGCTCTGCAATGACGTTTGTTCAATCGGATCGGGAATAACCTTGGCGGTTCTGGCTACCGGCTGCATTTTCTGGACCGCCGCCAGTTGAGCGATTTCCTCCAACTGCGATCGTGTGGCCAGCACACTCACGGCGTTTACCCATTTACTGGTGACGTGGATGCTTGCTCCGGTTGCCGATACCTGATCGATGTAATCCTGGAAAACGGGCAGGTCGTTGTAATCGAAAAGTCGCCCTTTGCGTTTCCAGTTTTGCCCACGAAGTTGCCTGCGGGTTGCGGCTCTTTTGTTGTAAGTTGAAGCGAGACGAGCGACTTTCTGCTGGAGGCCGTATTCGTCTATCTCTCCCTTATCTTGGAAAAACACCCAAGCCTTGACCATTTCAGGGTTGTTGTCCGTCAGTTGCAGTAGTGATGGGTGAAATTTGGATAGAGAAAAAGCGTTGCTCGTCTGAACCTCGGGACGAACCGGCTCATTGGACATAGTAATGCTGCTACCCGCGCTCAAACACAGTAAAAGCGCAACCACGACAACACGACGCACGATACAGGACATGCCACACCTTCCCCTGAATTTTTTAAAAGGCCCACACACGTACACACACAGCTGACGTGCATTTTAGCGGCTACCCCTTCGCGGCAGAACAAAAATGTATTTTTTTGTAAAATTAAATGTGAAATCGTGTTTTGTGGGGTGGGAGGCGGGTTTTAAAGGATTGGGAGGCGTTACTTCAACAAATCCCGGATTGTGATTCTTGTTTGGCCGATAAAACCGTTGCTTCGTTTGTGTTAGCTGGTTTTTGAGGGCAATCTGACCAATGGTTACTCAGCAGGTGCAAAACAAAGACGAATTCTTCAATCTGACTATCGAAGAGATACGGATGATTCTCAAGTACAGAACCCTTCCTCCTCATCAGCAGAAGGGGGTAATGCAGGCCATGGACAAAATACGCCCCGCAAGAGCCGCCAGGCGGTTTTCACGTCCCTGAATACTCGACAATCCTATCTCCGAGTGATACTGAAAAACGGTCAATCACCATTGCAGACTGTGAGGTCGTACGGGAATCACATACTGCGAATTGGTGAACGTTTGTCAGGCGAGAAATTCACTTCTTAGCTGGCTGAATAACCGATTGCAGCAGGGGTCGTCATGGTCATCAAGATCGCAACAGAAGATCGAGGCCTTCCTGCCTGAAGGTGAGCAGGATTTTTCGGCGATTCTCTCCAAAGCACAGACCACGGAATCGGCCGCATTGGTCAAGCCGCCGGTGCCCATGTTTATGACCACGCAATCATTATCTGTCAGTCCCTGGTATTCCGGTTGACATTGAATTCGCAGGGCGAGTGCCTTTCCCATTGGAGAACGCAAAAACTCCACTATTTCAGCTTCATCCATGTCCGGGCGGTGCTCCTTCCGGTACGGATCTGCCGGTGGATCCGCATTGGGTATTTCCTGTATATCTGAAATTCCGTAAACCTCGCAGGCAAAAGCCGACGTGTCGTGCAATACGGATTTCAGTGCATCGCGGGTCTGGCTGGGAGTTCTGAATATTTCGTCCATGGACTCCGGAGCGGGCATGGTGAAAATCTGGCAGTCATAGGGAAAGGCGTTTCGGATGCATGGATTAGAGTCGGCCTCGATGATAATGGTGTCGGAACTCCCCTTGTGATAAACCTCAGTGATCGATTCAGGGATAGCCTCAAAGGCGCGAAGCGGCTCGTACTTAATCCAAGAAAAGGACGCGAAATCCTGCTTACTCCCTCGCCAATACGGTATCCGGGGATTATTGAGTCCGGATTCAACCGCAATCAGTCGGAGATAGTGGACCCGCTTCTTGAAAACGTGTTGCACCATGGAAGCGATCAGGGATGATTTCCCGCTTCGCCGCGGACCGGTGATCATGAATACTTTTAAATCCGGGCTCATCTATTACGCTCGTAAATCATTCCCTGTGGCTATTTGTTATGCATTAAGCGGACAACGTTATTCTAGGCGGCGGTTCCGCCCGAGACCACTACAGGCTTACCGAATGCACGCCCGATATGGCGTTTAGTTTTATCTGACCTCTATTATTCTGGGACTTACTGAAGGTTATCTGCTTTTGGCCAGCCCGTTCAACTGTCAGGATTGGTTGGCCTGTTGGCCTCTCAGGGCCAATATCAGCTCTATCTCCCCGATCGGGTGGTTGAGTTGAACCGCTATTTCCTGGGCCTGCAAACCGGCGTCCGCTAACTCGTACACAACGGTTTTGTTGATTTGGACCTCTTCGTTTTCCGCAGATAAATCGGAATTCTCCTGTTCATCACCGATTACCACGTCGAGGCGAACCGCGCCATCGGAAACGGGAGCATCACCGTCGCTTTTCTCTTCCAACAATCTTTCGAGCCTGGCTATGCGTTGGTCTGCGTCCCGGATGACGCTTTCCAGTTTCATATACTTGGTTTCGATTTGTCCGTTAACCTGTCGGGCCAGGTTTTCCAGCTCAATCATTACTTCGCGGAGATCGTCGTCCAGGCGATGGTGCCTCTTATACTCATCAACCAGTTGTCGCGTGTGCTGCCTGGTTTTTGAGACGTTTCTGGTTTTCTTGCGGGTTGCTATCAGCAGGAATATGGTCGCCACCAGGACCAGCAGAAATATGGGCCAGGGCACTTCAAAGTTGTCGGGCTGCGCCGCTATGAGAACCAGTTCGGTAGCCATGTCACTCGCTTTCTAAAACGATTACGACCTTTCGGGGTTATTTATTCCACTGTTTCCGGGCTTCTTCCATTACCCGTCGCAAAGGTACGTCATGGTTGGCCGCAGCCTCCGCACAGTCTTCGTATTCTGCTGTGCAGGTAACCTTTTCTCCCTGCCGTTCCCCGATCTTCATTCTTACCGAGCCGAAAACGGTTTCGACTGTTTCGCATCGACGGTCAAGTTTGGAACGTTGAGCAAGGTGCCGGCGAATTCCAAAGGTTGATGTCTCCGCGAAAATGATCTTTTCGAACTCCGTTACCCGAGACGGGTCGCAGATAACGCTGAGAACCATACCGGGCCTGCTCTTCTTCATATATATCGGCGCACAATACGCATCCAGTGCACCCTGATCGATTAACCTGTTAACGCAATGTCCGATCCATTCTCCCGGACAATCGTCCAGATTGGTTTCAAGAACTGCTACCGTATCTTGAGCGTGCGTCTCAGTCGATGAACCCAGAAGTGCTCGAACGACGTTCGGGCGGGTTTTGTTGTCCCTGGTACCTGCACCGACGCCGACTGTTTCCAGCGTTATCGACGGCAGGGGACCGAATTCGTCACAGACGGTAGTGAGCAGGGCGGCGGCAGTGGGGGTTAGTAATTCGCTCTGTTCGTCGCATTCAGCGATGGGGACGCCCTTCAGCAGGTTAAGGGTGGCCGGGGCGGGAACGGGCATCACTCCGTGGTCGCAGAGTACTGTACCGTTTCCCGTTGGCAGCGGGGAGCAGACTATTCGTTCCGCTCCGAGCATATCCAGTGCCAGGGTAACCGCGGTTATATCCACGATGGAATCGATTGCCCCGACTTCGTGGAAATGAACCTTTTCCGGCGTGGTTCCATGAGCTTGAGCTTCAGCATCGGCCAACCGCTCGAAAACAGCGAGAACTCGCTTCTTGACCGCATCGGGAAGCTGGGATTTCTCCACAATTGTGCGAATGTCACTGAGATGGCGGTGGGGTTGGGGAGTATCCGGATCGACGATTACATCGAATTTGGTTGCCGCGAATCCTTGTTTTTTCAATTTGTCCGCACGAACTTCAAAGCCGGATAAACCAAGCTGATCCAATTGGCGTTTCAGCTCATTAAAGTCGGCCCCCGCGTCTATCAAAGCCCCGGCAAGCATGTCGCCGGCCGCTCCGCTGAAACAGTCGAAATACAAAGTCTTCATGGAATGCTTTCCTGAAACAAACACCGTTTTCTACTGTCTTTACACATTGACCAGTAGGGTATGAAGGAGTTTAAGTCCGCAGGTGTAATCCATCAACAGGCAGTTCATCTCACGAGCTAGCCAGAACGAGGAAGTTGTTGCCGTTAACTTCGCCTGTCTTACTTGGTTATGTTGTGATTACGGCATAATTCGGATAACACGAACGCACGGTTTCAGGTAGCAGGTTGGGAAGCGACGGAAGTGGTTCTCTCCGTGTTAATGCGAATAAGCCGCTTTTTCGGTGTTGTTACGCCCGGTCGATATGCTTGCGTAACATGTTGAACGACATTACAGGGGCGTGTACCTGGTATCGGTAGTAGAATAATGGGGCAAGAACCTGCTGATAATCGCCGTGGAGGCGGTCGATATCGATTATAGACTTTGGTTCGCAGGGGTACGCAGTTCGCATGATCTTGGGTAGATCTGTGAACTGCGTGCTTTTTTACCTGGCGTTCGCTTGCCCAGACCGGTTCTGTGTTGGTTGCCTGTTGACGTCGCTGAACCGGGTTAGAACATGTCTAAAACACTTCTATAGCCAGCCGGTTTTCCTGTTAACAGGAGGCAGATCAGTGAAACTTGACGCGTAGGGTCAATACTGCAAGACTTCATGTCCAATGTGGCGTGTCGGGGCGGTTTTCGCCTTTATTGCCATTTATATTTTTATGATTCGAGATTCTTTTATCCAGGGTTTTGCAGGGAAAGGAATTCCATGACGTCATCATCGGCCAACACGGTAGAAAACGATTCTGCGGCGAGCCACGGCAAAGCATTCGGACAGACTTACTGGATGCTCAACAGTATCGAGGCGTTTGAGCGTTTGGCGTATTTCGGGATCAGGGCGGTTGTTCCTATTTACATAATGCAGGCGACTGAGCCCGGTGGACTTCACCTTACGGCGGTTCATAAGGGTTGGATTTACATGTGGTGGGCGTTTTTCCAATCCTACCTGCCTATGCTTACCGGTGGTATTGCAGACCGATACGGGTATAAGCGGGTATTGCGTTACGCCATTCTGGCTAACGTGGTTGGCTATCTGATGATGGCTTACTTTCATAGTTATTATGGCTTTTTTGCGGGCATCCTGGTTCTGGCAACCGGGACGGCATTTTTCAAACCTGCGTTACAGGGATCCATCGCGCAAAACCTGAACAAAGAAAACGCGTCAATGGGGTGGGGGTTATTCTACTGGGTGGTTAATATCGGTGCTGTGGCCGCTCCTCCCCTGGCTACCGTTATTCTTGGGAAACCGCATAGCGCCCAGGGGTGGCAGGATTTGTTCCTCGCATCCGCCGCGTATACGGCGATGAACCTGCTGCTCTTGTTCACCTTCAAGGACGTTCCCTCCGGCGCGTCGAAAATAGAGAGCTTGTGGGTAACCTTATGGAAGACGATTTCAAACCTTTGGAATATCCGTCTTGTGTCGTTTTTGCTCATAATGTCGTGTTTCTGGATGATGATGTATCAGGTGTGGGATTTGCACCCCAACTTCATTGAAGACTGGGTAGACAGTTCCAGCATTACGAGTTACGTACCTTTCGATTCCTGGAAGGAGTATGGCGACCGGGGATTGATACGCGTTCCGCAGCAGATTCTGCTGACGCTCAATGCCGCGTTGATTGTCCTTCTGGTTGTGCCGATTTCATACCTCGTACGCCGGATGCGAACTCTGAGTGCGATGCTCATCGGCATGACCGTGGCGACCATTGGTACGCTGGTTGCCGGTTTGACCTTCAGCGGCTGGATTCTTCTTCTTGGTATCGTGTTTTTCTCTCTGGGAGAAATGCTTACGGGCCCCAAAAAGAACCAGTATCTGGGGCTGATCGCTCCTCCAGGAAAGAAGGGATTGTATTTGGGATATGTCAATATCCCCGTAGGCGTTGGAGTTGGGACTGGGTTCGATGATCGCGGGGCTTGTTTACGATAACTACGGGGAAAAAGCAACGCTGGCGTTGAAGCACCTGGGAGCTAATACGGAACTGGTTGCCCCGGGCTGCACAGTCGGCCGACTGGAGTGATACGCTTGAGATCATTCCGCGGTTGACCGGTATCGATAGGTCAGAGGCGTTTACGTTGGCTTGCAGGGATCTGGGGCAGGATACGGGATACCGCGTCTGAAACCTTACGGCAGGCGTTTCGTTATGATCACGGGCAGATTACGAATTTGGCAATCCTGCATCTGGCTTTGGAAAACAAGGACATGAAAAAAACTGTCCGGCGAGTTCGGCGAAGTGCTGATCGCTGAAGCCAAAACCGCCGACGAAGTTGAGGATGAATCATCAGCCCCTGCGGTTGAGCTGACGAAAAAAGATGCAAAAGAGTTAACCGCATTAGCTGGTGAACTTAAAGAAGGCAAAAGAACTATTGCCGATATCAATGCTGCACGTTTCATTCACCTTCTACCTGATGCGCTTGGTTGCAGCCGGGTCGACGCTTTAGGCCTTGTTGCTAAACAGGTCAGGGATGGTTCGGAGGAGATGAAGGAATCCGCTGATTCTGAAATCGTCGACTTGCTTTGGGAAAAACATGGTGCTGATCCCGGTGTGCTGAACAATCTGGCATTGGAGTATCTCGCTCAGAAAACCAACCTTGTTCACGATGCCGCTGCAAAAATCACCTTTGACGATCCGGTGAAAGAAATGGAGAAGCTGGTTGGAATAGGGCGAACCAAGTCGTTTAACGCTCTCAGTGTGGCGTTAGGATCCAGCAGTCAGGAGGTGGATGAGGCGTTGGCCAAGCCCAACGTATGGATGGGGGATACTGCCAGCAGCGCCTACGTGTATCTTGCCAATCTTATCCATCTTCGGTTCAACGCCGTGGGGCGAAAGGACTGGACTACAGATGTTAAAACGCTCCAGGATATGATCGAAGCGGATCCGGAGGCTAAGAAGATCGCCACGGAATCAATGGGGGGCGAGTTGAATTACGCCGAGCTTTCCGACCAGCAGGAGATTATCCAGGAGGCGTTTAACGTTAAGGATTGGAGTAAAAACCCGGAACATGCCGCTTATCTGTTGCGTTTGAACCCCTACGAGGCCAGGTCGCTGGTGGCTTCTGAGATTAAAAAATCTCCCCAGGCGACCACAATGCTATTGTGGAAAACGTATAATCCCCAGTATAATACGTGGATACCGTTTGCCGCCATAGGTGTGGCGGCCATCATCGCATTGGCCATATTCGGGCATAAGGCCAAGAAGTGGGCGGATATGAATGCATAACTGACGCGTTTCCGGGAAAGCAGCATTAACTGCCGGTATTGTCAAATGGCGATCATTCGTTCTGTTAATTCCATACCAGGCCGTCGTGTATTTCGTACGCGACGGCGTGGTTTTATTGCCTGCGGTTTCACGCTCGTGGAATTGCTGGTTGTGGTAAGCATTATTGCATTGCTTATTGCCATCCTCCTGCCCTCATTGAGAAAAGCAAGGCAGCAGGGGAAGGCGGCAGTCTGCCTGAGCCGGTTGCGTACGTTAGGGCAGGGGATGTACATGTACGCGATGGAGCATAACGACCAGCTACTTCCTTGCCGATTACCCAAGCTGGATAATGAAAACTGGCGCATGGATATCAAGGGCGGTCTGAAGTACCGACCGACGTTTCTGGCTATCATGGGCAGTTATGTTGGTGTTCCCGCCTTCGACGATCCTCAACCGGAAAAAAACACCATAGATCGCTTCGGAGAGTTGGGCGACAGGCAGGATTATTCCAGCGATGTCTACGTTTGCCCCAGCGTCGCCCGCTGGGTGGATGAACGAAACGGTTGTTACGGTTACAACTACCACTTCCTGGGTAACGCCCGGCTCAAAGACTCAAGTAATCCGACAGATTTCAAGAACTGGCCGGTGAAAATGACCAGCGTGAAATCTCCTGGCGGCTGCGTTGCGGTGGCCGACTGCATGGGGACGGCTGCTTCATTCGTCAACCGTCTTCCGTATGACAACAACAGCCGTGACGCCGACCGCTACGGTAATGAAGGGTTCAATCTTGACCCTCCCAAGGTGGATCCTGTAAATGGGGAGATGGCCAATTTCGACAAGTCTCCGCAAAGCCGGACCGCTGTTGATCCTCGGCACCTGGGTAAGGGGTCGGTGTTGTTTCTTGATGGCCACTGCAGTTACGCAACTCTCAAGCAGCTTGGGTACAAAGTGGAAGATAGCGGTGTGGTTTCCTTCGATGGAGTGAACCGGATGTTCACCATCGACAGGTCGGATACCGCCTGGGTGCAGACTCCGTAATTGGCGTTTACCAATATCTATTGTATTCGAGGCGGTATTGGCTGTTATTCAACCCTTCAGCTTTAATAAGCAACCATAAGAGTATTATTCCGCGGCGGGATAATGAATATCCGGTCACAGGAAGCAGGTCTAAAACAACTTTCTGGACACCGTCTGCATAGTCGTCCATAATTGACGGGTAAGCAGGGCGTTTTGAGTTTCGGCAAGGTGTCCCGCGGCATAAAGCATCCTGCGCAGGTTGGAAACCAGGTGGAATGGTTCCGGGTCGACTGATTCATTACAGGTTCATGATCTGATGAAGGTTATTGCTTTAAGAGAATTCGGTGCGGTCGAAAACCTTGAGGTGCGGGAAGTTTCCAGACCGGAGCCAAAACCTGGAGAGGTGCGGGTCAGGGTTCGGGCGGTTGCTTTCAATCCTGTCGATTACAAATTCCGTCGCGGTAATTTCGGTGGAAACCCGCCCATGGTTCTCGGGGTGGATGCCGCGGGTATTGTCGATGCGGTGGGCGAACGGATTCGGAGCAGTGAAGAAACAACGGAGTTGAACGTCGGTGACGAAGTAATGGTTTACGTTGCTCGTAACGACTGGGGGGGAGCTTACGCCGAATATGTTTGCGTACCCGCGGAATTCGCCGCCCGCAAACCTGAAACCCTGTCGTTTACACAGGCGGCGGGTTTGCCTCTGGTTGGTTTGACTGCCTATCAGGCGGTTATGGAAAAGGATATTTTCTTCGCCGGTAAGGACGTGTTCGTGGCCGGTGGATCGGGTGGCGTGGGGTCGATCGCCATTCAACTGTTGCGCTACCGGGGTGCGGAGTCGATCATCGCCACCGCGGGCAGTGACGCGAGTGCGGAATACCTGGCAAGCCAATTGGGAATTGACCAGGATCACATCCTTCGTTACCGCGGCCTGCTGCCGGAGCAGATGGTCCATCGGGTTTTTCGTTTGAATGGGAATAAGCCTGTTTCCGTCGCTTTTGATTTCTGGGGCGGGCAGATGAAGCAGTTATGTTGTGACGTGATCGGATTCGACGGGTGGGTCGTATCGATCGTGGAGGAACCGCCGGGATTCCAGCTTAACGTCTGGAACGCCAGCCGCAGCCCTCTTTTTGCCCGATCGGCGTCTCTGCACTTTGAATTCGTGGGCGCCAGGGCGCTATTCGGCCGGCCGGAAACCTGGTCCGTTTACCAGCGGCAATTGAACGAATTGGTAAAACTGGTTGAAGATGGATATGTGCAGCCAACCGAACCGAAAGTCGTCGGATCCTTTTCCGAGCAAACCGCGAGGCAGGCTCACGTCCTGCTGGAAAAAGGGAATATCCAGGGCAAGCTGGTTATGACCGTTGATTCTTGAGTTACGCCAAATATTGTAAAAGATTCATGGGCTTTTGTTTTATAAGGAAAGCACGAAGAAAAGGGACATTACTGATTAATGAGGTTTCTAGTGATTGGGTTAATCAGTGATGTCCCCTTTTTCCCCGCTTGTCAATCGTATAGTGAGGATAGTCCCGTGGAATGTTGTTGCAGAGAAATTATGATTCTAACTGGCGCCAAGGCAAAAAAGTATACCGCCCGCATGAAGGAAGTACGGACAAGCTCAAGTGGGAGACGGAATACGAATGTCCATATACGAAGATGCGATGGATTATGGAATATCCGCATAGCGAACGGCATGGTGGCGGGCCTCCACGGTTGACGAGGTTATGGTAGTGTTGACTAAATATTAATCCGCCTTAACGTAGCCTAGTCGAAACGGGGAATGTTGTTAGTTTTCCCGTAAGCGTTTAGTAAATTGTCCTCCCTTAACTCGTTCTAAGTTTCATGTCGGCCACCCGCTAAAGGCGCGGGTGGGCTCTTCGGGGATCGGGGTAGTTCTTTTCCGCCGGTTCCGCCTGCTTTTAGCGAGCCACACCGGCGGCTACCTTATGGTGTCTATCCACTAGCGGTGGATAGACTTGGTTTTTAGCGTTTTCTGGTCTTTAGTATTTTCCTGAGATCTACTCCAGCTTGCCTTTGGAGTGCTTTGGTCCCGCGATGGTTTGCCTTTGGGGCGCCTTTGGTTCCGCTATGGTTTCCCTGCCATCCGCCGCCAGGCTTCGCAGGAAACCTATGGTTTGGTCAACATCTCGGCTATGGCCGATATATGCTCCGGTGTGGTTCCGCAACAACCGCCTAGAATTCTTGTCTGGAACTTTGTCCTGGCGGTTTTCATGGCTTCCGCGAAGGTTTCGGGTAAATCGGTATCCAGTTCGCGGCGGTTATTCAGTTCTTCCGGCGTTAAGCTCGAGGTATTGCCCTGCAAGCCGATTATTCTCTCTCTTGCTTTTTCCGATTGGCTGCACACTGTTTCCATCGCTTCTATGAACGTTACGGGGTGTACGCAGTTCACCATGTATGCAGACGGACTCGGCGAGATACTCTCGTCGATTTCCGTTACCAGTTCGTGAATGGGGGTATCGTCGAGCAGCGTACCGTCGCCTTGTATCACGAAACTCAGAATGTAGGGGATATTTCGTTCAGATATTGCCCGGGCTATTCCCCTGGCTTCCGACGCGGCCGGCAGAGTGACCGCATGGATGAAATCGATATTGGTTTGAGCCAATGCTCCGACCTGCCGCCGGTGGAATTGTGCTGATTCGTCCTCGTCCAGAGCCTCCTGGGGTTTGTATGCATCGCCCATGCAGCCCATCAAGCCGCCAATATAAATCCTGGAAGCGTATTGGCCGTAACTCTTTCGTATCGACGCTAGAAACCTGAAGGCGTCCCGGTTGACGCCGTTGAGGTCGTGCAAACCGGCCGCTCTCAAGCGAACGGGGTTCGCCCGCCAGGTTGGAGTTCCCAATATGATCGGTAAATCGAACTGCTGGCCGACATCCAGGTATTCCCGATATATGTTTTCCAGTATCCCCTTTTTATCGCGATTATAGATCAGGCCCGTCTGTTCGATATGCCGGTCAAGTTGTACGGAGCCCGACCTGCGGAGCCGTTCGATAATGGCTCCTTCGGTGATTATTGGTGCGTTACATGTCAGCAATTCGCTAAAGGTCATTGCATTGCTTTCGTGTGCCTGGAATTCATTAAAAAAGCTAAGCGGTTCCGATCGCGCTGGCTATCGCCTGGTTATCGGTGTGGCTTATGGATAGAAGGATTCGTTCTATTCCCAAGCCGGAGGCGACCCTGGCGCACTCTCCGGTCAGCGATACCTGGGGAGCACCGAATTCGTCATTGGTAATCTCCATGTCCGTCCAGGCGATCTGCCCGCGCCATCCTGTACCGAGAACCTTGAGAATCGCTTCCTTGGCCGCGAATCTCCCCGTGATATGCGGTATCGGATTCCTGAGCTGGTTCGCCCGTTCCTGTTCCGCTTTGGTCAGGCAGCGGTCAAGAAACCTCTCCCGGTGTTTCTCCAGGAGATCCTGGATTCTGCTGCATTCCGCTATGTCTACGCCGTGACTTATAATGGACATGCACAGAGAGTAAGGACGCGGAGGAAATGGAGCAAGAGTTCCATCTCTTACCTTCGACTTTATATCCTTCATCCGCTATACCTTGCGTCATGAGTAGAACACCGACCGAGCAACGAATAGACAGTCTCCTGGCCGACCTGACAGAATCGCAGGCGGAGGCCGTCCAACATACCAACGGACCATTGCTTGTTCTTGCCGGCGCGGGTGCGGGCAAGACCCGGGTTATTACCCGGCGAGCCGCTTACCTTGGGTGTACAGTGACTCCCGCGCGGAACGTGTTGGCCATCACCTTTACCAATAAAGCTGCGGAGGAGATGAGAGAGCGGATGTTGGCTATGGGCGTGGGGCGGGAGATGACGGTATGTACCTTCCACTCGCTGGCTGCCCGGTTATTGCGGATTCATCACGAAAACGCGGGCTTGCCGGAAGATTTCACCATTTTCGATGTGCGAGACCAGCGACTGGTTCTAAAAGCGGCTATTGAGCGAGTGGCGCTGTCGGCCGACAACTGGACACCGGCAAAGGTGCAAACCGTTATCAGTAACGCCAAAAACGCCATGGTCACCGCTGAACGGTTCGCGGATCATGCCGCAGACTGGGGTCAGCGGAATATCGCCCAGATCTATACGATGTACGAAAAGATACTGGCCGAGCAGCACGCCCTGGATTTCGATGATCTTCTGTTGAAGCTGGCCCTCTTGCTCCGCAATGACACAGAATTGTGCGGGAAGATAGAGCAGCGATATACGCACGTACTGATCGACGAATACCAGGATACCAACAGCGCTCAATACGAAATCGCCCACCTGATTACCAGGCAAAACCGCAATCTTTGTGCTACCGGCGATCCCGACCAGTCCATCTACGGCTGGCGTGGAGCGGATATCGAGAACATCCTCAGTTTCGAAAAGGACCATCCCGACGCCAAGGTAGTTCGCCTGGAGCAGAATTACCGCTCGACCAAGCGCATCCTGGCTGCCGCCAGCGGTTTGATCGAGAATAACGTATCCCGAAAGGAAAAGTCTCTTTGGACCGAGAATCCGCAGGGAAGCCGCGTTCGCGTGGTGTCTTTCGAAGATGCGGAAGATGAGGCCGAGTTTATTGCCAGAGATATCGTGGACCGTAACGCCAAAGGTGAATACTTGGGCGATATCGCGGTTTTCTACCGCTTGAATTCGTTAAGCCGGGCGATTGAAGAGTCATTGATTAAGGAAGGGGTGGCATACCAGGTTGCCCGGGGAACGGAGTTCTACGCTCGGAAGGAGATCAAGGACGTTCTCGCTTATACCAGGATCGTCGTGAATCCGCACGATGAGGTGTCATTGCTTCGGTGCATAAATACGCCCGCTCGGGGAATCGGCAAGACTACGGTGGACAGGCTGGTCGCCCACGCCAGAGCGGCTGGCAAGCCCCTTTTTGAGGTAGTGCTGGAGCCGGAACAGGTTCCGGAGCTCAAGAAGGCGGCCGTCACCCGCGTGACCGGCTTTGCCATGATTTTGAAATCGATTGCCTTGCTGAGAGAGGCCTCTCCGCGAAGCGCTTTGGAGCAGATATTGAGCCTTTCAGGGTTGCAGGCCGCTTTAAACAAAGATTCCGAAGTTGATCCCGAACCCGCTCTGAATGTTGGCGAACTGGTTAACGCCACTAAGGTCTTTGAAGATATTCACCCGGATTCAACCCTGCTCGAATGGCTGGAGCACACCAGTCTGCTGGGTGACGTGGACTCGGTTGAAGAGGACAAGGGTCGCGTGACGCTGATGACTCTGCATGCGGCGAAGGGTCTGGAATTCCCGGTCGTGTATATAATAGCTCTGGAAGACGGGTTACTCCCGTTTTATCGAGAAGACAGGCACACAGACTGCGATGAGGAGGAAGAACGGCGACTTTGTTTTGTGGGCATGACCAGGAGCAAACGAGAGTTGACGCTCAGTTACAGTCGTTATCGCATGGTTCGTGGTATTACCGAGCGAAAAGTCGCGTCTCCGTTCGTAAAAGAATTGCCTCGCCGGGAAATCGAATGCCTTGACGATCCGTTTCGTAGTGCTAAAAGTGGCTCGCGCCACAAAAGGGGCGGAGAGTTACCGTCCGATATACATTTATGGGATGTTGGCACGCTGGTTCGGCACCCCTCGTATGGTTTGGGGCGGGTAATGTGGCTCAGGCCCAACGGTGCTCAGGTTCAGTTGGGTGTGGAGTTTCAGAGTGGTGAGCAGAAGACGTTTATTCTCCAGTTCGCGGAGTTGGAACGGGTGGATTTCGACGAAGTTGATTATTGAAAGTCTGGATTAGATACAGGATCGCGGGAATTTGGTCGGCAAAAACGAGCAGGACGTTAGAGATATGGCACATGCGGTAATAATGGCAGGTGGCGCGGGAACGCGATTATGGCCTTTGAGCAGGAAGGATCGCCCCAAGCAGTTGCTGCGGTTATTCAATGGAAAAAGCCTGTTGCGTTCTTCCTATGAACGGTTGACCGAGGTGCTCGAGCCGAGCAACATTCATGTGATTACGGGCGCGAACCATCTTCCCAAGGTGGCGGAGGAGTTGCCGGAACTGCCGAAGGAGAACCTGATAGGTGAACCGGAAGGTCGTGATACGGCCAACGCGGTAGGGCTGGCCGCTGCGATTCTGCACAAGCGGGATCCGGAATCGGTAATGGGGATATTTACCGCTGATCACGTGATTCGACCGGTCAGCCAGTTTGCCCAGGCTGTCGATCTGGCGTTCAAGACCGCGGCGGCGAACCCCACGGCTCTTATCCCAATTGGGATAACGGTAAGAGCGCCGGAAACGGCGTTCGGCTACGTCAAAAGGGGCGAGCAGATCGCCGAAGACGTGTACCGCGTCGAACAGTTTACGGAAAAACCGGATAAGAACCTGGCCGCTCTCTATGCCGCTTCCGGAGACTATTACTGGAACAGTGGAATGTTCGCCTGGCGGACCAGTGCGATTCTGGATGAACTCAAGGTCAATCTTCCGGTTTCCTATAACGGGGTGACGGAGATAGCCGAGGCGTGGGACACGCCCGAGCGCCAGGCCAGGCTTGAATCCATCTATCCCACGCTGCAGAAAATCTCAATCGATTTTGCGGTTATGGAAAGGGCCAAAAACGTAATGGTCGTGGAGATGAACTGCCACTGGGCGGACGTTGGTTCGTGGACGCAACTTGGGGAAGTCCTGCCCTCTGACCAGCACGGCAATATTTCTGTTTCCAAGCGGACATTCAATCTTGGATCCGACGGCGTGACCGTGGTATCCGAGGACGATAAACACCTGATCGCTACGGTTGGTCTGCACGATTTGACGATTGTGCATTCCAATGATGCCACGCTGGTCTGCAAAAAGAGTGACGCCCAATCGATTAAAACTCTTCTTGCGGAAATCGAAATGGCGCATGGTGATATTTACTCTTAAGGTCGCGTTCTGAACACGGAGCTATACTCATTCGGTACTTGGGAATAGATTACGGTACGAAGCGGATCGGTTTGGCCATTGGTGACGCGGACGGTTCGATCGCTTCGCCGCTGGGGGTCCTTACCCGGAAAGGTGATGTAGCCTCCCAGGTTCGCGAAGTCATCGCGGAAGGGGAAAACTTCGATGTCGGCGCCTACGTGCTCGGGCTCCCCTTGAATATGGATGGGACCGAAGGTACGCAGGCGAAAATAACCCGGTCGTTCGGAGCGGAGTTGATAAAGATTTCCGGGTTGAAGGTTTTCCTGTGGGATGAGCGATTATCTTCTCGCGGGGCGGACGAGTATTTGTCAGAGGCCGAACTGACCTATAAGAAACGCAAGGCCCGGCGGGACGCGGTGGCCGCCCAGATTATTCTGCAGACTTTTTTGGATGCCCGCAAAACGCAGGAGCGTGAAGAGAGCGGCGGCGGAGTTGGTTTTGAGGAATCCTGATTTTTGCCAACATGGTTTTTAATCGGGATTGAAACGCTTTGCATCTGTTGTGACGAGGATTATGGTTTCAGACGAGCGACATGAAGCAGCGGCCGGTAGCCGTGAAGCGATTACTTCAGGGGTGATGTCCTTTGGCGATCACCTGGAGGAATTGCGCATTCACTGTATACGCGGACTGGCCGGGCTTGCTATCGCTACGGTTCTAAGCCTGTTTTTCGCGACTGATATCATCGCGATAATCCTGCGTCCGGCTCTTATCATCCTCGATGTACACGGACAGAGGCCGGAAATCCAGGCTCTCAGTCCGCCGGATGCGTTTGTGGGGTATCTCAAGATCGCGTTTCTCGCCGGTGTGATAATTGCCATGCCCTGGATCCTGCTCCAGATCTGGCACTTCGTTTCGGTTGGATTGTATAAACACGAACAGCGTTTCTTTCGCCTTGTTGCTCCCAGTTCGCTGGGGCTGTTTGTCGCCGGCGTGGTGTTCATGTTTTACATTGTCATGCCGCTGGTGCTTAATTTCTTCGTCATGTTCGGAGAATCCATCGAGGTTGATGATCTGACCCCGGGATTCGTGATGAAAATGCTCGGCAATGTACCGGATGCCGGAGATGAGGATCTGGTTATTCCTCCGGTTGAATCGAGCGTTATAACCGTGGATAGGAATCCGGAGAATCCACCGGTGGGGGCGGCTTGGGTAAATACCACGCGTAAACTGTATTGTGTGCAGACGGAAAACGGCATACTCAGCATTCCGATGAATCCCGAGAAGAACGTGTTCGCCCTGAGGAACCAGTTCGCTTTCGACAGGTATATCAGCTTCGTGCTGATGATGTCGCTGGCTTTTGGAATTGCGTTTGAGCTTCCCCTGGTGATCCTGTTTTTGACCGGTTTGAAAATCGTATCGGTGGAAGAGCTGGGTAAGGCCCGCCGTTACGTAATAGTGGGGATATTCGCGGCGGCCGCATTCCTGACTCCGCCGGATGTACTCAGCCAGATCCTCCTGGCGTTACCCATGCTGTTGCTCTTTGAAGGCGCCCTGGTGGTTTCCAGATACCTCGATCGCCGCAAAGGGGTGGGGAAAACGGCATAAGCCGCTACAAGTTGATCTCATTTACATCCTGGCGTACGTTACCAATAATCGGAAATCGCAAAGGTGTTAGTCTACGGAGGCGGTGGCGGTTTCTTTTAAGGTTCACCGCTACTGATAGGAAAGGATGTGGCCATGTCAGAACTAACGATTATTGCCAATATTATAGCCAAACCTGATAAGATCGATTTCGTGAAAGCGGAGCTAGAGAAGCTTGTAGAGCCCACGCGTATGGAAGCGGGGTGTCTGCAATACGATTTACATCAGGATAACGTCAATCTTGCCCATTTCCTGTTTTTTGAGAATTGGGAATCTCGCGAGCTTTGGCAGACGCATATAGAGAGTCGGCATCTGCAGGAGTACGTAGCCGCAACAGAGGGGGCCATTGAAGAGTTTAACGTGAATGAAATGACGAAGATAGTTTGATTTAATTGGCGAAAGTTTGTAGGTCGGGGCATCGCTCCGACGGGATGCTATCGACTAATGTGTGTTATTGGTATTCGGCAATATGAATACTATTGATTCCATCACGGGATGCATTCTGGGGGCGGCCGTGGGGGATTCTGTGGGGTTGCCTCGGGAGGGGTTGTCTCGTCGCCGGGCGCAGCGTTTCTACGGTAATTCGCAATTGCGGCAGCGCTTGCTGTTCGGGAGGGGGATGATAAGTGACGATACCGAACACACCTGTATGGTAGCTCAGGCACTGTTGGCTTCGGGCGGCGATCCGGACAGGTTTGCCCAATCGCTGGCCTGGAGGTTGCGGGGGTGGCTGGCGGGTATACCTGCGGGAGTGGGTTTGGCTACTTTGAAATCCATTGTCCGGTTGTGGATTGGATATTCCTGGAGAAATAGCGGCGTGTGGTCGGCTGGTAACGGGCCGGCGATGCGGGCGCCGATTATCGGTGTGTTTGCCAGTGATGACGATGAGTTGCTGCGTGCCCTGGTTAACCGGTCGACGCGAATGACACATACCGATCCGCTGGCGGAGCAGGGGGCATTGTTGATTGCCAAGGCGGCGAGGTATGCTGCCAGGGCGGGAGAAAACGGTGTCGATTGGGAAAAGTATATTCGTGAGGTATCCGGGAGCGAGTTGGATAAGCATTTTCTGGCTGCACTGGATAATATCCAAGAGCATTTGAATGGCGGTGCGTCTGTTGATGATTTTGCCAATGCGTTGGGTTTGGCCGAGGGGGTAAGCGGATACGTCTTACATACTGTTCCGGTTTGCCTGTTTAGTTGGCTTCGCCATCATGGTGATTTTCGCGGTGGAGTGGAGGCGGTTATAAAACTGGGAGGGGATGCGGATACGACCGGGGCGATTGTCGGCGGATTACTTGGTGCCGGTTCGGGGCAAAACGCCATTCCTCATGAGTGGCTGGATCGTCTGGTTGATTGGCCCCGTTCGGTAAAATGGATGACGCATCTAGCCGAGCGACTGGCTGGGTTTGCTGATGATATAGAAAACCCCGAGCCGCTGCCGCTATGCTGGCCGGGGATACTGCCACGCAATCTTCTGTTCATGTCAGTAGTTCTTGTTCACGGGTTTCGCCGGCTGTTTCCTCCTTATTGACGTTTGCGAAACGGGGGTGCGTTAGTTTTTGGCTAAAACCAACCCAATATTATTTAGGATCAACAGTTTTCTTCCTCCTTTCAGCTGGCTGCCCATTCCTCGTGGTCTTTTGGGAGGAGTGGGGGAAGGATCGGTAGCTTTCCGCGAAATAAAGGGGACATAAGTATACCACACAATAGGTGGCCTGTTCCCCGTTACATACCACTTAGCCGTGTCCTCGTTACACTTTCCTGTCGCTCCAAAAACTGGTGAATACGCATCCACTAGTGAAAAATCACCGCCGATGTCATATATATAACAAACTAATTGTAATACCACACGCCTTGAATTAAACTGCAACCAATAAACAGATGGTTGGCCAGGAACAGGAAAAGTCAATGCAAACTCAGGAGATTGTGCTTGTAATAATTATAGCGGTAGTGGTGATGATTTTAGCTGTTATTTCGCGCATAATTGCCGGCAAAATGGATAAAAACAGAATCCACCGCTATCTGGTCGAACGTGGCGCTAAACGGATTCAAGTTAACTGGGCACCCTTCGGAAAAGGTTGGTCCGTCAATAGATACCAGCGAATATATTCTGTGTTATATAAAGATGCCGAAGGCAGGGACCACCGGGCATACTGCAAGACATGCATGTTCGGCGGTGTTTATTTTACCGACGATATTGTTACGCAATACGAGGTTGTTTCACTTGGCCAGAATGTATGCCCTATCTGTAAATACGACCTGGCCGGTAACATCAGTGGCACCTGCCCGGAATGTGGTAATTCAACACCAGCATCGAAATGAAAGCAAGAGGTTTTCTACGAATGTTGACGTCAACGACAGATAGTAGTTATCGACAAACGCGTTCCAAGCCCGCTGAAAAGGGATCGTGGATTTCAGATCGACGTATCCCAAAGTCCGCCGAAGGGTACTTACGCATTTCGTCCGTCGGTTTCCACTAGCGGTTATTATTGCGGTGTTACGTTATCCGGCACTTACGTACTGGGCTAAAACCCTTGGTCCGCCGTTGCCGGACCTTTGGCGGGGTAAACCCGATTGTCTCGTGGAGCAGTTCTCGTAGGTCGATCCGTAAAAGCGGAACAAGAGGCTGTGGAGGGACAACATCTATCCCAGCAACCTACTCGATATCTATCTTAATCGCTCCGTATCTGCGAATCTGGTTCGGTTGAATCGTTATCTGCCACGCGTCACCATTGGCCGTAATCGGTAAGGTGGTGGGGTTGGTGTTGTCCGGCGAGTATAGCGTTGCGGACTTCGGAGTGTTCGCTCGGAACTCCAGGGTTACCGGGCCGGGGAAAGACTGCGGATTGTAGGGCGGGGCACTCTTTCGGCGAAGCAGTTCTGTTTTTCCCAGGGCGAGCGGAGCTACGTTTAACAGGTGGGCAACCAGGAAGTCTCCCTTTTGTCCAGTTACGCGGTGCATGTTGGCGAGTACTCCGGCGTTTCCTTTCGCCAGCCGCCAGGGCAGCGGGGTGGCCGCTTGATGGATTTTGGCTAATAGTTTTTGCCGCAATTCCATATCCCGGGTGTCAGTCCACTTGATTTCGTCGACTCCCGCGGAGAAGAGGGGAATAGGATATATCTGCGTTGCGCCGACCTTTTCGGCGTAATAGGTGACGCCGGCCGGCGGTGCTGAGATCCAGTCGGCCAATGCCGAGCGATTGCGCTTGGCCCCGGTTTCGTCGTAACGTGCAAGATCGTGCGTGGCGATGACTTTTCCGCCTTTTTCCACATAGCGTCTGATACCCGCCACCTGGTCGTTTGAAAGGCACGCGGCGTTGGGGAGGATGAGCAGTTTGTACCTGGACAGATTCTCGGTAAGGTCGGCGTCCAGAACGGTGTCGTAGGGGATGTTCGTTTCCGTAAGCATCTCCGACCAGCCTCGCCACTCGTGCAGATAGTATTTTTCGTCAAACCCGCCGTAGACGTCGCGCGTCTGCCGGGAGAACAGAAAGGCGATGTTGGATAGCGTTTTCGGAAAGCGGAATAGCTCTTCGTGCTTCTTTTCCCAGTCGAAGGTTTCTTCGGGTTTTGCGGGGATAGTGTTGAGCCAGAGCCGGTCGCCCTGTACCAGATTAAACGCCCACATGAAGAACAGGTCTTCTTCCGACCTGGTATAGTTGAGAGTGAATAGCTGTTGTCCGAACCTGCGGCCTATACCGAGGTAGTAGTTGATTTCGGCGGCCTGTGCGCGCCAGACGTAAAGGTTACTGCAGGTGAACCAGGCTTCGTAGAAGTTGAGATCGACGCCGCGTGCGAACTCCTCCCCGGTCATTCCCCAATTCTGGGAGAGGATCAGGTTGGAAGCGCCGGCCAAACAACCGAGCAGAGGGATCTGTAAGCCTGCGTTATCCATTTCTTTGCGCAGGTCGACGTAGTAGTCACCGACGGAGCGCATTCGGAACTTTTGCCACTGGCGGAACCATGGATCGTTGTGATTACCCCATTGGTCGGAAGTGCCGTTGGGAAGTTCGCAACCGCCGGATTTTTTGAACTTCTCCCGGCAGTATTTGCAGGAGCAGACATACCAGTCGGGGCAGAACTCGATATCGTCGGACATCAGGGCGTCGATGCCGGTTTCTTTGGCCAGGTCCAAAACGTAATCGAAGTAAATCTTACGGAATTTCGGGTTGTTGCAGCAGAGCATGATGATTTTATATTGCTCGAAGTATGGCGGCTTGCCGTCGCGGGCGCTGATGACCGTGCAGTCGGTAAGGGGAATTCCGTTTACCACCGATTTCAGTTTATCCGGTGGGACGAAGGTCGCACTGTGATGTTCGATAACCCGTAACCCGATCTCGTGGCATGCGGTGACGATGTTCTTCAAGTTCTGCTTGATTTTGGGAAAGTCCTCGACGTACTGAAACCGGTAATGGAAACCAAAGGTGATTACCGTGTTGGCCCCGGTTGCTTTGAGTTTTCGGGCATGCTTGCGAGCGGTCTCCAGGTCGCAGAATCCGCTGATTCGCCAGGAGATGAAGCGGGCGTCGGAGAGCCATTCATACGTGGTGGCGGACTTCGTTTCAGCGGAGTCTGCCAGGCATATACCTGTACACATGGCCACTGCTGCTATCGCCAATATCAGTCTGCGAGAAATACCTGCTCGATTGCCGTTGCTGACACACATCATCATGAACTCCATTTACCTCGTCGGGCTGTGAAATAACCGGGGGCAGTTATAACCGAATTCGGTTTACGGAGGAACTTCGATAGGGGGTGTGGTCTGCAAACTACAGTTTCAGCCTTATATCGCCGAGATCAGGTCGCGAAGAGCTTTCAAAGGTCAGTCGGATACGTTCGCATTTCACGGATGAGACGAATAGCTGGTATTTAGGGTTGCGGGTGATTATTCGTCGACTATTTTCTTAATCGTCGATTCGTTAATTACTTCAATAACCTTATGTGGTTGCTTCTCCGGAACGATTTCATCGTCATCGGGACTCCGCAGGGCGAGGGTGATTTCCCCTTTGAGCTTGGCGTTGTTTAACCTGGATACGTCGTCTTTTTTGATGATCAGGGTAATGGTTTTATATTGCCTGCCTCTGGCGACGTTGTCCTTTTCCTCCGAGGCCGTATTCTGTCCAACCGCACCGACCTTTACGTACTGCAATATGGTTTTATCTTCTTTCATGTGTTTTCCGGTAAGCTCGTCCACAGATTCCATCATGGCGTGGACATCGACCCAATCACCCGGTTTAACGAGGTACGCAACGCCGGAGGATTCATCTATTCTTACAGCCACCGCTCGTTCTCCCGGTTCCAGGCGACTGGGGATTTCGACGGTGGCACCTGGTTTTTTGAGCATCATGGAGAAAACCGGGACCCCTGCGGGAATAGCCATTCCAGGAACCCTTTGGATAATGTTCTTGACGTCCGTGACAGTTTGTCGCGGCAGGAGTGAAGCTTTGGGCACTTCCCGGAGTTCCAGCATGTCCTCGGTAATGTAGTCTGCGGGGGTGATATCCTGCCTGGCGAAAACCACTTTTACAAGTGGAACAGGTGCTGGAGGCTGTTTGGCCGCGTTTACCGTATCTACGGTGTATTGAATTGCGATTATGCCGATTACGAGTCCAACGATCAGTGGAATTATCGCCTTGCTTTTCATTACGTTTCTCCGACCCGTATAAAACGTACCTGCCTATACAGTGAAATGCCTATGCCTGCCCGATGGATACGATGATCCAGGTTTATAACTTAGGTCGGAAACGGATGGGAGTAACTGCATTTTATGTTTTGTAAATGGCAAGTAATTGATCCTGGTTGGAACATCCATAAGGAGGAATCGCATGTCACGCCCGGTGATATAGGACGCGTATTGTAACCTGATAAACGTTCGGCGGAACTAGCTGCGGAAAGGCCGGGGAGTCCGGGGCGACGCAGACCAGCGGTGGATTTGATTTTTTCGCAGCCATTTTTGAGAGCGTAAAGGTGCGATGCTGAGTGACACGGGGTGGCACTGTGGCAGGTTTTTTTTGTGAAAATCGCCGTTTTTGGGGGCGAGAAGCCGGATTTATCTTTTTTGGGGCGAAAAAGGGTGGTCACTGTCTACGTTATAGGGGTGGAGAAGTGTATTGTTTCGCCGGTTTGAGGGGTGGTTGAGAGGTTGCCGGCGGGGGAGGTTTCGGGAGTTGGTCAGATGTTTAGAGTCGGGAGGGAAAAGCGATGGAGTTGATCGGTGAGGGTTTCGGATTTGGGCGGCTTGCAACCCGTTTTGATAAGACGGTGGGGCGGGCAATTGGATCTATACATGAGCATCGAGGTGGGTTATAAATGTTTTGCCTTATGGGGAAATGGTTTCAAAAAGGATTATTAACAGGATATGTTGCCATGATCAGAGTTGGTGGGTTGATTGGGATTATAGTTATGATGGCGGGTTACGTTTCTCAGAGCTGCGGGGCGGAGTATGGGGTTGCGTCGCCGGACGGGCGAAACCGGCTTGTAATAAAGCACTCTGATAGCAGCACTACCTATTCGGTTTTTCGTGATGGGCAGGAGATTATCGAGGGGGCACCTGTTTCGATAACCATAGATGGTAAGAAGTTTCCAGGTAAGGCGGAGGTCGAGCGAAGTGACTTCGAGGAGGTCGATCAGGTAGTGGAGCCGGTTGTCTCCACAATTGGTTCCAGGCTGCGCGATCAATACAACCAGCGGCGAATTCGTTTTGCCGGTGGCTGCGGCCTGTGTTTAAGAGCCTATGACGATGGTGTGGCTTTTCGCTGGGAATCGGCGAGTGGCAAACGGCAGATCGTGGTCAATCAGGAGGGGTTTACCTTAAAGTTTCGCGAGGATGTGAAGGTATATTTCCCTATTCCAAACGGTAAGGGATTTATCTCGCACCAGGAGAGTGATTTCAAATATAAGCCTGTCTCGCAGACCGGGGGAGACAAACCAGCTCCCGCACCGCTTCTTTTTGATCTGGGTAAGAACAACTATCTGCTGGCGACCGATGTGAATGTTGAGGGATATCCCGGATTATGGATAACGGGCAGCAATGATACGAAGTTGACCGGCGTGTTTCCGGGTTATCCGGCAAGGACCGAGCTGAAGGGCGATCGGACCATGGAGGTGGTTAAGCGGGAGGCATTTCTGGCGAAAACGGTGGGTGAAAGGACATTTCCCTGGCGAGTTTTTGTGTTGGGAAACGGAGAAACGCTTTTAAGTACTGCCATGCCGTATCTTCTGGCGGACAAGGGGCGAATAGATGATCCGTCGTGGATCAAGCCGGGCAAGGTAGCCTGGGACTGGTGGAACGCGTTGAATATCTACGACGTGCCGTTCAAGGCGGGAGTGAACCAGGAGACGTACAAGTATTATATCGACTTTGCCGCCGAAAACGGCATTCCCTATATCATTCTGGACGAAGGGTGGAGCGTGCCGGGGCCGGAAAATCTGTTGAAGGTTGTGCCGGAAATAGAAATGGCGGAGCTGGTAGCCTATGGCCGTTCCAGGCAGGTTGGGATAATCCTGTGGATGACGTCGGTTGCCCTGGAAGCGAACTTTGATCGCGCGTTTGAGCAGTTCGAGCGGTGGGGAGTAGCGGGTTTGAAGATCGACTTCATGCAGCGTGACGATCAGGTCATGATGGATTTTCTATACAAGGCCGCGAGAGAGGCAGCAAAGCACAAGATGATAGTGGACTATCACGGCGGATCGAAGCCGGCGGGGATAAACCGTACCTGGCCTAACGTTTTGACGATAGAGTCGGTTAACGGTCTGGAGCAATCGAAGTGGTGTGATAAGGCCAATCCGGCGATGGCTGTTCTATTGCCGTTTATCCGTATGGTGGCCGGTCCGATGGATTACACGCCGGGGGCGATGAACAACCTGCAGAAGAAAAATTTCAAGCCGATGTTCGCCCGCCCGGCGAGCATGGGGACGAGGGCTCAGCAACTGGCGATGTACGTGGTGTATTTAAGTCCGCTGCAGATGCTGGCCGACAGTCCGAACCACTATCGTGAGAATCCTGAGAGCCTGGCGTTTCTGCGGCAGGTGCCGGTTACCTGGGACGAGACAAAGGTGCTAGCCGCGGAGGTTGGTGAGTACGTGGTTGTAGCTCGTCGAAAAGGGCAGACATGGTATGTAGGGGCCATGACTGACTGGACGAAGCGGGATATCGTGGTGCCTCTGGATTTCCTCGGTCAGGGGAATTACGAGATGAGTTCCTGGGTAGATGGTCCCAACGCGGATAGGTATGGAAGCGATATAGTTGTTGGCAGGAGCAAGGTGGCAGGCTCGGGCAAGGTGAATATCTCCATGGTCCCTGGCGGTGGTTTTGCCGGGATCATCAAGATAACGGTGGAGAAATAGGTGCTCTGATTGGTTTGCGAGGTTGAGTGGAACTTCTGGCCCGGACTGCGAGTTTCGAAGCGGGGTATTCTGGCTTTGGTAAGATTGGTTGTTTCACGATCTACTAATAGTTCTCGTAAGTGGCGATTGGTCAATTCGCTTTGAAACAAAATGAAACAAGGTTTACGGCTGTTAGAGGCAAAAGGGGAGATGGTAAGGGTAGGTTCACGGGACAAAACTGCGCAGTGGTAATTTTGATAGTAATGAAACAGTGTCATCGGGCTGTTTGGGGTTAGCGGGGATGTGTTCTATTGGACCTGGCACGCCACATCCTTTAATATTGCCCGATCTGTTGGATAAGCAGTTTTACATGAAAGGGACCTGGTAATGGGTGGAATTGATATCATTGTATTCTTGGTGCTGGGCGTGTTCGCCATTGGCGTAGGTTTATGGGCGAGTCGAGGCGAAGCGACTCACAGTGAACACGGAGCACAGGATTACTTCCTGGCCGGCCGCGGTCTCACCTGGTGGCTGGTAGGTTTTTCACTCATTGCAGCGAATATTTCCACCGAGCAGTTTGTGGGTATGAGCGGAAAGGCGGCGGACTGGCTGGGGATGGCTATTGCCAGTTACGAGTGGATGGCGGCCATCACCCTGATCTTCGTCGCTTTCGTGTTTTTGCCAAAGTTCCTTAAGAGCGGGATTTACACGATTCCGGAGTTTCTCCAGTATCGTTACAACACCTTTGCCCGAACGGTGATGGCGATAGCCACGCTGGTTATTCTGGTAGGTGTGCCGACGGCGTCGGTTATTTTCTCAGGTGCGAAGGTTATTACCGGTAACTTCCAGGGTACGACGCTTGGTCCGCTCGATTTCGGAAGTATTACCGTGGGGTGCTGGATCATAGGTTCGGTGGCCGCTATTTACGTTTTTACCGGTGGTTTGAAAGCCTGTGCGTGGACCGACCTGATGTGGGGTTCGGGACTCATTGTCGGCGGAGCCGTGATCGCCTACTTCGCTCTCGATCTTTTGGGGAGTGCTGATCCGTCACAACTGGTTGCAACGGCCACCGATAGTGGGCTCAGTCCGGACAAAATCGCTCACTCAGGAGCGATAGACCGATTTGTGCAGTTGAACCAGGGAGCGCTTCCGGAGGGTAAGCTGCATATGGTTCGCGGAGCGGAAGATCCGGAGATTCCGTGGACTGCCCTGGTCGTGGGGCTGTGGATTCCCAACTTCTTCTACTGGGGATTGAACCAGTACATCACCCAGCGTACTCTCGGTTCCAAGAGCCTGGCCGAAGGTCAGAAGGGTGTTGTTTTCGCCGCTTTCCTCAAGCTGATTATTCCGTTTATCGTTGTTATCCCCGGAATCCTGGCTTTCAACCTGTTCAACACCGACCTGATGGACGACGCGGTTGGTAACAATGCCAAGGTTATTTCACAATACTCTCCGGACTTGTACGGGCAGCTCTCTGATAATGTTAAACCCGATCCGGAAATCGCTCGGAACAAGCAGATTATCGAGCAGGTTGCCAAGAACCTCAGTAAGCCGCAGGGTGATAGCGAAAAGTACGTATACGAGTTTGATGCAAAGTATGTGGAGCTGCACGAGGCGGACGCGGCGGTGATCATGGCGTATAACGCGAAAGTCGCGGGGGCGGAGACTGTAGCAGGCGTTGTTGAACCGGCGGAAATCCTGAACAAAAACGCTGCGATTATTGAAGGAGCCAAAGAAGGATTTACTGTTAAGAAACTTCCTGCTCACGATTACGATAATGCGTTCCCCACCCTTATTCGCAAACTCTTACCGGAGAACAAGGGGATCAAGGGATTCGTATTGATTGCCATATTCGGAGCGGTGGTCAGTTCGCTGGCGTCGATGTTGAACTCGGCTTCTACTATTGCGACCATGGACTTGTATAACAAGGCTCGTAAGGATGCCAGCCAGTACGAACTGGTGACGGCCGGTCGTGTATTCGTCATATTGTTTGTACTGATAGCGATGATTATCGCGCCGATGCTGGGCGATCCGAGGTTTGGCGGTATCTTCACCTTTATTCAGGAATTCCAGGGCTTCATTTCGCCGGGTATTCTGGCCATCTTCCTGTTCGGGCTGCTCGTACATCGGGCACCTCGTTACGTTGGAACAGTTGGCCTTTTGCTGAATCCTGTTCTTTATGGTTTATTCAAGTTCAGCCCCAAGATCTTCGGCGATTACAATCCGGGATTCCTGGAGACGTTGGCTGAATTATCTTTCCTCGATCGTATGGCGGTGTGTTTTGGTATCGTGGTTGCCGTGCTTACCATATTGACCATCGTCAATCCGCTGGCCAAACCGGTTGAATTGCCGGTGAATGATAAGATGGATGTCACCAATTCCAAGGGAGCACTGGTTTGTGGAGTTTGCGTGTGCATTGCAACGGTCGCGCTTTACATTGTATTCTGGTAAACCTTAACAAGGTGATATGGTTGGACGGATGCTTCAACCGTTGATTGGCAATTGATAGTATGCATAAGGAAACCGGGGCACGCTAAAATGTGCCCTGGTTTTTTTGATCGGTGCAAGTGTTGTTCCCGGGCGGTTGTTCAGGGCGAATAACCGCCTGTTTCAAAGGTAAGCGCAAACCGTTTAAAACTTTGCATCCAGCTATAAACGAATTAAGGCTCATCCGACTGAAGCGTACTTTTTCGTTTGCTGTTTTTTCCGCAGGATATTCATACGTTAATTTGCAGTATAGCGTGTATTCGCAAGGTGATTAATGCGCGGATGGCTTATATCGGCCCGCAGCCTTTGGTTCGCCTTAGGCGAACCAAAGGCTACGGGGCTTGGTTTTGAGGATACGAATCATTTCCGCCGGTTACATCCACCAAAGGCGGACCTTTGGCGGATTTCACCAGCGGCTACGCATATATTGACCGTCCGCCTGGAGCGGCCTGGCTAGGTTTCATAATTTTCTGCTCTGCATTGTTTTCCAACGATCCACCTCTGGTCCGCTTTCGGCGGATAAACTAAATAAACTAAATCGAATAAATAGGCTAAATGTGTTACCAGCACACCGCTAGTTTGGGATCAAAGTACGCTTCAGGTGGATGAACGCGAATTAAGCTTCCTGGCCGCTTATCAGGCAGTAGCCGTGTTTGTTGTAATTCCCTGCCGGGTCGAAAAGCGGCTTCTGGTATAATGGGCTGCGAGGGGGAATTAGTGGACGAATAGGCAAATTATCGCAGCGAGACACATCATTATATACGCAGGGTGCTTCGGCTTGGTCGGGGCGTAACGGTATTGTTTATAAAAGGTTATGGCGATTCAAAAGGGCGTTCGGAGTATGTGACTTCTCTTGACTTAGTGCATGACCGTAAACTCGCGTTTGTGCTACAATAGATTTCAGGCGTTTTGTAACAGCGGTCTCTGGTGGCGATGTCATGTCGGGACAACACGGGTAGTAATAGGCAAAACCGGTAGACGCGCTTAACGGTAGAGTTTTGCAGGTGGTAATGGCGTAGCCGTTACTCTTCGAAAGCTACAGTAGAGGAGTGCAATCGGTATGCAGTTCGAGAATTTGCTCAATCTTTTTCAAAAAGGTTTCGACTATCTCCTGATTCTCAATGAAGAAAGCACGATAGATCACATAAGCGACAGGTTGGCTCAGGAGACTATTGCGGTCTGCAAGGTGAATGAGTCCCCGCGTGGTAAGAAGGTCAGCGATGTTTTCTCCGGTTCGTCTCTCGACGCGATAAATTCGACAATAAGCAAGTTGCACAAGCAGAACGGCCGGGAGGTAATGCTTATTGAGACTGTGACCGGCAAGCCGTCCATCATGCTTAACGCGGTGATGAACACCAACGGAAATGGTTCTTCGTACATGTTCTGGGGGAGCCGGTTTACCGCTCTCGAGAATTTTTCCACGAGCGAGGACTGGTCCAGCATTGAACGGGGCGAAGGAACTGGCATGCGTTTATTCGGTGGCCGAGTGGATTGAAGTTTCCAAATCGATAGAGGATTTCTTCACCCATCTGCCTCATTATCTTTGTGACGGCATGCACTATCCGGAACGCGTTTCGAGTATACAGCGTTTACGCGAAGAAGGAATATGGTAAAAAACCAACCACAGCCAACAAGCTGACCACTGACCTGGTTATTGAGAATAAAACCAGAGGCAGTATTACGGTTACTTACGATTCCGACGAACTTGAGTTTCTTCCCGAGGAACAGCGGATGATGGACGAGATTGCCAGAACCCTGGTACTCGCCATCGAAAGGAAGGAGCTGAAGGCGAACATCGACAAGAGGCAGGAGGAACTGCATCGGGAGAGAAACAAGCTGGAGATGTTAAACTCCTATCTCGACAGGATCAATCGCGGCTTTGAGGAATCCAAAACCAGGCTGGAGACCATATTCCAGGCTATTCCCGATACGGTTGCGATAATCGACCGCGATCGCAACGTGGTAATGGACCAAATACGGACAAGCTGGCAACCGGTGGCAAGTGCTATAAGACTTTCTTTGAAAGCGACAGGCCCTGTGTTGATTGCCGGTTGGCCAAGATTCTGAAAATCAAAACGCCGATCACCCTGGAGATTCAGCATGAAGATAAGCACTTTGAGGTTCATGCACTTCCCAATCTTCGATAAGAAACCACGAGGTCGACGGCATAATCGAATTTTACCGGGACGTTTCGGATAAGAAGAACTACGAACAGCAGTTGGCAGCAGGCCGACAAGCTTGCTTCACTAGGGCAACTCGTAAGCGGTATAGGTCACGAAATTAATAACCCCAACCAGTTTATCAGGGGGAATGTCAAGATCATTCGCCAGGCAATGGACGACATTCTGCCGATAGTCGATGAGTACTACAAGAGCAACCCGGATCTGAAGATCGCCCGTTTGAATTACGATTTCTTCCGCGAGCATATCATTACCCTGATCGACGATATGAATAACGGGTCGGAAAGGATCAAGGGGATCGTTGAAGGGCTCAAGCGGTTTGCCCGTCGTGACGAGGGGCATTTGATCGACAAGGTTGACATAAACGCCATTATTCGGGAAGGCGTGAGGCTTGCTCATAACCAGATTCACAAGACGGCCGATGTGGAGTTGAATCTCGGTGAGGGGATTCCTGAATTCGAAGGCAATATCCAGAAGATCGAACAGATTTTCATTAACCTTATCATCAACGCGGCACAGGCCATGCCTGAGGGGCGGCGAGGTGTAATAGAAATCATTACCGTGCTGGAAGGCAATGATGTGGTGGCCACTGTACGCGATACGGGTTCAGGAATGAGCGACGGAACGATCAAGCAGGTTTTCGATCCATTCTTCACCACCAAGCGGGCACGCGGCGGTACCGGGTTGGGATTATCCATAGTATACCGGATTGTGGAAGAGCACGGGGGGACGATTAACGTGGCCAGTAAGGTCGGCGAGGGGACCACTTTCACCATCAGGATACCGGCGAAAAAGAAGGAATCGGGTGGACCGGGGTTGACAGTTAAATCAGATGAGGAGCGGTAATGAAAAAACTTCTGCTAGTCGACGATGATGTGGCCGTCACCAATTACCTTATGGTCTTTCTAATGCAGACGGGTGAATACGAGCCGACGGTGGTTAACGATGCCCGAACGGTGCCGGAGATCCTGGAAAAAGAGGAATTCGACGCTTTGCTCCTGGATATGGATATGCCTCATCTCAGCGGGATGGATATCATAAAGCATGTCAGCGATTCGGGCATAAGTATACCCATCGTGGTGCTTACCGGGGTGAACGACGCGGACCTGGCGGTCAAATCGTTGAAGATGGGTGTTTTTGATTACCTGACCAAGCCGGTGGATGATGATCATCTTCTGGAGGTTCTGGGAAAAGCGATATCGCACAGTACCACCAGGGATTCCATCAAGGATTTGCCGGAGCAGCCGAAGTTGGAGGATTTGGATTACAAAGAGGCGTTTGACCACTTGATTTCCCGTACTCCGGTGATGATCCACCTCTATCACCAGGCGGAAAAAATGGCCCCCGGCGACCTTTGTATCTGTATTTTCGGCGAACGGGGAACGGGGAAGATGTCGCTGGCCAAGGCGATTCACGATGCCAGTCCTCGCAGGGGCGGGCCCTTTGTGGCGGTGGATGCGGCCGCTCATAATATGGATGAATTCCCCGCGGAGTTGTTCGGAACCACTTCCGATGATGATGAAAAACCCGCTCGGCCGGGATTCCTGGAGGAGGCGGACGGCGGAACGCTGTTTATAAACAACATCGAGCTGCTTCCGATACCTGTGCAGATCAGACTTACCCGGGTGATCCAGCACAAGGAGTTCTACCGCGAGTCATCTTCACGTATTAACAAGATTGATGTAAGGATCATCGCTGCATCCCTGCACGACCTGGCGGATGAGAAGTACAAGGATAGTTTTTCCCGCGATCTGTTCTACCGGCTGGTGATAAACGCTCTGCATCTTCCACCGCTGCGCGAGCGCAAGGAGGATATTCCCATCCTGGCTAATGCAATAATGCAACGGGAAGGACAGCGTATCGGGCGGCAGGTGGACGGATTCACCGAGGAGTTCATGGATCTGTTATGTAATTACGATTTTCCCGGTAATGTCCAGGAATTGAACGATATCGTGGCTACCAGCGTAATCAACAGCGACAGCAACCTGGTGGGAATAGAGTCGCTGGCTCATTACATGCGGGATATTCTCACTTCAGGCCGGGCAAGCCTGATGAGCTTCCAGCCGCGTCCGCTCGAAGACGTTATTCGCGATTACGTGGAAAAAACAATTCAATACGTGGGCGGTGATAAAGCCAAGGCCGCCAGCGAACTGGAGATTTCTCACGAGGAAATCGACGAAATTCTACAATCCTATTAGGTATTGATCGATTTTGCGTAATGGTTATGCTGAATCGTAATCGGTGCGGTATAAAATAAGATTATGTGGTTATACGTGCCTCCCAAAGGCTATCAACGCGTTTTTGTTTTGGAGATCGATTAGTGGGTGATCCGATTTCATATCTATTGGTTATTGTTGTCGTTGCGGTTTTATTCTGGGCGTTCCGCAGGAGGAGTGGAAAGGATAATCAGAGTTTTCGCGAGTATATAACCGGCCCGGATGGAATAGCCAGTGCCAGGCGATTTCGGGATCGCCAGAATGTTACTGTTCCAGATAATGTCGACGATTCAATGATTGAAGATTGGGTAAGGCAACTCTTAAACCCCGTGGATGAGAATTTCGCTTTAGAGCGTTTAAAGCTCACAGGTCAACAAGCGGTGCCGGCTCTTCTGCACGCCCTTGAGAATCCCATATATGCGAGTACAAAATTGGCTGAGTTTTCCACACCTACCGCGTTACATCGTGTTTTTCACATACTTCAGGCTATCAAACCATCGGATGCTGTGGGGGTGGCTACCAGCTTGATTGAACGGGAAGATAAGGAAATTCGTAAAGAAGCGGCTTTGTTGCTGGGAAGTATTGCCACTACAGGTTGTATCCCCGGCGTATTGAAAGCTCTGGAGGACGAGGATGGTTTTGTTCGCAGCTACGCCAGGATGGGGATAGAGCGAGCTATCGAAGGCGGTGCGGGAGAAAGTGGTTTTTTTGATGCGGTTTTTGAACCTGTCGTTCGTCTTTTTGATAGCGACCGGCATGGTTTCCATAGAACTGCCAGGTGCTTAATGTCTCTCGATTCCGAAAGAGCAATAAAAATAATGTTGGATAAACGGTTTTTCAAGCCGGACAACAAAGCGCTTGCGGGGATATTAAAAGCCCTTAACGAGTCGCAGGTGTCAATACCGAAAGAGTGGCTTAATCCGCTAATCGATGAATATCGAGACAAGTGTAACGAACCTCCTGTTTCATTCTGTCTTGGACAAGTACTCATAGCTTTGGGACACACAAAGGACAGAAATGCCGAAGGGGTAATTCGAAGTTTTATTGACTCTGAAGAAAGTCGCGTTCGCGATGATGCGTCTCTTGCTCTATGTGTTTTTCACGGTCTTGCTGATCCACTTGAAGTCGTGTTTGGGTTGGAGCGGAAAGTTGGATTCGACAAGCTTACTAAGGCTCAGAAGTATGTCAGTTGTATATATGGCTTAAAGGGAGAAGTTGAAAACGGAGGGTTAAGTCAATATTTTTTCAACTCTACGGGGGATTACGTGTCGATTGCCATGGAGGCATTGAAAGCCATCAATGCTCCGCATACTGCGACTTTGATGCAACATGCCATAGATATGTTTGGAAAAGATGGTCCTTCGTCAGATCGACAGAAACGGATAAAGCAATTGTCGCGTATGAAATCCAAACAGGACGATGAGTTTGGTTGGTTAGATAAAACCTTCTATGAAGATAACGATCATCTGATTGTTCAACTGAACCTGTATGCAATTGAACATCAGGAAGATTTCCAATCCAATCTGCTCCTCAGTTAGGTGCCGTTTTTCAATGCTTTAGAACGGCGGTTGGGATTGTCGTCGTGATTATAAAAATCCCTTGAAAATCAACTTGGTGTTGGATTATGAAATTACACATAATAGCCGGATAGACCGTTTTCAAATTATTATAAAGGGAAATCGCTCATGAACCTGTCTCGTATGGCGGTGCATCTTCTAATCAATTCGTTTTTCCTGTCAAACCTCGCAGTTGGTGAGGTCGCGTTGAGGCCTGCACACGTTGACGATGATCGCAATAATCAGAAAACCTGCCTGCCACCACCGCCCGATTTTAAAAGTCCTGTTGATTACAAGGCCTGGTATATTAATCGCAATTATCCCTCCGGGGCGCCCCTGGGAGATAAGTTATATTCCCCGCTTAATGCCATGGAAAAACCGGACAAGATGATTTCCCGGCAACTGGCTACAGCGGCTGGCGGCCCGTGGGTAAAAAGCGATTTTCCGGAACTGGCAAAGTATATTGGATCAGTCGATGGTCACTTGCGTTCCTTGCGGGAAGCAACAAAAGAGCCGGTGGTAAGGTGGGATTTGTCAATCGTCGATCAGTCTGGTTTTTTTACGATACCGAAGCCGGAAACGTGGACGTTTCGCCATTATTATAAAACCTTACTGGCGAAGGGCTGGTGCGTCGAAAATGGCGAACAAACTCCCGTACCTGATTTACTTCTCGACACATGGGAGGCGTGCCTGAACTGTGCCAATCATCTTGAAAAACGTTTTGGGACAACTACCTGCCTGACTGCGATGAGCATAAGGGGCTATGTATATTTGTCAGTGCATAAAGCATTGAGCCTTGGTATTCTGGACGAAACCAACATAAGGCGCGTACAGGAACTGGTTAGAAGCAAAACAAAGACAGCCGCCATTGATGAGGCCTGCCGTTCTGAACTCATGTTTTTGTATGATCTGCTGCAGCGGATATATCCTGATGGCAAGTTTTCTGATGCTGCGGTGAAAAAGCTCGGGCAGAGCGAGTACCTGCCTTCGCACGGTATCTTTCTATCTCCCCCGAAAATAACAGCAGCTAAAGCCGGCGAGTACTATAGTTCGCTCGTAGCTATCGCTTCGCGAGAGTTATCCCTGGCCGGGCGTGAGGAAATAGTGAAGCTCGATCGCGAGAGGGAGAGTATTAAGAAAAAGGACTACATTCTTTCGCTGTATATGCCCAGTCTGCTTCGTATGTACGAACTGGCGATTTATGATGAAACTTTGCGCAGGGGTACGATCCTGGCTCTGGCCATTAGCCATTTTCAAAAACGGGAAGGGCGATGGCCTGTTGCTTTTTCGGAGTTGAATGATGCCGACTTGATTTCTATCAGGAAAGATCCGTATTCCGGTTGTGACTTCGTTTATAAGTTGGATAGCGGTGAGCCGGTTCTATACTCCGTGGGATATGACGGCAAGGACAATGGTGGTATTCACGACAAACGTGCTCATAGTAAGCAGGGATATGATATTGTTATTTTTCCTTGCCAATAGAAGACATGTGATTGAAAACAGGTGAATAAATCCATAACTGATTTAGGTAAAAACAAGGGGTTGATTATGAAAAAGCGGGATTCAAACAGGTTAATTTTAACGGTAAGCGTTATAACCCTGGTTTCAATGGCTTGTTCGTTATCGTTTGCTTCTGAAAATGCCAATAGTATCGAAATGCCACCTTCGCCGAACTTTAACGCCCCGATAGACTATGTGGATTGGTATCGCGAACACACACCATCGCAAAATATCAAAAGCGGTGATACGCTCTACGCTGCCGTAGGTGATTACGAAGAACCATCCGAGAAGGTTCAGAAGCAGTTGAAAGCGGCCATGCGTGGCCCCTGGACCGCCGACGATTACCCGGAGTTGGCCGCGTTTATTAAATCGTCAAGGAACAAGATGAAGGCGTTCATCGCCGCCGCCGCTCAGCCTCGGTTTCAATGGGAACTTAACCCCGATAAAAAGGGAGGGCTTATCTTCGGCGTCTTGTTTGCCGGCGGGTCATCTCGTCACTACAGCAGCCTCGTTCTGGCTGATAGCTGGTGTATTTCTAATGGCGGAAAGCCGGAAGCGCAGGTACTTCTGAAAGCATGGGAAACATGCCTGAACAATGCCAATCACATGGAGAGTGGTTTTGGTTTTGTGCCAATGCTCGGAGCGGCCCGCATAAGGCAAAACGTTTATATCGCGATAAACGCGGGATTGGAGGCCGGAGTTTTCGACAAGAGATCGTCTCGCGATGCTCGGGATCTGCTTCTTGAGAAAACAGAGAGACTGCGTCTGGACGAAGCCTGCCGTTACGAACTTATGGCTATATACGATATTCTGCAACGGTTGTTTCCCGGTGGAAAATTCTCCAGCGAATTCTCCCGAACGCAGATGCTTCCTCCCGGTATCAACACGATCTCTCCGGAAGAAACAGCAAGGATAGCTGAAAATTACTATCGCCGGTCGATAGAATGTGCTGGTCTGGAACCATCTATTGATGCGTACGAGAAAATTAAATCTATTACTGAGGAATCTCAAGTACAGACGGAAAAAAACGTATTACTGAAAAACATGCTTTCGAGTACGGATCGTATATACCTGTTGTGCCAAAAGTATGAAACGATGCGACGCGGTACGATACTGGCCGTCAGCATCTATCGGCATGAACTGCGAAAGGGTAGTTGGCCTGAATCATTGGAGGATCTTGGACGCAGTAAAATCGCTTTTGCCAAAAACGACCCGTATTCAAAAGACGGTGGCGAATTCATCTACAAGTTAAAAAACGGTAAGCCGGTTTTGTATTCGCGAGGTTTTGACGGCCGGGATAATGGGGCGAAAGGGCACGAGAAAGCACACTCCGAAAAGGGGTATGATATGGTTATTTTACCGCATAGTAACTGAAAAAGGGGGAATCCCGTTGAGTACATTTTTCATAAAGGGCCAAGTGTGGAATGAGCGGGTTTGAGAGAAAACGATTATCGCCGGCAATGATATGAAAAAACTCCGCGGCGACAAGTTCGCCGCGGAGTTTTCGGTTTAATGAATTTGGACCTGCGTTTTTTTACGGAATAGCCTGCCGTCCGTGAGCTCCTTTTGAGCTTACACTGTAGTTGGCTATGCCGATCTCCTGAACCTCATTTTTGTACCGGGCGCAAGGTGTTAGCGCGGGAACGGCGGGGAATGAGGAGGCCGTCGCGTCGGCTACCGTCAGCGTTCCTTTGCCGTCCCAGTTTCTGGTTTGTCCCGTATTCCAGTAGAACGGGAGCAGTTCGCCCAGGTTCTTACTTGCTGATTTCTCCAGGTCGGCGGAAATCGTCGCGAAAACACCGGGAGTGTCTACGCCCAGCGAATCGGCGATGTTCTTGAGTACGTGCCAGGTCTTGATCCCGTTGGGAGCCCCGACCGCCGCTTTGAATTTCGTGGCCTTTCCTTCAAAGTTGATCCTGGTTCCTTCACTCTCCAGGTACGTGGTTATGGGAATAGCTGCATTGGCAAATAAAGTGGTTTCCGTTTCCGCCCAGTCGCAGGCGGCCAGGTAATCCACGGAGCCGAACAGGGCCGCTGTCCGGTCGTGCCGCATGGGATCTTCTCCAATGACCAGCGCCGCCTTGATCTTGCCTTCCGTAAATGCCGCCACCAGCTCGCGCCGGCGTTTTGCCCCGGGCAGTCCGTTGGATAAAGCTCTACCCGGCAAAAACGCCGGGTCGGCGCCGGAAACTTCGATACCGGCCGCGTTGCTGGCCTGGTACGAAAGAAGCAGGTTCGCTTCAACTCCGGCCGCTCGCAACAGGAGTACGAAGTTGGAAATCGCGTGCAGGTCTCCAGGGGCCTGATCGCGAGCCCGATCAGGAGCATGCACAAAGACAACCTTCTTCGCCTGCTTTAGCAGGGCCGCCGCTTTCTTGATCTTTTCCTGATCCACACCTGATTTGTCAGCTGTGGCAGACAATGAGTAGTCCTGCTCATCCTGGAGAAATCCACTACCACCTGGCATTTTCTCGATTTTGGACCGGTCGAAATAACCCTCTTCAATCAGTAACTGGATAATACCGTTGATAAGGATTGTTCCCCGGCCCCGCATGGGGTCCAGGCTGACGTCGGCCATCACGTCCAGCGTGTCTTCCGACGATTTCGAAAGGATAAGCTTTGCACCGGACTTGGCCGCTTTCTGAATCCCTATGCTGAGCACCAGTTGTTCCGCCTGGGTATCCGTGTTGTTGCAGAATACCAGGTCGCAGTCATCAAGGACATCCGCGCCGGCCGTCGATGCGGTAAAGCCCAGGGTCGCGTCAATTGCTCCGGAAGACATTCCCGCAGTCAGCAGCGACAATGAGGCGATATTGTTTGTTCCCAATCCTTCACGGGCTATACGAGAAGCCAGGTACAGTTCCTCGTTGGAAAGCTCGGGAGAAACGAGTACCGCGACCGATTCGGGACCGTACTCTTTTACGGCTTTCTTCAATCCGTCCGCGACATTTTCGTAAGCGTCCTTGTACGAAACTTCGTTATGCGTGATTCCTTCCCGCAGAACCGGATGCAGCAATCGCTTGCGGTTGATGAACAGGTTATTGGCAAATCGCCCGTTAAAGCAAAGATCCTTACCGGGTTTTCCCGAAGATTCGATGAAGTACCGGTCATCGCTGAAGTTATTGACCTTCACTTCACACCCTACGGAGCACATGCCGCAATAAGTCTTCGTTTCTTCATGGGAAATACAGGCTCTGCCCGGAAAGGCGTATTTGACCGTCAGGGCGCCGGTGGGGCAGGCGTCGACGCAGTTACCGCAGGCAATACAACTGGTCTCGATCAGCGGATCCTGCATAGCGGGCTGCATCTCCGTCTGGAAGCCCCGGTTGATTAAACCCAACGCGCTGACCGGCAGCACCCGCTCGCAGGTACGGATACAACGGGAACATAATACGCACTTGTTGGGATCGTACACCAGGTAGGGATGCTTGTCGTTTATCTTGTGTTTACGGGCATAGCCTTTGAACTTCTCCATGTCCACGTCGTATTCTTCGGCGTAGAGCCGCAGCTTGCACCAGTCGTAGGCGACACAGCCGCAGGAGAGGCATCGCTCGGCTTCGTGGGCGACATCTTCAAATTCAAAACCTGTAGCTACCTCTTTGAAACTGCCCTTGCGCTGTTCGACGTCGATTTCGTGCATGTGCAGTCGCGGACTGGCAGGGATATCCCCAAGCTCCTGCTTCCCTGGTTTTGCCCAGAAAGATTTATTGACCACGAAGGGTTTCTTCGGCAACGGTTCGCCGGAAAGGTGCGAATGGATCGCTTTCGCCGCACGCTGGCCGTCACGAATGGCGTCAATCACCACGGTCGGGCCGTCATCGGCCGCGTCGCCACCGGCGAACAAACCGGAAATATTGGTTGCCGTTGTTTCCTGGTCGATTTCAAAGGTCGACCATTTGGACATGGCCGGCTTGTTCTTGATATCCTTGAGCATTTCGTCGACCAGCGGATTCTGACCGATCGCTGAAATCGCGTAATCGCAGGGCAGGTCAAACTCGCTGCCTTCGCTGGGGACCGGGCGTCGCCGGCCGGAGGAATCTGGTTCTCCCAACTTCATGCGGATACATGTAAGTGCTTTGAGCTTGTTGCCTTCCTTGACGATACCCACCGGGGCGGCCAGCTCCAGGATCTCGATACCTTCTTTTATGCAGTCCTCTATTTCCAGCTTATCTGCGGGCATTTCCGCCTTGGTTCGCCGGTAGAGAAGGATCACCTTGTCCGCGCCGAGTCGCCAGGAGGTCCGAGCGACGTCCATGGCCGTGTTCCCGCCGCCGACAACGATCACCGTACCTGATATCGGTTCAGGCCTTTGGGCCTTTTCGATAAGATATTCCACGCCAGAAAGCACGCCCTCGGTTTCAAACTCGCCTTCGACGCGCATTGGCTTGCCGCCCCAGGCTCCGACAGCGACGAAAACTGAATTGTGCTTTCTCATTAATTCGTCGATAGTGAAATCCCTGGGGACGTTGACGTTGCATCGTATATCCACACCCGCCCGGGTTATATACTCGATTTCCTTGTCCAGTTCCGCCTTGGGTAACCGGTATTCCGGTATTCCATAGCGAAGCATGCCGCCCGCGGCCGGCATGTTTTCGTATATGGTGACGTCGTAGCCTTTTCTGCCCAGGAACCAGCCGGCGGTAAGACCGGCCGGGCCGCCACCGATTATTCCCACCGTCTTGCCTTTTGACTCTTCACGTTCCGGAGTGCCCGCATAAGCGTCAGGTTCATCGGTTACGTAGCGCTTGACGTAGTTTATCGCTACCGGGTCTTCGACGTCTTCCCGCCGGCAGACCACTTCGCACTTGCGCACACAGATTCGACCGCAGGTGGCCGGCAGGGGGTTGGCTTCCCTGACCAGGTCCACCGCTTTGCGGTGTTCGCCCATCGCCGCCAGGGCGATGTAACCCTGGGCGTCTACACCCGCGGGGCACCCTTGCTTACAGGGGGAAACGCAATCAGCGTAATGGTTGGAAAGAAGCAGCTCAAGTGCCGTTTTCCTTGATTCCTTCACCCGCGGGTTATTGGTTGAAATCTTCATTCCTTCCGCCACCCTGGTTGCGCAGGAGGGGACCAGGTTGGGGCGACCTTCAACTTCCACCACGCACACGAAGCACGAACCGTAAGGCTTGAGCTCAGGAGAATGGCAGAGAGTGGGGATAGAATCGAGCTTCTGTTCCTCCACTACCTCGAGAATGGTCTGGCCCGCTCTGGCTTCGACCGGCTTTCCGTTTATCTCTATAGCTACCTTGTTCATCTGAAGCTTCCTAGGCCTTGTAGATGGCGTCGAAGTTGCAGGAGGTTATGCATTTCCCGCATTTAACACATTTCTCATCGTCGATTACGTGGGGCTTTTTACGCTCGCCGGTAATAGCTTCCACCGGGCAGTTCTTAACGCACAGCGTGCAGCCCGTACACTTGTCGGGATTGATTATGAACGATACCAGTGCCGAGCAGTTGCCCGCCGGGCATTTCCTGTCTTTCAAGTGTGCGTCGTATTCGTTCTGGTAATACTTGATTGTGGTCAATACCGGGTTTGGAGCCGATTGGCCTAAACCGCAAAGGCTCGCCTGCTTGATCTGGTTGGCCAGGTATACCAGTTTTTCCTCGTCGCCCGGCTTGCCTTCGCCCGCTACTATGCTTTCCAGGGTTTCCAGCATGCGCTTGGTGCCGATTCGGCAGAAGGTGCATTTCCCGCACGATTCCTTCTGGGTGAAGTCAAGGAAGAAGCGGGCGATGTCCACCATGCAGGTGGTATCGTCCAGAACTACCATTCCGCCCGAACCCATGATCGCGCCGGTCTTTGAGATATTCTCGAAATCAACCGGCGTGTCTTTGAGCTTGTCGGGAATACAGCCACCAGACGGTCCACCCATCTGCACCGCCTTGAATTGCCGGCCGTTCTTGATTCCGCCGCCGATTTCGAACACCAGCTTCTCAATAGTGGTACCCATGGGTACTTCGGCCAGCCCGCCGTTAACCACCTTGCCCGCCAGGGCGAAAACCTTTGTCCCCGGCGACTTTTCCGTGCCGAATTTACGATACTCTTCAGGACCGTTAACGATAATCCACGGAATATTGGCGTACGTCTCGACGTTATTGTTATTGGTAGGTTTAGCCCAAACGCCTTTTTCGGCGGGGAAGGGGGGGCGGATCCTCGGCATGCCCCGTTCGCCTTCAATGGAAGCGAATAGAGCCGTTTCCTCGCCGCAGACGAAGGCTCCCGCTCCCTGCTTGATCTTCATTTCGAAGTCAAACCCGCTGCCCAGGATGTTTTTGCCCAGGAACCCTTTTTCTCTTGCCGCGTTAAGCGCGATCTGCAACCGTTTAATTGCCAGCGGATATTCCGCCCGGCAGTAGATGTAACCAAAAGATGCACCTATCGCCTTTCCGCAGATGATCATCCCTTCCAGCACCGCGTGGGGGTCACCTTCCAGAACCGAACGATCCATGAACGCGCCCGGGTCACCCTCGTCAGCATTGCACACCACGTATTTCTGATCTGCTTCGTAACCCGCGGCGAAAGACCATTTCATACCGGTGGGGAAACCCGCCCCTCCTCGCCCGCGCAAGCCGGAGTCTTTCACCTTTTCTATGATCTGCGTCGGTGTCAGCTCGGTCAACGCTGCCCGAACGGCTTTATACCCGCCTTTATCGATATACTCGTCGATCGATTCAGGATTGATGATACCGCAGTTGCGCAGAACGATTCTACTCTGCTGGGCCAGGAACGGGCCCTCCTTACCGCCGATTTTGCCGGAGGGATCTTCCGTATACACCACGTAGTCTTCGATGACTTCGCCGCCCTGGAGATGCTTTTCAAAGATCTCGCCGGCGCGTTTGGCGTCCATGTCGCCGTAGATGATTCGACTGCCGTTATCTTTAATTTCCACCAGGGGTTCCCGGTAACACATGCCAATGCAACCGGTATAGCCCAACTCGTGTTTCGTATCATCAGCAAGGAGCTTTTCCAGTTCCTCGTAAACACTTCGCGCCCCGGCCGACAGACCACAGGTGCTCATACCGACCAATATCTTCGCCATTGGTTTCTCCGTTTGATCAAAGGTCTGTTTTGACCTTCTGCCGGTTACCTTCGCGTTTCTATAAAAGTAAAAAGCAAATCACCATTCTACGTTGATTTTAGTGCCGTACCGTTGGTTTGACTGGTTATCCCCGCTGGTCGGGCGATTACGTTGACATTGCCTGCCCAGGCGAATAATCATCCAACAGCTACGCGACTTTGCCCTCTACTGGAGTTTTCTTGTTCTCTTCACGGCGGATTTTGCGAATGATTTTTCTCGCCTCGGCCGGTGTTACTCGCCCAAATGTATCATTATTGATCATTATTGCAGGAGCCAACGAGCAGCAACCGAGGCACGCGACCGTAAACAGCGTGAACAGCCCGTCTTCAGTCGTACCGTCTTCCTCCACGCCCAGTTCGTCCCGCAGGGTGTCCAGCAGGGTGGGAGCGCCGGCCACGTGGCAGGCGGTGCCTGCACATAACCGGATTTGGTATTTACCCATTGGTTGCAGTCTGAACTGGCTGTAGAACGTTATAACCCCGTAAATCGTAGACTCCGGTGTGTTGGTTACCCCGGAGATGTACTTGATCGCCCGCCTGGGGATGTAACCGAAATGCTCTTGTGCCGATTGCAGGAGGGGGATCAACTCTCCCTGGGCGCCGTCATAACGCCAGAGACGGTAGGTGAAATCGGCTTCCTTTGTTTCCATTGATTTTCTTTCCGTACGAATAGTCCTAATTCAAAGCCCGACCACCTCCGTGATCCATCGCCACGGATCTCGGCCTGGCCGCTTACTTCGTATATTCAACCAGGTACTACTAGGCATCGATCAGATTGATAATTTTCGCGTCTTTGACTCTCAATACTCCGTCTATCAAGGACAGCTTCTCTATGATTCTAGGAGTTTTTCCAAAAGCGCCGCTTTCGGAAATGATTCCAATCAGTTTGCTTCCGTCATCAACAACATCGCAGAAGAAAATCTCATCCAAAAAGAACAGGGTGGTGAATACCTGCTGGATGGCGTTTTTGTCTATGTCGACGATTACGTAGCTCTTGGTCCCCCTTATCTTGGGCAGTTTGTTCTGGGCACCCTCTTTCACCGCTTTTTCATATATGCCGATGAATTCGGCCACGTCGCGGTCCAGCTTGGGTCTTTCAACCGCGGACAGCGAAACCGGCTCCACACCTTGTACCGCTTTCACCTGGTCGCATACTTTGTTCAGCTCCTCCTGGCTTGAAGCTTGTACCAGCAGAATGATATCCACGTCGCCGTGAACCGCGTCGCAGGAAGCCACCCCCGGCATGTTGTACAGTGTGCGATACGCCTCGATGTCACACGACGGATCGGTTACGCGGAGAGTGATGTAGGTGCTGAGCGACTCTTTGATGTCCCCGCCTTTTTCCGCTTCGCTTTTTGTCTTGTGGTCGGCCGTTGTTCCCGATGGTGTCAGCTTGTTCAAAGCTTCCACCAGTTCTGAAATTTCAAACGGTTTGTCCAGGAAACCTGTGTTCAGCTCAGAAAGGGCGGTTTGCTCCAGATCTTCGTTACCGAATCCGGTAATAACCAGAATCGGAAGTTCGGGAAATTCGCTTTTCATCACTTTGAGGATCTTCAAGCCGTCGATATCGGGCATGAAAATATCGGTGATGAGGTAATCGTAACCCTCCCCCTTTTCTCTTGAGTTGTGTAATTCATGAATCGCTGAAATCCCGTCCGGGCATGCGGTGCAGGTGAAACCTTCCTGGGCCAGGCCGAAGGTGAGATTTCTACGAATTTCCGGTTCATCATCGATGATTAATACTCGTTTAGACACCTTTGTCCTCCTTAGCTGTCCGGTTACTCCAAAAGCACCATGCGATTGTGACCGTTGAACCACTCAAGTCAAGCGATATACCGCGGGTAAAGCAAGCTACGATTCCCCGTAAAGTGCATTCCCGATACTTCTGGCTTCACACATTACTATCGTATGTGTATTGCCCGACAATAAGATTGCTTGCTTCTAAGCAATGATAGTACTAATTCCAGATGACGATGGGCTGTAGGTGGGGGGTGGGTGACTTTTTTTTGTGCCCATTTCAACACGATCCGAGCAGGCCAGGTGTTCTTGCTTCGATTGTACACATCAGAATCATTCCGGTTTTCGGGCTTCTTGTCGGAACGGGGTTGATTACCTTGCTGCTGATAGCTGTAACTTAAGTGTTTGCATGTGGTTATGTTCTGTTGTGGGCGGTTGGTTTCGCGGATAGGCTCTGTTATTGGTTTGTCAACTTCGAACGGTTAATGATGGATTCGTGTTTCGGTTTCATAATGGGTGCTTTAGTGGTGCTGACTTGTCAGTTCCTTACCCGCTGAACACCCGTTCTCAACACCTGAAGCAGCGCTAAGAAACTTTGGGATGACTTTACCCATTCTTGGCTGTGCGATACTGACTTGCCATGTGGGGGACTTCAAACTGTGGGAGTATTATTCCCTTTATTTCTTCCGGCGAATCGTAATTAACCCTTGAATTCGCTATGTGCTTTCGTCAATATTGGGGTAAGTTTTGGGAGAGAATGTGCGAGTAGAGAGAGACCTCGCCTGATATTACCGAAAACCTGACATGATAGTTTGAGAGTCTGTGCTTAATCCTGCGATTGTTCAAACGCGCGGGGTGAAAGTTTTTCAAGGACTCAGTTCTGTTCAATTATCGCAGTGGTTTGCCTTTTCCGGGAGAGAGAGATGAATCATCGGCTGGTTTCAAGTGTGATCGTAGTGTTGTTTGGGGCCGTTTTTGCTTCTCAGGCAAGTGCTGGTCTTATAGCTGTATATGGTGGGGCGCACGCGGGTAACGCGGCAGACAGGTTGAACGGCCTGGGATATAACGCGGTTCATTGGGATGACGCGGGAGATGTAACCGCCGGTTCGCTGGCTTCTGTCGATACCCTGTTTGTCCACTACGGGGCGGCTTGGGGACTGGTTGACCGGAAAAACCTTATTGCTGATTGGGTTTACCAGGGGAATGGCCTTATTGTGGAACAGCCGAACCAGGTCGGCTCGGTGGAAATCATGCCTCCCGGGTTGGAGGTGTCGGTCTGGTCTGATGGGTATGAAGGTTCTCATTCCGGTCCCGATCCGCAAAGAAACGTTGAATTAACCCCGCTCGGAGCTGCTCACCCGCTTACTGCAGGATTGACTGCCGATGATATCTGCCAGAATATGGATCTGGTTTTAGCCAATGACATTTCATCTGCACTGGATGTGTTGGCCGTTCAGACCTCCAATCATGATTACGTCGCTCTGGCTGCAGGCGAGTACGGCTCAGGCAGGGTTGTTTTCGAAACCGGGTTAACCGCCATAGGAGCTTATTCCCCCGGCTCGGATCGCTATATGCAGCGGATGGTAGACTGGGTTTCCGTTCCCGAACCTTCCGCCCTGATCGCAATGCTCGCCTGCGGTCTGGTACTAAGCATGAAACGTACTTGCGGGTAGTGGAATCATCCATAATACGGAAAACCGACATGGAAGGGTGGCATATTTGTACGTAAAAATACGATATTGCGTATATTTGTAAGGTGATCGGCGTGCGGATGTTTATATCGGCCCGCAGCCTTTGGTCCGCCCGGGGCGGACCAAAGGCTGCGGGGCTTAGTTTTGAGGAGACGAATCTTTTCCGCCGGTTACATCCGCCTTCGGCGAATTTCACCAGCGGCTACCATATGCCGGCCGTCCGCCTGGAGCGGCCGGGCTCGGTTTCACCATTCTCGACTCTGTAGTGTTTTTCAACGATCCGCCTCTGGTCCGTCTTCGGTCAGCCTTCGGCGGATAAACTAAAATACGTTACCAATGCACGGTTAGCTTTGAAACAACGTACGTTTTAGTTGGATGAACTTTTAAAAAGCAGGCCGAACCGTTTGGTTCAGCCTGCTTTTATTTATCCCAAAACCTGCCGGCGGCCGAGGAGGGTCAGGGCAAGCCGCCGGCAGGTGCCATTAGTCTTTCAACGCGAATTTGTTGGCTATCCGCGTAACGCTTACATAAAGGGTGGGCAAAACCACCAGGGTCAGAACCGTGGCAAATGCCAACCCGAAAATCAGGGCGATGGCCATGCTTCGCCACCATTGGCCGGTTTCACTCCTTGTCGCCCACTCCATTACGTGGAAATCGTAGCTTACTCCTATCGCCATGGGAATCAGGCCCAGGATCGTGGTGGTTGCCGTCAGCAGCACCGGGCGGAGCCTGGTGACTCCCGCTTCGATAGCCGCGGAGATCAGGTCCATGCCTCGTTCCTGCAGGATTCTCGTATAGTCGATCAGCACAATAGCGTTATTGACCACGACCAGCCTGCCAGGCTGATTACTCCGATGCCGGTCATGATTATTCCGAACGGCATATTGCATATAAGCAGGCCCGCCAGAACGCCGATCATGGATAGAATTACCGTGCTGATGATTATCAATGGTACGGTTATGGCGTTGAACTGGGCGACCAGGATCAGCACAATTAATACCAATGCCACCACAAAGGCCTTGGAGAGAAAGTCTCTGCGCCTTATCCTGCTCTTCCTTTTCTCCCGCGTAAGTAAGCGTGTAATCGGCAGGTATTTCCAAATCGGCTAAAACTCCCTGAACGTCCGCCAGAACTTCCGTACTCAACCTTCCCTCGGCGTCTCCGGTCAGGGTGATGACTCTTTTCTGATCCACTCGCCTGATGGTACCGTAACCGCCGGCATACGTGAATTCGCCCAGAGAACTCAGTGGGACCGCGTTTCCGACCGCGTTAGGTACTCTCAGGCGTAGCAGGTCGTCCACGTTTTCTCGTTGGGAAAGCGGCAATCGGACGGTAATGTCGTATTCGTCGTTGTACTGCCTATATTTACCCACTTCGCTTCCGAATACGGAAGTCTTGAGGAAATTACCCACGGTGGCCGTATTCACGCCCAGGAGCATTGCCCGCCGCCTGTCTACTATGAAAGCGAGTTCGGGACGAGCTGCTTCGTGATCGCTTCGCAGGTTTACCAGTCCGGGAACATTACTTATCGCGTTTTTCGCTTGTTCGCTTATATCTTCCAGTACTTTGAAATCCTCACCGGCGAGTCGTATGGTGACCGCGGCTCCTGTTGGTGGACCTTCCTGCTCCTTTTCCACCTTTATCTCCGCGCCTGCGATATCTGCCAGGTCATTGCGTATTTTCGCAATCGCTTCGGCCGAAGGGCGCTTGCGCACGGCGTATTTCTGGAAAGTCAATGTGATATTCCCCAAATGTCCACCGCCGCCACTGCTGCCGCTCATGGGATCGCCGCCGCCGGCCGATCCTACCGCTGCCACTACGTGTTCCAGATCTTCCGCGTAGGGGGGCAATCTGTCTTCTATCACCTTGGCTAACCGATCAGTTTCGTCGATACTCGTTCCCTGGGGGCACCTGATGTCGATAACCGCCCGCTTGGGGTCGAGATCCGGCAGGAATTCCACGCCGTGCCCCATCTTGCCATAAAATATTCCCAATCCCACTAACAGTAACAGGACGACCGTCTGCGTAGTAAACCGGTACTTCAGTGCCAGGGTCAGGAAGGCCCGGTATATTGAAATAAACCAACTTTCTTTGCTCGTGTCCTGATGCTTGGCCTGTACGCGGACGAACACGGAACTCAATGTCGGGTTTATCACCAAGCCCACAAAAAGTGAGCAGGAAAGCGTGATTATCAGCGTGATCGGCAGGTACTTCATGAACTCGCCTAGAATCTCCGTCCAGAAAAGCAGGGGGGCAAATGCCGCCAGAGTTGTGGCTGTGGAGGCGATGACAGGCCAGGCCACTTCCGCCGTTCCCGTTTTCGCCGCCTCTATCCGGTTACCGCTCAATGCGTAATGCCGGTAGATGTTTTCCACAATTACTATTGCGTTATCCACCAGCATGCCCAATGCCATGATAAGGCTGAACAATACCACCATGTTCAACGTGTATCCCATGGCATACAAAATGGTGACGGCCATGAGCATGCTCATGGGAATTGCGAATCCCACAATAAGCGCCGAACGCCAGCCCAGGAATACGAGCAGCACCGCCGCTACCAGAATGAACCCGGAGATCATGTTGTTCTCCAGATCGCTGACCATCATTCGGGTGTCTTCCGACTTGTCCATTACCAGGTCGAAACTGACCGTGGCGGGGACTCTTTTTTGTGCTTCGGCCAGGATCGCTTTCACCGCGTCGGAAATATAGATTATGTTTTCCCCGGCTCGCTTCTGTACGGTTACGGTTATCGTGTCCGCACCGTCCAGGCGGGCGAATTCCGACCGGTCCTTGAACGTGTCACTTACCTGGGCAACGTCGGTAAGGTAGATCGATCTGCCGTCGCGCACGGCTATCAGAAGTTCGTTAACATCCTCCGGTTCGACGAACTCTGCCGGAACGCGGACATTCAGCTTGGTGTCCGCCATCTCCAGGCCACCGGCCGATATGTTTACGTTTTCCGATGGAATTAAACTGAGAATCTCCGGGATAGTCAGCCCATAGGCGGCCACCTTGTCCTGGTCTATCTCCAGCCGTATTTCCCGCTCCAGAGCTCCCAGCACATCACAGTTGAGTACGCCCGGTACGGATTCAATCGCCTCTTCCAGATCATCCGCGATAGCCTTAAGCCGTACCGGAGATATCTGCCCCGATACGTTGATTATCATGATCGGAAAATCGGAGAAACTTATTTCGGTAATAACCGGTTCTTCCGTATCGTTGGGTATTTCAGCTTTCGCCAGATCAACCTTGTCCCGTACGTACTGCATCGCATCGTCAGTACTCACTTCCGGGAAAAACTTGAGCTGGATAATGGACACGCCTTCGACACTGGAGGAGGTCATTTCGTCCAGGCCCTTGAGACCAGCCAACTCCTTCTCCATCTTGATTGTTACCGAACTTTCAATATCCTCCGGGGAAACCCCTTCATATGGAGTACTTACTACAATGAAGGGAATGGGTACATCCGGTTCATTCTCCCGGGGAAGAGCTATGTAGCTGTAAGCTCCGAAGAGTATGATGACAAAGGTCAGTACAGCTACAGTGGTTCTGTTGTTGATGGAAGCATCAGAGAGGATCACGGTATTAGTTCTCCTCTATGACAGTCACAGGTTGTCCCGGGCCGACATAACGATGACCGGCAATTATCAATCGGTCACCCTCGTTCAGACCGCTGAGGATTCGTACACTTCGACCCTTGAAAAAGCCAAGTTCGACGAGTTTACGTTCGGCTTTCTGTTCCTTGTCGACCACGTAGACGGCCTTACCGTTTTCCAGAGGAATTACCGCGCTGAGTGGAACCATTATCACGTTATTGAGCAATCGGCGGGTAAGTTTTGCTCGCACGATCTGCCCGCTGCGTAACTGCCGGTTATCGTTATCGACGGTTATCTCCACTCGCGTGGTGCGCGTGCTTTCGTCCGACAGTTCGCTGATATAGGTGATTTCGCCAATCAGTGTGGTTTCCTGCGGGCTGTGTACAAGCACTTCCGTCTTATCGCCGGTTTTAAGATGGTGAACGTCTTTTTCCGGCACGTTTACCACCACCTTGGCTTTGGTCATGTCCACTATTTCCGCCACTTGCATACCGGGGGACGCGTATTCGCCGACCTCCATAGGCAACGTATTGAGAATTCCGCTGATCGGAGCTATTACCGTGGTTCGTTCAAGTTCTTCCGCAGCTTCGTTTCTGGTTGCAATGCTTATGTCTTTTTTGGTTCTCTTGTCGTCGAATTCCGTTTTGGAAGCCGTGCCTTCTTTGTATAGAGCGGCGATTCTTTTGTATTCAGTCTGATCGAATTCAAGCTGAGCCTGGGCCCGATCGAAACGGGCTTGCAGGAGTTCCCTGTTCAAAAAAAGAATCGCGTCTCCCTTGGAGACATAGGTACCTTCTTCCAGTGGAATCGTTTCTGATGATCCGTTTTGAATACAACCATAACGCTCTATGCGCCCTGATACTTCTGCGGAAACCTTGACTACCCGCTCCGGCTCCACTACCGCGGTTAATACAAAAGTGTCTGCCATCACGTCGGTGGTTTGGATATTCTTCACGTTTACGTTCACCGCCGGCTGCTCTACAGTGGGCAGGGCGGGTTTGTCTGCCGGTATCATTGCTACCAGGCAAACGCCCATTAACGCAAGGGCGATAATTGCCGCTGGCGCGTATTTCCCCAACGGGATACCTGAACCTCTCCTGGTGTTTTTTTCATGCATGCTTTGTTCTTTAGGTTCCATCTGTTCAATTCCTTCGCTAGTCAATCGTCGAATCTGAGTTGTCTGATAAGTTTTTTAAGGCAGCCAAAGCAAAACGGGATATTTGTTTAGCCAGCATCTCTATGTCTTTATCTGAATAAGCAAAATC